>NZ_MUNM01000001.1 GCF_002286815.1 Pseudomonas sp. PICF141
AGCCGGGCTGAACCAATAGCCCGTTTTGCTGCAGGCTTCGCCAGCAACAATACGATTAATCTGGGAACCAATATCACCCTTATAGTTTCGAGCGTACTCAACCAAGTCTTTTGGATAAACCATATGATCTATTTTGCTGTCGTCTACACCGTACAAAAAAGCGACAGCTCCTGCTTCTATAGCCCAATAGCCGACGTAATTACCATTTTCTCCCTGCAAGTGAGTGTCATGCCATGGTGCTTGTTTAAATGCTGAGTACCATTGGTTGCAGTATTTTTTCAGATGCTTTGACGCGTCCTCTTTGCTATCTGCATAAATGGCTCGAATCAAAGATGAATACACGTCATGAAACCATTGATCTACATCGTGTCTATTCGGAAGTAGTTTGATGAGTAGATCTTCGTATAGCGTATCGTCCCCGGCGTAGCCCGCTCCATCTATTAGAGTTACAAAGCGCTGAAGTAAATCAGTACGATGTAAGAGAACGCAAAATCCTATGACCTGCACACATTCTTCATATTCGTCAGGCCAGTCATTTATCGCAAGCGGAGATATATCAGGTATTTTCTGGTATTCGGCGAGTTTAGCTTGTCGAGTTTCGTACTTGACTATTAGGTCTTCAAGTAATGGTGTTAGGGCGCTTATTTCTTCTCCTGCCGTATATGTGGCGAAAAGCTTGTCAAGTGCGAGTTGCTTGAAGTGTGTCGCGCGCAGTGTCGCTTCTTCCTCGGGTGAGTCAGATTGAAAGGTATTTGTTTTGAAGAAACTAATGACCTCGTCATGCTCTTTCAAGAAATTGTTGTATTGGTACTCGCTGAAAAATTTCTGTCGTTTATTCATTTTAGTCAAGCCTCGATCTTGAGCGAGTCTAACGCGCCATGCTTTTTAGTCAGGGATTTTTTTCGCTTGTTTACGAAGCCTTTTATTTCATGTTCGGAATAATGAAAGGCCTTGTGATTTTGGTGAGCGCTTTCCTCTAGGCTTCCTAGTTGCGCACTGGCGTGTTCCTTCGGGCTCAAGCTTGTATGAAATAGAGGGGCGTAAAATAGGTGGCGGCTGTAAGAACTCATTACCTGGGCTATTAAGCTCCTTCCAAGAACGGCTTTAGAGATGTTCTTCGCGATCCACTCGCTACTCATTTGAACCAAAAGATCTCTTTTCCTTTTCGTGAAGTCTTCCTCACGTTTGGTATTAGCTGGCTTATTTTTGCCGCTGCTTACCGGGCTTTTGTTTTTGCTTTGACTAGAAGATGCATCTGATTCAATCGGTTCGATCAGTTCGCTAGGGTCAGCTATTCCAGACACGCCCAACTTCGAGCTTATGCCGGGTTTTCGAGTATAGTTAAGCTTGCGCATGAATTTAGGAGCATCTTCATCACGGCTTGCCTTTGCTTCGACAATGGCAAATTTCTTGCCTTCATTATTTGCCGGGTTAGCGCGCCAGACCGCATCGATCCCAGTCCCATTCGCACCATCCGTCAGCTTGTAAAGCACGTGACTTGCCTTGGGACTCCCCCCCGCCGAAAGCTTCCCAGTCTTACTCGCACTCGGCACACCCTCAAGCCACTTCCCATCCGCCCCCTTATCATGCCCATCCCAATCCTTACCCCAACCAAACTCCACCGCGCAGATGTAATCGGCAATATGCTCCCCACTAACCCC
>NZ_MUNM01000002.1 GCF_002286815.1 Pseudomonas sp. PICF141
GACGACGACGGGCGAACCGGTGACCGGTGCGTTGACGGACGCGGTGTAAACCACGGTGCCGCCTTCAGCGACGGTGGACGTCGCCGTCAGATTGACCGTTGAAGTGTCGAGGGTATCAGTCACCTCGGTAACCGCAGCCTCCGGGTCTGTCACCAGGTTCTCAAAGTTGCCACCTGCGGTGTCCGTAATGGTCACTTCAACCTTGCCGGCATCTTTATAAACATCATCGGCAGGCGCATCGACGCTCACGCTGCCGGTGGTCGCGCCAGCCGCGATGGTGATGATCGCGCCGTTGCTCAAGGTCACAGTCACCGGCGTACCGGCCGGATGGGTCAAGGTCGCTGTGTACAGAATCTGACCACCTTCGGCCACTTCGGTGGACGCCGACAGGCTCAGGCCGGTGTCATCTTTCGAGTCGGTAATGTTGGTGAGCGCTGGCTCGGTGCTCGGGGTCAGTTGCTCGAAATTGCCTCCGGCGGTGCCGGTGATCGTAGTGCTGACGGTGCTGCCATTGTTGTAGACGTCGTTGGCCGCGGTATCGACAGTCACGCTACCGGTGGTCTTGCCCGCTTCGATGGTAATGACCGAGCCATTGCTCAAGGTCACGGTCATCGGCGTGCCGGCCGGGTTGGTCAGGGTGGCGGTGTAGGTGATCTGGCCGCCTTCGACGACGGTGCCAGTGGCGCTGAGGCTCAAGCCGGTATTGTCGATCGAGTCGGTGATGGTGGAGACTGCCGGCGTGGTGCTCGGTACCAGGTTCTCGAAGTTGCCGCCGGCAGCGCCGGTGATCGTAGTGCTGATGGTGCTGCCGTTGTTGTAGACGTCATTGGCCGGGGTGTCGACGTTCACGGAACCGGTGGATTTACCGGCTTCGATGGTGATGGTCGAACCGTTGGACAGGGTCACGGTGACCGGCGTCTGCGCCGGGTTGGTCAACGTGGCGGTGTAAGTGATCGGGCCGCCTTCTGTGACGCTGCCGGTAGCGGACAAGGTCAGGCCAGTGTCGTCGACCGAATCGGTAATGGTGGTGACCGCCGGAGTCGGGTTCGGCACCAGATTCTCGAAGTTGCCGCCGGTAGTTCCCGAGATGGTGGTGCTGACGGTGCTGCCATTGTTGTAGACGTCATTGGCCGGCGTCGGAACGTTCACGCTGCCGGTGGTCTGGCCGGCATCGATGGTGATGGTCGAACCGTTGGACAAGGTGACGGTGACCGGCGTCTGCGCCGGGTTGGTCA
>NZ_MUNM01000003.1 GCF_002286815.1 Pseudomonas sp. PICF141
ACAAATGCACTCGTAGCTCAGCTGGATAGAGTACTCGGCTACGAACCGAGCGGTCACAGGTTCGAATCCTGTCGAGTGCACCAAACAACAAAAAGCCCGCGTTTAACGCGGGCTTTTTGCCGTCTGCGATTTGGCTTTTCCTTTGGTACAACCCTTCTCGTCGAACTCGATATGAGCACTGCGCCCTCGCTTGTTGTCGTAGCGATAGCTTGTGGCTGAATTGCGGGTGGTGATCTTGTCGGGTTTGCCAAGTGCGCTTTCGACGTCCTGCTGGGTCATGCCGGCAACGACCCGCTGATTGATGATTGCTATGCGGCGTTCCTTCGCGCTGAGCAGATCTCCACATTTGCCTTCGGATTGACCAACGACCGTCGGCTCTCTCCTTTGCAATTTCTTACCTGGTGTTTCGCGAGACTCGGCCTCCGGCATCAGGGGCGTCACGCTGCCTGGCAGAAATGTGCGTACGTCGTGTGCTGAGAGACTTTCTCCTGCCGTACAGCTCAAGGTTGTGAAAGTAATGTGTCCGTTGGCGGCTTCGCACCGGTGAACGATCGTGGCGAGCACTGGGGGCGGCAGGCAGAGCAGGGCGGCTAGCAAATATTGAGCAATCGATGGCATTCGACGTCCTCCATGACGGTCTTCATCAAGGGTAGTCTTTACATTTTCAGGCGGCGGTGTGTTTTCTTTTCAGAATGAGTCGTCGCAGTTTGACTGGATCAGGATGGCACTCAGGTTTGTCTCGCAAGCACTTGTTTCAGCCGCGATTTTTTAACGTTTAAAACCGTCAGGCGGTGTTATCATTGCGCCCGTCAGCCCCGCCGGGGCTTGTGGAATACCTCCATGGACTTACCCAGTAGTTACTCAGTATCCCGTTTTTACAATCATGAATTGACTGATTGATCCTTCCGGCGTGCCCCGCTGCTGGGAGTGGAGTTCGCCTATGTCTGAAGTTGAAGTAAAGAAAACGCAGGAAAGCTTGCAGGACCGCCTCGCTCAAGTCGTTGAGCTGCTGCAGCGCCAGCGAGTGGTCGAAGACCTGACTCATCGCCAGGAAGGTCCGCATCACGACCGGGTCGAGAACCTGGTTCACCGGCAAAACCTCGTCGAGTTGCAACGCAAGCTCGATGATCTGCACTCCGCCGACGTTGCCTACATCCTTGAAGCCCTGCCGCTGGACGATCGCCTGACGGTCTGGCAATTGGTCAAGGCTGATCGCGACGGCGACATTCTGCTCGAAGTATCCGATTCGGTTCGTGAAACCCTGATCGCCGACATGGATGATCACGAGCTCCTGGCGGCAGCCAAGGACATGGATGCCGACGAACTCGCTGACCTGGCCTCCGAGCTGCCGCGAGACGTCGTCCACGAGCTGATGGAAACCCTCGATAATCAACAGCGTGAGCGCGTCCGCTCCGCGTTGTCCTATGACGAGGAGCAGGTCGGTGCGCTGATGGACTTCGAGATGGTGACCATCCGTGAGGATGTCAGTCTCGAAGTGGTTTTGCGTTACTTGCGCCGTCTCAAAGAGCTGCCAAGCCACACCGACAAATTGTTCGTGGTCGATTATGACGGCGTGCTCAAGGGTGTGTTGCCGATCAAGCGTCTGCTGGTCAACGACCCGGAAAAGCAGGTGTCGGAAGTCATGGCCAGCGACCCGGTGAGTTTTCATCCGGATGAAGACGCCTACGAGGCCGCTCAGGCGTTCGAACGTTATGACTTGATCTCGGCGCCGGTAGTCGACAAGAACGGCAAGCTGATCGGTCGTCTGACCATCGATGAAATGGTCGACCTGATTCGTGAAGAGAGCGAAAACGAAGTTCTCAACATGGCGGGTCTGCGTGAAGAAGAAGATATTTTCGCGTCGGTCTGGAAATCCCTGCGCAACCGTTGGGCCTGGCTGGCGGTGAACCTGATCACCGCGTTCATTGCATCGCGGGTGATCGGCCTGTTCGAAGGCTCCATCGAGAAACTGGTAGCCCTCGCGGCATTGATGCCGATCGTCGCCGGTATCGGTGGCAACTCGGGTAACCAGACGATCACCATGATCGTTCGGGCCATGGCGCTGGACCAGGTCAGTACCGGCAATACGTCGCGATTGATGCGCAAGGAATTGGCGGTTGGCTTGATCAATGGTTTGGTCTGGGGGGGCGTGATTGGTGTGGTGGCCTATCTGCTTTATGGCAGTTGGTCCCTGGGCGTGGTGATGACCGCTGCCATGACGCTAAATCTGTTGCTTGCGGCATTAATGGGGGTTTTGATTCCGATGACCCTGGCGCGGCTTGGGCGCGACCCGGCAATGGGGGCCAGTGTGATGATCACGGCCATGACCGACAGTGGCGGCTTTTTCATATTCCTCGGGCTGGCGACGATTTTCCTGCTTTGATGTCCTGCTTCAAAAAAACACCCGCCTGAGCAAGCCGCTTTTCGTAGGAGCCAGGCTTGCCGGCGAAAGCGCTCTTAAGGACGCCTTCGCCGGCAAGCCTGGCTCCTAAAAGTCTGGGCCCAACCGGCGGGTTTTTTTTTAGGTAAATTTCAGGCAAAAAAAAGCCAGCGATTACGCTGGCTTGAGCTTTCGGGATAAATCAGGAAGCGTCTGCGGCCATTTCGGCGTCATGGGCGATCAACGAAACCAGTGCGTTTTGCTGGCGGTGGGAGAGCTGGCGGAAGCGCTGCAGCAGTTCGCGTTCGTGCAAAGACAGTTCGGGGCTGTCCAGGCGCATGCTCAATTCTTCACCCAACGCACCTTCCTGAATAAGGCTTTGCTCAAGGCGCGCGATGATTTCGGAGTTCATGCTGCGATGATGATTGCGAGCCACCTCGGCAATGCGTTCACGCATTCCGTCTGGCAGACGTACGACAAACTTGTCAGCCGTACGGCTGGAATAAATTGCCTGTTTCAATGGGCGCATATATTTAACCGGTTAGTTCAGGGGAGCGGTTCTCGGGGATTGGCCGCAGGATGTCAGATAGGACAAGCACTCTGGCCAAATGTTCAACCTGAATTGATAGAGGCGCGCATCATGCCTCAAATTAGCCAGATCATTGGCGTCAATTCTGTGACAAATATTGATCTGGGTAAAGGCTTAATGCCAGCACCTATTATCAGAAATGCGGACTGGTCTGAAAATAATCCATGAGTCCGAATTTACTGACCGCGTCCTCTTGCCCGACAGGTGATGCCCGAAGACGCCCTGAAGGTGCATGCTATGCGGATTCGATCCTTGTTCCTTACCTGATACAGGATAGTGGCAAATGGCCGATTTACTAGTCTGGACGTACGGCACGGGATGATTTGAGGATGGGTGGCAGGCTGATTTATTTAATGGGGCCTTCGGGATCCGGCAAGGACACCCTTATCGAAGCCGCTCGCGAGCCGCTACGCGCACGCAATTGTGAAATCGTGCGTCGCGTTATCACACGTTCGGCGGAATCGGTGGGTGAAGAGGCCATCGAGGTGTCTCGTGAAGAGTTTGAACAACGCAGAGCCAACGGGGATTTTGCGCTGTGGTGGCAGGCCAATGGGCTGAGTTACGGTATTCCTGCATGCATCGACCAATGGCTCGCGGAGGGCCGTGATGTGTTGGTCAACGGTTCGCGCGGGCACCTGGCAGAAGCACAACAGCACTATCCCACGCTATTGCCGGTGCTATTGACGGTCAAAAGTGAAGCCCTGCGCGAGCGCCTTTTGCGGCGGGGGCGTGAGAACCCGGCAGAAATTGAAGCAAGACTGCACCGTAATGCGTTGTTTACGGCTGATGAGTCAATCGATGATTCGCAGATCCGCCGACTCGATAACTCCGGCGACCTTGCTGGCACGGTCGCCAATCTTCTGAAGCTGTTGAGTCTCAGCGCAGAACCGGATCGAACTTGATCTTGCGCCCGGCGATCAGCGCCAGCACGAACAGAGCACCGAACACGCCGCAAGCAATCAGGGGCAGGGTAACGACCGTGTCCTCGACCAATGACAAATGAAGGATGCCACTCAGTAAGGCGAGGATAAAAAATCCTGCGGCTGATTTAGACATGCTGTGCTCCTGATGGGTGATTTCAAAATACCAAGCGTTCGAAAGACTGTGTGCGCAGCTGAATAGTTTCTTGGCTCATTTCTTTGCCGACAACCCTGCGTTGATCGTTCGCGACTGCCAATTGAGGCGTTTTTTGCAGCTGCAGGTAATGAGGGATACGTTGCGCAATTGTCACGGCGTCGTTTTCGGGGAAGAAATGGAAACCCAACAGAACTGCCAAAGCGACCGCATTCGCGATTAACAGCGCGCTGTTCATGTGGCTGATCTCCTGTGTTGGTTGAGAACAGTCGAAGCAGCCCGCATGCCAAAAGTCTAACGGCTATTAAATCCTTTAAAAACAATGAATTAAGATATTTTTTGTAAAGCGGATGCATTGCATTTTGCAATGATGGCATTTTGCGGTGATGCAATTTGCACGGTGAACAAAGCCACGCTTTCGTGAGGCATCTGCCTACACTTAAAAAGCCTAAGGACGACATGACAAACGCGGGTCTGGCCGTTAACATGCACGCCGTCCATCGCTTGCATTTATTTGCGGCGACTTGTGTCTCAGTAGCTCAATTGGATAGAGCATCCCCCTCCTAAGGGGAAGGTTGGCAGTTCGAACCTGCCCTGGGACACCATATAATCCGGGCCTTCCAAGCTATTCTCCTGACAGCTTAATTTCTTCGTGACAGCAGGGTGGCAGCAGTAGGCCAAAAAGAAGCCCCGCCGGGCAATGCTCTGGCGGGGCTTTTTTGTGCCAATCGTTAAGTGCTTGGGGCTTAAATTTCAATTGATCTGCTTGACTTGAAAAGCTGTCACTCTGCCACCATACCTATGATGTATTCCTACTTCGGTGTGATGAAAAATGAGCGAAATGAACAAGTTGGTGGAGTTAGTGCGCCTTAAGCAAGAAAGCGATGCTCGCAGCGCTGAAGATATCGATCGAGTCATTCGGCTTTGGCAGGAGGAGATAATTTCACTGACCAGCACCATTGAACGATGGGTAGAGCCACTCAAGCTCGAAGGAGTGATTGAGATCACCCGATCGGAGGTTGCTATCCGGGAGGAGCCGACTACGGAGATTTCGAGAACCTACACAGCAAGGCAGTTGACATTGAGGCTTGGCAATAAAGTTATTGATGTGTCTCCGGTCGCGCGTTTCTGCGTGGGCTCTACAGGGAGAATTGATTTAGAAGGGTTTAAGAACTGGGAGCAGGTGTATTTGACAAGGACGGTTACAGGGGCCGATACACACTGGCAACTCGTTAAAAAGGAATATCAGGCTATCAAAGGGCCGGAAAGAGAAACCTTCAACGAAGACAGTTTTGCGAAATTACTCCAATCTCTTTTTTGACGCGCTGCTCTGCCGAGGGGTAAGCAGCGGATCGATCGCGCTACGATTTGATATCACGAATCCGTAACACCGTGGTGGTGGAGCAGTTTGCGTGCCGGGCTGTGGCTCGTATGCCGAGGCCTGCTGCGAGAAGCTCTGCCACTCGCTTGTGCAAGTCGGCGTCTACAGGGCGGCCTTGGTACTTACCGGCGGCCTTAGCTTTCTCAATGCCCTGCGACTGGCGCTCTCTGCGCTGCTCGTAATCCTTGCGCGCGATTGCGGCCATCATTTCCACCAACATTGAGTTGATCGCTCCCAGCATCCGTCCAGTGAACTCGTCGCCTTTAGTGTCCTGCATTCCTTGGTGACTGGTTGGAAGATCGAGCGCGACGATGCGCAGGCCCTTGGAGTCGATGGCGGCCTTGAGCTTTTGCCAGTCCTCCACCGGCAGGCGGGAAAGCCGGTCTATCGACTCCACCAGCAGCACGTCACCTTTGCGCGCATCTTTCAGCAGGCGCAGCAGCTCGGGCCGGTCGGCAGTCGCCCCGCTGGCGTTCTCCAGGTACACGCTTGCGATGACCTTGTTGTGGTCGCTGGAGAACTGCTCGAGCGATGCCCGGGCGCGCCCAGCGTCCTGCTCTTCAGTCGATGCTCGGAGGTATGCGCGGATGAACATGATGTGCCTTCTGTATCAGTTAAGGTGTTCTACTAATAATGTTGCACTTTGAGTGTTACTTATCAAGCGGAAAGGGCAAATAAACGCGAATTTGCGCGTATCAGCTCAGGCATACCCTGCGATAACGCCATTCTTCATCAGTTAATTCGAATACCCCGTTAAATCCGGTAGCGTCCTACTAGACAGGCGTCAGCGAAAAAAGTAGCGTCGGAATGCCATTACAAAAAAAACAATGGCACCCCTTATGCGGCTAACCAGGAAGGGCGTCATGGCAGATAAGCATCCGTATATGTCAGGTACTGCAGGACTGGTCCAGGCAATCACCCAGCTCAGAAGGACTTTTCCAGCTCAGGTGACTGCCGACACGCTAAAGAAGCTTCAGATTGCACCTAACAATGAAACGTACGTCTTAAATATCCTTCGCTTTATCAATGTCTTGGATTCAGATAACAAAAAAAACACCAAGGAGTCGGGGTTTTCAATCAGCACGATGATGAGGACTTTAAAAAAGGTCTAAGCGCGCTAGTGAAGCCGGCGTATCAAGAGCTGTTTGAAATTCACGGCGAGCATTCCTGGAACTTGCCGATCGGTAAGCTCATCAGTTTTTTCAGAAATCATGACCACACCAGTGAAATTGTAGGGAAGCGACAAGCGTCGACATTCCAAGCGCTTGCAGTGTTGTGCGGTCAAGCGCAAGAGGCTGCTCCTGCTACCCCCGTAAAAGCCAAACGTAGTGATTTGCCAGCGGTAAAACCTGCTCGGGCAAAACAGCCAAAAATAGCACCTGCTGATAAGGATCATTCGCACGAGATGTTGAGCACTGAGCTACCTATCAAAAGCAACGGAGCGGGTTTAGGAAACGGTGGAGTAGCACTTACAGTTCGAGTGGAAATCAACCTGCCCGCGGGGGGCGAGCAGGAGACATACGATCGTATATTCAAAAGCATTCGGGAGAACCTACTGAATGGGAATGGCTCTTGATACTTTTGAGGCAATAGTTAGGCGCACTTTCGCGCCCAGTCCCGGCGATCTTCCAGAAAACGGATTACATCCCTTTGATCTACGGAATATTCATACGAAGCTACCACCGAAGGTAAAGCGACTCTTTGATGATGGACATTGTGCCGAAGCTACTTTTGAGGCGTTTAAATTCGTAGATAAAATTGTTCAAAAAATAGCCGGGGTTGATGAGTCAGGCTACAAATTAATGATGCAGGTTTTCAGTGAAGATTCTCCTGTTTTGCGTCTAACTGACCTATCAAATACCAGCGAAAAAGATGAACAGAGAGGTTATAGATTCCTCTTTTCCGGAGCGATGATGGCTATCAGAAATCCTCGAGGACATGAAGTGGAGGCCACAGATGATCCTGACGTATGTCTAGATCACCGTAAGCGTCTGGTGAAGTCGTCTGGACAAAGCAAATGGTCTAAATACGATCAGATTTCCCGAAAGAGCAGCTCGCCAGTTCGCTTTTTCATTTCTTGA
>NZ_MUNM01000004.1 GCF_002286815.1 Pseudomonas sp. PICF141
AAAAACCTCTCCGGCGTTGGAAAAACCACCTCAACCAACTGATTTATATAGCCTTAATCATTTCTGGCACGCTCCTTGATAACAGTCAGGCACCCACCGGGCGATACCGCCTCCCGGGCACCCTAACTTTTAGCAAGGAGCACATCCATGGCTACACCAGCGTACATGTCGGTTACCGGCGAGAAACAAGGCCTGATCACTGCCGGCGCGTTCACCGCCGACTCCGTGGGCAACACCTACCAGGAAGGCCACGAAGACCAGGTCATGGTTCAGGCGTTCAGCCACGACGTGATCATCCCGCGTGACCCACAGTCCGGCCAACCGACCGGTCAGCGCGTACACAAGCCAGTCGTGATCACCAAGGTCTACGACAAGTCCTCGCCACTGCTGCAAGCGGCGCTGACCTCCGGCGAGCGCATGAGCGAAATCGTTATCCAGTGGTACCGCACTTCGGCTCAAGGTACCCAAGAGCACTACTACACCACCAAACTGGAAGACGCGATCATCGTCGCCATCAACAACAAAATGCACAACTGCCAGGATCCGTCGAACTCGCACTTCACGCACCTGGAAGAAGTGCAATTCACCTACCGCAAAATCACCTGGACCCACGAAGTATCCGGTACTTCGGGTTCCGATGACTGGCGTGTTCCAGTCGCTTAATCGCGGCTGACGGTTCCAAACATCGGCCAGCTCTGCTGGTCGATGTCATTTGCGCCTACCTGGAATTTTCGCGCCCGCAAGCGCCCGTTTGGGTGTCGGCGTGCGCCGCAGCACTGCATGAGGAACAAGGGATGTTCGCGCCGGCCAATCAGACCCACTTTGCCCTGACTGTCGAAGGTCTGGAAAACGATCTCCAGGTCCTTTCCCTGCAAGGTCGGGAAGCCATCAGCCAGCCTTTTGTATTTGAGGTGGAGCTGGTCAGTGAACAGCCGTCCCTGGACCTCGAAACGCTATTGCACAAACCGGCCTTTTTGCAGCTCTCGCCTGACGGCAGCGGCATCCATGGCCAGATCTACCGCGCCGCCCAAGGCGATTCCGGCAAACGCCTGACCCGCTACGCCGTGACCCTGCGCCCGCAGCTGTCTTACCTGGCGCACCGCATCAACCAACGCATCTTCCAGAACCTTAGCGTGCCGAAAATCATCGGCATGGTCCTCGAAGAGCACGGCATCCAGAGCAATGCCTACGAATTCAAAGTCGGGGCGATTTATCCCGAGCGCATTTACTGCGTTCAGTACGATGAATCGGACCTGCAGTTCATCCAACGCCTGTGCGAGGAGGAAGGTATCCACTACCACTTCCAGCACAGCGCCACGGCCCACAAGCTGGTGTTCGGCGATGACCAGACGGTGTTCCCGAAACTTGCGCCCGTGGCCTACCAGCAAGACTCCGGCATGGTCGCCAACGACCCGGTGATCAAGCGCTTCGACCTGCGCCTGGAAACCCGCACCAGCCGCACCACCCGCCGCGACTACGACTTCGAAAAACCGCGCCTGACCCTGGAAAGCGAACACCGTGGCGACGCCCTGCCCGACCTCGAAGACTACGATTACCCCGGCCGCTTCATCGACCGCGAACGCGGCAAGCACCTGGCCAAACGCGCCCTCGAACGTCACCGCAGCGACTTCCAGCTCGTCGAAGGCAAAAGCGATCAGCCGTTGCTGGTCAGCGGCCACTTCCTGGCCCTGACCCAACACCCCAAGGCCAAGTGGAACGACCTGTGGCTGCTGACCGAAATCCTCCACGAAGGCAAACAGCCGCAAGTGCTGGAAGAGTCGGTCACCAGCAGTACGACTAACCTCAAGGACGATTTCCACCAGGGCTACCGCAACCGCTTCCAGGCCACCCCCTGGGACGTGCCGAACCGCCCGCCGCTGAACCACCCCAAACCACGGATCCTCGGCAGTCAGAGCGCCGTGGTCACCGGGCCCAAAGGTGAAGAGATCCACTGCGACCAGTACGGCCGCGTCAAAGTGCAATTCCATTGGGACCGCGAAGGCCAGGCCGACGACAAGACCAGCTGCTGGCTGCGCGTCTCCTCCGCCTGGGCCGGCGCCCAGTACGGCGGCATCGCCATCCCGCGGATCGGCATGGAAGTGCTGGTCAGCTTCCTCGAAGGCGACCCCGACCAACCGCTGATCAGCGGCTGCCTGTACCACAAGGAAAACGTCGTCCCGTACGCCCTGCCGGCGAACAAAACCCGCAGCACCTTCAAAACCCTGAGCTCTCCAGGTGGCGGCGGTTACAACGAACTGCGCATCGAAGACAAAAAAGGCCAGGAACAGATCTTCCTGCACGCCCAGCGCGACTGGGACGAAAACGTCGAACACGACCAGAAAATCCGCGTCGGCAACGAACGCCACGACACCGTGGAGAAAAACAGCTACAGCGAATTCAAGGCCGAAGAACACCACACCGTCTACGAAGACCGCAAAGTCGAAGCCCGCGCCAATGACCACCTGACCGTGGGCGTCAACCAGCACATCAAGGTCGGCACCGGCCAGTTCATCGAAGCCGGCCAGGAAATCCACCTGAGCAGCGGCATGAAAGTCGTGCTCGAAGCCGGCAGCGAACTCACCCTCAAGGGCGGCGGCAGCTTCATCAAGATCGACGCCAGCGGCGTAACGCTGAGCGGCCCGGTGATCAACATGAACTCCGGAGGGAGCCCGGGCAGCGGCACCGGTGCGGCGCCATTGATGCCTGGGGTGTTGAAGCAGGCGGATGCGGATAAGGCTGGCCAATTGTTGGTGCCCGCACAGCGGCAAGCGTTGATGCAGAAGAAGCCAATCTGCGCGATCTGCGAGAAGGCCAAACTGGAGGCGCAAAATGCTTAAGTCCGAGTGGCCACTGGAAAATGGGTTACCTCAAGGCCTGCCGTGGAATGGCACCGTCGGTTTGCTGCTGGATGGCGTCAGCGTCGAAAAACTGCCCCAGCACCTTTATCAATGGTCGGATAATCCGGTTTTCGAGCCACTCTACCTCGGTACCCCGTGGGTTGAATTGGGCGACGTTTCGCCGTGTCTGGTTCAGATAAAAGCGCAGAACAATCCCATCCTGGCAAAGTTTCTGGCTGAGCCTCGCCAAGAATGGGGCTACCTCGTGTTCAGCGATCAACCCTGGGAGCACATGGTCGAGCACTTCCGCTGGCTGACCAGTGTCATGCACCCTCAGGGTGAAGAAGTCCTGTTGCGCGTCGCCGACCCCGCCGTGGCCCACGCGCTGCTCAGCCACGGCGAGAGCATCAAGGACCCGACCCTGTTCGGCCCTTGCCCGCAGATCGTCACCGCCGATGCGGCGCTGGGCTGCTGGCACATCAACCAGCGCCCCGGCAAAGTCCCCGAACCGAATCACAGCAAACGCTACCGCTTGAGCGACGAACAACTCAGTCAATTGGATGAAGTGAATTTTCGCAGCATCGTCCTGCGCCTCAACGAACACATGCACGAATACTTTCCGTCCTATCAGGCACAAGCAACGCCTCTGCAGCGCTGGGAACACCTACATGCATTGGCTTCGACTTCATATGATCGAGGCTTCAACACCGAGCTCGACATCACTCTCTACGCCAACATTTACGGGTTTCTCGGTGAGCGAGCGCTGGAAGAACATCCGGACCTGGATGCGATACTTAAAACGCCATCGGAACAAACGCCCGCTCAGCGACTCGAACGGGTCGCTGATATTGCCCAGGAACGGGCTGAAACCCTGCCAAGGAGCCAAGGATGACAACGCCCACATCGACCGGCAAAAGCCCGAACAACGTTGCAAAAAGCCGGGACGATGGCAAGTGTGCCTTGGGCGGCTGCTCGCTGATGAAGGCCAAAATCCAGCTCATCCCTCTCCGTTACGGCCTGGTCGAACGACTCGACCCATCCAGTGCACTAGCCATGCCGTACAAAACCACCTCGCGTCCTTTGGGAATTCGCTTGATCCGCGATGGCTGGCTCTACGTCATCGTCGACAAGAAACCTCAAGCCGTTATGCATGAATACCGAATTCAGAACGGCATCGTGACCCAACTGCTGTGGGAAAAAGGCGAAATCACCGCCAACAAACGCGAAAGCAACGTGGGCGAAGCCGTGCTGATCTTCCCGCGTTTGAGCAAGCTCTACGTCAACTACTCAGAAGTGCAATGGACCGCCGCCAAATGCGCGCAGGTCATCAAGCACAAATCCGAGCGTGAATACTTCATGCAGGCAGTAGACCTGACCAAGGCTGATCCGGAGAAAGGCGCGGCTAATCTGTTGACGCCAAGTCAGGCGGAAAAATGGATTGCGGAAGTTGCGGAGCAGCCGAGTAAGGAACCGGCGGTTACGGGTGCCAAACCTGAGGAAAGCCAGGACTATCTCTGGGAGCAAGCGTCGCACTTCAAGAAAACTCAGTTGGGCGCGCTCAAAAAGCAAGTCAAGGCAGAAAATGAGCGTGACCATCTGTACTTGGTCATACAGGATGACTTGGGCGTGCTGCGCGATCTCGCCGAGCATCAGGATTTGGTCACTGGCTGGATCAGTGACTGGAGTGACGCTGAAGCCAATCAAAAGAAGTATGTGTTTGGTTGCTACATCGAATCGTTGTACACCGTAACCGGCGAAACCATTCTGAATGCAGCCCAAGGCGACCCTCGTTTTGCCAAACTCAAGGACGAAACAAGCGAAGAGCAGCGGCAATCTATCGTCGACTACGTCAACGCTAAAAATAAAACCCAATATTCTGGTGTCGGTACGCAGCGTGGGGCTATTGCAGCTTCAAAGTCGCGGATGCGTACGAGTCTTGGACCTTTGCATTCCAAGTACGAAGACCTGATCGAGACCATCGAAGACAACGCGGATGACGCGCTCGACGGCGCGAAAATGGGGCAACAAGGCATCAACGATCTGATCGATCGGCCCGCTATGGAAGCCTTTCTGAAACAGCAACGCGCCCAACTCAGTCGCTGGAACAAACGTCTAGATCTGATCAGTGACGATCGCGCGAATCTGATCAATGAAGAACGCTTCCAACGCTCAGCCTGGTATTTCGACCCCAAATTTGGCGATCAACTAGACACAACTCTCGCTACTGAATATGCCTGTATGAGAGACATTTGCCGGACAGATAAAGCGACTGAAAAGCTTGCCGATCTGATCGAGAAACAGCCGGGTTTTACCGTACCAACCTTCTTCACATTGAGCTTGACTGATCAGAAGGACATGCACGCCAAGGTCACATCTTTCGTCAAGTCCCTGCGCGATACCTATATGGCCAAGGACGACTATCAGGGTGCCCAGGCTCTCAGCGGAAAATTTGGCAATTTGCTCACTCAAAATCTCGCAGCAGCAATGCAATTGAGTGAAAACGGCATTGTGCTCGGTCAGTTGCGCAACACGGCGTATGAGCCGGCAAAGCAATTGCGCCTGGCAGGAGCGCTGGATGAGGCCATGCAAGCGCTACGCAGTGGCCAGCCGCTAGATCCAGCAAAAGTATTGCGCCGAATTCCTGGCTCGGCCTGGATAGATGTTCTGCGTGCCTTTGGTAAGGGGGGTATTACGTTGGAGTTTGCCTCTGCGAATCAAATTGCCGCGTTCAAAGCTGATATGGCCAAACTGACAGATCTGCGCCAGCAAATGACTTCGCTGAAAAATCAGATTCGGCAAACCCTGGCTGATGAACGTAAAGGCCGGTTACCAAAAGGCGGTTACAAAACCTTGGTATCTCGCCGCAAAGCCATTCAGCAAACTGTCGCTCCACTTGAAGGGCGGATAGCTCAGGCCATGAGTCCTGTTGGTGACGGGCCGGGTAAGGCTGCCTTCAAGATCAAAGGGCTTAACAATGCTCAGGTGCTTGAGTTTGAGCGGATGGCCGATGACTATCGGCTCAAGCGTCCTTCCAAAGGAATAAGCAAGGCGGTTTTCGCATCAGCTGGAGGGGATTTGTTTTCTTCAGCAGCAGCAGTTCTGCAAATTATCAGCTTTGCGACTGTCTATAGTGAAATTGCTAGAAAAAAAGAGGCGGATTTCTCCGATAAGTTGGCTGTAGCAAATGCTCTTTTTTCAATGATTGGGGGGACTATTGCCGCAGCCCAAGGAATTGCTATTACCGGCCTTTCTGTCGCAATTGAAAACTATGCGAGTACCGCAGCTAAAATCGGATTAGCCGCCAAGTTAGGCAAAATTACAGGCGTATTGGGGCCGTTTTCCTACCTTTTTGGCGCTATTGCCGCAGGCACCGGTTTGTACGGTGAAAAAGGGTCTGCCGCAAGGTGGACCGAAGCTTTACGGTCAGGCGATGGCGCCAAGCTAGCTGGGGCTAGCATGACGCTGGCTGGAGACTCCGGCCAACTAGTTGTCAATGGCTGGGCGACCGCACGAACAGTTCAATACACGTTTGAAGCTATGACGAATGTAAGCCAGGCGCGCGCTCTTGCGTGGGTTACGGCTGGTGGTAAGTTGCTCAGCGTCGCCGCACGGGCCAACCTGATTGGCCTAGTCCTGACAGGACTCCAGCTAGGTGGTGAATGGCTATACAACCGTAATAATAAGACCGAACTGGATAAATGGCTGCTTAAAGGTCCTTGGGGCAAGCAGAGCGCAAACCGAAGTCTTGCAGAGGAGCGTTTGATGTTAGCAAATATTACTGCCGCTCCGCAGATAGCCCTACAACAAGTAAACAGCAAGCACATGGCCGTCTTGAGCGTGCCGGGGATGACAGCCAATGATCTGGAAGATGTCAGTCTCGGCCTCTGTGCTTACTGGCTAACTAACCATCAGCGCAATGACTGGGAAGCGTGGAGCGAACCATTGCTGTATCAACTCAATCTACTAGGTGCCCCGGGCGAACCTCTCAAGCTTGGCTTGGAAATATTCCAACACGAAGCTAACGCCCAGCATGGTCTTGCCGTCGTTTTACGCTACCACCCCGTAGCCGGTAATAAATTTTTCCGAGAGAAGCGATTCGAAACCACGACCCTAAACGCGCAGAATGGCAAACTGCTTCAATCAGTATCTGTGTTAAAGACACGTACCACGGATGCCCCTTGGTTGCTAGTAACTAGCGACTCCCTGTAGTTGCCTAACCCGCCTACATTTTTTCGGTTGAATTGCATGCCACCCAAACATGAACAGCAAGTCGAGCTTGACCTCAAAAATCACCGCCCCACGGCGGGTGAAACTCGTCGTTTTGCCACAGGTGAAGCATTATTCTTCTCACCGTTGCCAGTTCCTACCGGACAAATCCCAATGGATCTCGGCGGAAGTTTTGTTGAAGTCAACGACACCTACCTGGACTTGGGTAGCAGCAATCTCACCAAGTCTTTCCAAGCACGATTAGCTGTGTCACTCCCTACAGTCGTAGTTATCGTTTGTCTATTTGTTCTCCCAACCTTGATGGGCTTCGCAGCATTCATAAATCCATTCGGCAGAAGCTTTTGGTTTTACTTCAACGATTTTTTTGAGTTCGGAATATCACTAGCGCTCTGGTGTGGAGGGGGAGCAGCGCTGATTGGCCTGTACGCGATTATCAGCACCACAAGAAGCAAAGCCCGCGCCCGACCCATCCGATTTAACCGTCAACGCCGAGAGGTCTGTTACTTCCCGAATGACTCCGACGAACCCGTGATCCAGCCTTGGGAAGACACGGTTGCGTGGATCTCAGTCAGCACCGGATCCACCGGAGTAGGCGTAATCAGCAGCTACACCTTTGGCATGGCCATAGATAATCCCAAGGCCGATACGGTGCACTTTCTTACACAGGAGGTCATGACTCCTGTTCATGGACTAGGCAAATGGGAAGCCATACGTGTCTACATGGAAAAAGGACCGGAGTTTTGCCCTGGTAAAGCACCATACGAGGGTCGCCACACTTTCGATCAAGAACGACAGAACATGCACGAGGAATACCAACACAACGAACGTTCCGCTTTAGGAGTTGGTTGGTGGTACCTGACACACCTGATCACTTGGTGGCGTTTTCCGTACTGGGTTGCTGAATGGGACCATCGTTTCAGCATGAAATCTCTACCTGATTCCATTTCTGAGTGGTCAAAATCTCTACCGACTGAGCAGTGGGCCAAGCCGAGCCAAGCGTTGAAAGAGCAAAGCGCCAAGATCGAAAAAGCTTTTGCTCAGGGACAAGATTTCATGACGTACTTCAAGGCGAACCTAAATGAAATCAAGACAGAAGAATCGATAAATAATTGAATGGAAACGATGAGCCGCGTCCTTGATGCATAAATATAATCGACTACCTCATGCTGGAGATGGACTTCATGGTTATCCTGCATGACACCTACCTCTCCGCAGTACGACGAGTACGATATTCGACAGCAGCGCCCGTCGCCGGGGGAACTTGTCGCTTACCCACTAGCGAAGCATTTTTCGTCTCACCTCTGCCGATTGCAATTTGATCTAGGATCGATTGCTGATTTCAAATTTTATGACCCGTGTCCTCTTGCTCAAAAGCAAAGTGGGAGCAGCTGAAAACACATGGAGCAATTTTCAGCGGGCAGGACAACGGCTACTAGATCAATTCTCGGTCAGCGGCAACAGCTTGGTTGCACCATCACCACCACAAGTGCCTCATCGCCATCATGCGCAAGAAGTTGCGCACTCATCTTCTGAAAATACCGACCATTTCTGCTCCAGGTCACGCTAAACAAGGGCTGCAGCCAAGTGCGTAAGAAGTTGCGCAGTGGGGCGCAACTTCTTGCGCACTTTTTCAGCGGATCCTTGCCAAAAACCTCTCCGGCGTTGGAAAAACCACCTCAACCAACTGATTTATATAGCCTTAATCAT
>NZ_MUNM01000005.1 GCF_002286815.1 Pseudomonas sp. PICF141
AAGGCGCCGAAGGCTAATGCTGCGACGGATATGGCTTTGTAAGTAGAAGCTTGATTGGAAAGCCCACTGGATCGGTGACGGTCAGTGGGCTTTTTTGTGTCCGGGATTCGATATTGAAGATTACGAAATGCTAAGGCTGACGAGTTTCTTGTGGCGAGGGGGCTTGCCCCCGTTGGGCTGCGAAGCAGCCCCAGAAAGGTGAACGATCACTCAACGTCGTACATCAATTCCAAGCTTTTTATCCATTCATTCGGCGCGTTGAATTTTGCGTAATAAATTTCCCTTTCTGCTGCGCTTAAATTAGTAAAAAACGGGGCAAAGTAATTGTCGTTGTAATAGCCCTGAGCGCCTTGCATATCGCCTGACCACCAAGAAGGGTTGTATCCCTCGAAAACAATCCACGGAGGGGGCGCGGAGAATTTCTCGCGAGCAATAATGGCCAAGAAATCAACGCTATTGGTGACCAGTCGTACAGTTGCAGAGTTGAATTCTCTGGTAGATATGAAAAATACCAAGTGCTCATTTTTCTGGCTGTTTACATACTGCTTTACGGGTAGTTCATTGAACGATTTTTCAGTCGCATACGTGAAGTTGTCTTCGATGAGTGTCAAGAATTTACGAGTATCTTCGTGGCCGATTAAAAATGGAGAGTAGTAGGCTGGAATGCCTATGTCCTCCAAAGACGTGTTTTGCGGATAGGCGGGCAGGGGTGGATCAATGCTTAATAAAGACTTAGTAAAGATCGACTTCAGTTCTGGTATGGAATATCCGACGATTTGTTCTTTCGGTTCCTGCTTTATAAAGGCTTTGATACGACTAAAGATGCTCATGATCTGTCTCAGTCCTGTAGGTATTCGGTGAGCCAACTAGCCCCCAAATAACCTGCGGTGCCGAAGATAATCCCTCCGATAGCTCCACTAACGATTGCTCCGGGACCCGTTTCAATGCCAACCGCAGCACCCGCGACGACACCTATCCTTGCGCCAGCAATAGCAGCGCCCCAACCACGAGCCTGCTTGACCACCTCAATAGTAGTGATTCGTAGCGTATGTCCTGACTCGTCAGAAAAACCGGTGTAAACCTGACCGGTTTCATCTTTGATGTGATAGGGAACATGGGCGAGTGGTTGGCCGTCGCTTCCGAGAATACGGAACTGCTCATTGAATGGATGCAGCCATAGAGGCATCGGTGAAGGCGGAGTGAATTCTGCGGGGATGTGGGTGTTGCCGATGATCACCGTACCGGAGCCACTTACCACGTTATTGCCATGGACCCCGATGCTGCCTACCGTTGCGGCAGGTTTGCCGTTGATAAGAACGGTAGAGGCGACCTCTCCGACAATGGGACTGCCACACGCACTTTTGTCGTCTTGGCGAGCAGCAGCCAAGCCGTCGAAGAAAACATCGGGGGAGCCAGCGGCGATGGGGTTAACCCCGTGGCCGGGAAGCGGACAGCTAGTTGGGTCCGTGAAACGGGCAGCAGGTTTGCCAGCCATTTTGAACATCCTTGTAAACGAATAGCCGACGATTGTTGCACAAAGAATCTGCTGACAGCCATGGCGAATAACCGCTCTTGCTCTAGAACCCAGTGCACTAGGCGGTAAGCGCGTCATCCTGTTTGGCCCATTCGCGACCTTCAGCACCAAGTGATACGACCCCTCCGCGTTGCAACGATCAAAACCCTTTACCGAGGGGCAAGCCTCTCTGTAAAGGACTGAGTGATTACTTAGGTGGAACGAAGTTATCCAGCATTCGATTCACCGCCAGTTCCGCCAGCATGATGACCTGCTGAAGCGCCAGCAGCGTATTGCGGTGGGTGCCCTCCACCAATGCAGCAATGTCGCTGGCCATGACACTGGCCGAGGCCAGGTTCTCACACGTTTGAACCAGCAAGGTTTCATGGCCGACATCCGGCGCAACCATGTACATGGTGCTGGGTTTGCGGGGGGTGTTGTTCATGACCGCTGCCGGGTTGAGGTAGAAATTGAGGGCGCGTTCGGCGGCTTCGTTGAGCTTTTTTGAGTCGAGGGATTCGTACGGGGATGCCGGATCGGTGTCTGGCGGGTTGGGCGTAACTTTGAATAGATGAAGCTCCAACTTGCAATATTGAGGAGCCATCACGCAATGCCGACTTGCCCGAGGGCACCCTGTGTACAGTCACCATCAACATCAGGCATGGAGCTGCCTGTCCTGTCAAAAGAGGCACATGCAACTTAACGTGCCACGGGCTGCTCCGCCCGGTCACTGCGGCGGTGACGGGAGACACGATACCGGCGACCGCCTGGCGAAACAGCCGGCCGATTTTGTAGCGGGTGTAGGCAATGGCGCTGGATGTTGTAGCCTCAAAAAGTCATACAGCGTTTCACCGAGCACGTCCTACTCAGGCGATTCACCTTGTCTTTACGCCTAGTTCAACTTCTGAGCTTCCAGTTTCGCCAGGAAGTCTCGAATATTGTTCTGTACGGCGCGATTGACTGATTCCTTGAGGCGGACGACACCCGCAAAGGCGTAGCCTGGAGGGACGATGCCTTGGGTGATGATCGTTTCTTCGAGCAAGGTTTCGCCCGTTTTGCGGTTTACCAGCAGGTACTTTGCGGAAGCATCAGTGACCATGGTCACGCCTGCTGCCGGCGGATCCAGCTCCTGGATTTTGACGAAAAGATTCACTTTTTTTGTCGACTCGTCGTCGAACACTGAGCTCTTGTTAATGGCTTCTACTACTGCCCTTTCCCAGAGTTCGGGAATGCCTTCACCATCGGACGGTACATTTCCTGTTTGCTCATTGGGGGCAGCGAAGGAAACGGATACTGCACGAAGGTCCGCGTCCACTTTGTGAGTCGAGGGCGAAATACTTGGAACGGAGAAATTCAGAGGGGGTACAGATGTGCAGCCGCTTAGCAAAGCGACCAGCAATGTACTGACGGCGATCCTTGAGCGCATCCTTGTTTCCTTTCTGAAAAATGAATTGAGGCGAGAAGAGCATAGTAGGCGTTAGCCCAAGTCGCCTTTGCCCCTTGCTAAACGGCGGCAAGATCTGCCGTTTAGCATGGGACTCACTTTTTTGCCCAGGAAACTCAAACAGCCTTGATCGAGGGTAAATTCTCAAGGTTGTCTCTGGTGGAGCTGTCCCTTCGAGAGGCACCTACAACCTAACGTGCCACGGGCTGCTTCGCCCAGTCACTGCGGCGGTGACAGGAGGCACTTGGAAAAAATCTGTCCCATTTTTAATTTTTATTATCGCTAAACCTTTGCGACCTCAGGCCGCTATAGGCCAGAGCGAGCCCCTCCTCCAGGATCATCAGCCGTTAACGACTGAGGCACTTCGATAAGTTCAGTCGCCAGGCGGACCGCCTCTGTTCGTCCTAATTCACGTTCAAGCTCTCAAATTTTCACAGAAAAGAAAGGACACTTATGCGTCAACTTCTCCCCTTGGCAATCAGTTTGACTCTCATCGGCTGCGCCACCAGTAAAACCGACGTTCGCAATGAAGCCGAGGCTGGCAAGTTTGACCCCACCACCACCGCCCGTGTCCGTCTGATCACAGGCGATAACGCGCACGGCGGATTCGTCAGCGGCCAGACTTGCGAGAAGTTTTACAACGAGTCTCTCAAGAGTTTTCCCATCGAACAGTCCGGTTGGAAAACCGCCCATATCGACTCCGCAGGTCTTTATCCATTCAGGGAGTCAGACCATCAGAACAGCGTGATTGGCATGCCTGCGAGCAAGGAGAGCAAGCTGATCAACGAATCACCCCGACTCTACGACGAGCATGTCGTGACTGCCAACCAACCCTTCATTGCGACCTTTGGCATGGTTGGCTCGATTTCATGCTCGCCCAAACCCGTGGTGTTCACGCCAGAGCCGGGGCAGGATTATGAAATGCAGTTCCAGATTGTCAAAATCAGCACGTTCAAAGCGGGTTGCATCATTCAGCTACGCAAACTCACTGCTGTTGGAAATACCACAATAGAAACGCCAATGCGACCACAGGTCTGCGCCAGGTCAGCAGATGGAAACTTTCACACCAAGGATCCACTCTTCAACGCCCAGTGAAGCCTCTGCTTCTTGCCTGCTTTCACCTTACCGGATCACCGCTCGGCAACATTCGTATACCCCCTGAAAAGGCCTCAAGCCAGCAGCACGCTGATCCACCGAACCTGCCGGGCAACGTCTTGCAAAAAGGTGCAAAAAGGGGACTGATATATTTCCTTCAAAATAAATCAGTCCCCTTTTCCGCGGCAAAGCCTCGTTGACGCACCGCCCATGTCGGTTCCGCACCTGGACACCCGTGTCCTGGACGGCAAGCGCGTCATCCTGTTTGGCCCATTCGCGACCTTCAGCACCAAGTTCCT
>NZ_MUNM01000006.1 GCF_002286815.1 Pseudomonas sp. PICF141
GATCACCGAGTCGCCGACATTGTCGATAACGTAGGTGTCGTTGCCGGCACCGCCGTCCAGGGTGTCGGCACCGGCCTTGCCGTCGAGAATGTTGGCGGCAGCGTTGCCAGTCAGTTTGTTGTCGAGCTCATTACCCGTGAGGTTCAACGCGGCGGCGCCGAGCAACATGCTGTCTTCGACGTTGGCCGACAGGATATAACTCACCGTCGTGCGGATCAGGTCGTGGCCTTCATCGGTCAATTCGATGACATTAGCGGCGTTATCGGTAATGACATAGGTGTCGTCACCATTGCCGCCGCTAAGGATGTCAGCGCCCACGCCGCCATCCAGCCAGTCGTTGCCGCCCCCGCCTTGCAAGTCGTTGACGGAGGCATTGCCGAGCAGGGTGTTGTTCAGGTTGTTACCGATCACGGTGAAGGCACCGAGGCCGGTGAGGGTCACGTTCTCGACGTTTTGCAGGTTGCTTTGGCTGAGGTCAACGGTGCCGGTGCTGAGGGTCGCCGCGTAGGTGATGTTCAGCAGGTCGCGACCCTGGTCGGCCGTTTCTTGCAGCAGTGCCAGTTCGCCAAATTGGTCGAGGATATAGCTGTCGTCGCCGGCATCGCCGATCAGTGTGTCCAGACCGGCCCCGCCGTTGAGGATGTTATGGCCGGCGTTGCCTATCAGTACGTTGTCCAGAGCGTTGCCGACGCCGTTGAGGTTATTGGTCCCGGTAAGGGTGAGGTTTTCCAGGTTGGAGCCCAAGGTCCAGCTGACCGACGAACGTATGGTGTCGATTTCACTCACCAGGATGCTGGTCTCGGTGATTACGTCCTTGAGGTTGTCGACGATGTAGGTGTCATTGCCGCTGCCGCCGATCATCAAGTCGGTGCCGAGGCCGCCATCCAGGGTGTCGGCGCCGGCCTTGCCGTCGAGAATGTTGGCGGCGGCATTGCCGGTGAGGCTGTTGTCGAGATCGTTGCCGACCAAATTAAGTGTCGCTGTACCCAGTAACAAGCCGTCTTCGACGTTGGCCGAGAGGGTGTAGCTCACTGCTGTCCTGATCAGGTCACGGCCTTCATCGGCCAGTTCGGTGACCTTGTCCGCCACGTTATCGACGATATAAACATCATCGCCCGTGCCGCCGCTGAGGGTGTCTGCGCCAAGACCACCGTCCAGCAGATCATTGCCGGCGCCGCCTTGCAGGGTGTTGACGGAGGCATTGCCGAGCAGCGTGTTGTTCAGGTCATTGCCGATCACGCTGAAGGCACCGAGACCGGTGAGGGTCACGTTCTCGATGTTCTGCAGGTTGCTTTGGCTGAGGTTGACGGTGCTGCCGGCCAAGGCC
>NZ_MUNM01000007.1 GCF_002286815.1 Pseudomonas sp. PICF141
CGTAGCATCTGGATGCTTGAGCGGTTGGTATTCCACGGTCCAGATCTTGCCGCCCGAGACCGGCGATCCGGTTTCTTCGATGTAGGCGGCGAACACGATTGCGCCGGTCGAGCCACCGGCCCGGCCCAGAACGATGTTGTCGTTGTTCGCGTCCGTGTAGAGAAGGATGCTGGTGCCATTGAGGGTATCCAGACCGCTGTCCAGACCATTGAGCGGTGCGCCCGTGCTGTCGACGAAGCTGATATTGGTAATGGTGGCTCCGGGGTCGGGGGTGACGGTGAACGCATTGCTGCCTGTGTTGCCCACGGCACCGGTATAGCCACTCAACGCTGCCCCCGTTGCGGTCCCGGCACCCAGGGCGGTCAAACGGGTAGCGAAGGTCGAGGGCAGGGAGGTCACCAGAATGTCGTTGTCGTTAGCGTCCTCCGCAGGGGTTGGCGTGGCGGTGGCGTTCTGCAATCCGGTCGTTTCGTCCAGTGAAACGTTCACACCGGTGGTTCCAATAGCCATGATCTTTCTCCAGAGCAATTGCGGTCATCTTGGCTGACCGTTGACCATTGGCCGCCACTATGGATAAGCACCAGGGATCGCGCATCGGCGGATACTCCCAAACGGGGTGGGAGTTTCAGACTACTTGGGAGGGGAGACGGGATGAGGAGGCAAAGGAGCGGCGCGATGAGTACAGGGCCCATGGATCAACCATAAGCCCTGATCAGAGAGGGTGTTGGGGGACTCGATTCCGTTTGGCCACCGACATTGGATACCGGGAGGTAGACCGGAAATGGAAAGCCCCGCTGCCTTGTGGGTCGCGAGGCTAACCAATACACACCCCAATTAAGGGATCAGACGAAGTCTCCCGGTGCAACTTCGGTGGCAAGATTGACACCGACCAATACGATCGCGGTGTCGCCAGCATTTACCGCGCGGGACAGGTTTTACATCCTGTCTCGCGCGTACTCTTCCTGGCGGATCAAAGCACCAAATCTGTCGGTGCCAGGTTGGTCACTCCCACCAGTTCGACCACGACAGGATTTTCGATATCAATCGTCTGGACAGCGGTGAAA
>NZ_MUNM01000008.1 GCF_002286815.1 Pseudomonas sp. PICF141
AGCATCGGCGAGCTGTACATCGGCGGGGTCGGGGTCGCTCGCGGTTACCTGAAACGCCCGGACCTGACCGAGGAACGCTTCCTCGCCAGCCCGTTCATCGACGGTGATCGCCTGTACCGCACCGGCGACCGTTGCCGCTTCCTCGCCGACGGCAACATCGAGTACCTGGGACGCCTCGACCATCAGGTGAAGTTGCGCGGCCAGCGCATCGAGTTGGGGGAAGTCGACACGGCGCTGCTGAGCCAGCCCGCCATCACCGGTGCCTGCACCCTGGTGATCGATAATCGATTGGTGGCGTTCTACAGCAGCAATGCGGCGCAATCAGGCCTCGATACGCTGCTTGCCGCCGAACTGCCGGCGTACATGGTGCCGGCGGTGTGGGTTGAAGTGCCGGCCCTGCCCCTGACCACCAACGGCAAGATCGACCGCAAGGCCTTGGCTGCCCTGCCATTGCCGCAAACCCAGGAAGATTACGCCGCACCGCGCAACGAACTGGAAACCCTGCTCTGCCAACTGTTCGGTGAACTGCTCGGCGAGTCCCTGACCGGTGGCCGCGAAGTCGGCACTACGGACAGCTTCTTCGCGTTGGGTGGCGATTCGATTCTCGGTTTGAAGCTGATCTCGCGACTGCGCGAACAGGGTTACTCGCTCACGCCCAAAGACCTGTTCCGCTCGCCGACCCCGGCGGCACTGGCGCAGGTGGCCAGCCCGTTGCTGACCCTGGCCGAACAAGGTGATGTGACCGGTGCGATGCCGTTGATGCCGTTGCATCAGTGGTTCTTCGACCAACAACAGCCGCAAGCGGCGTACTGGAATCAGTCGGTATTGGCTGATAGCGATCGTCGTCTGCAACCGGCACTGGTGCAGGCGACGCTGGATCGGCTGGTGGCCCACCACGATGCCTTGCGCCTGCGTTTCGCCGAGGTTGACGGGCAATGGCAGGCGCACATCGCAGCGGTATCGCCCGCTCGATTGGTCTGCTGCGAACAGCCTGAACAACTGCAGCAAGTCGCGCAAAGTCTGGACCTGCAACATGGCCCGCTGTTCGCGGCGGCATTGCTGGAGGGCGAACCGCAACGCCTGTATCTGGTCGCGCATCACTTGGTCGTCGACGCCGTGTCATGGACGCCGCTGCTGGAAGATTTCCAGCAGCTGTATCAAGGGCTGGAGCGAGGCGAGAATCCAGGCCTGCCGGCGAAAACCACGTCTTACCGTCAATGGGCCGAACACCTGCACGCCCATGCCGGCAAGGTCAGCGCCGAACAGCGCTACTGGAATGCCCAGACCGCAGTGAACACCGCGCCCGTGGCCACGGTCGCCGAGCGTCAAACCTTGTCGGCCCGTTGGGATGCGGCGCGCACTCATCAATGGCTGACCGAGTCCCACGCCGCCTATCGCACACAACCGGAAGAGCTGCTGATCGCCGCCCTCGCCGCGACGCTGGCAGAAGCTGAAAGCCGCGCCGACATCGTGGTGGATCTGGAGCGCCATGGTCGCGATGCGCCGTTCGAGGGCCTGGATGTCAGCCGCACCGTCGGCTGGTTCACCACCCTCTATCCGTTGCGGGTGAAATCCAGTGGTGCCCCTGGCGAGCGAGTGCGCGATGCCAAGGAAGCCTTGCGCGCCGTGCCGGGCAATGGCCTCGGTCACGGGCTTTTGCGTCAGCGCGGCGAACTGCCGCCAAGCCGTGGCGATGTGTTGTTCAACTACCTGGGGCATGAGCAAACGCCACAGGGCTGGTTGCGCGCCAGCGACCTGACCGCGCCGCCAGAAGTGGCACCGGCCAACCGCATGAGCCATGGCCGTGAAGTGGTGGCGTGGCTGGAAGACGGTGTATTGCATATCCACTGGCACAGCGTCACGCCGGGCGCCGACAGTCGCTTGCCCGCTCGCTTGCTGGAGCATCTGCAAGCGCTGGTCGGGCATTGCCTCGACCCACAGGCGGGGGCGTTGATGCCCTCGGACTTCCCGCTGGCCAAAGGCATGAACCAGAAGTCCCTGGACATGCTGCTCAAACGCCTGGGGCCGAAGAAGTGAGCCCCGCCATCGCCCTGAATTTGACTTCGGAGTGCGCCGCTCGCGGCGCACGTGCCTCTACGATTTCCTGGATTGAACACTGCTGCCATGCATGACCAAATCGAAAACATCTATTCGTTGACGCCGCTGCAAAAAGGCCTGCTGTACCACGAGGCCTATGCGCCCGAGTCGCGGGTCTATTACCAGCAAATGAGCATCGGCCTGGCCGGTGACCTCGACCTCGACGCGTTCCGTCAGGCCTGGATTGCCCTGATGCAGCGCCACGCGGTGTTGCGCACGGCGTTTCTGTGGGAAGAGCTGGACGACGCTTATCAGGTCATCCTCAAGGAAGTCGATCTGCCGCTGCGCGAAGTCGACTTGCGCGGCAACCCGCAAGGGCTGCCGGCCCTGGTGGCGCAAGATCACGCACAAGCCTTCGAACTGAGTGCCGCGCCACTGATGCGCTTGACCCTGGCGCGCCTGGACGATGTGAACGGACAAGCGCAGTGGTCGCTGGTGTGGACGCACCATCACCTGTTGCTCGACGGCTGGAGCGTTGGCTCGCTGCTGGCGGACTGGCGCGATCTGTATC
Organism: Pseudomonas sp. PICF141; assembly: GCF_002286815.1. Lineage (GTDB taxonomy): Bacteria > Pseudomonadota > Gammaproteobacteria > Pseudomonadales > Pseudomonadaceae > Aquipseudomonas. The sequence continues at coordinate 2,609 of NZ_MUNM01000008.1, forward strand.
GCGCGGCCCGTCGCGGGCAAAACGCGGCATTGGAAGCGGTGCGCCCGTTCCAGGATTACGTGGCCTACCTCGATGAACGCCCATCCGCCGATGAGTTCTGGCGCAGCCGCCTGGCGGATTTCGCCAACACCACCAGGGTGCCCGAATCGGACCCGCGTGGCCTGCTCGCCGACCTGGCAGACGCGCACCTGCCCTGCACCGAGCACCAGCGCGTGCTGGAGGCGACAACGACGGCGCGCCTGAGTAGCTTCGCCCGTGACAACAACCTGACCGTCAACACCCTGCTGCAAGCGGCGTACGCTTACTTGCTGGGTCGCCATAACGGCAGCGACGAGGCCCTGATCGGCGTCACCGTGGCCGGGCGTCCACAGCGCCTGAGTGGCGTCGAGCGCATGGTCGGTCTGTTCATCAATACCTTGCCGTTGCGGGTTCGCTGGGACGATGCGCCAACCGTTGGCCAATGGTTGGCCGGCATCCAGGACTGGAACGCCGAGATGCGCGAGCATGAACACACGCCGCTCGCCAGTCTGCGGGCCTTGACCGCGCTGCCGCCCGGTGGCGAGTTGTTCGAAGCGATCATGGTATTCGAAAACTTCCCGTTCCCCCGGGAGCTGGATCAGATCGACGACGGCCTGCTCGGGCTGCCGGATGCCGAACAGACCGCGCCGTTACGCCATACGGGTGGGCGCAACAACTACCCGATGTCGCTGATCGCTTCGATGGAAGGCGACAGCTTGCACCTGCATCTGGTGCACCAACGCAAACGCTTGTCCGATGCGGCCGGCGCGCGCTTGATGGAACAGTTGGTAACGCTGCTTGACGAACTGAGCCGCGACGCCCACCGGCCACTGGCCCACGTGCCGTTGTGCCCGATGCAGGAACTGAACCTGACTCGCACCTGGGGCAACGGCGCGACGCTTGAAGTGCCGGATGCTGCGCTGCATGAACTGATCGCCGCTCAGGCTCGCCGCCATCCCGAGCGTGAAGCCGTGCGCGACGCCCATGGTGCATTGAGCTACGGCGAGCTGCTTGAAGCCTCGACCGCACTGGCCTACGCCTTGCGTCAGCGCGGTGTGCAACAAGGCGATCGCGTCGCCCTGGCCCTGCCCCGTTGCAACGACGCAGTGGTTTCGCTGTTGGCGGTGATGCAGGCCGGCGCGTGTTTCCTGCCGCTGGACCTGGGCCAACCGGCCTCGCGCCTGAGTGCACTGATGGCCAGCGCCGACGTGGGCTTCATCATTGGCGCGCCGACCTTCGACACCGCCTCTGCGCAGGTGATCGACGCTTCAGCCCGCGCGACCGGCATCGACCTGCCGGCGGTGGATCAACAAGCCTGCGCCTATGTGATCTACACCTCCGGCTCCACTGGCACACCAAAAGGCGTGCGTTTGTCCCATCGGGCTATCGTTGCTTATGTCAGCGGCATTCTGGCCGAACTGGGTTGCGCCGAGGCCGAACAACCGTGGCGCCATGCGCTGCTGTCGACCCTGGCGGCGGACCTTGGTTACACCCAGTTGTTCGGGGCGCTGGTCAGCGGTGGCAGCCTGTTGCTGGTGGACGACGACACCCGCGCCGACCCGAATGCCCTGGCGCAGTGCTTTGGCGAATTCACGCCGGACCTGGTCAAGCTCACGCCCAACCACCTGCACGGTTTGCTCGCCGCGCACCCTGACGCTCGTCTGCTACCGCGCCGCGCGTTGCTACTGGGTGGCGAAGCGCTGCAAGGCTCGCTGCTGGACACTATCGGCGCGCTGCGTCCGGAACTCGCGGTCTACAACCACTATGGCCCGACCGAAAGCGCCGTGGGCATTTGCCTGTCGCGCATCGAGCAGCCACTGGTCGGCGTACAGCCGCTGGGCCATCCGCAACCGAACCGGCAACTGCGGGTACTCGACAGCCAGGGTCACGCCGTGCCGGTCGGTATGCCGGGTGAATTGTGGGTCGGCGGCGAAGGCCTGGCCATTGACTACCTGGGCGATCCGGCGCAAACCGCTGCACGCTTCACCGCCGTTGCCGATCTGCCCCGCGCCTACCGCACCGGCGACCGTGTGCGCTGGCTGGAATCCGCTGAACTGGCGTTCCTGGGGCGCGTCGACAACCAGGTTAAATTGCGCGGCTACCGCATTGAACTGGGCGAAGTCGAAGCACAGATCAAACGCCTGTCGAGCAATATCCAACAAGTGCTGGTGCGCGTGGTTCAACCGTCTGACGAACCCGCGCGACTGGTGGCCTGGCTGGTGGCCAGCACCTCCCTCTCGACCGATAAACTGCGCACCGATCTGGCTCTGCGCGTACCGGATTACATGGTGCCGGCGGACTTCATCGCCCTGGACGCCATCCCGCTGAACGCTAACGGCAAACCGGACATCGCCCGCCTGCCATTGCCCGATGCACCGACCCGCCAGGACAACTACGAGGCCCCCCGCGATGCGGTGGAAATCGCCTTCGCCGAGATCTGGCAGGACGTGTTGCGGGTCGAGCGCGTGGGGATTCACGACAACTTTTTTGCGTTGGGCGGCGATTCGATTCTCAACCTGCAAATCATCGCCCGCGCCCATCAGCGCGGCATGAAACTGACGCCCAAGCAGTTGTTCGAAAACCGCACCATCGCTGAAATCTCCGCGGTGATCAGCCAAGGCGCGAGCTACAGCCGCGACACCACCAGCGCTGCGCGTAATGTACCGCTGACCGCAGGTCAACACGCCCGTCTCGAAGCCGGCCCGTTGGCGGCGGACTGGCGCTGCGTGGCGCTGAATACGCCGATCAGCCTCGAAGTGCTGAACCGCGCCGTGCAGGCTCTGCAACAGCAACACCGCGCACTGCAGCTGGGCTTGACTCAACAGACTGACGGTGGCTGGGCGCAAACCCTGCCGAGCACGCCGAAACCGGTCAGCGCCAGCCGCCAGCCGCTCGACACTGACAACCTGAACGCACTGGCCGAAACCACACTGGCCACACTGGATCACGCGGCGGGCGAAGGCTGGCACGCATGCCTGTCGGAACAGGGCGACGCGGTGTTGTTGGTCGCCCATGCACTGCGCCTGGATGCTGCTTCCTGGGCGTTGTTGATGACTGACCTGGCGCTGGCCGTGGCTCAAGCGCAATACGATCGCGCGATCGAACTGCCGCGTCACGGCGGCCATCTGGATGAATGGGCCGACCATCAAAACCGCTGCGCCCGCGATGAAGACGGGCTGGAATCGGCCTGGGAATACTGGCTGCAATATGCCGGTGAAACCCTGCCACCGGCCACGCAGCAGGACAACGGGGCGACTGAAAGCCGCGTGCAGATCCCGGCGCCACTGAGCGCCCGTCTGAACCTGCTGCAACGCCGCAGTCACGCGCCTTGGGCTTCGCTGGTGGCCACCGCCGTCGCCGCGGAACTGGCGCAGCAAAGTGCCAAACAAGACGTCTGGCTGAGCCTGGATCGCGGTCGCTGCGAGCGCGCACTTTTGCCGCTCAGCAGCGCCCTGAGTCGTACCGACTTCGACCCGGCGACGGTGATTGGCGCGCTGAGCCACGCCGTTCCGCTGCGTTTGAGCGTGACACCCGGCACCAGCGCCGCGCAGCTGCTCGCGCAGGTCGACGCGCAACTGGCCGCCGCCCCGCACTTTGGCGACGACTACGGCGTGCTGCGTTATCTGGCCGACAACGACTACCTGCGTGAACCGCTGCTAAGCCTGCCGCAGCCAACGGTGCATATCGTCATGGCCGGTGAATGGCTGGCCCATGAAGGACCGTTGGGTGAGGTCATCGCCGCCAGCGCGCCCATCGATGGCGCCGGGCTGACCCTGTCCGTGAACCTGCAACAGGGTCAACTGCACATCGATTGCCGTGGTCCAGGCGCCGAATACTGGGCTCAAGCACTGGAGCGGCATCTGACCCTGCTGGCTGCCGATGCCGAACAAGCGATCCCGGGTGCCCACGCGTTCCCGCTGTGCCGCGCCGCCGGCCACGATCTCACGGACTTGGGTGCCCACTTCGACTGGGCCGGCATCGACGACTTACTGCCTCTGTCGCCGATGCAGGAAGGCATGTTGTTGCACACCCTGCTGCGTCCCGACAGCGGCATCTACCTGATGCAGCAACGTTATCGCTGGGATGGCGAACTGGACCGTAGCGCCATCGAATTCGCCTGGGCCCGGCAACTGGCCCGGCACCCGATGCTGCGCACCGGTTTCTGGTGGCAGGACGGCAAGGCCGCGCTGCAATGTGTCTATCACGACACCGATCCGGCCTTCGCCTGGTACGACTGGCGGCACCTCGACGAAGCGAGCCGCCAGCGTCAACTGGATGCCGTGCTGGATGCCGAATGCCGCCAGGGTTTCGACATGCGCCGCCCGCCGCTGACTTTCTTGCGGGTGTTCCAGGTGGCCGATCAGGAGTTCCTGATCGTGCGCAGCTTCCACCACATCCTGACCGATGCCTGGTGCTTCGGCCTGTTGATGGCTGACCTGTTCGCCCATTATCAGGCCCGCGTACTCGGCCAGCCTGTGGCGCGTCCGTTGTTGCCGTCGTTCAACAATTACATCCATTGGCTGCAATGCCAGGATACGTCCATCACCGAACAATTCTGGACCCGCGAACTGGCCGGTTTCAGCGCGCCGACGCCGTTGGTGGTGGATCGCCCGGCCGTGACCGAGCAAGCGGTCGAAGCGGTGGCCAACCTGGACGTCACCCTGTCGATTGCCGACACCCGCGCCTTGACCGCGTTGTGCCAACAGCACCAGCTCACGCCCAACACCTGGATTCAGGGCGCCTGGGCGTTGCTGTTGTCCCGTTACAGCGGGAGCGATGACGTGTTGTTCGGCGTCACCGTGTCGGGACGTCCGACCGATTTGCCGGGCGTGGAAGACATCGTCGGGTTGTTCATCAACAGCCTGCCGCTGCGGGTCAAGGTCGACGATTCGCAAACCGTGGTGCCGTGGCTGCAAGCGCTGTTCGCGCACAACTACGAGTTGCGTGCCTACGAACATGCACCGCTGGTGGACATTCAGCGCTGGAGTGAAATCGAGCACGGTCGTTCGTTGTTCGACAGCCTGGTGGTGTTCGAAAACGCACCGTTCGACGCAGGTCTGTCGGACCGCCAGGTCGACTTCAACGTCGACATCTACGAAGACCGGGTGCACACCAACTACCCGATGACCGTGGTGCTCTACCCCGGCGATCGCCTGGGCATTCGCCTGACCTACGACGCCGCACGTTTCGACACCGACACCGTGCAGCGCATGCTCGGCCACCTGCGTCAGTTGCTCACGCAAATGGTCGCCCAGCCTGATGCACCGCTGGCCACGCTGTCGTTGCTGACGCCGGACGAACGCCAGACCCTGCTGGTGGACTGGAACCGCAGTGAACTCGACTTCCCGCTGGATCAAACCTACGCCGAACTGTTCGCCCGGCACGTAGCGGAGCATCCGCAGCGCATTGCAGCCGTGTGTGGCGCCGACAGCCTGAGCTATGCCGAACTGGATCAGCGTTCGAACCGCTTGGCCCGTGCACTGATCGAAACCGGCGCCGGTCGCGACACGCTGGTGGCCTTGGCCGCTGAACGCGGATTGCCATTGCTGAGCATGATGATCGCCGTGCTCAAGGCTGGTGCGGCGTACCTGCCGCTGGACATCAAGCATCCGCCACAGCGCCTGAGCGAGATTCTCGAACTGTCCGGGGCGACGATTCTGTTGACCAGCGACAGTGCCAACTCGGTCATCGACCCGGCACTGGCCGCGAGCACCGCGACCCCGCGCCGCCTGCGCACCGAAACCCTGTGGCTGGCGGGCGATGCAACGCCGCCGAACGTGGCGGGCAGCCCAGACGATCTGGCCTACGTGATCTTCACCTCAGGCTCCACCGGTACACCAAAAGGAGCCATGGTCGAGCAACGGGGCATGCTCAACAACATTTTCGGCAAGGTGCCGACCCTGGGCCTGTCGAGCGCGGACCGGATTGCCCAGACCGCCTCCCCGGCGTTTGACATTTCGGTGTGGCAATTCCTCGCCGCACCGATCCTTGGCGCCACCGTGCATATCCTGCCGGACGTGATTGCCCACGACCCCGAGCGCCTGCTGCAAGCGCTGGAAAACGAGCAACTGTCGGTGCTCGAAGCCGTGCCGACGATGATCCGCGCCCTGCTCGACCTCGCCAGCACCGACACGCAACTGTCGGCGCTGCGCTGGTTGCTGCCGACCGGCGAAGCCCTGCCTCCAGCGCTGGCCCAGGCTTGGCTCACTCGCTTCGCCCATGTGCCGCTGATGAACGCCTATGGTCCGGCGGAATGCTCGGACGACGTGGCGTTCCACCCGCTGACCACCGTGCCTGAAGAAGGCGGCAACGCCATGCCGATTGGCCGGCCGACCGCCAACAATCATCTGTACCTGGTGGACGCGGCATTGCGTGCGGTGCCAGTGGGCGTGCCCGGTGAAATTTGCGTGGGTGGCGTCGGTGTTGGTCGCGGCTATCTCAACGATCCGCAGAAAACCCAAGCCGCGTTCGTGGCACACCCGTTCGAACCCGGTGCGCGTTTTTACCGCACCGGTGACCTGGGGCGCTGGCGTGCAGACGGCGTGATCGAGTTCCTCGGTCGCCGCGATCAGCAAGTGAAAATCCGTGGTCACCGCATCGAGCTGGGTGAAATCGAAGATCACTTGGGACGTCATCCCGCCGTGCACGCCGTGGCTGTGATCGTCAACGCCGACCAGCGTGGCGACCTGCAACTGGTTGCCTACTGGACCGGTGATGACACGCCGGTAGCAGTGCTGCGCGAATGGCTGAGCCAACGCTTGCCGTCGTACATGGTGCCCGCCCACTGGCAACAACTGGAAGCGCTGCCGCAGAACGCCAACGGCAAGGTTGACCGCAAACTACTGACCGCACGTGCGCTGGACCATAGCGACTTGAGCGAACAACAACCGCTGAGCAGCGACACCGAACAGCAACTGGGGGCGATCTGGGAGCAGATTCTCAACGTGGCGAGCATCGGTGCCGACGACAATTTCTTCGCCCTCGGCGGACACTCGTTGCTGGCGACACTGGTGGTCTCGCGAATTCGCAGCCAGCTCGCCGTGGACCTGCCCTTGCGTGCGGTGTTCGATCACCCGGTGCTGAAAAACCTGGCACGCGCCATCGACAGCGCCCGCTTGCAAGCCATGCCTTTGGCCCTGCCCGCGATCACCGCGGTAGACCGTTCGCAACCGCTGCCGTTGTCGTTTGCCCAACAGCGCTTGTGGTTCCTTGAGCAGTTGAACCCTGGCTCCAGCGGTTTCAACATTCCGTTCGCCTTGACCTTGAGCGGGGCGCTGAATGTCGAAGCCCTGCGCCTGGCATTCGAGCAACTGATCGCCCGCCATGAAGTATTGCGCAGCACCGTGCACAGCGACCATGGCGAGCCCTGGCAGCAGATCGAAGCGGCGCAGGCATTTGCTCTGCCGGTCAGCGATCTGCAACAGATCGCGGCACAGGAACAGGAGCCGGCCATCCAGGCGCAATTGGCCGAGGTCTTCGGTCAGCCGTTCGACCTGACGCAGGCACCGTTGATTCGTGCACGTTTGCTGCAACTGGACGCGCAGACCCATGTGCTTGCCATCGCCATGCACCACATCGCGGTGGATGCATGGTCCATCGCGCAATTGGTGGATCAGCTGGCTGCCGACTACGTCGGTTTCGGCAGCGCCGCTGCTCGCATCGACACCCCGGCCCTGCAATACGCCGACTTCGCCATGTGGCAACGCACCCACCTGCCGGGCCCGGTCTGGCAACAACAACTGGCTTACTGGCGCCAGCAGCTGCACGCAAGCCCGGCGCCGCTGCTGTTGCCCGGCGCCCAGATTCGCGATCACGGTGGGTGCGCGCGGCACCGCAGTCGCTTGCCAGCGTCGCTGGCACGGGCCATCGGCGAGATGGCGACCGCTCGCGAGGCCTCGCCATTCATGGTGCTGCACAGTGCGCTGAACGTGTTGCTCTATCAGCAAACCGGACGCGAAGACCTGCTGGTGGGCACCGACATCGCCAACCGTCATCAGCAACAGACCGAAGACATGGTCGGCTTCTTCGTCAACCAGTTGGTATTGCGCTGTCGCGTCACGCCGCAGCAGACGTTTGACCAGTTGCTCAGCGATGCCCGTCGTGTGGCGCTGGATGCCTTTGCCCATCAGGACTTGCCGTTCGATGCCCTGGTGGCCGACCTGCTGCCGCAGCGGGACGCGCGGTACACGCCGTTCTTCCAGGTCAAACTGGTGGTGCAGAACACCCGCCAGCAGGACCTGCATTTGCCGGGACTGGCGATCAGCGAGCGAGAGCTGGAACCGCAAGCTTCGGATGTCGACCTGCTGATCAACGTCGTGGATGACGGCGAAGGCCTGCTGGTGGTCTACGACTACGACACCGGGCGTTACGCCGGTGCCTACATCGAACTGTTCGACCGTCTGTTCGTCTGCCTGCTGGAGCAACTCGTGCTGAACGCTGACACCAGCGTCGCTCAGTTGTTGGTGCCACTCAATCAACTGCAACAGGCCCGCCGCGACCAGGCTCAAGCCGCGCTGCGTGAAGCCGGCAGCGCGCGTCAGAGCACTCTGGGCCAGGCCCGTCGCCGTAGCGTCGTGAAGGATACCGAACAATGATTGCCTTCGGCCCGTCGACCCTTGCGCTCATGTCCCACTTTTTTGTACAGGTCTCAGCATGACTCAGACTCACGAAAACACACCGTTCGAAGGCTTCGAACTGTCGCCACAACAGGCACACCTGTGGCGCCTGCAACAAACTCGTCTGGCTCCGTCAGCGCAGCGGGCCACGCTGCGCATTCGCAGCGAACAACCGCTGGACAGCGCACGGCTGAAAACCGGTTTGCTGGCCTTGATGCAACGCCACGAGATCCTGCGTACCCGTTATCAACAACTGCCGGGCCTGTCATTGCCAATGCAAGTGATCGACGATTCGGTCGCTGATTGGCAGGCGTTGGGCATCGAACTGCATGTGGACACCCAGTCGGCAACCTTGCACTTGCCAGCCTTGCACCTGGACAGCACCAGCCTGGGTTATCTCTGCGAAGAATGGGCGCAGAGCTATCTGCAAGCGGCGCCGCAAGAGCCGCCGCTGCAATACGCCGACTATGCGGCGTGGCGCCTGGAGTCGGTGGACGACCAGGGCCGCCAGTTCTGGGATGAGCAGTTCAACGCGATGGTCGCGGATGTGCCGTTGCCTTGGCAGCGCCAGAATCCGGCTATCGGGATTGCCGAAATGGCGCGGATGCACCTGTCGTTCGACGACTCGACCCTGCAACGCCTCGATCAGCAAGCGGCCAGCCTCGGCGTCAGCACCGGCACGGTCGTGCTCGCGGCCTGGGTCACCTTGTGGCAGCGCTACAGCGAAGCCGAACGCCTGACGCTGGCTTATGAGAACCAGACGCGTCCGGACGTGTTGGGCGACGCCCTCGGCCTGTTTTCCGAACCATTGCCGCTGACACTCGACACCCCACCCGAGCTATCGTTTGCCGCGTTGTGCCAGCAAGTGACCGAGCGTGTCGGCCTGCTCAACGATGCTCGGGACAGCTACCCGAGCCACTTGAGCAACGTGCCATCATTGCCGGGCGTGGGTTTCCGCGAACTCGCGGACGTGCCGCACAGTGCGCTGAACGATGCCGGTTGGCAGATCGAACAGGCCGACAGTATCAGCGCCGGTTGTGCATTGCTGTTGCAGTATCAACCCCATTCTGCCAGTGCTTTATCGCTACATTTTGATGCCGCGCTCTACACGCCTGCCCACGTCGAGCTTCTCGCCGAACAGTTGCTGAGCGTGATCGAGCACAGCCTGCGTGAACCCTTCATCAGCCTGGGCCGACTGGCAACCTGCAGCACCGCCGAGCAACAACGGGTGACCGGAGGGCTGTGCGCTTCGCCGCCCCTGAGCCCGGCGCAAGAACAGCGTTATGCCGCCACCTTCGCCCTGCCCAACCTGGCTGCCTGCTTCGCCCAAGGCTCGGCCGCCCATGCCCAACGCCCGGCGGTCACTGGCCCAAGCGGGACGTTGAGCCATGCCGAGCTGGATCAGCGCGTCACCGCCCTCACCCAGCAACTGCTCGCCCAAGGCCTGGAACCTGGTGCACGGATCGCGCATTTCCTGCCACGCGATATCGATGCGGTGGTGGCGCTGGTTGCCATCCTGCGCGCCGGGGCCTGCTACGTGCCGATCGATCCGGCTTATCCCGCTGAGCGCATCGAGCATATTCTGCGTGACAGCCAGGCCCGTCTGGTGCTGACTCATCGCGCCCGCTTGCAAGACCTGCCGGTGGACTGGCAACCGAGCGCACTGGCGATTGATCAAGCGCTGCCGGTGGTGCCGTTGCAAGAGGAGCCAACCGTTTCCCGAGATCAACCGGCCTACCTGATTTATACCTCCGGCAGTACCGGTCAGCCCAAAGGCGTGGTGATCAGCCATGCCAACGCCCTGCATTCGCTGGCGGCGCGGCTGGCGGGGTATCCGCGGCCGGTGCAACGCTTCCTGCTGCTGTCGTCGTTCGCCTTCGACAGCTCTATCGCCGGGCTGTTCTGGAGCCTGAGCCAGGGCGGTTGTCTGCACCTGGCCAGCGAAACCGAACAGAAAGATCCGCTGCAACTGGCCCGGTTGATCCGCAGTCACGATGTGTCGCACCTGCTGGCCCTGCCTTCGTTGTATGCGTTATTACTGGACGAATTGGGCGATACCGCAAGTGCGCTGAGCACCGCGATTGTCGCCGGAGAAAGTTGCCCGCCGGCGCTGGTGGACAACCACTATCGCCACCAACCCGATGCACAGCTGTACAACGAATACGGACCGACGGAAGCGTCGGTGTGGAGCACTGTCGCCCTGTGTCGGCCCGATCAGGGGCCCGTGCCGATCGGCCGTGCCATCGCCCACACCCGGGTGTATTTGCTCGACAGCGAGGGTGCACCCGTGGCCCGTGGGCTCAAGGGTGAAATCCACATTGCCGGGCCGGGACTGTCCGACGGTTATCTGGGCCTGCCACAGATGACTGCCGAGAAATTCATCCAGGCCCGTCATCCTTCCCTTGAAGGCCAACGTCTGTACCGCACCGGCGATTTCGCCTGGCAGGACCTGGACGGGCAACTGCATTTCCTCGGGCGCACCGATTCGCAGATCAAACTGCGCGGTTACCGTATCGAGCTGGGCGAAATCGAAACCGCGCTGTGCAACGTCAGCGGCGCCAAACTGGCGGTGGTGTTGCTGGACACCACTCAGGCCGAACCGAGCTTGCGTGCTTTCATCGAAGCGAGCACTCAACTTCAGGCCAGTGCCGTGCGCGAATCCCTCGCGGCGCTGTTGCCGGCGCACATGATTCCCGCCGACATTCAGTGGCTGGCGCAGCTGCCGCGCACCGCCAACGGCAAGGTCGATCATCGCGGCTTGCTGGCCCGTGCGCCGAACCACAGCCTCGCGACTTATGAAGCGCCTGAGGGCCATATCGAACAGGTACTCGCAGCGCTCTGGCAGGAGCTGCTGGAAGCCGAAGTGATCGGTCGCCACGACGACTTTTTCGCCCTCGGCGGCCATTCGTTGCTGGTGGTGCGCATGACGGCCAGGTTGCGCGCAGCTCTGGGCATCGAAGTGCCGGTCAACGTGATCTTCCAGCACCCGACGCTGATCGGCCTTGCCGAGCAGATTAGCCAGCCCCACGACCCTGCGGCGGTCATCGTCTTGCAAGCCGGTGAAACTGCACAGGCACCGCTGTTCTGTCTGCATCAGCCAGCGGGCGGGGTTCACCATTACCTGCCGATGGTTGCCGGGTTGCCGAAGGAAATGCCGGTGTACGGCATTCCGTTGCCCGAATCGTTGCGCAGTCAGGACCTCGTTGTATTGGCCAGCGAATACTTGCCACAGATTCGCCAGATTCAGGCTCAGGGTCCGTATCGCCTGGGCGGTTGGTCCATGGGCGGCTTGCTCGCGCTGGAGCTGACCCGGCAGCTGGAGGCGCAAGGGCAAACAGTCGAATGGCTGGGGTTGTTCGATAGCACGTTCCACGCCGAGGATGAAACGCTGGCGTGGGATGCGCTGCAGGCCATCGTTCAGCAAGAATTGAGCAGCGACAGTCGCCAGCGACTCACCGCGCAATGCCTGGCGCAGCTGCACACTGCAACCGCAGAACTGGATCGCGTGGAGCAATTGCGTTTCGCCCTGCTGCAATGGGCGAACGCCAACGGCCTGAGCCTCAAGGCACCGCTGGCCTATGTCGAGCAAACGCTGGAGGTGATGGCCGACGCACGTCGTTGGGTCAACGGCTATTCAGTGCCGTCCGTGCGTGCCACCCTGCACCTCTGGTGGGCCGAGCAGACCTTGATCGAGCGCCCGACCCTGCCGGCGCAATGGGACGCGATCAGTCAGCGAACCTGTCATCATCAGGTCGCCGCTGATCACGACACGATCCTCGGACAGTCTGCCTTCCATGAACAACTCAACAAGTCGCTGGCCATGGCCTCGACGGAAACCGTCGCATGAACCTGATTCTCTATCTCTACCGCCAATCGGCACGCCTGCTGGCACTGGCCTCCATCACCGGTGCACTGGGCGGGCTGGCCAGTGCGGGACTGGTGATCCTGATCAACCGCGGGCTGGCCAATCCGCAGCAATTGCCCGAACTGGCCCTGGGGTTTTTCGGGCTGTGTGTGGGCATGCTGCTGAGCAAACTCTGCTCGGAACTGTCGCTGCTGCACCTGACCCAAAGTGCGATTTTCCAGATGCGCATCGACTTGTCGCGCAAGCTGCTCGCCACCCCGCTCAAGCGTCTGCAAGGCATGGGTAAACACCGTTTGCTGGTGATTCTCACCGAAGACGTACACACCTTTACCGCGGCGTTCGAGTGGGTGCCGCTGTTGTTCGTCAACGCCGTGGTGACCCTGGCGTGCTTTGCCTATCTGGCCTGGCTGTCGTGGTCACTGCTGGCGATTCTGGCCTTGTTCCTGCTGGTCGGTTTGATTGCGTTCCACTTGGCCGAACGCGGGCCGTTGAGCCATCTGGAACGGGTGCGACTACAAAAAGATGTGCTCTACCAGCACTTTCGCAGCCTGATCGAAGGCAGCAAGGAATTGCAGCTGAACAATGCCCGTGGCGAGGCCTTTGTCGAGCGGGTCATCCGCCCGGGCGCCGACGAGTTTCGCCTGCGTTTCCTGCGCGGCATGGCCGGGTATTCGGTGGTGGCCAACCTTGGCACGCTGCTGTTCTACCTCAACCTGGGCGTGTTGCTGTTCATCGTGCCGTTCTGGTTGCCGCAGCCGATCACCGTGCTGACCAGTTTCACCATCACCCTGCTGTATCTGGTACGGCCGATTTCCGATTTGATGATCGCCCTGCCCTCGCTGCGTCAGGCCAGTATTGCCCTGAACCGCATACGCCAGCTGGACGCCGAACTGAGCACCGAAGCCCAAGCCGTCGCCCCGGTGGGCAATGTGTTCGCCAGCGAAGGCCCCATGCGCCTGCTACTCAACGGTGTGTGCCACCGCTATCCCGGCGAACACGAGGATCATCCCTTCATGCTCGGGCCAGTGGATCTGACACTGGAACAGGGCGAACTGGTGTTCGTGGTCGGCGGCAACGGCAGTGGCAAGACCACGCTGTCGATGCTGATGCTTGGGCTGTATGCGCCGGAAGCCGGCTGCGTGGTGCTTAACGGCGTGGAGGTGGACGACGATAACCGCGAGCAATACCGTCAGCACTTTGCCGCCGTGTTCGCCGACTTCCACCTGTTCGAACATTTGCTGGGCGACGACGGACCGGACGCCGAGCACCGCACCGCCGAAGCGACGCGTTATGTGAAGGCCTTGGGTCTAGGGCATAAAGTCAGCATCGTCGACGACCGCTTTTCCACCGTGGAGCTGTCCACGGGCCAACGCAAGCGACTGGCGCTGGTGTCGGCGTATCTGGACGACAAGCCGTTTTATCTGTTCGATGAGTGGGCCGCCGACCAGGATCCGACCTTCAAGCGGGTGTTCTACATGGAGCTGTTACCGGAACTGAAAGCCCGGGGCAAGACCGTGATAGTGATCACCCACGACGACGCTTACTTCCAACAGGCCGACCGGGTGCTGAAAGTGGAAAACGGCCGCCTCACACAGGTCGAAGCCCATGCGGCTTATGCTTGATGGGATTGAGTGATGTCAGCGCCCGGCACCGCGGACAATTGTCGCAGTTCGGGCGCGCATCACCTGGTTGCATGGTCAGCGCCCGCTCAACCGTCCTGATAGATGTAATGCAGGTAGCTCACCTGTTCTTCCACAGGCAGGCGGTGCAGCTTGGGACATGACTCGCAGAGGACTGGCGGTTCGCCTTCGACTGGTTCATGCAACTGGTAATGCAGGCAGCAATGCCGGCGCAACGCAAGGCGGGGACAAACCTGCGGCGCAGGTGACTCGACCATGCGTTGCAGGCCCCGCAACTTCAGGCGCCCGTCGTTTACCGTGACCTGCTCCAGCCACTGATGCGTCTCGGCGAATCCGTCCCTGGACAAGTCGGCATCCATTCTCGCGAAGGCGCCATCCCAGAAGGCGACCAGGTTGCCCCACAGTATTTTCGGCGCAAGGCCACCGGCGGCGGCCAGGGTGGTAAAAAGCGGTGCCAGGTGTTCATGGATCAACCGCGACCAGTACGCTGCACGGTCTTCAGCTGCCATGGTCGGTAGTCGGCCAGTCAGTCCCAGCGCAAGAGGTTGACCGTCATCGTGCAACAGCACCGCTTCCTCACCCCAGAAATCGACCGCGCAATGACGCGTGAGGACACAGGCCAGGGTCGCCGGCAGGACAATACCCAAATAGTTCATCGACCACTGCGAGACCACGGCCGCACGATTCACCCCCGGATAAAGCAGCGCGAACCGGGTCAGCAGTGGTTGCAGCACAGCGGGGTCGGCGAGCCGATGCAATGCTATCGAAGGCTGATCACCAGGCTGCTGGATTACACGTTGTATCGGCGGCCACGCCTGATTAAGCCATTCTGGAAATTCGATAGCGGACACCCGTGGCTTTCCCTAATTAATGCAAACGATTAGCATTGGCCGATCCTATCCTCCCTCCCTTGCAAACTCAACGTCGCTAGCGACCGGGCTCATCAAGACCACATGCACACACTCCGCAATTTCTGGCGTCTCGCGCGGCCTTTCTGGGCATCCGAGGAGAAGTACCCGGCGCTGTTGCTGCTTTTGGCCACCGTGCTCATGACCCTGTGCCTGGTGGGGATCAACATCCTCACCAACTTCTGGAACCTGCATTTCTACAACGCATTGCAGGCCATGGATTACGCCGGCTTTATCCTGGGCAGCCTGCAGTTCATCCTGCTGCAGATCGGCATGGCCGCCTTCACCGTGGGCGCATTCCATTTCCAGCAGAAGCTGACGATACGCTGGCGGCGTTGGGCCACCCGCAACCTGCTCGATCAATGGCTGGACAGCCAGCGTTACCAGAAGCTGAAGCTGACCGAGACGGACGTCGATAACCCCGACCAGCGGATCGCCGAGGACATCGACCTCTTTATCATCAAGTCACTCAAGTTGAGTCTGGGACTGCTGACCTCGGTGGTGTCGCTGTTTTCATTCCTGCATATTCTCTGGCAGGCCTCCAGCCTCGTCAGCGTGCCCTTCAACGGCCAGTCATTGGTCATCCCGGGGCTGCTGGTGTGGGTGGCCCTGGTGTACGCAATAGTGGGCACCGGCATCGCGTTCTGGCTGGGACGCGCGCTGCCAAGTCTCAATTTCATGCAACAGCGGCGCGAAGCGGATTTCCGTTTCTCACTCATCCGCCTGCGGGAAAACGCCGACTCGATCGCCCAATACCGGGGCGAAGCCCTGGAGAGCGCACGTTTGAACCAACGCCTGGGCGCAGCCCTGGAAAACTTCTGGGCGCTGGTAAAAAAACAGAAGCTGATCATGGGCTATTCGACCTTCTATTTGAACAGCGCTACGGTCATCCCCATGTTCATCATGGCGCCGCAGTTCTTCGCGGGCGCCTTTCCTCTCGGTCGCCTGACTCAGATAAGCGCCGCCTTCGGCGAAGTGCATGCGGCCATCGCCTATCTGGTGAGCGTATTTCCAGAGCTGTCGGAGTGGAAATCGGTGATCGACCGCTTGATCGGTTTCCAGAACCGACTGGATAACGTCCAAGTCAAGTCGAAGGTCAGGCTCGAACAACAGGACAACGGCCTCGATATCAAGGACCTGGACATCTGGCTGCCGAACGGCCGGCAATTGTTCAAGGGGTTCAATCTTTCACTCGAGCCTGGCGACAGTCTTCTGATCAGCGCGCCGTCCGGCTACGGCAAATCGACACTGATTCGTACGATCACGGGGCTTTGGCATCATGCTTCTGGCTCCACCTGTTATGACCGTGCGCGTGCTCTGACACTGTCGCAAAAACCTTATCTGCCGCTGGGCAGCCTGCGCGAGGCGCTCTGGTATCCCAATCCTCCCCAACGCGAAGAAGATACCGCGCTGGGCCTGGCCATGCAGCAAGTCGGCCTGCACCACTTGAGCGATCAACTGGATGAGGAACGAGACTGGTCACAGACCCTCAGCATCGGCGAACTGCAACGCTGCGCGTTCATTCGCGCACTGCTGGCCCGCCCCACGATCCTGTTCCTCGACGAGAGCAGTTCGGCACTGGATTCGGCCAACGAGGCGCGCTGCTATCAAATGCTCAAACAGACGCTACCGGAAACAATCCTGATCAGCGTCGGACACAATGCTTCGCTTGAGCGCTTCCATTGGCAAGTTCTGGAGCTAAAAAGCGAGGCGCAGTGGGTTCATCGGAAGGTGAAGCAAGCTGTGTGAGTTTGCTTGGGGTTCGGATGCTGAATGACAGGAATGTCGTTTTTTGTTTTTTTCAGGGGGGAAAACAGCATTTCAACCAGGAACGGACTGACGGTTACGGGCTGACTTGCGATCAAACGTACAAGGCATTTAACGCATTTCAAAAAAAGGAAATTTGAGCATGTGCATTGGACGACGCGCCGAGTTGACCAGCTGCACACCAAAAGCCATTCGACTGTATGAACAGATGGGCTTGATAAACGAGCCGGAACGCGACGGTCGATACCGGACGCTCACCATCTGGAAATCGTCCACCTGGAATGAAAGTTTGCGGGAGTAGCACAAAGATCCGGGCGACGAACACTTCGCGCCCTGAACGTCATACCTGCAATCAGTTGCCTCGGCTGAGCTGCAAATTCTGAGTCGTGCATTCAGTTGTGCTCACAGTCCCCATGAAAGCATTCATCTTCACAGCGCACTTCTCGATGTTCAGACCATTACGCCCATCACTTGAGATGTTGGTGACATATGGGCCAGCGGTAGTGCAGCCGGCCAATACAACGAGCAGGCCAAGAGTAATAATATTGAGTTTCATATGAGTCCTTTCGAGTGGTGGCCTGGGCCAATTGGTTCGCCGAAACCGGCGTTGAGATCAGTTAAATACTGCTTATTTGAAGCCCTTCAAAATCGATGGGCCGAGTGTGAGTGAACAGCCCTCCTCGCAAGCCAATGATCTTGGCGCTGACCAGCTCCGGAGTTTGAATACCAAAGTGAATGATGTACTCATCACTGTTGTTCTTTTTTTGAATTCTAGTGGTATTCAGCCACCTCCCATGGAGTAAGCCCAATCGCCTCGCCAAGAATTTTATTTCGACGCACTTCCGGTGTCTCTTCAGACTGATTGTTCACGTCGAAATCCTTCATTGAGATTTAGTCAAAAGCGTAGACCAATCCTAATAAACCACCCACCCTACTGTCGCCTCCGGGGTCTCGGAGGGCGGCGCCTACCCGAGGAATTGCTAGGAGAATGGCATGAACTGCCAAGCGAAAGCCCCTTGCACCCGAACAGTGTCGGCTACTACAACGATTTCTGCCCATTCGCCCAGCCCGGTGACCGGCTATATGTCCGCGAAACCTTCATGGATTTGGTGTTGAACATCAGCCAACGGCGAAAAGCCCGTTGCAGCACTACGCCTATGCGGTTGAGTGTCTGCCAGGTTCCTACTCCGACGAGGCGCGGAAAGACTTCGGCTTGAAGTGGAAACCGAGCATTCATATGCCCCGCGCTGCCAGCCGCATCCTGCTGGAGATCACCGACGTCCGCGTCGAGCGGTTGCAGAACATCAGCGACGGGCAGTGCATTGCCGAGGGATGCGGACTCAAGGACCACTGGACGAAAGTCGAAGAGCGGTATTTGACTCGAGCGTTCAAGGAGGCTCGGGAGGCAGCGGAATGCTATTAGGGATGGAAGAAAGAGGAGATGCCGGGCTTTCACGAAGTACCAGCGCTGTCGCTGCATCTGTACAAGAAAGATGGTCAAGAAAATCGCAGGCTATGCGAGCGAGGGCAAGACCAAAAACTACCAGCGGGACCACGAATCATCTGGTCCGAGGCAATTCCGGGACCTGAATATCAGCGTCACCGGGTAGTTTTGCGCAGGCACAAAAAAGCCGATCTATCTGATCGGCTTAACTGTCTGATTTTACTCAGGAATAATGGTCGGGACGGAGTGATTCGAACACTCGACCCCTAGCACCCCATCTCCTTTTTCATACTTCTTGAAAGCCTCCAAAATTTCACTCTGGATTTTTCTAAGCCAGTATTTACTTGAGCTCCAGCGGTGTTCTGCTCTACGAGAGTCCAGTAACGTCCATCAAGAGCCGACGTTTTTGTGGGGGTAAAAGTAGGGGGAGTCCATTTCATGGCCAAAATCACCATCAAAGAACTCGAGTCGCTGACCGCCAATGATGCCGGCCGGATCCTCCGGGAGGATGGCAATCTCGCGGGTCGAATTTCCCTGCGTAAGGACGGCGTGTCGGTCAGCTTTTTCTATCGCTATCGGTGGGGCGACCAGAACAAAGAATACGCCTGCGGGTCCTGGCCACGCAAATCCCTGACGGACATCCGCAAGGCCCGCAACCAGGCTAGGGCGCTCATCGATGAGCAGATCAATCCCAACGAGCAGAAGAAAACCGAGCCCATAGGCTTTCGCCGCCCATCGAGCGAGCACGATCAATCACTGAAAAGGCGGCCTGCGAAAATCGCGAGGCCGCAATCAGGGGATCACCAGAGGGCGATGTCGTAGGTAAAGTAGATTCGATTGCTATCTCGGCCACGGGAATAATCAGAGCGGTAAACGTAGTTACGCAACCGCACACCCAGCCCCTTGAAGGTGCCTTGTTGCACGACGTAAGCCAGTTCGGCATCACGTTCCCACTCCTTGACCGAGGTGTCGGACTTACCGTCGTTGCCGCTCAGATACCGGGCGGAAAACGTCAGGCCCGGTACGCCCAGAGCAACAAAGTTGTAGCCGTAGTTGAGCATCCATGTCTTCTCGTCCTCCTCGATGAACTTGCCTATACCGGCGTTGCTGAACGAGTAAACCGTTGCACCGCTGATATAGGGCAAACTGGCGTCGCCACTGAGGGTCTGATATCCGCCACCGAAGGTATGGCCGGAAATGGCGTAGGACAATTGCCCGCTCAGCATGTTGTTGTCGATCTTGCCACCGAAGGCTGAGCCGTTATCGACACTGTTGAAGTAGCGCAAGTCACTGGTCAGCACACCGCCGCCCAAGGGTAGATCGTGCTGGATACCTGCGAAATTCTGTCGGTAAAAGTTTTCCAGTTCGCCGTAGAAATAACTCAAACGAACGCTCTTTCCCAGCTTGTACTCGGCGCCTGCATAGCTGAAGTCGCCTGATTTATCTCCGCCGTAACCGTCGGGCACAATCGGCATGCTGTCGCTGGAATCTCGCAGTTTGAATCGATCCAGGTAGCCCCCGGTGAGGGTGAGGTTTTCGATGTCGACGCTACTGATCTGAGTGCCTTGGTACGTTTGCGGCAAAAGACGCGCGTCGTTATAGATCAGCACTGGAGTCTTGGGTAGCAAGGTGCCGTATTTGAACGTGGTCTTGGCCAGTTGGGCTTTGGCAGTCATACCCATACTTGCGAATTCGTCAGTCGCACGACCGTCATCATGCACCGGCAATAAGCCAGTGCCGCTGCGGCCACGGCCGGAGTCGAGCTTGACCCCGAGCAGGCCAAGGGCATCAACACCAAACCCGATAGTGCCAGGTGTAAATCCCGACTGGTAATCCAACAGAAACCCCTGGGCCCACTCGGCTCGTTCGCTCTTCGCCGTCCTTGCTGATTTGGCACTCATGCCATGCTCGTCACGGAAATTCTCATTGAAATAGACGTTGCGCAATTGCAGCTTGAGCTTGCTGTCGTCGATAAAGCCTTCTGCACTGGCACTGGCCAGCGGCAACAAACCAAGAAGTGAAAACAGCGCCCGTTGGGTATACAAAGTGGTCATTGGCAAACTACTCATTGTTGTTATTTGGAGTGCAGAACAGCGCACGCCTCGCAAGCGAGACGTGTCATGAGAAAACAGATGCTTGGGGTGAATCAGGAGAAGAGACTGATCGCCCCGGTCAGCAGGGCTAGCGCGGTGACTACTAATGAAGTGAGTACCGCCCATTTGACGGTGGCTTTCTGGAAATCGCCGATATCACGATCGACCATACCCACCAGCAACAGGGTTGAGGCTACCAACGGACTCATCAGGTGTACTGGCTGACCGAGAATCGACGCGCGGGCGATTTCCACCGGGTCAATGCCATAGGCTGCGGCCGCGTTGGCCAGGATCGGTACCACACCAAAGTAGTAAGCATCGTTGGACAGGACAAAGGTCAACGGCATGCTGGTGATCGCCACCACCAGTGGGAACAGGTGTCCCCAGGATGGCGGAATCCAGTCCACTAGCGTTTGCGCCAGGGAGTCGACCATCTTGGTGCCCGAAAAGATCCCGGCAAAGATACCGGCGGCAAACACCAGCAGCACCACCGTCATTGCATTACCGGAATGGGCGAGAATGCGTTCTTTCTGAATATCCAGTTGCGGGTAGTTGATCATCAGTGCCAGGACAAAGCCGATCAGGAACAGGATCGCCGAGTGCATGATCCCCATTACCAGCGCGACCATGACCGCGATCACCAGCAACAGGTTCACGTATGCAAGTTTAGGCCGTTTGTACGGGGCATCACCCAGGATCGCGTCGATGTAGCAATTACCGCCACCGCTCTGTAGCTGCACATTACCGATGCGCTTACGCTCGGCACGGCCCAGGAGCAAAGCGGTGAACACCACCCACATCGCGCCGCCGATCATGGTCGGCAGCAAGGGCACGAAGTACTCGCCGGCATCCAGACCCAGTGCCGCGATCGCCCTTGTAGCGGGCCCGCCCCATGGGGTCATGCCGCTCATGATGCTCAAGGACAACATGGCGATGGTCGCCAGAATCATCGGGTTCATGCCGATACGCTTGTACAACGGCAGCATTGCCGCGCAGGTGATCATGTAGGTGGTTGTGCCGTCGCCGTCGAGGGCGACCAGCAGTGACAGCAGCGCGGTGCCGATAGCGATTTTCATCGGATCGCCGTTTACACGCTTGAGGATTTTACGAATCAACGGGTCGAACAACCCGGCATCAATCATCAGGCCGAAGAACAGAATGGCGAACAGTAGAAGCGCAGCCGAAGGCGCAACCATCTTCAGGCCGTCGAGCATCATCTTGCCCGTAGTACCGCCAAAACCGCCAATCACCGCAAACACAATCGGCACCACCGTCAGGGCGACAATCGGCGATAGGCGTTTCGACATTATCAGATAGGTAAAAACCACCACCATGGCCAAACCAAGAAATGCGAGCATAGGTCAGTTCTCTTGTTCTTATTAGTAGCGTGGCCGATGCGCAGGCGCACGACCTCGAACCCGCCAGACGGTACGATCAGCCGTGCCTGGCGGGGAGTTGAATGAAATGTTTGTTGGGTGTTTCAGGCGTGTCCGGTCAGACGTGTTCCGTGACCTTGCGACCATCCCAGTTTTCACTCTGGGTTTGTGCCAGGGCGGGCGACGGTTCGCCGTCAAGAGTCCGCATCAGTGTCTCGCGATCACAAGCGTTCTCCGAGATGGACATCACCACTGTAGCCACGGCGTTGCTTGCCAGACTGGTCAAGGCCCGGGCTTCCGACATGAAGCGGTCGATACCGATCAGCAGTGCAAGGCCGGCCAAGGGAATGTCATGGATCACAGTCAGTGTCGACGCCAGCGCGACAAACCCGGCTCCGGTCACACCTGCGGCACCCTTCGAGGACAACAGCATGATGGCCAGCATGGTCACGGTCTGTGTCAGGCTTAGCTCGATGTTGCAGGCCTGAGCAATGAATACCGCTGCCAGCGATAGGTAGATTGCCGTACCGTCGAGGTTGAACGAGTACCCCGTTGGCAGCACCAACCCCACCACACCTTTTTTGCAACCAAGGGCTTGCAGCTTTTCCAACATCCGCGGCATCACCGGCTCGGTGGAGGAAGTCCCGAGCACCACCAGGAACTCTTCGCGGAAGTAGCGCAGCAACTTCCAGAGACTGAAGCCATTTGCCCGGCAAATGCTCCCCAGCACCACAAAGACGAAGAAGCCACAGGCTACGTACAAGGTCATGATTAGCTTGGCCAGCGAGCCCAACGATGTAATACCGTACTGGCCTACGGTGAATGCCAACGCGCCAAAAGCGCCGATCGGAGCGAAGCGCATCAGATAGGAGAAAATCTTGAACACCATGTGCGAGGCGGATTCCAGTACATCCAGTACCGGCTTGCCACGCTCGCCGATGGCCGACAGTGCGAAACCGCAAAGCACCGCGATGAACAACACCGGCAGCACTTCACCCTTATTGAAAGCGCCGATGAAAGTGTCCGGGATGATGTGCATGAAAAACTCGACCACTCCCAGCTTCGCGGCGGAATCGGTGTATTGCGACAGTCCCTTGGTGCTCAGCTGGGTTGGGTCAATGTTCATGCCCACACCTGGTTTGAACAAGTAGACCGCCACTAGGCCGATAATCAAGCTGATCACGGTCAGCGCCAGGAACAGCAGCATGGTCTTGCTCAACAGACGCCCGAGGGAGCGTTTGTCGCTCATGCCCGCGATACCGGTGACGATTGTGCAGAACACCACCGGAGCGATCATCATCTTGATCAACTTGATGAAGGCGTCACCAAGCGGTTTCAAGGCAATGGCCTGTTGCGACCAAAAATGCCCGACCAGCACACCCAACAGCACGGCGAGGAGAATCTGGAAGTAGAGCGATTTTACAACTTTCATGGCATCACCCATTTTTAGAATTGTGCTGATGCAAGAACGGCAATGACCAGGGGAAATTATCCGGCAAGTCGTTGGGAATCCGTGGCGTAGACAAAGCCGGAGAACAGCCTGCGCGATGTACGCACCACTGAGGCACGAATTGTCTCAGCACGAGCGCCGGTGTAGGACAATACGACATCTATCCCGCCACTTGGATGTTCAATGCGTACTTGCTTCATGCGCGGCTCGCTAATCCCGCCGAGCAATTGCGCGACGACACTGCCTTCAGTGACACAAGCGGTGGCAAGGCCGATGGAACCGGTGATCGCCAAGGCCCGATGGCAGTTGTGTGGCATGAAGTAGCGCACCTGGATTGTGCCGCCAGCCTTGGCCGGTGACACCAGTACTGGCTTGGGAATCACTTTGTCGCTGACGTCACCCAGGCCCATTACCAAGCCGGCTTGCAGTCGCAAGGACTCCAGGCGACGCAGGAACTCTTTGTCGGCATCCAGTTCCGCAGGACTTTCATCGCCGCGCTTACCCAGTTGGCCGGCTTCGACGATCATCATCGGCATCGCCATGTCGATGCAGGTTACTGGAATACCGTCGATCAAATCCTGCGTTTGCCCAGTAGGGAAAAGTTTGCCGGTCTTGCTGCCCGCAGCATCCAGAAAGGTCAGTTGCACAGGAGCGGCGGTACCCGGCACGCCATCAATGGCGGTGTCACCTTCATAGCTGACCTTCCCACCGGGCGTCTGTACCTCGGCGTTCACAAACGTCCCCGTATTGAGGTTACGAATACGCACGCGGGTCAGGTCTTTGGAAGCTTTTACCAGCCCCTGCTCGATGGCGAACGGGCCAACGGCGCAAAGCATGTTGCCGCAATTAGGCGCGGTGTCGACTCGACGTTGGGAAACCATGACTTGGACAAACAGATAGTCGACATCCGCCTCAGGATGCAGCGATGGGCTAACGATCGCCACCTTGCTGGTTTGCGGGCTACCGCCACCGATACCGTCAATTTCCAGCTCATGGCCAGAACCCATAACGTTGAGCAGCAGTTCGTCACGGTCTTCGATCGCAACAGGTAGATCCCAGGCGAGGAACACTGGGCCTTTGGAAGTACCACCGCGCATTAGCACACAGGGAATTCGTTGCATGAATACTGACTCTTGTTGATCAATCGGAGTAATTGATGTCTTGTGAGCAAGAGTCGCAGGCTTTAAAAATTGTTTCCAATGCAAATATCAGCCTGATTATTGCGTTTTACGAATGATGGATTTAGGCTGACCGGGCTTTACCCCTCTCGAATTGTGAGACGAAAAAAGTGAATTATGAGCTCAATGACATCCGATCTTTCGTGAAGATCGCAGAACTTGGAAGCTTCCATGAAGCTGCCGATGCATTGCATCTATCTCAACCCGCATTAAGTCGGAGAATGAAAAAGCTTGAAGAGGGATTGGGAACCGCGCTTCTGGATCGCACGACAAGAAGGGTAAGCCTCACCAGCGTTGGGCGAGACTTCCTGCCCAAGGCGCGACGCTTACTGGATGACTTCGACGACTCAATACTTAACATCCGAGAGCTGGCGGAGCGGCAGAGCGGCCGTGTAACCCTTGCCTGTATCCCCACCGCAGCCTTCTACTTCCTCCCTTCGGTAATTCGCCTCTACAACGAGCGCTATCCACAAATCCGCATTCGCTTGCTTGATCTCAGTGCGAATGAAGGGCTGGAGGCTGTTCTGCGTGGCGAAGCTGACTTTGGCATCAACATGATGAGCGGCCAGCACCCAGACATAGAGTTCGTGCCGTTGGTTAACGAGCCTTTTGTTTTAGCTTGTCGGCGCGATCACGAGTTGGCTAAACGCAGCTCGGTCACCTGGTCTGAACTGAGCAATTACCGCCTTATCGGAGTCGGTCGCCTGAGCGGTAACCGCATGCTGCTTGACCACGCTTTGTCCGGCTTGAGCTGGCGTCCACAGTGGTTCTATGAGGTTCAACACCTGTCTACATCGCTGGGTCTGGTAGAAGCGGGATTAGGTGTCTCGGCAATGCCGAGCCTCGCAATGCCTGCTGTGGATCATCCAACATTGGTAAGCGTCCCTTTGATAGAGCCGATAGTTAACCGATCGTTGGGACTGGTTTACCGGAGAGGCGCTTCACTATCTCCGGCAGCGGAAAAATTCGTCTCAATACTGCTCGAACAATGGGAGAAATGACCTCACGCTTCCTACTTTTTGAGTTCACATAACAATTTTTAAATAGCGTTTCGCTGTCATGAATTGTCTCAGCCAAGTCCTGCACAGCGGTTGAAATCACAGAATCTTACCGATACCTGTAGAGCACCATTCTTTAGCAGGGAACGCACCATGCCGCCAAGACTCAAGGTGATCGAGACCACCTATGCGCGGCGCGTTGGCGACGATCAGCGAGAACGAAGAGTTCATCAATAAGACGTTAGCGGTGCTCATGACGCCTGAGTGAGTAGCTCTCGAGCTTATAGACTAGCCGGGCCCATTGGCCCGAAGGATCGACCTCTCCATGGACGCCACTTCATACCGCAGGTTAGCTATGGGCATGAACGCAACCTACCCTCCCACCTCCCGCAACGTCTCTGTCCTCACGCAGACGTAAGCGTCCTACGAACACACCTTCAGAATCCCCAATCATGGCAAGTGTTTGATTAACGCGCTGTGGTTCGCAATCCGCGCTGAGAAAAACCAATAGTTGGTGGCTTTGGAGCGCCTCAGACCTCGGCAGATGGCGCGGTAAAGATAAAGATTCGGACGTCTAGGATTACCAAACCCGTACCCCGCGTTTTTGCTTCGGTTATCAGCGCCCTTTACCAGACTGAGGAGCTATTCAGTAGGTCAACTCCCTGCGCGGATACGCTCGTTCGGCTACTGCACTTGTGCTGAAGAGGTTGCCAGATTTGCCCGGGCCCACTCCTCAGCGGTCGTGACTTGAATCGACTGCTGCGCGTTGAAAGTGCCTGCTTTAGGCCAGGCCACGCCTCTGCCCTGGGCGA
>NZ_MUNM01000009.1 GCF_002286815.1 Pseudomonas sp. PICF141
CCTTGAAGGTTTGTGGCAACAGCCGTGAGTCGTTGGCCAGTACCGTCGGCAGTTTCGGCAACAGCGTGCCGAGTTTCAGCGTGCTTTTCGAGGCACGCATTTTGGCGGTCAGGCCCAGTTCGCCGTACTCGTCCTGCGCGCCTTTGCTGGTGTCGCGGTGACGCTTGAGCAGGCCGGAGCCTGCGCGATCAGGGCTGGAATCGAGCTTGACGCCGAGCAGGCCAATGGCATCGAAGCCGACACCGATCAAACCTTCGGTGAATCCCGATTCATAGCGCAGCAGGAAACCCTGGGCCCATTCCTCTTGTTTGGATTGGGCGGCGTTGTCCTGGTGATAATCACGGTTGAAATAGAAGTTGCGCAGCTCCAGGCTGGCCTTGCTGTCTTTGACAAAGTCAGCAGCGGCGGGGGCCGAGAGGCTGATGACACCGCCTGCCAGCAATAATCGGGTAGCGAGGATGCGGGTGTTGCGGTCCATGGTGAAGCCCCTTTGTTTTTATTATGGAAAGACAGGTCCCGCAGCCCTCGCCAGGTGGGCGAGGGCTTATCAATAAAAAACGCGAACGCCAAAAAGAGAGGAGCGTGGCGCCGCGTGCGGTTCAATCGTTAGAACTGTTCGGCACTCAGGCCAAACAACGAGGCACTGCCCGCGCGGATGGATTGCTCCAGGCTCAAAATGCGCGGCAGCAAGCGGTGAATGTAGAAGTCCGCGGTGGCGATTTTCGCGCCATAAAACCCTGCATCCTCGGGCAGCTTTTGCTTGGCAACCTGCGCCATTCGCGCCCAGAGCCAGGCATAGGCGACGTAACCGAACAGGTGCAAATACTCCACCGAAGCAGCGCCGACTTCGTTGCGATTGGTCGCGGCCTGATCCTGCAGCCAGTCGCTCAGGTCTTCCAGACGCTGCACGGCATCGAACAGTTGAGCGCAGTAGGGCGCATCGGGCTGATGGGCGAAATGACGGATCTGGCCGGTGAACTGGCGCAGCGCGGAGCCCTTGTCGGCGAGCACTTTGCGTCCAAGCAAGTCCAGGGCCTGAATGCCGTTGGTGCCTTCGTAGATCTGCGCGATGCGCACGTCACGGACCAATTGTTCCTGGCCCCATTCGCGGATGTAGCCATGGCCGCCGAACACTTGCTGGCCGTTGATGCAGCTTTCCAGCCCCGTGTCGGTGAAGAACGCCTTGGCCACTGGCGTCAGCAGCGCAACCAGAGATTGCGCGTTGTCCCGTTCCTGGACGTCATCGGAAAACTTCGCCAGATCGAGTTGCTGGCCGACATAACTGGCGAACGCACGGCCGCCCTCGGTCATGGCTTTCATGCTCAGCAGCATGCGGCGCACATCAGGGTGGACGATGATCGGGTCGGCCACTTTGTCCGGAGCTATGGCACCGGTCGGCGCGCGACTCTGAACACGTTCACGTGCATAGGCGACGGCGCTCTGATAGGACGCTTCGGCGCAGCCAATGCCCTGAATGCCGATGGACAGGCGTTCGTAATTCATCATGGTGAACATCGCCGCCAAACCTTTGTTGGCTTCGCCGACCAGCCAGCCGCTGGCGCCGTCGAAGTTCATCACGCAGGTGGCCGAGGCCTTGATGCCCATCTTGTGTTCGATCGAACCGCAACTCACCGCGTTGGCATCGCCGAGGGAACCGTCGGCATTGACCAGCACTTTAGGCACGACGAACAGTGAGATGCCTTTGGGCCCCGCCGGTGCGTCCGGCAGTTTGGCCAGCACTAGATGGACAATGTTTTCGGTCAGGTCCTGATCACCACCGGTGATGAAGATCTTGCTGCCGGTGATGCTGAAGCTGCCATCGGCCCGGGGTTCGGCGCGGGTGCGGATAATCCCCAGATCGGTGCCGGCGTGGGCTTCGGTCAGGCACATGGAACCGGCCCAGCGGCCTTCGTACATTGGCGGCAGGTAGAGGTTTTTCAGGGTGTCACTGGCGTGGGCATCCAGTGCCAGGCAGGCACCGGAACTCAACGCCGAATACAGCGCGAAGCTTGCGTTGGCGCCATAGAGCATTTCTTCGAACTGCACGGCGAGCATCTTCGGCATGCCCATGCCGCCAAAATCGGCGTTGCCGGACAGGCCCACCCAGCCGCCTTCGATGTAGGTGGCATAAGCCTGTTTGAAACCGATCGGCGTGCTGACTTGGCCGTCGCTCCACTGGGCTCCTTCCTCGTCACCACTGCGATTCAATGGCGCAATCAGGTGCGAGGTGACTTTGGCCGCCTCCTCAAGAATGGCGTCAGCGGTGGCGGCGTCGACACTGTCGGCCAGGGCCGGCAAGCGTGCCCACAGGGTCGGGGCGTCGAACACTTCATGCAAGACAAAGCGCATGTCGCGCAGCGGGGCGTTGAATTCGGGCATAACGTGAACCTCAAAAGGGTGTGCGAAGGGCACGGCACCGCTGGAGCAGGCCGTGCCCTTTCAATCAATGAGCGCAAGCGCTGGCGGCACCGAGGCCGGTCTGGGCGCGAACGAACTGGTCGGCGTAAGCGTCACGCTCCTTGTCGGCCCGCACGCTGCGGTCGAGTTTCGACACCACGACGATCACGAAGAACGCCAGTGGCATGGAGAACAGTGCCGGGTGGTCGTACGGGAAGATCGCCTGTGCATGGCCGAGCACGGTGACCCAGACCGCAGGCGAGAGGATCACCAGGACCAGCGCGCAGATCAGCCCGGCGAAACCGCCGATGATTGCGCCTTTGGTGGTCAAGCCTTTCCAGTACATGGCCATGATCAGCACCGGGAAGTTGGTCGACGCGGCGATGCCGAAGGTCAGGCCCACCAGGAACGCGACGTTCATCTTCTCGAACAGAATGCCCAGCAGAATCGCGATGATGCCAAGGCCCACGG
Organism: Pseudomonas sp. PICF141; assembly: GCF_002286815.1. Lineage (GTDB taxonomy): Bacteria > Pseudomonadota > Gammaproteobacteria > Pseudomonadales > Pseudomonadaceae > Aquipseudomonas. The sequence goes on from NZ_MUNM01000009.1 coordinate 2,869, forward strand.
TGGCCATGCGGGTCACGCGCATTTCCTGTTTCTCGCTGGCTTTGCCCTTCTTGAACACCGCGGCGTAGAGGTCGTGGGAAATCGCCGAAGCACCGGCCAGGGCCAGCCCGGAAACCACCGCAAGGATGGTGGCGAAGGCCACGGCCGAGAGGAAACCGAAGAACAGATTGCCACCGACCGCTTTGGCCAGGTGCATGGCGACCATGTTGCCGCCACCAATCAAGGTGCCGCCGACTTCGCCATTGACGTAGTACTGCGGGTCGGTGCCGATGATCACCATCGCGGCGAAGCCCAGGGTGCATACCACCAGGAAGAAGAAGCCGATGAAACCGGTGGCGTAGAACACTGATTTTCGCGCTTCCTTGGCGTTAGGCACGGTAAAGAAACGCATCAGAATGTGCGGCAGGCCGGCAATCCCGAACACCAGGCCTAGCGACATCGAAGCGGTGTTGATCGGGTCGGCGAGCATTGAGCCGGGGCCCATGATGTTCCAGCCGCTGGCATGGGCTTCGACGGCTTTGCTGGCCAGGGTTTCGTAGCTGAAGCCGAATTGCGACATGGCCATCAACGCCAGGGTCGTGCCGCCAGCCAGCAACAACACAGCCTTGATGATCTGCACCCACGTGGTGGCGATCATGCCGCCGAAAATCACATACACCAGCATCAGCGCGCCGACGATCATCACGGCTACCGGGTAGTCGAGACCGAACAGCAACTTGATCAATTGACCGGCACCGACCATCTGCACGATCAGGTAGCAGCACACCACCGTCAACGAACCAAACGCGGCGAAGATCCGCACTTTGTTCTGATCCAGGCGATAGGACACGATGTCGGCAAAGGTGTAGCGCCCCAGGTTGCGCAGGCGCTCAGCCATCAGGAAGGTGATGATCGGCCAGCCAACAAAGAAGCCGATGGTATAGATGAAGCCATCGTAGCCCTTGGCGAACACCAGGCTGGACAGCCCCAGCAGCGTGGCGGCGGACATGTAGTCACCGGCAATTGCCAGACCGTTCTGGAACCCGGTGATGCCACCGCCCGCGGTGTAGAAGTCCGACGTAGATTTGGTTTGCCGCGCGGCCCACCAGGTGATGGCCAATGTGCCCAGCACGAAGACGAAGAACATGCCGATCGCATGCAGGTTGAGCGGTTGTTTTTCCACCGCACCCAGCGCAGGTGCAGCCAACACGACGGAGGCCGGCAACAGCCCGGCAGTGGCGAGGAGAACTTTACGCAGCAGGTTCATTACTTGCTCTCCTCGAGAATGGCCGCGCCCAGTGCGTCGAAGCGGGTGTTGGCGCTGTAGACGTACCAACCGGTCAGTAGCCAGGAAAAAATGATGATCGCCGCGCCAACCGGCATGCCCAGGGTCAACATCCGATGTTCGGCGAGCGGTGCATGCAGCCACTGCGGGGCAAACGCCACGACCAGCATGAACGCGTAGTAGGTGCCGAGCACGGCAGCACTCAGCGACCAGGCCAGGCGCGAACGGCTGCTCACCAATTGAAGGAATTTCGGGTTGGACCGAATGCGTTCACAGCGTTGGGTATCGGTTGAATGGATGTCGATCATGGGTGGCTCCACATTGTTTTTGTTATCAGTGTGTAGGTCAGGGGCAGGGCCAAATTCAGCCTGCACGAGCCCGAAGCGGCAGGTAAAACACCTGCCACCTGGTGGGTACGACGTTGATTCGGTTAGAGCGCTTTGGCCCTGTCGCGCAGAACGTACTTCTGGATCTTGCCGGTTGAAGTCTTCGGCAACAGGGTGAAAATCACTGTGCGCGGGACTTTGAAACCGGCCAGGTGTTCGCGGCAGAAACTGATGATGTCGGCCTCGCGAACGTCCTGGTGATCAGCCTTCAATGTAATAAAGGCACAGGGCGTTTCACCCCATTTCTCATCGGGACGGGCGACGACGGCCGCTTCCATGACGGCCGGATGGCGATAGAGCACACCTTCCAGTTCGATGGTGGAAATGTTCTCACCGCCGGAAATGATGATGTCCTTGAGTCGGTCCTTGATTTCGACGTAACCGTTGGGATGACACACCGCCAGGTCGCCGGTGTGGAACCAGCCGCCGTCGAACGCTTCGGCTGTGGCGGTCGGGTTCTTCAAGTAGCCCTTCATCACGGTGTTGCCACGCATGAAGATCTCACCGATGGTCTGACCGTCTCGCGGGGTCGGCTCCAGCGTCTTCGAATCGCCAACCATCACGCCTTCGAGCGTCGGGTATCGCACGCCCTGACGGGATTTGATTTGCGCCCGTTCGTCCAGCGGCAACTCATCCCATTCGGCATGCCAGGCGCAGAGCGTCACCGGGCCATAGGTTTCGGTCAGGCCATAGACGTGGGTGACCTTGATGCCCATTTGCTCCACGGCGCCGATCACCTTGGCCGGCGGTGCGGCACCGGCGACCATCGCGTTGACCGGGTGATCGATCGCCGCTTTAGCTGATTCCGGCATGTTGACCAAGGCATTGAGCACGATCGGCGCAGCGCACAGATGGGTGACCTGATGCTCGCGGATCAGCGTGAGGATTTTCTGTGGATCGACGCGGCGCAGAAACACATGCACACCGGCCATGGCGGTGATGATCCACGGGTAGCACCAACCGTTGCAATGGAACATCGGCAAGGTCCAGAGGTACACCGGATGGTTACCCATGGCCCAGGTCATCTGGTTGCCCAATGAGTTCAGGTAAGCCCCCCGATGGTGGTAAACCACGCCTTTGGGGTTGCCGGTGGTGCCGGAAGTGTAATTCAGCGAGATGGCTTGCCATTCATCATCGGGCCACTGCCAGGCGAAAGCAGGGTCGCCTTCGGCCAACAGTGCTTCATAGTCCAGGTCGCTGACCGCCTGGCCTTCGCCGTACTCCAGATCATTAACGTCGATGACCAATGGCGGGTGATCCAGCATGCCGATCGCCGCGTGAATCACATCATGGAACTCACGGTCGGTAATCAGCACCTTGGCTTCGCCATGTTGCAGCATGAAGGCGATGGCCTCAGCATCCAGACGCACGTTGAGCGGGTTGAGCACCGCGCCGATCATCGGCACGCCGAAATGCACTTCGAGCATCTCGGGAATGTTGGGCAACATCACCGCTACCGTGTCGTTCTTGCCGATGCCGCGACCGGCCAGCGCCGAGGCCAGACGGCGGCAGCGGGTGTAGGTCTGCGCCCAGGTGCGGCGAATCGAGCCATGGATGACAGCGGGATAGTGTGGGTAAACGCTGGCGGTGCGCTCGATGAAGCTGAGCGGAGACAAGGCAATATGGTTGACAGCCGCAGGGCCTAGCCCTTGTTCATAGATCGACATGTACGGGTACTCGGTGGCTGATTGTTAGCTCTATAGGTGACCCTTCCAGCGTTGCCGCTGAGGGCACCTTTTATGTCCGGTTTGCTTTATATAACATTCAGCTGCTGATATGGAAGTACAACCTACGTCATATAGGATATGTACTATATTTGATTCTTATGGATCTAAATCAATACAGTCACACCGCCAAGGCCGGTATATCCTTGGCTTCCCCAACGAAGCGGACCTGTGATGACCCTGACCCCCGTTCGATTGCACAGCTGGTTGCGCCTGCAGCGCGAGGGTGTGTCCCTGGCCGCCCGGGCCGATGCGTTGTGCCGTGCGCTGCAGGATTGCCCCGAGGTGCGCCGGGCGGTTTATCTGAGTTGGCAACCCAATGCGCGGATTTACAGCCACGAGGGCGCCGCCCAGCATTTTCCACCGGGGCTGGGCGACCCTTCGCTGGCCAGCGATCAGCGGTTGTTTGATCGGCTGGCCGAAGCGGGGCGGCTGGATCTGGCTCAAGTACGTCAACTCGATTGCTGGTTGGCCGGGCGACTGCGCCGGGCCGCTATCAGCCATGGCCAGGTGTTTGATCTGGCGTTGCAACCGGGGCAGGCGGGTTTGTTGCTGGTGGAAGTGTGCGAGGGCGTGAGTCTTGATTGGCTGGGTTGGGTGCAGGACTTGCTGACGACGCTACTGAGCAGCGTCAATGGCATGCTGCGCGGCTCACCGCTGTTGGGGCACGATCCACAGCCGAGTCTGTTGCTCGATGCCCAGGGCCGACCGCTGGAGTTCAATGCCGCGCTGCTGGCACTGCTCGCCGAAAAGCCGCTGACTGATGTGCTGGGTTTTCTGCCGGTCAATCACCGGGTGCTTGTACGCGCCTGCCTGGACCAGCAACGCGCCATCGAAGGGGTCGAAGCCCAGTTCGAAACGCAGATCCTGATCTGGACGTTTATCCCCGATCCCCAGGACAACCGTGTGCTCGCCCGTTGCCGCGATGCCACGGCACAAGTGCTGGCCGAGCGTGAAGCGGCCACGGCGCGGCGGCTGTATCGGCTGATCATTGAAAACACCACTGACCTGATTTCCAGGCATACACCGGACGGGCGCTTTCTCGATGCCTCGCCGGCGTCCTGGACATTGCTCGGCTACTGGCCGGAGGAGTTGCGCGGGCAAATGGCCCAAGGCTTGTTCCATGGTCAGGACCTGGCCAGCCTGGTACAGCGCGCGCGGGATGCCCTGGAGCAGGACGGTTATCACACGATGACGTATCGGATTCGCCATCGGGATGGGCATTACCTGTGGTTTGAAACCGCCAGCCGGGCGATTCGCGAGACCTATACCGGGACAGTGGTGGAAGTGGTCAGCGTGTCCCGGGACATTACCGCCCGGGTGCACGCCGAGGAGAACAAACGACGCCTGGCGGAAGTCGTCGAGGCCAACACCGATCCGGTATTGTTCATCGACCCCGAGGGGCAAGTCACTTACCTCAATCCAGCGGCGCGGCGCATCCTGGGAATCGATGAGCAACAACCGATGCCAGCCCTGGCAACGTTGTTCGCCAGCAGCGACCTGGCACGTCTGCAGCGTGATGGCTGGAGCAGTGCCGAGCGTGACGGTGTCTGGAGCACCGATGCGCGATTGCAGCCACCGGCAGGCGGCACTTCAGTGCCGGTATCGCTGGTGCTGCTGGCGCACCGTTCGGCCGGCGGCGAGCGCTATTACTCGTTGGTGGCGCGGGACATGACCGAGCGTGAACTGCGTGAAGTGCAACAGCGCCGCCATCAGGACGAACTGGCGCACACCGCGCGGTTGGTCACCCTGGGTGAATTGGCCTCGGGCATCGCACACGAAATAAACCAGCCATTGGCGGCGGTGGTCAATTACGCCAATGCCAGCCAGCGCTATTTACAGACACTGGATTCCAATCCCCAGGCTGCCGCCCGGGTGGCGCAAGGCCTGGAGCGCATTACCCACCACGCCACGCATGCTTCAGAAGTGATCAGACGTTTGCGGGCGTTTCTGCGTAAGGGGCAACGCCGGATGCAGGCCTTGAATTTCACCGACGTCGCCCGCGAAGCCGTGCGTTTATGCGCCTGGGAGGCGAGCAATTGCCAAGTGACAATCGAGGATCGCCTACCGGATAATCTGCCGCCGATTTATGCCGACCGGGTGCTGCTGGAGCAGGTCCTGCTCAATCTCTTGCGAAATGCCATCGATGCCAACCGCGAACAGCATCCGGGGCAACCCTCGCTGATCGTGATGGCTGCGGGGCAGGGCGCTGGTGCAACCGTGGAAATCAGTGTGCAAGACCAGGGCCCGGGCGTCAGCGAGCCCGAACTGGAGCAGATATTTACCCCGTTCTATACCAGCAAGGCCGATGGCCTGGGGCTCGGTTTGTCCATGAGCCGCAGCATCATCGAAGGTTTTGGTGGCGAATTACAGGCTCGACGCCAACCTGTCGGGCTGCTGATGTGCTGCCGTTTGCCGCTGGCCGGCCCAACAAAACAACAACAGGAATAACGTAATGGCAGGTGTGACGGAGCACGTGGTGTATGTGGTCGACGATGACCAAGGCATGCTCGATTCAACCGTCTGGTTGTTGGAGTCGGTAGGGCTCAAAGCCTTGCCGTTTACCAGTGGCGTGGAGTTTCTCAATGCCTGTGATGCCAGACTTGATGCCTGCGTGCTGCTCGATGTTCGCATGCCCGGCATGGGCGGTTTGAACGTGCAGGAAGAAATGCGTGCACGTGAGCTGAACCTGCCGATCATTTTCGTCAGCGGGCACGCAGATGTGCCGATCGTGGTTCGCGCCTTCAAGGCGGGCGCCCACGACTTCATCGAGAAACCCTACAACGAACAATTGCTGCTGGACAGCGTGCAACAGGCGCTCAGCAACTGCGCGGCAAACCGCTCGGGCAATCAGGGGCACGAAGCCTTGCAGGCGCGCTTGCTGACCCTGACCCCACGGGAGCGCGATGTCTTGCTGCCACTGGTCCAGGGTTACACCACCCGCGAGATCGCCGAGCAACTGGGCGTCAGTGCGAAAACCGTCGATCTGTATCGTTCGCGGGTGATGAAACGCATGCAGGCCAATACCTTGCCGGACCTGGTGGGCATGGCCATCGCCGCTGAACTGGTCGATCCGCTGAAGCTGCGGTGATTGCTGGCGTTTCTAATGATCGTCCATGGGGGGAGGATCAGTCGCAGGACAGACCGGACGCCCCGCCAACCTCATGACTGCCTTTGCTTGCGCCAGCATGAAAGATGTTCAGGCCACTCGACATTGAGAGGCTGGTCATGGGTGTGGGCTCTGTCAATTGCGGGGCCGGAGGAGGCGTGTTGAACCATTCCCGCTCAGACCTGGCGCCTCAAGGATGTGAGCCTGGCCAACCCCCGATCGGCTCGGCCGTACAACTCATTTCCCCTGAGCCTGGTTTCTGGAAAAGCACTGCATTGCCGTCTTGCCAGAAGCTGTAGCTGCCCCGGGCATCCTTGCCCGTGTATTGGGTTCCCGAATCATTCTGCACCTGGCTCAGGGTGATGGCGCTGTTCGCCCACTTCAGGTACACGACACCAGGCTGAGTGTTAAAAAAGGTGGCGGCCAGCTGCTCATTAATTCCTGTACACCGAAACGCCAGCGGGCCTTCGGTGAGTCTGTCTGGATCCTTGGTTCTCGCAATGACCGAGCCTTGACGCAGTTGGTGCGCGCGTTCGGCATACTGTCGGACCGTACACGCCTTGGGCGCAGGGTCGGAGGCACACTGATTGCGGGCGTCGATCCAGAACTGCTGGTCGATCATGATTTTGTCTGGTCGCGGTACTGAATGATTGTCGGTGATCGCCAGGCGATAAAGACGCGTCAGTTCGATGTCCATCTGCAGCAGTTGTGAGTCGCGACAAATCAGCTTTTCGACGGACGCCCTTGCTGTCGCGCAGTCGAAACTGGTGTGGAAAATGGGCGAAGCATTTGCACAAGTGCTCGTCGCTGCGCACACGCTGACAGCGAACAGGCGGGTGAGCGTTTTCATGTTGGGTTGAGTCATTACCTGATACCCGGATTGCTTGTGGATCTATTGATCCGTTGAACAGTCATTTGTTCGCATTGGGTGTATCGCAATAAAAGGCTGTATTACAGTTTGGACTGGCGCGCTCGCCAGGTGGATGGACTGCAATCGAAGTGCCGGCTGAACCAGCGGGAGAAGGCACTCAGTTCGGAAAACCCCAGCGCCCCGGCGATCTCACTCAACCGTTGATTGGAATGTGCCAGGTGACGCATTGCCAGCTCCGCACGCACCTGATCCAGCAACGAAGAAAATGTTTCACCCTCCTGGGCAAGCTTGCGATGCAGTGTTCGCCTGTCCCATCCCAAATTGGCCGCCACTTGTTCCACCGAGCACTGGCCCGTGGGCAGCGCCGTCCAGATCATCTGGCGCACTTGTTCAAGTAAAGCCGTTTTGGATTCTTCGCGGATACTGTCCAGATACTGATGAACATAACGGGCCATGTCCGGATCGGCACTGGGCAGTGCCTTGTCCAGGTCGGTACTGCGGCAGACGATGCCGTCCATCAGGCTATTGAATTTCACTGAGGTGGCGAATAGGCGGCGGTGTCGACTGTCGTCCATCGGCGCGGCGTGACGGAAGCAAACCATTGAAGGATGCCAGTGATTGCCCAGCAAGTTTTTCAGCAGGCGGTAGGTCACCCCCACTGACAGTTCCATTGCCTGACGCACCGGCAGGTTTCCCATGGTGACCTGTTCCATGCGCAACACCACCACGCCGCCACTTTCCTCGATATTCAACACCAGCCCCTGATTGTGGAGGAAAAGGAAGTCGCGGAACGCTTCCATGGCCGAACGGATCGTCGGTTCGTCACGCCACAACAGCGCCAGAGGCCCCAGATTGGAGAGCTTGCGGGTTTCGGCCATGCGCAAGCCAAAATCGTCTACCCCCGCTTCACGCGCCGAATTTTCGAGCAGACGTGCTACAGCTTCGTTGGGAATCTTCAAGTCCGGGTGAAGCAGGCATCGGGGATCGAGGCCGACAAGGCGCAATTGCTGCAGGTAATCAACGTGTAGCAATCGGGCTATTTCAGCGTAGTTCGTCAAGCTGGCACTGCGAACAAGGCCGCTCATGAAGATGATTTCTCAATCCGGGACAGCGATTTATCAGCTTAGCAGGTGAATGTCCCGACAGGTCAAGGTGAACGTCGGCAGCTACGCGACACTGCGTCACTTTCCATCGTGCCTGCATCGCACGGAAAGGAATGCTCGTTGCCCTCAAGGCTTGCGTACAAATACAAGAGAATGGCTATGAATAAAACACCTCGAATCACTCGATCAACGGATACGCCTGCCAAGCGTCGTCGCGCAGCGCCAAAAAAAACGCCTCAAGAGCAGCAGAAACAGGAGTTGGCGGTTAACACCGCACAGGTTGCCACGCCATTGCTCAGGGTGCGCCCGGTCGATTTGCTGAGCGCCTCCGGGGCCTTGTTCAAGGCTGTGGGCAAGACGCCCGTCAAGGCTGCACGGCATGTGGGCAGTTACCTCAAGGAGTTGGGCAATATTGCCGCCGGCAGTTCCAGCGTGGCACCGAATCCCAAGGATAAGCGTTTTTCCGATCCGGCCTGGCAATCCAATGCCTTGCTGCGCGGCCTGTTGCAAAGCTACCTGGCTGGCAATGACGAGCTGAGCCGTTTTATCGATGGAGCCCATCTCGATGCCAGGGAAAAGGGTCGTGCCCGGTTCATTGCCTCACAGCTGTTTGATGCATTGGCGCCGAGCAATCTGTTGCTGACCAACCCGACAGCGTTGCGCAAGTTGCTCGATACGGGCGGTATGAGTTTGGTCAAAGGGGTCGGGCAGTTCTCCCGGGACCTGCGCCACAACGGCGGGATGCCGATGCAGGTGGACAGCAAGCCATTCAAGGTGGGAGAAAACATCGCCACGGCGAAGGGCGAGGTGGTGTTACGCACCGAGATGTTCGAACTGTTGCAGTTCGCCCCCACCACGAAAAATGTCCATGCCCGCCCGTTAGTCATGTCCCCGCCGCAGATCAACAAGTACTACGCCATTGACTTGTCGCCAGACAAGAGCCTGATCAAATGGATACAGGACAGCGGCATACAATTGTTCGTCATCAGCTGGCGCAATCCGACCAGCATGCACCGCGACTGGGGCTTGTCCGAATACGCGCTGTGCCTCGACCAGGCGGTGGATGTCGCGCGGCAAATCACCGGTAGCGCGGATGTGAACATGTGGGGTTCGTGCTCGGGTGGCCTGACGCTCGCGGCCTATCTCGGCTGGCTGGCGGCACGCGGTGAAGGCGCCAAGGTGGCGAACACCAGTTGGGCGGTATGCGTGCTCGATATGCCTGCGCTCTTTGGTGACACTGCCATCGGCCTTTTTGCCACGCCGGCGGTACTGCGCGCGGCGAAGACCAGCTCGCAGTGCAAGGGAACACTCAGTGGTCAGGACATTTCGCGTATGTTCGCCTGGATGCGCCCCAACGACCTGATCTGGAATTATTGGGTCAACAACTATCTGCTGGGTAACAAGCCGCCAGCGTTCGACATCCTGGCCTGGAACAACGACTCCACGCGTCTGCCGGCAAAACTGCATGCCGACTACCTCGATCTGGCCCAGCACAATCCCTACAGCAACCCGGGGGTCTTGCAGATTGCCGGCGAGCCTATCGACATGAGCAAGGTCAAGGTCGGTGCCTATGTGATCGGCGGCACCACCGATCACATCACACCCTGGCAGGGCTGCTACGGTACCGCCCGATTGTTCGGCGAGGACAGCACCTTCGTTCTCTCCAATGCCGGCCATCTACAAAGCTTGATCAATCCGCCGGGCAACCCGAAGTCGTATTTCTACGCCGCCGCTGCCACCGCCTCGGATCCAGAAAGCTGGCTGCAAGACGCAGGCGAGAGCCACACCGGCAGCTGGTGGCCGCATTGGCGGCAGTGGATTGAACAACGGTCGGGCGCTAGCCGGCCAGCACCGCGCAAACTGGGCTCACGCAAATATCCGCCGTTGTACGCAGCCCCGGGCCATTACGTACTGGAGCATTGAGACTATCTGGCGCGCATTGGCTGATTGCGGTGTCAGTCACTACTTTCCACACCCGTTCGAGGGGCAACGTACAAAAGGAATTGGACGTTGCACCCTTCTCAGAGTTAGTCGCCAAACGTGAGCTAGACTCAAAGATCCAAAGCAGACTGATAACAGCGGAGGCTTTATGAGAAAGTCCATCCCCCCCTGTTTGGCTACCATTGTCTCGGTATTCTGCCTTTGCGCTTCAGCCGAGACGGTCACGCCGCTCAAAGGGCAGTCCCCCGAAATGATTCAGCAGGACATAAGCGCATGCCAGGCTCAAGCCGGGAATGCGGCAAGCAGCAGCACGACGTCTCAATCAGGTGGACGTGCCCGCGGTGCCGCTACGGGCGCAGTAGCCGCGGCGGCGGTTGCCGGCGCGCGCGGTCGTCAGCATGACGAGATTTATGACAAGGTGGACGACGATGTCAAACAGGAATATCGACAGAACAACGCCAAGGATGCTGCTGTCGCAGGTGCGGTTGTAGGTGGATCCCGGCAACGTCAGGATCGTCGTCAGGATCGCCGGGCAGAACCGGCGGCCACTGCGTCGGCCTACACCAGTTGCATGCAGCAGCGGGGCTATCAGGTAACCCCGTGAATTTGAAGACTGAAAAAAGCCAGGAGCATCAAGCTCTGTATCGTCTTTGACGGGCGCGACGGTGCAGGGAAGGGCGGAACGATCAAGGCGCTCAAGCCTGCCTGACCACAGAGGGGGTGCAATGCGCATTCCATTGTTCTATGCGGTGTCAGCTGTATTGTTTTTGAGCGGATCTTCCTGCCTGGCGCAGCCATTGGACGCGAGCGCGACCACAAGCGCTGTCGATACAGCGCCCGTCGCCGCGGTGGCCAAAGATGCCGTGTTTACCCAGGAGCAGCTCGATCAAATGCTGGCTCCTGTTGCGCTATATCCGGACCCACTGCTGGCCCAGGTGTTGATGGCCACCACGTACCCCGGGGAAATCGCCGAAGCGGTCACCTGGTCTAAAGCACACCCGGACGCCAAGGGCGACGATGCGGTCAAACAAGTGGCGAATCAGCCTTGGGATCCGAGCGTGCAGGCACTGGTGGCCTTCCCCCAAGTCATGGTCATGCTGGGGCAGGATCCGGTCTGGGTACAACGCCTGGGGGATGCCTTTTTGGCGCAGCCCGACGATGTCATGGGGGGCGTGCAACGCTTGCGTCATCAGGCCCAGGCAGCAGGCAACCTGCAGAGCAACCAATATCAGAACGTGACGGTTCAGGCGGCACCGGCACCGGCACCGGCGGCTCCGGCTCCGGCCAGCAGCACCTCCACAATCATCATTCAGCCTTCCGATCCGCAGGTGGTTTACGTACCCAGTTATAACCCGACGACAACCTACGGCACCTGGCCCTATCCGGCATCGCCTCCCGTGTACTATCCACCGCCGCCAGCCTATTACCCCGGCTCGGCATTGTTGGCCGGGCTGGCCTTTGGCACCGGCGTGGCTATCATCGGCTCGTTATGGGGTGAATGTGACTGGGACAACAACGACATCGACATTGACGTCGACCGCTACAACAACATCAACCGCAACAACCAGATCACTCGGAATCAGAACCAGTGGCAGCACAACGCTGTTCATCGCGATGGCGTCCCCTATCGAGACAGTAAGAGCCGGGAACAGTATGGCCGCCAACTGGACGGTGCCCGTCAGCGTGAAGCCTATCGAGGGGATGATGCCAAGCGAGCCCAGGCGCGTGAAAAAGCCCGTGGTTCAATGGACAGGCACGGTATCGAGCGACCTGCCACCAGCAACCTCGAAGCCCGCGATTCGGCGCGCAAAACCCAGTCGGCAACCTCGCCCGGCAATCGGATGCAAGCAGGTACAGACAGACCGAGGGCGTCTGACAGGAGCCAGGGCACTGCCAGAAATACCCGGGAGAGTCAGCCACCCAGGAAACAGACCGCTCAGGTAAACCAGCGCGGGCAGGGCGATTTGCAAGGGCGCCAAACTGCGCAACAACGGCCGGCTTCCAGCACGGGCAGTGCCCGCAATAATGCATTCGCCGGCGTGCGTTCACCGTCCCAGGCCAACGCACAAGCCAGTCGTGGCCAAGCCAGCCAGGCATCCGCCCGGCGCCCCAGTGCTTCGCGCCCAGCCGGCCATCAGGTCAGTCGGCCGTCCAGTCCACCCGCGCGTCAAAGGGGGAGCCGTCGTTGAAAAACAATGCTCGAATGAAGGCTCTCACGGGCTTGCGCTTTCATGTCCTGGCGATCGCTGCCGGTTTGATGTGGTCGTGCATGGCGACGGCCCAGCAGGCATTTCCGACGCCGGAAATGGCCGCCCAGGCGTTCGTCGAGGCACTGGGGACGAAATACGCCGATCAGGCACGCCTGACCGAGTTGCTGGGTAATGAATGGCGCAGTTTCATCCCGCGCGAAGGCGTGCAGCGCAGTGATGTGGATGCGTTTTTGAAGCAATACCGCGAACAACATGCCATTGAAAAACCCAGCGATCGCAAGGCGGTCCTGTCGGTTGGCCGTGACCACTGGACGTTGCCTATACCCATGGTCAAAGGCGCGGACGGTTGGCGGTTCGACATCGACGCCGGTAGCGCCGAAGTCCGTGCACGTCGAATTGGCCGCAACGAACTCGCCGCGTTGCAATCAGTGCTGACTTATCACGATGTCCAGATGGAGTATGCATCCGTGGATCGTGACGGTGATGGCGCACTCGCCTACGCGCAAAAAATCTTCAGCACCGCCGGCAAACATGACGGACTTTATTGGGAAGACGATGATAGCGGTCAGATCAGCCCGTTGGGTCCGTTGTTCGGTAAAACCATTGCCGGTGAAGACTGGCAGGGTTATCACTTTCGCATCCTTGATGGCCAAGGTCCTTCGGCACCGGGCGGCGCCTATAGCTACCTCATCGGTGACAAGATGAGCCGTGGTTTTGCACTGATCGCCTGGCCGGCGAAATACGCGGACACCGGGGTGATGAGTTTCATGATCAGTCATGAAGGGCAGGTGTTCGAAAAAGACTTGGGCCCCGGTGGGGACCAGTTGGCGCAGTCGATGAAGCGCTTTGATCCCGATGACAGCTGGAAGGAGGTGACGGTGGGTCAAGAGTAGATCAGCCTGGAAGCGCAAATCCCTTCGGGAGCGGGCAAGCCCCGCTCCCAAAGATGTGAGCCTAACCCAAGGCGGTGAAATCGCTGGAGTGCAACGCCTGGACACCCACCAGCTGGATTTCGAACTCCGGCGTGGCGTCGGCATCGACACTGCCGTAAAGAATGCCATCGGCAAAGCGCAGTTGGCCGGTGGCATTGGCAGGGTCGAAGGCGTTGCTGCCGACAAAGGTAAAAGCGTCGACAGCGGTGGTCAGCGGATTGGCGTCCAGGCCGGTGAAATCCAGAAGATCGCCCTCGGTGCTCTTGAAGCCGTTGAGCACATCACGCAAAGCCCCGATACCCATGTCTGACAGCGCACCAAACGCGTAGCTATCCGCGCCAGTGCCAGCGGTGAGGTTGTCGGTGCCTGCACCGCCGATCAGCCGGTCATTGCCCGAACCGCCCACCAGCGCATCGTTGCCCGCACCACCGTTCAGAATGTTCGCGGCGCTGTTGCCCGACAGCGTGTCGGCGTAGGCACTTCCCGTCAGGTTTTCGAAGGACTTCAAGGTGTCGAGCCCCGAACTCACGGTATTTTGTTGCGCTGACGTGGAGAGATTGACGGTGACGCCGGACAGGGCGCGTTCATAAGACACCGTGTCATTGCCATCGCGCCCGTCCAGCACGTTGTTGCCGGCACCGGCGAACAGCGTATTGTCCAGCGCGTTGCCCGTGCCATTGGCGGCGCCAGTGCTATCGACATACAGATGCTCGACGTTGTTGCCGAGGGTATAGGCCGCGAGGTTGCTGTGCACACGGTCGATACCTCCCGACACCGCATTGCTGTTGATCTCGATCACGGTGTCGTTGGCGTTGTCGAGATGGTAGGTGTCATTGCCATCGCCGCCGCTCATGCTGTCGGCCCCTGCGGCACCATCGAGCACGTTATTGGCGGCATTGCCGGTGATGAAGTTGGGCCGCTCATTGCCGGTGCCGTTGATGGCCGACACGCCGGTGAGCATCAGGTTCTCCAGATTGGCTCCCAGGGTCCAGCTGAGCGAGGCCTGCACCGTATCGATTTGCGAAGTCGAGGTGTTGGTTTCCACCACGCGATCGAATGCGTTATCGACCACATAAACGTCATTGCCATTGCCACCGGTCAGGGTGTCGGCGCCCAGGCCGCCATTCAGCAGGTCGTTGCCCGAGGTGCCCGTCAGGGTATCCGCCTGGTCGGTACCGGAAATCATGTTCTGAGCGTTGTCGAAAATAGCCTGGACGCTGTTGTTGTCATTGGGGTTGCCTTGCGAGCCAAGGTCATTGGCAATGTAGTCGGCCAGGCGCTGGCCGACGATCTCGGCCGACTCCTCGTGCAGGTGCCAGACGTCGTCGGGATACGCCAGCGGATCGACTTCGTGGCGCAAGGGCAGGTCGGTGTAATCCACCGCCAGCTTGACGTCGGCGCGCTCGGCGGCGATGGCTTCCTGGGCAGCGCGGACATAGCCAACCCCCTCGACGATGGAGGCAATTTTTTCTTCTGAATAACCACGGGCACGCGCCGCGTCCTGTTCGTAGTGACCGGTTTCCATCAAGTAAACGCTGAAGTTGCCGAACTGGGCATGCAAGTAATCGAACACCTTCAAGGTCGCGGCCTTGTAGGCCGCTGCTGCCGCTGCTTTGTCCGTGGCGCGGCCGATCTCCTGGGCGGCTTCCTCGCCCTGACCCCAAATGATCCCCATGGTGACGTTACCGATGGATTGCAGTTCGGTGAGCTGGTCGCGCAGCAGCGTCACGGCGCGCAATAGCGCAGCGCCAGGTTGGTTGGTATCGGTCAGCCACCAGCACAACTTGAGTTCCTCGGCGCTGAGGGTCGACAGGCCGGTAACCGTGCTACCGCCCACTGCAATGTCGATGTTGTTTCCATTGGCATCGGTGAATTGGCTGCGCACGTCATAGGGGGTATAGCGGTCCAGGTCGCTGACCAGCATCGAGGTACCGGACTGATTGTCGTCCTCCGTCATGCGCAGCAGACGCGCATTGGATTGGCCGAGAGTGGGCAGGTAGAGGATGTCCTGCTGAGTGCTCTTGGCGAATACGAAGTCGTTGGCGGTCAGGGTGTTGAGGTAATTGCCGTTGAGGGCGATTTCAAAACGGTTGCCATCGGCATCCGCTTCGGTGGACTTGATGTAGGTTTTGTCGCCGGCCGCGTTGAGAGTGATGTACAACGTGCCGTTGCTGCCATTGCCGAGGCCTGCAAAGCTCAGGCTCGAAACATCGATCTTGTCCACGCCAGTGGTGAAGTCATAAATCGTGTCGGTGGCCGTCACACCACCAGTGTCATAGTCGCGGTAGCTGTCGAGCACGTTGGTATAGCGGAAGGTGTCGGCACCGTCGCCGCCGTACAGCGAATCGCGTCCGGCACCGCCCTCGAGCTTCTCATCGCCCGCGCCACCACTGAGGTTGTCGTTACCCGCGAGGCCGAGCAGTGTATCGGCCGAATCGCTGCCCGACAGTGAGTCGCTGCCGCTGGTGCCGGTGATGACCCGGTTGAAGATGAAGTGATTCGCCGTCAGCGTACTGGTCAGGTTACCCGAGAGAATCAGCTCGAAGCGATTACCGCTGGCGTCGGCATCGTAATCCTTGATGTAGGTGCGGTTGCTGGTGGCGCTGTAGCTGACCTGCAAGGTGCCGCCACGGCCATCGCCCAGGCCGGTGAAACCGAGGCCGGCGAGATCGATTTTGTCCTGGGTGACGTCGAAGTCGGTGATGGTGTCATCGAAACTTGTGGTTGCATTGCGGTAACTGTCGGACTGAGCGGCGAAACGGAACGTATCGGCGCCGGTGCCTCCGGTGAGTTTGTCGATACCGGCACCACCCACCAGAATGTCGCCACCGGCCCCGCCATTGAGGGTGTCGTTGCCGGCACCACCATAGAAGATTTCGCTGGCGGTGCTGCCCAGCAAGGTGTCGTTACCAGCCGTGCCTTGTACGATCGTCATCGGCACCGTGGCGCTGACGTAACTGCCGTCACCATAGACCAGCGTGGTCCCCTTGCTGGTGTGACTGATGGTGTTGCCGATCATGGCATTGCGATCGGTTCCGTCTTCGTTGCGTTCGGCGACGCCGTAAGTCGACAGGTCGCTACCGATGATGATGTTGCCCTGGATGGTGTTGTCGCTGCCGTTGAAGTATTTGCCGGACACGCCCAAGGTGTCGTTGTAGGACTGGATGATGATTTCCGGTACGGGACCGCCCAGGGAATTATTAGTCAGTGTGTTGTCAATGATTTGGACGTGGTTACTGCCGTAAATGCGTATCCCGGCGCTGGCGTTGTCGTGAATATCGACGCCGCTGACCGTCACCTCGCTGGACATTTTGATCAGCACCCCTTCGGCGCCGTTGCCATACACCTCGCCACCGGTGATGGTGATGTTGTTGGGGGAGGGGATGTCCTCGCTGCCGCGCTGCACCACGATGCCATTGCCGCCATTGTTGTAGGCAATGTTATTGGTGAGCGTGAAGTCGTGGGTGCTGGTAACGATGTTGAAACCGTGGCGGTCGTTGTCGTAGGCGATGTTGTTTTCGAAGGTGCTGTCGCTGAGGAAGTCAGCCACGAAGCCGTCCAGGCCATTGCCATGGGACACGCTGTTCTTGATGACCATGTTGACGGTCTGCTCATGGGGGTCGAAACCGTACCCGGAACAATCCTTGATCTCGACGCTGTCGAGGGTGACGTTGGAGTCGTAGCCTGCTTCGCCGGGAATGTAGCCATTGAACCAACCGTCGATCTTGCCCGTGGTGCTGTCGCGGTTGCCATCAATGGTGAGATTACTCACGCCGAAGTCATGGGTTTCCTCGCCATAGGCAGAGCGGATGACCCCCGTGATCTTGGTGTCGGAACCGTCAGCCACCTTGACGGTGGTTGCGCCCATGCCGTCGCCGTACAGGTAGACGTTGCTCTTGAGCATCAGGCAACCGTCGGAGGGTTCTTCCCCTCCCGAAACGATATAAGTTCCAGTCGGCAGATACACCTGCCCACCGCCTGCGGCGGCCGCTGCATCAATCGCACTTTGTATCGCCGCTGTGTCGTCAGTGATGCCATCTCCTTTGGCGCCAAAATTTTGTACATTGAAAATCATGAGCTTATCTCCGTATCAGGCGAGAACCTCGTTGAATGCCAATATTCCATCGACAGCCACCGTGTTATGACCCAGCGGAGAGCAAAAGTTGTGACCGCGCATCGGAGGAGCGTCAAAAAACCGGACTAACTGATTAGCGGTTGCGAATGGTTTTTAGGTGTTTAGAAAAAATAACGTTCTGTTGACGCGTGCCTGGCGAGTGATCTGCCTGTGGCAGCTGGTACGCGGAGAGGGTGGCTCAGGCACGTTGAGATGGCGGAGAGGGCGCTTGCGAGGGGCCAACTGATCCAATGTAAGCAGCGGTAACCCTGGATTTTGAGACCCGTCAGCCAAACAAGGTTAGAGTGTTCAGCAATGTCTGTTCATAAGGACCCTCCACTCGATTCGGCATGGTCGCGCCAAGCGATTGCAGCGAGTGAACAGGGCAACAAAAACCGTATATCAATCGTTATGTGAAGAATGAATCGTTCGCTGTTTGTTTCTCTGGATGGGCCCAAGGGCGCCGGCAAAACCACGCTGTTGGAGGCCGTTACGAAAGTACTGAGGGCAAACAACAAAAAGGTGATCCGACTTTGCGAGAAAAAAAGCGATCCCTATAGGGGGGAAACAATGGCCCTGGTGAACAGACTCGTCAGAAATCCCACCCGGGATTTGGAGCTGGAAGTTTGTGCGCGTTTTGCTGATAGCCGCACCTGGATTTCCCGGAACGTACTGGCTGAACAGCCTCCAGGCAGCATCATCTTGATCGATCGCTGGTACCCGTCTGACGCCGCGTTTCGCCGGATAGTCCCGTTTGCAGAGATTCTAAAGTTGAACATGGATCGAAACGTGCAAGTGCCAGACCTGCATGTCGGGGTTGTCACCACAGCTGAAATTTCATGGGCGAGGGCAACGGCACGAGGGCGTGGGCTGAGCAGTACGGTGATCCATAAGCTGGAAGAACAGGTCGCTTGTACCAAGGCGTTCGAGCGAGCGATCGCAGATCACGGCTGGGTTTTATGCCGCAATGAAGGAACGATCGAAGAGGCAACGATGCAGGTGGTTTCTGAGATCTATAGCGTCCAGGCGAAGTTGGCTGCGCCGTTGTCTGGCGTTGATTGAAGGTGCACGGGTGGCTGAACCGGTGATGCTTCAAGGGGCGCGTTGAGCGACCTTTAAGGCCGCTCAATTGAAGCAAGCGTTACCAAAGAATGAATGCAGAGGCCGTTGTTTGATTCAGGTTGATGTTGCCGACCTCCAATATTTCATATTCAGCGCGGACGCCGATATTGCGAAACACATCCACTTCAACACCCGCCCCATAGGTCAAGTCCACGCCGGTGTCATCATCGCTGGCGTTGCCGTCAGCATCCCAGGCATGAGCACCGACACTACCGAAAATGCGCACCCGCTCTCCCAGTGGGAAGCCGACATGCGCACTGGCTTGCACCGATTTTCCATCGAAATCAAGATTCTTGTCCTCGAATTGGCCAAGATCAACGAAGGCGCCCTCGAAGGCCAGATAGCCGTTGAGACGATAGCCTGCAAAAACCTTATAACTGGAGTCTTCATCGCTCAGATTTGATTCGTCGGTTTCAATATTGCTGACGCCAGCACCAAGATACAAACCTTTGTCATCCGCAAGTGCCTGAAAGGATAGCAATGAAAGTAGGGAAACGAAGCCTAGGTTTCGAAGTAGCATAAGAAGTGTTGTCCTTCTACAGGTTGTCGATTGTGAGATGTTTGCCGAATGTGCGTAGTCGCGAGGATTAATAGAAGTCATTGATTGATATTGATGAGTAATATTCAGTCACTGTAAGCATCTGATGTTCGCCGGACATTGAAAATACCGCCTGGCCAAGGCATGTACAGGGAGTGCCGGTTCGGTGAAAGCGTGTCTGAAAGAGCCGGTGCCAACGTGACCCATAGCAATACGATGGCCATACACTCTAAGCCTGTGCAATTGAGTCGCTGCATCCTTGTGATTTAACAAGGCACTATCGTTGATTTCAAAAACGATGGCGGACGGCGGTATGTTGTATGTCGTCATGATGCCGGCCACAAAATCGGGAAAGGTCTGGTCGAGCAGGTCGTGGGCGGTAAGATTGATGGTGATGAAGAAATCCTTGCATGCCCAGAGATAGGTGCTGTAATCCTCCGCAACACGGCGCATGACCGAGCGCGTGAGTTCGCAGATCAGTTCGGACTTCTCTGCCGTTGAGATGAACGCATCTGCCGCAATGGCAGCGCCTTTAGGGTGCCAGCGAGAATGTGATTCGGCACCGACCAGATATCCCTTCCTCGAATCAACGATAGGTTGGTAGTGCACGTCCAGTTTGTCCGCCCTGATGGCCTTGCGAAGCTGAACGACGGTCGAGGTGTAATACCTGAGTATCCTCCATGAAAGGTAAAGCAGTGCTTCCAACAGGAAAGCCAGGGCAATGAATAGCGTCCATTTCAAGTCATTCAACTCATGGGTTTTACTCAAACTCTGCCCAAAAAATCTGTCTGCGTAATGATCGGCAAGAAACCATGCAATTAAAGCCACTGTAGCCGTTGCGCATAAAGCTGATGGGTAAGTTTTAAGTAAGGCTCTATACGCGGCAATCATAAAAACTCCGGAAAACATGATTTGATTAGGCGGGCTGGAGAGAGGCGAATTTTTAACTGTTCATCAGCCAGGCCAATGCGACACCGCCCAAATAGGCGACAATGCAAAAGAAGATTTTATGCTTGAGTGGCAATGAATTTAATCGATAGCGCATGTTCGTTCTCCTGGCTAATTAGCAAGCAATGTAGGCCATTAATGTGGAAAATTAGAAACATTAATTGTTATTTTTTAAGTTTGATTTTTAAACCGGTTTTTCTGCGTTGCGTTTTGCGGTTTCCGAAGGTATTTCTCCATAGGCACTCTGATAGGCCTTGGAAAACCGGCCTAAATGGTGAAAATTCCAATACATGGCAGTTTCGGTAACCGTAGGCCAAGTGTGACGGATCAAATCTCGGCGTGCGTTGGCGAGTCTGAGATTTCTAATGTAAGCAATGGGTGAGGTTCCGAACGTTTCGACGAAACCAAGATGTAAGCTGCGAGCTGTGGTTTCAAGCTGTTTTACCAATGACTTCATGCTCAGCGCTTTGTTAATGTTTTCATGGATGTAATCTATCGCTTCCGTCGCAACTATTCTTCTTGACGGGGTTTTAAGTCTGGCGCGACCAACGGGTGTCAACGCGTGCAGGAGTGAAATCAATAACACGCTTTCAAAGTCTGATACTTCCGAGCGCCTGCGCTGTTTTTCGGTGGTGCCATTGATGTCTGTAAAACAAGCGTTGACGACCTGAATGGCAGACTGCATTAATTTGAAGTTTGTAACCTGGAAGCGCTGGTTCTTTCGATGGGCGAGCACATCGATAATTGAGTGCTTATCGATGCATTGTGCATAGTGCTCCAGTGTCGTGGTCAGCGTATAAAGAGTTTCATTCGGTTCGCAGGTGTACTGTACGGGCTCGCCGCTATACAGCACGACGACTTCATTAGGCCGCAGTTCATGATTATTGACAGAGGGTCGGCCAATGGGCGCCTGCGAAATGGCAATGGTTATAAAGCCTGAAGGAACAGAGCTGTCCAGGGTGACAACTGAATCGAAGTCCAGCCGGCTGCACTGGAGAGTCAGACTCTCAACGAGCTTAAACTGTCGAATACTTGCCTCATGCTCTGCCGAAATCAGGCTGACTGTCCACTGGCCGATAATTCTATCGGGTTCATTTGCGGCAATGGGCTTTACATGAAAAACTTCGTCAGGAATTATTGTGCTCATGGAGTCTAACGCTCTTCAGCTAATAAGTAGTGCCAAGCCATTGTTCAGACTTCTATGTCAATGAGTCGGCGTGAGTTCCAGCGCCGCTGAAAAAACATAGGCATCACTCAATGGTAGATCCAACAGGCTTTGAAGTTTGCACGGCGCTATTTTCGAACCAAAGATTGCCGTTTGTTGAGCGCCGATGGCCGCTGCATCAAAGGCAAAATAATCATTGATACGATAGCTTGTGCAAATCCTGTAACTGGAACTTTCATCGTCAAGCTTCTTTTTGTTGCTTTCAATAGACGCCAGGTCGACGCTGTAAAGCTCCTTGTATCCAGCCATGGCCTTAAGTGAAAGCAATACACCAAATGATACGGTGGCAAAGTTTTTTAGCCGCATGACGAGCTTCCTTGTTGATGATTTTTCAATAAGAGCAAAGTGCCCGCCGCATGACTGTCACGGCTCGGCCTGTGAATAGTCTCGCCCCCGAGGGGCTTGTCAAAGTCAAAAACTCATATTTTCAATCATCAATCGGCTCGATTTGCTGAAGGCGCGAGAAGCGCCTTTTCGGGTCGTGAAGGCAAAGCAGCCAGGAAAATCACCAAAACGGGAGGATTTTTAAGGGGGAGGGGGATTTGATTCAAATCAGTAATTATTATTTTTATTGTCTGAATGATGGTTTAGTGACTCATGCAACGCAAGCGGCCGGTTTCGTGCACATAAAAACATACGGCGTTGTCATCGGTGACAGGTATGAGCTCATAGTTTAGAACGGCGCCTTCCTGCAAGACATACTGGCGCCTGAAAAATAGATCGGGGGTCTTTTCAATGGCGAATAACTCGTTGTCCTGGCTCAGCTTAACGTTGTTGATTTTTATCTGGACGTGATGATTGCTTTCCCGGATAACATTTGCAGTGATGGTGGCGTTACGAATTTTTCCGTTCAGGTTTTCCAGAGAGGTTTGTGTTAGTCGGCCGTGCCCGATAGTCAGATACTCCTCAGTGTTGAGCTGATTCAAGTCTTCGAGCCATTGTCGGGTGATGGTCTGATAACTGATGTTTTCCATGTAATAAGATGGCGAATAAAGCAAAGAGAAAATGCAAGCGGCGTTGATGATTCCAAGCACTATCCAGTGAGTCATTGAAGGTGTTGTCAGTTTCATAGGGTTGCCTCAAGACATTGCCGGATCATCAGTGCGAGGTCTTTTTGAGCGCTATTTAATTGTAAGTTTGCTGTGCTTGAATCCGGGCGGACGCACGAAACGGAATAATTTGTTTTATAGAGATTCAGCCAGACCTGACCTTTTAAATGGGGCGAGGACTGTTGGATCTGTTTGGCCGAAAGATCCCTCAGTGATTGAGCCTCAGCGACCGAGTGGCCTACAGCATGGATGAACAGGTCGTTCTGTTTCAGGCTGGAAACTTCTATTTTTGGTGTGTCGAAGCCAGAATGGAACCCTGTGTAAACGCAAACTCCCAAGGTCAGGAAATAACCGATAAAATGGGCTTTTGTTATGTAATTTGATTTTTTGGTCTTTTCTGAAAGTCGCGGAAGATCATCATCACGCCCGCTTGGCGGTAGTTCTTCAATGACGGGCGCGCACGGCTGCACCGCTTCATCTGCTGGCATCGGCAACGCTGCCTGGGCATCGACTACATATTGACGATTGAAGCAATATCCTCTTCGAGGAACCGTCATCAGGATTTCGTGATCTCGACTGTCGTTAAGAATGTTTCTAAGTGAAAAAACGGCCTGGTTCAAACTGCCGGAGGCAACGACGCGGTCATTCCAGGCGTAGTCGGTAATCTCCTCACGGCTTTTGGTCTGACCGGGCTCCATAAGCAGCAGATCCAGTAGACGTGATTCAGCTCTACCTATCGTGGAGGTTTGAACATCGCCATAGAGTGTCGTGATGGAAAGCAAGGCAGTATCTGGGTCGAAAAGGGCCATGGCACCATTTTTCAACTTGAAGGCGTAGCGCATGGGAATCCTCCGTTCAGTTGGTTCTGGCTGAGTATAGAGACGGATTGAGAGGCTGAGTTAGACGCAATACGTGCTTGTCGGGGGAGATGAACGACTATTTGCGGACAAGCGCGGAAGGGGCAATCAGGTCTTGCAGACAATGCTGGAATAGCTCTCGGAAATGTCACTGGCGTCAAGCAAGGGTAATCCACGGGGTTTCAATCGGGGGCGGTCATGATGCTTGGTATGAGTATCTCGCGCTATCCGAAAACTGCAAGGCAGAGCCATGCATGCCTTGCAAATATCAAGAGGCAGGGCGTCCCTGAACATGTTCTCACGACAAGGTCAGGGCAGGATGGAAAGGAAGGGGAGTGAAATGACTTCAGGGGAGGGCGAGTCTACAGGCATTCCAGCGCCGCACGCTCAAGACTGGATACTAGAAAGGTCGAGGCTGTCAGTGGGCGCTCGTATAGATACACCTTGGTACCATTTTCTGCCTTGTAAACCGCCAGCACGTTGTCGACAGCTACTTGGCTCGACATCACGATCGTGTAGCTGCGATTGTTGCGAGATACGGTCGGATTGAGTTTGTTGTCTTTCAATTTCGGTTCGACGCAATCGACATATTGTTCCGGTGACTTGTCTGTTTGCAGGGTTGAAGTCGGGGTGTTCGGGGAGAAAGAACAACCGGTCAATAGCAAGGAAGCAAAGGTAACCACGGGTACAAAAAAGACATGCATCGGTAGAGACCTCAAGTGGATCAAGGCAAAACGTTGTAGCCGCGCTGTTGCAGGCAACTGCTGTACACGGAGTTGTTGGCGGTGATGTTTTGCTCGGTGGCGGCAAGATTCTGTCTGCGCTCCTGACGTTGTCTTGAGGCGCCGACCACCACGCCGGCCGCAGCGGCACTGCGCGCACGGTTCTGGCGATAGTCCTGCTTGATATCGTCGTCGATCTGGTCATAAACGTCGTCATGTTGCCGGCCGCGAACCTGCGCGGCAGTGGCGCCGGCAATCGCGGCTGTGGTAGCGCCTTTTATCCGACCTCCGGAAGGCACTGTGTTCTGTGTCGGAAATTGAGCATTGGCTTGTGCCTGGCAGGCACTGGTGTCTTGCTGAATGCTCTGGGAGGTCTGGTTTTTGAGTGGAACCAGCGTTACCGCCAAGGCACCAGAACTGGCGAGCAACAGGCAGGCCGATAAGGTAAGGGTCGATATTTTCATCAAGTCGGACTCTCGCCAGGCGACATCATGGGGCCTGACAGATTGTTCAGAGATACGCAGCGTGACCGCCGTTCCGAAACCCCATGCCCGTTTGCTCGCAGTGCGAAACCAAGACAATGGATGGCAGGCAAGTCAACGTTGCCATGGGGTATCCCGTGTCAGCTACTGTTTGGAAAGCAGGGCCTGCATGTCGGTCGTCACGGTTTTGAGTGCGACTTTGAAGTCATTGGCGCCTATTGGCTGACTGGCATTTTTCAATGTCTCGCCGAACACCTTGCGAACCACCTTGACGACCGGCAAACCGGTTTTGGCATCGATCAGGTCCATTTCGAGATACAACTCGGCAGTTTGATCACGATGGCCGGTGGCTGCTTGCGTGGCCCCGACGACAGCTGCGATCGGTACGGCCTCATACCAATGCATGCCCTCGTTGTTGGCGCTGACGTGAGTGATCGCCGCCTGCAGGATCAATGTCCGTGAGTCGGCCGGTGCTTGCTGCACATTCGAGACAATCGTATAGGCGGGGACCAAGGCGTTTCGGACACTGTCGCTGGCCATGATCTGTACATCTTCCAGGGTTTTCAGGTTGACGCGCGCAGTGGGTATGGGCGCTGGATACAACTCAACCTCCGTGAACACGACAGTGGTATAGGCATGGGGATCAAACCCTGGCGCGACCCAGCGCATCACCTTCTGTTCACTCTGCGTCGTGTGTTCTTCTAGTCCCTGATAATTGGGCAGAAAGCCCGAATATTGTTCTTGTTGCGCCACCTTCGAGACACACCCGACTTGAAACACGCAGCTCAAGGCAATCCCCACAATCCATTTATTCGACATGCTCATGTGTTCTGTTCTCAAGTAATGAAAGTTGCTGTTCAGATTTCTGCCCCCAGTACTGAGCGACGCATGGCTGGCGCCTGCACGTCGGTCGATACGGGGCGGATACTGCCCGGTAAGGGCCGGATAATCCGAATCAATAACCCTCAAAAACTATTAAAAGCGTCACTGTGGGTGCCGCAGCAGTGTTGTAAGCGCGGAGCCTGAGTTTGAGTTGAACGTAGATGAATGGAATGAGTAGGGGCAACGGCGCCGCATTACCAGCTGGCAGCAGCCACTTCATTCAATGACTCGCCATGAACACGGATGGCCCGTTGGCAGAGCATTTTTCTGGAGTCGCAAGAAAGAACCTTTGGTAGAAGTTCCGCTCTGACACATCATTTAACATAATATACATTACACGTAACAACGTGTTTCAGAGTTAACCTGGTTGCACGCGGATTTTGAAGCCCCTTATTTCACCCAAGCCCCTCATTCCTTGCATCAGCTTTCCAACAACTCTGTACACGCTCGGGAAACTGCGCTCTGAGCTTCTGCCGACGGTTCATCTCCATAATGCAGAATCAGATCCTGGTGAACCCGCTTCACTAATCAAACCGTATTCCGCTAAGACGCCACCAGATATACAGCGGCAAATATTGCCCAGCGATAACGTCGCTGCCCGGTATTCATACCGTATGGAAAAATCAGGCTGTATTGAATCGGTTTACCAAATGGTAGTAATGAACGATGTCCGATTGATTCAAGTGAAAACGATCTATAGGCCAATCCTGAGCAAGCAACGAATGGATTAATCTCCATTAAGCTAGCCCTGACGTGTTGATCGAAATAAAGCATCAAAAAACTGCCTCCATATGAGGCTCCAAAGCCGATACCGCGATCACTGCGTCAGCGTAGAGAATTTGAAAATCGCCCTCTCTTTGAATAGTTTATCTATCAAGCAAATAGCCATAATAGTTTGTAGCTATACTAAATGGTTATTTAGTCGTTTTATCGCACTCCTCACCTCGCTCTGGGCGTTGCCCGCACATTCGAAAACTCACTGCGATAAATCTGTTCGACGGACTATGACTACGGCAATCAGGACTATGTTCTATGTGGTGAGCAGATCAAGGAGTTTCCGATGGCCGATTCAAGCAAGAAAATGAGCCTCATGGGGCTTACCACTCTGGTGACGGTGAACATGATGGGCTCGGGCATCATCATGTTGCCGACGAGCATGGCCCAACTTGGGGCCGTTTCGTTGCTGTCATGGATCGTCACTGCCGTCGGTTCGATGGCCATTGCTTACTGCTTTTCCCAGTGCGGCATTTACTGCCCGCGCTCAGGCGGGTTGTCTGCCTACACCGAAGAGGCGCATGCCAAATCAGGCTTCTTTCTCTGTTCGTATCTGTACTTTCTCTCGCTGGGCATCGCTAACGTGGCCGTCGCCATTTCAGCAGTGGGTTACATGACACCGTTCGTGCCCTGGCTGGGCAGCGGCGCGATTCCTCTGTTCATCGGTACGGTTGGCCTGCTCTGGTTGACCACCGTGGCCAACTTCGGAGGTCCCGGTATCACCGGCAAGATCGGCGCGATTACCGTGTGGGGGGTGATCATCCCGGTGGCCGGGTTGAGTATTATCGGCTGGTTCTGGTTCAAGCCCGATGTGCTGATTGCCGCCTGGAACCCGAATACCCTGCCGATCTCCGACGCCATCAGCAAGGCGATTCCCCTCACCCTGTGGGCTTTCCTTGGCATGGAATCGGCGGCACAGGCTTCCGATGCAGTGGAAGATCCCAAGCGCACCGTACCCTTGGCCTGCCTGTTCGGCACGCTTGGCGCAGCAGTGGTCTATGTACTGTCGACTACGGTCATTCAGGGCATCGTACCCAATGCCGAACTGGCCAACTCTTCGGCGCCCTTCGCGCTCGTCTATGCACAGATGTTCAACCCCACGGTGGGCAACATCGTCATGGCGCTGGCAGTGATGGCCTGTGTCGGTTCGCTGCTGGGCTGGCAGTTCACCCTGGCGCAAACGGCCAAAATGACCGCTGACCGAGGCATGTTCCCGAAATTTTTCAGCAAGATCAGCGCACGGAATGCGCCTATTCTCGGCATGCTCGTCTGCGGCATCTTTCAAACCTTGATGGCGCTGTCGACTATCTCGCCCAATGCCAGCGCCCAGTTCGGAAAACTCGTCAGCCTGGCAGCCGTGACCAACCTGATCCCATACGTGACAGCTGCCACAGGTCTATTGGTCATGATGTACAAAGCCAAAGTCAGTACAGGGATCTACACCCGCAACACGATGTTATTACTGATCGCTGTGGGCTATTCGTTGTATGCCCTTTATGCCTGCGGCAAGGATGCCGTATTCGGTGGCCTCATTGTCCTTGCATTCGGCTATCTGCTCTATGGCTTCCTCTCCAAGCGTTTTGTCGATGCGTCTCCAACCGCTCAGATCAGGGCCGGCAATCCTTAGTTTTATCTTCAGGACAGCACAGACATCCGATACGGGGCGCCAGGATATGAACGTACGATTGACCAAAGCCATTAACTTGCTATTCGTCTGCCTGCTCACAATGGTGCCGGTACTCGCCGGTGCCAATACCCTTGAACGCGTGCGGGTGAGCAATACGTTCACCCTCGGTTATGTGCCGGACTTCGCTCCCTTTTCCGTCCAGGCAGGCGACAAAGCCAACGGTTATGCGATCGAGCTTTGTCTGAAGGTCGCCGACAAAATCAAGACGGAGCTGGATTTGCCCGCGTTGCAGGTACGTTACCGCCCCGTCGTCGTCAACGACGAGATGAATGCCGTGAGCTCGGGCGAGATCGACCTCCTCTGCACGCCGACGCCCCCCACATTGGCGCGCCGCAAGCGTGTGAGTTTTTCGATTCCAATCTACACGGCCGGCCTTTCGGTAGTGGTGCGCCAGGAATCACCTGAGGCGTTGCTCAATGTACTAAACGGCAAAGTAGCCCATACCGGGCCGACCTGGCGTGCGACCATCAATCGGGGGCTGGCCAACCTGACCTATGCCGCCATCGCAGGTGGTGTCACCGAGGCATGGATCCGTCAGCAGATGCGATTACTCGGTGTGGTGGCTACCCTGGTCACGGTCGAGAACATTGAAGCGGGCCTCAAACTTGTCGCCGACGGCAAAGCCGATGCCTTCTTCGCCGAACGCATGATGCTCAAGAAGCTCCTCGCCAATAACTATTCCGCAGGGAATCTGGTCTTGCTGGATCGAGTTTTCGAGTACTTGCCGACTTCAATGGCAATGGACCGAGACGATGAAGATTTCCGTTTGCTGGTCGACACTGCGCTGAGTGAAATGTATCGATCGGGCGAGATCGAGCAGGCATACGACACTCATCTGGAAGGTATTACTGACACGGACAAGAAGCTGTTCAAGGTCTACGCAATACCGTAGAGGCAAGCCAAAAACACAACAAAAAAGCCCGGCTTGCCGACGGTAGCGTCTTGAAGATCGCTATCGCCGGCAGGCCGGGCTTCTAAAGCACAATGCCGCTTAAAGGTTTCGCATCAACAGCATTTCGGTCCCGCCTTGCTGCCGTAACGGGCTTCCTGACGTTCGCGAAAGAACACTTCGTAACTCATCAGCGGTTTGTCCGGGTGTCTGGTTTGCATATGCTCGACGTAGTTTTCGTAGTCGGGCATGCCGACCATCAGGCGCGCGGCCTGACCGAGGTATTTACCGAGGCGACTCAGGTCATTGAACATGGGCACCCTCCTCCATCAAGCATCCGGCAAAGCCTGGAACGGCGCTTCTTTATCCGTACGCTCCTTGGTGCCCCAGGCGGCAATGCCGACCTTGAGTGCAAAGAACAGGATGCTGAACACCACGAGCAAAAACAGCGCGGTCAGCGTTGCATTGGTGTAGGCGTTGTAGATCACATGCTGCATCTGCTCGATGCTCTTGGCCGGGGCCAGGACCTGCCCGTTGGCCAACGCATCGCTGTATTTCTTCGCCAGTGCCAGGAAACCGATGGCCGGGTTGGCGTCGAACAGTTTGATGAAGCCGGCGGTGGTGGTGCAGATCAGCAGCCACACGGCGGGCAACATGGTGACCCAGACGTAACGTTGGCGCTTCATTTTGATCAATACGACAGTTGCCAGCATCAGCGCGATACCCGCCAGCATCTGGTTGGAGATGCCGAACAGCGGCCACAAGGTGTTGATCCCGCCCAACGGGTCGATCACGCCTTGGTACAGCAAATAACCC
>NZ_MUNM01000010.1 GCF_002286815.1 Pseudomonas sp. PICF141
TAACAAGGACGACTTCCACCAGGGCTACCGCAACCGCTTCCTCGCCACGCCGTGGGACGCGCATTACCGCCCCGCCCTGGAACACCCGAAACCCAAAGTAAGCGTCCGGCAATGTCATCTAGGCAGTTATGTAGACTTTGAGAGGGTGCCCGACTATGCGGACACCTTCTCTGGCTAACTAGGCGCCTGGGCTTATCGATATTTCGGGTGCGTGGCTGACTGGAAAGTTTACCGAACGAGCAATGAAGCATTTTTCATGAGCTATTTTGTGCAGCGTCTGAGCTTTTGCGATCTCAGACCCCGATGCCAGGATCACTTTCGGCCTCAAAATAACTGAGGTGAACTGACCAGCGCCGTTGCTCTCCTCGACCATTGTTCCTTGAGCGTTGTCCTCGTAGGCCACCACAACGATCCCGGCCTCAGCGCAAAGGCCAAGGTACCAAAGCTTGTGGCACGCAGATAAGGATGCCAAGAGCAATTCCTCGGGATTCCAGCGCGTGGGGTCTCCTCGAAAACTGGGATCGGACGACCCCTCAATTGGTATTTTGCCGTTAGCTGCGATTACGTGCGCCCGGCTGTAACCCCGATAAGATGACGTTCCTGTCCCGTTGTTGCCGGCCCAAGTTACCTGGACTTCGTACTCGTGCGCTTTATCTACCATTGATCCCTCCTGGGAAAGTTTTCGAAAAGTCCGTTAAAAAACGGACTCATTGAGCAAGCACCCATCGATGAGGTAGCAGCTCCATAATCTCACTGGCCCGCTGCGTAGGCAGGCGAGTGAGGACGTCCTTCAAATAAGCATACGGATCATGCCCGTTGAGTCGCGCCGACTGGATCAGGCTCATGATCACCGCCGCCCGTTTGCCGCTGCGTAGTGACCCTGCGAAGAGCCAGTTTTTGCGACCCAAGGCCCACGGCCGAATCTGGTTCTCGGCCCAATTATTGTCAATGGGTACGGCCCCGTCATCGAGTGGAGTGTTTCAAGTAACTGGCTGGAGGCTCGGATACGCTGTAACGCGGCTTCGAGAATGTCTTGCGTGGCTTCTGTGTCGATGACCAGGGGATTTGAGTCGGTAATGCTGCTTTTGATTGAACGATAACGAACAGGAAACGGGTTGAACGTTGGCATAAGAATTACTCAAACGTTAGTTAAGTAACCGCCAGCTCCGTGACCAAACGATGGAGGCGGACTGTGTACAGGCTTGGTCAACCGATAACCCGCAAATCGGCTCGCCCGAAGGCGTCCAGCACACAGCCGCCATAACAACGCACCACGAAGACAAAGATGTCCGTAGGGCGAATGATGGCACATATGTATGCGGGATATCAGGTGACCAAACCTGTTCGCTGATTTTGCAGCGATGCCAAACAGTAATCGCTATAGGCCAAGCGCCGAAAGACGACAAAGCGTCCAAGCTTGTAGGAACGAGCCGAAGCTCCCGCAGTTTTTTTACCGACACGAAACCTCTGTCAGAAACTCCTCACGACAGGCGGCACGCAAGTCGGTTAACCATCGCTTAACCCCACGGTCCAAAGCTTTACTGGACCGCACGCCCTCAGCTCCCTCTGACGCCCAGTGCGGCAGGTTCGACGTTCTTTGTCGAATTGACTTCCCGCTGCGCTGGAGACTCACCATGAACACACGAACACTGCTGATTACCACCGCCCTCGCCTGCACCGCATTCGCCGGGTTTGTTCAGGCAGACGAGACATCATCCTCCCAGGCGGTGCCTTATCACTACGGCATGCAGCTGCAGGTGGCCAAGGTCATTTCCCTGACTGAACCGCAAACGCATGAATGTAAAGTGGTGACGGCCAACATGAAGTACATCGACAAGTCGGGTATGCCTGCGGAGATTACGTACCAAAAACTGTCTGACGCGTGCAGCTATCAGAACTGACAGTAGGCCTGTCAGGGTTCTGGTGACCCTGGTGGAATGGGCGCTGGGTCTGGGGTTTATCCAGACCCGGCGCGTATCGATCGAACTGGGTGAAACCGCCGGTTAATGAGCTTTTGACGTCGGCTGCAATAGCGGGTTGTGTGTATTGCGCGCAAGGTCGGAGCGTAACTCGGCGATCAGATTGTTGATTTCCCGGCACCCGTTGAGGCGATGGGCGTCTATGCCGGTGACGAGCAGGTCGAGATGGTCAGTCTCGACGTCCGAATACACCTTGACGGTCATCGACAGGTCCGGCGACAGCGTGCATTGGCAGCGTTTCGGGAGAAAGCTGCTTTCAACGATATTGCGGAGTTCCAAGGCAGAAAGAAACATGGCCACCCTCTCGGTTTGTGAGATTGCCAATCAAAAATCAATGTCGGTCGGAGCTCAAATTGCTCGTTGTTTTTCTTCCTTGGGGGAACCTCATTGTTCCGATGTCCCAACCGTCTTCTTGTTTTAAGCGCTGACTCAGTAAGAATCGTGGCCAGCTCAAGACAGCTTCAGCATAAAACATGCCCCGGATTTCGCTCTGCGCCTCGTCGGTAAATCAAGGGTTTGGGAGAAATGGCAATACATCGCGTCATGCAAAATGCAAGAAAGGTCTGCTTCAAGACCTGCATTTTGCAAACACCCCGATGGTGGGTTTGCATTGGCTGAGGACGGCAGTGAGAATGCGGCCCATCCATTCAGTATCCGCTGACCCCACACACACGCAAGGAGGCATCATGGGTGCTTTGCCGCTTAACACGACCGTCGGGCTGATAGTTGCCATTTTGTCGTCCGTAGCCCACGCCGCAACCCTCGAAGACGTCGCGCCGTATCCCAAGCCTGAGAGCGGTTTTACCCGCCAGGTCATTCACCTCGCCCCGCAACAACAGGAAGACGGTTATCAAGTCGAGATCCTGGCCGGCAAGACTCTGACCGTCGACTGCAACCGTCAGCGCCTGGGCGGCAAGCTTGAGGAAAAGAACCTTGAGGGCTGGGGCTACCCGTTTTATCGGCTGGAAAAAGTCACCGGCCCCATGAGTACGCTGATGGCCTGCCCGGATGGCAAGCGCAAAAAGGAATTCGTGCCGGTCGTCGGTGACGGTTTCAGACTGCGATACAACAGCAAATTGCCGATCGTTCTCTACGTGCCCAAGGATATTGAAGTGCGCTACCGGCTCTGGTCGGCATCGAGCCATGTCGAGAACGCTGTTCAGGAATAATCGGAACAGCCCTCACGCCGACACGCCGCTCAACGCGGCGCGTTCGGCTACGTGCCGCAAACTGTCAAAATTGATATTCGCCCCCGAATCAATGGCAACCAGGGTCTGACCACGGGCGCCGGTTCGTGCCACGTACCGTTTGATTCCGGCCACGGCCAGGGCGCCGGAAGGTTCGGTGATCGAGCGGGTATCGTCGTAGATGTTCTTGATAGCGGCACAAAGTTCGTCATTGCTGACGGTCATTACTTCGTCGACGCAGAACCGACAGACCTCGAATCCATGGGCGCCGATCTGAGCGACCGCCACGCCATCGGCGAAGGTGCCAACGGTTGGCAGCACAACCCGTTCGCCGGCCTGTAATGCGGCCTGCAAGCAAGCGGAATGTTCCGACTCGACGCCGATGATGCGGATTTCGGGGCGCAGGTATTTGACGTACGCGGCGATGCCGGCGATCAAGCCTCCACCGCCCACCGGAACGAAAATCGCGTCCAGCGGCCCTTGGTGCTGGCGCAGGATTTCCATGGCGACGGTGCCCTGCCCCGCGATCACGTCCGGGTCGTCGAAGGGCGAGACAAAGGTGCGGCCGGTTTGCTGCGCCAGGCTCAGCGCGTATTCCAGGGCAAACGGAAAACTTTCCCCGTGCAGCAGCGCTTCGGCGCCTCGACTGCGAACACCCAGCACCTTCAATTCCGGGGTCGTACAGGGCATGACGATGGTAGCGCCGATCCCCAGCTCGCGAGCCGCCAACGCGACGCCTTGGGCATGATTGCCCGCCGAGGCTGTGATCACGCCACGAGCCTTCTGTTCATCGCTCAGATTGACCAGTTTGTTGTAGGCGCCACGGATCTTGAAGGAAAAGGTCGGTTGCAAGTCTTCGCGCTTGAGCAGGATCTGATTGCCCAACGCCTCGGACAAGGCCGGCGCCGCTTGCAACGGCGTGCGCACGGCAAGTTCGTAAACCGGCGCGGCGAGGATCTTTTTCACGTAGTGCTCAAGCAAGCGCTGCTGGGCGGGGGTGCTGCTCATGGTCGTCTCCTTGGTATCCGGGTTTACACGGTCGGTGTAGGAGCTGCCGAAGGCTGCGATCTTTGCTTTTCAAGATCAAAAGATCGCAACCTTCGGCAGCTTCTACGCCGGTTGCGTGCGCCCGGTAAGCTCAAAACCCAAGAGACAGAAAGTAAAAACCCGCCTCTAGGGCGGGTTGGGTGCTGCAGTCGTGAGCTAGCCCGCCAAATAAGGAATGGCGGTAATAATGCTTGGCTGGCAGCGCAATACGGTGGAAGTCATGGCTGGAAATTAGCCGGACGCTAATGGCAAGTCAATGGCCAATTTTCAAAGGTCGCTGTAGGCTGGCGATTCCGCTCATTGCCCCAAGGAAGGAAACCATGAAGTCTGTCGCCCTGCCCCTCATCGCCCTGATCGCCTTCGCCGGCTACACCGTTTCGGTGATGCTGCAGGCGGAGCAGTCGCTGCTCGACTTCGGCATCAGCCTGATGTCGCGGCCCGATACCGCGCAGGTGGTGATCGATTTATACCTGTTGGCGACGCTTGCCGGTATCTGGATGTACAAGGATGCGCGCCAGCGTGGGCAGTCAGGGTTGTCGGTGGTTCCCTATCTGGTGGTGACGGCGGTTTTTGTGTCTATCGGGCCGTTACTGTATCTCGTGGTGCGAGGGCTTCAAGAGCGGAAAAACTCCGTGAGCGCGACTCGGTCTGAACCGACAGTTGACTAAAGCTTTAGGCAAGCCCGTTTACTTCACCCCCAACTTGTACAGCACACCGTCATCCTCATCGGTCAGTAAATACAAATAACCATCCGGCCCCTGCCGTACGTCACGAATCCGTTTGTTGAGTTCACCCAGCAACCGCTCTTCATGAACAACCTTGTCATCCTTCAATTGCAGGCGAATCAGTTCCTGACTCACCAGCGCGCCGATAAACACGTTGTGCTGCCAGGCCTTGAAGCGATCGCCGTCATAGAAGGCCATGCCGCTGAGGCCGGGGGATTTTTCCCAGACATGGTGCGGACCGACGGTACCTTCGGCGGTTTCGCCCTTGGCTTCCGGGACCGGCAGGCCGGAATAGTTGATGCCGTGGGTTGCCATTGGCCAGCCGTAATTTTTGCCACGCTCGATGATGTTGATCTCGTCGCCGCCCCGCGGACCGTGCTCGTTTTCCCACAGCGTGCCGCTCCAGGGGTTGAGCGCCGCGCCTTGCGGGTTGCGTTGGCCGTAAGACCAGATTTCCGGGCGAACGCCTTTTTGCCCTACAAAGGGATTGTCTTTGGGCACCTTGCCATCGGGATAGAGCCGCACGATCTTGCCTTGCAGTTTGTCCAGATCTTGCGCTGTGGGCCGGTCATTATTTTCGCCCAGGGTGATGAACAGATAGCCGTCGCGGTCGAACACCAGTCGTGAGCCGAAATGATTACCAAGGGAGAGCTTGGGCTCTTGACGGAAGATCACCCTGAAATCCTTGAGCGCTGTCAGGTCATCCGACAACCTTGCACGACCGACCGCTGTGCCGGCTTTACCGCCCTCCCCCCCCCCTTCGGCGTAAGACAGATAGACCATGCGGTCTTGTTTGAAATCGGGCGACAACGCCACATCGAGCAATCCGCCTTGGCCCTTGGCCCAGACCTGAGGCACGCCATTGAGCGGCCCCGAAAGTTTGCCGTCGGCGCTGATCAGTCGCAGGTTGCCGGGCCGTTCGGTCACCAGCATCCCTTGGCGGTCAGGCAAAAACGCCAGCGCCCAGGGGTGGTCCAGGCCTTTAACGATCGGCGTGAGCTCAAGGGTGCCCTGCTCGCTTTTAAAATCCTGTGTTGGTGCTGCAAAGACGAGCGCCGTCACCGTTAACAAGGCGCTGGCACAGAAAGAGGCCAAGAGGGCTTTACGCAACATGCACGATTCCTTTTGTCGTCAATAGGGCTGGTTCAACGGTAGTTGCGGTTCGAGTCCCGAGGGGGTGGATTGGGAATGAATTTCGGTTGGCCGGTGGGAGCCTGGCGATCTTGCGGATAGCGATTGCCGATGCCGCCATTATCAAGCGTTGGCGGTCGTGGCACAGGCACCGTATTTGGCCCGCGGATTACCGGGATATTGGGTTGCGTGCCTTGCATGCTGTTGGGATTGGCCCGGCGAATCGGGCTGTTATAGGGATTGTTGTTGCTTCCCGGCAGGTTCTGCGCCAGCAGCCAGGGCGAAGACAATGATCGGGCGTCTGCCAGCGCCAAAGGGCTTAGCATGCCACTTAATGCCAGCACGATGACACCGAGCACACATCGCTTCATGGGGGACCTCTCATTGAGCGTGCCACGCTTCATGGATGAATAGAGCCACGCTACGCCCAGGGTTCGGATTTGTTAACTAAAACCTCCCCCACAACATGTAACACGAGTTAACCGCACCACCGATCCGCCCGCAGGACCGGGCCGCCGCCCGACTGAAACTTTTGCCCTTGGCCACAGGTCACCTGAACATCAATCGACTGACGAGAGCACGACGATGGCACGGGCAATCTGGAAAGGCGCAATCAGTTTCGGTCTGGTGCACATCCCCGTGTCGCTGGTGTCGGCGACGTCTTCCCACGGGGTGGATTTTGACTGGCTCGACAGCCGCAGCATGGAACCGGTGGGCTATAAGCGCGTCAACAAAGTCACTGGCAAGGAAGTCACCAAGGAGCACATCGTCAAAGGCGTTCAGTACGAAAAAGGGCGTTACGTGGTGCTTAGCGAAGAAGAGATTCGCTCGGCCCATCCGGTGTCGACCCAAACCATCGACATCTTCGCCTTTGTCGACAGCGAGCAAATCCCTCTGCAAAACATCGATACGCCTTATTACCTGGCCCCGGACAGACGCGGCGGCAAGGTCTATGCGCTGTTACGCGAAACCCTCAGCCAAACCAACAAGGTCGCCCTGGCCCGCGTTGTTCTGCATACCCGCCAGTACCTGGCGGCCCTCATGCCGCTGGAATCAGCCATGGTGCTGGTGAAGCTGCGCTGGCCCGCCGAAGTGCGCAGCCTTGCTCAGCTGGAACTGGGCAGTGAAGTGACCAAGCCGGATCTGGCCAAAGGTGAGCTCGACATGGCCAAACGGCTGGTGGAGGACATGAGCGCTGACTGGACGCCTGAGGAGTACCGCGACAGCTTCGAAGACAAGATCATGGCGCTGGTCGAGACGAAGGCTCATGAAGGCAAGATCGAAACCGTTGAAACCGTTTCGGGTGAAGAGGAGCGCAAGACGGCCGATGTTATCGATCTGACTGAACTGCTCAAGCGCAGCCTGGGTGGCAAGGGCGGTGGTAAAGCGGCTACTAAAGCCAAACCTACTGCGCAGAAAAAAACCACGAAGCGGTCGAGCGGCTGACCTCCCGGAACATCCATAAGTTTTGCAGGGAAAATACCGGCCTCTTCGCGGGCAAGCCCGCTCCCACAGGTCCGGCGGCGTTCGTATTAGACGCGGATCTTGTGGGAGCGGGCTTGCCCGCGATGGCGTCATGCGCCACACCTCAACTCAGATCAAAATAAAAATCGCCAGCAACCCACCAAAAACCGCCCATTTCTCCAGGTAGTAGCGAGTACGGTTACGCTTCTTCAGCGCTTTGCCGCGCAGGCGAATCGTGTAGATCCTGGCGAACAAGCGGTTGATACCACCGACCTTGTCGCCGGCGTCGTTCGGCGCGCCCGCCGCCGCCATCACCGTGCGGCTGAACCAACGGTTGAACGCCGCCGCCCAGCGATACTTCATCGGCCGCTCGATGTCACAGAACAGAATGATGCGATTCTGCGCAGTGGTGTTTTCGGCGTAATGAATGAAGGTCTCATCGAACATCACCGCTTCACCATCGCGCCAATGGTAGTTCTCACCGTCGACGTTGATGTAGCAACCGGCATCGTTCGGAGTATCCAGCCCCAAGTGATAACGGTAAGAACCGGCATACGGATCGCGGTGGCGGACCAGTTTCGAACCCGGCGGCAGTTCGGCGAACATCGCGGCCTTGATCGAGCCGATGTTTTGCACCAGTTCAGTCGTACGCGGGCAGAGCTTTGCGGCGGACGGGTGACTGTCGCCGTACCATTTGAGGTAAAAACGCTTCCAGCCACTTTTGAAAAACGAGTTGAAACCAACGTCATCGTACTGATTGGACCGTTTGATCTCACCGGCCCTGAGCAAATTCCGGCCTTCGGCGCGAATCTCCTCCCAATGAGCCTGCAAAGGGCTCAAATCGGGAAAGTCGGCCGGATTTATATAAGGCTGGTTGGGCGTTTTGGAGAACAGATAAAGGAAGCAATTGACCGGTGCCAGAAACGTGGAGTGGTCGCTTAGTTGACGGCCTAATTTGTGGCGCACCTTTCCGCGCAAGTGAACATACGCGATGGAGAGGACATAAATAGCGGCAATGATAAGTTTCACGAAAATCGTCACACGTCAGAAGTGAACAGACTGCGTCCCGATGGCGCATTCTTGAGCCATGCCGATGGACGGCACGAGATCGAAAAATGGCATATTAGCCGCACTTTGTAACTAATAGTTAACCTTCAACTGTGAAAGTGTGTGCACGTTGTCGCTAACACAAATGGCTTTTTCGAGGGAAGCCTTGCGGTCTCATAACCATTCGTCGCCTATAAAAACGCGGCACGCCATACGCGCCCTGTCTGGCTCAGGCATTGCAAAGGCGGGACGTAGCAGCCTCGAAACGACGCAATTCTGACGCGGCGGCAATTAAATCAATGCTTGGGATGCCAGCGATACGCTTGGTCAGTCCTCTGGAGATGTAACGTGTCAACTCTCAATGAAATCGCAGCGAACCACGCGAGAATGGCTAAGGCAAAAGAAGCAGAGTCGACCGGGTTGAGTGAGCGACACCCTCAAATAGTGGGAAGTTTCGAAATCCCCTCTATCGATGAACAACAACATATTCCGTTGCACCTCATTACCGCAGGGCAAGACAACCATCCCGGACACGCCGCTGGTTATTTGCTCTGAATATCCATCGGGTCGGTCGCACGCTGGAATGTAATGTGGTGCCCACCCTGACCAAGTGCTGGCCATTCAGTAATCCATCTGAATACACACGAGGCCGGGCAAGCGGTGCTGACTTTACCCACAGCCACGCCACGTGTCCCGAACACAACGCTGAACAAAAATAACATCGGGTCAGCCCTGTGCTCCCCGAGGCCCAGCTGTTATTGCTCTCGACTTAAACGCGCTAGGGAAAAGATGGCGAGAAACGGGCGACAGCGAGGGCCGGAACCCGGTGTTTCATAACTCTTAAGGTTTGCTTAAGGACTTTAAATGTCCCCGGCAGAGAAACTTTCCTGAACGATCAGGAGAGCTGCCATGAACCCGCAATCGGTAGATTCAGACATCCCAAGTACCCTTGCGCGACCTCTGGGTGCCCTGTCCAGCTGGCAGGAGCGCCGCGCCAAGGAACTGATGTTGCGTGACATAAGCAGCTGCGTGCGCATCGGCGATATTGCCGAACACTGCAACCTGTCACGCAGCCATTTTTCCCGGGCCTTCAAGAAGGTTACTGGCTACTCGCCTCAAGGCTGGATTTTGAGGATGAAAATCAAAAAAGCCAAAATCCTGCTAAGCCGCTCAATACCGATCACCGAGGTGGTTTATGAATGCGGTTTTGCGGACCACTCGCATTTCACCCGCACCTTCACCCGCCTGGAAGGGATGACACCCAAGGCATGGCGCCGGGCCTTTGAACATGCAACGAGCCATTTTCAGCCGCCAGTGATCGATCGGGACATACCTGACTGGAGAATCAGCGACAGCCTGGTCGACGGCGCGGGACAGTCGCGCGTGCAGGAACTGCACGCGTGGAACTGATCGAGGTCGACAAATGAACTCCTCCCTTTGGCCGCTTGCGCGGCCTTTTTTATCCGGCGCTGGCCGGTGTCAGTGGCAGGTTG
This sequence comes from Pseudomonas sp. PICF141, assembly GCF_002286815.1. Lineage (GTDB taxonomy): Bacteria > Pseudomonadota > Gammaproteobacteria > Pseudomonadales > Pseudomonadaceae > Aquipseudomonas. The sequence goes on from NZ_MUNM01000010.1 coordinate 10,074, forward strand.
AAGCAAATCCGGGCGCCCTTCTCGCTGTCCTGAACGTTCAGCGTCCCGCCGTGCGCGCCAATCACCGACCTGCAAATGGCCAGCCCCATTCCCATGCCGCTGGCTTTGGTGGTGTAGAACGCATCGAAGATCTGCTCACGCTGCTGCGCGTCAATGCCGGGACCGTTGTCCTGGAAGCAGATCTGGGCGTGATCATCCTTGACCGTTGAACTGATGATAATGCGCCCTTGCGCCAACCCGGCTCCGGCGATGGCCTCCAGCGCATTGGTGATGAGGTTGAACACCACCTGTTGGATCTGCACCGCATCGATCCACACAAGGCATTGCGCCTTGAGTCGGGTTTGCAATCGTACGTCGCGGTTTGCCAAGTCGATGGCGATCAGGCGCACGACCTCACCGATCAACTCGTCGATTTGCACGGGCAACCGTTGCAACGGCGCTTGCTTGGCGAGCGCGCGCAACGCCTGGACAATGTCGGCGGCGCGGGCGCTGTCAGACCGAATGTCTTCCAGCCCCTGAATGGCTTCTTCCAGATCGGGCTGATCACGCTTGAGCCAGCGAAGGCTGGCCGAGGCGTTGGACAAGATGCCCAGCAGCGGCTGGCTGATCTCATGGGCAATCGAAGCCGAAAGCTCCCCCATGACCTTGAGGTGCGAGCTACAGGCCAGCTCAGCCCGGGAGCTGCGCAAATCCGCTTCCATCTGCGCGCGCAGCTGGTTGTCCTCCACCAACTGCGCATACAGCCGGGCGGTCTGCAATGACACGGCGGCCTGAGAGGCGAGAATTTCCAGGATGGTCAGGCGCTCGGCGCCGAACAGATTGGGGACCAGGCTGTTTTCCAGATAGACCAGACCGATCAACGCACCTTGTTTGAGCAACGGCAGGCATAACATGGAACGCGTCTGGCGCTGTTGCAGATCGGCAATGTGAGCCTCAGGACAATCGGCTCGGGCATCATCAATCACCAGAGGTATGCAGGTACGCATGGTCGCGTTGAGTACCGAGGCCGGCGCCAACTGCTCGAGTGGTTGCCGAGTGTCCAGTGCGACTCGCACGTTACAGGCCTCGACACAGGCCGTCGCCGCCAGTTGCAGTTCGGCACCGCTGGCGATCATCAGAACGCCATTGTCGGCACCGGCCTGAATCATAAGGTGATTCATCAAGGTTTCGACCAGACGGTCGAGCAGCACTTCTTGCGAAAGCGCACGCGCCGCCTCGATCCCTACTTCAAGATCGAGCCGTACCTGAGTCACGGGCCGGGCCGGCTCGAACGATGGCTCAGCCCGCAGAAACGGGTGCAAGGTTTCCATCTGACGTGCCTTGCCGCAGGCGCCCCACTGGTTATAACAGTCGCGCGCGACGCGCAGATGGTGGTTGGCGCCGGATACCAGTCCGTTAGGTAAGCAGATGTCGGCCAGTTGTTCGTGGGCCAACGCCTGATCATGGATGAAACCGGCCGCCGCCGCGGCGATCTGTGACTGATCGAAGCAGCGGATGGCCACCAGTTCCTGACCGCGCAAACGGGCGATTACCCCTTCGATCATCAGCAGCTTGCTGCGAAAGGTCGTCGGGTTGAGCTCAACCCATGACAGAAAACGCTGACGTTGCCGCTCGAGCTTTTGCAGCTTTTCGACCACCTCGCCGGGCGCCTGCGCACTGCCCAGCGCCAGACTGTAGAACAGGTAGTAATCCGCGAGATTGATATGCGCCGGAATGGACCAGGCCAGCACCGCGGCTTCTTCAAAACGTCGCAATGCGTAAGGGATATCACCGAAGTGAAACGCCGACATGGCGGAATACAGCCACGAACAGAACAGGGTCGTTTGTGACACGCTACGGCGATCGATGGGGCCGAACCTGTCATATTCCGTGCCGTCCAGTTCGGCCAACGGCCGGTGCGTACGCCCTTCTCGCAGATCGGTAGCGAAGGCCTGTTGCGCCAGCAGGATGCGCTCGATGTCGATGTAATGGAATTGACTTACCCAGGCCAAGCCCTGATCCAGTTGGTTCAACACCTCTTGCAAGGGTTCGCCCATGAACAGCAGGTCGGAGCCGATGTGGTTGCAGGCATAGCAGGACATGCCGAGGTCGCCGCCAGCCTGACCACATTCGAATGCAGCGAAAGCTGTCTGTCGGGCGTAGGCCATCGGCCGGGTCCACGGGCAGACCTGATCGAGCGCTACCAGCGTACCTGTGCGCCCTGCTTCATAGCCGTGCTTGTTGGTGAGTTCAAGGGCCACTTCGGCATAGGCCAGGCCGTCCACATATTCCCCATAGCGCTCGGCAATCATTACGCCAAACCAGGCAAACCCATAACCGCAGCTCGGCGTGGTGCCATGCATCAGCGTGAGTTCGACCATTTTCGCCAGATGCAGCAAACGAATATCGTCATTGACGAAGAACGAGGAAATCAGCGTGCTGAGCAACTCCATGGCGGCTTCGATAGGCAGGTCATTCGCTTTGGGCAAATGCACCAGATCAGCGATCTGACGTGTGCCAAGGAGTGCACGTACCTGGAAAAACGCCAAGGCCAGCTGTTCCTGCGAGGGGTTGCGCTGCAGGGTAATGTCCAACAGGGTCAGACCGCTCAGAGCCTCGGTTATCGCGCCCTCGTAATCGGAGTGCAGCGTGCGCAAGGTGGCCCGTAACCGATAGGTCTTCGCCCGATCGAGCACGGTGGTGGCGTGGGACAGGCAATCGTCGAGGCGTCGTTGGGCGCCGGACAGATCGGCCAGGAGCATGTCGCACTCGGCAGCCAGCCATTGGGTGGCGAAGGCTTGGGCATAGAAGCTTGACCAACCCGTCTGGCCGAGCAAATTCTCGGCAGTGCGCAGAAAACCCACGGCCTGCTCGACAGCGGCAGTGTCCCTGGCGCGTTCGGCGGCTTCGACCAACAGTTCAACGAACGCCGCACGGCGATGGGCCTGCAGTGCATCGACGTCAATACGCTGGATCTGGCTGGCGACTTCGAAAACCCGCTCATGTGCCTGCTCGCCCCACTGATCCAGCATGGCGCCGGCGATGCGGGCATGCTCGGCAGCCCGTCCCGACTGCGCGGGAAGCTGGCAGGCAGCCTCGAGTACACGGTCGTGGGGGAACACCAGTTGCTCGCGCTCGCGCAGCAGAAACCCAGCATCGACCAGGCTTTGCACATCACGTTTGATCTGTTCAGGATCATGTGGCACCAGCTGATGCAGCAGCGATTCATCACAGCGCCCGCCCACATAGCCGGCCGTGCGTATCACGTCGCGCTCGACCGAAGACAGCCGTTCGAGTCGCTGCACCATCAAGTCGGCGACATTGTCCGCATAGCGATAACCGTCCACCTCCTCCTGGTTCCAGACCCAGCGGCGACATTGCACGTCAAAGCGCACCAGACGCTCATCGATCAACGCCCGTAATACTTGACTCACAAACAGTGGGTTGCCGGCCGTCTTGTAATGCACGACGTGTGCGAGCGCTTCAATACGCGCGGTGTCAGTCTCCAGTTCAGCGGCGATCAGTTCTGCGACCGCGGACACTGGCAATGGCCCCAGCATGACGCGTGTGCAGGGCACCGATTGCTCACCTCCGAGTACCTCGAGCAATCCACCCTCACCCTCGAGCGCGTGCGACTCGGCCTCGCGGTATGCCAGGACGAGGGCGAGATGCCGGGGCTGCCGATCGATGAAAGCCTGAAGGAACGAGAGCGTCGAATCGTCCGCCCACTGCACATCATCCACAAACAGCACCAAGGGTCTTCCGGGCTGAGCGAAGACTTCCAGTACATCGAGCAGGGTTCGGTTGGCACGATCGAGTGCATGCCGGGCCGGCATGTTCGGCAGCTCAGGCGTGACACCGATGACCAGTTCAGCCTCGGGCGCCAGTTCCACCAGAACCCTGCCCCGCCCTTTTAGCCGTTCGACCAGTTGATCGCCAAGCGTCTCCAGCTCCAAAGCGGGCTTGCCCAGTAACTGGGTCATTAGCGATCTGATAATTTCCGACAAAGGTGCGTAAGGAATTTCCTGCTGCAGCAGATTGCTCTTGCCGCTGGCCCAATAGCCGGGCGCCAGGGGGCGAATCCCCTGATGGATCAGCGTCGATTTGCCGGCGCCCGGCGCACCGCCGATCAGCAAGATCCGGGCGACGCCATCGTTGCCTACCTGATGCATCAGTTCAATCAGTTGCGCGCGCTCGGTCTCTCTACCGAATAAAGCGCCGTCGCGGGTCACGGAAGGCAACGCATCGAAAGCCCCCAGCCGAAACGCGTCAATGCGCTCATGCTCCCGCCATTGCTGTTGGCACCAGGCCAGATCCGCCGCCATTGACGCGGCGCTCTGATAGCGGGCACCCGGCTCTTTAGCCAAGCCTTTGAGCAGCACTCGACAGATACCTTCCGGCAGGTCGGCAACATGTATCACTGGTGATTGTGGCTGGACGGCAGCTTGCACGTGCAGCCATTGGGATGGGTCTCGGGCCGTGAGCGGCAGCTTGCCAGTCAGCGCTTGATAAAGAATCGTCGACAGGGCGTAGACATCACTGCGCGCGTCAAAGCTGGCATCGCGCCGTAGCTGCTCGGGGGCCAGATACGGCCATTGTTCCAAGCCAGGCAATTCAGCGACGGGAGCTTCTCCACAATGGCTGTGAAAACCCAGGAGCTTGACCGAATTGGCCGCATCCACCATCAGGTGGTGAGGTTGCAGACTGGCATGTCGCACCCCCACTTTTTGCGCACAGGAAAGCGCATTGGCCGCCGAGACGGCGATGGCCAGAAAGCGCCCCAGTGGCAGCCCGGTATCATTGAACAGCTCCATCAGCGGCGTCTGCAACGAGGGATAAAGCAACAAGGGACCTTCGGCCGAGCGGATGAATGCGACAGGGGCAATCGCCCAGGCCGGATCCAGGCGCAGGTGAAAATCACGCTCCAGCCGCTGGCATGTAGCAGGCCGCTGAATCGATGCCCGGGCGGCGATCCAGCCTGTGCCCGATTGCGGATCCTGAAGCGTGAACCAGGTCAGATCGTTTTCCCGACGCAGCATTGCGAAGACACAACGTTCCAGCCAGGCTTCATCGTGGACGAATTCAAGGTTGTGGGATGTGGATGCTGAGGGAGCACTGCCGGGCATGAAAAATCACCGCTCAAAATTCGTTTCAGGCGAGCTTCGAGAGTATAGGTACCGTCCTGGCCAGATAAGGGCGGGCGTACGATCTTGTCCGTAACCGGCATCATGATGGCCGTTGAGAGGCCCTGCGCCGGCGGTTTTCGCACCTGAAAATCACGCGTGTTATCCCTCGGGATAATTGCAATATGTCGGGCCGTCCCCTAGCGTGTAAACCTGATGAACCGAAGTGTCCCTATCATCTTTCCCAACGCAGCGCAGAGAAACGCATGATCCGACTCGGCCAAGCCACTATTTCCCTGGAACGGCGCGAAGCCTTTCGTGATGGACAGCCATTGCGTGTCGGGGGCCGGGCGTTCGAAATTCTCTCCGTGCTGATGCAGGCCGATGGCCGGATCGTCAGTAAAGACGAATTGATCACCCAAGTCTGGCCCAACACCATCGTTGAGGAAAATAATCTGCAGGTGCAGATTTCTTCGCTGCGCAAATTGCTCGGAGAAAAACAACTCATCCAGACGGTCCCGCGCCGAGGTTACCGATTATTGAAAGAACGTGAACCGCCCCTGCCCTCGTTCCATCCGATGGTTCCGGGCCCCTTGGCGCCTCAAGATCAGGAGGCGATCGATCCTGACAGCGTGCCGGTGTTCATCGTGGACGATGAAGCCTCCGTGCGCACAGCGCTCAGTCGATTGCTGCGCGCAGAAGGCATCGCGCACCGCATATTTGCCTCGGCGGAGGAGTTGCTTGGTGCTGATCTTGGCATCGGCCCCGCTTGCCTGTTGCTGGACATAAGCCTGCCCGAGGCGACAGGGCTGGAACTGCAATCGACGCTCGGACAACGCGGGCATCCATGGCCGGTCATTTTCATGACCGGTTTCGGCACCATCCCAATGTCGGTGCAAGCCATGAAAGCGGGAGCGGTGGAATTCCTGACCAAACCTTTTAATGACGATCAGTTGCTGGACATCCTGCGCACCACCCGTCAGCGTGCAGCGACGGCGTTCGTGCAGTGGCAACGCATTCAGAGCGCCCGTCAAAGGGCGGTCCTGTTGACACCCCGTGAGCGCGAAGTGCTGCCGCTGATCGTCGCCGGGCTGTCCAACAAGCACATCGCCAACCGGCTAGGCACCAGTGAAATCACCGCCAAGGTCCACCGCAAACACATCATGGAGAAGATGCAAACGCGTTCTCTGGTCAGTCTGGTCAGCCTGTATGGCCTGATCAGCGCGGAGCCGGCGCCAGCCATGCAAGGTTCTTCATGACTATCGGCACTGGCGGCGCCGCCCCCGCGCTGCCCGGCAATGCCATGACCATCGTCTGCATCGTGGACGATGACACGTCTGTGCGCAGAAGCCTGGCCAATCTGCTCCGGTCAGCGGGCTACCGCTCTCGGGTATTCGCTTCGGGTGAGGAATTCCTGGCTCTCGAAAACTTCGATGACGTCGCCTGTCTGCTGCTGGATCTGAAAATGAAGGGCCTTAGCGGAATAGACGTCATGCAAGCGCTTGCCCACCTGGACATAAAGTTTCCGGTGATATGCATGTCGGCCTACTGGGATGAAGCGACCCTGATTGAATCCAGCCGCTACGGCGCCAGTGAATGTCTGCGCAAACCCTTTACCGGCGATGCGTTATTGACCGCTGTCGAGATCGCCCTCCAACCCCGGCACTGAGCCCGGGTGTTCACGTCTGTGCAGCAAGCACCGGGACCCGCCAGGTCAGTTCGGCATACAGTCGCCAAGTGACGCCATAACGGCCGTTATCCGATACGTGTTCCGCATTCCTGTCGCGAAAACCGCACGCTATCGCACACATACCCCAAACCACAGCACACCTGTTCAATCGCGGGCCAGTGGAATGCCTGACCATACCCTCGACTACTGATTCCAACCCGATGACTTGTTTATCAGCCCAACGGCACTCGCCGTCGAGCAACCCGACTAGTCCTCACTCAATACCCAAGGAAAACTATCATGGCCCTCGCAAAAGCAGCTCCAGGCAAAACCCTTCTTACCCCAACTGACCATACGTTGATCATGATCGATCATCAGTCGCAGATGTCCTTTGCGACCAAGTCGATCGATGCCGTCACCCTGCGTAACAACGCCGCGCTGGTAGCCAAGGCGGCCCGGGGCTTCGAGGTATCGACCATCCTCACCACCGTCGCCGAAAAAAGCTTCTCTGGCCCGATCTTCGACGAGATCAAGTCCGTATTTCCGGACCACAAGGTGATCGACCGCACCAGCATGAACACCTGGGAAGACGAACGCATCGCCGTTGAAGTCAACGCCTTCGGCAAACAGAAAATCGTCCTCGCCGGTCTGTGGACCTCCGTGTGCATCGTCGGCCCGGCGCTGTCAGCTATCGATCAAGGCTTTGAGGTGTACTTCATCGCCGATGCCTGTGGCGATGTCTCCATCGAAGCCCATGAAATGGCCGTGCAACGCATGATCCAGCTCGGCGCTCGCCCGATGACAGCACTGCAATACCTGCTGGAGTTGCAACGTGACTGGGCTCGCAGCGAAACCTACGAGGAAACCGTCAAGACCTCGATCGCCAATGGCGGCGCCTATGGCCTGGGGCTGATCTACGCAAAAACCATGTTCCAGGCCTCTGAAGGCCATTAAGCAATGACAGCGGCTGCGCACAGGCGTAGCCGCTTTTCACGCCTTTCTTATTGCAACCAGGACGCAAGCCATGAGTCTCCTCCAGCACCTTCCCTCCTGCTTCAAGGGCTCACTGATCGCCCTGAGTCTTACGCTTGCAGGCAATCAAGCCCAGGCGGCGCCACCGCCGCCAGTGCAAACCCAGGCCCCTGGTTATCAGCGCCTGGCGGTGGGTGAATACGAAGTCACCGCATTGTTCGATGGCTACAGCGACCTCGGGCCGACGCTGCTCAAAGGCCTTTCGCAGAAAGACATTCGCGCCATGCTCGAACGTAAGTTCATTTTTACCCCAGGCATGCCGACCGCGTTCAACGCATTCCTGATCAACACCGGTAAAAACCTGGTGCTGGTGGATGCCGGTGCCGGTGCCTGTTTCGGCGAAACCGCGGGCTGGCTGCCCGATAACATCCGCGCGGCCGGTTACCAACCTGAGCAGGTGGATACCGTGTTGCTCACCCACATGCATGTCGATCATGTCTGCGGCCTGACCAATGCCAAGGGCGAGCCGGTGTTCGCCAACGCCACCGTCTACGCAGCGAAACTGGAGGCCGATTACTGGCTCAGCCAGGAAAACCTGGACAAGGCCCCAAAAGACGCCCGTGGCTACTTCGAGATCGCCCGTAAATCGGTAGCCCCCTATGTCGCCGTCCAACGGTTCAAAACCTTCACCCCCGAGCAGTCGCTGGTGCCCGGCGTGACCGCGGTCAGCCTGCCCGGCCATACACCCGGCAGCAGTGGTTACACGTTCAGCTCCAACGGTCAGAGCATTGTGTTCATGGGTGACCTGGTGCACAGCTTCGCCGTGCAGTTCCAGCATCCGGAAGTGAGCATCGGCTTCGATGTCCTGGGTAAACAGGCCATCGTGACGCGCGAAAAACTGTTCAAACAGGTCGCTCATGACCGTACCTGGGTTGCCGGTGCTCATTTGCCCTTCCCTGGTATCGGGCATATCAGCAGTCGCGAAAAAGCCTTCGCCTGGGTGCCCGTCGAATACGGCCCTTACCAGCGACCGAAAAATGTTCCGCTGATCCAGTGATCACACCCTGGACATAATCCGACTTCACCGCGGGAGTTCCCACTCCCGCCTGCCTATAAAGGTTCGTGTGCAGTGCTGATGTATGCATCCAAAGACCTCAACGCGACCGGCCCCCGGGCGCCCTTCTGGTGGGTCATGTTGCTCACGGGCACAGCCGCAACCGCGATCGCCGCCGAGCCTGTACCCACCGCACAAGGTTTGCTGGCAGGGTCGACGCTTGAGGTGCTCAGCCGAAACTTTTACCTCAACAATGACTACCGATCGCCCTCGCCGGCAGACAAGAGTTACAAACAGGAATGGGCTCAGGGTTTCATCGTATCGTTTGAATCCGGGTTCACTCCCGGCATGATTGGGATGGGTATCGACGCCCATGGATTTCTCGGCTTGAAACTGGACGGCGGCAAGGGGCATTCCGGAACGGGATTGTTGCCTCTGGATCATGACGGGCGCAGTGAACACAACTACTCCAGTGGTGGTGGAGCCTTGAAGTTGCGAGCCTCTCGCACCCTCCTGGCGTTCGGTGAAATGACGGTGGAAACTCCGGTGTTCGATACGGCGGACAAACGCCTGCAACCGGAATACGCCACGGGCTTGTTGATCGACAACCGTGAAATCGATGACGTGCATCTGGTGGCCGGTCACTTCACTGCGTTCAAGAATATGGATGCGTCCACCAGCAAGGGCGACTTTTCCGGCTACGGCGTGAGCACCGCTACGGGAGGCATCGATTTTATCGGGGCCAACCTGTTCGAAGATCGCCCCGTGGGCGGCGCCTTTTATGCCTCGGCGCTGAGCGACACCTGGCGTCAGTACTACGCCAACCTGCACCTGAAACAGTCCGGTTTTTTCCTCGACGGCAATCTTTACCGCACTCAGGACGATGGCGAGGCTGTGGCAGGGGCAATCGATAACACGGCCTACAGCCTGTCGGGCAAATACACCACCGCAGGCCAAGCCTTCACCCTCGCCTATCAGAAAATCAACGGCGACACCCCCTTCGACTTCGTCGGCGGTGATTCCATCTACCTGGCCAACTCGATCAAGTACGCTGATTTCAACGGCCCCCATGAACATTCCTGGCAGGTGCGCTACGACTTCGACCTCGGCACTTTCGGCCTGCCCGGCTTGAAGTTCATGACCCGCTACGTGACCGGGCGTGGTATCGACGGCACCCGCGCCCCCAAGGGCGGTGCCTATCACCCGTTCGACTCGTCCACTGGCGATTACCAGCCCCAACAAGGAGATGGCGGCCGGCATTGGGAACGCGATATAGACCTGCGCTACATCGTACCGTCAGGCCCGGTCAAGGACTTGTCCGTGCAACTGTCCCATGTGACGCATCGAGCAAACAGCGCTCAGGCCGGCGATGACATCGATCGGGTTTATGTGGTTATCGAGTACCCACTCAAGCCGGGATCGCTTTGAGCCTTCAAGGTATCAGGCGACATTAAGGGAGCCCTTATCGGCTGCCGTACAACTGCCGTCATACTTATGCGACAATGTGCTTAATGTCCAACATGAACCCGCATTCATCGCTCAGCAACTTGGCCACAGCGTCCAAAGGTTGCTGACGACGTATGCGCGTTGGCTCAACTCAAGCTCAGACTGGGGGAGCTGGAAAAGCTCCAGATTGGTATCAAAATCGGTATCAAGCAAAAACGACCAGCTCTAACCCATTGATAGGTAAGGTAATTGATCTCCACAGCTAACATCACGATGCAGTTCGGCGCCAAGCCGCTATTCGAAAACGTTTCGGTCAAATTCGGCGCTGGCAACCGCTACGGCCTGATCGGCGCCAACGGTTGCGGCAAGTCGACCTTCATGAAAATCCTCGGTGGCGACCTCGAGCCGTCCGGCGGCCAGGTCATGCTCGAGCCGAACGTGCGTCTGGGTAAACTGCGCCAGGATCAATTCGCCTACGAAGAATTTACCGTGATCGATACGGTGATCATGGGTCACGAAGAGCTGTGGAAGGTCAAGGCCGAACGCGACCGCATCTACTCGCTGCCGGAAATGACCGAAGAAGACGGCATGGCCGTGGCCGAGCTGGAAACCGAATTCGCCGAAATGGACGGCTACACCGCCGAATCCCGCGCCGGTGAATTGCTGCTGGGCCTGGGTATCGGCATCGAGCAGCATTTCGGCCCGATGAGCGAAGTGTCCCCTGGCTGGAAACTGCGCGTATTGCTGGCGCAGGCGCTGTTCTCCGATCCTGAAGTGCTGTTGCTCGACGAACCGACCAACCACCTGGACATCAATACCATCCGCTGGCTGGAAAACATCCTGACCCAGCGCTCCAGCCTGATGATCATCATCTCCCACGACCGTCACTTCCTGAACAGCGTGTGCACCCACATGGCTGACCTGGACTACGGCGAACTGCGCCTGTTCCCGGGCAACTACGACGAATACATGACGGTCGCGACCCAGTCCCGCGAGCAACTGCTGTCGGACAACGCCAAGAAGAAGGCGCAGATTTCCGAGCTGCAATCGTTCGTCAGCCGCTTCTCGGCCAACGCCTCGAAAGCCAAGCAAGCGACCTCTCGCGCCAAGGCGATCGACAAGATCCAGCTGGCCGAAGTCAAGCCGTCGAGCCGTGTGAGCCCGTTCATCCGTTTCGAACAAACCAAGAAGCTGCACCGTCAGGCGGTCATCGTCGAGGGTATGGCCAAAGGCTTTGACGGCAAGCCGCTGTTCAAGGACTTCAGCTTCCAGGTTGAAGCCGGCGAGCGCGTGGCGATCATCGGCCCGAACGGTATCGGCAAAACCACCCTGCTGCGCACCCTGGTCAACGAATTGACTCCGGATGCCGGTACCGTGAAGTGGACCGACGCCGCGGAACTGGGCTACTACGCCCAGGACCACGCCCATGACTTCGAAGACGACTGCAACCTGTTCGACTGGATGGGTCAGTGGACCCAGGGCGGTGAGCAACTGGTTCGCGGCACCCTTGGCCGGATGCTGTTCTCCAACGACGAGATCCTCAAGTCGGTCAAGGTCATCTCCGGCGGGGAGCAAGGTCGCATGCTGTTCGGCAAGCTGATCCTGCAAAAGCCGAACGTGCTGGTGATGGACGAACCGACCAACCACTTGGACATGGAATCCATCGAGGCGCTGAACCTGGCGCTGGAGAACTACCCGGGCACGTTGATCTTCGTCAGCCACGACCGTGAGTTCGTATCGTCCCTGGCCACCCGCATCATCGAGTTGAGCGCCGATGGCGTGACCGACTTCAGCGGCACCTATGATGACTACCTGCGTAGTCAGGGTGTTTTGATGTAAGACGCCTGCAAGCTTCAATGGAAAAGCCCTGTCCTGGTGACGGGGCTTTTGCATTTCAGGTCCAAAGGATCTTGGTGCTGAGACCATCGCGAGCAAGCTCGCTCCCACGATAACGCCAGAAACAAAAAACTCCGTACCTGGCCATCACGATGACCAGAATACAGAGTTTCAGCGGTATTGCCCGAGGCTGTTTACGACTTTGCGCAAACCTTACGCAGCAGCGAACAGTTGCTCGCTGATGTGTGCCTGAGCGTCGCTCATGGCTTTGGTGCGCACTTCATCACCGTAGGCCAGGCCATGGGCGCGTACGAACTCGATGTCGGTGATGCCCAGGAAGCCGAACAGCACTTTCAGATAATCTTCGTGCGCAACACCGGTAGCCTGACCGACATGCAGACCACCAGAGGTGGAAACGATCACGACTTTCTTGCCGCCGCACAAACCTTCAGGGCCGGCTTCGGTGTAGCGGAAAGTCTGACCGGCCACGGCGATGCGGTCGATCCAGGCCTTGAGTTGGGTCGGAATGGTGAAGTTGTACATCGGCGCGGCAATCACCACGGCATCGGCGGCGATGAATTCAGCCAGGGCCTGCGCGCTCAGATCGGCTTCATGCTGTTGCGCGGCGTTGCGCAGCTCTGCGGCAGTGCCGGCGGCGACCAGGGTACTGGCGGAGAAATGGCTGATGGCATCAGCGGCCAGGTCGCGGTAAGTCACCACAACGCCAGGCTCGGCAGCTTGCCAGGTTTTGACGACTTCGCCGCTCAACTGACGGGAAGCCGAGTTGTCACCCAGAATGCTCGAATCGATATGCAGTAATTTCATGTGGGATCTCCAAAGTAAGGATCGCCACCGGGCGATCTGATGGAGACAATCCTATCGACGAAACCAATGGGTGATTAGTCGGTATTAATGCGATAGTTCGTCCCATTGATAGAACAGTCGAGTATTCAATCGATGCAAGATCTCAACGACCTCTACTATTTCGCCAAGGTGGTCGAAGCCGGTGGCTTTGCTGCAGCGGGGCGTTTGCTGGGGATTCCCAAGTCGCGATTGTCGCGGCGCATCGCTGAGCTGGAAGAACGCCTGGGCGCACGCCTGCTGCAACGCACCACCCGCCAACTCAACCTCACCGCCGTGGGCGAGCGTTACTTGCGCCATTGTCAGGCGATGCTGCTGGAAGCCGAAATGGCCGACGAAGCGGTGGCCAGCATGTCCAGCGAACCCCGGGGGCGCTTGCGAGTGTCCTGCCCCGTAGGGTTGGCCCACGAAATGCTGCCTGAAGTCATCAGTCACTTCCTGGAGAAATTTCCCCAGGTTCAACTGGAAGTCATGCTGCTCAACCGTCGGGTTGACCTGATCAACGAGGGCGTCGACGTTGCCTTGAGAGTGCGGGATCTGGGTGATGAAGATCCATTGCTGGTGACCCGTCGCCTGCGTCAGGCTCAAATGGTGATGGTTGCCAGCCCGGCATTTTTGCTCGGCCATGAAATCAATCATCCCGAAGACCTGAAAAACCTGCCCGTGCTCGGCGCTCTGGAGGCCGATCGCATGGTGCACATACGCATGCTTGATCAACAGGGCAAAAGCTACGACCTGAACCTCGAGGCACGTTTGGGCTGCGAAGATTTCATCGTGCGCAAAGCCTGCACCCTCAGCGGCCAGGGCTTTACTCTGCTGCCAATGATGTATTGCGAGCAAGAGCTGGAAAACGGTTCGCTGGTGCAACTATTGCCCGACTGGTCATTGCCGGGCGGCTGGCTGCAAGCCGTCTACCCTCATCGACGCGGGGTGATGCCGGCGGTGCGTGCATGGATTGACCATTTGATCGAATCATTCAATGTTTGCGGGGACAGACTGTTATGAAAGCGGGACGAATGAGCGAAGAGGATGTCGCGCAATACTGCCTGGCGTTGCCCGGTGCGCGGGAAGATTACAAGTGGGGTGGCGTGCGGGTGTTTTCGATTGCCGGGAACAAGATGTTTGCCTTGCAGAACCTGCGGGGGCAGTCCCTGGCTTTCAAGGTCGACAAGGACCTGTTCCTTGGCCATTGCGACCGGCCGGGCATTCACCCGGCGCCGTATCTGGCCCGGGCCCAGTGGATCATCATGGAAACGCCCTACCCGCTGGGCACCGAAGAACTGCAAGGCTTGCTGCAACGCTCCCACCAATTGGTGGTGAGCAAGTTGCCCAAGCGCACGCAGGTCGGCTTGCTGCTTTAAAACGCTTTAAGGCAACGCAAACAGGTTAGCGCCCAGAAACAACTGATCGATCCAGAACACTTGATGCATCAGCACGATGAGCCAGAACACCACCTGAAACGAGATTTTGCGGGTCTTGTGCCGAAACGCTTGCTGGGCCAGCAAAGCGCCCGGCCAACCACCCGCCAGCTCCACCGCGTGCAAGACGTTCTCCGGCGTGCGCCAATGGTCGACGCGGGCCTTGCGCTTGTCGCTCCAGTACAGGAAAAACGCCAGCACGCTGACCAAGCCGTAGGCCACCAGGGGAATCACCGACACCCCGCGCAGCCACATCGACACCGCGCCAAACAACGGCACTGCACACAGCACAACGAACACCAGCAGTTTCAGCCGCAGGTGCTGAACGGCGCCTGCGGGCTTGCGCCCGCGGTTATTGTTGCGCGCATTGGAATCGCTCATGGCTTGACCGCGGTCCAGTCGACCCAACCGAATTGCCAAGTGGCCAGGATCAGCAGGCCGAACGCAATGCGATACCAGGCGAATGTCGCGTAACTGTGGCTGGCAATGAAGATCAGCAGCCCCCGGACAGCAATCATCGCGCAGATAAAGGCCGTGACGAACCCGATGGCGAATACCGGAAAATCAGCCGGCACAAACAGGTCGCGGTATTTGTAACCCGAGTACACCGCCGCGCCGACCATCGTTGGCATGGCCAGGAAGAACGAGAACTCGGTGGCCGTTTTGCGCGACAACCCGAACAGCAAACCACCGATGATCGTCGAGCCGGAACGCGAGGTTCCGGGAATCATCGCCAGGCACTGGGCGAAGCCGACTTTGAGCGCGTCTTTCCAGGTTATGTCATCGACGCTTTCAGCATGCACTTCATGCTGGCGACGTTCGGCCCACAACATCACAACCCCGCCCACGACCAATGCGCTGGCCACGGTAATCGGGTTGAACAGGTACTCGTGGATCAGATCGGCGAAAATCACCCCCAACACCACCGCCGGCAGGAAAGCGATTAACAGGTTCGCGGTAAAACGCCGAGCGCCGGGCTGCGTCGGCAAGCCAATGACCACATCGAAGATCTTGCGGCGAAACTGCCAGACCACCGCCAGGATCGCGCCGAGCTGAATGATGATGTTGAAGGCCATGGCGCGCTCGCCGCCGAAACCGAGCAAATCCGCCACAATGATCTGGTGCCCGGTACTGGAAATGGGCAAGAACTCCGTCAGCCCTTCTACCACGCCTAAAATCAATGCCTGAAAGGCCGTCCAAAGATCCATCAATCCCCCAAGAAACAATGCCCCCAGGCATGCTCCGTCAATAATTTATAAACGTTAACTGCGCTCAACCGTAGCTGAATCCCCGCGCGCACAAGCTCCACGCAAATCGGTAAAAATGGCGTGAAAAAAAGACTTGGGCTCAGGTTTTTCAGTGCGGGGCCGAAATCCTATCAGACACGCCTCATTTACGCTGCCGCGTAATAGGACCTGAGTCGCATGGGCCCGGTCGGCAAAGTGTGGCTGGATGCTGGCGATCGTTTATGACAAGAACAAGAAACCGGAGTAACCGCGTTATGAACAGCTTGCGCAATGTGTCGATCAGCCGACGCCTGTGGCTCATCTTGATCGTGGCCGTGGTGATGCTATTGACGTTGGGCGTGTTGATGCTCAAGCAGATTCACGACGACCTCTATCAGGCAAAGGCCCAAAAGACTCAACATGTGGTGCAGACCGCCAGTGGCATCCTCACCTATTACCACGGCCTGGAAACTGCCGGCACGCTCACCCGCGATGCCGCGCAAAAGCAGGCACTGAATACCGTGCGCGGTTTGCGCTACGACCAGAATGACTATTTCTGGATCAACGATCTGACGCCCGTCATGATCATGCACCCGACCAATCCCAAACTTGATGGCCAGAATCTCTCGACGATCCGCGACCCCGACGGTTTCGCACTGTTCAACGAGATGGTCGCCATCGCCAAGGCCAAGGGTGCCGGCATGGTCGACTATCGTTGGCCAAAACCGGGCGCCAGCGCACCGGTGGAAAAAACCTCCTACGTGAAACTGTTCGAGCCCTGGGGTTGGGTGATCGGGTCCGGCGTGTACATTGATGACATGCAGGCCGAATTTCATGGCCAAGTCTGGAAGGCCTCTTTCGTGGGGCTGGTGATTGCCCTGATCATGGCCATGCTGGTGATCATGATTGCCCGCAGCATCGTGCGTCCGCTTCAGGAAACCGTGAACGCCATGGCCAATATCGCCAGCGGTGAAAGCGACCTGACCCGTAGCCTCGATACCCACGGCCAGGACGAAGTCACGCAATTGGCCCGGCACTTCAACGCCTTTACCGCCAAACTGCGTGTGGTGATCTGTCAGCTGCAAGTGTCCGCCGGTGCGCTGGGCCAGTCTTCCAATGAACTGGGCAACGATGCCGCGCAAGCCCGGCAACGCAGCCAGCAACAGTCGCAGCAGATGGAACTGGTGGCGACCGCGATTAACGAAGTGACCTACGGCGTGCAGGATGTGGCCAAGAACGCCGAACACGCAGCCAGTGAAATGCGCAATGCCGAGTCTCAGGCGCAACAGGGCCAGGTCAATATCGATGGCAGCTTGCAGCAGATCGACCAGCTGTCGTCGACCATCGATCAAGCCGTCGAAGTGATTCGTACGCTGGCCGCCGAAAGCACGCAAATCGGCAGCGTTCTGGAAGTGATCCGCTCCATCGCCGAGCAAACCAACCTGCTGGCCCTCAACGCCGCCATCGAAGCCGCCCGGGCCGGAGAGCAAGGACGCGGGTTTGCGGTGGTCGCCGATGAAGTGCGCCTGTTGGCCCAGCGTACTCAGAAATCGACGGCGGAAATCCAGTCGATGATCGAACGCCTGCAAAGCCATTCCGAAGCGGCGGTCAAGGTGATTGGCGACAGCAGCCGTGCCTCGCAACTGACCATCGAACAGGCCGGCCTGGCCGGTGCCAGCCTGAATGCCATTGGCCAGGCCTTGCGCAATCTCAATGGCTTGAATGCGTCGATTGCCAGCGCAACATTGCAACAGGCCCACGTGGTGGAGGACATCAACCAGAACGTAACCCAGGCCGCAGGCTTGTCCCACAGCACGGCACTGGCGGCTGAGCAGTCGAGCGTGTCCAGCGTTCATCTCAAGGAGTTGAGCGAACAGTTGAACGGGTTGCTCAAGCAGTTTCGGGTGTAACTCTTCTGTGCGCCCGGCCTTGCCTCCCTTGTAGGAGCGAGGCTTGCCCGCGAACAACGCACCGCGGTTTTCAGATACTTCGCGTCATCGTTCTTCGCGGGCAAGCCTCGCTCCTACAGGGGGCAAGTCCCCCATTCCCCACAATCCGGGTACAATTCGCTCCCCCTCATTTTCACGACACCAAGGAACCTCCATGTCCGGGCTTGAACTGTTTGCTGCCGCCCTCGGCGTGATTGCCGTCTGGTTGACGGTCAAACAGAACCCTTGGTGCTGGCCGATCGGGCTGGTCATGGTGCTGCTGTATAGCTGGATCTTTTTCGAAGTGAAGCTGTATTCGGACATGCTGCTGCAAGTGATCTACGCCGGTTTGCAGATCTACGGTTGGTGGCAGTGGACCCAGGGGACCGCGACTCATGGCAAGCGGCATGTCAGCCTGCTCGATGGCAAATCCATTGCGCTCGGGCTGGCCGTCGGCGCAGTCGGCAGTTTGCTGCTGGGCGCCGCGATGGCCCACTGGACCGATGCCGCGCAGCCCTGGCTCGATGCGGCACTGACCGGTTTCAGCCTGGTGGCGCAGTTATGGATGGCGCAAAAACGTCTGCAATGCTGGCCGCTGTGGATCGCGCTGGACATCATTTTTGTTGGCCTGTTCATCTACAAAGCGCTGTACCTGACGGCGGGTCTTTATGGGGCGTTCGCACTGCTGGCGGTGCATGGCTGGCGGACATGGCGCACCGACCCGGCGTTGCGCACATGAAAGTTCTGGTACTGACGGGGCCTGAATCCAGCGGCAAGAGCTGGCTGGCCGCCGAACTGCAACAGCAATTCGGTGGAGTTCTGGTGGGTGAATACGTGCGCTGGTTCATTGAGCAGCAAGCGCGAGACACCTGCCCGGCCGATATCCCCGAAATCGCCCGCGGTCAGCTGCAATGGGAAGACGACGCTCGCGCCATGAGGCCGTCGTTGCTGATCCTCGATACTCATTTGTTGAGCAATATGCTCTGGAGCGAAACCCTGTTTGGCGATTGCCCGGCCTGGCTCGAACAAGCGCTGCTGGCTCGTCACTATGACTTGCACTTGCTGCTATCGCCCGAACTGGTCGGCTGGAGCGATGACGGTCAGCGGTGTCAGCCTGAGCTGGAGGAACGTCGGGCTTTTTTCAATGCGACTCAAGCATGGCTGGAACAGCATCGACAACCTGTTCAAGTGCTTCAGGGCGATTGGGCCGAACGCCGGTTACAGGCACTGCAAGCCGTCACGCTGCTGCTCGGGCGCTGACCTCTCTATTTCGGCGCTCCCACAGGGATTGCGCTTGACTTGACTGGCTGGCACACGCCTCAAGCATTTGTTGCAGTAATTTTTCAAATACGTCCGTTTCTGAAACACCGCCCCCTCTCGAACAACCCGTTTCAACGCCAGTCATCGTCTTGTCATGCGATGTGTTAGAGCGTTGATACATCTGGCACAAAGCTTGGATCCAGTGCTATTGCAATCTCTTATCACTATTGCCTCCCAACGGTTGTCTCAGACCTGAAACATCATTTCATCGATTCGCTAGCGTTGATCGATAACCCTTTGAATCAAAACAACAATCAAAAACCGGCACAGCTTTCGCTCTCTCCTTCGCAACGTTGATTGGAACAGCCCCATCAAAAGAAGGAATTGCCGCCGTGGGGACATTGGAAAACCGCATTTTCAGCCTGCTATTGATCGGATGTGCGCTGGGTTCAAGTGTCAGCCTGCCCGTACAGGCTGACAACGGCATCATTATCATCAAGCGTGATGTCCAGCCGCGCATGGCAACCCGTGCACCGGTGATGCCCGACCCTGATCCCACGACCGCCAATGCCAACCCATCCAGACAAGTCCTCAGACAAACGAACGAGTTGAGCGACGGCGACTTTGCCAATGTCGCCAGTGGTGCCGGTATTTCCCGTCTGGTCACTCAAGGCACCCACAACAACCTGGGCGGCAATATCACCAACCAGGCCCAGCTTTCCAACCTCCCAGCCGGACGTTCGGGAAACTCGGGCAACGGTATTGCCAACATGGTCAATTCAAATGTCCAGCAAGGCCTGGGTGCCCTGAAAGTCATCACGGGAGACCGTTGAGATGAACCGTACGCTGCTGCTGTTGGCCCTGTTTTGCAGTGCATCGACCTTTGCCCAGTCTCCGGTCATCAATAACGCCGAAATCGACGGTTCGGGCATGCGGCACCAGGGCAACCTCTCGGTCAACCAGGCTGCGGGCGATCAGCAGCAACAGGCCAACGCCCGGGCCATCGCCATTGGCAACAACGCCAGCGCCACCACCCAGATTCGCCAACGGCTGCGTTCGCAGGTCGACCCCAGGATGGATGCAAGATCCAGCATTCAAGGCGACTCCTTCAGCCACGGCAACGGTGTACTGGGCGTCAACCAGAGCGCAGGCGCCAGCAACCAGCAAGCCAATGCCCTGCGGATAAGTATCAGTTCACAGCCGCAAAGTATCGACGACAGCGTCCTCATGCAGCAGAACGTGACGCTGATCAACGACTCCGATCCAACTGACTCTGCACCAGGCAATCGCCAGGTCGCTACCAGCGACCAGGCCTTCACCGGTAGCCGTGGGGTGATCCAGTTGAATCAGAGCTCCGGGGTGGGAAACCGAATGGCCAACACCCTGAGCGTACGGGTCATGGATTGATCCAAACAGGTAGACACAACACTTAACCTAAAATAAGTACGGAGAATCACCATGAAACCTTCGATGGCACTCAAGCCTCTGGTTTTCGCAATTGCTGCGGTCATGGCTGTTGCTGTACAAGCTGGGCAGCGTGACAACGACGACCACCACCACCATGGTCATAAACCCCCTCCTCCAACAAAGATCCCTGTCTATGCGACGGCCGAAGCATGGGATAACCAGAGCAGTACCGGCAACCGCATCCGTAATGAGGGGACGGTCAACGAAGCTGAAATGAACAGCTCTGCCACAGGCGCCAGCGGCAACGTCGGCGTCAACGTGGCGGCAGGTAGTGGCAACCAGCAAGACAACGCGTCCGCCATCGCCAATGCTGCCTCAAACTCCAGTCAGGACAACAGCTTCGTGTTCGGCACGGCGACAGCCACCGCCGACGTCACGCAATACAGCAACAACAACAGGGTCAACAACTTCGGTAGTACAGCCTCTGCCGTGATGAACGGATCGGGGAATGGCGGCAGCGGCAATATGGGGATCAACATTGCTGGCGGCGATCTCAACCAACAGAAAAACACCATGGCCATTGCCAACACCAATGCTCCGCTCGGTAATGCCACCGCCACCGCCTCTGCCGATCAACAAGGTCCTGGCCTGGTAGTGAATAACTACGCCGATCGGACCACCCGCCTGGATACGATAACCCTTACCACAACGGCCAGCGGCAGTGCCTCTCGCGACAAGTCTTCCGATTTGAGCGTTAACCAAAGCGCTTCTTCGAGCTTCGATGTGAGTGGTTCCAGGAGTTCCGAGGCGAGTGGTTCCAGAAGCGTTGATGTGAACGGCTACAGAAGCTCGGACAGCAGCTCCAACACCAGTGCTTCTCTGAGCGCTGCTTTGGAGGCCTCTGCGAATGCCACCAGAACTGTTACCTGGAACAATGGTAATGGCGATCGCACCCGCACCAGGACTGTCGACGCATCGGTTGACGCATCGATCGATGCAAATTTCGACGCGTCGCGTGAAAGGTCGAGCGATTCCTCGTTCGAAAGGTCGTTCGATAAATCGTGGGAAAGATCGTCCGCCTCCTCGTTTGAAAAATCGGGCAGTAGAGAGTCCGAATCCTCGTACGACAAATCGAAAAGCTACAGCGAGAGCAGTTCGTTTGATTTGAGCAACACCTATTCCTATCAAGTGCTGACTCCAACTGGCTGGGCAAACCCTGTGACCAACACCGCAAGCCTGAACGGTTCGGTGAATGGTGGCAGCGGCAACCTGGGCGTCAACGTGGCTGCGGGTGTGGGCAACCAACAAAGCAACTCGTTGGCCATTTCCAACAACTCGTTCTAATTGCTGTCTCTGGAGGCCCCCTCACGGGGGCCTGTTTCAAACACAACCAGAAGGCGTCCTTCCATGCGCATTATTGCCTTGGCATTTTTGCTGTGCGTGGCCAGTGTGAGCGAAGCTGCACAAATGCCGCTGTCCGTCCTGCCGGGTGGCGCGGTGGTGTACAAGCCGATCCAGAGCATACGCGAGCGTAAGTTTGCCGACCTGGTGCAACAGAAAACCGACTTCAGTTGCGGCGCAGCTGCGCTGGCAACCATATTGCGCCAAGCCTATTGGCTGGACGTCGATGAAGAACAGATCATCGAAGGCATGCTGGCACATTCCGATCAGGATCTTGTCCGTGTCCAGGGCTTCTCCATGCTCGACATGAAGCGTTACGTGGAAAGTATCGGCATGCGGGCCCGTGGCTACCGGGTAGCGCCGCAAACGTTGAGCGACATCAGAATTCCGGTTGTCGTGCTTCTGGATATCCGTGGCTACAAACACTTCGTGGTCATGCAAAGAGTTCACAGGGGCTGGGTCTATATCGGAGATCCGGTACTCGGTCATAAACGCTACAAAGTCGATGACTTTGTAAAAGGCTGGAACGGCATCATCTTTGCCGTCATCGGTCAGGGCTACGACAAAGCCAATGCGCTGCTCGACCCACCGATGCCACTGACCGCCAAGAACCGCATCAACACCTTCACCCCGGTGCGAGACGCAGAATTGATGGATTTCGGATTCATCCAAAGCGATTTCTTCTGATAACAAGGAGCACGACGCTCCGGGAGCATCCCATGAAGACTCCACTCTGGCTGGTCGTGGCTTGCCTGGCCGCCAGCCTCCCGACCCAGGCACAGACGTTCAAACCCATTGAGCTGAAAGATCAGGAATTGGCGACCCTGCGCGGCCGCTATGTCATGCCAGGGCGGATTATCAGTTTCGGCATTGTCATGACCAGCACTTGGCAAAATGCCAACGGTGAAGTGATCGGGGCAACGTCCTCGATGCACATTCAACAATCGACCATCAAGCCACAGTTCTATGTGTCGATGATCAATGAAAAGGGAAATGGCTCAACGAGTTCACAAGGCACCGGCATCGTCACGGGTGGCAATGGCCTCAACAGCACCGAAGGCGTCACTCAAGTCGTGCGTGCTGCCGGCGACCATAACAGTGCCTACAACAACGTTCAGATCAACGTCACAAAGGCTAGCCAAGCGCCAGCAACGGAACAACAGGGTCAGGCATTGGCCGCAGGCTCGACGATGGTCGGTGCCAATGGCGCGGGCGCATTAAGCGTTTCCTCGACCGCGATGGGTGTGCAACTCAACATCGTGGCCAACAACAATCAGGGCAGCACCGAACAACGCCTGGCCGAAGGCGGGCTGATGCAGAACACGACGTTGCTCGGCGGTGGCAACCAGGTCAACAACCTCACATCCTTCAATGTCGTGCTGCGTGACAACGTGACAACCGGGTCGCTGAACGGCAACCTGGACCAACTCAAAGGTCTTCGCACTCAAGGATTCTGATCTACGCTCAGTGTCATCCAGACGTAGTCAGTAAAGGGACGGTTAACCCATGCACCGATCGTTGACGTTCAGAGCTATCGTTTGTTTGAGTAGCCTGGCCCCGGTCCCCCTGCTGTATGCAGCACCGGACCCCCAGGTCGAAGCACTAAAAAAAGAACTCATGGAGCTGAAACAGCGTTACGAAGCACAACAGAACGCGCTGATGGTTCTTGAACAGCGCATTCGCCAAGTCGAAGAAACACCTGCGACGCCTGCCCCCAAACGCTTGACCAAATCTCCCGCAGAAACGCCCGGGAGTGGTCAGACAGTGGCCGCCGGTGCGCCTGGAACCACGGGCAGTTCATACGGCCAATCGCTCAAGGATGATTCAGAGCCTGCGCAAAGCGTTTCCAACTTGTATGACGAAGCCAGCGGCTTCTTCGGCGGCGGCAAGTTCAGCATCGAAACCGGCCTGACGTACACGCACTACGATACCCGTGCGTTGGTGCTCAACGGCTTTCTGGCACTGGACTCCATTTTCCTGGGTAACATCAACCTCGACCGCATCAAGGCGGATAACTGGACCCTGGACCTGACCGCCCGCTACAACGTGGCACAACGTTGGCAGTTCGACATCAACGTCCCCGTGGTGTATCGCCAATCGACGTATTCCTCCGGTGGCGCCGGTGGCGCAAGCCCGGTGACGTCGGACGCCACCGTGACCCGCGACCCGACCATTGGCGATGTCAACGTTGGCGTTGCCTACAAGTTTCTCGATGAGTCGGCCAATCTGCCCGACGCGGTCTTTACACTGCGCGTCAAGGCGCCGACCGGTGAAGACCCTTACGGCATCAAGCTGGTCAACGACCCGAACAACGATAACCTCTCGGTACCCGAGGAATTGCCTACCGGCAATGGTGTCTGGTCGATCACCCCGGGGCTCTCGCTGGTCAAGAGCTTCGACCCGGCCGTACTGTTCGGCAGTTTGGCCTACACCTACAACATGGAAGATTCTTTCAGCGACATCAGCCCTCAGGTCAACTCCAAGGTGCCCGGGGATGTGAAACTGGGCAACTCCTGGCAGATCGGCGCCGGTATTGCCTTCGCCTTGAACGAGAAGATGAGTATGTCGTTCTCGTTCACGGATCAGTTCGCCAGCAAGAGCAAAATCAAGCCGGACGATGGCGACTGGCAATCGATTTCCAACAGCGATTACAACTCGGCCAACTTCAACATCGGCATGACCCTGGCCGCAACGGACAACCTGACGATCGTTCCCAACCTGGCCATCGGCCTGACTGAGGATTCGCCAGACTTTTCCTTCAGCCTGAAATTTCCGTACTACTTCTGATCCGGCACACACAACTTCGGCGGTTTTTTTATTGATCCTGTAGGAGCGAGGCTTGCCCGCGAAGA
>NZ_MUNM01000011.1 GCF_002286815.1 Pseudomonas sp. PICF141
TCCGTGACCATCGATGCACCGAAAGACGACGTCTACAAAGACGCCGGCACCGTCGAAGCAACCATCACTGGCGCGACCGGCGGCAACTTCGAAAATCTGGTCACCAGCAACACTGCTGCGGTCACGACTGTTACCGACACGATCGACAAAACCGAAGCCAGCATCAGCGGTAGCACCTCGGTCACCGAAGGCCAGACTGCCAGCTACACCGTCAGCCTGACTCACCCGGCGCAAACTGAAGTGACCCTGAAAATCGTCTACAGCGGCACCGCCGCCGACGGTTCGGACTTCACCGGCGTGTACACCGTGAAAATCCCCGCGGGCGCCAGCAGCGCGAGTTTCGACGTCGCGACGCTGGATGACAAGCTCACCGAAGGCACCGAGAACTTCGTGGTCAAGATCGACTCGGCCACCGGCGGCAACTTCGAAAACCTCGCAGTCAGCGCCACCAACGGTAGCGTCAGCACCTCGATCATCGACAACGATGCCGCGCCAGTTCTCGACCTGGACGCCAACAACTCCAGCGGCGGCACCGGGGCCAACTACAACGTGACCTTCACTGAAGGCACCACCGGCCAGGGCGTGTCGATCGGCGACACCGACCTGAGCATCACCGACCCGGACAGCACGATGCTGACCGGTGCGACCATCGTGCTGACCAACCGTCAGCCGGGCGATGCGCTGAACCTGGGCAACAGCATCAATGGCATCAGCATCAACGCCAACAGCCAGGATGGCACCGTTACCCTGACCCTGTCGGGCAACGCGACGCTGGCCGACTACATGCAGCAGATCAAAAACATCAGCTTCACCAACAGCAGTGAAGATCCGAGCACCGTGCCGCGGATCATCACCGTGACGGTGACCGATGGCAGCAACTACTCCAACACCGCGACCACCACCGTCAACGTGGTGGCTGTGAACGAGGCGCCGACCGCTGCACCGGTTAACGTCACCGGCACCGAAGACACCCCGCTGATCCTCGGCTGGTCGACCTTCGGCGTCAGCGATGTCGACAGCGCAACCGCCAACCTGGGGGTGAAAATCACTCAGCTGCCGGGCGATGGCAAGTTGCAGTACCTGGACGGGGCGACCTGGAAAGACGTGGCCACCAACCAGACCTTCAGCAAGGCCGATATCGACGCCGGCAAGTTGCGCTTCACGCCAGATGCCAATGAATCGGGCATCGATGGTTACGGTGGCAGCAGCCTGGGCAACAATCAGGCGGACTACGCACAGATCAAGTTCCAGCCAACCGACGGTCAGTTGCTGGGCAGCACCGGCACGGTGAAAATCGACATCACGCCGGTTGCCGACGCGCCATCCCTGAGCGTCGCGGACAACAGCGTCAAATCCACCGGGCTGATCAAGGAAGTCTGGACCGGTCTGTCGGGCCTTGGCACCGATGGCAGCGGCGCGTCTTCCAGCACGCTGAAATCGGTCATCGACGGCGCGGGTACACCGAACTCCAGCGGCACCGTGACCAATGTGCAATCCAATGGTGGCGTCACGGCCGGCACCGCCTCGAAAACCTCTGGTCTGATTTACCTCGAAGCCGGCAAGACGTACACCTTCAGCGGCTCCGGTGACGACAGCCTGTTGGTGACCGTCGGCGGTAAAAACGTGGCCGCAATCACTTGGGGCGCGGGCGGAAACCTGAACGGTTCCTTCATCCCGACCACCAGCGGTTATTACACCCTGGATATCTACCACCACAATCAGAGCGGCCCGGGCAGCTATGACGTCAACCTGTCGGTCAACGGCGGTGCGGCGGTCGACTTGAGCAGTGCCGGCGTGCCGCTGTACACCGGCGTGACGGATCTGGCCGCTTTTGGCGTGACGGTTTCCGACCTGCACGGCACCAATGGCGAAGGCTACTACGACGGCTACAAACTCAACGAAGGTGCCGAAGGCACCAGCGTTCATCTGTCCGCGATCAAAACGGCACTGACCGACACCGACGGCTCTGAAAGCCTGAGCGTGAAGATCAGCGGCATGCCGGAGGGCTCGGTGCTCAGCGATGGCGCGGGCCACACCTTCACCACCACCAACGGTGAAGCCAACGTCACCGGCTGGAACCTCGGCACGCTGACCATCACCCCGCCGCCGTACTACAACGGCCAGTTCACCCTGACCGTGACATCGACATCCACCGAAGCCCATGGCGGTTCGGCACCGAGTACCGCGCAGATCCCGGTCACGGTTTACCCGTCGGTCTATAACGCGGTGACGGCCACTGCCGCCAACGACACTATCACCGGTACCGACGGCAACGACATCATGGTCGCCGACATCGGCGGGCTGACCGTGGTGCCGGGCACCAACTACAACATCGCCTTCATGGTCGACAGCTCGGGCAGCATGAGCGCTTCTTCGATCAGCGCCGCCAAGGATTCGCTGACTGCGGTGTTCAACACCCTCAAGCAAAGCATGGGTAACAACTCCGGGACGGTGAACATCTTCCTGGCGGACTTCGATAACAAGGTCAACAAATCAGTGTCGGTGAACCTGAACGACCCGAACGCCCTGACCTTGCTCAAATCCGTGCTGGACTCGATGTCGTCCGGCGGCGGCACCAACTACGAGGACGTGTTCAAAACCACGGCCAACTGGTTCAAGAGTGCCGATGCGATGGCCAACACCGGCGCGAAGAACCTCACGTACTTCATCACCGATGGCAAGCCGACCTACTACCAGAGCGGTGAAGAGACCAACCCGATCTTGTACGGCAATGTGACGCTCGATGACGTCATCACTACCACCAATTACAAATTGGGGCAGACTTATTCCGTTGACCTGGACAGCACTCACTCCCTGACCATCGACAGCGCTGGCAATGTCACGTTGATGACTCAGAATAAAAAGGGCAACTGGCACAGTTCTGACCTGGGCACCCTCCATGCCGAGGGTAACGGCACGTACGAACTGTCCTATCGCGATGGCACCGGCAGCTACACCGATTCAATCGCCATCGACAATTCCACCAGCAGTTTCACATTGCTGAGTAACGTGTCGACGGTGGAGGCCATCGGCCTGAACAAAGACGTCACCCTCGGCGATCTCAAGCCGTACGATTCGGATCAAACGCCGCAAACCAACATCGACCCGAAAGACCTGGCCAACTCGATCATCGGCCATACCGAATCGACAATGCCGGGCGCCGATACGGTCAACGGCGGTGACGGCAACGACCTTCTGTTCGGCGATCTGGTGAGCTTCAACGGCATTGCCGGCGAGGGTTATCAGGCCATGCAGGCATACGTGGCCCAGCAGACCGGCGTCGATGTCAGCAAAGTCACCACCAGCAACGTGCACCAATACATCACCGAGCACTACACCGAGTTCGACGTCTCTGGCGCTCATGATGGTAATGACACGCTTCTGGGTGGCGCGGGTAATGACATTCTCTTCGGCCAGGGTGGCAATGACCTCCTCGATGGCGGCAAGGGCAATGACATTCTGCTGGGTGGCAGCGGCAATGACTCGTTGGTCGGTGGTCAAGGCAACGACATGCTGATTGGCGGTTCGGGTGCCGACACTTTCATCTGGAAGGCCGGCGACACCGGCAGCGACGTGATCAAGGACTTCAAGGCCAGCGAAGGCGACCGCATCGACCTGCGTGATCTGTTGCAGGGCGAAACCGGCAGCACCATTGATAACTTCCTGAAAATCACCACGGTGGATGGTGTGTCGTCTCTGCAGGTGAGCTCCGGTGGCAAGTTCAACAGTGCCGACGCCGCAGCAGCCACCCCGGACGTGACGATCAAACTGGAAGGCAACAATTGGTCCAGTGCCAGCATCAACTCGTTGATCGCCGGCAGTGACCCGACCATCAAGGTCGATCACAACAACAGCTGATCCACAAGCTGGCGGCCGCCCAGACCGGGCGGCCGTCACGTTTGCGCCCACCTCACGGGTGACGATTTGGTCGTCGCACCGCATACTCGCCTGCGTTGGCCTATGCTGCTGACAGCACGACGCTGGTCCATTTCCGAGGGATGCTCAATGTTTTACGTGCAACGCGATGCGCAAGGTCAGTTGGTGCGTGTGGAAGCCACGGCCTACGCCGAGGCCACGGAAACGCTGCCGGCCGATCACCATGAAATCCAGGCCTGGTTTGCCCATGAAGTGGTTGAGACCAGCCTCAAGCAGCTCAAGCAGAGCGACCTGGAGATGATCCGGGTACTCGACGACTTGATTCAGGTATTGACTCAAAAAGGTGTGATCCGCGTCACCGACCTGCCGCCGGCTGCGCAAGCCAAGCTGATGGACCGGACCCAGGCCCGTGAAGCGTTGGGCGGGTTGAGCCAATTGATCGATGATGATGAGACAGGGTTGATCTAACGCCCGACGCCGATCGTTCCCACGCTCTGCGTGGGAATGCCTCAAGGGACGCTCCGCGTTCCAGCCCACAGCCGACGTTGCGTCTGGCACCATTGTGACGCGGAGCGTCACGGGCTGCATTCCCACGCAGAGCGTGGGAACGATCATCTGTGCTACCTCACGTTCCCGCCACACCGCCGACGTTGCGCCTGACACCGTTATGACGGAGCCTCACAGGCTGCATTCCACGCCCAGAGCGTGGGAACGATCAGTGGGCTACTGCCAAGGCTTCGGCTCACCAAACAACTGCCCCTGAACCCCATACAACCCCATTTCACGAATCACCGCCAACTCCCCTTCAGTCTCGACCCGCTCGGCAATCAGCGGCAAATCAATGCTATGCGCCGCCCGCTGAATCGCCTCGATGAACAGCCGCTTGTCGCTCTCCTGATCAATCGCCCGGATGTAACTGCCGTCGATCTTCAGGTACGCCAACCCCAGCCGCGCCAGATTGCCGATCATGCTGAAACGTCCACCAAAACGCTGCAGGCTCAACGAGAACCCAAGCTCGCGCAAACGCCGTGTCAGCTGCTCCAGCACTGTTTGCTCGGGCAATTGTTCTTCGCCGATTTCCAGGGTCAGTCGCTCGCCGAAACTCGAATGCTGACGCAGGATTTCGAATACTTTGTTCAGCGCCTGCGGATCCGCCAGGGTCGCCGAAGACAGGTTCAGCGCCAGCGATTCGTCATGCCCGGCCATTTGTTCGAGCACCAGTTCCAGCATCAAACGATCGAGCCGCGCGGTCCAGCCAAAACGCTCGAGCCAGGGCAGGAAACGCCCGGCGGGAATGGTTTGGCCTTGCTCGTCGAACAAACGCGACAGCACTTTGTAATGCAGCACCAACTGCGTGTCCTGACTGGCCACCACCGGCTGGAAGTACAGCTCGAAACGCTGCTGATTCAACGCCTGATCGAGCAAGGTGTGCCAGGCATGGTGATCATCGCCACCCCGCGTCGACGCGCCTTGATCCAGACACGCCCAGCTCGGTTCGCCCTGACTTTCCGCCTGGGCCAGTGCCTGGTCGGCCAAACCGATCACCGCTTGCGGCGAGTCGCCATGGGCGAACGGCGCCAGCCCGATCGAGGCGACCGTCGCCACGTCCGTGGCGCCCGTTGCATGCAGGCTTGCCAAGGCACTGTCGAGGTTGCTCGCCAGTTGCAGCGCTTCTTCGCGCACCAGCCCCGGCGCCAGCACGGCGAATTCACCGCCACGAATGCGCGTGACAAGGTTTTGGGTTTCCGGGTACCTGGCGCACTCACGGGACAACTGCTCGCCCACCGCTTGCAACAACTCATCAGTACGCTGACCGCCCAACCGCTGGTTCAAACCCGCCAGATCCTTGACCCGCAACAGCAGCAAATAGCCAGAACTGGCCTGCTCGGGATTGCTCACTCGCGCGTTCAACTGCATCTCGAAATAACGCCGGTTGGCCAAGCCGGTCAGGTTGTCCTGATAGGATTCGGCCCGCAATTTTTCACTGCGTTCGGCTTGCTCCTGGAACAGCGCCTTGAGCTTCTCGACCATCTGGTTCATGGCTTGCACCACCCGCCGCAGTTCCGGGGTACGCGGCAGTTCGGGCAAGCTGAGGAATTCGCGGCGCGCAATGGCGTGGGATTGCTTGACCATGTAATCGAGCGGCTTCAGTTGCCGGCGCAGCAACAGCGCGCCCAGCACCGCACTCACCGCGCCACAGATCAGCAGCCAGACGAGGCTGCCCAACGCGCTCTGCCACAGCTTGGCCAACGCGAACATCGGATGGCTGACCACCTCGACCCGCGCGGCCTGCTCCCAGCCACGGCTGACAAGCGCGTCACCACCGGCCGGTTCCAGGCCGATCAGATTGACGAACCAGTCCGGCACGTTGGTGACCGTCGCAATGCCGCTGCGCTCGACGAGCGTCTCCTCGTTGGTCAGATCGATCACACGGATGCTCGCGTAATAACCGCTGTCGAAGATCGAACTGACCAGCAGCTCGACCATTGCCGGGTCGTCGATGTTCGGCGTCAGGGACAGCGCCAACGCCGTGGCTGCATCCTGGGCGTGGGAGCGCAACTGGTTGACGTATTGGGTACGCGAGCTTTCGAGACTGACCATGAAGCTGCCGGTGAAGGCGACCACCAGGAACAGACAGATAGCGATCAACAGCTGTTTGAACAAAGACATCTGAGCGCGTGCTCCTAATTAGTCGTCTCGACCGGAAAACCTTCGGCCTGCATTTTCTTCAATACATCCTGCCAGCGGGACAGGCGCTTGGTGTCTCCGACCTTTTTGTTGCCCTTGGCACCCGGCAACCACAACCCTTCGGCATTGAAAGAGTAGACCGGCAGCAAATCGGTTCGCTGGCTGGCAGGCTTGATCGCGTCGATCAGGCTGTCGAGCACCAAAGGCATGGCTTCCGGGCTCGAATAGTAGGTCAGCACCATGTGCGCGCGGTTCAGGCGCAATGCCTTGACGTAGGTGATACGCAGCTTGTCACTGGAAACACCGAGACGGCGCAGGCTGAAATATTTGGCGATAGCGTAGTCTTCGCAGTCACCGGCGCCTTTCCATAAGCCTTCGATCGGCGTTTCCCAATAATCGACCTCATGCCACAGATCGATATCTTCTTCGTAGTGCATCTGCTTGTTGAAGAACCGGTTGACCACGTTGAGCTGTTCCAGCTCGTCTATCTGCTTCTGCGTGGCCAGCAATTGCTGCCAGGCATCGATGCGCTGCTGCCCTTCACCCAAAGGCCCGTACAATGCCTGCGCGCGGCGGCTGATCAGCGAAAAATCCCAGTCGGCATGCAGCCCGCCCAGCATTACGCCGGCCAGTAGCAGCGCGCAGCCTGGCCAGAGCAAAATCCGAGGGATCGCGAAACGTACCGCCAATGCGGGGCATCCAGGGTCGGCAGGTGGAAGTCGGTTGATGGTGCAGGTTAGCCCGGCAAAAGACAATGGCACGGTGAGATCACCGTCGGCACGCTAGACTTTAAGGTAATGCGATCTTTTGCCCGTTTGACAACCTGTCAGCCAGTCACTAGGGTCCATTTGGATCCAGAATTTATCAGCCAAACAGGGTGCGTTTGTCGTGACACAGAAGCCTAGCCCTCTCAGCAGTATCAAGGTCAACGGGCCGATTCCCGCTCATCTGGCACGCTCAGTAATCGAAGAAACCCTGCGCGCGGCCATCCTGGACGGACGCTTGCCTCGGGGTACTGCCCTGCGCCAGCAGGAATTGGCGGACCTGTTCGGCGTAAGCCGTATGCCGGTGCGCGAGGCATTGCGCCAGCTGGAGGCGCAGTCACTGCTTAATGTGATCCAGCACAAAGGTGCTGTGGTGGCCCCGCTGATCGACAACAATGCGGTCGAGACCTACGCCTTGCGCTCAGTGCTGGAGTCTTTCGCTTTGCGCCTGTCCATTCCGCTGCTCGATGACAGCGATCTGGCGCGGTCGGCCCAATATATCGAGCAACTGGAAGCGCAAACCGATTATGCCGAGATCGGCAAACTCAATCGGCTGTTTCACATGTCGCTTTACCACAAGGCACCTAACCGCAAGCTTCTTGCCCTGATCGAGCGCGAGCTCAACGAAGAAGAGCGCTTCCTGCGCTTTCATCTGTCGTCCATGGGGCTGGGTAAACTCACCCAAGACGATCATCGCGCACTGCTCAAAGCCGTGATGGCCAAAGACATCGATAAAGCGGTTGCCTTGCTGGAGCAGCATCTGGAAAAAGCCTCCGCCACCATGCGGCGGTATCTGGAACAAACGAAACGTTGACGGCTCGCCGGCGACCTGGCCGGCGTATCACTTTCTTACATATTCCCCTTTCTCCATGTCCGCTCTTGCCTGGCGCGGCGAAGCCGTGTGCGCGACCGCTCGCCGCCATCAGATCAATGGCACTGCCATTGATTTAGGCTCACTCTTGCGTTTATCGATTCAAACAGACCAAAGAAGTCAGCGCCTGACAGAAAAACCAGGCGAATCGAAGCCAATACGCAAGGAGCGGCGCCAACAGGCGGGATAATCGGAAGTCCGACCGACGTCCCGCCCATAAAACATCACATCTTGATTCCCTGTTCCCTGAAGTGCTCTGAGTGAGGCATTCACTCAATCTATTCAATTCTGATGAATACAAATCGGAAGGAGCCACTTCGCCTCAATAAAACTTATATAAAAAGTTTTACAAGGCCACTTCACGCCCAATAAATCATCAACTTCAAATAATTAAAATATCGCTTGCCGCCTACTTGTTTCGTGTATTAGTTTTTTCTTCGTCGAGTCGTTATCGACCGCTCCTTCTTTCGGCAAAGGCCCACCAGGCATGACCTGCAAGCCGGCATCAGCCTTCAGAGAGCGAATATTTAAACAACTTTGGCATTTCATGGATTTCGGTTCAGGCACCCGCTCGCCCTTTATAAAAAACGGGTGACTTTGCCGACAAACAACATTGATGAGGACGTTCATATGCAGCCCACTAAAGAACAACTTTCTCTGAAAAAACTTGAACTGGGTCAACACCCTGTTTTTTCTGAAATAACATCAATTAACTTATTGCGCCGGTTTATGGAAAGCCATGTTTTTGCAGTGTGGGACTTCATGTCGCTGACCAAACGGCTGCAACGTGAACTCACGTGTGTCCACCTGCCCTGGCTGCCGCCGGCGGACCCGCAAGCTGCACGTCTGATCAACGAAATCGTGCTGGGCGAGGAAACGGATGACCGCCCGGGGGCGGGGTATTGCAGTCACTTCGAACTGTATCTGGACGCCATGCGTGAAATCGGCGCGGACACGCGAGCCATTGAACGGTTTATCACGCTGCAACAGGAGGGCGTGAACCCAGAGACTGCGCTGGACAGCGTCGAGATTGAACCGGCGGCGGCCCGGTTCGTTCGCCAGACCCTGCACACCGCTTTGCACGCTCCGGCACACAGCGTGGCTGCCGCGTTCGTGCACGGTCGGGAAAGCGTCATTCCGCAAATGTTTCAGCGCATGCTGGATGCCTGGGGCATTGGCCTGGATCAAGCGCCGACGTTTCGTTACTACCTGCAACGGCACATCGAAGTCGATTCCGAAGACCATGGCCCGGCGGCGGAAAAACTGCTGGCACGGCTGATCGATGGCGACCCGCAGCGTGAAACCGAAGTTCTGGCCGCCGCGCTCGCCGCCGTCCAAAGCCGCGCCGCCCTGTGGGATGGCCTGCGCCAGAGCATGACCCAACCGGTTGCGCAGGTGACGCCATGAATGCCATCCACTACCAATCTTTCGCTGACGCCTGGGAAAGCCGCGCCACGATCCGCACCCGACCCCGGCGCCGGCTCGAAGACGACGACAAGCTGATCTTTCCCATGAGCCGCCAACCCCTGGTGCACAGCCAGACCTTTCTCAGCCACTGCCCGCAGCTGCGCGACTTTGTGCTGGTGCAGAGCCTCTACAAATTCATCAACGACGTGGTGATTTTCGAGACCGAGCTGGTGGACAACACCGCCCGCCGCATCGCCAAGAACAGCTTCGGCATCGAGTTCCCGTTCGCCTGCCGCTACGACGCGATGACGGTCGTGGTGGACGAGGATTACCACGCTCTGGTGGCGATGGATTTCATGCAGCAGACCATCGACATGACCGGCATCGCACCAATCCCGTTGCCCATGCAGATCGAACTCAGCCGCGCGGTACCGGCGACGCTGGCCCGGGCACCGAAGCACTTGCTCAGCGCCGTAGAGCTGATCTGCATCGCCATTGCTGAAAACACCGTGACCAACGAAGTGGCGGCCTTCGCCCGGGACGATTCGGTCAAGGCTTCGATCAAGGGTTTGATGGCCGATCACCTTATGGACGAGGGGCGTCATGCCGGTTTCTGGACGCGGCTGGTGCAGATTTACTGGCACGGCGCCCCCGAAGAGGACCGCCACGCGATAGCGCGACTGATGCCGGGTTTTATCGCCCAGTATCTGGCGAGCGATCTGCAGCAGGCATTCGACTTCGAGCTGATCGCTCACCTGCCTGTCGACGAATCGGTGCGCCAGTCCTTGCGTGAAGACGCCAGTGCGCTGGCCTACCCCATCAACCGGTTTCATCCGCTGGTGGGCAACATCACGCGCTTCTTTCGCAGCAGTTCGATGCTCGCCTCCCCTTGCGTGCGCGACGCCCTGGCCGATTATTTGACCCCCTGAGGATCCGCCCCATGAGACGCCTCGAAATTGCAGTGTCTGGCCGCAGCCAGGCAATGGCCGAACTGGCCCTTGAACTTGAACGGCACGGCCATGGTGTCGTGCGTATTGAATCGCCGGTCAGTCACGGCCCGGTAGATGTGTTGATCGACGACGGAACGGTACCCTGCCACGGCCTCCAGGCCCGCTCTCGCCTGGAGGTGCGCGTGTCATTCGATGCCCTGGCGGATGAGACGTTGGCGCAACCCGTGGTGGTTTTTCGCGACGGAGCGCAACGGCTGTTGTGGTGCCAGCCCGTCGCGCCTGAAAGCAGCGGCAACGGCCAGTCGCTGCGCCTGCGCACACTGGCAGCGGTAGGCGAAAGCGGCGCATGGCTGGTCAGCCAGTTTTCCCGGGATGAGGCCTGTTTCGATCATTGGCCCACAGTGGAAATCGGCGCTGCCGAGCCACTGTTGCATGGGCTTGATGCACTGGAGATGCTGGCCTTCGAACACCGCCAAAATGCGCCTGCTGTGCCGTGGCTGCTGGCCGCCGCCCAAGTACCGGTGATGCACAGCATTGAGCAGCGCATGCTCGATGACGCAACGCGACCGGCCCTGTGGGTCGATGGTTTGCTCGTCGATTACAAGTCCTTACGCAGCCTGGCGCTGAGCTTGCAACAACCGATGCTGGACATGCTGCGCCATCGCAGCGCAACCGACCGCCCGGTGGTGATCGGCGTGTGCCTGCCCAAGTCGCCGCAGCTGTACGCGGCGATTCTGGCGGTGCTGGGTTACGGCGCGGTGTACCTGCCGCTTGACCCGCAGCATCCGGCACAACGTCGGCGCTTCATTCTGGAAAACGCCAACGCAGATTTGCTGTTGCACGACGGCGCCAGCGATCTGGGCGACGTCTCGCTGCCGATGCTGGACATTCGCCGTCTGCCTTCGCCCAAACCCGGTCTCCCGGCCTCGCTGATCCGCCGCACGGTGAATATCGACGAACCGGCCGTGGCGATCTACACCTCCGGCACCACTGGCCAGCCCAAGGGCGTGTTGCTCAGCCATCGCAACCTCAGCCATTTCTGTGCCTGGTACGCCGATCATGTCGGGTTACAGCGCAACAGTCGGTCGCTGCAGTTTTCCACCATCAATTTCGACGCGTCGCTGTTGGATATCCTGCCGACCTTTATCCAAGGCGCACGACTGGTGGTGCCCAGCGACGACCAGCGCCGCGATCCACAGCAATTGGTCGAGTTGATTGGCGGGCAGCACGTGACCCACGCCTTCCTGCCTCCGGCGCTACTGAGCGTCATGCCGCTGCAAGCACCGCTGGGTCTTGAGCACCTGATTACCGGTGGCGATGTCTGCGAGCCGTTCGTGATCGAGCAGCTCGCACCGCAGTGCCGATTCCACAATATTTATGGCCCCACCGAAACCACGGTGTTGGCCACCACGCGGCAATTTTGCGTCGGCGACAGCAATCGCAATCTCGGCATCCCCATCGCCAATGCCCGGGTGTTGATTCTCGATGAGCAACTGCAACCAGTGCCTCAAGGCACACCCGGCGAGCTGTACATCGCCGGGCCGGGTGTCGGCCTGGGTTATCTGAATGATCCAGCGCTGACGGCGGCGCGCTACCTCAACCTGACGCTGCCCAACGGGCAGACTTTGCGTGTTTATCGCACCGGCGATATCGGCCAGTGGACCGATGACGGGATCGAGCTGAGTGGCCGTCGTGATAACCAGGTGAAGATCCGGGGGTTTCGGGTCGAGCCCGAGGAAATCGAGCATTGCCTGCGCGAAAGCCAGCTGTTTCGTCAGGTGGCCGTGGTGGTCGATGAACGGCGACGGATCCTTGCGTACCTGGTTCACCCCAGGCAAGAGCAGCCTGGCACCGCCCTCTCGGCCTTGCGCGAGCATGTGCAAAACACGCTGCCCGGCTACATGCATCCCGGCGCCTACATTGAACTGCCATGCCTGCCTTACACCAGTAACGGCAAGGTCGATCGACGGGCTCTGCTCGCAACCTCGGGACAGGTCCAGGTCGCCAGTCAGCGGTGCCAGCCGCAGACCCCGATGCAGATGCAATTGCGTCAGTTGTGGTCCGAATTGCTTGAGCTGCCGGTCGAGGAGATTGCCACCGACGAAAGCTTCTTCAACCTGGGCGGGCATTCGATTCTGTTGTCGCAGTTGCTGCTGAGCATCCGCCAGGTGTTCGGTCGCAGTTTGTCGATCAATCGCTTCATCGAAGCGCCCACATTGCGGACCCTCGCCAAGCTGCTCGATGGCCCCGAGCAAAGCGCCGCTTCAACGCTCAGCCCCCAGGCCTTCATCGATGCCGCAGCCGAACTCAACCTCGATCCGCTACCGATCAGCCAGTGCGGTGATGTGCATAAAGTGCTGGTGACCGGTGCCAACAGCTTTCTCGGTGTACACATCGTCGAGGCTTTGCTGGCCTGGGGCGCCACCGAGGTCGCGTGCCTGGTGCGTGAGTCCGGCGGACAAAGCGCGGCCGAACGTTTCGCCCAGGCCCTGCGGGATAATCGTCTCACCCATCTGGACCTGAGCCGGGTCAGCGTTTACGCCGCCGATATCACCCAACCGCAATTGGGCTTGCCGGATGACGTATACGCGCGCATCGACCGCACCTTCGGCGCGCTGGTGCACAACGCCGCCAACGTCAATCACGTGCTCGATTACGAGTCGTTGGCGCGGGATAACGTCGAGCCGATTTTCGAGTGCCTGCGCCTGTGTGAAGGGCGCAGCAAGAAGATCTTCAACTTCGTCTCGACGCTCTCGGCGTCCAGCACGATTTCCGACGACGGCCGGGTGCTGGAGTTGCCCGCCGCGCAGACACCGCCGATCTACATCAAGAATGGCTACAACCTGTCCAAATGGGTCGGCGAGCGGATCCTCGAACGGGCGCGGGAGCGTGGGGTGCGGGTCAATCTCTATCGCCCCGGCAACATCAGCTTCAACAGCCTCAGCGGCGTCTGCCAGCCCCACAAAAATCGCTTGATGCTGATGCTCAAGGGCTCGATTCAGCTCGGCCAAGTGCCGGAACTGGCGCTGAATTTCGACCTGATGCCAGTGGATTTCCTCGCCCGTTTCATTGCCTTCCACGCCAGCCGTTACCAGGCCGAAAAAGCCGTGTTCAACCTGCACAATCCCGAGCCCCTGGGCTGGGATTCCTACGTAGCGTCATTCCGCGAGGCCGGTCGGGAATTCTCCATGGTCAGCGTCGCCGACTGGCAGCAGCAACTGGGCCGGGTCGACAGCGACAACGCGCTGTTCGGCGTGCTGGGTTTCTACCTCAACGGCTTCGAAGAAGACATCGGCGACATCTCGATGATCGGCCACGACAACGCCCAGGCCGGTGTGCGGCAGATGGGGGCGCGCTACCCGGAAAAATCCCCGGCGCTGCTGCGGCGCGGCTGCGACTACCTCAAAGAAATCAACTTCATCTGATTCACCCTGAACCTGCACGGAGCAAAACCATGAATACTCTGCAACCCGATACCCTGATCAAAAATCCTCACGGCTGCCACGTCGTATCTTCGGTGGACGTACCGGTCGATGCGGCGAAAGTCTGGGCGGTGGTCGGTAACTTTGCCGGCTTCGATCGTTTCATTCCGGCGCTGTCGCACATCGAGATGACGGGCGAAGGCGTGTCGTCGCTGCGCAAAAAATTCTTCAAGGACGACAATCACCTGGTGGTCGAGCAGCTCAACTCCCGGGACGACCAGGCACTGAACATGACCTGGACCCTCATCTACAACACCTTGGGCATAGGCAATTTATGGGCGGCGATGAGCGTTGAATCCTTGGGAGCAGGCAAGTCGCGGGCGATCTGGACCATCATCGCCGAACCGGCTCAGGGCGGTGCCAAAGCCCTGCCGGGGTTCAAGGATTTCCTTCAGGGGTTTGCCGATGATGCGATGGGGAATGTGTTGAAGCTGTTTGTGTAAGGCTTCATTCTGGCGGTGACTGATCTACCGCAATCGCGGGCAAGCCCGCTCCCACCGGGGATGTGTGTACGACACAAACCATGTGGGAGCGGGCTTGCCCGCGATTGAACGATAACGCGGTTCAACTGACCTCAATCAGATCTTGAAACTATCAACCAGCTGCTTCAACCGATTGGCCTGCTGAGACAATGCATCGCAATCCTTCAATGTTTCATTGAGGTTAGCCACGCTCTGCTGGTTCAGCAGGTTGATCTGGTTGACGTCGACGTTGAGGGTTTCCACCACGGCGGTCTGTTCTTCGGTCGCTGCGGCCACCGATTGGTTCATGCCGTCGATTTCGCCGATGCGCTGGGTCACGCTGACCAGTCGCAGACCGGCCTGGTTCGCCACTTCGACACTTTGCTCGCTGGAGACCTGACTGGCGTTCATGGTGGTCACCGCTTCGCGAGAACCGATCTGCAGCGAGCTGATCATCTTGTGGATCTCTTCCGCCGATTCCTGGGTGCGATGAGCCAGGTTGCGCACCTCGTCCGCCACCACCGCAAAACCACGACCAGCCTCACCGGCACGGGCCGCTTCGATGGCCGCGTTGAGCGCCAGCAAATTGGTCTGTTGAGAGATGCCTTTGATCACATCGAGAATGTGGCCGATGTTGTCAGTGCTCGCATTCAGGGTTTCGATCTGCGTGCAGGACAGGCTGATTTTCTGTGACAACTCGGTCATGGCCAAAATGGTTTTCTCCACCACCTGACGGCCGTCATCAGCCTGTTCGCTCGCGCCGCTGGCATGTTGCGAAGCATCGGCGGCGTTGCGGGCGATTTCCTGGGTGGCGGCGCCCAATTGGTTGATCGCAGCAGCCACACTGTTGGTGCGGGCGCTTTGTTCGTCGGAGCCGATGATCGAAGCGTTGGACGATGCCATCACCCGTTGCGACAGGTCATGCACCTGACGGGTCGCCGAAGACACTTCGCTAATCGACGCGTGAATCCGCTCCACGAACTGGTTGAAAGAGCCGCCCAACTCGCCGAATTCGTCTTTGCTTTGCACCACGAGGCGACGGGTCAGATCGCCCTCACCCTGAGCGATGTCCTGCATCGCACGCCCCATCGTGGTCAGCGGACGCATCAGCACACTAATCAGCAGACTCAGCAGCACGGCAATGGCAGTCACGGCAATGAACATCGCGATCAGCGCTGAGGTGCGGAACTGGCTCAGTGGTGCATAGGCCTTGGCCTTGTCGATTGACAGACCGATGTACCACTCTGCATTCGGCAACCCACTCACCGGCGTGAACGAGAGGATGCGGTCCTGCTTGTTCAGTTCTACTTCCTGATTGCCTTTGCCGATACGGACACTGGAGCCCGGATAGATGTCTTTCAGGTTCTTCATCACCTGGTCCTTGTCCGGGCTGACGATCACCTGACCGTCGGCGCTGACGAGGAACGCGTGACCGATGCCACCGAAGTCCACCGAGTTGATGATCTTCACCAGGGTTTCCAGACTCAGATCGCCGCCGACGACGCCCAGCAGTTCGCCTTGCTTTTTCACCGGCATGGCGATGGTCACCACCAACCCGCCGACCGCGGCCATGTAAGGCGGGGTCAGCATGGTCTTGTCGGCGACCACGGCTTGCTTGTACCAAGGGCGCTGACGCGGATCGTAGCCGTCCGGCATCTTCGCGTCAGGGCGCTGGGTGAACACACCATTGGCCTGCCCGACGTAGGTGAACTGGAAGTTCGAGGTGAGGGCCGGTTGATCGACCAGCCCCGGGAAATCAGCATCGGCACCTTGATGAGCGATGTTCTGCGCGAGATTTTCCAGGACCAAGACGCGGCCGCTCATCCAGTTCTGCACGCTGCTGGCGGTCAGCTCGCCGGCTTGCTCGACGGAAGACTCGAGGTTTTGGCGAATGGTGTTTCGCTGCAGATAGTCGTTGTACAAAGTGAACAACGCAAAAGCCAGCACCACGACGCCTGAAGCGGCCAGCAGGATTTTATGGCTGAACTTGAGATTCATTTCATGGGCTTCTTATGCAAAAAGTGGGGATGCGTTCCGGTTTCAACATTCCATGTAACCGCGCAGACGGCATTCTGGGGCCGCTCTACTTTGGTGCACGCATGTCTCACCAGTCTGTCGGCACGAGCTGGAGAAATCTTAGGAATTTGTACGAAACACGTCAGATACCCGCCGAACGGCGTGCTAGAGCGTTCGAATAGCCGTATTTGTGGGTGGTTGTTCGAAGGGCAGTTGCAAATTTTCCGACCCTTGATGACAATGCGACTAATTATCATTTGTGACGTCGGGCTGTCGCGTTCATGTCTTCACCTGAGTTTGCAGTACAGGCGCTTTACAGCAGTCATCACGGGTGGCTCAACGCATGGCTACGTGCGCGATTGGGCAATGCGGCCGATGCGGCGGATCTGGCTCAGGACACATTCGTCCGGTTGCTGCAAAGGACCGAACGCCTGGAGCTCAAAGCCCCCCGCGCATTTCTAAGAACCATTGCTCGCGGCTTGGTGATCGACCATT
Source organism: Pseudomonas sp. PICF141 (assembly GCF_002286815.1). Classification (GTDB taxonomy): domain Bacteria; phylum Pseudomonadota; class Gammaproteobacteria; order Pseudomonadales; family Pseudomonadaceae; genus Aquipseudomonas. The sequence goes on from NZ_MUNM01000011.1 coordinate 17,011, forward strand.
GGCGTCGTGAGGAAATCGAACGCGCATACCTGGAAACCATTGCCCATTTGCCCGAGGCCGAAACCCCGAGCGCCGAGGCGCGGGCATTGGTGCTCGAATTGCTGGAAAGCATCGCCCGCATGCTGGAAGGCCTGAAGCCGAAAGTGCGTCAGGCATTTCTGCTGGCCCAGTGCGAAGGACTTACCCACAAGCAGATCGCCGAACACATGGGGTTATCCCTGCGTTCAGTGGAACGTTATGTGGCCGACGCGCTGTATCACTGCTACGTGCTGCGGTACGAAGCGTGATGCCTGCGGATAACTCAGCGCTGACCCGTCGCAGCGCGCCCCATCAGCAGGTGGTCAAACAAGCCATTCATTGGTTGCTGCGCCTGCGTAACAACGCGACCAATCCCAGCCTGCGCCAACAATGCGACGTCTGGCGGGCGGAACACCATGAACACGAACTGGCCTGGCAACGGGTGCAGTCCTTGCAGGCCGAGTTGAGCAGCACTCTGCGCGCGGTGCCCGGCGCTCAAGTCGCTTTCAACACGTTGGAAAACAGCGCACAAGGACTCGGGCGACGCCAGGCATTGAAGCTGCTGTCGGGCGCGTTATTGATGGGTTCGGCGGCCTGGTTGGGCAAGGATGTGATCGGCGGGCAACAGTGGACCGCCGACTTCGCCACCGCCACGGGCGAGCGACGCGGTTTCCAGTTACCGGATGGCACGCGCCTTGAGCTCAACACCGCCAGCGCGGTGGACCTGGACTACACCGCGCAACAGCGCCTGATCAAACTGACTCGCGGCGAGATCGTCGTGACATGCGGTGAGGCAAGTGAAGGGGTTTCGTTTGATCGACCGTTGCGGGTGCAAAGCCGTCACGGCGTGTTCGAAAGTGTGGCGGCGCGCTTCATCGTTCGTCAGGACGCCGACTGCACGCGGCTCAGCGTCACCAGCGGCACAGTCGCCATCCATTCGCCACGGGCCGCCGATGGGCTGCCGACTCAGGTGCAGGCCGGGCAGAGTTACCTGATCGATCGGAGTCGAGCGCAGTTGGCACCGCCGCAGGACATGGATGCTGGCGCCTGGGTCGACGGCCTGATCGTCACCCGCAACATGCGCCTGGGAGACTTCATTAATGAAGTCGGGCGTTACCGTCCGGGTTATCTGACCTGCGCGGTCGACATTGCCCACTTGCGGCTGTCCGGGGTTTTCCGTCTCGACGACACCGACAAGCTGCTGGCCATCCTGCCGCAAACCCTGGCGGTACAAGTACGCTATCGCACTCGCTGGTGGGTGACGCTGGAGCGAGAGGCCTGAATTATTTTTGGCGGGTTTTCGGAACAAGTCCGGCTTAGTCAGTAAGTAATTCAACTCTGCCTTCAGCGACTTCCTACGGAAATCTACAATGACTGTGCGCGCCACCTGTAAGAACCCTTCCCATTTCGCCCCGGAATCAGGCGTATTGCGCCACGCCATTCGCGCGGCGCTGTTCTCGACCGCACTGGGTATCGGCCTGTCGCCGTCACTTGGCGTTGCAGCACAGGGCAGCGAAGCCAGTAGCCACCGCTACAACATCGCCGCCGGCCCCTTGAGCGATGTGCTCAATCAATTCGCGCGTCAGGCGGGCATCACGCTGTCCACGACCCCAGCTCAAACTCAGGGCCTTCAATCGCCGGGATTACAGGGCGACTATTCGGCGGATCAGGCGTTGAGCCATTTGCTCAACGGCACAGGGCTTGTGGCCGTCAGTCAGGATGGCAGCAGTTATGTGCTGCGGCCCGTCGCAGAAACCGAAGCCCTGGCACTGCCTGCCACCGACATCAAAGGCTTCGCCCTGGGTAACGCGCTGGGCAGCATGGATGGCTACAACGCAACGCACAGCCAGATCGCCACCAAGACCAGTACCGCGCTGCTGGAAACCTCACAAAGCGTGTCCGTGGTGACCCGCGAGCAAATGGACGACCAAGGCTCGCAAACCGTGTCCCAGGCGATGCGCTACACCCCGGGCGTGCTGACCAACCCTTATGGCGCGACCCACCGTTACGACTACGTGGCGATGCGTGGTTTCAATGACGGCTCGGTGGATAACATCTATCTCGATGGCCTCAAATCCATGGGCGACAGCGGCACCTACAGCACCATGCAGGTAGACCCGTATTTCCTCGAGCGAGTCGATATTCTCAAAGGGCCATCGTCGGTGCTCTACGGTCGCAGCTCGCCAGGCGGGCTGGTGGCGTTGACCAGCAAGAAACCGTTGTATGAGCCCTACCGTCAGGTCCAGGCCACGGTGGGCACCCAAGGCCAGCGCGGCATGGGTTTTGACTTCAGCGGGCCGGTGGATGATGACAAGCGTATCGCCTATCGCCTGACAGGCTTGGCGGATCAGTCCGACACACAGTTTGACCACAACAAGGAAAAGCGCTTCGCCCTGGCGCCAACAGTGAGCATCGATTTCAGCGAAGATACCTCCCTGACGCTGCAAGCCTATCTGCAACACGATCCCGACGGCGGCTATCACGGCGGCGTTCCGGCCGATGGCACGATCCATCAACGCAACGGCAATCGAATCTCCCCAGACTTCTTCGAAGGCGAACCGGGCATTGATGGCTTCCAGCGTGATCAACAGTCCTTCGGCTATCAGTTCGAACACCGCTTCAATGACGTCTTCACCGCGCGGCAGAACTTCCGCTATCTCGACTCCAAGGTGAAGATCGATCAGGTGTATGCCTATGGCTGGACCTCGCCCACCAGCAACGAGTTGAATCGCTATTACACCGGTGGCGACGAAAAGCTCCACGCCTTCATCGTCGATAACATGCTGCAAGCCGAGTTCTTCACTGGCGCAACCAAACACACCGTGCTGATGGGCGCGGACTACCAGCGGCGCAAGACAGTCGTCGACTGGACCAGTGGCGGTCTTGCGCCGATCGATGCGTTCAATCCGGTGTACGGCAATTCAGCCATCGACTTCTACAGCCCGACCAGCTATCTGCGGCGCCTGGAACAGACCGGCGTTTACCTGCAAGACCTGATCGAGATGGATAAGTGGCGCTTCTCTTTGGGCCTGCGTCAGGACTGGGTTGAAACCTCCGATGAAAATCGGCTGGCTGAAGCTGGACGCCCTGCGGGCACGGAAATCAGTGACAAACGCACCAAGCTGACTGGCCGGGCGGGGGCGTTGTACCTGTTCGATAACGGCGTTGCGCCGTACATCAGCTACTCCGAGTCGTTCAACCCAAACTCCTACGCCGACAGCGCCGGCAATCCTCTGGCACCGACCGATGGCACCCAGTGGGAAGTGGGCCTGAAGTACCAGCCACCAGGCACCGACAACTTGTTCACGGCGTCGCTGTTCCGCATCGATCAGGAAAACCTGGCGACCAAACTGCCGCAGGAAAACTTCTATCGCGCTGTAGGCGCCGTCCGCTCCCAAGGCCTGGAACTGGAAGCGCACATGCAGCTGACCGATAACCTGAAAGTGCTCGGCAGCTACACCTTCACCGACATCGAATATTCGAAGTCGATGATCAGTACGTTGAGCACGGCAACCGACGTGATCGAGAACAAGGGCAACTCGCCGACTCAGGCGCCACGTCATATGGCCTCGGTATGGGCAGACTACAAATTCAACAGCGCTGCGCTTGATGGCCTGCGCCTGGGCGGCGGCGTGCGTTACGTCGGCTACAGCTGGGCCGACGCGGAAAACACCCTGAAGGTGCCGTCCTACACATTGTTCGATGCGTCTGTCGGCTATGACCTGGGCAAGGTGGGTTTGAAGGGCGTTGACGTTCGTTTGAATGCGAACAACCTGACCAATGAGTCCTACGTGGCCTCCTGCGCCAGCCTGAACTTCTGCTACCTGGGTGAAGAGCGCAATGTCGCCGCTACCGTGAGCTACCAGTTCTAACGACTGGTTATCCAAAAAAAGCCAGCCCCTGAATCCATGGGCTGGCTTTGTCGTCTCTGCAGGAAAATTCCATGCGTGCATTTATGGTTTTACTTCATCGCTACATTGGTCTGGCGACCGCGCTGTTTCTGCTGATGGCCGGACTTACGGGCAGCATCCTGGCGTTCAATCATGAGCTGGATGAGTGGCTCAATCCGGGGTTTTATTCAGCGTCTGCCGAAGGTCAGCGTTTGCCGCCCGGCACTTTGGTCGACAAGCTGCAAGCGGAGCATCCGAGGCTGCAAGTCTGGTACATGGAGTACCCGTCAGAAGCGGGCCATACCGCATTGCTGGCCGCGGTACCTCGCAATGACCCTGCAACCGGAAAACCTTTTGCCGATCCCAATCAGGTGTTCTATCTGGACCCGGTCAATGGCGAACAGAAAGGGCAGCGGTTCTGGGGAAAATGCTGCTTTCAAAGGGAGAACTTCATCCCTTTCTTCCTGGAGTTTCACTACAACCTGGTTCTGCCGGATAACTGGGGATTGTTGTTAATGGGATTGGTCGCGATCGCCTGGGTTGTCGATTGTTTCATTGCGCTTTGGCTGACGCTTCCTCGTGGGAAACCGTTCTGGAAGAAATGGTCGACGGCCTGGAAGATCAAGGGTGGGCATGCCTACCGGCTAAATTTCGACCTGCATCGGGCAGGTGGTTTGTGGCTTTGGGTGTTATTGCTACCGATTGCGATCAGTAGTGTCGCCATGAACCTGCCGAGCCAGGTTTTCAAGCCTGCGGTTTCACTGTTCTCGCCAATTGAGCCGAGCGTTTACGAGGCCCGCGGAGGCATGCCTGCCGAAGAATTGGGAGTTACGCGGCTGAGTTATCAACAGGCTTATGAACGTGCGTTACAAGAAGGGCAAAAGCTGGGGCTGACCGCTGCAATCGGAGAGTTGTATTACAGCTTTGAGTACAACTTTTATGGAGCAGGGTTTGGGCAACATGATACCGAAGCCCATGGGAAATCCTGGCTATTCTTCCACGGCACGGACGGTCGTTTACTGGGGCAGGAAATTGCAGGACAAGGCACTTTGGGAGAACGTTTTTATCGCCTCCAATTGCCGATACACGGAGGACGGATCATTGGGCTCACCGGGCAAGTGATGATCGCGGTGCTAGGTGTTTTGATTGCAGTGTTATCAGTGACGGGCATCTATATCTGGTGGCGCAAGTTGCTGGCACGAAGGAGCAGCAAGGCGCGCAAGACCTGAATCCGATTCCCTCCAGGATCTGGATTTCTATAGCCCAGAAAGACAAAACCCCTGTCTGCATAAGCAAACAGGGGTTTTGGAATCAATCTTGACGATGACCTACTCTCACATGGGGAAACCCCACACTACCATCGGCGATGCATCGTTTCACTGCTGAGTTCGGGATGGGATCAGGTGGTTCCAA
>NZ_MUNM01000012.1 GCF_002286815.1 Pseudomonas sp. PICF141
CCGGCAATGCCATTGGCCAGACCGTCCTCGTCGACGGTTCCCGTCACGGCGGTACCGGTCGCGGTCGGCCCGTCGTCCTCGAAAATCATTTTGGAGCCGATTTCGGTTTTCGAAATAGAGGCCTGGACCAGCGTGAAACCACCGATATCAAAATCGGCATGGGCAGTGCCCTTGGCATCCAGGGCCGCCCCGTTCTCGATGAGCACGCGGTTGTGGTCCGTCGTGGTGGTGTATTCAATCTGATAGCCGGCTTTAACGCCGGTGATGGTTGCAACCCCACCAGAAAAGCTGATGATAATGCTCGGATCATTCACCGATCCGTTTGAGTTCTCGATCACCTGCCCGGTGCTGATGTTGAAAACCCGAACATTGGTGATGGCAACCGACGTATCACCCACATAACCGTTAATGAAGTTCGCGCCAGATTCAACAGCGGTGTTGAATGCACTGATTTTTACCACGGCACTCTTGCCGCTTTGCAGCTGTACGACGTCGAAATTGGCCATCTTCGCATTGAAGACGCCGGTAAAATCGATATTGGATTCAACATCTGCTTCGTTCTGATCCAGATTTGGAATGGTCATATCCTGCCGGGCACCCGTGACAAACGAATAACGAATGCCTTCCTGTTCCGTAATCATCTGGTTGTTGGTGCCGAAGGTGGTCGGGCCACCCGCCTGGCTGGTATTGATGGTGTCGCCAGTCGTTATATTGGCGCCGCTTGACTGGTCCGCGGGGTTCTTTCCGGTGGCGATGATGGTGGGGTCCGTGATCCGCACGACACCATTGACCGTTTCAGTTGCCGGGTTCGCTTTGGTGAACATCAGGAACAGGTTCTGCCCGGAGGGGGCATTGGCCAGGCTGAATTCCAGGTCCTGACTGGCTCCGATGAACACCTTATTCAGCAGATTGAGCGAATCATCGGGATTCGCCGTATCTGTATGCTTGAGCGGTTGGTACTCCACGGTCCAGATCTTGCCGCCCGAGACCGGCGATCCGGTTTCTTCGATGTAGGCGGCGAACACGATCGTGCCATTAGCGCCACCGGCCCGGCCCAGAACGATATTGTCGTTGTTCGCATCCGTGTAGAGAAGGATGCTGGTGCCATCGAGGGTATCCAGGCCACTGTCCAGACCATTGAGTGGTGCGCCATTGCTGTCGACGAAGCTGATATTGGTAATGGTGGCTCCGGGGTCGGGGGTGACGGTGAACGCATTGCTGCCTGTGTTGCCCACGGCACCGGTATAACCACTCAACGCTGCCCCCGTTGCGGTACCGGCGCCCAGGGCGGTCAAACGGGTAGCGAAGGTCGAGGGCAGGGAGGCCACCAGAATGTCATTGTCGTCAGCGTCGCCCGATGGGGCTGGCGTGGCGGTGGCATTTTGCAACCCGGATGTTTCGTCCAGCGAAACGCTCGCGCCGCTCCCGACCACGCTCAGAGCAATGGTCAGCGATGAGTTTTGTTCTTCAATAGTCATTACGTTTACCTGGGCAGTTGCGGTCATCTAGGCCTGACCGTTGACCTTTGGTCGCAACTATGGATAAGCGCCAGGTATTGCGCATCGGCGGATACTCCCAGACGGTGTGGGAGTTTCGGACTACTCGGGAGGGGAGGCGGGATGAGGCGAGAGGGCGCGGCGTGGCAGCGATCATGAGCAACAGTCATGATGCTGGGGGAAATTGGTGGTGAATCGGATGCCGGTAATAACTTCGTTCCGTAGTAAACACTCAACCCTTTACCGAGCGCTGGCCCTCGGTAAAGGGGGTTGATGGCTCACAACGACGTTCTGACCACCAATGGACAATCAACGCTCTGGGCTCCCTCTACCTCAAGGGCCTCAATCAGGTGCCGGGCCGCATTGCGACCGATCTCGTAGTACGGTAATTGCACCGTGGTCAGCGGCGGAATGAACAGTTCGGCAATGCCGATCATGTTGTCATAGCCGAGCACGGCGACATCGGCGGGAATTTTCAGACCTCGGCCCAACAACAGCTGATAGGCACAAAAGGCAATCCGGTCGTTGCCACAGATCAGGATGTCGAATTGCGGGCGACCCTCGATGATGTGCCGGTCGAGGATGGCTGCGGTTTCACCATAGGCGTCGTGATCGGAAAGGTCGTATTGCAGCAATGCCTCAGGCGCAAGGCCAAATGCCTGACAGGCACGCTGCAGGCCTTTTTGTCGCAAGCCCCAGGCCAGGCTCTGTTTGGGCAAGTTGATACACAGCGGACGCCGATAGCCTTGGCTCAACGCGTGATGGACGGCTCGATACTGCCCCATTTCGTCATCGGGCACATAACTGACCAGGCGACTGTCATCTGCCAGGCAATTGGCGAGCACCAGGGGTTTGCTCTTCAAGCGTTCGGGAATGCACACCTGGCGAAACCCCATGGCGCTGAAGATCAACCCGTCGGGACGGTGCGACAGCATCAAGTCGATGTTCTGGTCGGTCGGCGGGTTGCTCAACAGGTTGAGGATGAACACATTCCAGCCCGCCTGCTGCGCGGTCTGTTCGATGGACAGCAGCAACTCGACCGCGAACGGTGTGGTCGCGGTGTCCAGCGCGAACACACCGATGGTGCGCGACTGGAGGTTGTCGCCGCGCATTTTGCGCGCCGACAGGCTCGGTACGAATTGCAGTTCGTCAATGGCGCGACGCACCCGCTGAAGGGTTTCTGGGCTCAGTTTTTCCGGGTTGTTGAGCGCTCGAGAAACCGTCATCAGGGACACGCCGGCCAGCTGTGCAACGTCTTTCACTGAAGTCATGCGAGGCGAGGCCGGTCAGGTTGACGCAGGATCATGACACAGGGCCCGGGTTTCCCGCGACTCGAATGACGCCGCTCACAGCCATCCCGAGGCCAGAGGCCATGCCTTGGGAATCGAGACACGGCCACCACTCCCATTGGCAAACAGCTTCACGCCCAGGCTGTCGGGTCGCGGATAGAACCGACTGCTGAGGCTGAAGCGTCCGTTTTCGTCGAACACCTCGATGGACGAGCGATCGAGGAACACCCGCAGTGCCAGTCGTTCTTGTGTCGGGTCAATCGCCACGCTGCGCTGGCCAGTGACTTGCGCACCCGCGCGACTGCGGTCAAGCACCAGACGTTGCAACGATGCATCGTAATAAAGCAGGGTTTCTTCTTGGCCATCGTCGCTACAACGCAAGGCGATTCCGAGATGGCCGTGGGTGCAATCACGCAAATCCAGATGCACATGAATTTCGAGCATCTGGCCATTCACTTCCGGCACCCACCGGCTTCCCGAACCCTCCCACCAAGGCGCGCCCGGCAATGGCGCCATGCGCAGCGCGGTGAGCTCTCGTGCCGGATACACGCAAAGGCGATCGGCGTGCAGTTCAAGTTCGCGTGGCACGCCGAGCATGCCGCACCAGTGATGGGCCTGGCTCGGCATCGGGCTTTCCCACATGTCGAGCCACGCCCACACAAGGCGCCGGCCATCGGCCGCCAGGAGCGTTTGCGCGGCATAGAAATCGTGGCCGTTATCCAACTCGATAAAAGGCCCGCCGTTGAAGTGCCATTCGCTGTCGAGTTGGCCCACTCGATAACCGGTCTGGTATTTGTTGAGTCGATCGTAACCCTGGGGTTGCATGCCTTGAGGGGAGTAGAGCAGCACCTGGCGTCCGTTCAACCGGAACAGGTCCGGACATTCCCACATATAGCCATCGCCTGCGCTGCCGCTGGCCACATAGTTGAGGAACTCCCAGACGTGCAGATCCGTGGAACGGTACAGCGGCAGCAACGGTTTATCGCCCAGGCGTGCGCCGGCAATCAGGTACCAGCCGTCATCCTCCTGCCATACCTTGGGGTCGCGAAAGTGCATGATCGAATCGTGCGGCGCGGCCTCGATGACGGCGCCATGCTTGACGAACCGGATGCCGTCGCTGCTGGTGGCCAGGCACTGGACTTGACGGATCGAGCGCTCGTCACCCACGTCCCCCAGCCAGGTGTGCCCGGTGTAGATCAGTGCCAGGGTATCGCCACACACCACCGCGCTACCGGAAAAACAACCATCACGGTCAAAGTCATCGCCGGGCGCCAGCGCAATGGGCAGATGCTGCCAATGGACCAGATCGGTGCTCTTGGCATGCCCCCAATACATCGGGCCCCATTTCGCGTCGAAGGGGTGATGTTGATAGAACACGTGGTATTCGCCACGAAAGTACACCACCCCGTTAGGGTCGTTCATCCAGCCCACGGGAGGGGCAAGATGATAACCGGGGCGATAATCATCGATGACGCGAGACAGACCGTCATTCAGCGCCTGTTGCGCAAGCTCAAGGGCAGCGGACATTGGAACACTCATGCAATTCAAAGACACAGTCATAGGGCGCTTGCTCGTGCCGAGCGCTGAGGGACGCCAGCCGGCAGGGTTTCAATGGCGTGTGGATGACGGCTCAAGGCCGTGCCGTCGGCGTCGAACAGGTGCAGGTTGTCGATGTCCAGTTGCAGCTCAACCCGATCGCCCGCTTGCCATCCGGCGCTGACCTCGCAACGACAGATCAGTGGTTCGTCCTGACCTGTCTCCAGGTGCACATAGGTTTCGCTGCCCAGGTATTCGACCGCGATCACCACGACGCCGGCAGTTCCGTCCACCGCTTTGAGCGACACGTGTTCCGGGCGAATCCCCAGAGTCAGCTGCGTGCCGGCCGCCAGGTTCGAGCTGTCGAAGGGCAGGGAGGTGACACCCCACACGAGGGTATCGACCAGGCTGGTTTCGCCTGGCGTCTGCAGGCGCGCCGACAGAAAATTCATTCTGGGCGAACCGAGAAAACCGGCGACAAAGCGGCTGGCCGGGCGCTCATAGAGTTCACGCGGTGAACCGACCTGTTCTACGCGACCACCATTGAGCACGACAATTTTGTCGGCCAGGGTCATCGCTTCAACCTGATCGTGGGTGACGTAGATCATGGTCGAGCCGAGCCGATCGTGCAGTCGGGCAATTTCGTTGCGCATCTGCACCCGCAAGGAGGCATCCAGGTTGGAGAGCGGTTCGTCGAACAACAGAATGTCCGGTTCCCGCGCCATGGCTCTGCCCATGGCCACACGCTGACGTTGCCCACCGGACAGCTCTTTTGGCTTGCGTTGCAGCAGTTTGTCCAGTTGCAGGATTTGCGCGGTTTTCAGTACGCGCTCGCGCAGGCTGGCCTTGTCCGTCTTGGCCAGTTTGAGACCAAAACTGATGTTGTCGTAGACGCTCATATGCGGGTACAGCGCATAAGACTGAAACACCATGCCGACGCCACGCTCGCGGGGCTCCAGGTCGTTGACCCGACGCCCGTCGATCAGCAGGTCGCCGCCGCAGATCGAATCCAGGCCGGCGATCAGTCGCAGCAGGGTCGACTTTCCGCAGCCCGAAGGGCCGACAAACACCACGAATTCACCCGCCGCGATTTCCAGGCTGACGTCGCGAAGAATTCGCGCGCCGCCCAATTGCTTGTTTACGTTGTCCAGTTTCAATTTGATCACGATGCTGTTCCTTGTCTTTGTTGGGCATCAACCCTTTAACGCGCCGGCAGTGAGACCGGAAACGATTCGGCGCTGGAAGATCAGCACCAGAATCACCAGTGGGACGGTGACCACCACCGATGCAGCCATCAACAGCCCCCAAGGCAACTCATGGGGGCTGCCGCCGGAAATCAGGGCGATGGCGACCGGCACCGTGCGTTGCGTGTCGGTGAGGGTGAAGGTCAGGGCAAACAGGAACTCGTTCCACGCGGCGATGAAGGCCAATAGGCCGGTGGTGACCAGTGCGGGCCAGAGCAGCGGCAACAGCACGCGGGTCAGCGTGACCCAGGGCGAGGCGCCATCCATGATTGCCGCTTCTTCCAGTTCATGGGGCAGTTGTCCCATGAACGTGGTCAGCACCCAGACGGTGAAGGGCAGGGTGAAAATCGTGTAGCTCAGAATCAATGCCCAGGACGTGTTGTACAGGCCCAGCGCGCGGATCACTTCGAACAGCCCCGACAGCACAGCAACCTGAGGAAACATCGACACGCCAAGGACCATCATCAAGACCGTGCCACGCCCCCGAAACTTCACCCGGCCCAAGGCATAGGCGGCGGTCAGGCTGAGGAATAGCGCCAGGGTCACCACGCACAGCGCAACCACCAGCGAGTTGCCGATCGCCCGCAGGAATGAGGCCTGATTGAGCACCGCCGTGTAATTGGAGAAGTCGGGGTTGTCGATCCAGTAACTCACCTCGAACAAGGCGCTGGACGGCTTCAGCGACGTCACGATGGCGTAGTAGAAAGGGAAGACCGCATACAGCAGCAACACCCCGATCAGACACCAGAACCCGAGGCGCAACAGGGCTTTTTTCAGTAGGCGCAGGTTCATGAGCGGACCTCCAGTTGACGGCGTCCGAGGTAGAGATAAAGCAGGGCGATGACCGCAACCACCAGAAACAGCAGCGTCGAGGCCGCGCTGCCGTAACCGACGTCCTGGAATTCCACGAGGTGCTGGCGGGCATACACCGACATGCTCATGGTGCTCGATGAGTTCGAGGTCAGCACATAGATCACGTCGAACACCCGCAGCGAGTCGAGGATGCGGAAGATCGCTGCTACCAGCAGTGCGGGCATTAGCAGGGGCAGCGTGACACGCCAGAACACCTTCAGTGGATGAATGCCATCGACCCTGGCGGCTTCGTAGCAATCGCTCGGCAACATCTGCAACGCGGCCAACATCAGCAGCGTGACAAACGGGACGGTCTTCCAGACATCGACGATGATCACCGCCCACATCGACAAATCCGCATCGGCCGTCCAGGCCAGAGGGACGTCTATCAAGCCAAGGCTGAGCATCAGGTGATTGATGATGCCGAACTGGTCGTTAAGCATCCATGACCAGATTTTCGCCGAGACAATGGTCGGAATCGCCCAGGGAATCAGAATCATCGCCCGCACCAGTGAACGGCCAGTGAACTTGATGTTCAGCAGCAACGCCACCAGCAGCCCCAGTACGACTTCCAGCCCCACCGACACCACGGTGAAATGCAAGGTGTTGCGCACCGCGTTCCACCATTGCGGATCGACCAGAATGCCCGACCAGCTGGAACCGTTGTGGAACAGATAATTGCCAAAGCCTATGAAGGTTCCGCCACCGGTGTCCGCCAGGTTGGCGTCGGTCAGGCTGAACCAGAATGTGCGCAGCAGCGGCCAGGCTGCCACCAGGGTCAGACACAGCAACATTGGCATCAGAAACAGCCAGGCGGCGCGTACCCGGCGACGTTGTACGGGCGTCTCCCTGGTGAGCAGCAACTCGTCACCGGGGACATGGATTGTAGAGACAGACATGGTGATTTCCTTCCTTGTGGCTTACCAGTTCCGGCGTTTGATACGTGTAAGTTCGCTTTCCAGATCGGCCAGTGCCTGATCGACAGGCAACTCGCCCGCCAGCACGCCATGCACTCGATCGAAGAACGCATTGGTGACCCGTGGATAGCGATCGGCAGTGATGGAGGCGGGGCGCATGACCCCATCGTTGAGAATGCTGTGCAACTGAGCGTAATAAGGCATTGCCGCGAGCAGGTCGGGATCTTGATACAGCGACTCGATGACCGGGTTATAGGCACCGATCAGGGCACGATGTTTTTGCTCTCGGGCGCTGGTCAGGTAGCTCACCAATTCGGCGGCCAGTTCTGGATGAGCGCTGTAACGCGATACCGCCAGGCCCCAGCCACCGAGAGTGGATGCATGGGTGCCGGTCTCGCCGCCACGGGGCAGGGGAGCGACCCCGACCTTGTCTTTTACAGCGCTGTCCTGGCTTTGCACCAGGGCCCAGACATACGGCCAGTTACGCATGAACAGCGCATTGCCCGACTGGAACACGCCCCGGCCTTCTTCTTCGGTGTAATTGAGCACGCCGGGCGGGGAGATGTCGCCGACCCAACTTTTGGCCAGGGTCAACGCTGTTCTTGAGGCCTGACTGTTGACCACGATGTCGCCTCGTGAATTGACCAGTCCGCCTTGCGGTTGACTGCTGATCCACTCCAGCGCATTGCACGTCAGGCCCTCGTAGGCGCGCCCTTGAAAGATATAACCCCAGGCATTGGGGTTTCCGGCGGTGCGCTCAGCCTGTTGAATAGTTTTGGCGGTAGCGGTCATTTCCTCCCAGGTCTGGGGCACCTGCTGGTTGTACTTCTCGAGCAAGTCCTTGCGGTAATACAGCAGGCCCGAGTCAGTGAACCACGGCATCGTCACCAGCCGTCCGTTCACCGTGGCGTTGTCCACCTGTGCCTGGAAATAGCCTTGGGTCGCGTTGGCGGGAAGCACCTGGCGCAGATCCAGCAGATGTTTGGCCAGCATCCCCGGCCACACCATATCGATTTGAATGATGTCGATGTCGCTGGACTGCGCACTGAGGATCTGTTGGTAGAACGACAATCGCTCGGTTGCCGAGTTAGGCGTGGAAACCACCTCGACGTTGTTGCCAGTCTGTTTCGACCACGCCTGCACAGCCTCTTTGCAGAGTTGCAACTCCGCACCTACCGCCCCGCACGAGATCGTCAAATCGGCGGCGCTCGAGAGGGATGGAAGCCCGGCGCAGAGGGTAAGCAGTGCTGCTGGAAGAAGAGATTTGAGCTGTTTCATAAAGCCCTCTTTATTTTTGTTTTTAGAAAAGTTAACGTTAACATCGCCAAATGTAGCAGCGTATTTGCGATGAGGCATCCTTTTTTTCGTCGATTTTGGCAAATCACGACTCTCGACAGAAAAGGTCGGTCGCAGGACCAAACAATAAAAACAAAACAGGAAATCCCCATGCAGAAAGCATCAAGCTGGCTACTCGCAGGCGTGCTCGGCACCTCGGCGGCGACCACTCAAGCCGCGACTCTGGAACAACGAATGGCCGCGTTTGAAGCGCGTGCCGCCGCTGCGGAAAAACGCGCCGCCGCAGCCGAGCAGCAAACCCAGGCACTCGCCAGGGAATTGCAGCAGATCAAACTGGCGACTCCTGCCTTGCAACCGGCGGCGTCTACTGCAGCCGCCACTGCGGCGCCTACTTTGGACACTCGACTGGCAAAACTCGAAGCCCGCCAGCAAAGCATGGAAAAGCAAGACAGTAGCGGACACCTGACTGACGGTTTCAGCTTCAAGGGTTACGCCCGCTCCGGATTGCTGATCAACGATGGGCTGGGCGGTGGTCGTGGCGGCCCTTACACAACACCTGCCGGTTCAGTCGGTGGTGCCGTCGGGCGACTCGGTAACGAAGACGACACCTACATGCGCATAGACCTGGCGAAAGAAATCTACGCGCAGAACGGCACCCGTTCCAAATTCACCGTGTCCATCGCCGACGGTGTGGAAAGCTCCAACGACTGGACCGCCGACGAGAGCAATCTGAACGTGCGTCAGGTGTTTACCGAGCTCGATCATCTCGCCGCCTTCAAGGGCAATTCAGTGTTCGAGAACTCCACCCTGTGGGCAGGCAAACGATTCGACAGAGACAACTTCGATATCCACTGGCTGGACTCGGACGTCGTCTACCTGGCTGGCACCGGAGGGGGTATCTACGATGTGCAGATGAACAAGCACTGGCGCTCGAATTATTCCTTGATGGGGCGCAACTATGGGGATTTCAGTGAGGGCGGTGTCAATGCCGATGTGGAAAGCTACATCCTGACCTCCAACCAGTTCTTCGATGATGGTCAGTGGCAGTGGATGTTCAACGGCATTGGCTCAAAGAAAAACGACTTTGCCACTCGCACCAATGAAGCGGGCCTGACGCCTGCGGATTCCGGCTTGCACAGCATGCTGGCCAATCACCAGAAAGACTTTTTCGGTCGCGAAGGCTTCTTTAAAACAGCGCTGCTCTACGGGCAAGGCCTGGGGGCAGAGGTCAAGAACATCGGTGCGGATGGCGAGCTGATCGACGATGCCCGCGCGTTGCGTCTGGCGCTTTACGGCGAGACGCCCATTGCCCCCGGCTGGCGCATAGGCCCCAGTTTGCTGGCCGAACAAAGCAAGGACAGATACGTCAAGAGTGACGACTATCGCTGGATGACGTTGAACGTGCGGTTAGCCAATGAAATCAACAGCAATTTCGAGATGGCCTACGAGATGAGCTGGCAAACCATGGACCTCGACCCCAAGGGCTACATGCAACGTAATGCGGTCGATGGCAACTTCTGGAAATTCACGATTGCCCCGACATTCAAACCTGACGTTGGAGACCTGCTCACACGCCCTGAATTGCGAGTGTTCGCAAGCCTGATGAACTGGTCTTCGGATCTGGACGGATACAGTTCCACAGACAACTTCGGCAAGTCGGACTTCAACGCCGGCGGTGTATGGCAGTACGGCATACAGATGGAAACCTGGTTCTGATATCGGCTTCATCTGTGTAGGCGCCAGGCTTGCCGGCGAAGGTGTCTTTGAAAACGCCTTCGCCGGCAAGCCTGGCGCCTACGAAGCGTTCATGAGGCGGTTTTTCCACGTTGAATCACGATCGGCGGCTCGATCAGTTGCAGTTCGAGCGCCCCCGAGGCTGGCACGAAGCGCGGGCCAGTGCTTTCAGGTGTTGCCCGCAACCTCCAGGTGCGCTGTACCTTCGCCAGTTTGGCGACTCCCGATCCCAGGGACCAGCGCCGGCAGACCTTCTCCAGCTTGAGTGGATAAATGGTCAGTTCGTCGCCTTTGAAATGCATGCGCAGGAAGCATTTGTGGTCGGCGATGCACTGCGAAGAGAAAACCGCCTCGCTGTGCAGCCCCCAAAAGGTATTGCCCATCACCATCCAGGCACCGAACAACAGGCCTCCCAAACTGCCGCCGAGCACCAGCGTCTCCGCCAGGAACAACACAACCTGGTGCAGGTTTTCAACCTCCAGCTGCAGGTAGTGGATGTTGACACGGCCCATCAACCACAGCAGGCCGATTGCCAGTGCCAGATGAAGGACCCCGTGAACAGCCCCAATGGCATAGGCGAGCTTTCGGGTGCGCTTGACCCCGGCGGCAGAGAACACGGCGCAACCCAGCACGATGATCACGGCGAACATCACCGACGAAGGACTGTGGGACAAGACCAGGAGCAGATGTCGCCAAACTTCGCTGATGTTGGGAACAGATGCCTGGAGGTCGGACAATACGTCCATCAGGCTGCGGTTGCCTCGTGCCGGGTGGGGCACCGTGCTTGCGCTTTGTACCATCCAGTCGAACAGCAGATACAAGATGGCCAGCATGCCGCAGAACGAGAGATTGCGGGTAGGCAGCCGCCATGCCCGGTTACGCAGTTGCTCGGAGGTCTTTTTGGCCGGGTAGACGGCCGCCAGCTCGTAATGCTGGCGGGTTCCGCCCACGTTGATCGGCTTGGGCGGATCGGGAAGGTGATGGGTAGCATTCAAGAAGGCGCCGCCGCCTCCGCAGGTGATGCGCTGCGGCGCCGGGGGGCCCGCTTTTGGCTGATAGCGCGCGTAATGGTGTGAGTCGCCGGCCAGGACTACCGCAAGGTGGTCACCCAAGAGTTCCTCGATCTCGCGCAGGCTGCGAAAGCGCGGCGTCTGGGTTTCGATCGAGGGCAAGGCCTTGCTGTCTTCCCGTGCCAGCCGTTCCGCCTCGTCCACCCAGCTCGGCTCGGGTGTGCAGAGGATCACGCGATCGCCTGGCTGCAATTTGGCGTGCATCTGCTGGAAGTATTGCTTCTGCTGGCGGTCGATCATGGATTCAAACTGCAGATCCAGGCCCCAGACCCACCAGCCATTGGGCAACTGCAGCACGTAGTAACCGGTGCGCTGGCGGGTTTCCCAGGCGCCGATGGGCTTCTGCTCGCAAAACAGTTGGGAGAAACCGCGCAGACCGTCATACCAATCATGGTTGCCGGGCGTCGCCAATATCCACGGCGCACCCGGCTGCCGCACGGGCTGGGCCTGGTCATCCGGGCGTTCCTTGGGTACCGGCGCGGGAAATGCGGCGCGGAAGGGGTCAAGGAAACGGGTGCGATACCCATTGCCGGCTGGCGTGGGATAGACCTGATCGCCGCCGAGCAGCAGCACGTCGCCGCGGGGCAGTGAGAGCTGGTGTTCCGGCAACTCGACAGCCTGGCTGACACACAGCGCCATCGAGTAGGTGGAGTCCCAGCCATCGCCAGTATCGGCCAGATAATCGACCCACACGTCACCGTCGGCAACCACCTGGATGGGCGGGTTAGAGTCCCGGGGGTTGAGCATCGCCAGCACTTCGCGCGGGTCGGCGAAGGCTCCCATCGTGGTGGCGACAGCCGTTTGTATGCCCGTGCGCATCAGCTGCAACGGGCCCAGCCAGTTGACCATCGCCTCCTGGGTATAAAGCTCGATGCGGCTATTGAGCGTGGAAGAGTGGGTGGAACGGGTCATGGCGAGGGGCGGAGTGTGCGGCGTACGCACTTCTCCAGCGCGAAACTCAATCGAATGCTCCTTCATCATCCAGCCTCCATTGCTGTAACGAGTTCAGGTACCGCAAAAGGATGATCTTTTGTCGGTCGATTCAGAATAGGTCAGTTACGCGATAGCTGCCGGTTGAGGAGACGTTGTCGTGAACGGTTCCGTGCATTTTATGAAAACTTAGCGACATAAATTGATCCCACTGAATTCCAGGCAATTTCAGCCGTGACGCACCCGTTGTAGCAGCTGCCGAGCCTGCGAGGCTGCGTTCGGCTGCGAAGCAGTCGTAAAACCAGAAATTATGGTGTGTGTCAGGCAGACCGCATCTGTCGGACTCACGACTGCTGCGCAGCCGAACGCAGCCTCGCAGGCTCGGCAGCTGCTACGGATAACATGACGTCTTGACTGATTGACAGACCCGCCACAATGGCGGGTCCGAAAGGGGGAGAGGCAGAGGGGCGGCATCTTCCCCATGCGCCCCAACATTTTGGTCACGATCTGCCGATC
>NZ_MUNM01000013.1 GCF_002286815.1 Pseudomonas sp. PICF141
AGCATCGGCGAGCTGTACATCGGCGGGGTCGGGGTCGCTCGCGGTTACCTGAAACGCCCGGACCTGACCGAGGAACGCTTCCTCGCCAGCCCGTTCATCCACGGTGATCGCCTGTACCGCACCGGCGACCGTTGCCGCTTCCTCGCCGATGGCAACATCGAGTACCTGGGGCGCCTCGATCATCAGGTGAAGCTGCGCGGCCAGCGCATCGAGCTGGGGGAAATCGACGCTGAACTGCTCATGCAACCGGGCGTTCGCGACGCGGCGACGCTGTTACTCGACCAGCGTCTGGTGAGCTTCTGGTGTGGTGACGCCGATGAATCTGCACTGCGCGCGGCATTGAGCCACAGCCTGCCCTCACACATGCTGCCAAGCCTTTGGGTGCACCTGGACAGCCTGCCGCTCAACAGCAACGGCAAACTCGACCGCAAGGCGTTGGCCGCCACGGCATTGCCGGAAACCAACAGCGACCGACCACACACCGCGCCGCGCAACGCCACCGAAACGGTCCTATGCGAATTGTTCAGCGAAGTGCTGGAATGCCCGTCGGTGGGGATCGACGATCACTTCTTCCATCTCGGCGGCCACTCGTTGCTGGCCACGCGACTGGTCGCTCGGGTCCGTGAACGCCTGGGCGCCACCCTGCCATTGGCGCTGGTATTCGCCCAACCGACGGTGGCGGCGCTGGCCGGTCATCTGCGCGCGGCGATGCCAGGGGAACTGATCACCGCACAACCGCGTCCGGCACACCTGCCGCTGGGTCTGGCTCAGCAACGGTTCTGGATGCTCAGCCGTCTGGTACCGGATTCACGCGAGTACCACATGCCATTCGCCCTGACTTTGCGCGGCGACCTTCAGGTCCCGGCCTTGCGTGGAGCATTCGAGCAGGTCAGCGAGCGCCATCTGGTGTTGCGCAGCCGCATTGTCGAGGTTCAGGGCGAGCCGCAGTTGCTGATCGACGATCAAGGCCCGGCACTCGTGGTCACGTCGGTCGCCACACAGGACTGGACGGCGGCTTGCGCCCAGGCGAAAAACGAGCTGATGGCGCCGTTCAATCTGGCCACCGCCGCACCTTGGCGTGCGCATCTGTTGCAACGGCAGGACAGCGACGAAAGCCTGTTGCTGGTTTGCCTGCACCACAGCGCCACCGACGGCTGGGCGATGCAATTGCTGATCGACGAACTGGCCCAGGCCTACACCGCCAGCCTTAAAGGGCAGTCGCCCAACTGGACGGCGCTGGAGGTCGACTATGTCGATTTCGCCCTGTGGCAACAGCATCCGGACACCCAGGCTCGACGCAATGACAGCCTGGATTACTGGAAAAACCACCTCGGCGAGGACGATTACCAACTCGACCTGCCCCTGGACCATCCACGCGGCGCCGAAGCGGATCGTCGCGCCCAACTGCTGACAGTCGGCCTCGGCGCCTCGCGTGCCGAAGCCATTCGCCAGTTCGCCCGTCAACGCGGCACCACCAGCTACGTGGTACTTGCGACGGCACTGAGCGCGTTACTGGCTCGTTACAGCGGTCAACGCGACATTCGCCTCGGCACCCCGGCGGACCAGCGCGACCAACCGCAAACCCAGGCGTTGCTGGCGTGCCTGGTGAACACCTTGGTGATCCGCGGCGACGTCGATCAACAGGCACCGGCCGAGCAGTTGCTGGCCAGCGTCGAGGCCGATCTGCGCGCGGCCCAGGCCCATGCCGACCTGCCGTTTGCCACACTGGTCGGTGCCGTGGCCCAGCGCCGCGACCTGAACCGCACGCCGCTGTTCCAGGTGATGTTCTCCCTCAACCACGGTCGCATGGACAGCAGCCAATGGCCGGGCCTGAACATCGAAGAGCAGACGCTGCCGGTGATCGATGCCAAGTTCGAACAGAGCTGGGAAGTCCAGGACGACGGCGTCGACATGACCCTCGCGCTGGAATATCAATCGGCGTTGTTTGACGAGTCGACGATGCAGCGCTGGAGCGCGCAATGGTGTGCCCTGCTGGACGCGCTGGTGACAACGCCTGAGCTAGCGCTGGTCGAGTTGTTCCCGCAACAACAGGATCAGCAGCAACTGGATCGCTGGAACGCCACCGAACGTCATTACACCGGCCCGACCAACCTGCACACGGCATTGAGCCAACAGGCCGCCCTCAGCCCCAACGCCCCGGCGCTGGTGTTCGACGGCCAGTGCCTGAGTTACGCCGAACTGGATCAGCGCGCGCAAACCGTTGCCCGCGCCTTGCGTGCGGCAGGGATCGGCCGCGAGGCCATCGTTCCGGTGTGCATGGAACGCTCCGTGGAAATGGTCGTCGCCCTGCTCGGCATCGTGCATGCCGGCGCCGCGTGGCTACCACTGGACCCGGAACTGCCGGCCGCGCGCCTGGCCTTCCTGATCGAGGACGCCGATGCCCGGGTCACCTTGACCCAGCCACAGTGGCGGTCGAAGTTGCCGGCCGGGCACACCGCCTGGACCCTCGACGCCTTGCCCCAGGCGCCCGCGGGCGAACCGCTGAGCGTTGAGGCGGGCGACCTGGCCTACGTGCTCTACACCTCCGGTTCCACCGGCCAACCCAAAGGCGTGATGAACGAACACGGCGCCTTGATGAAC
>NZ_MUNM01000014.1 GCF_002286815.1 Pseudomonas sp. PICF141
GATCCAGATCTTCACCCGCCGTGGCGGCGAACAAGGCCTGCAACCGCGCATGCACGTGGGGGTTGGCAGCCATCAGACCTGGGAACGCAGCCTCGGAGTGTCTGGCGGCGACGCGCAGACCCGCTTCAACCTGGGCGCCAGCCTTGATGAAACGGCAGGCATCAATCGCACTCATGAGTCCTGGCCCAGCGATGGCGATCACGATGAATACCGCAATAAGTCGGTCAGCTTAAGCCTGAGTCACGCCCTCAGCGATGACATCGAAGTCGGCGCCAATCTGCTGGATAACCAGGGCAAAAGTGCCTTCGACAACCCCTTCGGCCGCTTCGACATGGACACCTTCGAATCGGTCCAGCAGCAGCCCTACAGCGAGTTTTCTGTGAGCAGCGTCAGCAGTTACGTCGACGCGCAGATCAACGACGCCTGGAAAACCCGCGTCGAATTCGGCCATAGCGAAAACCGCGAGAAGACGCTCGACAAGCTCAGCGACGAGCGCAGCGTGTTCAACACCTATCGCGATTCGGTGAATTGGCAGAACGACCTCACCCTGGATGAACGCAACAGCCTGATCCTCGGCGGCGACTGGTACCAGGACCGAATCAACAGCAGTACCGCGTTCGACGAAGACAGCCGCTGGAACCGTGCGGCATTTATCCAGCATCGCTATCAAACCGACAGTTTCTCAACCGAACTGGGCCTGCGCCGCGACCAGAACCAGCAGTTCGGCAGCCAGAACAGCTGGAGCGGCACCTTCACCCTGCCGCTGAACCCGGACAACGATGTGCTGTTGACTTACAGCGAAGGCTTTCGCGCGCCGACCTTCAACGACCTGTACTACCCGGACTTCAGCAACCCGGATTTGAAACCCGAAACCTCGAAAAGTTATGAGCTGCAATGGCGCAGTCAGCTGACAGACACCAGTCGCCTGGAAGCTTCGCTGTACCGCACCGATCTGCAAGACGCGATTATTTTCGGCAGCAATAACCGCCCGGCGAATGTCGCCTCGGCGCGGATCAACGGTTTTGAAGCGGCTTTGAAACAAGAGCTGTTCGGTTGGCAGAGCAACCTCGGCGTGGCGATCATCGACCCACGGGATCGCGACAGTGGCCATACCCTCGCCCGTCGTGCACGGCGGACCTTGAGCCTGGATCTGGATCGGCAGTTTGATCGGCTCGGCGTCGGTGCCAGTTGGCAAGCGGTGAGCAGCAGTTATGACGACGAAAACAATCAACAGCCGCTGGGCGGGTATGCATTGTTGGGGTTGCGCGGCAGTTGGGCGCTGAATCGAGAGATCAGGCTGGAGTTGAAGCTCGACAATTTGCTGGACAAGGATTACAGCCGGGCGTTGTACAGCCATGACGGCAGTCAGTATGGGTATCGCGAGGAAGGCCGGGCGTGGATGTTCGGAGTGACCTGGACGCCAAAAATCTAAAAACCAACTCGGTCATTTGTGGCGAGGGGGCTTGCCCCCGTTGGGCTGCGAAGCGGCCCCAGGTCCAGCAACCGTGTTTTATCAGACATTCCCATCAACCTAATTACGGCTGCTGCGCAGCCGAACGGGGGCAAGCCCCCTCGCCACAGGGTGCGATCAACTGGCACAACTTGGCCGTCGCTTCGATCATCTGCCCACTCGGCCGCTCCAGGCCTTTGTCCGTCACCAGCAGCAATTGCCCCCGCGCCACCGCCGTTATCTGAGGCCAGCTCTTCCACGCATCGAGCTGCGCCTGGTCACTGGCCAGAATCACCTCGGGATTGCGCTGCAACACCGCCTCCACACTGATCTGCGGAGCAGGCTGTGTCAGGTCGGCAAATACATTGCGCGCCCCGCATACCTGCAGCGCATCGCTGATGATTTGCCCGCCGCCTACGGTGTACAGAGGCCGGTCCCAGACTTGATAAAACACCCCTAACGGTTCATCCCGTCGATAACGCTGGCGCAGGGAATCGAGTCGTTGACGCAGATTGGCGGCCAATGAAACACCACGCTCCGGTCTTCCGAGCTGCGTAGCGATCGCTTCGATCTGGGCGGCAAGTTGTTCGAGGTTATGAGGTTCGGCGACATAGGTGGGAATGTTCAGCCGTTTGAGCTGCTCACGCTGGGCCGGCCCCACACTGCCCGGCCACAACAGCAATAAATCGGGCTTGAGGCTGAGCAGTCGCTCCATGTCCAACTGGCCGTAGCTGCCAACGGATGGAATGTCTTTGAGCTCAGCGGGACGTTCGCCGGCATCCAGCACACCGACCAGAAGGTCAGCCGAGTTCAGCTCAACGACGATCTCGGAAAGCGAGGGCGCCAGGCTGATGACCCGCTCGACCGCAGCCGCCGAGCCACTGACGGCCAGCAGCAACACCGCCAGCCAGACGCTGCGCATCAGCCGAGTTGACGCGGGATACGGTAGAGGTAGAACAGCACCGTGGTCGACAGTGCCAGCAGCATCAGCGGTACGGCTTCAAGACCGACGAATACCGCCAGCGCACCGATCCAGGCGGGCAGGCCGGCGACCAGAAACGCAGCACGGCGTTTCGCGGCCAGGGCGATCCAGGCGCTGGGTTCTTCAGGAGTGTCGAGCGCTTTTTGGGTGGCGATCAGGGCGTGCTTGTAGCCGCCAAAGAACTTCAGGCTGACGAACATCGAAGCCATACCAGCGATGAACAGTGGCATGGCCAGCACCGGCAGAATCGCCTCGCTCTGGCCGAATACGCCATTGATCACGAACAGCGGCACCAAGGCCAGGGCCAGGTATTGCCACCAGTTGACGGTCAATCGCCGCCGTACCTGACCGCGGGTCACGCCCGGTCAACCTCGCCCTGATGCTCGTTCCCCATCATATGGTCGAGCTTGCTGGCCTTGGTGGCCAGATAGAGTTTGTTGTGCGGGTTGTGCCCAGTGTGCAACGGCACGCGCTCGGCCACCACGATGCCCATGTCGGTCAAGGCTTTGACCTTGCGTGGGTTGTTGGTCATCAGACGCAGGGACTTCACGCCCAAGTGCTCCAGCATCGGCAGGCACATGGCGTAGTCGCGCTGGTCGGCGGCAAAACCCAGGCGCTCATTGGCTTCAACGGTGTCGGCGCCGCCGTCCTGCAATTCATAGGCGCGGATCTTGTTCAACAAACCAATGCCGCGACCTTCCTGACGCAGGTAAAGCAACACGCCACGGCCTTCACGGGCGATCGCCTGCAAGGCGGCCTCAAGTTGCGAACCGCAGTCGCACCGCTGGCTGAACAAGGCGTCGCCGGTCAGGCATTCGGAGTGCAACCGGCCGAGCACCGGAGCTCCGTCGGCAAAATCACCCAGGCTCAGTACGACGTGCTCGCGCCCGTTCTCTTCATCGAGAAAGCCATGCATGGTGAATTGCGCAAAAGGCGTTGGCAGCTTGGAAGCGGCGACAAAAACGACAGGCACCGGTGTGCTCCTGATCTATAGATACTGAAGATTCGCAGAGGCGGCATTGTAACAGCACGTTCCTGCAGACGCTTACGCTGAATTATGGGGCATAACGATCAATAAGTTTGATCATCGGGTCCACACGATGCATCCCTGTAGCAGCTGGCGCAGCCTGCGTTCGGCGGCGCAGCCTGCGTTCGGCGGCGCAGCCGTCGTGAAACCTGTCGACTCGGTCAATCTGACACACCGCAGCGCCTGAATTTACGACGGCTGCGCCGCCGAACGCAGGCTTCGCCAGCTGCTACAAGAACTGTGCTCAGTTCGAGACAAACGGATAGGGTTGCTTCCACTTTGCGAAAATCGGTTTCAACTGGCCGTTTTTTACCAGCACGTCCATGCGCTGATCGAACAGCGCCCTCAACGTGCGGGCCCGAGGAGTATCGGCGAAGCACAGGTAAAGCGGCAATTCCGCGATATGCGTGCGGCGAAACTGCGACGTATCCTTGGCTAGGCCAAGGACATAATCGACTTCAGTCAGCGCATCAATGTAGTAATCGGCGCGACTGTGGGTCAGCATCGACACAATTCCCGTCCGCCGCACGACTTCGTTATAGCGCTGCACATTGGGTAAATACGCCTGATATTTATAGCCGCGTACCCAGGCCAATCGGTAGCGGCCCAAGGTATCCAGGGTCGGCGCCGGACTGCTGGCCAAGCCCAATGCGTAGATATGATCGGTATCGAAATTCCAGCGAGGATAGAGCAGGTCGCTCGCCTCATCCCGATAAGAACCGACACAAGCGTCCACTTCGCCACGCTGTGCCAGGCCCATGGCGCGCGTATAAGGCTCGGTTCGAATATCCAGTTTTACGCCCGCCGGTTCGAAGACTTTGCGCAACACGTCCCAGCCCAAACCCTGACCATCAGCGGCGGTGTAATCTTCCCAGGCTTCACTGGCGAGATGAATCACGGACGGCTTCGTCGGCGCATCCTCCGCCCGGGCGAGCGAGCAGAACATCGCAAAAACCATCAGCAGCAACCGCCGCGCCATTCCCCGCTCTCTCACTGGACGCCTCAGACGAAAAACCACACCAGCCCTTGCATCGCCAACCACGCAAATACGCCTGCCAGCACGTCGTCGAGCATGATCCCGACCCCACCGTGCACATGCCGGTCGATCCAGTGAATCGGCCAGGGCTTGAGAATGTCGAAGAAGCGGAACATCAGGAACCCCGCCAGCAACCAATGCCAACCTTCCGGCACCAGCCACAGAGTGATCCACATCCCGACCATTTCGTCCCAGACGATGCCTTCGTGGTCGTGCACGCGCAAATCATCGGCGACCTTGCCGCACAGCCAGAAGCCGAACAGCATGGTGATACCGAGCATCAGCCAGTAGCCCCAATCGGGCAGCATCTGCCACAACGGAATGAAGGGTAACGCCACTAACGAACCCCAGGTGCCCGGCGCTTTTGGCAAGGTTCCCGAGCCGAAACCGAATGCCAGGAAATGCCACGGATTGCGCCAGACCGACGGCGGTACGAACTCCGCCGGGACCTGTTTGGGATGATCTGTCACGGTGTCTCCCGAAAATGTTGATAACCCCGCACTGGCGGGGTGATGTCGTGTCCGTCGGCGTCCAGCAATGTCACGCCCTGCCCTGCAACCACCTGCCCCAGCACATGGATCGGCCAGCCGTCCGCCAGCAACGACGGCAACTCGGCGGGCGGCAAGGTGAAGGCCAGTACGTAATCATCACCGCCGCTCAGGGCCGCTTGCTCAGCGCCAGGCTGACCCAGGAAAGCCAGCAGCGCCTTCGACAACGGCAGCTTGCTGCGCTCTACCTGCACCCCGACTTTCGACGCCAGGGCAATGTGCCCGCAGTCGGCGAGCAGGCCGTCGGAAATGTCCAGCGCCGCCGTGGCTCTGCCGCGCAACGCCATGCCCAGGCCCAGCTGCGGTTGCGGCGACCAGTAATGGGCACGCAACGGGTCAGCGATGGCCGCATCAGCCATTCGCTGACCGAGCACCAACGGCAATGCGCCCGCAGCGTTCCCCAACTCACCGCCCACGCAGAGCAGATCGCCAGGCTGTGCGCCGCTGCGGGTCAACGCCAGACCGGTTGGCACCCGACCGAATACGGTCATGGTCAGGCTCAATGGCCCGCGAGTGGTATCGCCACCCACCAGCGCCACCCCGCATTTTTGCGCCATGAGGTTCAAACCACGGGCAAAGGCTTCCAGCCAATCGGTGGTCACCGTCGGCAAGGTCAGGGCAAGGGTAAAGGCAATGGGAGCAGCGCCCATGGCGGCCAGGTCACTGACCGATACGGCCAGCGAGCGCTGACCGAGCAGAAACGGGTCGCAGGGGTCTGCGAAATGCACACCGGCCACGAGCGTGTCGGTGGAAATCGCCAACTGCTCCCCGGGGGGAACAGCCAGCAAGGCGCAGTCGTCGCCGATCCCAAGGGCAACGCCTTCGCCGCCCTGCGCACAAGGCGCGGCGGCGAAGAAATTGCGGATCAGCTCAAACTCGCCCATGGCTTCGTGTCGACATTCCAAGCGCCAATCAGCGCTTGAACGCCTTCACTTCAGCTTCACGCAGACGCGGGGCCAGCTTGTCGAGCACACCGTTGACGAACTTATGGCCGTCGGTGGAGCCGAAGACCTTGGCCAGCTCGATACCTTCGTTGATCACAACGCGGTATGGCACGTCTACGCGCTTGAGCAGTTCCCAGGTGGACAAGCGCAGAACGGCCAGTTCAACCGGGTCCAGCTCTTCGATGGTCAAGTCCAGGCAAGGTTTGAGTGCGGTGTCGATCTCGGTCTTGAACTGCGGAACCCCATGCAGGATTTCACGGAAGTAGGCGCCATCGACATCGCTGAAATCGTTATCGACCCGAAACTGCGCTTCGATCTCGTTCAGCGACTGCTTGGCCATGTGCCATTGGTACAGTGCCTGAGTCGCGAGCTGACGGGCTTCGCGGCGCTTGGCGCTTTTCGATGGCTTGCCGGCATCCGCAGGCTTTGGATCGCGCGGGTTGAAACGATCGCTATCGTCGCTAATCACTTGGCCTCCAACTGCGCCAGCAGGCTGACCATTTCCAGAGCGGACAGGGCAGCTTCAGCACCTTTGTTACCGGCCTTGGTGCCGGAACGTTCGATGGCTTGTTCGATGGAATCAACGGTCAGTACGCCGAAAGCGACCGGTACGCCGAACTCCATGGACACCTGGGCCAGGCCCTTGGTGCATTCGCCCGCCACGTATTCGAAGTGCGGAGTACCGCCACGAATGACTGCGCCCAGGGCGATGATTGCCGCAAACTCGCCCTTCTGAGCGACTTTTTGCGCAACCAGCGGGATTTCGAAGGCGCCAGGCGCACGGATGATGGTGATGTCGCTTTCGCTCACGCCATGGCGAACCAGGGCATCAACTGCACCGCTGACCAGGCTTTCAACGACGAAGCTGTTGAAACGGCCCACTACCAAAGCGTAGCGGCCTTTAGGGGCGATGAAGGTACCTTCGATGGTCTTCAGGGTCATTCGTTAGATCTCTTAAAGAGCCGGGACGCGTTTTCTACGCGCCCCTCAGTGATGTGTTAACCGCGAATACAGGCCCGCAAACTGCCGGTCATTATTCGGAGGGCACGTATTCTACAACTTCCAGATCGAAACCGGATATCGCATTAAACTTCATCGGCGCGCTCATCAAGCGCATTTTGCGCACGCCCAGGTCGCGAAGAATCTGCGAACCGGCACCGACGATGCTGTAAGTGGTCGGTTTTTTCACGGCGCTGTGATCCGCGGTTTCGCGAATGTGCGCCAGCAACACGTCGCCATCGAGCGGGTGACCGAGCAACAGCACCACGCCGCTGCCAGCCTCGGCAACCGCAGCCATGGCGGCGCGCAGGCTCCAGCGGCCCGGTTGCTTGACCATCAACAGGTCACGCAGCGGGTCCATGTTGTGTACCCGCACCAGCGTCGGCTCTTCGGCGCACACGGTGCCCAAGGTCAGCGCCATGTGCACGTCGCCTTCCACCGAATCACGGTAGGTCACCAGGTTGAACTGGCCCAATTCGCTGTCCAGCGGCTGCTCGGCAATCCGCTGAACGGTACGTTCGTGGATCATCCGGTAGTGAATCAGGTCGGCAATGGTGCCGATCTTGATGTTGTGTTCGGCGGCAAAGGCTTCGAGTTCGGCGCGACGGGACATGGTGCCGTCATCGTTCATCACTTCGCAGATCACACCGCTGGGCTCGAAACCGGCCATGCGCGCCAGGTCGCAGGCCGCTTCGGTGTGACCGGCGCGGGCCAGCGTACCGCCGGCCTGGGCCATCAGCGGGAAGATGTGGCCGGGGCTGACGATGTCTTCAGCCTTGGCATCTTTGGCGGCAGCGGCTTGCACGGTGCGCGCACGGTCGGCGGCGGAGATACCGGTGGTGACACCTTCGGCAGCTTCGATGGACACGGTGAACTTGGTGCCGAAACCGGAACCGTTGCGCGGCGCCATCAACGGCAGCTTGAGCAGTTCGCAGCGCTCGCGGCTCATCGGCATGCAGATCAGGCCGCGGGCGTGCTTGGCCATGAAGTTGATGTGTTCAGGCTGGCAGCACTCGGCGGCCATGATCAGGTCGCCTTCATTCTCGCGGTCTTCGTCATCCATAAGGATGACCATCTTGCCTTGGCGGATGTCTTCAACCAGTTCTTCGATGCTATTGAGCGCCACAAGGCACCCCCCTTCTTTCGAAATTTGAGCTTCAGGATTTGAGGTAGCCGTTGGCGGCCAGAAAGCTTTCAGTGATGTTTCCGGACTTTGCTGGCTCTGCGGCCTTGTCGCCCAACAGCAGGCGTTCCAGATAACGGGCAAGCAAATCTACTTCCAGATTCACCCGGCGACCCGGCTGATACGACGCCATGATGGTTTCGCTCAGGGTATGCGGAATGATGGTCAGCAAGAACTCGGCACCATCGACGGCGTTCACAGTCAGGCTGGTGCCGTCGACAGTGATCGAGCCTTTATGGGCGATGTATTTGGCCAGGTCTTTCGGGGCGCGGATGCGGAACTCCACGGCGCGGGCGTTTTCGGTACGGGCAACCACTTCACCCACGCCATCGACGTGACCGCTGACCAGATGCCCGCCGAGACGGGTGGTCGGGGTCAGGGCTTTTTCCAGATTGACCGGGCTGCCGTTTTTCAGGTCATTCATGGCGGTGCAATCGAGGGTTTCGCGACTGACGTCCGCCGCAAAGCCATTGCCCGGCAATTCAACCGCCGTCAGGCACACGCCATTGACGGCAATACTGTCGCCCAGTTTGACGTCGCTCAGGTCGAGCTTGCCGGTTTCGACGTAAACCCGCACATCCCCGCCTTTTGGGGTCAATGCACGGATTTTGCCGATGGATTCGATGATGCCGGTAAACATGGAGTCCTCCTCGAGAACAGAGCCAGCGCTAGAGCAATGGCCGGGAATTATACGCTCGCCGATGGCACAGGAATGGCAGTGACTCGCCAGTCATCGCCAACCGCGCGGATTTCGGTGATTTTGAGCTCGGGCGCGTCTTTCATTTGCGCCAGTGGCCAGTCCAGCAACGGCCGCCCCGTGGAACCGAGAAACTTGCCGGCGATGAAGATCTGAAACTCATCCACCAGCCCGAGCTGGGCAAACGCGCCAGCCAGTCGCGGGCCGGCTTCGACCAGCACGTCATTGACGCCACGGTTGGCGAGTTCGACCAGCAACTGATGCAGATCGACCTGACCATCGTCGCCCGGCACGATCAGGCATTCCGGACCGTTGGCGTACTGTTCTTCCACCGCGACACACGTGGCGACCAGCGCCGGACCGGCCTTGAAGAACGGTGCGTTCAGCGGCACCCGCAGGCGGCCGTCGATCAGCACACGCAGTGGTGGACGGCTCATGACCAAGGCTGTTTGCTCAGGGTCCAGGCCCAACTCGTCGGCACGTACGGTCAAACGCGCGTTGTCCGCCAACACCGTGTCGGCACCGGTCAGCACCACGCTGGCCTGGGCGCGCAAACGCTGTACCGCCGAACGCGCCGCCGGGCCGGTGATCCACTGGCTCTCGCCGCTTTCCATCGCCGTGCGACCGTCGAGGCTCATCGCCAACTTGACCCGCACGAACGGCAAGCCATGTTCCATGCGTTTGAGGAAGCCTTGATTGAGCTGGCGCGCCTCGCCTTCCAGCACGCCGCTTTCGGTGGCGATACCGGCCTGGGCCAGACGTTGCAGACCGCGACCGGCGACTTCCGGGTTCGGGTCTTGCATCGCTGCAACGACGCGGGCGACACCGGCATTCACCAGCGCATCGGCGCAGGGTGGCGTACGACCGTGGTGGCTGCAGGGCTCAAGCGTCACGTAAGCCGTGGCGCCCCGGGCCTTGTCGCCGGCAACGCGCAAGGCGTGGACTTCGGCATGTGGCTCGCCGGTGCGCACATGCCAGCCTTCGCCGACAATCTGCCCGTCGCGCACCACCACGCAGCCAACCCGTGGGTTGGGATGCGTCGTGTAATGACCTTTGCGCGCCAGTTCCAGGGCCCGGGCCATGTAATGCGCGTCGAGGATGGCTTGTTCGGGGGAGGTGGTCATTCTTTCACCGGCTCTCGAGCGAGGCGATCGATCTCTTCGCGGAACTCGTTGAGGTCCTGGAAGCGTCGATACACCGAAGCGAAGCGAATATAGGCAACTTCATCAAGCTTCTTCAGCTCGGCCATCACCAGTTCGCCGACCACGAGGGATTTGACCTCGCGTTCACCGGTGGCGCGCAGCTTGTGTTTGATGTGCACCAGCGACGATTCGAGGCGCTCGACACTCACCGGGCGCTTCTCCAGCGCCCGCTGCATGCCGGCACGGAGTTTTTCTTCGTCGAACGGCTGGCGACTGCCGTCGGTTTTGATCAGGCGCGGCAACACCAGTTCAGCGGTTTCAAACGTCGTGAAACGTTCGCCGCAGGCCAGGCATTCACGCCGGCGGCGCACCTGTTCGCCCTCGGCGACCAGACGCGAGTCGATGACCTTGGTGTCGTTGGCACCGCAGAAGGGACAGTGCATGGTGGCAGGCAACAAAAAATGGGAGGGCCATGGTAGCGCATCCCCGTGGCAAGACAAGCCATAGGGTTTGCGGTATACAGACTGGCTGTCTATGGATTTCATTTTCTGGAGCCGCCAATGCCGTTACGACCGCTCGTTTTGCTCAGTCTTTTCAGCCTGCTAGTGGCCTGTGGCAGCGATGCGCCCAAATCCCAGCCACCGACACCAGGCCCTGCACCGCAACAGGCGCAGAAGAAAGCCAAGGCGGCGGCCGAGCTCGGTCCGTTGCCGGCGCATCAACGTGAATTGAGCGGCACTTTGCAGGGCGCGCCCGCCGGATCTGAAGTTGAACTGGCGTTGCTGGTGGTCGACGCAAAGGATCGTCCGCAACAATTGCTCGCCAGTTCCAGCCTGATCGGCACCAATCAGGTCTTGCCGTTTCGTCTGCGGTTCAATCCCGAATCCTTCCCGACCGGCGCTCGTGTCGAACTGCGTGGCCGTGTGAGCCAGTCCGGGCAGTTGATCCTGAATCTGCCGGCGCAAATAATCACACAGCCAACCACCCAGGCGCTGGGTCAGCTGCAATTCGTCAAAGCACCATGATTGCACCGCTCGACTTGCAGCAGGCATTGGGTCAATTGCTTGGTGATGCACAGCTTGTAGCCTGTGAGTTACCAGGCACCGAACTGAAGCTGTGGCTGATCGACGGCGACAACATGGATCGCGCCTTCAGCCCGGAAGAAACCCGGCGCATTCTTCACGAGCCGCCCTATTGGAGTTTCTGCTGGGCCAGTGGGCTGGCGGTGGCTCGCTATCTCGCCGAGCACCCGCAATGGGTCGAAGGCAAACGGGTGCTGGATTTCGGCGCCGGCTCCGGGGTGGCCGCGATTGCGGCGGTGAAAGCCGGGGCACTGGAAGTGGTGGCCTGTGACCTGGACCCGCTGGCCATTGCCGCGTGTCGGGCGAATGCCGAACTCAATGGCGTGCCACTCAGTTACTCGACAGACTTTTTCGCCGAGGCGGATCGGTTTGATCTGATTCTGGTGGCCGATGTGTTGTACGACCGGGCAAACCTGCCGTTGCTCGACGAGTTTCTCAGCCGTGGCCGGGAAGCGCTGGTGGCGGATTCGCGGGTGAGGGATTTCCGCCATCCGCTGTATCGGCGCATCGAGATGCTTGAAGCAATGACCTTGCCGGATCTGGCCGAACCCGAAGAGTTTCGGCATGTGAGCCTCTATCACGCGCGGCGGGCTTGAAGTCGCCAAAGGATCGCAGCCTTCGGCAGCTCCTACGCCGTTCGCGTCTTACCCCGGCCGTATGCGTTCCGCGTCGTGCGCGTGTGAACCCGATCCTGTAGGAGCTGCCGAAGGCTGCGATCTTTTGCGCCAGCCCTTATAGTGAGCATATTCACGCTTCCAAAGAGATCCCCCATGAGTCAGGAAACGCCGTACATTTTCGACGCCACGACTGCCGATTTCGACCAGTCGGTGATCGAGAACTCTTTCCACAAACCGGTGCTGGTGGATTTCTGGGCCGAATGGTGTGCGCCGTGCAAGGCCTTGATGCCGATGCTGCAAACCATCGCCGAGAGCTATCAGGGCGAGTTGTTGCTGGCCAAGGTCAACTGCGATATCGAGCAAGACATTGTTGCGCGCTTCGGCATTCGCAGCCTGCCGACAGTGGTGCTGTTCAAGGACGGTCAGCCGGTGGATGGTTTTGCCGGTGCACAACCGGAATCGGCTGTGCGCGCGATGCTCGAACCTCACGTACAAATGCCGCCGCCCGCTGCGGCGGACCCGCTCGAACAGGCGCGAGCGCTGTTCGATGACGGCCGTTTCGCCGATGCCGAAGCCACGCTCAAAGTGCTGCTGGCTGAAGACAATACCAACGCCAAGGCGCTGATTCTCTATGCCCGCTGCCTCACCGAGCGTGGCGAACTGGGTGAAGCGCAAATCGTGCTCGACGCGGTCAAGACCGATGAGCACAAGGCCGCGCTGGCCGGCGCCAAGGCGCAGATCCAGTTCCTCGGCCAGGCCAGGGATTTGCCGGATGCGGCAGACCTGAAAGCGCGTCTGGCGAAAAATCCGCAGGACGATGAAGCGGTCTATCAACTGGCGATCCAGCAACTGGCCCGCCAGCAATACGACGCGGCGCTGGATGCCTTGCTGAAACTGTTCATCCGCAATCGCAGCTACAGCGAAGGCTTGCCGCACAAGACCTTGCTGCAGGTGTTCGAACTGCTGGGCAACGATCACCCGCTGGTGACCACGTACCGTCGCAAGTTGTTCGCTGCGCTCTATTAAGATCAAAAGATCGCAGCCTTCGGCAGCGCCTACAGGGGAATACAGATCCCGCGTAGGAGCTGCCGCAGGCTGCGATCTTTTTTGCGGCTTACTCGATCCAGCTATAAAGCGGTGTATCCCCGCCGCTCACCACTTTGACGTTTGCACAGTGGCGCAAGCGCACCAACAAGCGCTTACCCGCCGCCGCGCTGCCAGTCAGCCCTTCCAGTTGCTCCAGCAAGTCCGGCCCGCTCAATTGTCCGGCCTTGCGTAGCAACTCCTGGGCGATCTGCCACAGTGCATCGTCCTGATTCACCGGTTTGGCGGGCGCAACACTCGCTTCGGGTTTTGCTGCCTGCAGCTGCGCACCGAGCTGCGCCCAGTCACCGTCATCGAGCTCCAGTGTCAAATCCACCGGCCAGTCACCGATGCTTCCGCGTATTCGCAACATAAGTCTGCTCCTGCCCATACCTGACTCGCATGCTCCCATGGGTCTTGCGCAACGCCAAGCAGACGGTCAAACTCTCCGCACTTTCGTTATAAGATTACATAACAAACTTTTCATTTTGCTGTTCGGAGACCCGCCATGCGTCGTTTGCTGCTCGCTTTGCCGTTTGCCTTGTTGCCGCTGGCTGTCGCCCATGCGGCGGTCGAGCATGATCATGCTCATGATGAAGAGCACGGCAGCCTCAGCGCCCACGAACATGGCGTCGGTCGCCTGAACGCGGCGCTGGATGGCCAGACTCTGGAACTGGAGCTGGAAAGCCCGGCGATGAATCTGGTGGGTTTCGAACACGCCGCCAGCACCGACGCCGACAAAGCCAAAGTCGCCGCCGTCCGCGCGCAGCTGGAAAAACCCCTGGTGCTGTTCAACCTGCCCAAAGCCGCCGGTTGCGTGGTCGCGACTCAGGAACTGGAAAGCCCGTTGTTCGGCGACAAGCCGGACGCCGACGATGACCACGACGAAACGGACAAGGACGATCACGAGCATCACCCTGATCACAGCGAAATCCACGCCCATTACCAATTCAGCTGCTCGGCTCCCGGCGCGCTGAAGACCCTGGACCTGGCGAATATCTTCAATACATTCCCGGCCACCCAGAAGATTCAGGTACAACTGATCAGCCCGAGCGGGCAGCAAGGAGTTGAAGTGACGGCCAAGGCAGCGGCCCTGAAATTCTGATCCGCCACCACCCCCTGTAGGAGCGAGGCTTGCCCGCGAAGAGGTCGTCACATCCAACAGGGATGTTGACTGTGAGAACGCCTTCGCGGGCAAGCCTCGCTCCTACAGGGGTTGGTGTTGAATGTGAAATTGAGACAAAACCATGAAATCGGCGCCATGACCCAAGCACTCATCGAACTGTCCGACCTGAGCTTCAGCTGGCCCGGTCATCCGCCATTGCTGGACATCCCCTCGTTCCGCCTGGAACCCGGTGAGACCCTGTTCCTCAAAGGCCCCAGCGGCAGTGGCAAGACCACCCTGCTGGGCCTGCTCGGCGGCGTGCAAAAGCCTGACCGGGGCAGCATTCGCCTGCTGGGCCGGGAGTTGACCGAATTCTCTGCCGGTGCCCGCGACCACTTGCGCGTCGATCACACCGGCTACATCTTCCAGCAGTTCAATTTGCTGCCGTTTCTCTCGGTACGCGAGAACGTCGAGTTGCCCTGCCGCTTCTCCAGACTGCGCGCAGAACGGGCGAAACAGCGCCACGGCAGCGTCGATCAGGCCGCGGCCACCCTGCTCGCCCACTTGGGCCTGAAGGATGAAAACATCCTCAGTCGCCGCGCCGACTCGCTGTCCATCGGCCAGCAGCAACGGGTTGCCGCCGCACGTGCGTTGATCGGTCAGCCGGAACTGGTGATCGCCGACGAACCGACTTCGGCCCTGGACTACGATGCCCGGGAGAACTTCATTCGCCTGTTGTTCGCCGAATGCCGCGAAGCCGGCTCGAGCCTGTTGTTCGTCAGCCATGACCAGAGCCTCGCGCCGCTGTTCGATCGCCATCTGTCGCTGGCCGATCTCAATCGCGCCGCCACCCCGTCCGAGGTTTGAGATGTATTTGTTTCGTCTAGCCATGGCCAGCCTGGCTAACCGTCGTTTCACCGCGATCCTCACCGCGTTCGCCATCGCCCTGTCGGTCTGCCTGTTGCTGGCCGTGGAGCGGGTGCGCACCGAGGCCAAGGCCAGTTTCGCCAGCACCATCAGCGGCACCGACCTGATCGTCGGCGCGCGCTCCGGCTCGGTGAATCTGCTGCTGTATTCGGTGTTCCGCATCGGCAACGCCACCAACAACATCCGCTGGGACAGCTTCGAACATTTTGCCAACAACCCGAACGTGAAGTGGGCGATCCCGATGTCTCTCGGCGATTCCCATCGCGGTTATCGGGTGATGGGCACCACCGAGGCGTACTTCGAGCATTACCAGTACGGCCATCGGCAGCACCTCGAACTGGCCGAGGGCCGCGCCTTCGCCACCGATCCATTCGAGGTGGTGCTCGGCGCCGAAGTGGCCGATGCGCTGCACTACAAGCTCGGCGACAAACTGGTGCTGGCCCATGGCGTGGCGGTGATCAGCCTGGTCAAACACGACGACAAACCGTTCACCGTGGTCGGTATTCTCAAACGCACCGGCACCCCGGTGGACCGCACGCTGCACATCAGCCTTGGCGGGATGGAAGCGATTCACGTCGACTGGCACAACGGCGTGCCGGCACGTGGCAACGGGCGGATCAGTGCCGACCAAGCGCGCAACATGGACCTGACGCCACAAGCGATTACTGCGTTCATGCTCGGCCTCAACAGCAAGATTTCGACGTTTGCACTGCAACGGGAGATCAACGAATTCCGTGGCGAACCGATGCTGGCGATCCTGCCCGGTGTGGCCTTGCAGGAGCTGTGGAGCTTGATGAGCACGGCGGAAAAAGCCTTGTTCGTCGTCTCGCTGTTCGTGGTGCTGACCGGGTTGATCGGCATGCTCACGGCGATCCTCACCAGCCTCAACGAGCGGCGCCGCGAGATGGCGATTCTGCGCTCGGTCGGCGCTCGGCCGTGGCACATCGCGACCTTGCTGGTGCTGGAAGCCTTTGCCCTGGCGTTGTCCGGAGTGATTGCCGGCGTGGCGCTGCTGTATGTGGGCATCGCGGTGGCGCAGGGTTACGTGCAGGCGAACTACGGCTTGTACTTGCCATTGGCCTGGCCGAGTGAATATGAATGGACGCTGCTCGGTGGCATCCTGATCGCCGCGCTGCTGATGGGCAGCGTGCCGGCCTGGCGTGCTTATCGCCAATCCTTGGCCGATGGCCTGTCGATCCGACTATGAGGACCTTAATGATGCCCCGCGCTGTGCTTGCGCTATTGATGCTGGTTGCCCTTCCGCTGTGGGCGGTCGAGCCGAAAGACCTGACCTGGTCGGAAATGATCCCGCCGGATGCCGCGCCAGAAGTGCCGAACATGACGCCGCTGCATGACCTGTCGAAGATGAGTGACGCGTTGTCCGCAGAATCAGCACCAGCCGCCAAACAGGACATGCCAAACGCGCCGGTGGTGAACAGTCTCGACGGCAAGAACATTCGTTTACCGGGGTACATCGTGCCGCTGGAAGTCAGTGAAGAAGGCCGCACCACGGAGTTTTTGCTGGTGCCGTATTTCGGCGCCTGCATCCACGTACCGCCTCCTCCGTCGAACCAGATCGTGCATGTCAAAAGCGAAGTCGGCGTGAAGCTCGATGAGCTGTATCAGCCGTATTGGATCGAAGGTGCGCTGCAGGTGAAAGCATCCACCAGCGAGTTGGCGGATGCCGGGTATCAAATGGAGGCAGACAAGATTTATGCGTATGAATTGCCGGAGTGACCGGTGGTTATATGTTGATTGAGAGGACGTCTCCTTGTAGGAGCGAGGCTTGCCCGCGAAGAGGCCATCAAAGGTTCCGCAAAAATCCGGGCCTTCACTGTTTCATTGAGCTGAGTCAAAAGACCGTATCAGTTGGATCCCTACCATTGGACATCGAACATTTTTAACGTCCTTTGGAGCTCCCATGCACAAGTCCTTGCTCTGCGCTTCGCTGTTCGGCCTCGCGCTCTCAGCCCCGCTCGCCCATGCCCACACCGCCGGTGACATCCTCATTCGGGCCGGTGCGATCACCGTCAACCCTGAGGCTGACAGCTCCAGCGTCAAGGTTGATCAGGGCCCGCTGAAAGGCGCCGATCTGGGTGGCAAGGCCACCATGAGCAGCGACACGCAACTGGGCCTGAACTTCGCCTACATGATCACCAACAACCTGGGGATTGAACTGCTGGCGGCCACGCCGTTCGAGCATGACGTGAAGCTCAAAGGCACCGCGCTCGGCGCCGCCAACGGCAAGCTCGGCACGCTCAAACACCTGCCGCCAACCCTGAGCCTGGTCTACTACCCACTGGATTCCAAGTCCGCGTTCCAGCCGTACATCGGCGGCGGTATCAACTACACCTGGATCTACGACGAACACGTGAGCAGCGAAGCCGCCGCCAACGGTTTCAGTAACTTCAAGGCGGACAGTTCCTGGGGTCTGGCCTGGCAGGTCGGTGCCGACTACATGCTGACCGACAACGTGATGATCAACGCCCAAGTGCGTTACATCGACATCGACACCACCGCGACCGTGGAAAACAACGCCGTCGCACCGGGCACCCGGGCCAAGGTCGACGTTGATGTGGACCCGTTCATTTACATGGTAGGTTTGGGTTACAAGTTTTAAACCCACTGCAAAAAAAAGGCGCCTCGACAGGCGCCTTTTTCATTGATCGTTCCCACGCTCCGCGTGGGAATGCCTCACCGGACGCTCCGCGTCCGCTCTTGGGACGCGGAGCGTCCCTCGCTGCATTCCCACGCGGAGCATGGGAACGATCTAACCTCAGTGCCCCAGCAACCGCGCCAGGCCAACACTCATCGGAGTCTGCTGCGGGTAGGTAAACCGCTCCAGCAAACGCCGGTTGTTCGCCCGAGAATGGCGGATGTCACCGGAACGCGCCGGGCCGTAGCTCACGGGCGGCAACGTACCGACCACCGTTTCAAGGGCTTCAAGCATTTGCTTGAGACTCGTCGCCTGATTCCAGCCGACATTCACCGCCCCGACTTCGACCTGCGGCTTCTCGATGGCTTGCACCAACACGTCCACCAAATCCCCGACGTAGACGAAATCCCGAGTCTGTTCGCCATCGCCGAACACGGTGATCGGCAAGCCTTTCTGCGCGCGTTCGCTGAATATGCTGATCACCCCGGAATAGGGCGAGGACGGATCCTGACGCGGGCCGAAGATGTTGAAGAAGCGGAAAATCACCGGTTCCAGATCATGCTGGCGACGATAGAAATCGAAGTAATGCTCGCTCGCCAACTTATCTGCCGCGTACGGGGTCAACGGTGCCTTGGGCGTGTCTTCGTCAATCGACTCGCCTTCGCCATTGTTGCCGTAGACCGCCGCGCTGGACGCGAACAGCACCCGCTTGACGCCCGCCTGACGCATGGCTTCGCAGACACTCAGCGAACCGATGAAATTGCTCTGATGGGTCTTCACCGGATCGTCGACCGAAGCCTGCACCGAGGCCACCGCAGCCAGGTGCGCTACCGCGCTGCAACCGACCATCGCCTGCGCCACGCATGCAGCATCTGCTACGTCGCCCACGATCAATTCGAGGAGGGGATTGTCCAGCGGCAGGTTGCTGCGTTTGCCGGTAGAGAGATCATCGAGAATACGCACCGAGTGACCTTTGGCAAGCAAGGCATCGGTCAGGTGCGAACCGATGAAACCGGCGCCGCCGGTGATTAAAACAGGGCCTTCAGCCATGACGATAAAACCTATCCAGTAAGCCTGGGAGTGCCGCGCGCCAGGCGCGGGGCTTGATCCCGAAAGTGTGCAGAATTTTCTTGCAGGCCAGCACCGCATGTTGCGGTTCTTCAGCGGCGTCGGATCGCGCGGCGTGAGCCTGTGCGGTCGGCGCTTCGACAGCCAACGGGTGCAGGGCGCGTGCTTCGGCAAGAATCGCTTGCCCCAGTGCCAACGGCGTGGTCGCCTCATGCCCGGCGTAGTGGTAGGTACCCCACAGTGGCGCCGCGCAATCGAGTTGCTTGAGCACCGAAATGATCACCCGGGCGGCGTCGTCCACCGGCGTCGGATTACCGCGACGGTCATC
Source organism: Pseudomonas sp. PICF141 (assembly GCF_002286815.1). Lineage (GTDB taxonomy): Bacteria > Pseudomonadota > Gammaproteobacteria > Pseudomonadales > Pseudomonadaceae > Aquipseudomonas. The sequence goes on from NZ_MUNM01000014.1 coordinate 18,875, forward strand.
GGCCATCAGCAGTTCTTCAGCTTTCTCGGCCCGGGCCAGGAACCGCCCCAGGGTGCCGTCGGGGCTGTCATCGAGCAGCCAGCCAAACCGCAACAGCACGTGTTGCGGACAGGTGGCGCGCACGCTTTGTTCGATTCGCCACAAGGCCTGACCGCGCAGTCCCAGTGGTACCGGTTCGTCTTTCTCGCTGTAGGCGGTCGCCCGGGAGCCATCGAACACGCGATAACTCGACGGTTGCAGCAGCACAATGTTGTGATGCTGGCACAGTTCGGCCAGTCGCTCGATGGCTCGCTCCTGCCCGGCCAGACGCTGTTCGCTGACAGTCTCCGCCTGGAACCAGTCAAAGTAATAGGCGAGATTGATCAACGCATCCGGACGGGTATCGTCGAGCAGTTGCGTGAGGCTCGCGGCGTCCCAGCCGTCTTGCGGGGGGCGGGGGGCGAGGAAACCGATGTCTTCTTCCGCACCGAGGCGAATCAGCGCCTGCCCAAGGGCATTTCCGCCGCCCAGTAACATAAGGCGCATTCGCATAGAGTCAGCAGGCCCAGTCTGATTGGAACGATGGCTTTATCGACAGCGCCCGCAGGCGATGCCCTCAATAATTTCCGGAATCGTTGCATTTTGCGGGTTTAGTGCGCAACCGTCATCCGTAAAGTGTAGATCCCAGGGATTTGTGGTGCTTGTGAGGGCCTCTTCGCGGGCAAGTCTTGCGCCTGCAGGTTTAACGCTGTCCTTGTAGGAGCGAGGCTTGCCCGCGAAGGAGCCCTCAGCACCGACACAGATCCTGAGCGGTACTTGCAACTTCCCGCCCCCACCCGCATAAATTACTCCATGAATCTGCCCATCCCCACGGACGCTGCTCTGGCAGGCTTTCACCCCGCCGTCAGCGCCTGGTTCAGTAACACCTTCGCAACGGCCACCGCCGCACAGGCCCGGGCGTGGCCGTTGATCCGCCAGCGCCGTTCGACCCTGATTGCCGCGCCCACCGGTTCCGGCAAGACCCTCACGGCATTTCTCGCCGTGCTCGACGATCTGGTTCATCGTGGCCTGGAAAGCCCGGACGGCCTGCCGGACGAAACCCTGGTGGTCTATGTTTCGCCGCTCAAGGCACTGTCCAACGACATTCGGATCAACCTGCAAAATCCGCTGGCCGGCATTACCGAACAGTTGCGGGTGATGGGGCTGCCCGACGTGCCGATCAGCACCGCCGTGCGCACCGGCGATACGCCGCAAAAAGAACGCTCGGCCATGCGTAAAACAGCACCGCACATTCTGGTGACCACTCCGGAATCCCTTTACGTGCTGCTCGGCTCCGACTCCGGCCGGCAAATGCTCGGCACCACCCACACAGTAATCGTCGATGAGATTCACGCCATTGCCGCCAGCAAACGCGGCAGTCATCTGGCCCTGAGCCTGGAGCGTCTGCAGGCGCTCTGCTCGCAACCGCTGGTGCGTATCGGTCTGTCTGCCACGCAAAAACCCATCGAAGCGGTGTCGCGTTTTTTGGTTGGCCGTGATCGCGACTGCGAAATCATCGACATCGGCCACGCCCGCCCACGGGATCTCGATATAGAGGTGCCGCCCGTTCCCTTGTCGGCAGTGATGGCCAACGACGTGTGGGAGCTGGTCTACGATCGCCTCGCCATCCTCGCCCGCGAACACCGGACCACGCTGATTTTCGTCAACACCCGACGTCTGGCCGAACGTCTGAGTCGCCACTTGAGCGAACGCCTCGGCAAAGACGCCGTTGCCGCCCACCATGGCAGCCTGGCCAAGGAGTTTCGCCTGGACGCCGAACAGCGGCTCAAGCGCGGCGAGTTGCAGGTGCTGATCGCCACCGCCTCGCTTGAGTTAGGGATCGATATCGGTGATGTCGACCTGGTGTGCCAGATCGCTTCGCCGCGCTCGATTGCCGGGTTTCTGCAACGGGTCGGTCGCTCCGGGCACCAGGTCGGCGGCACGCCCAAAGGCCGGTTGTTTGCCACCACCCGCGACGACCTGATCGAATGCGCCGCCCTGCTCGATTGCGTGCGCCGTGGTGAACTGGACACGCTGCAGATCCCGGAAGCGCCACTGGACGTGCTGGCCCAGCAGATCATCGCCGAAGTCAGTTGCCAGGAATGGCAGGAACAGTCGCTACTGGAGATGCTGCGCAAAGCCTCGCCTTACGCCGCGCTCGACGAAAAGCACTATCAGGCCCTGCTGCAAATGCTCGCCGAGGGCTACAACGGCCGCCTGGGTATCCGCAGCGCTTATTTGCACCGGGACGCCGTAAGCCGCACCCTGCGCGGCCGTCGAGGCGCCCGGCTGACCGCCGTGACCAGCGGCGGGACGATTCCGGACAACGCCGACTACAGCGTTCTGCTGGAGCCCCAAGGGCTGAACATCGGCAGCGTCAATGAAGACTTCGCGGTGGAAAGCATTTCCGGGGATATCTTTCAGTTGGGCAATACGTCGTATCGAATCTTGCGGGTCGAAACCGGCAAGGTACGGGTCGAAGACGCCCAGGGTCAGCCGCCGACCATTCCGTTCTGGCTCGGTGAAGCGCCGGGGCGCAGCGATGAACTGTCGTTCGCCGTCGCCCGCCTGCAAGCGCAACTCGATGAGCGGCTCGGCGCCACGCCCGGCAACTTGCAGCCCGCCGTCGACTGGCTGACCGAGGTACTGGGCTTGAACCTCGCCAGCGCCGAGCAACTGGTGGATTACCTGGCCCGGGCGCGCCAGACCCTCGGCGCCTTGCCGTCGCAAGACACGCTGCTGATGGAGCGGTTTTTCGACGAGTCCGGCGGTACGCAACTGATCATCCATTCGCCATTCGGCAGCCGCATCAACCGCGCCTGGGGCCTGGCCTTGCGCAAGCGTTTCTGCCGCACCTTCAATTTCGAATTGCAGGCCGCCGCCAGCGAGGATGCCATCGTGCTGTCGCTGTCCACCGGTCACAGCTTCGAGCTGGAGGATGTCTGGCGTTACCTGCACAGCAACAGTGCCGAACATACCTTGATTCAAGCCGTGCTCGAGGCGCCGCTGTTCGGTGTGCGCTGGCGCTGGAACGCCGGGGTCGCCCTGGCGTTGCCGCGCTTTAGCGGTGGGCGCAAAGTGCCGCCGCAAATCCAGCGGATGAAAAGCGAAGACTTGATCGCCAGCGTGTTTCCCGATCAGCTCGCCTGCGTCGAAAACCTCGCCGGCGAGCGCGAGATACCCGACCATCCACTGGTGGAACAAACTCTCGACGATTGCCTGCACGACGCCATGGACAGCGAAGGCTGGCTCGCGTTGTTGCGGCGCATGGAACAGGGTGACATTCGACTGATCAGCCGCGATCTTCCGGCCCCCTCGCCCTTGGCAGCGGAAATCCTCAGCGCCCGCCCCTACACGTTCCTCGACGATGCGCCGCTGGAAGAACGCCGCACTCAGGCAGTGCTCAACCGCCGCTGGAGTGATCCGCAGTCCACCGATGATCTCGGTGCGCTGGACGCCGACGCGATCACTGCAGTGCGTGATGAAGCCTGGCCTACGCCAACCAGCGTTGATGAAATGCATGAAGCGTTGATGAGCCTGGCGTGCATTACCGAGACCGAAGCTCAGGCCAACCCGGATTGGCTTGATTGGCTGAATGCCTTGGCCGACAGCGGCCGCGCCAGCCGCTTGCAGATCAACGCTGTGCAATCGCTGTGGTTGGCGCTGGAGCGACTGACCTGCCTGCGGGCGATTTATCCACAAGCCATATGGGTTCCACCGTTGGCGGCATTGCCCGGTTTCGATGAAACCTGGGAGCCGGACGAAGCGGTGCTGGAACTGATCCGCGCACGGCTCAGCGCGTTTGGGCCATTGCCGCTGAAAGCAATTGCCGGACCGCTGGGCTTACCGGCGGCTCAAGTCACTCAAGCCTTGGCCCAACTGGAGCGCGAAGGCTATGTCCTGCGCGGGCAATTCACTCCAGGCGCCCCTGATGAACAATGGTGTGAACGGCATCTGCTGGCGCGGATTCATCGCTACACGGTCAAACGGCTGCGTCGGGAAATCGAGCCGGTGGCGTTGCAGGATTTCATGCGTTTTCTGTTCGATTGGCAGCACCTGTCCGCCGCGAACCAAGGCCAGGGTCGCGCGGTGTTGCCGGCGATTATCAGCCAGCTCGAAGGCTACCCCGCCGCTGCTTCGGCGTGGGACAGCGACATTCTGCCGGCGCGGCTCAAAGACTATTCGGCGAGCTGGCTGGATGAGTTGTGCCGCAGCGGCAAACTGGTCTGGACCCGCCTGACCACGCGCAACAAGAGCGCCAGCACGGCATTGCGCAGCACGCCGATTTTATTGCTGCCGCGCAATCAGGTCGGGTTGTGGAGCGGCTTGGCCGAGCAAACGCCGGTCAGCGAACTGTCGCCCAAAACCCAAAAAGTCCATGCAGCGCTCAGCCAGCATGGCGCACTGTTTTTCGATGAGCTGATCCACGAAGCCCATCTGTTGCGCTCGGAACTGGAAATTGCCCTGCAGGAACTGGTGGGTGCCGGGTTGGTAAACGCCGACAGTTTCGCCGGCCTGCGGGCGCTGATTACCCCGGCCAGCAAACGCCAGAATCGCAGCAGTCGACGTGGGCGCGGCGCCTATGTGGGCGGGATGGACGATGCCGGACGCTGGGCTTTGCTGCGCCGCGGTGCTGCCGCGCCGATTGTGGATAAGCAACGTCCCGCGCCTACGCCCGGCGAAACCCTGGAACACATCGCCATGACCTTGCTGCGCCGTTACGGCGTGGTGTTCTGGCGCTTGCTGGAACGTGAGGCAGACTGGTTGCCGAGTTGGCGGGAATTGCTGAGCACATTTCATCGGCTCGAGGCCCGGGGCGAGATTCGTGGCGGGCGGTTTGTCAGTGGCCTGGCGGGGGAACAATTTGCGCTTGCGGAGGCGATTCCATTGCTGCGCGAAGTCAGGCGACGACCGCACGATGGGAGTCTGATCGCGGTGTGCGGGGTGGACCCGCTGAACCTCGCCGGCACCCTGTTGCCAGGCGCCAAAGTGCCGGCGCTGGCGAGTAATCGACTGGTGTATCGCGACGGCATTCCGGCCGCCGCCGAGATCGCCGGCAAGCAGCAGTTCTGGCTGGAGCTCGATCCGCAGGCCAGTGGCGAGGTACGCAATAAGCTGACGCGTCATAGCGCCTTGTAGGAGCGTGGCTTGCCCGCGAAGGGAGCGCCGCGGTGTAGCAGCGAGACCGCGTCATCGTTCTCCGCAGGCAAGCCTCGCTCCTACAGGGATCGTGGTGCTATTGGGGTGCGAAGCGCCCCTAAAACCGGCAAATCCATTCCTCTCAGATATACCGGGCTGTATGGCTTTGCGACTGCTGCGCAGCCGAACGGGGGCAAGCCCCCTCGCCACAGGGTTTCATTCGCCACTTGATATTTGTCCTGCACGCAAATATCAAATGCTCATCCCTGTATTTTTCCGCACGCCCCAACGCCGACACTTTGCGTACCGTCCATAGCCCCGTCGAAACTTTCTCGCCCGCCCGGCAGTCATCAAAAGACAGAGGCTGTCCGAGGGCTACGTTCAACGGGAGGCGACATGGCGGCGATTCATATCGGTATTTCAGGCTGGCGCTACACGCCTTGGCGGGGGGAGTTCTACCCGAAGGGATTGACCCAGAAGCGCGAACTGCAATTCGCTTCACGGGCAGTGAACAGCATTGAAATCAATGGATCGTTCTACGCCCTGCAACGGCCCGAACGTTACGCCCAGTGGTATGCCGAAACCCCGCCCGGGTTCGTATTCAGCGTCAAGGCGCCGCGTTTTATCACCCACATCAAGCGCTTGCGGGACATTCATAAGCCGCTGGCGAATTTCTTTGCCTCCGGGGTTCTGGAACTCAAGGAGAAACTCGGCCCGATCCTGTGGCAGTTTCCACCCAACTTCAAATTCGACCCGGAACTGTTCGAAAGCTTTCTCGAACAATTACCCCACGACACGGAACAGGCCGCCGCCCTCGCCCGCCAGCATGAGCCGCGCCTGAACGGTCACGCCAGCATGAAGGCTTACGGCAAGAAACCGCTGCGTCATGCCGTGGAAATTCGCCACGAAAGCTTTGTCGATCCCGCCTTCGTCCGCCTGCTCAAACGCTATAACACCGCGCTGGTCATCGCTGACACCGCCGGCAAATGGCCGTATCGCGAAGACCTCACCAGCGACTTCGTCTATCTGCGCCTGCACGGTGCCGAGGAGCTCTACGCCAGCGGTTATACCCCACAAGCGCTGAAACGCTGGGGTGACCGGATTGAAGCCTGGTATCACGGCAAGCAACCGGCAGATCCGCACTTGATCGCGCCTCGGCAAAAACCCAAGACCCGCAGACCCCGGGAAATATTCTGCTATTTCGATAACGACATCAAAGTCCGGGCGCCCTTCGATGCCCGTCGCCTGCTTGAGCGTTTTCATCTCGACAAGGACCTGGCCACCGCCCCCGGCGAGCCGGTGGCCGAAGGAGTGTTGCCATGAGTGTTCCCGAACCGGTCGGCGCCACGGATGAACAGCAACCCTTGGTCAGTGCCGTGAGCCGATTTACTGTGCTGACGGTCAACACCCACAAGGGTTTCACCGCGCTGAACCGGCGCTTCATCCTGCCCGAGCTGCGCGAAGCGGTACGCAGTGTGTCCGCCGACGTGGTGTTTTTGCAGGAGGTCCATGGCACCCACGAGCATCATCCACGGCGCTACCTCAATTGGCCGGCGATGCCGCAATACGAATTCCTTGCCGATACCTTGTGGCCACAGTTTGCCTATGGGCGCAATGCGGTCTACCCGGCAGGCGATCACGGCAATGCGCTGTTGTCCAAATTCCAGATCATTCGCCATGACAATCTCGACGTGTCCATCAGCGGCCATGAAAGCCGTGGAATCCTGCATTGCGTGCTACGGATGCCCGGCGATGGTCGCGAAGTGCATGCCATTTGCGTCCATCTGGGGCTTCGCGAAAGTCATCGCAAGGCACAACTCAAATTGCTGATCCAGCGTATGGAAGAGTTGCCGGAAGATGCCCCGGTGGTGGTCGCCGGCGACTTCAACGATTGGCGCCTGCGCGCTGATGCGCAGCTCAAGCCCTGCGGCTTGCATGAAGTCTTTGCCCAGTTGTATGGCAAACCGGCGCGCAGTTTCCCGGCGCGCTGGCCGGCATTGCGCCTGGACCGCATCTACGTGCGCAACCTCAAGGCCAGCCATCAGCAAGTACTGGCGGCACGGCCCTGGTCACACCTTTCCGACCATGCACCGTTATCGGTGGAGATCGAGCTATGACCGGCCCATTGATGGAAAAAACCAGGATCGAACACGTTTCCACCCCTCCTCCCGTGCGTGAACCGGCGGTCACTGGCGTCGTCTACGGTTGGCACAGTAACAACCGGGTCCAATTGCTGGAGAACGGCGAGGATTACTTTCCACGGGTGTTTGAAGTGCTACGCCAGGCCCAGAGTGAAATCCTGCTGGAAACTTTCATTGTGTTCGAAGACAAGGTCGGCAATGAGCTGCAGAAAATCCTGATTGAAGCGGCTCAACGCGGGGTGCGCATCACTGTCAACCTCGACGGTTTTGGCTGTGGCGAACTGAGCACGGAGTACCTCGCGACGCTGAGCAATGCAGGTGTGCGCCTGCAAATATTCGACCCCGCGCCGCGTCACTTCGGTATCCGCACCAACTGGTTCCGCCGCATGCACCGCAAGATTGTGGTGGTCGATGGCACGATTGCGTTTCTCGGCGGAATCAATTTTTCCGCCGACCATCTGGCCGACTTCGGCCCTGAAGCCAAACAGGATTATTCGGTTGAAGTGCAAGGCCCGGCGGTGGCCGATATCCATCATTTCGCCTTGCTGCAAAGCGGTCGCCCGGCCCGGGCCAAATACTGGTGGCAACGCCGCAGACAGCGGCGCGCGGAACTGGCGGTCAGTGATCATGATGGCCAGGTTCGTCTGGTGTATCGCGACAATGGCGAACACCAGGGCGATATCGAAGAGGAGTATTTGCAGGTGCTGCGCGGCGCCCGGCATCGCGTGATCATCGCCAACGCCTATTTCTTTCCTGGCTATCGGCTGCTGCGGGAGATCCGCAATGCGGCGCGCCGAGGGGTCGAAGTGCGCCTGATTCTTCAGGGGCAGCCGGATTTGCGGGTGGCCAGACTTGCCGCGCGCATGACCTACGATTATCTGCTGCGAGCCGGAGTAGCGATTTACGAATATTGCGACCGTCCCCTGCATGGCAAAGTCGCCTTGGTCGACGAGGACTGGAGCACCGTCGGCTCAAGCAACCTCGACCCGTTGAGCCTGGCCCTGAACCTGGAGGCCAATGTGTTGATCCGCGACCGCGCCTTCAACCGCGACCTGTTCGAGCGGCTCGACGAATTGAGCCACAACCACTGTAAGGTCATGTCGGTGGACAAGGCTCCGCGCGGACGGATCTGGCACATGACCATCGGTTTTCTGGTGTTTCACTTCCTGCGCCATTTCCCGGCATGGGCCGGGTGGCTACCGGCGCATAAACCGCGCCTCAAACCCTTCATCCATCCAACCGGGAGCGATTAGGCATGAGGCATTCTGATGCACAGCCTGCCCCTCACTCCGACACGCCACGAAAATCCCATTGGCACCGCTGGAAAAAGCCGCTGACGATGCTGTTTTTTCTGGCGTTGATCGTGCTGTTCACGATGCTTGCCCAACGCATCGAATGGGGCGAAGTGTTCGATAACCTCGCCGATTTCAAAGTGCGTACATTGGTTATCGCGTCCGGCCTGACGTTGCTGAGTTTTCTGGTGTACGCCTGTTACGACCTGATCGGTCGCACCTACATCCGGCAGGACCTGACCTGGCGACAGATCCTGCCGGTGGGGATCATCAGCTATGCCTTCAACCTTAACCTGAGCGCCTGGGTCGGCGGGGTGGCGATGCGTTATCGGTTGTATTCGCGGCTCGGCGTAAGCAAAAGCAACATCGCGAAAATCCTCGGGCTGAGCCTGGCGACCAACTGGTTCGGCTACATGGTGATTGCCGGCGCGGTGTTCAGCAGCGGACTGGTGCGAATGCCGCCAGGCTGGAAACTGAGCAGCGGAGCCCTGCAAGGCGTGGGCGTGTTATTGCTGCTGTTAAGCGCGGGCTATCTGGCGGCCTGTCGGTTTTCCAGGCGACGGGAATGGTCGATTCGCGGCGTGGAAATCAACCTGCCGTCACTGCACATGGCGGTCCTGCAACTGGCCCTCGGCGCACTGAACTGGTCGCTGATGGCGGCGGTGATCTTCACCCTGCTACCGAGCAAACTGGATTATCCGCTGGTGCTTGGCGTGTTGCTGATCAGCGCCATTGCCGGAGTCATCACCCACATTCCGGCCGGGCTCGGGGTGCTGGAGGCGGTGTTCGTGGCGCTGCTGCAACACGAGGCCTCGCGAGGAAGTCTGGTGGCGGGTTTACTGGCGTATCGGGCGATCTATTTCCTCCTGCCACTGCTGATTACCGTGGTGATGTACCTGGTGCTGGAAGCCAAGGCGAAGTCGTTGCGGATTTCGAAGAAGTCTCCTTGAGAATGATGGCGAAGCGGATGCCGCCATCGCGAGCAGGCTCGCTCCCACAGGGGCACACGCAACCCGTAGGAGCGAGGCTTGCCTGCGAATAATCGCAAGAACACGGCAAATCTCAACTCGACTGAATGATGCTCAATCGCTCGCCTACCACCATTTCCGTGATCCAGCCCACCAGGATCGAGGTGTACGCCTGTTGCGACACCGGATCGCTCAGGGCGTGATCGGCACCGTCGATAATCCGGTGAGTCAGCGAGTGGGTCTGCTGACACGCCGCGCGGTAACTCATGATGGTCGCGTGAGGCACATAGGCGTCCGTCTCGGACTCCACCAGCAACACATCCCCGGTGAATTGCGAACAGGCATGCAGTGCGCGATTGCTGTCGGCACTGACCCGCGTGCTGCGGTAATCGCGCAGATCGAGCTTGTCCAGATCACGCTTGGGTGTGTGCCAAAGGTCGTCGCGATACAACGCCGGCACCCGTAGCGCCAGCCAGCGCACCGGGCGCAAGGACGTCAGGATCGCCGCCAGATAACCACCATAACTGGTGCCGACCACAGCGATCGCCGAGGTGTCGAGCGCCGGATGGGCAAGCAGTCGATCGTAGGCCGCCAGCAGATCACGCAGGTTGTCTTCGCGGGTGACCCGGGACAACGGAATACCGGTCCCGCCGGTGTGGCCGCGCAAGTCGAATGTCAGGCACACGCAACCCAACGCGGCGATGCCTTTGGCACGCTCCAGGTCGCGCTCCTGACTACCGCCCCAGCCATGAACGAAAAGCACACCCGGGACTTTCGACTTGGGGCTGAGGAAGGTTCCGCTCATCTGTTCATCGTCGATGTCGATCGCAATGGTTTCGCTTCTAGCCGTCATAGGATTTGACCGTTACGTACTTGAGAAGAAAGTCACTGTGTTCCGCTGGCCCACGGTAGACCTCGATGGCGTTGGCCGGCAGAGGTTGATCGGTATAGGTTTCGACCGACGACACGCGAATCGCACGCAAGCCAGGGTCGTTGATGAAACGCTCCAGCGCCGCGACTTCAGCACTGCTGGCACCGCCCAGGCGCCAGGATTGTTCGAGCACGCCGCTGCGTTGTTTGCCATCGCAATCCAGCCCCTGGGCGATGTCGTAATTGCGCCGCGAGGCGTAGAAACCGGGGTAGGCTTCATCGGCGGCGCTGTCGAATACCTGTGCCTGCCGAATCGCCAGCCTCGTGTCGTCCGGTAGTTCCAGCGCCAGCAGGTCCTCGTAGTAGCCTTGCACCACCAGCAGGTTGGACCCGCCATAAACCTGCTCGCCCTGACCGTCTTCGGTCAAGTATTGATCACCGCAATAACTCAGCACCTTGTCGCCGATGAAGCTTTGGCCGACGCTATGGGTGACCACCTCGGTCAAGTCTTGTTCCAGCACCACGCCTTCGGTGAACAAGGTTTTGGCATCGGGGCGCGTGAGGATGGCGTCGAACTGGTCGAGGCTTTTGATCACTTCCTGGCCGCGTCCGGCGCAAGCATGAATAGGCTTCATGCGGATCGGACCGCTGTAGAGCAGATGCTCCGCTGCCGGGCGAGCATCCTCCAGGGAAAACACACTCAGGCCATCGAGCACAACGCTGCGCACCCGTTCGGAAAACAGCGACGACCAGCCTTCTGGCGCGAACGCATACTTGTTCAACAACCCATGGCTGATGGCTTTGGTGCAGATGAAAGCGTGGTCGACGTAACCACCCCACAAATCCTCCGGCCCTTTGACGCCCAACTGCCGGGCGGCAGCAACGCCCACCAGCGTCTGGGTCGGCACCAGATAGATGTCCCGGCCGCTATGCAGCTGCGGGTCGTAACTGCCGCCATATTCGAGCCCGACGACCTGCGCCAGCCAACGGGCCAACGCGCGATTGGTTTCGACTTCGTGCAGCGAGGCGTCGGGTCGCACCGAATGGGCGAGCACCAGTTTCTTGCGGTTTTTTGGGGTCATGCGTCCCCCTTGATCTGCGTTTGATAAATGTAGCTGAAGGCGGTGCAGAGATCAGGCCAACGACGTCTGGCCGAAAACGGGTTTCAAATCAGCCCATTGGGAAATCGTTAGTAGCACAAGGCCTGCTTTATTCTGCACGACACCTTTCAATGCTCCCGGCATTTTGCACGACCCAAACCTGCCGCCTCCCACATTTTCAGATCTGCAGTGCTTGCTACCGAGCCGTTGCCGCAGTCGCAGACACACCGAACCGTCCCCGGTAATCACTCGGCGCCAGCCCGGTGATCTTCTTGAACGTTGCCCGAAACGCACTCGGGTCCTGATAACCCACGGTCCAGGCAATGTGATCAATGGTGCCGTTGGTGAATTCAAGCATTTCTCGCGCCTTGCCGACACGCAGGTGCTGGCAATACTCGGTAGGTTTCAGCCCGGTCGCCGCACGGAATCGCCGCAGGAAAGTGCGCTCTTCCAGCCCCGCCCGCTCGGCCATTGCCGTCAATGAGACATCGGTCGCTCCAGTGCTTTGCAGCCAATGCTGGACCTTGAGAATCGACGCATCGCCATGGCTGAGAATCGGGGAAAAATTACTGCCGCACTCGCCCGCGCTGTCGCTGTGTTCCACCACCAGAAACCGCGCCGTGCCGGTGGCGATGCTCGGCCCGAGCAAGCGGTTCACCAACCGCAATCCCAGCTCTGACCAGGCCATCAAACCCGCGGTGGTGATCAGGTCGCCGTCGTCGACAATCGGCGTATCAGCCTTGAGCTTGATCGCCGGGTAACGCTCGGCGAAAGCCTTGGCCGAGGTCCAGTGGGTCGTCGCGCTGCGGCCATCGAGCAAACCGCTTTCAGCCAACAGAATAGAACCCACGCAGACCCCGCCAAGGGTCGCACCGCTGGCATGTTGCTGACGAAGCCAGCGAATCAACCCTTGGGGCGCCTGCCCCTCGGAAAAACCTCCGATCGAGGGCGGGATCAACACGGCAACCAATGCGCCGGTCGGGCCGGGATGAGTGTCGTACACCCGCTCGGGCACTTGATCACCCTCGACCTGCCAGTGACTGACCCGCAGCAACGGCAGCTGCGCCGACTGATGCTCGGCGGCGATCCGGTTGGCCACGCCGAACAGGTCCGTCAGCCCATGCACCGCCGCCATCTGCGCACCGGGATAGATCAGCACGCCCAGTTCGGCGACTGTCTTTTCAACACCCATTGTCAGTTTTCCCCCTTCTATTGTCGGTGCGGCCAATCCTCGAACGGCCAGCAAAACCTAATACTTGATTCACACCCAACAAACACTTCGAGGAAACACCCATGGCCAAGCAAGCACTCATCGTAGTCGATATCCAGAACGACTACTTCCCCCAGGGCAAGTGGCCTTTGGTCGGCGCCGATGCCGCAGCAGACAACGCCGCACGGATGATTCAGGCATTTCGCGAGGCCGCTGATCCGGTGGTGCATATTCGCCACGAATTCACCTCCGATGCCGCGCCATTTTTCACCCCGGGTTCCGACGGCGCGAAGCTGCATCCCAAAGTTCTCAACCGCGCCGACGAGCCCGTGGTGCTCAAACATTTCGTCAACTCGTTCCGCGAAACCGAACTGGAGGCCATCCTCGACCAGCAAGGCATCGAGCACCTGGTGGTGGTCGGGAGCATGAGCCACATGTGCATCGATGGCATCACCCGCGCCGCGGCCGACCTGGGCTATACCGTCACGGTGATTCACGACGCCTGCGCCACCCGTGACCTGGAATTCAACGGCATCACCGTCCCGGCCGCCCACGTGCACGCCGCCTTCATGGCGGCCTTGGGTTTTGCCTATGCCAGCGTGGTGTCCACTGACGACTTTCTGGCTGGCTAGATGAAGAACCTGTGGGAGCGGGCTTGCCCGTGATGAGGTCATCACATCCAACATCTTTGTTGATTGTTACATCGCTATCGCGGGCAAGCCCGCTCCCACAGGATTGCTCGGTAGACATAACAGCCGAAAAAAATCTCACGCGTGAGCTATTGAGGGTCCCGAATATTGCCTGTAGTGTTTCTCACGCGTGAGATTTTCACTACGGAGTCACCAGTATGAAAAGCAGCTCTCCATCAGATCCGCCTACCGGATCTGTTACCGATTCAGCGAGCCAAAAGGGAGAGCGCTCGAAACCGTCCGCGAAAAAACCATCCAGCTTCTACATGAAGCAGATGCGTGCGGGCCTGGGTGCCGCCGGTTATGTGAAACACGAGACTTGGGTGCTTCCCGAAAATCGAAGCCTGCTCAAGCAGATGGAGAAACAGCTACGCCAACCGATCCTGGCTGGCTCATTCATGTCGGAGAATTACATGAGCGCAGGTAATAACTGGAACATCGATCGCCTCTACAGCGCCCTTCAGGCCCTCGACGAAGTGGTTTCTAACGACATCACCCTCTCCCTGGTTCAAGGCGCCGAGTCCAGCATCAAGCTGGACATGAACGAGTTCGGTGGCCTGCCGATTTACATCGCGGTGGTTGGCGATCAGATCATCGTCGATACCGTTCTGGTCGATATCGAGTCCATCAACGACGTACCGGCATTCAACGATGCCGTTCTGCGCAGCCGGGAAATGTTCCCGCTGTCCTCGATCGGTATCGAGTCCATGCCCAACGGGCAGACCGTTTACAGCATGTTCGGCGCGCTCAGCTCCGACTCCAGCCTGACCAACGTCGTGACCGAGGTCAAAACCCTCGTCGATAACGTCCAGCGCGCCAGCGAAGCCTTTGAACGTTTCTTCATCTAATTTTTCGGGAACAGGATATATCCAATGACTCAGTCCATCTGGAGCAAATTGTTCACCGCGCTGCGTGGCGGTGCCAACGAAGTCGGCGAATCGATCGTCGACCAACAGGCCCTGCGCATTCTTGACCAGGAAATTCGCGATGCTGACAGCGCGCTGGCCAACGCCAAGCGTGAGCTGGTCACCATTATGGCCAAGCACAAGCTGTCGGCTGATCGCGTCAGCGAGTACAACGCCAAGATCAAGGATCTGGAATCCAAGGCCCTGGCTGCGATCCAGGCCAACCGCGAAGACCTGGCACTGGAAGTGGCCGAAGCCATTTCGACCCTGACCAATGAATTGGAGGTCGAGCAAAAGCAGGCCACCGAATTCGGCGGTTACGCGGACAACATGCGTAAAGACATCACCAAAGCCGAAAGCCGCATCAAAAGCCTGCGTCAGCAAGTGGACATGGCCAAGGCGCGTGAAAGCGTGCAGAAAGCCCAGGTCAGTGCTTCGATCGCCAGTGGCGGCGCCAACGGCAAGCTGGAAACCGCCGTCGGTACGCTGAACCGCCTGCAAGCCAAGCAACAGCAACGCGCCGCGGAACTGGAAGCCCAGGACCAACTGGCCGATGCGTCGACCGGCAACGACCTGGAGCGCAAGCTGCGCGATGCCGGCATCACGCCGAACGAAGGCAGCGCCAATGCGATTCTGGAACGCCTGAAGAAAAAATCGGCTGAGTAAACCGGCCCGGGCAACAAACGCGACGAACGCTGTGTGGCGAGGGGGCTTGCCCCCGTTCGGCTGCGAAGCAGTCGTAAACCACGGCATGGGGTGTGTCTGACACCCCCCATGCAATGGTCTTGGGGCCGCTTCGCATCCCGAGGGGGCAAGTCCCCTTGCCGCAGGTTTTTGTGTTCCTTGCACTGCCTTCTTTTTGCCGAGTCGAGGTCGTGGATGGATGCCCTGAAGGGTTTCAAGACAATTGCAGGCGTGGCCTTCTTCATGGTCGCGCTGTAATGGCTCAATGGGATTTATTGCAGCCAAGGCACTGTTATCTACGCCGCGCAGCAGGTTTAATGCCATCCCGTAACGCGCTTGAGCTCAGACGCCAAAGCGATTAAGTCGCCAGGAACGAGCCCCCCACGGAGTCAGGGATGTAAATGTCGATTTTCCTTTTGCTGCGCACGTACGCCTCGTCCTTCTTCCATCGGTTCGGCTGGGCAGGCCTGGCCATTGCGTTGGGCATACACCTGAGCACGGCCTATCTCGGCCTGGTGCTTTTGGGCGAACAACACCTCACCGCCCCCGCCACGTTTACCTACTTCTATCTCACCACAACACTCACCGTCGGCTATGGCGATCTCGCGCCACAGACAGCGGCGGGACGAATTTTCGTGGCTACCTGGGTCATGCTCGGGGGCATTGCGCTGCTGACGGCAGCCATCGGCAAAACCACCAGCAGTGTTATCGATGTATGGAGAAAAGGCATGAAGGGCAAAGGCGATTTCAGCGGCAAGGTCGGCCATACCGTTCTCATCGGCTGGGAAGGCGCCTCCAGCGAGCGGGTCATTGAATTATTGCTGCAAGACGAAACCTCCAATGACAACCTGATCGTCATTTGCGATTGCGACCTCGAAGAAAACCCCATGCCGGGTAAAGCGGACTTTATCAAAGGCGAAAGCCTGTCCTCTGCCGCACTGTTGCTGCGGGCCGGCGTCCCCGGTGCCGAACGCGTGCTGGTGCGAACTCATTCAGACGACCTGACCCTGGCCACCGTGCTGGCGATCAATCAATTGAGCCCGGTCGGCCATGTGGTCGCCCACTTCAATGAAAGCGAAATCGCCGCCCTTGCCAGCGCCTACGCGCCCAGCCTGGAATGCACCTCGAGCATGGCCATCGAAATGCTGGTACGCGCCTCTCAGGATCCGGGCTCATCCGCGGTCATCAATGAATTGCTGTGCGTGGGCCAAGGCGCCACCCAATACCTGATGAGGCTACCCGAGACCTTTGAAGCCACGTTCGGCGATCTGTACGCACAGATGAAAGAACAGCACAACGCGACCCTGATCGGCTACCGCGCCAAAGACGCCCGACAGCCTTGGATCAACCCGCCTGGCACCACTCGCGTTGAGGGCGGCGAACTCTTCTACATCGCCTCCACTCGCCTCAAGGAAATCACCAATGGGATGGTTTAAACAATTGATGGGGCTTGAGGCCCCGAAAGCGAATACGGAATCGAAATGGACAGCCAACGAAACCCTGCCCGCCATCGGCCCGCTGGGCCTGGCATTGGGCAAAGGCGTGATGTTCGACACGACCCTGAAATTGCTGCTCGATGGCAACACCCATGTGGTCATCCCCGGCTCCCAACAGATCTGGAGCGCTGGCACTGTTGATCTCGGGCAGTCGACCTGGCTGTCACGTTATTACATGAACGACGAAGACTACTGGCTGCAAGTGCACACCACCGGCGACGTCGCCGGGCAAGTCGAGTCGGTGATCCTGTTCAATTACCTCAGCTACATCACCATCAACAGTGAATCGGAGCTACGTCGGCTGGCCGGTCCTGAAAGCTTGATCGGCCTGCCGAGCTACACCCACAACGGTGTCGAATACACCCGCGAATGGGGCACCGAGAACGGCCAGACAGAACTGGTGGCACTGAGCGAACACCTGAAAAACCCGGATGACTCCTACAGCATCGAGCACCGTTCGATGCTGTATGCCCGCGAAACCGGTCTGACCGATCGCCGGGAATTCCTGCTGTTTTCCGTCGAAGAAGACGCCGAAGGCACCATCAGCTTGAGCACTTCGCTGGGCATTTCGTTGTACACCACTGACCTGAACACTTTTTAAAAAGGAAGAAGTCCATGCTTGAAGCGCTCTCCGTCTCCCTGAACAAAGCCGCCGTGCTCGGGTTTGTGTTGTACATCCTCGGCGCCACCGTGCTGTTTGCGCTGTTCCAGTTCATCTACACCCGAATCACCCCGCACAGAGAGTTCGAACTGATCCGCTCGGGCAACGTTGCGGCCGCGATCGCGCTGGGTGGCGCCATCATCGGTTTTGCCATTCCGGCCAGCAATGTGATCGCCTACTCGATCAGCATTCTGGACTTCGTCGTTTGGGCAGTGATTGCCGCTTTCGTACAACTGCTGGCGTTTCTGGTGACCAGCCTGGTGCTTAAAGGCGCCTCCGAACGGATTAAAAAAGGCGAAATCGCTGCGGGTATCTATATCGCGGCAGTTGCCATCAGCGTGGGCATGTTGAACGCCGCCTGCATGACCCCTTCCCAGAACTGATCGCGCCGCGGAGATCCCGATGAAACGAAGCAAGTACGTTCAACTCTCGCTGGCCGCGTCGGTCGCCATGGCGATATCAGGTTGCGGGCAAGCGGAAAAAACCTACCCGGTGCAGAAGAAATACAACTTCCAGTCCGTTCAGCAGTGCGCCGATGAAAAGCTCCCGGTGGACGTCTGCTCTGACGCCTACATGAGCGCCATGGCCGAGCACCGCCGCATCGCGCCGGTTTACGACAACCAGGCCGATTGCGATGCCGACTTTGTCGCCGACTGGTGCCAACAGGATTCGGCCGGCAAGTTCATTCCCAAGCTGGGTGGTTTCGAACTGACTGCCGATGGCGAGGTAACACAATCGCAAGTGGACGCAGCCAAGGCTCAATTACCAGCCTCGGAAGCGAACAGTGGAGGCTCCGGGTTCTCCGGCACCAGCCTGCTGACCGGCCTGCTGATTGGCAACATGCTGAGCAGCAACCGCAACAGCTACTACTCCGAGCCGGTCTACCGCTACCGCGATGATCGCGGCAATTACGGTTCCTCGACGCTCAACCAGCGGATTTCCAAAGGCTCAACCTTTGCCAAGTCCAATCAGGCGAGGTACGGCAGCAGCAGCTACGCCAATTCAATCCGTTCCACCAGCAAGCCGATGTCGGTGGACTCGTCCACCTCCCGTGGCGGCTTCGGCAGCAAAGCCAGCGCCCGCAGCGGTTGGGGCGGCTCGAGCAGCGCTGGCCGATCGAGCAGTTAAGGAACGGACACCATGAAGAAGATCCTCTGCGCCGAGCGTCACGACTGGAAACAGACCGCCGAATCTCTTGGTTTTCTGTTCCATACCATCGACGACGAACCTTATTGGGACGAGAGCGCGTATTACCAGTTCACGCTCAAACAGATCGAAAACGATCTCGAAGACCCGACCACCGAGATTCATGAGATGTGCATGGACCTGGTGGCCCGCGTGGTGCAGAGCGAGGAGCTGCTGGAGCGCCTGAGCATTCCGGCGTCATTCTTCGACATGGTTCGCACGTCATGGCTCGAAGGCCATCCGCACCTGTATGGACGCATGGATTTCTCCTACAACGGCAGCGGACCCGCCAAGCTGTTGGAACTCAACTACGACACGCCGACCAGTCTGTACGAGGCGGCGGCGTTTCAATGGGGCTGGCTGGAGCAATGCATCGAACGCGGCTTGCTGCCCAAGCATGCCGACCAGTTCAACAGCATCGACACCAAGCTGCATCAGGCCTTTGCCCAATTGCAGCTCAAACACCCCTTCTATTTCGCCTCGATGAAAGACTCGGTCGAAGACAAAGGCACCACCGACTATTTGCGCCTGATCGCGGAAAAGGTCGGCATCGAATCACGGCACATCGATATCGAAGACATCGGCCTCACTCCTGAAGGACGTTTCGTCGATTTGGAAGATCGCTGGATTCCTCACCTGTTCAAGCTACATGCCTGGGAGTTCATCTTCCACGAGCCCTTTGGTGCAGCGATTGCCCAGAGCGACACCCAGTTTTTCGAGCCGGCCTGGAAATCGATTATTTCCAACAAGGGCATCTTGCCGCTGCTATGGGAGTTCAACAAAGGTCACCCGAACCTGCTCGCGGCGCACCTGGATGTCGACCCAGGCAAAGCGGTACCCAAAGGTTGGGTGCGCAAACCGTTCTTCTCCCGGGAAGGCGCCAACATCGAGTTGCAAACCGCTGAGGGTCTGATCGTAAAAGAGGACGGGCCCTACACCGACGCACCATTTATCCTTCAGGAATTCGCCCCGCTGCCGAAGTTTGGCGACAGCTTCACGCTGATTGGCTCCTGGGTCATCGGCGATCAGGCGGCCGGTATTGGCGTGCGCGAAGACAACAGTTTGATCACCAAGGATTCGAGCCGGTTCTTGCCGCACTTGATACTCGACTGACCCGTCCATCGCCGATGGGTGGACATAATCAAGATGCCCGCAAGACTTACGGCTGAAATACCGGATAATGGCGGCCATTCGTTTAGCCGTTATTCTGGTAATCCCCCATGGAAATCAAGGTCAACTTTCTCGACAACCTTCGACTTGAAGCCAAGTTCGATGACTTCACGGTGGTGGCCGATCAACCTATCCGCTACAAGGGCGATGGCTCGGCACCGGGTCCGTTCGATTACTTCCTGGCTTCGTCGGCGTTGTGTGCGGCTTATTTCGTGAAGTTGTACTGCGACACGCGCAGTATTCCCACGGATAACATCCGCCTGTCGCAGAACAACATTGTTGATCCGGAAAACCGCTACAACCAGATTTTCAAGATCCAGGTCGAATTGCCGGCGGACATCTCCGACAAGGATCGCCAGGGCATCCTGCGTTCCATCGACCGTTGCACCGTGAAAAAAGTGGTGCAAGCCGGGCCTGAGTTTGTGATCGAGGAAGTCGAAAACCTCGACGCCGATGCCCAGGCGTTGCTGATGCCTGCGTCCCGTTCAGAGACGAGCACATATATCGCCGGCAAGGACCTGCCACTGGAGCAAACCATCGCCAATATGTCGGCCCTTCTGGCGGACCTGGGCATGAAGATTGAAATCGCCTCGTGGCGCAATATCGTGCCCAATGTGTGGTCGCTGCATATCCGCGATGCGCATTCGCCGCTGTGCTTTACCAACGGCAAGGGTGCGACCAAGGAAGGCGCGTTGGCCTCGGCGCTGGGCGAATTCATCGAGCGCCTCAACTGCAACTTCTTCTACAACGATCAGTTCTGGGGCGAAGACATCGCCAACGCAACGTTTGTGCATTATCCGGACGAACGCTGGTTCAAGCCTGGTCGTAAAGATGAGCTGCCCACCGAGATTCTCGACGAGTACTGCCTGAAGATTTACAACCGCGACGGCGAGTTGCGTGGCTCCCATCTGATCGATACCAACTCGGGCAATGAAGAACGCGGCATCTGCTCGCTGCCGTACGTGCGCCAGTCGGACGGCGAGGTGGTGTATTTCCCGTCCAACCTGATTGAAAACCTGTTCCTGAGCAACGGCATGAGTGCCGGTAACACCTTGGCCGAAGCCCAGGTGCAGTGCCTGTCGGAGATCTTCGAGCGCGCGGTCAAACGCGAAATCATCGAAGGTGAATTTGCCTTGCCGGATGTGCCGGCCGAGGTGCTGGCGAAGTACCCCGGGATACTGGCCGGGATTCAGGCGCTGGAAGCGCAAGGGTTCCCGGTGCTGGTGAAGGATGCGTCCCTGGGTGGTGAATTCCCGGTGATGTGCGTCACGTTGATGAACCCGCGTACCGGCGGTGTGTTCGCCTCGTTCGGCGCGCATCCAAGCCTGGAAGTGGCGCTGGAACGCAGCCTGACCGAATTGCTGCAGGGCCGCAGCTTCGAAGGCCTCAACGACTTGCCTCAGCCGACGTTTGAAGGGCATGCGGTGACCGAGCCGAATAACTTCGTCGAGCACTTTATCGACTCCAGCGGCGTGGTGTCGTGGCGCTTCTTCAGTGCCAAATCGGATTACGAATTCGTGGAGTGGGACTTCTCCGGCCAGGGTGAAAACTCGAACGCCGAGGAAGCCGCGACCTTGTTCGGCATTCTCGAAGGCATGGGCAAGGAAGTGTACATGGCGGTCTACGAGCATATCGGCGCGAAGGCGTGCCGCATCCTGGTGCCGAACTACTCGGAAATCTATCCCGCCGACGATCTGATCTGGGATAACACCAACAAAGCGCTGTTCTTCCGCACCGACATCCTGAACCTGCATCGCCTGGACGATGAAGAACTGCAAGCGCTGGTTGAGCGCCTGGTGGAAAGCGAGCTGGACGACTACACCGACATCACCACCTTGATCGGCATCGAATTTGACGACAATACCGCGTGGGGTCAGCTGACGATCCTGGAGCTGAAGCTGCTGATTTATCTCGCCTTGCAGCGATTCGAAGAGGCGAAAGAAGCGGTGGAAATGTTCCTGCAGTACAACGACAACACGGTCGAGCGTGGCTTGTTCTACCAGGCCGTCAATGTGGTGCTGGAGATGAAGCTGGACGAGGACCTGGAACTGGAAGACTACGAGGCCAATTTCCGCCGTATGTTTGGCAACGAGCGTACAGATGCAGCGATCGGATCGGTAGACGGCAGCGTGCGCTTCCATGGCTTGACGCCGACCAGCATGAAACTGGAGGGGCTCGACAGGCACCTGCGGTTGATCGACAGCTACAAGAAACTGCACTCGGCACGGGCCAATGTGACCCCTTTATTCAGTTAAACAACGCCCACAAAAAAGCGAAGCCAGATCACTGGCTTCGCTTTTTTTATTGCTTACTGTTTTTTAGAACGGGATGTCGTCATCAAAGCTGTCGAAATCCGGAGCCGGCTGCGGTGCGGCCTGCTGCTGTGGAGCCGGGCGCGACTGTTGCGGTGCCGACTGCGGACGCGGAGCCTGTTGGCGTGGAGCCGGGGCGGACTGCTGGTAGTTATTGCCCCCGCCTTGTTGGTCGCCCTGCTGTGGACGGCCGCCCAGCAATTGCATGGTGCCTTGCATGTCGACCACGATTTCAGTGGTGTAACGCTTGATACCGTCTTTTTCCCACTCGCGGGTCTGCAGCTTGCCTTCGATATACACCTGCGAACCTTTGCGCAGGTATTCGCCGGCAATTTCGGCAACCTTGCCGAACATCGAAACACGGTGCCATTCGGTCTTCTCGACCTTTTGACCGGTTTGCTTGTCGGTCCACTGTTCGCTGGTCGCCAGACTCAGGTTGGTCACGGCGTTACCGTTAGGCAAGTAGCGAACTTCGGGATCCTGGCCGCAAGTGCCGACCAATATGACTTTGTTAACCCCACGGGCCATAACGTTCTCCTAGGCTACGCACGCTGCCCCGGCCGGGTTGTTCACCAGGCGCTCAAGGGTGGTGCGATCCAATAGTTCTGTATCCAGTTTGATGTAAATCGCCGCTTCGTCTTCGACGATCACTGCATCTGTTACCCCTACGACGGCCTTCAGGCGCTCGACCAGACCCGCTTCGCGGATCGCCTCGGGCGACAACGGCAAGCGCAGGCTCGTGACGTAAGGTGGTTCGCGCATGGTAACAGCAAAGGCCAGCCAGAGGGCAGCCAGGCCGGCGCATCCGAGGAAGACAACCGACAAACCGCCGTGCTGGAACATCCAGCCGCCGAGGATTCCGCCCAGTGCCGAACCGAGGAACTGACTGGTGGAATAAACCCCCATTGCCGTGCCTTTGCCGCCTGCCGGTGAAACCTTGCTGATCAGCGAGGGCAAGGAGGCTTCCAGCAGATTGAACGCGGTGAAGAAGACCACCGTACCCATCACCAGCGCCCGCAAGCTATCGCCAAACTGCCAGAAGAATAGCTCAGTGAGCATCAGCGTCACGATGGCGCCGAGAAAAACTCGTTTCATTTTGCGTCGCTTCTCGCCGTAGATAATGAACGGGATCATGGCGAAAAAAGAAATCAGTAGCGCGGTCAGGTACACCCACCAATGCTGCTCTTTGGGCAGCCCGGCTTTTTCGACCAGGGCCAGGGGCAATGCCACGAAGCTCGACATCAACATCGCGTGCAACACAAAAATACCCAGGTCCAGGCGCAGCAGGTCCGGATGTTTGAGGGTCGGTATCAGCGCCTGGCGCGCGACGCCTGATTCACGATGCTGCAACGGCCCGGTTGCGCGCGGCACCATGAACATCACGATGACAATACCGACCAGCGCCATCCCGCCGGTGGCGAAGAACAACCCGGACAGGCCAAAGGCACGGGTCAACAATGGCCCTGCAACCATGGCGACAGCGAACGACAGACCAATCGTCATGCCGATCATGGCCATGGCTTTGGTCCGATGCTGTTCCCGGGTCAGGTCTGACAGCAACGCCATGACTGCCGCGGAAATCGCCCCGGCACCTTGCAGGATACGTCCGGCGATAACGCCCCAGATCGAATCGGCATTGGCCGCCAGCACACTCCCCAAGGCAAAGATGATCAGCCCCAGGTAAATCACCGGACGGCGACCAATTCGGTCGGAAATGAAACCAAATGGAATCTGGAATAACGCCTGGGTCAGGCCGTAAGCGCCAATCGCCAGCCCGATCAGGGCCGGGGTCGCTCCCGCCAGGTCCATCCCATAGGTCGCCAGAACCGGCAACACCATGAACATGCCAAGCATACGGAAGGCGAACACCAGGGCCAGACCGCTTGCTGCGCGGGTCTCACTGCCACTCATGCGTTCGCTGTGGGGATCGTGCATGGAAAAACCTCATGTGAACCGGCGGCGATTCTACCAGTCCCATCGATTGACGGGGTATATCGCGACGCTATGACGCGCACAGATGACGCAGTCTTCATCCAAGGCCGCGCACCCCGCATTTGATAGTGTGCATCCATCCAGTATTTGGCCGTATACTCCTACGTTTTCGACGCCCGCCGAGCGAGGCCACTTTGGACAAGATCCTGATTCGTGGGGCCCGAACCCACAACCTGAAGAACATCGACCTGACCCTGCCACGGGACAAACTGATCGTTATCACCGGCCTGTCCGGATCCGGCAAGTCGTCCCTGGCCTTCGACACGTTGTACGCCGAAGGCCAGCGCCGTTATGTCGAATCGCTGTCGGCTTACGCCCGGCAATTCCTGTCGATGATGGAAAAACCTGACGTCGACACCATTGAAGGTCTGTCGCCAGCGATCTCCATCGAACAGAAGTCGACCTCGCACAACCCGCGCTCGACGGTTGGCACCATTACCGAAATCTACGACTACCTGCGCCTGCTCTACGCTCGCGTCGGTATTCCGCGCTGCCCGGATCACGACATTGCGCTGGAAGCCCAGACCGTCAGCCAGATGGTCGACCTGGTGCTGGCACAACCGGAGGGCAGCAAACTGATGCTGCTGGCCCCGGTGATCCGCGAGCGCAAGGGCGAACACCTCTCGGTCTTCGAAGAACTGCGCGCCCAGGGTTTTGTCAGGGCCCGGGTCAACGGCAGGCTTTGTGAACTGGACGAGTTGCCGAAGCTGGATAAGCAGAAAAAGCACTCGATCGATGTTGTGGTTGACCGCTTCAAGGTCCGGGCCGATCTGCAACAGCGCCTGGCCGAATCGTTCGAGACCGCGCTGAAACTGGCGGACGGTATTGCGCTGGTGGCGCCAATGGACGACGAGCCCGGCGAAGAAATCATCTTCTCCGCGCGTTTCGCCTGCCCGATCTGCGGCCACGCCATCAGCGAGCTGGAACCCAAGCTGTTTTCCTTCAACAACCCGGCCGGCGCCTGCCCGACTTGCGATGGCCTGGGGGCTAAACAGTTCTTCGACACCAAACGACTGGTGAATGGTGAACTGACCCTGGCCGAAGGTGCGATTCGCGGCTGGGACCGGCGCAACGTCTATTATTTCCAGATGCTCGGATCGCTGGCCTCGCACTACAAGTTCAGCCTTGAAGTGCCGTTCAACGAGCTGCCAGCCGATCAGCAGAAATTCATTCTGCATGGCAGTGGCTCGCAGAACGTCGACTTCAAGTACCTGAACGACCGTGGCGACATCGTCAAACGTTCGCATCCGTTCGAAGGCATCGTGCCGAACCTGGAACGCCGCTACCGCGAAACCGAATCGGCTTCGGTCCGTGAAGAACTGGCCAAATTCCTTAGCACCCAGCCCTGCCCGGATTGCCGCGGCACCCGTCTGCGTCGCGAGGCGCGGCACGTATGGGTCGGCGAGAAGACTTTACCGGCGGTAACCAATCTGCCAATTGGCGACGCCTGTGACTATTTCGGCATACTGAAACTGACCGGTCGCCGTGGCGAGATCGCCGACAAGATTCTCAAGGAAATCCGCGAGCGTTTGCAGTTCCTGGTCAACGTTGGCCTGGACTATCTGTCACTGGATCGTAGTGCCGACACACTATCCGGCGGTGAGGCCCAGCGTATCCGCCTTGCCAGCCAGATCGGCGCCGGCCTGGTGGGGGTTCTGTACATCCTCGATGAGCCGTCGATTGGTCTGCATCAACGGGACAACGATCGGTTGTTGGGCACCCTCAAACACCTGAGGGACATCGGCAACACCGTGATCGTGGTCGAGCACGACGAAGACGCGATTCGTCTGGCCGACTATGTGGTGGATATCGGCCCGGGCGCGGGTGTACACGGTGGGCATATCGTCGCCGAAGGTACGCCGGCCGAGGTCATGGCTCACCCTGATTCACTGACCGGTAAGTACTTGTCGGGGCGGGTGAAGATCGCAGTGCCAGCCAAACGCACGCCACGTAACAAGAAGTTGTCGCTGGCCCTCAAGGGCGCTCGCGGCAACAATTTACGCAATGTCGATCTGGAGATTCCGATCGGCCTGTTGACCTGCGTGACGGGTGTTTCCGGTTCAGGCAAGTCAACGCTGATCAACAACACACTGTTTCCTTTGAGCGCTACCGCACTCAATGGGGCAACGACGCTGGAAGCGGCTGCTCACGACAGCATTAAAGGCCTGGAACATCTGGACAAGGTTGTGGACATCGACCAGAGCCCGATCGGTCGCACACCGCGCTCCAACCCCGCGACCTATACCGGGCTGTTCACGCCGATTCGCGAGTTGTTCGCCGGCGTGCCGGAATCCCGCTCCCGCGGTTACGGACCGGGGCGTTTCTCCTTCAACGTGAAGGGTGGTCGTTGCGAAGCCTGTCAGGGCGATGGCCTGATCAAGGTGGAAATGCACTTCCTGCCGGACATCTATGTCCCGTGCGACGTCTGCAAAAGCAAGCGCTACAACCGCGAGACGCTGGAGATCAAGTACAAAGGCAAGAGCATCCACGAAACCCTCGAGATGACGATCGAGGAAGCACGAGAGTTCTTCGACGCCGTTCCAGCTTTGGCGCGCAAGCTTCAGACGCTGATGGACGTAGGCCTTTCGTACATCAAGCTGGGGCAATCGGCGACGACATTGTCCGGCGGTGAAGCCCAGCGGGTGAAACTGTCTCGTGAGTTGTCCAAGCGTGATACCGGCAAGACGCTGTACATCCTCGATGAGCCGACCACCGGCCTGCACTTTGCGGATATCCAGCAACTGCTCGACGTACTGCACCGGCTGCGCGATCACGGTAATACCGTGGTAGTGATCGAACACAACCTGGACGTGATCAAGACTGCCGACTGGTTGGTGGACCTGGGGCCGGAAGGGGGGTCCAAGGGCGGGCAGATCATTGCCGTCGGTACGCCAGAGGAAGTGTCCGAGATGAAGCAGTCTCACACCGGTTTCTATCTAAAACCGCTGTTGGAGCGTGATCGGGCCTGAATCCGGAGCTAACAAAAAAGCCCCTGTCATTGCTCAGTGACAGGGGCTTTTTGTATCGGTGCAATCAGGCGTGTGATTGCAGGTAGTTCTCCAGACCGATCAACTTGATCAGGCCCATTTGCTTTTCAAGCCAGTAGGTGTGGTCTTCTTCGGTGTCATGCAGCTGAACCCGCAGCATCTCACGGCTGACGTAGTCCTTATGCTGCTCGCAGAGCTCAATGCCCTTGCAGAGCGCGGCGCGTACTTTGTATTCCAGGCGCAGGTCAGCGGCGAGCATGTCCGGCACAGTGGTGCCAACATCAAGGTCGTCCGGTCGCATGCGAGGCGTGCCTTCGAGCATCAGAATTCGACGCATCAGGGCATCAGCATGCCCGGCTTCTTCTTCCATCTCGTGGTTGATACGTTCGTAGAGCTTGGTGAAACCCCAGTCCTCATACATCCGCGAATGGACGAAATATTGATCACGGGCTGCCAGTTCGCCTGTCAGCAACGTGTTGAGGTAATCGATTACGTCTGGGTGACCTTGCATCGCCCTACATCTCCCTGCTTGAAAGTCTGTAGTTTGAACCAACCTGACCGGAAGGTCACTCGCCCGACGCTATAAAAGCGAAGATATTCTTAGAAAAGCAGCTTAAATAACGCAAAAAACCGCCCAAATGAGGGCGGTTCTGCTTATCGTTTAGACTTAGTTAAGCTGTACGTTGAGTGCCTTTGCGATTGCTTCTCCATACGCTGGGTCAGCCTTGAAGAAATGCTGCAGTTGGCGATCGACCACATCGCTGGAAACGCCTGCCATTGCACCAGCAATATTGTCGATCAGCAGTTGTTTCTGCTCTTCGCTCATCAAACGGAACAATGCACCGGCGTGACTGTAGTAGTCAGTGTCTTCGCGATGATCGTAACGACCAGCCGCGCCGCTCAAGGCCAAAGCAGGTTCCGCGTAGCGCGGCGCCTGTTTCGGTGATTCTACGTAACTGTTCGGCTCGTAATTCGGTGTTGCGCCCCCATTGGCGCCAAACGCCATGGAGCCGTCACGCTGGTAAGTGTTGACCGGGCTACGAGGCGCATTCACCGGCAGTTGCTGGTGATTGGTGCCAACACGGTAGCGATGAGCATCAGCGTAGGCAAACACGCGACCTTGCAACATGCGGTCAGGCGACAGACCGACACCCGGAACCATATTGCTCGGACCGAACGCCGCCTGCTCGACTTCCGCGAAGTAGTTCAGCGGATTGCGGTTCAGTTCCAGCTCACCCACCTCGATCAATGGAAACTCTTTCTGCGACCAGGTCTTGGTCACGTCGAACGGGTTCTCATAGTGAGCCTCGGCTTGGGCCTCGGTCATGATCTGGATATTGACACTCCATTTCGGGAAATTGCCGCGCTCAATGGCGCCGAACAGGTCACGTTGCGCGTAATCCGGATCGGTACCCGCCAGGCGTGCCGCTTCTGCCGGAGCGAGGTTCTTGATCCCCTGCCTGGTTTTGTAGTGCCACTTCACCCAGTGACGCTCGCCGCTGGCGTTGATCAGGCTGTAGGTGTGGCTGCCGAAGCCATGCATGTGGCGATAGCCGTCAGGGATACCGCGGTCCGAGAACAAAATGGTGATCTGGTGCAACGCCTCAGGCGAGTGCGACCAGAAATCCCACATCATCTGCGCGCTTTTCAGATTGCTTTGCGGCAGGCGTTTCTGGGTATGGATGAAGTCAGGGAATTTCAGCGGATCACGAATGAAGAACACCGGTGTGTTGTTCCCCACGATGTCCCAGTTGCCTTCTTCTGTGTAGAACTTCAGGGCAAAACCGCGTGGATCACGCTCGGTGTCGGCCGAACCGCGCTCACCACCTACAGTGGAGAATCGCAAGAAAGTCGGAGTTTGTTTGCCGACGGACTCAAACAGCTTGGCACTGGTGTACTGAGTGATATCGCGAGTCACGGTGAACGTACCGTAAGCACCCGAACCTTTGGCGTGTACACGACGCTCAGGAATATTTTCACGATTGAAGTGTGCAAGCTTCTCGATCAGGTGGAAATCGTCGAGCAGCAAAGGGCCACGTGGGCCGGCGGAGCGGGAATTCTGGTTGTCGGCGACAGGAGCGCCACTGGCGGTCGTAAGCGTTTTGTTTTGGCTCATGCGATCTCGTCCTCTGTCAATTTTTTGAGCTGCCGGTTAATCGGCGTGGGTGGGAGTATTGATCATCGATATGGCACCTACAAATTCATTAATTTGCAGACATCAATAGAAAAATACTACCCACTATCCTGCTCATATATTGAAGGCATGAACTGCCAGGAAGCTTGTACAAATAGCGCGTTTTCTTGCACGCACAAAAAACCGGGCACTAGGCCCGGTTTTTTGTTTCAGACTGACGTCTTACTCAGCGGATACAGCTTCACCGCCGACAGGACGATCAACCAACTCGACGTACGCCATAGGCGCGTTGTCGCCAGCGCGGAAGCCGCACTTGAGGATGCGCAGGTAGCCACCCTCACGGGTAGCGTAACGCTTGCCCAGGTCGTTGAAGAGCTTACCAACGATAGCTTTCGAACGAGTACGGTCGAAAGCCAGACGGCGGTTAGCCAGACTGTCTGTCTTGGCCAAAGTGATCAGCGGCTCAGCAACGCGACGCAGTTCTTTGGCTTTTGGCAGTGTAGTTTTGATCAGCTCGTGCTCGAACAGCGACACCGCCATGTTTTGAAACATGGCCTTGCGGTGCGAGCTGGTGCGGCTCAGGTGACGACCACTTTTACGATGACGCATGGTTCATTCCTTACCAAACACAACGTTCGGTGATTACGACGATCAGGCAGTCGCCTTGTCGTCCTTCTTAAGACTTGCAGGCGGCCAGTTGTCGAGGCGCATGCCGAGGGACAGACCGCGGGAGGCCAGAACGTCCTTGATTTCAGTCAAGGATTTCTTGCCAAGGTTCGGAGTCTTCAACAGCTCTACTTCGGTGCGCTGAATCAGGTCGCCGATGTAGTAGATGTTTTCCGCCTTAAGGCAGTTAGCCGAACGTACAGTCAGTTCCAGATCGTCAACCGGGCGAAGCAGGATCGGATCGATCTCGTCTTCCTGCTCGACAACCACTGGCTCACTGTCACCTTTGAGATCGACGAACGCAGCCAACTGCTGTTGCAGGATGGTTGCAGCACGGCGAATAGCTTCTTCAGGATCCAGGGTACCGTTGGTTTCCAGATCAATAACCAGCTTGTCCAGGTTAGTACGCTGTTCGACACGGGCGTTTTCCACCACGTAAGCGATACGGCGAACCGGGCTGAACGAAGAGTCAAGCTGCAAGCGACCGATGCTGCGGCTTTCGTCTTCATCGCTCTGACGCGAGTCTGCCGGTTCATAACCACGACCACGAGCTACGGTGAGCTTCATGTTCAGGGCGCCATTAGACGCCAGGTTAGCGATTACGTGATCGGGGTTAACGATCTCGACATCATGATCCAGCTGAATATCGGCAGCGGTAACCACCCCCGAACCCTTCTTCGACAAGGTCAGCGTAACTTCGTCTCGACCGTGCAGCTTGATAGCCAGACCTTTAAGGTTCAACAGGATTTCAATTACGTCTTCCTGTACACCTTCGATGGCGCTGTACTCATGGAGCACACCGTCAATCTCGGCCTCGACTACTGCACAGCCGGGCATTGAGGACAACAGGATGCGGCGCAGCGCGTTGCCCAGGGTGTGGCCGAAACCACGCTCGAGAGGCTCGAGAGTGATCTTGGCGCGGGTTGGACTGACAACCTGCACATCAATATGGCGGGGTGTCAGGAACTCATTTACCGAAATCTGCATGGATGCACCTATTTTCTAGCCCTTACTTGGAGTAGAGCTCGACAATCAGGCTTTCGTTGATGTCGGCGGACAGATCACTGCGAGCAGGAACGTTCTTGAAAACGCCCGACTTCTTCTCAGTGTCTACTTCTACCCATTCTACGCGGCCACGTTGGGCACACAGATCGAGAGCTTGGACAATGCGAAGTTGGTTCTTTGCTTTCTCGCGAACTGCGACCACGTCACCAGCACGAACCTGGTAAGACGGAACGTTTACGGTCTGACCGTTAACGCTGATCGACTTGTGCGATACCAGCTGACGGGATTCGGCACGAGTAGAGCCAAAACCCATACGGTATACAACGTTGTCCAGACGGCATTCGAGCAGTTGCAACAGGTTTTCGCCGGTTGCGCCTTTCTTGCCAGCTGCTTCTTTGTAGTAGCCGCTGAATTGACGCTCGAGAACGCCGTAGATACGACGGACCTTCTGCTTTTCACGCAGTTGGGTGCCGTAATCGGACTGGCGACCGCGGCGTTGGCCGTGGATACCAGGTGCTGCTTCAATGTTGCACTTCGATTCGATCGCGCGCACGCCGCTCTTCAGAAAGAGATCGGTGCCTTCGCGACGAGCGAGTTTGCATTTTGGACCAATGTAACGAGCCATTCTTTACAATCTCCTGGATTACACGCGGCGCTTCTTCGGCGGACGGCACCCGTTGTGCGGGATTGGCGTCACGTCGGTGATGCTGGCGATCTTGTAGCCACAGCCGTTCAAAGCGCGGACTGCGGATTCACGACCTGGGCCTGGACCTTTGACGTTAACGTCGAGGTTTTTCAGGCCGTATTCCAGCGCAGCTTGACCAGCACGTTCAGCAGCTACCTGAGCAGCGAACGGGGTGGACTTGCGGGAACCGCGGAAACCCGAACCACCGGAGGTAGCCCAGGAAAGAGCGTTGCCTTGACGGTCGGTGATGGTCACGATTGTGTTGTTAAAAGAAGCATGGATGTGGGCGATGCCATCAACCACTGTCTTTTTAACTTTTTTACGAGGACGAGCAGCAGGTTTAGCCATGATTAATTTCCTGTCGATTCGCTGGGGCGATTACTTGCGGATCGGCTTACGCGGACCTTTACGGGTACGCGCGTTAGTCTTGGTACGCTGACCGCGCACTGGAAGACCACGACGATGACGCAGACCGCGATAGCAACCGAGGTCCATCAAACGCTTGATTTTCATGTTGATTTCGCGACGCAGGTCACCTTCAGTGGTGAACTTCGCCACTTCGCCACGCAGCTGTTCAATCTGCTCGTCGCTCAGATCTTTGATCTTTGCGGCTGGGTTTACCCCAGTCACTGCACAAATTTTCTGTGCAGTAGTGCGACCAACACCATAGATGTAGGTCAGCGAGATAACAGTATGCTTGTTATCTGGAATGTTAACGCCTGCAATACGGGCCATTCAGTGGGACTCCAATTGACAGCTACCTACGCCCCGGAAGCCAAGAAATAGGGCGCGAGATAATATCGCTGTAATAACAAATAATCAACCCGGCAGCGCACTAGCTGCCGGGCTTGAAGCACAATCACACTCAGCCTTGGCGCTGTTTGTGACGCGGTTCCGCGCTGCAAATTACTCGAACAACACCTTCGCGGCGAATAATCTTGCAGTTACGGCACAGCTTTTTCACCGATGCACGAACTTTCATCACCAACTCCTCGAACCTTATGGGTACTCAGCGCAACATGCCGCTGCCGTAACCCTTCAGGTTGGCTTTCTTCATCAGGGATTCGTACTGGTGCGAAACGAGGTGCGATTGTACTTGGGACATGAAGTCCATCACAACCACGACGACGATCAGCAACGAGGTCCCGCCAAGGTAGAACGGAACGTTTGCCGCAACCACCAGGAACTGGGGCAACAGACACACGGCCGTCATATATAGAGCACCGAACAGGGTCAAACGAGTCAGAACGCCATCAATATAGCGCGCAGACTGCTCACCTGGACGAATGCCCGGAATAAAGGCACCGGACTTCTTCAGGTTTTCCGCTACGTCTTTCGGATTGAACATCAACGCCGTATAGAAGAAGCAGAAGAAAATAATCCCTGCACTAAACAGCAGAATATTCAACGGCTGACCAGGAGCGATCGACTGCGAGATGTCCTGCAGCCAGCCCATACCTTCAGACTGACCGAACCAGGTACCCAACGAAGCCGGGAACAGCAAAATGCTGCTCGCGAAAATGGCCGGAATAACACCGGCCATGTTCACCTTCAACGGCAAGTGGCTAGTCTGCGCAGCAAAGACCTTGCGGCCCTGCTGGCGCTTGGCGTAATGAACAGCAATGCGACGCTGACCACGCTCAATGAACACCACGAAACCGATAATCGCTACTGCCAGCAAACCGATGGCAACCAGGGCAAAAATGTTTATATCACCCTGACGCGCAGACTCGAAAGACTGCCCGATCGCTCTCGGAAGACCGGCGACGATACCTGCGAAAATCAACATCGAGATACCGTTGCCAACACCACGCTCAGTAATCTGCTCACCCAGCCACATCATGAACATCGCACCAGCCACAAACGTGGATACCGCGACGAAATGGAAGCCAAAGTCACCAGTGAACGCAACGCCCTGCCCTGCCAGACCAATGGACATGCCAATTGCCTGGACGAGAGCGAGGACGACAGTGCCGTAGCGGGTGTACTGAGCGATCTTGCGACGCCCAGCTTCACCTTCCTTCTTCAACTGCTCCAACTGCGGGCTGACGGCGGTCATCAGTTGCATGATGATCGATGCCGAAATATACGGCATGATCCCCAGTGCAAAGATGCTCATCCGTTCCAGCGCACCGCCGGAAAACATGTTGAACAAGCTAAGAATGGTCCCCTCATTCTGTCGAAACAGGTCCGCGAGTCGGTCCGGGTTAATACCTGGAACCGGGATGTGTGCGCCTATTCGGTAGACGATAATCGCCAAGAATAGAAAACGCAGACGAGCCCAGAGTTCAGACATACCGCCTTTGCCGAGCGCAGAGAGAGCACCTTGCTTAGCCATTTATTCCTCGAACTTGCCGCCAGCTGCTTCGATAGCCGCACGCGCACCTTTGGTGGCGCCGATTCCCTTTCCGATGGTGACAGCGCGAGCAACTTCGCCGGACAGCATGATTTTCACACGCTGTACGTTGACGTTGATCACGTTGGCATCTTTCAGGGACTGCACGGTGACGATGTCGCCTTCCACTTTAGCCAGCTCGGACAGACGCACTTCTGCGCGATCCATGGCCTTCAGGGAAACGAAACCGAACTTCGGCAGGCGACGATGCAGCGGCTGTTGACCGCCTTCAAAGCCTGGAGCAATGGTGCCACCGGAGCGGGAGGTTTGACCTTTGTGGCCACGGCCACCGGTCTTGCCCAAACCACTACCGATACCACGGCCCGGACGATGCTTTTCGCGACGGGAACCCGGCGCTGGACTCAGATCATTGAGTTTCATCGATTAACCCTCGACACGCAGCATGTAGTAAGCCTTGTTGATCATCCCGCGATTCTCGGGAGTATCAAGTACTTCTACAGTGTGACCGATGCGACGCAGACCCAGACCCTTAACGCACAGTTTGTGGTTAGGGATGCGGCCGGTCATGCTTTTGATCAGCGTAACTTTAACGGTAGCCATGATCAGAAGATCTCCTTGACGCTTTTGCCACGCTTGGCGGCAATGGATTCAGGAGACTGCATAGCTTTCAAACCTTTGAAAGTGGCGTGAACCACGTTTACCGGGTTAGTCGAGCCGTAGCACTTGGCCAGAACGTTCTGAACGCCAGCAACTTCGAGGACAGCACGCATAGCGCCGCCAGCGATGATACCGGTACCTTCAGAAGCAGGCTGCATGTACACCTTCGAAGCGCCATGGGCGGACTTCATTGCGTACTGCAGAGTGGTGCCGTTCAGATCAACTTGGATCATGTTGCGGCGAGCAGCTTCCATTGCCTTCTGGATCGCAGCAGGCACTTCACGCGACTTGCCACGGCCGAAGCCAACACGCCCTTTACCATCACCAACCACGGTCAACGCGGTGAAAGTGAAGATACGGCCGCCTTTAACGGTTTTGGCTACGCGGTTAACTTGAACCAGCTTCTCGATGTAGCCTTCGTCGCGCTTTTGGTCGTTATTTGACATAACTTAGAACTCCAGCCCAGCTTCACGAGCAGCATCAGCCAGCGCCTTGACGCGGCCGTGGTACTTGAAGCCAGAGCGGTCGAAAGCCACCTGCGAGACGCCAGCGGCTTTAGCACGCGTAGCGACCAGCTGGCCAACCTTAGTGGCCGCGTCGATGTTGCCAGTGGCGCCATCACGCAGTTCTTTATCCAAAGTCGAGGCACTTGCCAGGACTTTGTTGCCGTCGGCCGAAATGACCTGGGCGTAGATGTGCTGCGACGAGCGGAACACGCAGAGACGCACGACTTCGAGTTCGTGCATTTTCAGGCGTGCTTTGCGAGCGCGACGCAGTCGAGTAACTTTTTTGTCGGTCATTTGCTATGCCCTACTTCTTCTTGGCTTCTTTACGACGGACGACTTCGTCCGCGTAGCGCACACCTTTGCCTTTGTACGGCTCTGGTGGACGGAAGTCGCGGATCTCGGCGGCCACTTGACCTACCAGCTGCTTATCGATGCCCTTGATCAGGATATCGGTCTGGCTAGGAGTCTCAGCGGTGATGCCTTCCGGCAGTTCATAATCCACTGGGTGCGAGAAGCCAAGAGCCAGGTTCAGCACTGTGCCTTTTGCTTGCGCTTTGTAACCAACACCGACCAGCTGGAGCTTGCGCTCGAAGCCTTGGCTTACGCCTTGGACCATGTTGTTAACCAACGCACGAGTGGTACCAGCCATTGCGCGAGTTTGTTGATCGCCATTGCGAGCAGCGAAACGCAGCTCACCAGCTTCTTCAACGATCTCAACGGACGAATGGATGTTCAGTTCGAGAGTGCCCTTGGCACCCTTCACCGAAAGCTGTTGGCCTGCGAATTTGACTTCGACACCGGCTGGCAGCTTAACGGGGTTCTTAGCGACGCGTGACATGCTTATCCCCCCTTAGAACACAGTGCAAAGAACTTCGCCGCCGACACCGGCAGCGCGCGCAGCACGATCCGTCATCACACCCTTGTTGGTGGAGACGATAGACACACCGAGACCGCCACGAACTTTTGGCAGATCATCGACGGACTTGTACTGACGCAGGCCTGGACGGCTAACGCGCTTCACTTCCTCGATGACCGGACGGCCTTCGAAGTACTTCAGCTCGATGGACAGCAGTGGCTTGATTTCGCTGCTGATCTGATAATCCGCAATGTAACCTTCGTCCTTCAGGACTTTGGCAACAGCTACCTTCAAAGTAGAAGATGGCATGCTTACGACGGACTTTTCAGCCATCTGGGCATTACGGATTCGAGTTAGCATGTCCGCTAACGGGTCCTGCATACTCATGGGCTAGACGCTCCTAATACACAAAAAATTAGCCTTGCGGCTACTACGTGTCGCCGAGTACATCCGCGCAACAAAAGCACGGGCTCAGGCGAGCCGGGTATTCTAGACACACCCCACAAATGAATCAAGCCCCAATAGGGGCTTGATTCAAGTTCAAGGTCACCGATGGTCAGGATCTTGCGACCCCGAACACCGAGACTTTGACAGTGCTTACCAGCTGGCTTTAACCAGACCAGGCACGTCACCACGCATCGCAGCTTCACGCAGCTTGTTACGGCCGAGGCCGAACTTGCGGTAAACGCCGTGTGGACGACCGGTCAAGCGGCAGCGGTTACGCATGCGCGAAGCGCTTGCGTCACGTGGCTGCTTCTGCAGAGCTACTGTAGCTTCCCAACGTGCTTCTGGACTTGCGTTCAGATCAACGATGATAGCTTTCAGTGCTGCACGCTTCTTGGCGTACTTGGCAACCGTGAGCTGACGCTTCAGCTCGCGGTTTTTCATGCTCATCTTGGCCATTTTCCTACTCCAATCAGTTGCGGAACGGGAATTTGAAAGCGCGCAACAGAGCGCGACCTTCATCATCGTTCTTGGCAGTGGTGGTCAGGGTAATGTCCAGACCGCGGAGAGCATCGATCTTGTCGTAGTCGATTTCCGGGAAGATGATCTGCTCTTTAACGCCCATGCTGTAGTTACCACGACCATCGAAGGACTTGGCATTCAGGCCGCGGAAGTCGCGAACCCGAGGCAGGGAGATCGACAGCAGACGATCCAGGAATTCATACATACGCTCACGGCGCAGAGTCACTTTGACGCCAATCGGCCAACCTTCACGGACTTTAAAGCCAGCGATGGATTTCCGAGCGTAAGTCACAACGACTTTCTGACCGGTGATCTTTTCCAGGTCGGCAACAGCGTGCTCGATGACTTTTTTGTCACCGACCGCTTCGCCCAGACCCATGTTCAGGGTGATTTTGGTAACGCGTGGAACTTCCATCACGTTCGAAAGCTTAAGTTCTTCCTTAAGCTTCGGTGCGATTTCCTTCCAGTAAATCTCTTTTAGTCGTGCCATGGTCTTCTACCTAGCAGTGTTCAAGCATCAACCGCTTTTTGGGTCGACTTGAAGACACGAATTTTCTTGCCGTCTTCTACTTTAAAACCAACGCGATCAGCCTTGTTGGTTTCGCCGTTGAAAATGGCAACGTTGGAAGCGTGCAGTGGCGCTTCTTTCTCGACGATACCGCCTTGTACGCCCGACATCGGGTTAGGCTTGGTATGACGCTTGACCAGGTTCAGACCACCAACAACCAGACGGTTGTCAGCGAGAACCTTAAGCACCTTACCGCGCTTACCTTTGTCTTTGCCGGCGATCACGATGATCTCGTCGTCACGACGAATCTTTTGCATGTCGGATCTCCTTACAGCACTTCTGGGGCGAGCGAGACGATCTTCATGAACTTCTCAGTACGAAGTTCACGGGTCACTGGCCCAAAGATACGGGTGCCGATCGGCTCTTGCTTGTTGTTCAGAAGAACAGCAGCGTTGCCATCAAAGCGGATAATGGAGCCATCAGCACGGCGAACACCGTGACGAGTGCGGACCACAACAGCAGTCATCACTTGGCCTTTTTTCACCTTACCGCGAGGAATTGCTTCCTTCACGGTAACTTTGATGATGTCACCGATACCAGCGTAACGACGATGGGAGCCACCCAGCACCTTGATGCACATAACACGGCGAGCGCCGCTGTTATCGGCCACATCGAGCATGGATTGAGTCTGAATCATATAATTTCTCCGACCCCTAGTCCTTAGACTTCCACAGCGCGTTCGAGAACATCAACCAGCGCCCAAGACTTGGTCTTGGCCAAAGGACGAGTTTCACGAATAGTGACTTTGTCGCCGATGTGGCACTGATTGGTTTCGTCGTGCGCGTGCAGCTTAGTCGAACGCTTAACGTATTTACCGTAGATCGGGTGCTTAACGCGACGCTCGATCAGAACGGTGATGGTTTTGTCCATCTTGTCGCTGACAACACGGCCAGTCAGCGTACGGACAGTTTTTTCGGCTTCAGCCATGATTACTTACCTGCCTGCTGGTTGAGCACAGTCTTCACGCGAGCGATGTCACGCTTAACTTGCGAGAGCAGATGAGACTGCCCCAACTGGCCAGTTGCTTTCTGCATACGCAGATTGAACTGGTCGCGCAGCAAGCCGAGCAGTTGCTCGTTCAGCTGCTGTGCGGATTTTTCACGAAGTTCATTCGCTTTCATCACATCACCGTCCGTTTAACAAAGGCGGTGGCGAGCGGCAGCTTTGCAGCAGCCAGGGCAAAAGCCTCACGCGCCAGCTCTTCAGAAACACCCTCGATTTCATACAGGACTTTGCCTGGCTGAATCTGGGCAACCCAGTACTCCACACTACCCTTACCTTTACCCATCCGAACTTCGAGTGGCTTTTTGGAAATAGGCTTGTCCGGGAATACACGGATCCAGATCTTGCCGCCACGTTTAACGTGACGGGTCAGAGCACGACGCGCTGACTCGATCTGACGAGCGGTGAGACGACCACGAGCTACAGACTTCAGCGCGAACTCGCCGAAGCTGACTTTGCTACCGCGCTGAGCCAGACCACGGTTGTGGCCTGTCATCTGCTTGCGGAACTTCGTACGCTTTGGTTGCAACATTTGGCGTACCCCTTACTTAGCAGCTTTTTTACGAGGCGCTGGTGCTTGTGGTTTCAGTTCTTCTTGGCGACCACCAATTACTTCGCCTTTGAAGATCCAAACCTTTACACCGATCACACCATAAGTGGTGTGAGCTTCGTAGTTGGCATAGTCGATGTCGGCACGCAGGGTGTGCAGTGGCACACGACCTTCGCGATACCATTCAGTACGTGCGATTTCAGCACCGCCGAGACGACCGCTCACTTGGATTTTGATGCCTTTGGCACCAATGCGCATGGCGTTCTGAACAGCGCGCTTCATAGCGCGACGGAACATTACGCGACGCTCCAGCTGCTGAGCTACGCTCTGCGCAACCAGCATACCGTCGAGCTCCGGCTTACGGATCTCTTCGATATTGATGTGCACAGGCACACCCATTTGCTTGGTCAGGTCCTGACGCAGCTTCTCAACATCTTCACCTTTCTTCCCGATAACGATACCTGGACGAGCGGTGTGGATGGTGATGCGTGCAGTCTGAGCCGGACGATGGATATCGATACGGCTTACGGACGCGCTTTTTAGTTTGTCTTGGAGATATTCACGCACCTTCAGATCAGCGAACAAATAGTCCGCATAAGTCCGACCGTCTGCGTACCAGACGGAGGTGTGCTCCTTGACGATTCCCAGGCGAATGCCAATGGGATGTACTTTCTGACCCATCTCTTCGACTCCGTTACTTGTCAGCAACCTTGACAGTGATATGGCAAGACCGCTTGACGATGCGATCAGCACGGCCTTTGGCGCGTGGCATGATGCGCTTCAGCGAACGCCCTTCGTTGACGAAAACGGTGCTGACCTTCAGGTCATCAACGTCTGCGCCTTCGTTATGCTCGGCGTTGGCTACGGCCGACTCCAGCACTTTCTTCATGATCTCGGCGGCTTTCTTACTGCTGAAAGCCAACAGGTTGAGCGCTTCGCCCACCTTCTTCCCGCGGATCTGGTCGGCGACCAAGCGGGCTTTCTGGGCGGAGATTCGAGCGCCCGACAACTTAGCGGCTACTTCCATTTCCTAACCCCTTAACGCTTGGCTTTCTTGTCTGCCACGTGCCCACGATAAGTGCGGGTACCGGCGAACTCGCCCAGTTTGTGGCCGACCATGTCTTCGTTAACGAGAACTGGGACGTGTTGACGACCGTTGTGTACTGCGATGGTCAGACCGACCATTTGTGGCAGGATCATGGAACGACGCGACCAGGTCTTAACTGGTTTGCGATCGTTCTTTTCCGCCGCCACTTCGATCTTCTTCAGTAGGTGAAGATCGATAAAAGGACCTTTTTTCAGAGAACGTGGCACTGTCGTATCCCTCTATTTACTTGCGACGACGGACGATCATTTTGTCGGTACGCTTATTACCACGAGTCTTCGCGCCCTTAGTCGGGAAGCCCCATGGCGATACCGGATGACGACCACCAGAGGTACGACCTTCACCACCACCATGTGGGTGGTCAACCGGGTTCATGGCAACACCACGAACGGTTGGGCGAACGCCACGCCAGCGTTTGGCACCAGCTTTACCCAGCGAACGCAGGCTGTGCTCGGAGTTCGAGACTTCACCCAGGGTCGCACGGCATTCAGCCAGCACTTTACGCATCTCACCAGAACGCAGACGCAGGGTCACGTAGACACCTTCACGAGCGATCAGCTGAGCCGAAGCACCAGCAGAACGAGCGATTTGCGCGCCTTTACCTGGCTTCAATTCGATGCCGTGTACGGTGCTACCAACTGGAATGTTACGCAGTTGCAGAGCGTTGCCCGGCTTGATCGGCGCCAAAGCACCTGCGATCAGCTGGTCACCAGCACTCACGCCTTTAGGGGCGATGATGTAGCGACGCTCGCCATCTGCGTACAGCAGCAGAGCGATGTGAGCAGTACGGTTTGGATCGTATTCAATACGCTCGACAGTGGCAGAGATGCCATCTTTGTCGTTGCGACGGAAATCGACCAGACGATAATGCTGCTTATGGCCACCACCGACGTGACGAGTGGTAATGCGACCATTGTTGTTACGACCACCAGTCTTCGATTTTTTCTCGAGCAGCGGTGCGTGAGGAGCGCCTTTATG
Source organism: Pseudomonas sp. PICF141 (assembly GCF_002286815.1). Classification (GTDB taxonomy): domain Bacteria; phylum Pseudomonadota; class Gammaproteobacteria; order Pseudomonadales; family Pseudomonadaceae; genus Aquipseudomonas. The sequence continues at coordinate 59,728 of NZ_MUNM01000014.1, forward strand.
CAGCTCCTGGTTGACCACCTTGACCACAAAACGGCGGCCAGGGGAAGTCGGTTTGCATTTAACGATTGCCATGATGCACCCCTTCCTTACTCAGCACTGCTGCTGAAATCGAGATCTTGGCCTGGCTGAAGGGAGATAACTGCCTTCTTCCAGTCATTACGCTTGCCCAGACCGCGAGCAGTGCGCTTGCTCTTACCCAGAACATTCAGGGTAGTAACACGCTCTACTTTCACGCTGAACAGGCTTTCGACGGCCTTCTTGATTTCCAGCTTGGTTGCATCAGTTGCAACCTTGAAAACGAACTGGCCTTTCTTGTCAGCCAGAACCGTAGCCTTCTCGGAAACGTGCGGGCCGAGCAGAACTTTAAATACGCGTTCCTGGTTCATCCCAGCAGCTCCTCGAATTTCTTCACGGCCGACACGGTGATCAACACCTTGTCGTATGCGATCAGACTAACTGGATCGGAACCTTGCACGTCACGTACATCAACGTGTGGCAGGTTGCGAGCAGCCAGGTACAGGTTCTGATCAACCACTTCAGACACGATCAAGACGTCAGTCAGGCCCATGCCGGTCAGTTTGCTCAGCAGGTCTTTGGTCTTCGGTGCATCAACAGCGAAGTCCTGAACCACAACCAGACGATCAGTACGCACCAGCTCAGCAAGGATGGAACGCATTGCTGCGCGATACATCTTCTTGTTCAGCTTCTGGGTGTGATCCTGAGGACGAGCTGCAAAAGTGGTACCGCCGCCACGCCAGATTGGGCTACGGATAGTACCGGCACGAGCACGGCCAGTACCTTTCTGACGCCATGGGCGCTTACCGCCACCACGAACGTCGGAACGGGTTTTTTGCTGCTTGCTACCTTGACGGCCGCCAGCCATGTAGGCCACGACTGCTTGGTGAACCAGCGTCTCGTTGAATTCGCCGCCAAATGTCAGTTCGGAAACTTCGATCGCTTGAGCGTCATTTACATTTAATTGCATGTCAGCTTCCCCTTAACCGCGAGCCTTGGCTGCTGGACGTACAACCAAGTTGCCGCCAGTAGCGCCAGGAACAGCACCCTTGACCAACAACAGATTGCGTTCAGCGTCCACGCGCACTACTTCGAGGGACTGCACGGTCACGCGCTCAGCGCCCATATGACCGGACATTTTTTTGCCCTTGAATACACGACCAGGAGTCTGGCACTGGCCGATAGAGCCTGGAACGCGGTGGGACACGGAGTTACCGTGGGTATTATCTTGCCCGCGGAAGTTCCAACGCTTGATCGTACCCTGGAAGCCTTTACCTTTGGACTGACCGGTTACATCAACCAGTTGACCAGCAGCGAAGATTTCAGCGTTGATCAGATCGCCGGCCTGGTACTCGCCTTCTTCAAGGCGGAATTCCATTACGGTACGACCAGCGGCAACGTTCGCTTTAGCGAAGTGACCAGCTTGAGCAGCTGTAACACGCGAAGCACGACGCTCACCTACAGTGACTTGCACTGCACGATAGCCATCGGTCTCTTCAGTTTTGAACTGGGTGACGCGATTCGGCTCGATCTCAATGACCGTGACCGGAATGGAGACACCTTCTTCGGTGAAAATACGGGTCATACCGCATTTACGACCGACTACACCAATAGTCATGTTGTAAACCTCATGAGTGTACGGGGCTTTCACCCGCTATGGCCGCCCATTTCAGAGCGTTACACGACCAAGACCGAGTCTTAGCCGAGGCTGATCTGCACTTCCACACCGGCCGCAAGATCAAGCTTCATAAGTGCATCAACGGTTTTATCCGTTGGCTGGACGATGTCCAGAACGCGCTTATGAGTACGGATCTCGTACTGGTCACGCGCGTCTTTGTTGACGTGCGGTGAGACCAGAACGGTGAACCGCTCTTTACGGGTAGGCAGTGGAATTGGACCACGCACTTGAGCACCAGTACGTTTCGCGGTTTCCACGATTTCCTGGGTGGATTGGTCGATCAGGCGATGGTCAAAAGCCTTCAACCTGATACGGATTTGCTGATTTTGCATTGGATTTCAGACTCCGGCTGCTATTCCCACCGAGCGCAATACGCCCGTTAAAAGGAGGCGCAATTCTATAGACGCCCCATATAGGTGTCAACCCAATAAAAAAGCCCCCGCTAAGCGGGGGCTTTTTCAATTCATCGAAGCTTACTCAAAAAGAGCTTACTCGATGATTTTGGCTACGACGCCAGCGCCGACGGTACGACCGCCTTCACGGATAGCGAAACGCAGACCGTCTTCCATTGCGATGGTCTTGATCAGGGTGACAACCATTTTGATGTTGTCGCCCGGCATTACCATTTCAACGCCTTCTGGCAGTTCGCAGTTACCAGTCACGTCAGTAGTACGGAAGTAGAACTGCGGACGGTAGCCTTTGAAGAACGGAGTGTGACGACCGCCTTCTTCCTTGCTCAGAACGTAGACTTCAGCTTCGAACTTGGTGTGCGGCTTGACCGAACCCGGCTTAACCAGAACCTGGCCACGCTCAACGTCGTCACGCTTGGTACCACGCAGCAGAACGCCGCAGTTCTCGCCAGCACGACCTTCGTCGAGCAGCTTACGGAACATTTCAACACCGGTGCAGGTGGTGACGGTAGTCTCACGCAGACCAACGATTTCCAGTGGATCCTGAACCTTGACGATACCGCGCTCGATACGGCCAGTTACAACAGTACCGCGACCGGAGATCGAGAATACGTCTTCGATTGGCATCAGGAACGGCTTGTCGATAACACGGACCGGATCCGGGATGTAGCTGTCCAGAGTTTCAACCAACTTCTTGACGGCAGTGGTGCCCATCTCGTTGTCGTCTTGACCGTTCAGAGCCATCAGAGCCGAACCGATGATGATCGGAGTGTCGTCGCCCGGGAAGTCGTAAGTGCTCAGCAGATCGCGCACTTCCATCTCAACCAGTTCCAGCAGCTCAGCGTCGTCAACCATGTCAGCCTTGTTCAGGAAGACAACGATGTACGGTACGCCTACCTGACGGGACAGCAGGATGTGCTCACGGGTTTGTGGCATCGGACCATCAGCGGCCGAGCAAACCAGGATCGCGCCGTCCATCTGGGCAGCACCAGTGATCATGTTCTTCACGTAGTCAGCGTGACCTGGGCAGTCAACGTGAGCGTAGTGACGAATCGAAGAGTTGTACTCAACGTGCGCGGTGTTGATGGTGATACCACGAGCTTTTTCTTCCGGAGCGCTGTCGATTTTGTCGAAAGCAACAACGGCCGAACCGAAAACTTCGGAGCAGACGCGAGTCAGAGCAGCGGTCAGCGTGGTTTTACCGTGGTCGACGTGACCGATGGTGCCAACGTTGACGTGCGGGAGGGTACGGTCAAATTTTTCTTTAGCCACGACAATTAACTCCTAGCCTAAAGGGGCTGAATCAGCCTTGTTTTTTGGTAACAGTTTCGACGATATGCGACGGAGCTGTATTGTATTTTTTGAATTCCATAGAGTAGCTTGCGCGACCTTGGGACATGGAGCGGACGTCGGTCGCATAACCGAACATCTCACCCAGCGGAACTTCGGCGCGAATCACTTTGCCGGAGACCGTGTCTTCCATACCCAGGATCATGCCGCGACGACGGTTAAGGTCGCCCATCACGTCACCCATATAGTCTTCAGGCGTAACAACCTCTACCGCCATGATCGGCTCAAGCAACTCACCACCGCCCTTCTGGGCCAGTTGCTTGGTAGCCATGGAGGCAGCCACTTTAAACGCCATCTCGTTGGAGTCGACGTCGTGGTAGGAACCATCAAACACGGTAGCCTTCAGGCCGATCAGCGGATAGCCGGCAACAACGCCGTTCTTCATCTGCTCTTCGATACCCTTCTGGATAGCCGGGATGTATTCCTTAGGAACCACACCACCCACTACTTCGTTCAGGAATTGCAGACCTTCCTGACCTTCGTCAGCAGGAGCAAAACGAATCCAGCAGTGACCGAACTGGCCACGACCGCCGGACTGGCGAACGAACTTGCCTTCAATCTCGCAGCTCTTCGTGATGCGCTCACGGTACGAAACCTGAGGCTTGCCGATGTTGGCTTCGACGTTGAACTCACGGCGCATCCGGTCAACCAGGATGTCCAGGTGCAACTCGCCCATGCCAGAGATGATCGTCTGACCAGTCTCTTCATCAGTCTTGACGCGGAAAGACGGGTCTTCCTGAGCAAGCTTGCCCAGAGCGATACCCATTTTTTCCTGGTCATCCTTGGTCTTAGGCTCTACGGCTACCGAGATAACCGGCTCCGGGAAGTCCATGCGAACCAGGATGATTGGCTTGTCAGCGTTGCACAGAGTCTCACCAGTGGTGACGTCCTTCATGCCGATCAGGGCCGCGATGTCGCCAGCGCGAACTTCCTTGATCTCTTCACGGGCGTTTGCGTGCATTTGCACCATACGACCCACGCGCTCTTTCTTGCCTTTAACCGAGTTGATCACGCCGTCGCCGGAGGCCAACACGCCCGAGTAAACTCGAACGAAGGTCAAGGTACCCACGAATGGGTCGGTAGCGATCTTGAACGCCAAAGCCGAGAACGGCTCGTTGTCGTCTGCGTGACGCTCCATCTGCTTTTCCTCGTCATCGGGGTCAGTACCCTTGATGGCAGGAATGTCAGTTGGTGCAGGCAGGTAATCGATAACGGCGTCGAGAACCAGGGGAACACCCTTGTTCTTGAAGGAAGAACCGCAAACAGCCAGAACGATCTCACCAGCGATAGTACGCTGACGCAGAGCGGCCTTGATTTCCTCGATGGAAAGCTCTTCGCCCTCGAGGTACTTGTTCATCAGCTCTTCACTGGCTTCGGCAGCAGCCTCAACCATGTTGCTTCGCCACTCTTCAGCCAGCTCCTGCAATTCGGCAGGGATAGCTTCGCGACGCGGAGTCATGCCCTTGTCGGAATCGTTCCAGTAAACCGCTTCCATGGTCATCAAATCGATCTGACCCTGGAAGTTGTCTTCGGAACCGATAGCCAACTGGATTGGCACCGGAGTGTGACCCAGACGCTGCTTGATCTGAGCGATCACGCGCAGGAAGTTCGCACCGGCACGGTCCATCTTGTTCACGTAAACGATACGTGGAACACCGTACTTGTTGGCCTGACGCCATACGGTTTCGGACTGAGGCTCAACACCGGAAGTACCACAGAACACAACCACAGCGCCGTCGAGTACACGCAGGGAACGCTCAACTTCAATAGTGAAGTCTACGTGACCCGGGGTATCGATGACGTTGAAGCGGTATTGGTCCTTGTGCTGCTTCGCAGAACCCTGCCAGAAGGCGGTAATAGCAGCAGAAGTAATGGTAATACCACGCTCCTGCTCCTGAACCATCCAGTCTGTGGTCGCGGCGCCGTCATGCACCTCGCCCATCTTGTGACTTTTGCCAGTGTAAAAAAGGACGCGCTCGGTGGTGGTGGTTTTACCAGCATCCACGTGAGCAACGATACCAATGTTACGGTAGCGATTAATCGGTGTAGTACGAGCCATAAAGCCCTCGCAAAATTAGTGACGCTAAAATTAGAAGCGGTAGTGCGAGAAAGCTTTGTTAGCTTCAGCCATACGGTGCACGTCTTCACGCTTCTTAACTGCAGCACCTTTACCTTCGGCAGCGTCCAACAGTTCGCCAGCCAAACGCAGAGCCATAGACTTCTCGCCGCGCTTACGGGCGAAGTCTACCAACCAGCGCATTGCCAGAGCGTTACGACGGGACGGACGAACTTCAACCGGAACCTGGTAAGTAGCACCGCCTACACGGCGCGACTTTACTTCGACCAGCGGAGCGATGGCGTCGAGAGCTTTCTCGAAGATTTCCAGGGGGTCGCTGTTCTTGCGTTCTTTAACCTTTTCCAGCGCGCCATAAACGATACGCTCGGCAACGGCTTTCTTGCCGCTCTCCATCACGTGGTTCATGAACTTGGCCAGGATTTGGCTTCCGTATTTTGGATCGTCAAGCACTTCGCGCTTGGCTGCTACGCGTCTTCTTGGCATGGATAAGCCCTCAAACGGTCTTCAGGTTCGCTCGGAATCGGTGCCCTTTCGGGACGCCTCCGACCTTACTCTTATCGACTCAGAAAAATAAAAATCAGTTTTTGCAGCACGCGACCATTACTTCGGACGCTTGGTACCGTACTTCGAACGACCCTGGTTACGACCTTTAACGCCGGAAGTATCCAAAGAACCGCGAACGGTGTGGTAACGAACACCTGGCAAGTCTTTTACACGACCGCCGCGGATCAGTACCACGCTGTGCTCTTGCAGGTTGTGGCCTTCACCGCCGATGTACGAGGAAACCTCGAAACCGTTGGTCAGACGCACACGGCATACTTTACGCAGTGCCGAGTTAGGTTTTTTCGGCGTGGTGGTATACACACGGGTGCATACGCCACGACGTTGCGGGCAGTTCTGCAGCGCAGGCACGTCGGATTTCTCGACGATACGCTTACGCGGCTGACGTACCAGCTGGTTGATAGTTGCCATCTACTAGCTCCACTGTTGTCTTGCGACGCTATTGTCTTGCAAGAAAAGCAAAATGGCAGGAACGAATTCCCGCCAAATTTAGGGGTACAAGAGTCTAAAGAGGATCTTGCCCCCAGTCAAGGAAAGGCCCCGACCTCCCCGCTCATCCAACCTCGACAAATTGTCTCGATTCGATGAACGGAACAGCCAGGGCCTTACGCTCATTTACCGCAAAACTCAGTTACCGCTCGAGTTCAGCGCTTCGGTCAGTGCAGCTTCCACTTCACTGGCGCTTACGCGCAACGGTTTGTCAGCATCACGGCGGCGCTTGCGCTCGCTGTGGTAAGCCAGACCGGTACCCGCCGGGATCAAACGACCCACGACTACGTTTTCTTTCAGGCCGCGCAAGTAATCGCGCTTGCCGGTTACCGCCGCTTCGGTCAATACGCGAGTGGTTTCCTGGAAGGAAGCCGCCGAGATGAACGATTCGGTGGACAACGACGCCTTGGTGATACCCAGCAGTACGCGAGTGAACTTGGAAACGAATTTCTCGTCGCCAGCCAGACGCTCGTTCTCTACCAGAACGTGAGTCAATTCCATCTGGTCGCCCTTGATGAAACTGGAATCGCCGGATTCAGCGATTTCAACTTTACGCAGCATCTGACGCAGGATGGTCTCGATGTGCTTGTCGTTGATCTTCACGCCTTGCAGACGGTAAACGTCCTGGATCTCGTTCACGATGTACTTGGCCAGCGCACTCACACCCAGCAGACGCAGGATGTCGTGTGGATCGCTCGGGCCGTCGGAGATAACTTCGCCGCGGTTTACCTGTTCGCCTTCGAAGACGTTCAGGTGACGCCACTTCGGAATCAGCTCTTCGTACGGATCGCTGCCGTCGTTCGGGGTGATAACCAGACGGCGCTTGCCTTTGGTTTCTTTACCGAACGCGATGGTGCCGCTGACTTCAGCCAGAATCGAGGCTTCTTTCGGACGACGGGCTTCGAACAAGTCGGCAACACGCGGCAGACCACCGGTGATGTCACGGGTCTTCGAAGTCTCTTGCGGAATACGAGCGATAACATCACCGATCGCGATTTTCGCACCATCCGCTACACCAACCAGGGCGTTAGCAGGCAGGAAGTACTGAGCGATTACGTCGGTACCCGGCAGCAAGAGATCCTTGCCGTTGTCATCAACCATCTTCACAGCAGGACGGATATCTTTACCGGCAGCTGGACGGTCTTTGGCGTCGAGTACTTCAATGTTGGTCATACCGGTCAATTCGTCAGTCTGACGCTTGATCGTGATGCCTTCTTCCATGCCTACGTAGGTCACGGTACCTTTCATTTCGGTAACGATTGGGTGAGTGTGCGGATCCCACTTGGCCACGATTGCGCCAGCGTCGACCTTGTCACCTTCTTTAACCGAAATCACAGCACCGTACGGCAGCTTGTAACGCTCGCGCTCACGACCGAAGTCATCAGCGATCGCCAGCTCACCGGAACGGGACACAGCAACCAGGCACCCATCGACTCGCTCAACGTGTTTCAGGTTATGCAGACGGACGGTACCGCCATTCTTCACCTGAACGCTGTCGGCCGCGGAGGTCCGGCTTGCCGCACCACCGATGTGGAACGTACGCATGGTCAGCTGGGTACCCGGCTCACCGATGGACTGGGCAGCGATAACACCGACCGCTTCACCAATGTTCACCTGATGACCACGAGCCAAGTCACGGCCATAGCATTTGGCGCAAATGCCGTAGCGGGTTTCGCAGCTGATTGGCGAACGCACGATCACTTCGTCGATGCTGTTCAGCTCGATGAATTCGACCCACTTTTCGTCTACCAGAGTACCGGCAGGAACGATGACTTCTTCGGTACCCGGCTTGAACACGTCACGGGCAATGACACGGCCCAATACGCGCTCACCCAACGGCTCAACAACGTCACCGCCTTCAATGTGCGGAGTCATTACCAGGCCATGTTCGGTGCCGCAATCGATCTCGGTTACTACCAGATCCTGCGCCACGTCTACCAGACGACGAGTCAGGTAACCGGAGTTCGCAGTTTTCAACGCGGTATCCGCCAAACCTTTACGAGCACCGTGAGTAGAGATGAAGTACTGAAGTACGCTCAAACCTTCACGGAAGTTCGCAGTAATCGGCGTTTCGATGATGGAGCCGTCCGGCTTGGCCATCAGGCCACGCATACCGGCGAGCTGACGGATCTGCGCAGCAGAACCCCGTGCGCCCGAGTCGGCCATCATGTACATCGAGTTGAACGACTCCTGGTCGACTTCGACGCCATGACGGTCAATGACTTTCTCTTTCGAGAGGTTGGCCATCATCGCCTTGGAAACTTCGTCGTTCGCCTTGGACCAAAGGTCGATCACTTTGTTGTACTTCTCGCCCTGGGTTACCAGGCCGGAGGCGTATTGGCTTTCGATCTCTTTCACTTCGTCGGTGGCTGCACCGATGATGCGAGCTTTTTCATCCGGGATAACGAAGTCGTTAACACCGATGGAAACGCCGGAGATGGTCGAATAAGCAAAACCGGTGTACATCAACTGGTCAGCGAAGATCACAGTCTCTTTCAGACCAACCACGCGGTAGCACTGGTTGATCAGCTTGGAGATCGCCTTTTTCTTCATCGGCAGGTTGACGACGTCGTATGACAGACCTTTTGGCACAACCTGGAACAACAGCGCACGGCCAACAGTGGTGTCGACGATACGAGTGTTGGTCACGCTGCCGCCATCGCGGTCGTTGACGGTTTCGGTGATCCGCACTTTGACTTTAGCGTGCAGTGCGGCTTCGCCAGCACGGAACACACGGTCAACTTCCTGCAGATCCGCAAACACACGACCTTCGCCCTTGGCGTTGATCGCTTCACGAGTCATGTAGTACAGACCCAATACAACGTCCTGCGACGGAACGATGATTGGCTCACCGTTGGCTGGCGACAGAATGTTGTTGGTCGACATCATCAACGCACGCGCTTCCAGCTGGGCTTCCAGTGTCAGCGGTACGTGCACGGCCATTTGGTCGCCGTCGAAGTCGGCGTTGTACGCAGCACAGACCAGAGGGTGCAGCTGGATAGCCTTACCTTCGATCAGTACCGGTTCAAACGCCTGGATACCCAGACGGTGAAGAGTCGGTGCACGGTTGAGAAGAACCGGGTGTTCGCGAATCACTTCAGCGAGAACGTCCCAAACCTCTGGCAGTTCGCGCTCGACCATCTTCTTGGCTGCTTTGATGGTGGTAGCAAGACCACGCATTTCCAGCTTGCCGAAAATGAACGGCTTGAACAGCTCCAGAGCCATCTTCTTCGGCAGACCGCACTGGTGCAGGCGCAGGGTCGGGCCAACGGTAATTACCGAACGACCGGAGTAGTCAACACGCTTACCGAGCAAGTTCTGACGGAAACGACCCTGCTTACCCTTGATCATGTCAGCCAGGGATTTCAGAGGACGCTTGTTGGAACCGGTGATAGCGCGACCACGACGACCGTTGTCGAGCAGTGCGTCGACAGCTTCCTGCAACATACGCTTTTCGTTGCGCACGATGATGTCCGGAGCGGACAGATCGAGCAGACGCTTCAAGCGGTTGTTACGGTTGATCACTCGACGATACAGGTCGTTGAGGTCGGAAGTCGCGAAGCGACCGCCATCCAGCGGGACCAGTGGACGCAGATCTGGCGGCAGAACCGGCAGAACGGTCAGCACCATCCACTCTGGCAGGTTGCCGGAACCCTGGAAGGCTTCCATCAACTTCAGACGCTTGGACAGCTTCTTGATCTTGGTTTCGGAGTTGGTTTGCGGAATTTCTTCACGCAGACGACCAATCTCGTGCTCCAGGTCGATAGCGTGCAGCAGTTCGCGGACAGCTTCGGCACCCATGCGGGCATCGAAATCGTCGCCGAACTCTTCCAGCGCTTCGAAGTACTGCTCGTCGTTGAGCAACTGACCCTTTTCAAGGGTGGTCATGCCTGGATCGATAACGACATAGCTCTCGAAGTAGAGAACGCGTTCGATATCACGCAGGGTCATGTCCATCAGCAAGCCGATACGGGACGGCAGCGATTTCAGGAACCAGATGTGGGCAACCGGCGAGGCCAGTTCGATGTGCGCCATGCGCTCACGACGAACTTTTGCCAGCGCGACTTCAACACCGCACTTCTCGCAGATCACACCACGGTGCTTCAAGCGCTTGTACTTACCGCACAGGCACTCGTAATCCTTTACCGGGCCAAAGATCTTGGCGCAGAACAGGCCGTCACGCTCAGGTTTGAACGTACGGTAGTTAATGGTTTCCGGCTTTTTAACTTCACCGAACGACCACGAACGGATCATCTCAGGCGATGCCAATCCAATACGGATGGCGTCGAACTCTTCGACTTGACCCTGGTTTTTCAGCAAATTCAGTAGGTCTTTCAAGGCCTTTCCTCCTGGCGGAGCAGAGAGCGGGCAATCCTGCCCCGCTCTCGATTCGCGTCACGTGTTATTCGGTTTCCAGATCGATATCGATGCCGAGGGAACGAATTTCTTTGATCAACACGTTGAAGGACTCGGGCATGCCCGGCTCCATACGGTGATCGCCGTCCACGATGTTTTTGTACATCTTGGTCCGACCGTTCACATCGTCCGACTTCACTGTGAGCATTTCTTGCAGAGTGTAAGCAGCACCGTATGCTTCCAGTGCCCAGACCTCCATCTCCCCGAAACGCTGACCACCGAACTGTGCCTTACCACCCAGCGGTTGCTGGGTAACCAGGCTGTACGAACCGGTAGAACGAGCGTGCATCTTGTCGTCTACCAAGTGGTTCAGCTTCAGCATGTACATGTAGCCAACAGTAACCGGGCGCTCGAACTTGTTGCCCGTACGGCCGTCGGTCAGCTGCATCTGGCCGCTTTCTGGCAGGTCTGCCAGTTTCAGCATGGCCTTGATTTCGCTTTCCTTGGCACCGTCGAACACTGGAGTGGCCATTGGTACGCCGCCACGCAGGTTTTTCGCCAGATCCAGGATTTCCTGGTCGGAGAAGCTATCCAGATCTTCGTTACGGCCGCCGATCTGGTTGTAGATCTCGTCCAGGAAAGTGCGAAGCTCGGCAACTTTACGCTGCTCTTCGACCATCCGGTTGATCTTCTCGCCCAGACCTTTGGCCGCGAGGCCCAGGTGGGTTTCCAGGATCTGACCAACGTTCATACGCGAAGGTACGCCCAACGGGTTGAGGACGACGTCGACCGGGGTGCCATTGGCATCGTGCGGCATGTCTTCAACCGGCATGATCACGGAGACCACACCCTTGTTACCGTGACGACCGGCCATCTTGTCGCCCGGCTGGATGCGACGACGGATTGCCAGGTAAACCTTGACGATTTTCAGCACGCCTGGAGCCAGGTCATCGCCCTGCTGCAGTTTGCGCTTCTTGTCTTCGAACTTGTCGTCCAGCAGACGGCGGCGATCAACGATGTAGGCCTGAGCCTTCTCGAGCTGCTCGTTCAGAGCATCTTCAGCCATGCGCAGTTTGAACCACTGACCATGCTCAAGACCGTCGAGAATTTCGTCGGTGATGTCCTGACCTTTCTTCAGACCGGCGCCGCCTTCGGCTTTGTGGCCGACCAGAGCGGAACGCAGACGTTCGAAAGTGGCGCCTTCAACGATACGGAACTCTTCGTTCAAATCCTTGCGGATCTCGTCGAGCTGAGTCTTCTCGATCGACAGTGCACGAGCATCACGCTCAACGCCGTCGCGGGTGAAGACCTGTACGTCGATGACAGTACCCTTGGTACCGGTAGGCACACGCAGGGAAGTGTCTTTAACGTCGCTGGCTTTTTCACCAAAGATGGCACGCAGCAGTTTTTCTTCCGGAGTCAGTTGGGTCTCGCCTTTCGGAGTGACCTTACCGACCAGGATGTCGCCTGCGCCAACTTCAGCACCTACGTAAACAATACCGGCTTCGTCCAGTTTGTTCAGTGCAGCTTCACCCACGTTCGGGATGTCTGCAGTGATTTCCTCTGGCCCAAGCTTGGTGTCACGTGCCACACAGGTCAGTTCCTGGATGTGGATCGTGGTGAAGCGGTCCTCCTGAACAACACGCTCGGACAGGCAGATGGAGTCTTCGAAGTTGAAGCCGTTCCACGCCATGAACGCGATGCGCATGTTCTGACCCAAAGCCAGCTCACCCATATCGGTGGACGGACCGTCGGCCATGATGTCGCTGCGCTGAACCCGATCACCCTTGCTCACCAGCGGACGCTGGTTGATGCAGGTGTTCTGGTTGGAGCGGGTGTACTTGGTCAGGTTGTAGATATCGACACCGGCTTCACCGGTTTCAACTTCATCATCAGCAACGCGAACCACAATACGGCTGGCATCGACGGAGTCGATCACGCCGCCACGACGAGCCACGACGCAAACGCCGGAGTCACGGGCTACGTTACGCTCCATGCCGGTACCGACCAGCGGCTTGTCAGCGCGCAGGGTTGGTACAGCTTGACGCTGCATGTTCGAACCCATCAACGCACGGTTGGCGTCGTCGTGCTCGAGGAACGGGATCAGCGACGCCGCAACCGAAACTACCTGCTTGGGCGATACGTCCATCAAGGTGACGTCTTCCGGCGCCTTGACGGTGAATTCGTTCAAGTGACGAACAGCTACCAGCTCGTCGACCAGGACTTTCTTGTCGTTCATCGTGGCCGAAGCCTGAGCGATCACGTGATCAGCTTCTTCGATGGCGGACAGGAACACGATCTCGTCGGTGACCAGGGCGTCTTTCACCACACGGTACGGGCTCTCGAGGAAGCCGTACTGGTTGGTGCGCGCATAGGCAGCCAAGGAGTTGATCAGACCGATGTTCGGACCTTCCGGCGTTTCAATCGGGCATACACGACCGTAGTGAGTCGGGTGTACGTCACGCACTTCAAAGCCAGCACGCTCACGAGTCAAACCGCCAGGGCCGAGTGCAGAGACACGACGCTTGTGGGTGATCTCGGACAGCGGGTTGTTCTGGTCCATGAACTGGGAAAGCTGGCTGGAACCGAAGAACTCTTTCACCGCCGCAGCCACTGGCTTGGCGTTGATCAGGTCTTGCGGCATCAGGCCTTCGCTTTCAGCCATAGACAGACGCTCTTTGACCGCACGCTCAACACGTACCAGGCCAACGCGGAACTGGTTTTCGGCCATTTCGCCTACACAGCGAACACGGCGGTTACCCAAGTGGTCGATGTCATCGACGATGCCTTTACCGTTACGGATGTCGACCAGAGTCTTCAGTACCGCAACGATGTCTTCCTTGCACAACACGCCCGAACCTTCGATCTCGGTACGACCGATACGACGGTTGAACTTCATCCGGCCGACCGCAGACAGGTCATAGCGCTCAGGGCTGAAGAACAGGTTGTTGAACAGAGTCTCGGCAGCGTCTTTGGTTGGCGGCTCGCCAGGACGCATCATGCGATAGATCTCGACCAGCGCTTCCAGTTGGTTGCTGGTGGAGTCGATCTTCAGAGTGTCGGAGACGAACGGACCGCAGTCGATATCGTTGGTATATAGAGTTTCGATGCGAACAACCTGGGCCTTGGCGATTTTTGCCAGGATTTCGGTGCTCAGCTCGGTGTTGCACTCTGCCAGGATTTCGCCGGTTGCCGGATGCACGATGACCTTGGCGGTAGTGCGACCCAGGACGTAGTCCAGAGGCACTTGCAGCTCTTTGACCCCTGCTTTTTCCAGCTGGTTGATGTGGCGAGCAGTAATACGGCGACCTTGCTCGACAATAACCTTGCCTTTGTCATCCAGGATATCCAGGACAGCAATTTCACCACGCAGGCGCTGAGGCACCAGTTCCAGGCTGAGGTTTTCACCTTGCACGTGGAAGACGTTGGTGGTGTAGAACGCGTCGAGCACTTCTTCAGTGGTATAGCCCAGTGCGCGCAGCAGTACCGATGCAGGCAGCTTGCGACGACGGTCGATACGCACGAACACACAGTCTTTCGGGTCGAACTCGAAGTCCAGCCACGAACCGCGGTAAGGAATGATGCGCGCGGAGTACAGCAGTTTGCCGGAGCTGTGCGTCTTGCCACGGTCGTGGTCGAAGAACACGCCCGGGGAACGGTGCAGCTGGGAAACGATTACACGCTCGGTACCGTTGATTACGAAGGTACCGTTTTCAGTCATCAGGGGGATTTCACCCATGTAGACTTCTTGCTCTTTGATGTCCTTGATCGCTTTGTTCGACGATTCTTTGTCGAAAATGATCAGACGCACTTTTACCCGCAAAGGTACGGCGTAAGTTACACCGCGCAATACGCATTCTTTGACATCAAATGCCGGTTCGCCCAGGCGATAACCGACGTACTCCAGCGCAGCATTGCCGGAGTAGCTGATGATCGGGAAAACGGATTTGAAGGCCGCATGCAGGCCCACGTCGCGGAACTGATCTTTAGTCGCTCCCGCTTGCAAGAATTCACGATACGAATCCAGCTGGATGGCCAGGAGGTACGGCACATCCATGACGTCCGGCAACTTGCTAAAGTCCTTGCGGATACGTTTTTTCTCAGTATATGAGTAAGCCATCAGCGTTCCCCAGCTTGGTCACCTGCTTGTTTGGCCCCTCCCGACGGGAGCAGCCAGAAAATCGTGCAAACCCCATGGTTTGCGCCACCGCATCGGGTGGTTACAGCACGTTATGGGCACCGACCGAGTCGGCTGCCAATAACGGAAAAAGGCCGGTGGCAAGAGCCACCAGCCATCAGCCTGTCGCTTAACGCTCGGGCTGGAGGAGCAAAGTCGATGCTTACTTCAGCTCGACTTTAGCGCCTGCCTCTTCCAGAACTGCTTTGGCTTTGTCAGCTGCGTCTTTGGCAACAGCTTCCAGAACCATGGCAGGAGCGCCGTCAACTACAGCCTTGGCTTCTTTCAGGCCCAGACCGGTCAGTTCACGTACAGCCTTGATCACGTTAACTTTCTTCTCGCCAGCTTCGGTCAGCATGACGTTGAATTCAGTTTGTTCTTCAACAACGGCAGCAACAGCAGCTGGACCAGCGGAAGCAGCGGCAGCAGAAACGCCGAACTTCTCTTCCATGGCCTTGATCAGCTCAACGATTTCCAGAACGGATTTTTCGCCGATTGCTTCGATGATTTGGTCGTTAGTCAGAGACATGACTATAAATTCCTGTATTGGGGTGACAGCCTACGCGGCCATCGAAATAAACAATAAACGCTGAAAGGAGTCGCTCAGCCTTAGGCTGCGGCAGCTTCTTTCTGGTCGCGAAGGGCCGCCAGAGTACGAGCCAATTTGCTGGTTGCGCCTTGAATCACGCTCATCAGCTGAGAAATTGCTTCGTCACGGGTCGGCAGACTTGCCAGTACGTCGATCTGATTAGCTGCGAGGAACTTGCCCTCGAACGCAGCTGCCTTGATCTCGAACTTATCCTGACCTTTTGCGAATTCTTTGAAGATACGAGCAGCAGCGCCCGGATGTTCTTTCGAAAATGCAATCAAGGTCGGGCCGGTGAACACGTCGTTGAGCACGTCATATTGAGTGCCAGCAACGGCGCGCTTGAGCAGGGTGTTACGTACAACACGTACGTAAACGCCAGCTTCACGAGCCTCTTTACGGAGTCCGGTCATAGCGCCAACTGTCACGCCGCGGGCATCAGCCACAACAGCAGACAGGGCAACATTGGCAGCCTCGTTGACTTCAGCGACGATGGCCTTCTTGTCTTCGAGTTTAATTGCCACGGGTTTAACTCCTGCTTGTTACCGTTTCATCCAACCGAAGCCGGATGTCGTTTTGGTGTCTGATTCGGTAAGGAACCGGGAGCACCATCTGCGTAGGCTTGTGGTTTAAGACTTGCGTCGCCTACGGTCTTGGATAGCCCCCGCCAGGCAGGGACCCCAATCTTTCATTGGCGCAATCGCTTGCGCCAACCTGTGTCTTACGCGTCGAGCGAGCCTTGGTCGATGACCAGACCTGGACCCATGGTAGTGCTCAGGGTAACGCGCTTGACGTAAATACCTTTCGAGGAAGCTGGCTTGATACGCTTCAGATCAGCGATCAGGGCTTCAACGTTTTCCTTCAGCTTGACGGCATCGAAGCCAACTTTGCCAACGGAGGTGTGGATGATGCCGTTTTTGTCGGTGCGATAACGAACCTGACCAGCCTTGGCGTTTTTAACCGCGGTAGCTACGTCTGGAGTTACGGTGCCGACTTTAGGGTTAGGCATCAGACCACGTGGACCGAGGATCTGACCCAACTGACCTACAACGCGCATTGCATCCGGGGATGCGATAACTACGTCATAATTCAGGTCGCCGCCTTTCATTTCAGCAGCCAGGTCATCCATACCTACACGGTCAGCGCCGGCAGCCAGAGCGGCCTCGGCAGCTGGACCCTGGGTGAACACAGCTACGCGAACGGTCTTGCCAGTGCCGTGTGGCAGCACAGTAGCGCTACGAACAACCTGGTCAGATTTACGCGGGTCAACGCCCAGGTTTACAGCAACGTCGAACGACTCGCTGAACTTGACAGTCGACAGCTCAGCCAGCAGAGCGGCAGCGTCTACAAAATTGTAGGACTTGCCTGCTTCGATTTTGCCGGCGATAGCCTTTTGACGCTTGGTCAACTTAGCCATTACACACCCTCCACGTTAAGGCCCATGCTACGAGCAGAACCGGCGATAGTACGCACGGCTGCTTCCATATCAGCTGCAGTCAGATCCGCGTTTTTGGTTTTCGCGATCTCTTCCAGCTGAGCACGGGTCACGGTGCCAACCTTAACGGTGTTCGGACGAGCGGAGCCGCTAGTCAGACCAGCAGCCTTCTTCAGCAGAACCGAAGCAGGTGTGGATTTGGTTTCAAAAGTGAAGCTACGGTCGCTATAGACAGTGATGATCACTGGAGTCGGCAGACCTGGCTCAATACCCTGAGTACGGGCGTTGAAAGCCTTGCAGAACTCCATGATGTTCACGCCGTGCTGACCCAGAGCAGGACCAACGGGTGGGCTTGGGTTAGCCTGAGCGGCCTTCACTTGCAGCTTGATGTAAGCGGTAATCTTCTTGGCCATGAGGCACTCCAATTACGGGTTCGAACGCCTCGAAAGGCTCCCCGGTTACTTGCGCGTTTATCCCAGTGACGACAAAACCCCACAGCCTGGGGCTGTGGGGTTGGGATGCTTGCTCAGCTAGACCTTTTCGACCTGGCTGAACTCTAGCTCTACCGGAGTAGAGCGACCGAAAATGAGCACTGCCACTTGGATCCGGCTCTTCTCGTAGTTAACTTCTTCAACCGTGCCAGTAAAATCAGCAAACGGCCCGTCATTGACGCGTACCGACTCACCTGGCTCGAACAGCGTCTTCGGCTTCGGCTTGTCGCTACCATCAGCAACGCGACGCAGAATCGCTTCTGCCTCTTTATCTGTGATTGGCGCAGGCTTATCAGCAGTACCGCCGATAAAACCCATCACCCGAGGAGTATCCTTGACCAAGTGCCAAGTCCCCTCATTCATGTCCATCTGAACCAGCACGTAACCTGGGAAGAACTTACGCTCGCTTTTGCGCTTCTGGCCATTACGCATTTCAACCACTTCTTCAGTGGGAACCAGAATTTCGCCAAAGCCATCTTCCATGCCAGCCAGCTTTACGCGCTCTATCAACGAGCGCATGACATGCTTCTCGTAACCGGAGTAAGCATGCACAACGTACCAACGCTTAGCCACGGGACACCCTTAGCCGACAATCAAGGAAACAAGCCAACCGAGCAGGGAATCAAGCCCCCACAACAGCAACGCCATAACCAGAACAACAGCCACAACGATCAGCGTGGTCTGCGTGGTTTCTTGGCGAGTTGGCCAAACGACTTTACGAATCTCGGTGCGAGCTTCCTTAACCAGTACAAAGAAAGACTTGCCCTTGACTGTCTGCAGGCCTACAAAGGCAGCTACAGCAGCAATGACAAGCAAAGCGAGTACGCGGTACAGGATCGGCGAAGCAGAGTAATACTGATTGCCAACAACGCCAACAACCACCAAAGCGACTACTACTAGCCACTTGAGCAGATCGAAGCGAGAGCCTTGAGCTTCAGCTTTAGGAGTCATCTATGAAGATCCTGTGAAAAGAAAGCCAGACACACCGAGTGAATCTGGCAGGTCAGGAGGGAATCGAACCCCCAACCTACGGTTTTGGAGACCGTCGCTCTGCCAATTGAGCTACTGACCTAAAACAAAATCAGGCCGACCATTATGCCGGCCCGAAAAAGACATTACAACAACTTACTCGATGACTTTTGCAACGACACCAGCGCCGACGGTACGACCGCCTTCACGGATAGCGAAACGCAGACCATCTTCCATCGCGATGGTTTTGATCAGGGTAACGGTCATCTGAACGTTATCACCCGGCATCACCATCTCAACACCTTCTGGCAGCTCGCAGTTACCAGTCACGTCAGTCGTACGGAAGTAGAACTGTGGACGGTAGCCTTTGAAGAATGGCGTATGACGACCACCCTCCTCCTTGCTCAGAACGTAAACCTCAGCAGTGAACTTGGTGTGCGGCTTGACGGTGCCCGGCTTGACCAGAACCTGGCCACGCTCAACATCATCACGCTTGGTGCCACGCAGCAGAACGCCGCAGTTCTCACCCGCACGACCCTCGTCGAGCAGCTTGCGAAACATCTCAACACCAGTGCAAGTAGTTTTGACAGTGTCACGAAGACCAACAATCTCAACTTCTTCCTGAATGCGAACAATGCCACGCTCAACACGACCAGTCACAACAGTACCGCGACCAGAGATCGAGAACACATCCTCGATCGGCATCAGGAACGGCTTATCGATAGCACGTTCAGGCTGCGGAATATAGCTATCCAGAGTCTCGACCAACTTCTTGACGGCGGTGGTGCCCATCTCGTTGTCGTCTTGACCATTCAACGCCATCAGCGCCGAACCAATAATAATCGGAGTGTCGTCACCCGGGAAATCGTAAGTGCTCAGCAGATCGCGCACTTCCATTTCAACCAGCTCCAACAGCTCAGCATCATCAACCATGTCAGCCTTGTTCAGGAAGACAACGATGTATGGAACGCCAACCTGACGGGACAACAGGATATGCTCACGAGTTTGCGGCATTGGGCCATCAGCAGCCGAGCAAACCAGGATCGCACCGTCCATCTGCGCAGCACCGGTGATCATGTTCTTCACATAGTCAGCGTGGCCTGGGCAGTCAACGTGCGCATAGTGACGCACAGCCGAATCGTACTCAACATGAGCAGTGTTAATGGTAATACCACGAGCCTTTTCTTCCGGGGCGCTATCGATCTTGTCGAAGTCAACCTTTGCCGAACCGAACACTTCGGAACAGACTCGAGTCAGAGCGGCGGTCAAAGTTGTCTTGCCGTGGTCTACGTGACCAATGGTTCCAACGTTGACGTGCGGCTTGTTACGCTCGAACTTTTCCTTAGCCATCGAAATCACCCCTAGCAGAAGAATTAAGCAAGTACTATCAGCCATTAAAACAAAGGCAGATATTTTCATATCTGCCTTGTTATATGGAGCTCTTGAGCGGATTTGAACCGCTGACCTCACCCTTACCAAGGGTGTGCTCTACCAACTGAGCTACAAGAGCGTAACACTTTGCAGGACCTGCAAACTTGGAGCGGGTAGCGGGAATCGAACCCGCATCATCAGCTTGGAAGGCTGAGGTTCTACCACTAAACTATACCCGCGGAGCTTGCAGCTCTCGCTAAAAATGGTGGAGGGGGAAGGATTCGAACCTTCGAAGTCGTAGACGTCAGATTTACAGTCTGATCCCTTTGGCCGCTCGGGAACCCCTCCTAAGCGAGCCGGCATTCTATATCATGCCAGCCTTCTGTCAAGCATTTTCTCATTAAAAACCTGAGGTTAGCTGCGTTGACCTCGCTTCGCACTGCTGACCGTTAAAGGTCTTCACTGCGGAGCGGGCGCCATTCTATGCAAACTATTCGACGGGTGCAACCCCCTCGCATGGCATTATTTTATGTTTTAACTCATTGAATTCTCTAGAAAGGTTTTGCAACTGCGAGTCACCCAGCAAACGCCCGCTTTCCGGGGATATACGCACCCAGTAACCAGGATATTCGGGGCGATCCTTCGGCAGGGGCTGGAACTTGATATCCATGTCACTCAATCGACGCTCAATCACCTGGGCGACATCCTGTCGAGCAACCCCTCCCAGATAGAAACAATTGCTATCCGTCTGCGCAGATTTTCCTTTGTCTCGAGCCTCGGCTGCCTCGCTCAATAAACGAATATCCTGCTGCGAACCACGATATAAACTCAAGGGGGTTACATCTTTCGCGCGAAGTGGAGCCTCCTGCTGGTGCCAGACGTAATAGAACACATTGAGAACAAGCAACAGCAGGAACAACCAACGCATAAAAACCTCAGGATAAGGGACACGCCATCGCCAAACCTACAAATACCAGGTCTGGAACCACTCTGGCCTCGGGCACAATTTCGGAGACCAGCTCAGCATCTCCTCCAGTCAGAAAGACTGCGAAATCCTCTCCCCAATAATTGCGCGCCAACTCTAGCTGAGTCAGGACAAACCCCCTCAACATTAGCAAACAACCTCGCTCGACCGCTTCAACGGTTGTGCGCCCTGGAACAAGACTCTCCAACGCGCGCTCGGCAGCAAGATCTCCATAGCGAATTCTACGGGTATGGGTGCGCAATTGGTTGCGCATCAAAGGCATTCCCGGACAGATAAATCCTCCGAGATGCTCACCATCCTTTGCAATATAATCAGCCGTAACAGCCGTACCGAAGTCGAGCACCAAACAAGCACCCGAAGCCAGATGAAAGCCCCCGAGCATTGCAAGCCACCGATCAAGCCCTAGCCGCTCGAACTCCTCATAGCCATTTCGAACCCCGGACATCTCACGAGCCGGTGCCGCGCACACCACGGAAACGCCAAAAGCGTCGGTCAGCAGTGATATCAGCGCATTGGTTTCTTCGGAGGTTCTGACACTGACCAAACGACAATGCATGAGAGCGAGACCCTTAAGCCCTTTCAAGCTCTCCAGTAATGCGAAATTCGAATCAACGACCCCCTCGCCAACTACCCGCCGGACATCCTCGCCGAGCACGCGCCATTTGATGAAACTGTTTCCACAATCGAGCTCAAGAATCATCACGCAACCTCAGACTGAGCTCGCCACCGCTAAAAACCTTTTCCACACCATCCACCTTTAAGCGCAAGGCACCTTGACTGTCGATACCCAGAACTTCCCCATCTATCTGATGAACACCGGCAATCAATGACACCGCCCGGCCCTGCCATAGATGATTTTGCTCCCACTCAGCCTGGATAGCCGAAAATCCGCCCGCCTGATGACGATTTAAGTAGGTCTTAAGCATTAGCCCTAGCTCCGCAACCAGATGATTGCGATCAACCGCCTTACCTGACTCGAGCCTCATGGATGTCCACTGCTGATCAACCTCATCGGTCATCTGCATGTTCACATTAATTCCGACCCCAATCACCACATGACATACATCAGCAGGATCCCCCACTAACTCAAGCAGTATCCCGGCGATCTTCTGCTGCCCCACAAGAACGTCATTTGGCCACTTCAACCCAACGCCTGAAACACCAAGCTGCCGCAAGGCTTGCATCACGGCAAGCCCGACGACAAGACTCAAGCCCTCCAGCTGGCGCATCCCACCATCAATGCGCAGCACCAGGCTGTAATAGATGTTTTCCGCGAATGGGCTCACCCATTTGCGTCCTCGCCGCCCGCGACCGGCCGTTTGCCGCTCAGCCAGCACCAGAAAGGGTGCCGACTGACCACGCTCAATAGCACGCAAAGCCTCAGCATTTGTAGAATCAATTGAATCGAAGACTAGAATGGGCCACTCACAAGAAGGCGCCCGCGCGCTTATTTGCGCAGGATCAAGCAGTGTCAACGGCGCAGCCAATTGATAGCCGCGACCGCGTACTTTGTGTATGGATAAGCCGAGTTCAGCTTCCAAGTGCTGAAGCTGCTTCCATACAGCGCTACGACTGACCCCCAAGGCAGTGCCGAGGGCTTGGCCCGAATGGAATCGACCATCCTTAAGAAGCTTTAACAACGTCAGCATGCAAGTCTCGCCTCACAATGAGGCCCGCATGATAGCCATGCCCCAGGCTGTTGCATAGAAACCCACAAGCGAGATTTTCCTGCGGACAAAACAAAACCCCTACCTGCAGATGCAGATAGGGGTTTCGGAATTTGATCTTGACGATGACCTACTCTCACATGGGGAAACCCCAC
>NZ_MUNM01000015.1 GCF_002286815.1 Pseudomonas sp. PICF141
GCCCGCGAAAGCGGAGTGCCAGTCGGCATCAGCGTTGAATGACACTCCGCTTTCGCGGGCAAGCCTCGCTCCTACCGTTTTTAGCGGTGTTGCAGAAATCCGCGCAAGGCGAGGACGGCGGGGATGCCCAGCCCGAGCCAGCTCAATGCATCCCACACGCCATCGCCCAGCAACGCGGCAAACAGCCCCGCGGCGCTGAGCAGGGCGATGACGGTGGGCGTGGCGAAGACCTTCCAGAAGCTCGACTGTCTCGGTCTCATGCCGGACTCTCCACGTTTTCAAGTACCGGTTTCGCCACCTTGCGCCGCACCACCCACAAATAGACCCCACTGCCGAGCACAATGATGGTCAGCACATCGAGGGTCGCCCAGAGGATTTTCATCGGCATACCGCCGTAATCCCCGAAGTGCAGCGGCTGCGACATGCCCATGGCGTCCATGTACCACGGCCGCTCGGCAACCGCGGTGACTTGCAGAGTGCTAGCGTCGATCAGCACCGGGGTCAGCAGGTGCGAGGTCAGGTGGGTGCTGCCTTTCATGAACACAGCGTAATGGTGTTCGCTGGAAAACCGCGTACCGGGGAAGGCGATGAAGTCGGGCTGCATGCCCGGTGCGACTTCCTTGGCGATGTCGAGCAAGCGGGTGGCGGGTGCCAGTTGTGTCAATGGCGGCGCGTCGCGATACGGCGCAACCATCGCA
This sequence comes from Pseudomonas sp. PICF141, assembly GCF_002286815.1. Taxonomy (GTDB): domain Bacteria; phylum Pseudomonadota; class Gammaproteobacteria; order Pseudomonadales; family Pseudomonadaceae; genus Aquipseudomonas. Next base: position 699 of record NZ_MUNM01000015.1, read on the forward strand.
CTCAGGCTGTCGTTGCGCCACGCTTCGATCAACAGGTCGGCACAGGCGCTGATCACGCCCGTCACGCCGACCACCAGCGCCCAGGTCAGCGTCACCACGCCAATCAGGTTATGCAGATCGAGCCAACGCAAGCGGGTGGATTTGTCGTGGCGCACGGTGGCGAATTTCAAACGGCGCATGAACGGCAGGTACAGCACCGTCCCGGAAACGATCGCCAGCACAAACAGAATTCCCATGAACGCCAGCAGCAACTTGCCCGGCAGGCCGGCGAACATGTCCACGTGCAAACGCAGCATGACCATCATCAGCCCGCCATTGGCCGAGGGCATTTCCAAGGCTTCACCGGTGCGAGCGTCGAGCATGAAGGTGTGGGACGAATTCGGCTCGGTGCCGGCGGTGGGCGCCATGATCGCGATCATGCCGTTAGGGTCTTCGTCGTCGTAGCCGAAATACTGCATCACCTCGCCGGGGCGATGCTTTTCAGCCGCTTGCACCAGCTGCGCCAAATTCAACTGCGGGGTGTCCGCCGGCATTTGCTTCAGTTCAGCAGCATCGCCCAGCAAGTGGTCGATCTCGTGGTGGAAGATCAGCGGCAGGCCGGTGAGGGCCAGCATCAGCAGGAAAACCGTGCAGATCAGGCTGGTCCAGGTATGAACGAATGACCAGCGGCGGATGGTTTTACTTTTCATTTCACTTCATAGCCTTCAGAAATACCAAAGCCGTCCAGGCAGGACGGCTCGGGTCTTGGGCGTGTCAGTTCAGGCGATTACCACTTGTACGTAGCACTGGCGACAACGCTGCGTTGGTCGCCGTAGTAGCAGTAGAAGCTGTCGCAAGTGGAGATGTAGTCCTTGTCGAGCAGGTTGGTGGCATTCAATGCCAGTGACGCGCCTTTCAGACTGTTATCCAGACGGCCCAAATCGTAATGAACCGCCGCATCGAACACCGTGTAGGCATCAGCCTTGCCCAGCCAGGTGTTGCCCTGGTCGCCATAAGTATTGCCGGTGTAGCGTGCGCCGGCACCGATGCCGAACCCATTCAGTACACCGTTGTGCCAGGTGTAATCAGCCCACAGAGAAGCTTGCTGGTTAGGCATCAGTTGCAGACGATTGCCCTTGTAGTCACCCTTTTGCACTTCGGACTTGGCCAAGGTATAGGCGGCGATGACTTTCAGGTTGTCGGTGACGTCGGAAACGGCTTCCAGCTCCAGGCCCTTGACCTTCACTTCGCCGGTCTGGCTGGTAATCGAGACGTTGTCCGAGTTGGTCGTGGTGACGGAGACGTTTTTCTGGGTCAGGTCATAAACCGCAGCCGTCAGCAGGGTGTTGCTGCCTGGCGGTTGGTACTTGATGCCCAGCTCCCATTGCTTGCCTTCAGTGGGCTTGAATGACTCGGTCGGCGATGCCGTGGCTTTGCTCGTCGGCTGGAACGACTCGGCGTAGGACAAGTAGGGCACGAAGCCCGAGTCGAACACATAGCTGATCGCTGCGTTGCCGCTGAATTTCTTGTCCCGTTCGGTATTGGTGGCATCACCCTTGTTGAAGAATTTGGTGCCCGTGTGGACCCAGTCCTCACGACCGCCGAGGGTCAAGCGCCATTGGTCGAGGGCCATTTGGTCCTGGACGTACAAACCGGTCTGGTAGGTCTTCTGGTCATAGTCATAGAACGCCGTCGAGCGCGGCGGGCGAACGATTGGCTGGCCATAGATCGGGTTGTTGACGTTAGTCGTCAGACCGTCACCGTAGATCGAGAGGTAGTTGGTATTGGTGCGCTGGTGATCGAGGCCGATCAACAGGGTGTGACGGATGTCGCCGGTCGCGAAGTCGCCCTGCAAGTTGTTATCCACGGCGAACTGGCTGATGTCCTCCTCGACACTGGTGCTCGAGCGGCCAACGTTGCCCTCGGCATCCACTTGGGTGAACGGGTAGGCGCCGGGGGTGAGGGCCTGGAAGGACAGGTCCGACTTGGTGTAACGCAGGTTCTGCTTGAACTGCCAGACATCATTCAAGCGATGTTCAAAGGCGTAACCCAGTGCGTAATAGGTGCGGTCGTAGTATTCCCAGTCCGGGTCACCGAGGTTTTTGTGATGGGAAATATCGCCGAGCGGCGAGTCGATCTTCGTGCCTTGCACTGGCAGGAACTGGCTGGTGATGCCTGTGTCGTCGCGGGTAAATTGCGTCAGCAACGTGAACTTGGTGTCCGGGTCGATGTTCCAGGTCAGGCTCGGTGCAATGTTGTAGCGTTTGTCGTCGATGTGATCGATCTGTGTGCCGCTGTCGCGCAGTACACCGCTCAGGCTATAGATAAACCGACCTTCGTCATCGATCTTGCCGGTGCTGGCGAAGTTGATTTGACGATGGTTGTCGCTGCCGTATTGCAGCTGGATTTCATTGCTCGATTCGGCGCTGGGACGGCGGCTGACCATGTCCAGCAAACCGCCCGGCGGGGTCTGGCCGTAAACCGAAGAGGCCGGCCCGCGCAACAGGGCGAGGCGCTCAAGGTTCCAGGTTTCCTGTTTCGGATTGGCGTACACGCCTTTTGGCAGTGGCAGGCCATCGAGGAATTGCGTCGGTTCGAAACCGCGCACGAGCAACCAGTCGGCGCGGGCGTCGCTGCCGTAGCTGCTGGCAACGATGCCAGGCATGTAGCGCACAGCGTCATCGAGGTTTTGTACACCGCGATCTTCCATTTGCTGGCGGGTAGCGACGGAAATCGAACGCGGCGCTTCGACGAGCGCGGTGTCGGTCTTGGTGCCCGCGGCGGTGCGCGTGGCCACGTAACCTTCGACCGGGCTCCAGGCAGTTTCCGCATTTTCCAGGCCAATGACGGCGGTTTCCGGCAAGGCCATCACGCCCTCGGGCACGGCCACCAGGCTGAAGGTGCCGGCGCTGCTCTGTTCCAGTTGCAGACCGGTGCCACGCAGGGCTTCACGCAGGGCGCCGGTGGCGTCGAACTGGCCCTTCACCGGGGCCGAGCTCTTACCCGCCGCCAGCGACGGATTCAACGACAGCGCCAGACCGGCCTGGCTGGCAATCTGGTTCAGGGTGCTGGCCAATGGCGCAGCCGGCAGGTTGTAGGCGCGAACGCTGGACGCCTGTTCGGCGGCCATCAGTGGAGCGCTGGCCAAAGGGGCGAAAAGGGCGATGGCGATTGCCAATAAACGGGGGCGCAACACAGTGTCTAGCGAACGGGACATACAGCGGCTCCTGAATGGAAATATTTCTCAATTGCCTGTGTGCCGGACGAAAAACCAAAAGTGATAGGGCAAGATGAAAATAATTTCTATTCAGTAAACCAGTCACTAAGGGATCGTTCCCACGCTCTGCGTGGGAATGCCTCAATGGATGCTCCGCGTCCGCTTCGGCATGTGACGCGGAGCGTCACGGGCTGCATTCCCACGCAGAGCGTGGGAACGATCATTTAGCGTCAGTTTTTGCTGCAACCGTTACCCACCACGGCGTGTGCTGTTCGATCTGCACCGGCAGGGTCGGTAAAAGTGCACTCAGCGCCTTGTCAGTATCGTTCAGCGGAAAGCTGCCGGTGATGCGCAGGTCGGCGATGTCTGGGGCAACACCAAGATGCCCGCGACGATAGCGCGCGAGTTCCTGGACCAGATCTTCCAGCCGCGCGTTGTCCACCACCAGCATGCCGCGAGTCCAGGCATCGGCGCCGAGGTTGAGGGCGATGATCGGGTCCAGGCCATTGCTGCGCATCAGTACTTGCTGGCCTTCGCGCAGAATCTGTTCCTCGAGGCTCGATTCGGGATGGGCGGCGACCGCTGATTTCAGCACGCTCAGGCGCGTGCCTTGGTCTTCACGCTTGACCAGGAACCGTGTCCCCAGTGCTCGCATGCTGCCTTCGCGGGTCTCGACAATAAACGGCCGCGGATCGCCATGACCGGTTTCGACGAGGATTTCCCCTTCCAGAAGGACGATCAACCGCTGCTTCTCATCGAAGCGCACATCCACTGCGCTGTGGGTGTTGAGGTTGATCAGCGTGCCGTCAGTCAGGCGCAAGGTTCGCTGCTCGCCGGTGGCGGTGCGCTGGTCGGCCAGCCAATAGTCGATCGGCAGATACCGATCACCGGCGAACAGCGCCAGGCCAATCACCGCGACAATGCTGGCCAGACCGCTGCCGAGCTTGCGTACGCGCCTGCGAATGCTTTCACGCGATTGCAGCAAGGCGGTGCGGGCCGGGCCGTTGGCGACGCTGAAACGCTGGTCGAGCATCCCCAATTGACGCCAGGCCCGCGCATGTTCTTCGTGGGCGGCATGCCATTTGGCGAACTCTTCTCGCTCGACTGCATTGCCGGAGTCCAGCGACAGTTGCCAGGCAATCGCGGCGTCCAGCACCTGGGCCGACACGGGCCTGGAATTGACCGGGCTCATACCGGTTCACCGTAAAGCGCGATGTAGCACTGGCGAATGCCCTGGGCCAGATATTGGCGAACCCGCGGCACCGACACCCCCAGACGCTGAGCGATTTCGGCGTGACCGAGACCGTCGAGACGGTTATAGAGAAACGCCGCCCGAGCCTTGCTCGAGAGCTTGCCCAGCAAGTGGTCGATGGCTTTGAGGTCTTCGAGGATCAGTTGCTGTTCCTCCACAGATGGCTGTTCGCCTTCGGGAATCAGCATCAATTCGGTGAGGTAGGCCTGTTCCAGTGCGGCGCGGCGGAAATAGTCGAACAGCAGGCCCTTGGCGATCGCCACCAGAAATGCCCGAGGTTCGCGAGGCGCCTTCAGCTCGTCACGGCCCAGCAAGCGCACGAAGGTGTCCTGGCTCAGGTCTTCGGCCCGTTGCGGACAGGCGACGTTGCGCCGCAGCCAGGCTAATAGCCAACCGCGATGGTCGCGATACAACGCACCAACGAGCTCACTCTGGGGGCTTTGGACTGACGACACGCAACATCACCGAAGGGGAAGTGTTAAGTAACGAGAATTGTTCGCGATTGTGGCAGAGGCGGGGGAGGTAAGCAATTGGCGCTGGTCGGGCGGTTTTTGCGAGGAGTGAATTCAAGTCAGACCGAGTTATCGTTCATCGCGGGCAAGCCACGCTCCCACAGGTTTCGTGCCGTTTGCGAAATCGGCGGACGACGAAAAACCTGTGGGAGCGTGGCTTGCCCGCGATGGGGCCCGAACAGTCACCGAAAATCTAGAAGGACGGAGCCTGCCGCCGCCGCTTCC
>NZ_MUNM01000016.1 GCF_002286815.1 Pseudomonas sp. PICF141
ACCGGGGTATAGCGCAGTCCGGTAGCGCGCCTGCTTTGGGAGCAGGATGTCAGGAGTTCGAATCCCCTTACCCCGACCATATTAAAAATCCTCGTATCGAAAGATACGGGGATTTTTTTTGCCTGCTGTAAATGCAAAAAAAGCCCTGCTTCTCGACACAGAGGCAGGGCTTGGGTTTCAGAGGCTTAGCTATTGTCTTTAAGGTGTTCAAACAAGCCCTTCGGCATTTTTTTGCCATTGGCTTCGTAGTTGGCTTTCACGTTATCAAAAGCCTCTTGTTCCGAGATTTGACCATCGTGGTTGGTGTCGATCTTGTCGAAGTCAGCCTTGGGCGCCACCTTCAAAAATTCCGCGCGCGATACCTGGCCATCATCATCGGTATCGGTCCGGGCCATGGAGGCGTCGCCGCATTTGCCTTCGCCGCATTTACCTTCTCCACATTTGCCTTCCGGCGTCTTCACGGCCTGTTCCGCCGAGGCCAGCAAGTAGCCTTGAGTCAATGGCTGCGAAGCGAATACGGAGCCGGACATCATCATGCCGCCGGCCAGGACCGCGCCGAGCAGGCCAACAGTGTTTTTGCTGAGAGTAGTGGTACGGGACATTACAAATCTCCTGGGTTGCACAACACAACCGCTCGATAAAGGACGCCACGTGAATGCGGCAATGACCGGAGCAGGCAATGCCTTGCTCGGGTGTGGCCATTTAGCGGGTGTGGTGTATCGCTACTGTGTCGCGCAAGGGGGGCTTTGTAAGCGAAGGGATGGAATCAGTGGGGGAGATACAGTGAGAAACACAGGAGCCTGGAAGTTGGACCGAGGCGCCTGCTTCGCGGGCAAGCCTCGCTCCTACAAGATCGTTATTGGTTGCACATTTTGTGTACGACACAGATCCACTGTAGGAGCGAGGCTGAACTGCGAAGAGGCCAAAAGTAACGCCGAAAATCTTAATGCAGCTTCAATCGCGGTTCAGTCCCGCGACCAATCCTGCTGCCCAGCATCAACATCGCCGTGCGGAACGCGCCATATAGCGCCATCTGGTGCATGCGATACAGCGACACGTAAAACATTCGCGCCAGCCAGCCCTCGAGCATGACGCTGCCGGTCAGGTTGCCCATCAAGTTACCCACAGCCGAAAAACGCGACAGTGAAATCAGCGAGCCGTAATCGGTGTACTTGTATTCCGGCAGGGCTTTGCCTTCGATCCGCAGTTTCAGCGATTTGGCCAGCAACGAAGCTTGCTGGTGCGCGGCCTGGGCACGCGGTGGCACGTTGCGGTCGCTGCCCGGTTGTGGGCACGCCGCACAATCACCGAAAGCGAAGATATTTTCGTCACGCGTGGTCTGCAGAGTCGGCAATACCTGCAGCTGGTTGATGCGGTTGGTTTCCAGGCCATCGATGTCCTTGAGGAAGCCCGGCGCGCGAATCCCGGCGGCCCAGACTTTGAGGCTGGCGTTGATCACTTTGCCATCGGCGGTAATCAGGCTGTCTGTCGTCACTTCGCTGACAGCGGCGTTGGTCATCACATTGACCCCGAGTTTCTCCAGGGTTTTATGCACAGGCCCGCCGATTCGTTCCGGCAGGGCCGGCAACACCCGTGGCCCGGCTTCGATCAGGGTGATGTGCATGTTTTCCGGCTTGATTCGATCCAGGCCGTAAGCCGCGAGTTCATGGGCGGCGTTGTGCAGTTCCGCTGCCAGTTCGACCCCGGTGGCGCCGGCGCCGACGATCGCTACGCTAATCTGTTCGACCTTGTCGGTCTGCCCGGCGTGGGCGCGCAGGTAATGATTGAGCAGTTGTTGATGGAAGCGCTCGGCCTGTTTGCGGGTGTCGAGGAACAGGCAATGCTGCTCCGCGCCCTGTGTGCCGAAGTCGTTGGTGGTACTGCCGACGGCAATCACCAGTGAGTCATAAGGCACTTCGCGCGCCGGCACCAGTTCCAGGCCAGCCTCGTCGTAGGTGGCGGCCAGCTGGATTTTCTTCTGTGCCCGATCGAGCCCGCTCATGCGCCCTAGCTGGAACTCGAAGTGGTTCCATTTTGCCTGGGCAACATAGTTGAGTTCGTCTTCGGAAGAGTTCAGGGAACCTGCCGCCACTTCGTGCAACAGCGGTTTCCAGATGTGGGTCAGGTTCGCGTCGACCAGCATTACACTGGCCGTGCCGCGCTTGCCCAGAGTCTTACCCAGACGGGTAGCCAACTCCAGACCGCCGGCGCCGCCGCCAACGATGACAATACGATGAGTCATGGGGATATCTCGCAAGGCTAAAAGAAATCGGTGCAGTCAACCGAGCGAGCATGAGGGGCTGTTGATGTTTGACGACGCGGTTCGTCATCAAACGTCAACAGACCCTCGGCTGCTCATAGCGTCAGGTAACTGATAAGTCGGCTCAACAGGCCTAAACCAATGGTCACTGCCAACACCAGCACCAGGAGCATCCACGGCCGGAAAGGCCGGCGCTCGACTTGGTGCTGGGACAGGCGCAGGTACTCTTCGACATGCTTTTGGTCGTCGGGGTTCAGGCGGCTGGTCATATTGGCCTCGTCAGGTAGACGTTGCTGAATGTGGAGAAGCTACAGGGCTTTTATCCTGGATTGAACGGAGCATAGCCGCTGTCCGGAATCGGCTCGACGTTCACCCTGTCGTCCAGGCGAATGATGCCACTTTGTAACACTCGGGCAGTGATTCCACCATGTCCGCGCACGGCCTGAAAAGTCCCGGGGCCGAGGTTGTTTTCCAGGCGTGCGCAGGGCTGGCACCAGCCCGTGGTTTCGAAAATCGCCTGGCCAATCCTGAAACGCCGGCCCTTGAGGCTGAACAGGTTGATACCGCTGACAACGATATTGCGTCGCAGATCTTGAGGTCGTACGGGTTGATCGTCCGGGCGGCCCATCAGCGAATGGATGACAGCCAGGTGCTCCCACTGAATCAAGGTCACCTGCCGCGCATTGCGCACACCGGGACGGGCATGATCTCCGGTCAACCCGGCCTCGAGCCGCGCTTCCACGGCATCGAGTTCGATCATTGGCGAGCGGGATTGCGGCCGCACCCCGATCCAGCGGACACGGCCTTGTTGCGGTACTTCGCCGATCAGTGCCTGCAAGGGGCTCACAGGCTGATCCCGACGTCGAAAACAATGCTGCGTCCCAGGTTGCCGCGCAGGAAGTCCGGGGCTTCCGGATGGGCGAACAACACTCGGGCGAAAGTCGGGCCGACCAGCGACAACGAGCGCCAACCCTGACGCAGGTATTCGGTGGGCGGTGGAAAGTGACTGTTGAGGTCCAGCACTTCGCGCTTTAGGCTGGCGAACGCAATAATGTCCAGCTCCCCCAGGTCCATGCCGCGTTCTTGGTAGTTGTGGGCTTTTTTGCGCAAGGTCGGCGCCAGTCTCAGCAGAAACTCATTGGCCGGGATGCGCCGGGGCTTGGCTTCGCGGCGCACCAATTGGCTCAGGGAAAACGCGCTGCGTCGGCGTTGCAGCTCGTCGCGCCATTCGTCGTTGAGGCGTCGACCCTCGTCGAGCACAAAGAACACTTCGAAGTTCGCGTCGCGGAACAACACGTCCGGTGGCTCCCCGGCGGGGGCAAATTCGTCGGCGCGATAGGGAATGTTCAGGCCTTGCAGCAGGCGCTGGCAAACCCAACGCTCACGCTCCCATTTGCGGGCATTGGAGAGGAACGTGTTGGCTTGCTCGGCCGCAATGGTCAGCAGGCGTAAATAATCTGAATCATCCATAGGCCCAAGCTTAGCGTTCAAATGTGATCTGAATAACACGTCTGTTGCAAAACAGAAAAGTCTGTCGGGATTTCTTCAGCCGTTTTGCTGGCATGCCTATGGGTGTTCATCAGCGAATATTTTCTGCCGCCGTATCAGGTACCTGATTATCTGGCCCGGGCTCTTGCGCTTGATCCACCCATTCCCAGAACAGCTGATAGCCGACCGCGAGTATTACAGGGCCGATAAACAGGCCAAGGATACCGCCCGTGACCATGCCGCCCAAGGCACCGATCAGCACCACGGGCATCGGTACATCGACACCTCGCCCCAACAGCAGCGGTTTGAGGACGTTATCGACCAATCCTGCGATGAAGACATAAATGGCAAACACAATGGTCGCCGTACTCGCACCTTCGCTCATGAAAACAAAGACGATGACCGGCAGGGTAATCAGGCTTGCCGGTAATTGCATGATGCCAAGCAGCAGCACCGCCAAGGCGAGAAGGCCGGCGCCGGGGACGCCCATGAATACAAAACCGATACCCACCAACAGCATCTGGATGAAAGCGATGCCGACCACCCCCAATGCCACTGCCCGGATGGTGGCGGTGCACAGATCGGCGATTTTCGGCCCGTTGATTGGACCGCTGAAACGCGTAACGATTTGCACCGCGCTACGATGGCCGCTTTCTCCATACGCTAAAAAAATACCGGCAATAATCAGGGCGACGATGAATAAAAGGAGCCCCATGCCGACACCCGCAAGCTTGCTCAGCAGGGAAAGGCTGACACCTTTGATCTGCGGCATGAACTTGTGTGCCAGATCGGGCAGGTCAGTGGCGGCTTGCGCCCACACGTTATAAAGAGGTTCGCCCACCAATGGCCAGCTGGCTATCGCATCGGAGGGGGGCGGAATATGGAAACTGTCGGTCTTGACCATGGTCATGACCTTTTCCACGGAATCCGCAATCGAGGCGCCCAACAAATAAATAGGCACCATAAGAATACTGATGACGATCAATACGATCAGCGTCGCGGTGGCCCCGTCTTTATTCCCCAGCTTGCTTTTGAACCTGACTTGCAGGGGATAGAGGGTGATTGCCAGGATCACCGACCACAGCATCAGATCGAGGAACGGGCTGAATATCTGAAAGCAGAACATCACCAGAACGGCAATCACTCCGGCACGAATCAGTACATCGAGCAGGTCTCGGGAAAAAACCTTTTCGAGCGTGGGTATGGGAACCATGAATGACCTCCTGTAGAGACTGAACATGCCGCTCAGCGTCCCTTGTTCTCCCGACCCATCCAGTCCACCGGATGCATGGCGAGATAGCTGTCGACCGCTGAGCCTATTGTTGGAAAGAACGCTGTTTCACCCAGCCGCGCAAAAAGCCCGAATCGCTTCAGCTTGTCTTTGACCGGGTCTTTCATTTCGGCCACGCACAACTTGATTCCCGCCGCGTGCAACGTTTCGTCCAGTTCCGCCAACATGTCGGCGGAGGTCACGTCCACGCTGGTGACGGGTTCCGCCGCCACCACCAGCCAGCTCACTGGCGTAGGCGATGCAGCCACGGCATCCAGCACTCGGTCATGGAACAACTCGGCATTGGCGAAAAACAACGGCGCATCCCAGCGAAACAGGACCAGGCCGGGTACAAGGCGCGCGTCGGGATAGCGCTTGATGTCGTGATAACCCTTCACTCCGTCCGCACGTCCCAGGACGGCGGAGTAAGGACGCCAGCCATCCCACAGAAATTCGATGACGGCGATCACAATGGCCAGGCCGATCCCCTCGATCGCACCCAACACGGCCACGCCGACGGTGCAGACGATTGACAGCCAGAACTCCCAACGCTGGATTCGATAAATGCGTCGCAGGTCGGTGACCTCGATCAGGCCGATGGCGGAGGCGATCACCACCGCAGCCAGGGCGCTGGTGGGTAAACTCTCCAAGAGGTCCGGCGCGACCATCAGCAACAAGGCAACCGCAAGCGCGCCGACGACTCCGGTCAACTGGGTTTTGGCGCCTGCGGCCTCGGCCACGGGCGTACGTGACGAACTGCTACAGATCGGAAAACCCTGAAACAATCCGGCGGCGAGATTGGTAAAACCGAGCCCCACCATTTCCTGGTTCGGGTCCACATAGGTACGGCTTCGTGCCGCATAGACACGTGAGAGTACGCTGGTATCGGCGAACGAAACCAGGGCAACGGCGCAACCACCGATGAGGACGGGAACGATGTCGTCCCTGGTGATCCAGGGAATGGCGAACGCAGGCAGGCCTTGTGGAAGAGAGCCGAGGACCGACACTCCCGCGCGCGTTGCAAGGTCCAGCACACCCACAACGATGGTCGCTCCGGTCACGGCAATCAAAATGCCCGGCACGCGCTTGTTGCCCTTGAGCAGCAGAATCACGGCCAAGGTGGCTGCGCCGACCATGAAGGCGGTCCAGTTGGATTTTCCCTCCATGACCGAGGTAACGATCGCCCACAGGTTTCTCAGCGGGCCGTCGGACTCAATCGAAAAACCGAAAAACTTGGGCAGTTGGCTGATCAATACCGTGAGCGCGATTCCGTTCATGTACCCATATCGGATCGGTTTGGAAAGAAGCTCCGTGACGAAGCCCAGGCGCGCGATGCCGGCCAGGATGCACACGACTCCCGACACGATCGCCATCATGCCCGCAAGGGCGATTGCACGATGCGGGTCGCCACCGGACAGTGGCAGGACCACCGCGAGAATGACGGCAGCCAGCGAGGAATCGGGCCCCAGCACCAGGATTCGGCTGGGGCCGAACAGCGCATACGCGAGTAGCCCGACGATGGTTGCGTAAAGGCCGTAAATGCCGGGTACGCCCGATGCCACCGCGTAGGCGATGCCGACAGGCACCAGCATCGTGGTCAGCACCAGTCCTGCCACGAAGTCGTGCCGCAACCAGGTTATTTTGTATTCGCGCAGCGTGCGCAGTCCGGGCAGCCAGCGACTCCAACCGGTGTCGCCGCTATTGCGATGGGCAATGCGGCCCGGTTCCGGGACGGGAGGCAAAGCATCCGAATGGCTCATAGGATGTGGCCCTTTGGTGTACAGCGCAGATTCGCTTGAACGTGCCGGTCAGAATTTTTCCGGAACGCGCCGCAATGGATAATTCGGTTCGCGATAGCTGCCTGATTTCTGCCGCTTGGGCAAAATCACCTTCTCGCGCGGTACATCCTTGTACGGAATACGGCTGAGCAGATCAGAGATGATATTGAGGCGGGCCCGTTTCTTGTCATTCGAGTTGGCCACAAGCCATGGAGCATGTTCGGTGTCGGTCGCCTTGAACATGTCGTCCCGCGCGCGGGAGTAGTCATACCAGCGGCTGTATGACTTGAGATCCATTGGCGTCAGTTTCCAGATTTTGCGGCCATCCTTGATCCGCGCTTCGAGCCGGCGGGTCTGCTCCTCTTCGCTGACTTCCAGCCAATATTTGAACAGCATGACCCCCGAGTCGACCATCATGCGTTCCATCAACGGGGCCAGGGCCAGGAAACGGGTCACCTGTTCATCGGTACAAAATCCCATCACACGCTCGACCCCGGCGCGGTTGTACCAACTGCGATCGAAAATCACCACTTCGCCGGCCGCTGGCATGTGGGCCAGGTAGCGTTGAATGTACATCTGGCTCTTCTCGCGATCGGTCGGGGCCGGTAGCGCCACCACCCGAAAGACACGCGGGCTTACCCTCTCGGTGAGCGCCTTGATCGTCCCCCCTTTGCCGGCACCGTCGCGCCCCTCGAACACGACACAAACCTTGATGCCTTTTTGCTTCACCCATTCCTGCAGCTTGACCATTTCGACATGCAGCTGGCGTAGCTGCTCAAGATACTCTTTGTTCGTCAGTTTCGAGGGGGCAGCAGAGTTACGTTTAGCGGGGGTTTTCTTTTTTTGTTTTGCCATAACCAAAGCCTCACCTATGCCAGTTTCGGATTACCGATAGACCTGCGATGCAACGATCAGTGTGCGGATCGCGCATTGCTTCAAGCAAACCTGGCGTCCGTCGTGGACGGCCTGCTGCTCTTGACGTTCAACTTCATCACTAATCGCGTGAGTCTAGTCGATGATTCAACCCTCTACAGGGTTGGGGCACGCCTCAGCCCACACTCGATTCAGGGCCTTGCACAAAACGGATAGCGATCTGCGCAAAGCGGCTATTGCCCCGTGCCCGGCGTCTCTACCCTCGGCTTTACGGACGTTAGCCGCGTTACCGACTCTTAAAAAAACAACAACAAGAGATAGATGCCATGCGCAAGATCGACGTACATGAGCTGATCGACAACGCTCGATTCAACCGCTTTCACTGGATGGTGCTGTTCTGGTGCGCCCTGATCATCATCTTCGACGGATACGATCTGGTGATCTACGGCGTGGTGTTGCCGATGCTGATGAAAGAGTGGGGGCTCAGTCCTCTGCAAGCCGGGGCATTGGGAAGTTACGCGCTGTTCGGGATGATGTTCGGCGCGCTGTTTTTCGGCCCGCTGTCGGACAAGATTGGCCGCAAGAAAGCCATCACCCTGTGCGTGATGCTCTTCAGCGGTTTTACCGTGCTCAATGGATTTGCGCGTAACCCCACCGAGTTTGGTCTGTGCCGGTTCATTGCCGGCCTGGGTATTGGCGGAGTGATGCCCAACGTCGTGGCGCTGATGAACGAGTACGCGCCGAAGAAAATCCGCAGCACGCTGGTGGCAATCATGTTCAGCGGCTATTCGGTGGGCGGCATGCTCTCGGCGGGGCTCGGCATCGTGCTGATCCCCAGCTTCGGCTGGCAGTCAGTGTTTTACGTGGCGGTGCTGCCGTTGCTGTTATTGCCGTTGATCATGTACTTCCTGCCCGAGTCGGTGGGTTTCATGCTGCGTCAGGGGCGCAATGAAGAGGCGCGCAACGTTCTGCAACGGGTTGACCCGGCTTACGTTGCACTCGCCAGCGATCAGTTGCACATGAGCGAAGTGAAGGGCGTCGGGACCCCGGTGTTGCAACTGTTCCGTGAGGGCCGCGCGCTGCGCACGCTGATGCTGTGGCTGGCATTTTTCTGTTGCTTGCTGATGGTCTACGCCTTGAGTTCCTGGCTGCCGAAACTGATGGCCAACGCCGGTTACAGCCTGGGCTCGAGTCTGTCGTTCCTGCTGGTGCTTAACTTCGGGGCCATTTTTGGCGCGGTTGGCGGCGGTGTGCTGGGCGACAAGCTCAATCTGCCGCGTGTGCTGGCGGTGTTTTTCGTTGTGGCTGCGGTATCGATCACCTTGCTGGGCTTCAACAGTCCGATGCCGGTGCTGTACCTGCTGATCGCCCTGGCCGGCGCCACCACCATTGGCTCGCAAATTCTGCTGTACGCCTGCGCCGCGCAATTTTATTCCATGACCATTCGCTCCACCGGCCTGGGCTGGGCTTCAGGCATCGGCCGCAACGGCGCGATTGTCGGCCCGCTGCTGGGCGGTGCCTTGCTGGGGGTCAACCTGCCGCTGCAACTGAATTTCATGGCGTTTGCCTTGCCGGGTGCGGTGGCGGCCCTCGCCATGACCGTGTTTGCCATCAGCAGTCAGCGTAGCGCTGCTGCCCGGACGTTGACGCCCACCAGCGCTTGAACCAGACGGCGGGCGGCACGGCGGCATGTCGTACCTGTTGTTGAGTGCCCGACGTTCTGCGCCTCAGGTCACTTCAGCCTGTCGATCAATAACAATAAGAGAACAGCGATGAAACAGATTTTTCCAGCAACCGGTTCAGGGTTGTCCCTGGCGCTCGTCTCGGTTTTTTCCAGTGGCGTAATGGCCGCCGAGAGCGGCTTCATCGAAGACACCACGGCCACCTTGCAGGCGCGTAATTACTACTTCAGCCGGGACTTTTCCGACATCGTCGGGGCCAATCGACAGTCCAGGGCCGAAGAGTGGGCGCAAGGCTTCATCCTTAACGTCAAATCCGGTTATACCCAAGGCCCGGTCGGTTTTGGTATGGATGTCATCGGCCTGCTCGGCCTCAAGCTCGACAGCAGCCCGGACCGGGTCAACACCGGTTTGCTGCCGGTGCGCGATGACGGGCGCGCGGCGAATGAGTACAGCCGTCTGGAAGGCGCACTGAAAATGCGCTACTCCAGGACCGAGCTGAAAGTGGGGGAGTTGCAACCCAACGTGCCGGTGCTGGCCTTCAGCGATATCCGCTTGCTGCCGCCCAGTTATCAGGGCGCAAGCATCAGCTCCAATGAAATCGATGGCCTGACCTTGCAAGGCGGCCACTTGAATTCGACCAGCCTGCGCAACGAGGCCGGCGATGAAAAGATGCAAGCCATGCTCGGTCATGTTCCCCAGCGTCAGGTCAGCGGTGATGGTTTCAACTTTGCTGGCGCCGATTACGCCTTCAATGACAAACGCAGCTCGGTCAGCGCCTGGTTCGGGCAACTGGAAGACATCTACCTCCAGCGCTTTCTCGGTCTCAAACACAGCCAGCCGATGGGCGATTGGACCTTGGGTGCCAACCTTGGCTACTACGATTCGCGCGAAGACGGCAAAAAATTACTGGGCAATATCGACAACCAGGCGTTCTTCTCATTGCTGTCGGCCAAGCGCGGCGGCCACACGTTTTATGTCGGCTATCAAGGTATGTTCGGCGACAGCGCCTTCCCGCGGGTGTTTGCCAACATCTCACCACTGGGCAACGAGGTGCCGACCTACGAGTTCGCCTACACCGATGAGCGCTCCTGGCAGGCGCGTTACGACTACGACTTCGCTGCCCTCGGCGTGCCCGGCCTGACCAGCACCGTGCGTTACATCACCGGCCATAACGTCGACACCGGCAAGGGCTTTGAAGGCAAGGACCGCGAACGCGATCTGGACATCGGTTATGTGCTGCAGAGCGGCAGTCTCAAAGGCCTCGGGATCCGCGTGCGCAATGTGATGGCGCGTTCCAATTACCGCAGTGATATCGACGAAAACCGCCTGATCTTTAGCTACACATGGAAGCTGTTATGAGCTCGGGCGCAGTTACCCATGGCTTCGTACTCTACGTGCTGGGTCTGGCCCGGATGATCGATATGCTCCATGGAGCATGCCGTCCTCCCGGCCAAGACTTTCAGCGCAATGTTTGGGCCTGCTCGCTCTTTACATCATCCCGAGCGAGTTCGGCAGAACCAGAGAAATCCACGGAACATAAGTAATCAATATCAGGAACAACAGCAGGATGATCAGCCAAGGCATCGCTGCATGAATGGTGGCCGTCAGTGGCATGCCGGTCACCGCCGATGTGACAAACAGGTTCAGGCCCACGGGCGGCGTAATCAGGCCGATCTCCAGGTTCACCACCATGATGATTCCCAAATGAATCGGGTCGATTCCCAACTTCGTGGCAATCGGGAACAGGATCGGCGCCAGGATCAGGATGATTGCCGAGGGCTCCATGAAGGCGCCTGCTATTAACAAGACGATGTTCACCACGAGCAGGAATGTCACCGGTGTCAGACCCGCGCCGATGACCCAGGCGGTGATTTGTTGAGGTAATTGCTCGGTGGTCAGTACGTGGGCGAAGAGCATGGCGTTGGCGATGATGAACATCAGCATGATGCTCAGCTTGGCGGATTCGAGCAGTACCTTTGGTATCTCGCGAAACGACATGTCCTTGTAGACGAATAGCGCAATGAACGCCGCATAGACCGCTGCCACGGCCGCCGCCTCGGTCGGGGTGAACATTCCGCTGTAGATGCCGCCCAGGATGATGAACATCAGCAGCAGGCCCCAAATGGCCTTGCGTGCTGCACTCAACCATTCACGAACAGTCGCCCGTGGCATGGCGGGCAAGTTCTTCCTCACGGCGACGACGTAGATGGCCACCATCAGCGCTGTACCCAGCAGCAGGCCGGGCACCACGCCGGCCATGAACAGCTTGCCGACCGAAGTTTCCGTCGCCGCGGCATACACCACCATCACAATAGACGGAGGAATAAGAATCCCCAGGGTGCCGGCGTTGCACACAATCCCGGCACCGAACGCCTGTGGATAACCGGAGCGGACCATCCCCGCAATGGCAATGGAACCTACGGCGGCGACTGTTGCGGGGCTTGAGCCGGACAACGCGGCGAACAGCATGCACGCCAGTACGGCCGCGATGGCCAGACCGCCGCGAATATGCCCAACGCACGCGTTGGCAAAATCGATCAAGCGCCGCGCCACCCCGCCCGTGGTCATGAAGGCGCCGGCCAGCAAAAAGAACGGAATGGCCAGCAATGTGTAGTGCTCGGAGGTCTCGAACAGCTTGATGGCCAATGAGCGCACGGAGTCAGGGCTGAAAAAAATGATCGTCAGCGAACCGGCCAGGCCCAGGGAAATGGCGATGGGTACACCGATAAACATCAGTGCGAACAGAGCAGCGAAGAGGAAAAGAATAGTCATTTCTTGTCATCCTCATGCTCGGTCAGTTTCATCACCTCCGCAGCCTCGTCCGCCAGGCCCAGGCCCGTTTGACGGTTTTGCACAATGCGCACCAGGATCTCGGCAAAGCGGATGAATACCAAGGCAAAACCCACGGGCACAATCAGCCCGATGTGCCATTGCATGATGCCGTAATGACCGAGGTCCTCGGCACCGATGTCGGCGATGAACAAGGTTTGAATCCATTCGAAACTGGCGACGCTGAGCAGGCCCGCATAAGCCAGACTGCAGAGGCAGGCAATGATGCCAATGATTCGCTGAACCGGTTTGCTGGCCAGTTTCACCAAGGCATCGACACCGATATGCCCCGCGGTGCGCACGCCATAGGACAAGCCAAAAAAGATCAGCCAGGCAAACAAGGCCTTGGTCAGCGATATGCTCCAGGTCATGGCCTGGGCCATCCCCATGACGCTGTCGCCAATCGCGAATAAGGGTTCGCTGGCGCTCTGCCACTGCTCGGCGAGGCTGTAGAAAACGCTATAGAGGTTGTTAAGGATGACGTAGACGAACGTGACCAGCGTCATTGCCGCCAGCAGGAAGACGATAAAACCTTCTTCGAAGTGATCCCAGATTCGCCGTAAGGCATTCATGAGTGGCATCTCCCGATCGAGTGATGACGATGAAACAGGGGTCGCCCTTTTGGGCGGCGCCCGCCGGCAGATTACTGAGCCTGGTTGGCGGCTTCGGCGGCCTTGATCAGGTCGGCACCGATATCGCCTTCAAACTTTTTCCAGACCGGTTTCATTGCTTCGCGCCACTTGCCACGTTGTTCCGGGGTCAGGGTGATGATTTCACTGGTTTTGGCGTTGATGATGCTCTGTTTGGCATCCTGGTTCAGTTTCTCCGCGTCTTTGTTCACCTGAGTGGTGACCTCGACGATGACCTTTTCCAGCTCGGTTTTTATATCCGGCGGCAGGCCAGTCCAGAACCGGGTGTTGGTGATCAACATGTAATCGAGCAAGCCATGGTCGGATTCAGTGATGAACTTCTGCACTTCGTGCATTTTCTGGCTGTAGATATTCGAGTAAGGGTTTTCCGCGCCATTGACGACGCCGGTCTGCAGGCCCTGATACACCTCGGCGAAGCTCATCTTGCGAGGGTTGGCGCGTACTGCCTTGAATTGCTCCTCGAGCACCGCCGAAGCCTGCACGCGAAATTTCAAACCGCGGGCATCGCCCGGTTCACGCAACGCCTTGTTGGCCGACAACTGCTTCATGCCGTTATGCCAATAGGCCAGACCGGTGATGTTCTTGCTTTCCATGGACTTGAGAAGCCCTTGGCCGTCAGGGCTTTGCTGGAAGCGGTCGACTGCGGAGATGTCATTGAACAGAAAGGGCAGATCGAACAATTGCAGCTTGGGTGTGTATTGCTCGAATTTGGCTAGCGACGGCGCAATCATCTGCACATCGCCCGACAACAGTGCCTCCATTTCCTTGCCATCACCAAACAGCGAAGAGTTTGGATAAACCTCTACCTTGACCTTGCCGGGCAGACGTTCTTCGACGAGTTTCTTGAACAGCAGGGCGCCTTGGCCTTTAGGCGTTTGTTCGGCAACCACATGAGAAAACTTGATAACGACGGGATCAGCCGCCAGCGCCAGGCTCGACGCGCCCAGCGCGAGTGTGCAGGCGACCGCGCTCCACAATGATTTGAGCATTAGATGTTCCTCTTGTTTTAGTTCTCGTGCCGTTCATGTCTGAAACGCATTTGCACGGTGGACAAGAGGAGTCTAGGCAATAAATCACCATTGGTCGTCGAGGCTAGTATTTCCAGAAAACCGGGATGAACAGCACCAGAACGGTGAGGATCTCCAGTCTTCCCAGCAGCATGCCGATGGTTAGCAGCCATTTGGCCGAATCGGGCAGTGTCGAGAAGTTACCTGCCGGGCCAATGATCGAACCAAGGCCTGGCCCCACGTTGCAGACGGCAGTGGCCGCGCCACTCAATGCGGTGGTCCAGTCCAGGCCGATGAGCGCCAGGCCCATGGCGATCACTGCGATGGTGATGGTGAAAAAGAATGAAAACGTCAGGAGTGAGCGGGCGATGTCTTCATCGATGGGGCGATTGTTGTATTTCTTCTGGATGACGGCGCGAGGATGAATCAATTGTTTCAGGCTGCCCATGAGCAAGGCGCCAGCCACTTGAAAACGAAAGATTTTAAGGCCGCCGGCAGTGGAGCCGGAGCAGCCGCCGACAAAGGTCAGATAAAAAAACAGCAACACGGAGAAGCTGCCCCATAAGGTGTAATCCCCTAGCGCCACGCCGGTCGTCGTGACCACCGACGTCACGTTGACCGCCACGATCCGGAACGCTTCCCACCAGCCGTACTCGCTGTGCACGTACAACCAGGTGCCGAACAGCAGCCAGGTAATGAGCAAGAAGCCAATGAAGCCGCGTACCTGATGATCGTTGAACAAGGCCTGTTTATTCCCGCGCAACAGGCTCACATACAGCGTAAAGGGCAGACTGCCCAGAATCATGATAACCACCGACACCCAATGAATGGCCGGTTGCGTCCAGTGCGCCAGAGAAGAATCGGAGGTGGAAAATCCTCCCGTGGAAATCAACGACATTGCATGGTTGATGGCTTCGAACGGCGTCATTCCGGTTAACCACAGCGCCAACGTGGAAATCGCGGTCAGCCCCACATACAGCCCAAGAATATACTTGGCGGCGACATGGGAGCGCGGTGTGACCTTCTCCGACCAGTCGGATGATTCGGTCTGAAACAGCCGCATCCCCCCGACCCGTAATAGCGGCAGGATGGCCACGGCCATGCCGATGAAGCCGATCCCGCCCAGCCAATGCAGCATGGAACGCCAGATCAGCAACCCGGGGGAGGCGGTGTCCAGGCCAGTCAGAATGGTCGATCCGGTGGTGGTGATGCCGGACATCGTTTCAAAAAACGCGTCGGTGTAACTGATGTGCTGGATAAAAACCATGGGCAATGCGGCAAACATGCAGACAACCACCCAACTGGCGGTCGTCAGCATGTACATATCGCGGGGACGCAACTGAGCGTTTTCGGGACGTCCCTTGTTAATCAGCAGCAGCCCGGACACCACCGTGATCAGGATTGACCATAGAAAGGCTGACATCTCATCGTTGCGTTCATAGATCACCAGCGTGAGCAGCGGTATCGCCATGCTCACCGCGAGCGTGATCAGAAAAATACCCAGGATGAAACCGATAAACCGCAAAACCGCAATGGACATAGATAACGCCTGTCTTGTTAGCGCCGCGCAGTATCGACTGGCTTGTGGTTTTGTCTCGTAAAGTTTGCGTAATGTTTTTGATCCTTCGAGGTCTCTACTCGCCGGGGTAAACGCGCGACACGGCCAGTCAGAACGCCGGTATAGACTGAGAGCTATCACGATAGGAGAGACGCGTGAAATATAGAACAGTGTTGCTGCACAGTCTTGCGCTTATGCGGACCTCGCCGCCCAGGAAGGCACGCCCATGATCGGCGCCGAACTGCTGTCACAGCAAAGTCTCACAGTCGGCTGGCTGATTTACGTGCCGGTGGTGATCTGGGCTGCGTGTCGAGTGCCATGGGTCGAACTGTTCAGCGATAGTCGCCGTCAGCACCTGTTGTTCGGCACGGTGTTCGCGCTGTTCATGCTCTGGCTGGTGCGACGGGATTTCGATACCGGAGTGTCCTATCACTTCATCGGCATGACGGCCGTGACGTTATTGCTCGATTGGCCGTTGGCGATTGTCGGCGGATTGGTCGCGCAAACAGGATTGGTGTTGCTCGGGCGGCAGGACATGGTGGCCATGGGGGTCAACGGCGCGCTGCTGATTCTGCTGCCGGTGCTGATTACCGAATGCTGCGCCATCCTGGTCGAGCGCGCGCAGCCGCGTAATCCGTTTGTGTACATCTTCTGTTCGGGTTTTTTTGCCGCTGCATTGTCGGCCCTGTTGTGCCTGACGCTGGCGCTCACGCTGCTGTGGTACGACGAACGTTTCGCCATGCCGTATTGGCTGGCAGATTTTGTCGGCTACCTGTGGCTGCTGATTTTCCCGGAAGCCTTTATCAACGGCATGGTGGTCAGCGCATTGGTAGTGTTCTGCCCTGAGTGGCTGGAGACGTTCAATCGCACACGCTACCTTTCGGCCCCCTGGAAAGACGACGATCCCAAATCTTGATCCACATCAAATCCAAAAAACATTGCCGAATCCATGCTCTGGAAAACCTTCAGGAGCAATGGCATGAGTGTGTATGAGTGGGCCCGGCAGGAGTTGCGTCAGAGTCTGGATGTGGCGCAAGAGGTGGGCTTCGATCCGGGGTTGAGCCTGCGCGCCTTGCTCAGTGCAGTGGTGCAGCAGAGCAAGGCGGTACGCAATCCAGAAGACCTGGCCGATGAGTTGCGGTTTCTCGCCGAGAACCTCGACGAGGGCCAGGACTATGGCTTTATGCGGCCCTGAGGGGCGGGATCAGTGGCGCGGGGCGAAGTCTTCGCTGAACATTTCGTCTTCGGCATCCGGGCTCACCGGGATCTTGTGTTCTTCCGACGCCCAGGCGCCCAGGTCGATCAGTTTGCAACGATCTGAACAGAATGGCCGGAACTTGCTTTCCGGGCTCCATTCGACAGGGGCGCCACAGGTTGGGCAATCGACGGTCGGGATTTGGCTCATGACTGGCCTCCAGGCAAAGTAAGGTAAAAATGATGCAGGCGTTCGACCTCGCTGTGCAGCCAGGCGAGGTCGCGGTCGTTGACCACCACATCGTCGGCATGGCTCACGCGGTCCTGTCGGCTGGCCTGGGCCTTGAGGATCGCCTGGACCTGCTGTTCGCTGGTCTGGTCACGCTGCAGGGTGCGTTCGATCTGTAACTGTTCCGGAGCATCGATTACCAAAACCCGTTGGGTCATGGCGTACTGCCCGGACTCGATCAGCAGTGGCGAAACCAGAATCGCGTAAGGCGATTGTGCCTTGGCCAGATGCTGAGTGATTTCTTCGGCGATCAGCGGATGCAACAGCGCTTCGAGCCAGCGGCGTTCCTCTGGCACTTCGAAGATCAGCTTGCGCAGCGCGGCGCGATCCAGTTGGCCGTCGGCTTGCAGCACGCCGGGGCCAAAGTGCTCGGCGATCTTCGCCAGTGCCGGGCGCCCCGGCTCCACCACCCAGCGAGCCGCATGATCGGCGTCCACCACGTGCACGCCCAGATCGATGAAGTGCTGGGCGGCGGCGCTTTTGCCGCTGCCTATACCGCCGGTCAGGCCGAGAATCCAGGGTTTTTTCACAGGGGTATTCATTTCAAACCGATGAACTGCCAATAGAAGCCGGTTATTTGACCACCCCAGAGCAAGGCAATCCAGCCGGCAATGGCCAGATAGGGGCCAAAGGGCAGCGGCGTCGAGGTTTTCGCGTCTCGCAGGCGCAGCACAACCACCCCGATGATGGCGCCCAGCAGCGATGACAGCAGGATGGTCAGCGGCAGGATCTGCCAGCCGCCCCAGGCCCCAAGCATCGCCAACAGCTTGAAGTCACCGTAGCCGATGCCATCCTTGCCGGTGATCAGCTTGAACAGCCAGAACACCGTCCACAGCGCCATGTAGCCGGCCACCGCGCCCCAAAACGCGTCATGCAGTGAAACGAAGAGCCCGAAACTATTGACGATCAGCCCCAGCCATATCAACGGCAGCACCAGCACGTCCGGCAACAGCTGATGCTCGGCGTCGATCAGGCTCATCGCCAACAGGCCCCAGCTCAGGATCAGCACCATGCAGGCCTGCCAGCCGAAACCGAAATGCCAGGCGACGAACGCCGACAGCACGCCGCAGGCCAGTTCGGTGAGCGGGTAACGTTTGCTGATCGGCGTCGCGCAGTTCGAGCATCGCCCGCGTAAAAACAGATAGCTGAGTAGCGGAATGTTTTCCCACGCTCGAATCCGATGGCCACAGTCGGGGCATTCGGAATGAGGCAGTATCAGGTTATAAGTCGGGGCAGGGGCTTCGGGGGGCAAGTCCAGGACGTCATGGGCCTGCAAGCGCCATTCACGCTCAAGCATTTTCGGCAGGCGCCAGACCACCACGTTGAGGAAACTGCCGACCAGCAAACCGATCACCGATGCGGTGATCGTGAAAGCCAGCGGGTCGAGACTCAGAAATTCGTTCAAGGACATATCAGATCGCTGAGCCGAGTTGGAAAATGGGCAGGTACATCGCAACCACCAGGCCGCCGACGATAACCCCCAGCACCACCATGATGAAAGGCTCCATCAGGCTGGTCAGGTTATCGACCATGTTATCCACCTCGTCCTCGTAGAAGCTTGCGACCTTGTCGAGCATGTCGTCCAGTGCGCCAGACTCTTCGCCGATGGCCGTCATCTGGATCGCCATGGTCGGAAAGATGCCGGAGGTGCGCATGGCAAAATTCAGCTGCATGCCGGTTGAAACGTCCTGTCGGATGCGTAACACCGCTCGCTTGAACACGATGTTGCCGGTTGCGCCCGCCACTGAATCCAGAGCCTCGACCAGTGGCACGCCGGCGGCGAAAGTCGTCGACAAGGTGCGGGCGTAACGGGCCACGGCGGACTTGTACATGAGCGCGCCAACCAACGGCAGTTTCAGCAGCCAGGTGTCCATTCGGTCCCGAAAGCCCGGGGACTTTTTGAAAGCATGGCGGATGCCGAAAATCAGCGCACCCAACATACCCAGCACCATCCACCACCAGGCCTGCAGGAACTCCGACAAGCCGATGACCATCACGGTGAACGCTGGCAGTTCGGCGCCAAACCCCGAGAACACCGACTCGAACTGCGGCACAACCTTGACCAGCAGAATCCCGGTCACAATGATCGCGACGAACACCACCGCCAGCGGATAGGTCATGGCTTTCTTGATCTTGGCCTTGAGGCTTTCGCTCTTTTCCTTGTAGGTCGCAACCCGTTCCAGCAGGGTATCCAGAGCGCCGGCCTGTTCGCCGGCATCCACCAGGTTGCAATACAGTTCATCGAAGTACTGGGGCTTTTTGCGCAGGGCCGCGGCGAAGCTGTTGCCGGCCGCGACTTCCTGTTTCACCTCGTCCACCAGCTTGCGCATGTTCGGGTTATCGAAGCCTTCGCTGATAATGTCGAACGATTGCAGCAACGGTACGCCGGCTTTCATCATGGTCGCCATCTGCCGGGTAAACAGGGCAATGTCCAGGGCCTTGATGCGTTTGCCGGCGTTGAAAATGGACGCGGTTTTTTTCCGCACCTTGCCCGGGTTGATCCCTTGCTTGCGTAACTGAGCCTTGATCAGCGCGGGATTCTGGCCGGTCAATTCGCCGGTCATTCTTGCGCCTTTTTTGTCGGTGCCTTCCCAGGCATATACGCTGATTTTCGCTGCTTTGACCGCCATGTTCAGTCCTTCGTGACCCGGTTGATTTCTTCAAGGCTGGTGATGCCTTGCATGGCCTTGAGCAGGCCCGAAGTACGCAGGTCGTTGAATCCGTCCTTACGCATCTGGGTGTCGATTTCCAGTGAATTGCCTTCGGCCATGATCAGCCGTTGCAGGTCAGGGGTGTTCTTTACCACTTCATAAATCCCTACTCGCCCTTTGTAACCGCTGTTGCATTGATCGCAACCGACCGGTTCATAGATCGTGAACGAGCCGATGCGTTCCTCGGGAAAGCCTTCCTTGAGCAATGCCTCACGGGGAATCTCGATGGGCTTTTTGCAATGACTGCACAGTTTGCGCGCCAGCCGCTGGGCGATGATCAGGCTGACCGACGTCGCGATGTTGAACCCCTGAATCCCCATGTTGTGCAAGCGGGTCAGGGTTTGCGCGGCGCTGTTGGTGTGCAGGGTCGAAAGCACCATGTGCCCGGTCTGGGCAGCCTTGATGGCGATTTCGGCGGTTTCGAGATCACGGATTTCACCGACCATGATCACGTCCGGGTCCTGACGCAGAAACGAGCGCAGCGCCTGGGCGAAATCCAGTCCTTGTCTGGGATTGACGTTGACCTGGTTGATGCCTTCGATGTTGATTTCAACCGGGTCTTCGGCAGTGGAAATATTGATATCGACGGTGTTGAGGATGTTCAGCCCGGTATACAGCGATACGGTCTTGCCCGAGCCGGTGGGGCCGGTCACCAGAATCATTCCCTGTGGCTGCTTGAGCGCGGCGATATACAGGTCTTTCTGGTCGGGTTCGTAACCGAGGGCATCGATGCCCATTTGGGCACTGGACGGGTCGAGGATCCGGATCACTACCTTCTCGCCCCACAGGGTCGGCAGGGTGTTGACCCGAAAGTCGATGGACTTGCTTTTGGACAGGCGCATCTTGATTCGCCCGTCCTGGGGTTTGCGCCGCTCGGAGATGTCGAGACTGGCCATGACCTTCAACCGCGAAGCAATGCGGTTGGCCAGTTGTGTCGGCGGCCTGGCGACCTCCCGCAGCATGCCGTCGGTACGCATCCGCACGCGGTAGATTCTTTCATAGGGTTCGAAATGCAAATCGGAAGAACCGCTCTTGATCGCATCGAGCAGCATCTTGTGAACGAAGCGCACCACCGGCGCGTCATCGGCGTCTTGCCCCACAAGGACGTCTTGTTTCTGCTCATCGACCGACTCGATGTCCAGCCCATCAAGGTCGACATCGGCCATGTCTTCCAGGCCGGTGGAGTGGTTGTCGAAGAATTTTTCGATGGCATCGCTGAGTTTGTCTTCTTCCACCAGGATGGCTTCGGTACTCAGCCCGGTGCTGAACTGGATGTCGTTGATGGCCTGGTGATTGCTCGGGTCGGAGATTCCCACGAACAGCTTGTTACCACGCCGCCAGAGGGGCAGGGCATGGTGCTGACGGATCAGCTTCTCACTGACCAGGCCTCGGGGCTGGGTATCCTTGTCCAGGCAGTTGAGGTCCAGCAGGGCCATGCCGAAATGCTCCGAGGCCACCTCGGCGACCTGCCAGCTTTTCAGCAGTTTGTTTTGCACCAGATAACTGACCAGCGAAATTCGATTGCGTTGGGCTTGCTGATACGCCTGTTGCGCACTTTGGTCAGTGATCAGCTCGGCCAATACCAATTGCTTGGCCAGACCGCTAAGGGCGATGTCATTCATTGGGGTTCCGGACGCAGACAGTGAATGACTTATAGCCTAGTCAAGCAATGGAGCCAAACCAGCTGGGGGGTGGTGACAAAAAGTGTCAGATAGTGCGGATCCGTGGACCAGGAAAGGTCTTTACCGCAATCTTTCGCCCAGCAGGCAGGGCCACGCGCGGCTTGGCATGACCTGTGCTGTACCTTGTTCAGATCATGAGATTCCGACTCATGCATGGAGCCTGTCTATGAAAAATCAAAATGGTTTTACCCTGATCGAACTGTTGATCGTGGTGGCGATCATCGGGATTCTGGCGACGTTTGCGTTGCCGCAGTATTCGAAGTACCAGGCGCGGGCGAAGGTCACCGCTGCGGTTGCAGAAATTTCGGCACTGAAGGTGCCTTTCGAAGACATCATCAATCAAGGCACCAATATTGCCACCCCCGCCGAGATCGGCGCGGTGAGCGCCACGGGTAATTGCACGATTTCGGCGACGGGTACCGCCTCTTCCGGTGTGGGCAGTATTGGTTGCACTATTGTCAATGCACCGGGGCCGGTGCTCGGTAAAACCGTCACACTTTCGCGCACACTTGCCGGTGGCTGGACGTGCTCCACGACGGTCGATTCAGAATACGCTCCTAAAGGCTGCCCTGCCGCTGCCGCTGCCGCGAGCTCCTGATCCATTCATCTTGCCAATGCCCCGCGTTTAACGACGCGGGGCATTTTTTTGTTCGCTATTTTTTGGGCCATTCCGATAATCGAGAAACCCCCGACAATTCATGGCCTTAGGCCTGCGTTAAAACCCGCATGTTGCATGTAGATAATTTCGCAGTCATGCAATTTGCATGATTTCGAAAATGACCGCTGTTATTAACTGATTGATTTATAAGCATTTATTTTTTATCGAGCAGTTGGCACAGCGTTCGCACTCTCTCTCCAGTAACCCTGCTGACAAGACACGCAGCAGACTTTCCAGAAATACAGGAGTTACTTGTATGAAGAAGTTCGCTATCGCTGCCGCTACTGCTACCGCGTTGACCCTGACCCTGACCATGGCCAACGCCGCATTTGCACAGACCACCCAAGCGACTCAGGCACCCTTGATGCTGGCCGCCGGTGAAGTCACTGAAGCGAAAGAGGATGTTTCCGATACCTGGATCACGACCAAAGTCAAAGCCGATCTGCTGACCGAAAAAGGCATTCCTGGCACTGACATCAAGGTCGAAACCAACAAAGGCGTTGTTTCCCTGTCTTCCATGACTGTTCTGACTGATGCTCAGAAAACAACCGCCGTGGCTATTGCCAAGAAAATCAAAGGTGTCAAAGCGGTTTCCGCTGATGGCCTGAAATCCGAGTAAGGCAAGGCTTCTCGCCTGGACCGGGAGAAGGTGCGGTGGACGGGCCGAGTCATACGTCTGCCGCCACTTGAAGGTTCATGCGCAAGGCCACAAGGATGTGGTCATTACAGGCCCCGGCATTCGTGTCGGGGCCTGTCCTATTTGCAGCAACGCATCACTTGTAGGAGCGAGGTTTGCCCGCGAAGAACGATTACGCGGTATCCCTGATGGACCGAGGTGGCTGGTTCGCCGGCAAGCCTGGCTCCTGCATTAGGGAAGTGGGGCAAGCTCGATTGTTCAATTCCCACGCTTGCTGGTGATTCGAACCAACCGGTTGCCTTCAAAACGCAGGTACTGGTACATCCCGCTATTGGGCCCGTAGGTCCATTCCTCGACCTGAAACTCTTCCCGCCGATTGGCGCTGCGCTTGTAGCCCAGCAAGTCGCGGGCAATGGGCTCTCCGCATTTTTGCAGCACCTCGCTGGTCCTGTCTCCGACGCTGATCAATTGGCTACCGCAGCGCAAGGTGTCAGCCGCCACTGCCTGGCCGGCAGCCAGCGCCAAGGCCAGGCTCAGAAGCCAGCGCGCGCCCATCATTCGGCATCCAGATGCATGGACGTGATAACCCGGCCATCGCTCTGTGCCTCGCCAAGGCTGGCGTCGATGAAGTACACACGGTCATCGGCCAACTGACCCTTTTCCACCAGATAATCCTTGATGCTGCTGGCCCGTTCTTGCCCCAGTTGACGCAATAGCACCTCGCTGGAACTCCAGAACGCGATCACGTTTTCACGCATTTTGTTGCTACGTTCTTCCTTGCCCAGATCCTTCCATTCGGCTGGCGGCTGGGTCTTGAGGCGCGTGCGGTAAATCCCTTCCAGCAGCGGGCCTTTCTCGTTGTCCGGTACGTCCAGCAACGAGGCCTGGGCCGGTACTTTGTCACCGCGACGCTGGAGCATTTTGTAGTAGTTGTACTGGTATTCCCGCTCCAGGCGTTGCTCGGCAATCAGCGGGCCATCGCTGCTCTTGGCGGCGGTGCCTTCGATTTCCAGGCGCAGGGCCGGACGTTCCTTGAGTGCTTGGGACAGTTTGACCAGCGCGGCTTCGGCGTCTTTGCTCAGGTCACTCGAACCCGGTGCGAATGCCACGCTGCCCAAATCTTCCGAGCCTCCGCCGCTGACCAGGCCGCCAATCATTTTGAACGGCGCTGCGGCGGCTTTCACGATCAGGTTGCGCAGGGTCTGCCAGACGATAGGCATGACACTGAACTGTGGGTTGTTCAGGTCGCCGCTCACCGGCAGTTCGATGGAGATCTTGCCGTCGACATCCTTGAGCAAGGCAATCGCCAGTTTCAGTGGCAGGCTAACGGCGTCCGGGCTGTCGACCTTTTCACCCAGTTGCAGCTGCTCGACCACCACTTTGTTTTCGGCCAAGAGCTGGCCATTGGTGATCTTGTAATGCAGGTCGAGGTTGAGCCGGCCCTTGCGGATACGGTAACCGGCGAACTTGCCGGAGTAGGGCGTCAGCGTGGTCAGTTCCACCCGTTTGAAACTGGTGGCGATGTCCAGGCTGGCCATCGGGTCGAACGGGTTGACCGAACCCTCGATGGTCACCGGTGCATAGCGGTCGACCTTGCCTTCGATGTCGACGCTGGCCGGTTTGGCCTGGCGGCTGTCGATGGTGCCGATCTTCCCGTTGAGCTGTTGAACGGCGGTGGCGAAGTTCGGGGTCAGGCTGAAGTCGGCGAAGTTTGCCGAACCGTCATTGATGGCAACGCCGCCAATGTGGATGCCCAGCGGTTTTTCTTTTCCGGCTGCCGGTTTGGCCGAGGTTGCCGGGGGGGCGGTATCGGCGGGTTGCGGGATCAGCAGATCATCAACGTTGGTGGTGCGATCATCGTTGATCATGAAGCGCGCATAGGGCTGGAACAGGCTGACCTTGTCGATCGACAGGCTGTCGCCATGCTGATAGTTCAGGCCTTCGAGCACCAACTGTTGCCACTTGAGGAAGTCGCGGGTTTTCAGGGTGTCGAGGGTATGCAGCTGATCGACCTGGGCTTTGCCTGTGATGTTGAAGGCCAGCGGTTCGGTGCTTTTCAGATCGACCGCCAGATCACTGCCCAGCATGCCGCTGCGCAGTTCAAGACGAATGAACGGGTTGATGTAGGACTGGGCGACACGCAGGTCGATGTCTTTGGTCTGCACGTTCAGTTTGGCGCTGATCGGGGCCAGATTGACCATGCCATCTGCGCTGATCTTGCCTTGCTTGCCCACGCCGGTGTCGAGCTTGAGGTTGAAAGGAGAACCGTTGAGGCTGTCGAAATTTTGCAGGTCCAGGTTCAGCGGCCCCAGCTCCAGGGCCACCGCCGGTTGTGCCTTGCGGTCGGCCAGATGCACCTGATAGTCACGTAGCTGCACGTCTTTGAGCAGCACCTGCCAAGGCTTGCTCGGCGCGCTCGGTTCAGGTTTCGGTGAATCGGCAGCCGCTGGTGTACTGCTCGGTTCGGCATTGGCCTTGGCCGCCGCTTTGGACGGCTGGCTGGCGAACAGCTTTTGCCAGTCGAGTTGCCCGTCGGCTTCGAGGGCGGCCCAGGTTTCCAGTTTTTTGCTGCGAATCTTGCCGACCACTACTTGCTGTTTGGCCAGGTCCACAGTGGTTTCGCTGATGTCCAGCCGCTCGAGCTTGGCCAGTGGTCGACCGTCCGGGGTCTTGATGGAGAAAGGCGCGACACTGACGGCAACGTTGCTCAGCAGCAGTTCGGTTTCTTTGGCCAGGTTGAGTTTGTAATCGGTGCTGAGGCTGACGACGCCCTCTTCAAGTGCGAGTGGCACGGCATCACGCACATAGGGCCAGAAGGATTTCATCTTCCCGTCAGTGATTTTCAGCTTACCTTCGGAGGCGATCGGGATCAGGCTGAAATTACCGGTCCAGTCGATCTGTCCACCTGCCGGGCCGACGGCGACCAATGTCATGTCGGCGCTGTCTTCGGGCAGGGTGCTGAGGTTTTTCAATTCGAAATCGAGTTTGTCGTAGAGGAACTCGATGGGTTCGCTGGGCCGTGCATCCTCGAAATGCAAGGAGCCGCCGGCCAGTTTGATCCGCTCCACGCGCAGCGGGAATGGTTGGGCGTCCGGGTCGGCCGGGGTCGGGTCGCTGGCGGGGATTTTGAACAGACCGAGCAGGTTGAGTTTGCCGTCCTTGTCGAAGAGGATTTCGGTCTTGGGTTTATCCAGTTCGATATCGGACAGATGCAGCGCTTTGGTCCAGAGGCTGTCGATCTGCAGGTTGGCGTAGAGCCGTTCGAAGCCTATTTGCTCCTTGCCCGGCTCGCCAATGACCAGGCCCCAAAGGGTGACTTCAAGGCTGAACGGGTTGAGTTCGATCCGCTGAATCGTCGCCGGTGTCGTGGCGTAGTTGGCCAATTGCTGGTTGGCGATTCGCAACGCGATGCCCGGCAAAATCAGAAACCCCAGCAGGCTGTAAAGAGCCAGGGCAGTCAACAAGGCGCCGATAGCGCGAATCAATCCTTTGGGCATGTGCGGCTTCATCTGTCGGAATCGGAGTGCCTTGGAGTATGGCATGCGTTTGCGGTTCCGAAGCAACCACGCTTTATAGGATTTATCTGATTATCGGCGCGGATTTTCAGAGCTGCAGAATCAGGGTTTTCAATGGCGGCTGTTGATCCTTCGACGGGAAATCGCTGCCTGGCGTCAGCACGCTCCACTCCCGCACCGGGCGCCCGGCCTTCTCGGCGCAGCGCAGAACCTGTTCGCGCCAATCGTCCATGCTGACCTTCGCCAGGTTGTTGCAGCAGATCAGCACCCCATCCTTGGCGGTGGTCAGCAGCGCCGGTTTGAGCAGGCTTTGATAGTCACGCAACAGGTCGACCGTACCGAAAGCACTCTTGGCCCAGGCCGGTGGATCGAGCAATACCAGATCGTACTGACGCGGCTCCAGGCGTTGATAACCTGGCAGTTTCTGCCCGCGGCGCTGGCTGATCGGCAGACCAGCCAATTGGCGAATGGCCGGAAAGTAATCGGACTGAATGAACTCCATTGTCGGCAATTGCGGGTTAAGCAAGCCGTTCTCACGACCGACCGCCAGATTGCCTTCGGCAAAGTCCAGGTTACACACTTCGCTCGCACCACCCGCCGCGGCGCTGAGGCCGACGCCACAGGTGTAGGCAAACAGGTTCAGCACACTTTTGTTTTGGCTGTGCGCCTTGACCCAGCCGCGAGCATTGCGCAGGTCGAGAAACAGCAACGGGTCTTGG
Organism: Pseudomonas sp. PICF141; assembly: GCF_002286815.1. Taxonomy (GTDB): domain Bacteria; phylum Pseudomonadota; class Gammaproteobacteria; order Pseudomonadales; family Pseudomonadaceae; genus Aquipseudomonas. Next base: position 26,801 of record NZ_MUNM01000016.1, read on the forward strand.
CCGGCGTGGCGCCCGCGAACCCGGTAGTTCAGGCCCCATTCGTGGCCGACCAGATCTTGCAGGGCCGCTTCGTCGGCGCGGTAGATGGGGTCTTCGCGGTCGATGCGCGAGTTGCCACGGGAACGGTCGTTGTAGACCAGCAGCGTGTCGAAACCCAGCTGTTGATTGACGGTTTCGTGCAGTTGCAGCAGGGCGTCACGCTCCAGCGTCTGGTGAAAACTCTGTACTAATAATTGCGGACCGTAGCGGTCGATGGTCAGGCCGCCGGCGCCTTCCTGGCTGCCGTGGAACAGGCGATAGCAATCGGTGCCTTGCTGATGCAACTCGGCAAGCAGGTCCTGACGATGATCGAGGGCGGCGCGCAGCGCCTGATTCAAGGAAGACATGCTGAGCGCCTTGCAGGAGGAAATTGGGGGCGCGGAAGTTTAACAGCTTGGACGATGAAGAACCTGTACCTGTCCCTGTAACTGTACCTGTAACTGTAGGAGCGAGGCTTGCCCGCGAAGACGGCGGCACAGTCAACATTAATGTCGCCTGACACACCGCTTTCGCGGGCAAGCCTCGCTCCTACAGGGACAGGTTCATTGGTTCAGCCGTTGATCGATCAGCCCTTGCACCACGCTCGGGTCGGCGAGGGTCGAGGTGTCGCCCAGGCTGTCCAGTTCGTTACAGGCGATCTTGCGCAGAATTCGTCGCATGATCTTGCCCGAACGGGTTTTGGGCAGGGCCGGAGCCCACTGGATCAAGTCCGGTTTGGCGAAGTTGCCGATTTCCTTGCTGACATGCGCCAGCAACTGTTTCTTCAGTTCGTCGTTGGGTTCGGTGCCATTCATGGGCGTGACAAAGGCATAGATGCCTTGGCCTTTGACGTCGTGGGGATAACCGACCACGGCGGCCTCGGCGATGCTGTCGTGCAGCACCAGCGCGCTTTCCACTTCGGCCGTGCCGATGCGGTGTCCGGAGACGTTGATCACGTCGTCGATGCGGCCGGTGATCCAGTAGTCGCCGTCCTCGTCGCGGCGGGCGCCATCGCCGGTGAAGTAATAGCCGGGGCAGGGCTTGAAGTAGGTTTCGATCATCCGTTTCGGGTCGCCGTAGACGCTGCGGATCTGCGCCGGCCAGCTGGATTTGATGGCCAGTATGCCGCTGCCGGCGCCTTTGATTTCCTTGCCGTGTTCATCGAGCAATACCGGTTGTACACCGAACATCGGTTGCATGGCGCAACCGGGTTTGACCCGTTGGGTGCTGACCAGCGGGCTGAGCATGATGCCGCCGGTTTCGGTCTGCCACCAGGTATCGACAATCGGGCAGCGCTGCTCGCCGACCGTGTTGAAATACCACTCCCAGGCTTCCGGATTGATCGGTTCACCGACGGTGCCGAGCAATCGCAGGCTCTCGCGGGACGTTTCCTTCAACGGTTCGGGGCCTTCACGCATCAATGCGCGCAACGCGGTTGGAGCGGTGTAGAAGATATTCACGTGGTGTTTATCGATCACCTGCCAAAAGCGTGAAGTGCTGGGGTAGCTCGGTACGCCTTCGAAAATCAGCGTGGTCGCTCCGTTGGCTAGCGGCCCGTAGACGATGTAGCTATGGCCGGTGACCCAGCCGACATCGGCGGTGCACCAGAAAACCTCACCGTCGCGATAGTCGAACACGTACTTGAAGGTCATGGCGGCTTGCAGCAAATAGCCGCCGGTGGTGTGCAGCACGCCTTTGGGTTTGCCGGTGCTGCCAGAGGTGTAGAGGATAAACAGCGGGTCTTCGGCGTCCATCGGCTCTGGCGGGCAGTCGTCGCCAACATCGCGCACCGCCTGGTGATACCAGATATCTCGATCATCGACCCAGTTGACCTGGCCTTGGGTGCGCTCGACCACAATCACGGTGTTCACGTCGGGGCAGCTTTGCAGCGCCGTGTCGACATTCTGTTTGAGCGGCACAAATTTGCTACCGCGTACGCCTTCGTCAGCCGTGATCACGGTGCGGCAATCGGCGTCGAGAATCCGGTCACGCAACGAATCCGGGGAGAAGCCGCCGAACACCACCGAATGAATCGCGCCGATCCGCGCACAGGCGAGCATGGCGTAGGCAGCTTCGGGAATCATCGGCATGTAGATGCACACCCGGTCGCCCTTCTTCACTCCACGGCTTTTGAGCACGTTGGCCAGTCGACAAACGTTGTGATGGAGTCTTTTGTAGGTGATCTGGGCGGATTCGGCGGGGTCATCGCCTTCCCAGATGATCGCGATTTGATCGCCGCGTTTTTCCAGGTGACGATCGATGCAGTTGTAACTGACGTTTAACCTTGCGCCAGCGAACCAGCTTGCCTCACCGGTTTTCAGGTCATAACGCTGGACGGTTTGCCACGGCGCGCTCCAGTCGAGAAAGCGTGTGGCCTGTTCGGCCCAGAAGGTGCTGGGATGCTCGATGGATTGGCGGTACAGGCGATGGTAGTCGTCTTGACTTAACTGTGCAGCCCGGCGGACGGCATCGGCTTGGGGAAACGTGCTGATATCGAACATGACGGTTCCTTATTCTTGTTGCGACAAGAATAAAGATGCGCCGAGTGGGGGAAGGGTTCAAGTCAGATGCCGATCGGTGTGGAAGGTGCCGGCCGTAAAATTTGTGATCGCCGTAAACCAATGTGGGAGCGAGCCTGCTCGCGATGGGACATGACATTCAATGTTGATGTTGAATGTCAGACCGAAATCGCGAGCAGGCTCGCTCCCACAGGGGTAGTCGTGTGGCGTCAAATCACCCGCGGTGACGACCGCGGAAGTAGTTGATCAAGCCTTGGGTGGAAGCATCGTCGGCCGGGGTTTCTTCGCTGCCAACCAGGCGGTTGTAGACGCCTTTGCCCAGTTCCTTGCCCAGTTCCACGCCCCATTGGTCGAAGGCGTTGATGCCCCAGACCACGCTTTGCACGAAGACTTTGTGTTCGTACAGCGCCACCAGTGCGCCAAGGCGACGCGGGCTGATGCGTTCGACCACCAGGGTGTTGCTCGGACGGTTGCCCGGGATCACCTTGTGCGCGGCCAGTTTCTGCACTTCATCTTCGCTCATGCCCTTGTCACGCAACTCGGCTTCAGCCTCGGCGCGGGTCTTGCCGAGCATCAGTGCCTGGCTTTGCGACAGGCAGTTGGCGTACAGCCACTGGTGGTGGTCGGACACCGGGTTGAAGCTGACGATCGGCACGATAAAGTCGGCCGGAATCAGTTGGGTGCCTTGGTGCAGCAACTGGTGATAAGCGTGCTGGCCGTTGCAGCCGACGCCGCCCCAGATCACCGGGCCGGTATCGGTGGACACTGGCGTGCCGTCCTGGCGTACGCTCTTGCCGTTGGATTCCATGTCCAGCTGTTGCAAGTGTTTGGTGATGTTGCGCAGGTAGTGGTCGTACGGCAGGATCGCGTGGCTTTGCGCGCCCCAGAAGTTGCCGTACCAGACGCCGAGCAACGCCAGCAGTACCGGCATGTTCTGTTCGAATGGCGCGCTCTGGAAGTGCTGGTCCATGGTGTAGGCACCGGACAGCAGTTCCTTGAAGTTCGACATGCCGATGGCCAATGCGATCGGCAGACCGATAGCCGACCACAGCGAGTAACGCCCGCCAACCCAATCCCACATCGGGAAGATGTTTTCTTCGCGAATACCAAACGCTACCGCCGCTGCGTTGTTGCTGGAAACGGCGATGAAGTGACGATACAGCTCGGCTTCCGAACCGCCCTGAGCCAGATACCAGGCGCGTGCTGCCTGGGCGTTTTTCAGGGTTTCGAGGGTATTGAAGGATTTCGACGAGACGATGAACAGCGTGGTCTCGGCGCGCAGCTTCATGGTCAGTTCGTGGAATTCACTGCCGTCGATGTTCGCCAGGTAATGGCAGCGCACGCCTTTCTGGGCGTAGGACAACAGCGCTTCGGACACCAGTTCAGGGCCAAGGAACGAGCCACCGATGCCGATGTTGACCACGTCGGTGATCGGCTTCTCGGTGTAACCGCGCCACAAACCATCGTGGATGCGGCCCACGAGGTCGGTGATCTGGTTCAGCACTTTATGCACGTCGGGCATCACGTTGACGCCGTTGACCGACAGCTTGTCGCCCACCGGGCGGCGCAGTGCGGTGTGCAGGGCTGGACGTCCTTCGGAAGCGTTGACGATCTCGCCTGCGAACAGCGCTTTGATCGCGCCCTGCAGATCGACTTCGTTGGCCAGGCCCACCAGCAGGTTGCGGGTCTCGGCGTTGATCAGGTTTTTCGAGTAGTCGAGAAACAGGCCGCAGCTGCTGAGGGTGAATTGAGTAAAACGCTGCGGATCGGCATTAAAGGCTTCGCGCATGCTGAAATCCTGCATGGCTTGGCGGTGGTCATTCAGCGCTTGCCAGGCGGGCAGAGCGGTAACGTCGTGAGGGGTGCGGTAATACGCCATCGCTGCGGTTTTCCTTTTTACTTGAACGGCCTTTTGAACACGATAAATACCGGAGCGCCGTGGGCGGGCGTCCGGTCAACTGCGTCGACACGATTTCATGGCGCAGGGCGAACACAGTAAACCTCGCGCCACAATCTGTCTTGACTTTGTCTGACCTGCTCCCGGTACTTTTTTAACATTTAAACAGGGAGCGGTCCGACAAACGGAAGACAGACAGAGGAACGGTTCGATCAGGCGACCTGAACCGGAATGGCATTACTGGTGTGGCTCAACTCGTTACCCGGCGCCATGTAGAGCATGCGCGGCTTGAAGTTGAGCAGCTCGGCTTCGCTGTAATGGGCGTAAGCGCAGATGATCACGCGGTCGCCGACCTTGGCCTTGTGCGCCGCGGCTCCGTTGACCGAAATCATGCGCGAACCTTCTTCGCCACGAATCGCATAAGTGGTGAAGCGTTCGCCGTTGTCGATGTTATAGATCTGGATCTGTTCGTACTCACGGATGCCGGACAGGTCCAGCCATTCACCGTCGATGGCGCAAGAGCCTTCGTAATCGAGTACAGCGTGGGTAACTTCGGCGCGATGCAGCTTGGCCTTGAGCATGATGGCGTGCATGAGTGTTTCCCCAGGTCGGAATCGAACGGCGGGCAGTTTGCCCGAAGGCATGAAGGGCGGCAATACGATGTGGAAATAGACCCAGGACCCATGTGGGAGCGGGCCTGTGGCGAGGGAGCTTGCCCCCATTTGAGTGCATGGCACTCACAAGGTCGTGGGTACAACAGAGATTTTGGGGCTGCTTCGCTGCCCAACGGGGGCAAGCCCCCTCGCCACAGGCTTGCTCCACATTTTTTGCGGTGTCTAGAGGACGGCGTCGAGGTTCAGATGCAGGTTGTCGATCAACCGCGTCGTGCCCAGGAACGCTGCCACCAGAATCACCAGGTCCCGATCTTGCGCCGTCGCCGGTCGCAAGGTCAGCGCATGGCGAATTTCCAGATAGTCCACTCGCAGACCGGCGGCTTCGAGCTGCTTGATCTGCTCGTTGATCAGCGTCGGGTAATCGCGCTCGCCCTGTTTGATTGCATCGGCAATATGGGTCAGGGTGCGATAGACCACCGGCGCGATGGCCCGCTGTTCTTCGCTGAGGAAACCATTGCGCGACGACAGCGCCAGACCGTCGGCGGCCCGGACGGTAGGCTCGCCGATAATCTGGATCGGCATGTTCAAGTCATGCACCAGGGCGCGAATCACCGCCAGTTGCTGGAAGTCTTTCTGGCCGAAGATCGCCAGGTCCGGCTGGACCATATTGAACAGCTTGCTGACGACGGTCGCCACGCCTTCGAAATGCCCCGGACGGCTGGCGCCGCACAGGCCCTCGGACAGTTGTGGGACGCTGACGCGGGTCTGGCCGGCCATGCCATCGGGGTACATTTCTTCGACGGTGGGTGCGAACAGCAAATGGCAACCGGCCTGAAGCAGTTTCTCCTGATCGGCGGCCAGGGTTCGCGGGTATTTGTCGAGGTCTTCACCGGCGCCGAACTGCAGCGGGTTGACGAAAATGCTCGCGACCACGAAATCCACCCGCTGGGTGGCTTTGGTAACCAGCGCGATATGCCCGCTGTGCAGATTGCCCATGGTCGGCACAAAGCCGATACGTTTGCCTTCGCTACGGGCGCGGGCCACGGCGGCCCGCAGTTCGCGTACGGTTTTTACGGTGTTCATGCAGAGAATCCGTGTTCGATGCCAGGGAAAGTCGCCGCTTTGACTTCAGTGACGTAAGCGCTCAAGGCTGCCTGGACGCTGGTTTGGCCGGTCATGAAATTCTTCACGAATTTCGGCACGCGGCCGGTAATGGACAAGCCCAGCATGTCGTGCAAGACCAGCACCTGGCCGTCGGTGCCACTGCCGGCGCCGATACCGATTACCGGGATCTTCACCGCCTGGGAAATTTCTTCGGCCAGTTCGCTGGGCACACATTCGAGCAGCAGCATGGCCGCGCCAGCCTGTTCCAGGGAAATCGCGTCGGCACGCATCTGCCGCGCCTGATTTTCGTTGCGGCCCTGGACTTTATAGCCGCCGAGAATGTTGACCGATTGCGGCGTCAGCCCCATGTGCGCACACACCGGGATGCCACGTTCGGCCAGCAGACGGATCGAGTCCGCGAGCCACAATGCGCCTTCAACCTTGACCATGTGCGCACCGGCCTGCATCAACAGGGCGCTGTTGGTCATGGTTTGTTCGATAGTGGCGTAGGCCATGAACGGCAGATCAGCGAGGATCAAGGCATCGGTGTTGCCACGTTTGACGGCTGCCACGTGGTAGGCCATTTCGGCGGTGGTCACCGGCAGGGTGCTGTCGTGCCCCTGCAAAACCATGCCGAGGGAGTCGCCCACCAGCAGCACTTCAACCCCGGCCTCATTACAGGCATGGGCGAAGGTCGCGTCATAGCAGGTCAGCATGGTGATCTTTTCACCTTTCTGCTTGAGGCTCTGGAGCGTGGTCAGGGTGATGGCTGGCATGAAAAAATCCTCATTACAGGCGCTATGGAAACTACTGCGAGTAACGCGCGTGATTCGTCATTTATACAGGCGCACCTTCTTTCGTGGTGCTTGTAAGGCCTGGATTGCGCCCTTTGGCGCCGCGTTGGCGGCAGCGGGACGCCTATAGTCGTGAGGAGAACCCGGGAAGTCAATTGCGTGTGTTACCGCATTGTTACGCATGGGGTGTTACCGGCGTAACTGATGCGATTCAGCAGATTTTTGCTGCTGCACATCTTTGATACGACAGAAACCATTGTGGGAGCGGGCTTGCCCGCGATGGCGGACTGTCAGTCAACATTGATGTTGAATGTAAAGTCGCTATCGCGGGCAAGCCCGCTCCCACAAGGTTTTTGTCAATTTTGAGAGAGGCGTTCCAACCCGACGAACGGACAGTCGGCGAGTAATGCTGCGAGGCTACGGCCATCGGCCAGGCGCAGATCAGCCGGTGCCAGCTCGGCCAGCGGATAGAGCACAAAGGCTCGTTCCTGCAGATGATAGTGGGGGATTTTGAGGCGAGGTTCGTCGATCAGGCGATCGCCGAACAGCACGATGTCCAGGTCCAGCGTGCGTGGCCCCCAGCGTTCAAGGCGCTCGCGGCCCTGGTCGTTCTCGATGGCTTGCAGCGCATCGAGCAGGTCGAGCGGCGTGAGGCGGCTGTCGAGCGCGGCGACGGCGTTGGTATAGCGCGGTTGGCCGGGCAGCAGCGAGTCGCTTTGATAAAACCCGGAAACCCCGACCAGTTCGGTTTGCGGCAATCGCGCAAGCGCTTCGACAGCGCTACGCAACTGTTCGGCGGGATCAGCCAGATTGCTGCCCATGCCGATATAGACGCGTTCCATGGCTTATTCGCCTGTAACGCTCGGTGCGCCGGCAGCGCGCTTGCGCTTGGCACCGCCGCTGCGGCGACGTTTGCGGGGAGCGCCGGTACCGTCTTCCTTGCCACTCAAGTCGCGGATCATGTCCCGGCGTTCGCTGTCATTGGCATCCTGATAGTCGGTCCACCATTCGCCCAGGCCATCGGTCTGCTCACCGGCGCTTTCACGCAGCAGCAGGAAGTCGTAACCGGCACGGAACCGCGGATTGTCCAGTAACAGATCGGCGCGTTTGCCGCTGCGCCGTGGCAAGCGCTCCTGCATGTCCCAGATCTCGCGGATCGGCATAGTGAAGCGTTTCGGAATGGCGATGCGCTGGCACTGCTCGGCGATCAATTCGTGAGCGGCTTCCTGCATCGCCGGAATCGGCGGCATGCCGCGTTCCTGCAGACGCAACACACGGGCCGGCAGGGCAGGCCAGAGCAGGGCGGCAAACAGGAACGCCGGGGTGACCGGTTTGTTCTGTTTGATTCGCAGGTCTGTGTTGATCAGCGCTTCACTGATCAGCGTGTGGGTGTAGGTCGGGCTGTATTCCAACGCCGCCGCACTCGCCGGGAACAGCGGATCGAACAGCTGCAGGTCGACCAGCATTTCGAAGGTGTCCGCCGCATAGCCGGACAGGAACAGCTTGAGCACTTCTTCGAACAGACGAGCCGAAGGGATCTCGCGCAACAACGGTGCCAGTTCGCGAATGGGCGTGGCGCTGTGTTTTTCGATGCCGAAATTAAGCTTGGCGGCGAACCGCACGGCCCGCAGCATCCGCACCGGGTCTTCCTGGTAACGTTGCTTCGGATCGCCGATCAGGCGGATCAGGTGATTGCGGATGTCGTGTACGCCGTTGGCGTAATCGAGAATGCGCTCGCTGACTGGATCGTAATATAAGGCGTTGATGGTGAAGTCGCGGCGTTGCGCGTCTTCTTCCAGGGTGCCGTAGACGTTGTCGCGCAAAATGCGCCCGCTTTCATTGCGAGACGATTGGTTGCTGTCTTCGTCTTCGTCGTTTTGCGGGTGATTGGCGCGAAAGGTCGCGACTTCAATGATTTCGCGGCCAAAGTGGATATGCACCAGTTTGAAACGCCGACCGATGATCCGCGCGTTGCGGAATTCAGCGCGTACCTGTTCAGGCGTGGCGCTGGTGGCGACGTCGAAATCTTTCGGCGTGATGCCGAGCAGCATGTCACGCACACAGCCGCCGACCAGGTATGCCTGGTAACCGGCGTTCTGCAGGCGTTCGACGATATTCACCGCGTAACGGCTGAATTGTGCCTTTTGCAACGAATGTTGGCCGCTGTTGAGCACTTCAGGCGTACTGCGAATGTGTTGCGTGTGACGCTTGGGAGAACGGAATGACTGGAACAACTTCTTCAGCATGGGATGCACTGTTTGAAGGAATGTTCGGCCATAACGAAGAATGACCGCATGATGGGCGGGGATTCTAGCATTTAGTCAGGGGATGGTGTAGGACACAGCAGATTTGAGCTGCAAGTCGCAAGCCGCAAGCTACAGGAGGGGAGGTTTTTCAAATCGCAGAAACCACAAGGGGAGCCGAAGCTCCCCAAGAAGTAGTTGCATGCTCTATTTTTATTATTGGTTTCGGGCTTCTTGTTTTTGTTGAGCGCCCTCGCCATGAAGTTTTCCTTCATGACCCTCCCAATCGGGAGCCAAGAGCAAACGGATTGCTTTGGTCGCTGTGTTGCTGTGATCGTTCGATCCAACCAGTTCAGGCACTGTCTCGGGACAGTTTTTATTGTTCTCGGCCTGGTCGTGGGGCAAGCCCCAAATGCAACGCCTCTCCAAAAGAATCAGTTAGCTACGCCTCTCGCCGTCTTGTTTTTATTGTGCGTGAGTCGATACGTCTTATTTTTATTGTCTTGTTCATTGCTTGTTATTGTTCTTGTACTGAACATATAGCAGGGTGCGTGCCAACTTTTGTGAAACCCAGTAAAACAAGGGGTTAGGCGGGCTGATGAGATGATTGGGGGCCAAAAAAAGCCGGGGCTTCGTTACCGTAAGCCCCGGCTTCTGTTACGTGAAAAAGCTGAGGTAACAGTTTTTTCACAATGTCATGTGTTACCCGCACATGCGACAGGTGCGGTTCAGCTCTCGCTGGCCACGCCGGTCTTGCGCCGCGGAATGCCCAGGCGCTGACGGCGTTCCCACAGGCATTTGCGACTGACTCCGAGTTTGCGGGCCAGTTCGGTTTCGGTCATGTGGTCCTGATGCTCGAGGACGAAATGCTGGAAGTAGTCTTCCAGGGACAAATCTTCAGTCGGTTCATGGCTGGTGTTACCGGCGCCATTGCCCTGCTGGGGCGCCAGACCGATGAAATCATCGTCTTCCAGATCGCTCAATTCGATATCGATGCCCAACAGCTCTGCGGAAATCTCCGGGCTTTCGCACAGAATCACTGCACGTTCGACCGCGTTTTCCAGCTCACGAACATTGCCCGGCCATGAGTAATGTCGAATGGCCTGTTCGGCATCAGCAGCAAATCTCAAATCGGTACGGCCAATCCGAGCGCTCTGTCGCGCGAGGAATGCAGTGGCGATTTCATTGACGTCCGCGCCGCGCTCACGCAAGGCCGGCAGTTTCAGGGCGATTACGTGAAGGCGGTAATACAGGTCTTCACGGAACTGGCCAATCTTCGCCAGGCTCTTGAGGTCCCGGTGTGTCGCAGCAATCAGGCGTACGTCGACCTTCTGCGACTGCACCGAACCGACCCGGCGGATTTCCCCTTCCTGCAACACCCGCAGCAGGCGTGCCTGGGCTTCCAGCGGCAATTCGCCGATTTCATCGAGGAACAAGGTGCCGCCGTCCGCTGCTTCCACCAACCCGGCACGCCCGGCACTGGCGCCGGTAAACGCGCCTTTTTCGTGGCCGAACAGTTCGGACTCGATCAGGCTTTCCGGAATGGCCGCGCAGTTCACCGAAATCATCGGCGCCTTGGCGCGTTTGGACAGGTTGTGCAGGGCGCGTGCTACCAGTTCTTTACCGGTACCGGATTCGCCCTGGATCAGGACATTGGAATCGGTTGGCGCGACTTTGCGGATCTTGCTGTACAGGTCCTGCATCGGCGGACACGAGCCGATGATGCCGATTTCGCCGTTGCTGTTGTCGACACCGTTTTTCGCGGCGCCATTGCTCGTTTTACCGACGACCGGTTCACCGCTGGCTTGTTGCGCCGATTGCCGGTCTCGCAGGATTCGCGCGACCGCCTGGAGCATTTCGTCGTGATCGAAAGGCTTGGCGATGTAATCCACCGCGCCCATTTTCATGGAATCGACGGCCGAACGCAGGCTGGCGTAACTGGTCATGATCAGCACCGGGGTGCCTTGGCCAAGTTTGATCAACTCGGTACCAGGTGCGCCCGGCAGACGCAGGTCGCTGACGATCAAGTCAAACGTGGGGATGCTGAAACGCTCTTGTGCTTCCTGCACGGATCCGGCTTCGCTGACCTGGTACTGGTTACGTTCCAGCAGACGGCGCAAGGCGGAGCGGATAATTGTTTCGTCTTCGACGATCAAAATGTGCGGCATTGATTCGATACTCTCGACGGTCTCAGTTCACAGCGGACGTCGCTTCGACATGACGCGGCAAAGTTACCCGGATACGGGTGCCGCGTTGGCTTTGAACATCAGCCGGGCTGTCGATGGTGATTTGTCCATAATGCTCTTCAACGATGGAATAGACCAGTGCAAGGCCCAGACCGGTGCCTTCGCCAGGGTCCTTGGTGGTGAAGAAAGGTTCGAATAGTCGGTCCATGATGTTCGAGGGGATACCACTGCCTTCGTCTTCGACGATCAGATCGACCGTGTGTTCGCCGGCTTCGCTTTTAACGCGCACTGCGCTGCCCGGAGGCGAGGCGTCGCGGGCGTTTGAGAGCAGATTGATCAATACCTGGGCAAGCCGCTGCGGGTCACCTTCTACCCAGTGGTCGGGGTCGCACAGGTTGTAGAACTGTACTTCGAAATTGCGCCGGTTCAAGGCCAGCAGGCCGATGGCATCCTGGGCCACTTCCGCCAGACAGACGGGCTCGTCACTGTGCTGGTAACTGCCGGCGTGGGCGAAGCTCATCAGCGACTGAACAATGCGGGACACGCGTTTGGTCTGCTCGAGGATCTGCCCGCTGATTTCCGTGAGTTCGGTGTCGTCCTCGCGTTCTTCACGCAAATTCTGCGCAAGACAGGCAATGCCGGTGATCGGGTTGCCGATTTCATGGGCCACGCCGGCCGCCAGTCGACCGATGCTGGCCAGGCGCTCGGAGTGCACCAGTTTGTCTTCGAGCATCTGGGTTTCGGTCAAGTCTTCTACCAGCAGCACCAGGCCGCTGTTACCCGGCGCCAGCGGCTCATCAATCGCCGCTTTGTGCAGGTTCAGCCAGCGCGTCTGACCGTCGAGGGCCAAGTGCTGTTTATGCAAATGCTCGTCCGGCAGGTTGATGAAACCTTGCAGCAGCTCTTTCCAAGGATCGGCAATGGTGCTCAAGCGCGAACCGACCACACGCTGCGCGGCAATCCCGGTCAGTTCCTCCATGGCTTTGTTCCACATGAGGATTTCCTGATCCTTGGCCAGCGAGCAGACGCCCATCGGCAATTCCTGCAAGGTCTGGCGGTGGTAGCGGCGCAAGGCATCGAGTTCGGCGGCAAGACCGGTCAGGCGCGAGTGGTAGTCCTCGAGGCGGCTTTCGATGAAGTGGATGTCTTCAGTGACGTAGTTTTCGCCGCCAGCCTTGTAGGGCAGGAAGGTTTCGACCATATCCTGCGCCACGCTCGGTCCCATCAGGCCGGAAAGGTTGGCTTCGATACGGTCCCGCAGACGGCGCAAGGCGTATGGCCGGCGTTCGTCGAACGGTAGATAGAGATCACGCAGCGCCTGTTCGACTTCTTTCTGCGCAGCCTTGGCGCCCAATGGTTTTGCAAGCTGCGTGGCAAATTCCTGAGGCGAGGCGGCATGCAGTTCGCGGCGTTGCGGGCGGCGAACGTTATCCACGGCGCAGGCTTCGGCGGCGCTGGCCTCTTCGGGGCTGGCGTTGGTGAACAACGAAATCAGGGTGAACATCAGCACGTTGGCGGCCAGCGAGGCAATTGCTGCCATGTGCCAGCTGGTGTCGTCCAGTACGTAGATCATGTTCAGCAGTGGAATGTAGAAGCCCTGCAGATTGCCGACCAGCGGCAGCAGCATGGTGACCAGCCACACCAGAATTCCCGCCAGCAGGCCGGCGATGAAGCCGCGACGGTTGGCGGTCGGCCAGTACAGCACCGACAACACGCCCGGCAGGAACTGCAACGTGGCAACGAAAGCGACGATGCCGAGGTTAGCCAGGTCCTGCTCGGCGCCCAGCATCAGGTAAAAACCGTAACCGGCCATGATGATGGCGACGATCAGCGCCCGGCGGGTCCATTTCAGCCAACGGTAGATATTGCCCTCGGCGGGCGGCTGATAGAGCGGCAGCACCAGATGGTTCAGCGCCATCCCGGACAACGCCAACGTAGTGACGATGATCAGGCCGCTGGCCGCCGACAATCCGCCGACATACGCCAACAGCGCCAGAGCTTTGCTGTTGGCGGCGATGCCAATGCCCAGGGTGAAATATTCCGGATTGGTCGTGGCGCCCAGTTTCAGCCCGGCCCAGAGAATCAGCGGCACCGCGAGGCTCATCAACAGCAGAAACAGCGGCAGACCCCAACTCGCACTGACCAGCGAGCGTGGGTTGAGGTTTTCGGTAAAGGTCATGTGATACATGTGCGGCATCACGATCGCCGAGGCGAAGAACACCAGCAGCAGCGTGCGCCATGGGCCTTCCTGCAATGGTGTGTGCAGGGCGGCGAGGGCGGTCTGGTTTTGCAGCAGCCACAGTTCCAGCTGTTGCGGGCCGTCGAACACGCCATACAGCGCATACAGACCGACGCCGCCAAGCGCAATCAGCTTGATCACCGACTCGAAGGCAATCGCGAACACCAGGCCTTCATGTTTCTCGCGGGTAGCGATGTGGCGTGAGCCGAAGAAAATCGTGAACAGTGTAATCAGTGCGCAGAAGCTCAAGGCCACGCGATGCTGCACCGGCTCGCGGGTGAGGATGCTGATGGAGTCGGCCACTGCCTGAATCTGCAACGCCAGCAACGGCAGCACGCCGATCAGCATGAAAATTGTGGTCAGTGCACCGGCCCAGGTGCTGCGGAAACGAAACGCAAACAAGTCAGCCAGGGATGAGAGCTGATAAGTGCGGGTGATTTTCAGGATCGGGTACAAAAGCACCGGCGCCAGCAGGAAGGCCCCGGAAACCCCGAGGTAGCTGGACAGAAAGCCATAGCCGTACTGATAAGCCAGGCCCACCGTGCCGTAAAACGCCCAGGCACTGGCGTAGACGCCCAGCGACAGGGTGTACGTCAGCGGGTGGCGAATGATCGCCCGGGGGATCATGCCCCGTTCGCTGATCCAGGCCACGCCGAACAGCACCGCCAGGTACGCGGCGCTGATCAGGATCATCTGGGTCAGGCTAAAGCTCATCAGCATCTTTTTGGCTCTGCAGGATGAAGGTCACGACAATCAGAATCAGCCAGAGCAAATAAGGGCGATACCAGGCGCCCGTGGCGTCGATCCACCAATCCATGATGGCCGGGGAGAACAGATAAATCCCCACTACCAGGAGCAGGACCAAGCGATAGATGTACATCCCGGCCTCTCTTTTTTATGCGCGTGCCCGAAAACGTGCGGCGATGGTAACGGATGGGCGCGCCACTGCAAGCGGCATCACTGCAATTGCGCTTCGGGCAACGTCAGTGTGCGCGGGATCAGCGCTGCATCCCAGTGGGCAATTCCCCAGTTCAGCACTTGCCGTGGCGTGGCGTCATTCAGTTCGGTCGCAGGCTTGTGCCCCAGCGCGCGCAATGCGCGCAGCAACAGTGGCGTGGCCTGATCTTCGGTCAGCGGCGGCGATCGATAGGATTTGCCGAGTTTGTGGCCGTCAGGCTGGGTAATCAGCGGGATGTGCAGGTAGCGCGGTTGCGGCAGGCCCAGCAGTTCTTGCAGATAGAGTTGGCGCGGCGTGGAATCCAGCAGATCGGCGCCGCGCACGATATCGGTGATGCCTTGCCAGGCGTCGTCCAGCACCACTGCCAATTGATAGGCGTAAAGCCCATCGCGGCGGCGGATCACGAAATCACCCACCTCCCGTCCCAGATGTTGACGGAACTCGCCCTGCACCCGGTCGATGAAGTGGTATTCCAGTTCCGGCACGCGCAGGCGGATCGCGGCGTTTTCGGTGCCGTGCCCCGCGTTGCGGCAGAATCCGGGATAAATGCCGTGATACGGCTCCAATTGCTTGCGTGAACAGGTACAGGCGTAGGCCAGGCCCTGATTGAACAGGCGATTGATGACTTCGTCATAGGCCGCGTGCCGGTCACTCTGTCGGACCATGTCGCCATCCCACTCGAACCCGTAGCTTTCCAGCGCCTTGAGAATCGCCGCTTGAGCGCCCGGTTCTTCGCGGGGCGGATCGAGATCTTCCATGCGCACCAACCAGCGGCCGCCGACCGAACGGGCATCAAGGTAGGAGGCCAGTGCTGCGACCAGCGAACCGAAATGCAAATGCCCGCTGGGGGTGGGGGCGAAGCGGCCGATGTAGGCAGGGGAGGCGATGGCGGTCATAAGGGCGATGTCAGGCTGTTTAATCGTTTTGAGCATGGCTTGAAGCCGCCTTCGCGAGCAAGCTCAGCTCCTACAGGAAATTGCGTTGCCTTTGTAGGAGCGAAGCTTGCTCGCGAAGGCAATTTCAAGACGCAACAAATCAGCAAATGTCAGAAACAAAAAACGGAGCGTTCGCACGCTCCGTTCTTCGTTCAAGTGGCCAGGATTACTTGCCGACTTGTTTTTCCTTGATTTCCGCCAGGGTCTTGCAATCAACGCACATGTCGGCGGTAGGGCGGGCTTCCAGTCGCTTGACGCCGATTTCGACGCCACAGGATTCGCACCAACCGTATTCTTCGTCTTCGATCAATTGCAGGGTTTTGTCGATTTTCTTGATCAACTTGCGCTCGCGATCGCGGGCGCGCAATTCGAGGCTGAATTCCTCTTCCTGGCTGGCACGATCTGCCGGGTCAGGGAAGTTGGCCGCTTCGTCTTTCATGTGATCAACAGTACGGTCGACTTCCTGCATCAAGTCCTGTTTCCACTTGTTCAGGATCTTGGTGAAGTGAGCGCGCATGGGCTTGCCCATATACTCTTCGCCCTTCACTTCTTTGTAGGGTTCGAAGCCGCTGATCGACTGGTTTTGCTGTTGCTTTGCTTGGGTGGGCATGAAATGGACCGCCTCTACTCTTGTAATCCATTGCGCAGGATTGCTCCATCACCGACACCTGCCGGCCCTGCGGCTGCAAGCGGGCGAACTTACCAGATCAAATCGGACCGCGCTACTCCCGGATGTCGAGCCCGCAGCCCGTGGCGCTTGCAAAATATTGCAAAGCCTTGCCTGGTGGCTCTGGAGACCTGATCAATTATTGATTTTAGTCAAACCTGGAGCATACGCTTGAATCGTTTGAGACCCACGTTATATGGGCTCTGACCGCTTTAGGTTCTCGCTCGTTCCCGGGCTTGGGTAGAATCGATTCTTTTCCCCGTTGTAAGGAAGGCTAATGGCTCTGTCCTACAGTGCGCGCAGTCGCGCCATCGAACCGTTTCACGTCATGGCCCTGCTGGCGCGGGCCAACGAGCTGCAAGCAGCCGGCCACGACGTGATTCACCTGGAAATTGGCGAGCCGGACTTCACTACCGCCGAGCCGATCATCCAGGCTGGCCAGGCCGCGCTGGCGGCGGGGAAAACCCGTTATACCGCCGCACGCGGCATTCCCGAGCTGCGTGAAGCCCTTTCGGGCTTTTATCAGCAACGCTACGGGCTGAACATCGATCCGCAACGAATTCTCATCACGCCCGGCGGTTCAGGCGCGTTGCTGTTGGCCAGCGCCTTGCTGGTGGACCCGGGCAAGCACTGGCTGCTGGCAGACCCGGGCTACCCGTGCAACCGGCATTTCCTGCGATTGGTGGAGGGCGCGGCGCAACTGGTGCCGGTCGGCCCGGACGTGCGTTATCAACTGACTCCGGACCTGATCGCGCGTCACTGGGATCACGACAGTGTCGGCGCCTTGGTGGCATCGCCGGCCAACCCGACCGGGACCATCCTGACCCGCAACGAGTTGGCCGGGCTCTCTGCAGCGATCAAGGCCCGCCACGGCCATTTGGTGGTCGACGAGATTTACCATGGCCTGACTTACGGCACGGAGGCGGCCAGCGTGCTGGAAGTCGATGACAGCGCCTTCGTCCTTAATAGTTTTTCCAAGTATTTCGGCATGACCGGCTGGCGTCTCGGTTGGCTGGTTGCGCCGGAAGCGGCGGTCGGAGAGCTGGAGAAACTCGCCCAAAACCTCTACATCAGTGCCCCGAGCATGGCCCAGCACGCTGCATTGGCTTGCTTCGAACCGGCCACTATCCAGATTTTCGAGGAGCGCCGCGCCGAGTTCGGCCGACGCCGTGATTTCCTGCTGCCCGCCCTGCGTGAATTGGGTTTCGGTATCGCCGTAGAGCCGGAAGGCGCGTTCTATTTGTACGCCGATATCAGCAAGTTCGGCGGCGATGCCTTCGCGTTCTGCCGGCATTTCCTCGAAACCGAGCACGTAGCGATCACGCCGGGCCTGGACTTCGGGCGTTATCAGGCGGGGCATCATGTGCGGTTTGCCTATACCCAAAGCCTTCCACGCCTGCAGGAAGCAGTCGAACGGATCGCTCGCGGCTTGCGCAGTTGGCAAGGCTGATGCGATTTCATCCTCCCCTCGAAGAAGGTCGCTTGATTCGTCGTTACAAGCGTTTTCTCGCTGATATCGAAACCGTTGGCGGCGAGTTGCTGACTATTCACTGTCCAAACACCGGTTCTATGCTTAATTGCCAGGTCGAAGGCGGGCAGGTCTGGTTCAGCCGTTCCAACGATCCCAAGCGTAAATTGCCCGGCACCTGGGAAGTCGGAGAAACCCCACAAGGGCGGTTGTTTTGCGTAAACACCGGGCGCGCCAACGGTTTGATCGAGGAGGCGTTGCGGGCCAATGTCATCACCGAACTGAACGGCTTTACCGAACTGAAGCGCGAAGTGGCCTACGGTCAGGAAAGCAGCCGCATCGATTTCTGTCTCGATTACCCGAGCGGGCCCGCCTATGTAGAGGTCAAAAGCGTCACCTTGGGCTTCGATGGCTCGTTGGTGGCGGCATTTCCCGATGCCGTGACCCAGCGCGGGGCCAAGCATTTGCGCGAGCTGTCGCATTTGGCCCGGGACGGAATTCGTGCGGTGCAGCTGTATTGCGTGAACCTGACCGGTATCGACTCCGTACGTCCTGCTGAAGAAATCGATTCGGCCTACGCGGCGGCGTTACGCGAAGCGGTGGCGTGTGGGGTTGAAGTGCTGGCCTATGGCGTGCACTTGACCCACGAAGAGATGGTGGTCGATCGGCGCCTGGAGGTGCTGTTAAACGGTTAGCCAGATCCCTTGCGCGTCTTCGAGGCAGGGGATGGTGGTCAGGGATTGCCCGGCGCACGGGCCAGCAACGCATTCGCCGTCTTCGATCAGAAACAGCGCGCCATGGGTGGCGCACTGGATCAGGCTGTTGCTGGGGTCGAGAAACTGGTCGGGCTTCCATTCCAGTTCGACGCCCCGGTGCGGGCAGCGATTTTCATACACATACACCCGGCCGCCCCGGCGCACGGCCAGGAGTTTCTGACCGTCGACGTCGAAACCGCGACTGCTGGCATCAGCCAATTCGGCGCCAGCGCAAAGAAACTTCATGTCTATCCTCAAGTCTCGCCGCTCGTGACCGGAGAGGTCCGAACTTGACGTTCAAATGCAAGCAACTATCAAATGGCCGCTCACCCACAGGGCGATTGCCGGATGCCGAGGATACTTGGCCTGTTCTCTCGATGCCCGGCAAAACTTTCAAGGAAGCTGTTTATGCGTCTGAGTACGACCGGCCAATGACTCTTCTGGTTAAACCCCGTGCATTATTCATCGGCCTGAGCCTGCTGTGTTTGCTGGCGATCTGGTTGTCGCTGGCGTTGGGGCCGGTGAGTTTGCCGTTATCCGACACGTTATGCGCGGCGTTGCGGCTGCTGGGTTTACCCATCGCGCCCGACGGGTTGGAGCAGGCCGAGCTGATCCTGGGACAGATTCGCTTGCCACGAACCTTGCTGGGCCTGGCGGTGGGCGGCGTTTTGGCGTTGTCTGGGGTGGCAATGCAGGGCCTGTTTCGTAACCCTCTGGCCGATCCGGGATTGGTGGGTGTCTCCAGCGGCGCGGCTTTGGGTGCAGCCATCGCGATTGTCAGCAGCTCGGTGTTCGGCGGTCTGCCTGAATCCTTCGGGCCTTACCTGTTATCGGTGTGCGCGTTTCTCGGTGGGCTGGGTGTAACGGCGCTGGTCTATCGACTGGGGCGGCGCAATGGCCAGACCAACGTCGCCACCATGCTGCTGGCCGGTATTGCATTGACTGCACTGGCCGGTTCGGCGGTCGGGTTGTTCACCTACCTGGCGGATGACGCGACCCTGCGCACGTTGACGTTCTGGAACCTGGGCAGCCTTAACGGCGCCAGTTATTCACGACTTTGGCCATTGCTGCTGGTGAGCATCGGTGTGGCGCTGTGGCTGCCGCGACGGGCCAAGGCCTTGAATGCATTGTTACTGGGGGAGTCAGAGGCCGGTCACTTGGGTATTGATGTCGAAAGGCTTAAGCGCGAACTGGTGTTCTGCACGGCACTGGGCGTCGGTGCGGCGGTCGCGGCAGCGGGGATGATCGGCTTCGTCGGTCTGGTGGTACCGCATCTGGTGCGACTGCTGGCTGGCCCTGATCATCGGGTGCTGTTGCCGGCGTCTCTTTTGGCGGGGGGCAGTTTATTGTTGTTCGCAGATCTCGTGGCGCGGCTGGCCCTGGCGCCGGCCGAGTTGCCGATCGGGATTGTCACGGCCCTCATAGGGGCTCCGTTCTTTCTGTATTTACTGCTCAGAGGGCGTGCCTGATGTTGCGCACGCAAAATCTGCAAATCCGGCGCGGTCGAAAGATTGTCCTTACGGGCATCACCCTTGAACTCAAACCGGGCACAGTCCTCGGTGTGCTCGGGCCCAACGGTGCCGGCAAAAGCACGTTGCTCGGCGCCCTGTGCGGTGAATTGCAGGCGGACCACGGCAGTGTCTGGCTCGATGAACGCGAACTGAGTCATTGGACCGGGGCGCAGCGAGCCCGGCGTTTGGCGGTGTTGCCGCAAGTGTCGACCCTGGACTTTGCCTTTCGCGTCGAAGAAGTGGTCGGCATGGGGCGCCTGCCTTATCAAAGCGGCCGGCTGCGGGATGACGAAATTGTCGCCGCCGCGCTGCACGCGGCCGATGCGCGGCACCTGAGTGGACGCAGTTATCTGGCGCTGTCTGGCGGTGAGCGTCAGCGGGTACACCTGGCACGCGTCCTGGCGCAGCTCTGGCCGGGGGAGGCGGGGCAAACGTTGTTGCTCGATGAACCGACATCGATGCTCGACCCGTTGCATCAACACACTACTCTGCAAGCGGTACGCGAATTCGCCGACCGTGGCGCCGCGGTGCTGGTGATCCTGCATGATCTGAATCTGGCGGCACGTTATTGTGATCGTCTGTTGTTGCTCGAGGGTGGGCGCCCCGTGGCGCTGGATACGCCGGAGCAGGTGCTGCGCCCAGAGCCGCTCAAGGCCGTGTTCGGGCTGGAAGTACTGGTACAACCGCACCCGGAGCGTGGGCATCCGCTGATCATCGCCCGCTGAACATTTCATTGAGGTGAGAACATGCGTGTGATGGTGATTCTGGCTGTGCTGATATTGAGTGCCTGCCAACATGGGCCGGTGCCGCCGCCACCCGTCAGCGGCGAAATCCTGGAGTTGCGCAGCGGTAAAAGCCTGACGGCGCATGAGCTGCTTGCACGGTTAGCCAAGCCTTCGCGGTTGATTGTCGGCGAGCAGCATGACAATCGTGATCACCATCAAGTGCAACTGTGGTTGTTACAGACGCTGAGTGAGCAGCGACCCCAAGGCAGTTTGCTGCTGGAAATGCTCACGCCGGATCAACAAGGGCGCGTCGATCACATCAAGCATTCTTCACCGCTACCCGCTGACTTGCCCAATGCGCTGGCCTGGCAACCGGGGTGGGACTGGAATCTCTATGGGCCGATCGTCGGCTTTGCCCTGACTCAACCGTACCCGTTGCTGGCGGCCAATCTGGATACGCTTGAAGTCCGTAATGTCTATGCCAAACCCCCGGTATTGAGTGGTTCGCTTTCCAACGCGCCGATGGTCAAGGATAAGTTGCTGGCGCAGATCAACGATTCCCATTGCGGCCTGCTGCCTGCATCGCAAATGCCCGCGATGTTGGCGGTCCAGCAGCAACGTGACCGGCGGATGGCCGGGCGACTACTGGCTGCACCAGCGCCTTCATTGCTATTGGCCGGCGCCTATCACGCGCGTAAGGATGTCGGGGTGCCAATCCATGTGCAGGATTTGGGTGAGCCTGAAGCGCCGATGGTGTTGATGCTGGCGGAGCAGGGCGCCGAGGTCACGCCGGCCATGGCCGATTACGTCTGGTATACGCCTGCCATGCCACCTCAGGATTACTGCGCGCAAATGCGCAAACAGTTTGGCAAGCAGGCAGGGCAGTAAACCGGCGAGTTTTCCACAGGCAAAAAAAGACCCGGCAAGAGCCGGGTCAAATAACCGTGATTAGCCTGATGAGGAGATAATCTGAGAGTCCGAACCAAGGGCTTTTCAGAATATCGACCAGTCTCGCGACCAGTTGTGGTAATCATAGCGATTCTCATTACCATGTCAATCGCTGATTTTTGGTTTTCTTTGACCTCACCCGTTCCCTTGGGTGAAAGGCTTGCAATCATTGGTTTTCAGGCTGCGTGCAAACGTAATGATCCATTCAAATCTTGTGGCGTGACGAAATGGCGTCCAGCTGTTTGTTCAAAGCTTCCTTGCGTTCGGCGGGAATGTCGTTCCAGTGAACATCCATCAGTGCGCCTTCGATCGCATACAACAACACCTTGGAAGCCCGAAAACCGCGCGTGCGCACGGCTCGATAAGCATCTACAGCTCCCAGCCGACGCAAGTCCGATGCACTGTGGATGCCCACGGCATGCAGCCATTGCGCCGACGTCTTGCCAAGATTTTTCAGGTGTTGCAGTTCATCATTCATCAAGCCTCCTTGCGACAGCCGAACGGTGCGTGGGCGAGCCTCTCAGCAGTGTAGCCATCAGTAGGAAAAGCGTGATTGTTTGGTCGGTTTCGGCGCAAATGCTTCTAAGACGCGGGCTCTGGAAGTGGCGGGTAAAGGCTGCGAGTGCGCTCGGAAAGACGTGAATTTCGGGGGGGTAAAAAAATACAAGTCCAACGCAAGGCAGGGGCGCCGGACTTGTCAGGGCGTCGCTTTTAGCGAGTGCGATAACGCAGGCGCGTACCGAAATTCATCGACATCAGAATTTCATCGGCACTCAGTTCCGGCGGAAAGTAGGCGCCGGAGATCTGCGCGTGGGCCAGGCTCGCCCCTTCAAGGGAAGCGTTGCGAAAATCGATGCCGCGCAAGTCGGCGGAACGGAAATAGGCATCGGTGAAATCGATGCCGTCGGCGTTCAGTTCACGCAGATCGAGACCACGGAAGTCGCCACCGACCATGTCGATAGGTCCGCCCGAGGGCCGTTCGTTGTTAAAGCCTGTGATGTCGTCTTTGTGCAGCAAGGCATAAAGCGGGGTGTCGAGAAGTTTCGGCTGGCTCATGTCGCATCACCTGATGGTTTTATGACGCCAGTATAGTGCCACTATTTGACAGCCGTGAAGCCGGTGAGGGCTTCACGGTTGAATTAGTTTCTTACAGGCCTGGAAGGCGCTGACGAATCTGCGCAACGACGGTATCGAGCGTGCCACTTTCATTGGTCTGGACGCGTTTGCTGCACAGGATTTCTGCTGGCGTCAGGGCCTCGCGGCTGGCTTGCTGGGCGGTGATTACGGCCAGGTTGGCATCGGAGGGATCGTTATTGTCTGCCTGACGTTGCTTCAGCCAGCTCTCGATCACCGCTTGCGGTGCGTCACAGTCGAGAATCAGGAATGGCGCCCCCGTGGCTTCGGCGATTTTTGCCGCACCGTCGCGTTGGTCACGCTTGAGGTAGGTGGCATCGACCACCACCGGGAAACCGGCATGCAAAATTACCCCGGCGATTTCATGCAGGCGGCTGTAAGTGGCGGCGCTGGCGTCGGCACTATAAATGCCGGCCTGCAGGTCGTTCGGTACGGCTTGCTCGCCGAACATACGCTTGCGCTCGACATCGGAACGCAGGCGTATGGCGCCCAGCGCTTCCACCAGGCGCATGGCCACGTGGCTTTTACCGACAGCGGAAACGCCGTGGGTAATCGCCAGAAAGCGCGAAGGAATGGTGCTGTAGCTTTCCGCCAGGTTGGCGTAGTTGCGGTACTGACGCAGCGTGGTGGCGCGCTGCACCGGATCGGCCTCGGCTGGCATGCTGAACAGGCTGACCTTGGCGCGAACCAATGCGCGGTAGGCTTTATAGAAGTTCAGCAGCTCCAGGCCCTGATAGTCGCCGGTCAGCTCCAGATATTGGCTGATGAAACGGCGCGCCAGGCTTTTCAGGCCGCGATCTTCCAGGTCCATGGCCAGGAAACCGGTGTCGGCGTAAACGTCGGTGAAGCGGAACGGTTCGTTGAACTCGATGCAGTCGAAGATCACGACCTTGCCGTCGATCACGGTGGCATTGCCCAAATGAATGTCACCGTGGCATTCACGAATGAAACCATCGGCCTTGCGCTGGGCGAACAGCGGCTTGAGACGCTCGAAGCTGCTTTCGGCCCAGGCTTGCAACGCCTCGAGTTGCAGCAGATCGGCCTTGTCGCTGAGGAATGGACGGATCTGTTCGAAGTTCTGCCGTACCGGCGCCATGACGCTGTCTGGCGTGCCAGCTTCATGTTCGGCAGGTACTTTCGGCGCGCTGAGATGGAACTGAGCGATCTGCGCCGCCATCTCGTCGATGTGCGTGGTGGTCAATTCGCCGTTGGCTTGCAAGGTGCTGAGCAATTGGCTTTGTGGGAACTGGCGCATCTTCAGGGCGTAATCGACGACCGGTCCTTCGCCGCCCAGTTGGGGGGCCTCGGCGCTGCCAGTGATCGGCAACACTTCCAGATACAAATCATGGGTCAGACGCTGGTTCAGGCGCAGCTCTTCAGCACAGAAATGCTCGCGAGCCTGGAGGCTGGTGAAGTCGAGGAAGCCGAAATTCACCGGCTTCTTCACTTTATAAGCGTAGGGGCCGGTGAGCAGCACCCACGAAATATGGGTTTCGATGACCTGAAACCCTTCTACGGGATGCGGGTAGAGGGCCGGGTTTTGCAGGGCAGCGATCAGGGACTGGCTCACAGGCGATCCTTCAGAGTCTGGGAAAAATTCAAGGCCGCCATTATGGCCGCAAGTCTGCCCGACGCAAACCTCAGCAGGCTTCTGTCGAGGACGAATAAAGTGCGTATAATCCGCCGCCATGACTCGTACTCGATCCCCCCGCACCCCAAAAAAACCACCTTCCAAGGGCATGCGTCCCTGGCTGGGCTGGGCCCTTAAACTCAGCCTGGTAGGCCTCGTGGTGCTTGCCGGGTTCGCGGTTTATCTCGACGCTGTCGTCCAGGAGAAGTTCTCCGGCAAACGCTGGACCATCCCGGCCAAGGTGTACGCGCGCCCGCTTGAACTGTTCACTGGCCAAAAGCTGAGCAAGGAAGACTTCCTCACCGAGCTCGATGCCTTGGGCTACCGACGCGAAGCCATCAGCAACGGCCCCGGCGCGGCGGCGGTCAATGGCAATACCATCGACTTGAACACCCGAGGCTTCCAGTTCTATGAAGGCATGGAAACGGCTCAGCCTGTGCGCGTACGCTTCTCCGGCGATTACGTGGCCGAGCTTTCGGCGACCAACGGTTCGAAGCTTTCTGTGGTGCGACTGGAGCCCCTGCTGATTGGCGGGATTTATCCGAAAAACCTTGAAGACCGCATCCTGATCAAGATCGATCAGGTTCCGCCGTATCTGCTCGAAACACTGATTGCCGTGGAAGACCGGGATTTCTACAGTCACTGGGGCGTGTCGCCGAAGTCGATTGTCCGAGCCGTCTACGTCAACACCTCGGGCGGCAAAATGACCCAGGGCGGCAGTACGCTGACGCAACAGTTGGTCAAGAATTTCTACCTCACCAGCGAACGCAGCCTGACCCGTAAGCTCACCGAAGCCATGATGGCGATGTTGCTTGAGCTGCATTACGACAAGCGCGAAATTCTTGAGGCTTACCTTAATGAAGTGTTCGTGGGCCAGGATGGTCAGCGCGCGGTGCACGGTTTCGGTCTGGCCAGCCAGTTCTTCTTCGGGCAGCCATTGTCCGAGCTGAAGCTGCATCAAGTCGCTTTGTTGGTGGGCATGGTCAAGGGGCCGTCCTATTACAACCCGCGTCGCAACCCTGAGCGGGCGCTGGAGCGTCGCAACCTGGTGCTCGATGTTCTGGGGGAACAAGGCGTTGCCACCGCCGCACAGGTTGAGGCGGCGAAGAAAATGCCACTGGGTGTGACCACGCGCGGCAAGTTGGCCGACAGCTCGTTCCCGGGCTTTCTGGACCTGGTTAAACGTCAGTTGCGCGAAGATTACCGCGACGAAGACTTGACCGAAGAAGGGTTGCGGATTTTCACCAGTTTCGACCCGATCCTGCAGATGAAAGCCGAAGCTTCGGTCAATGACACGTTCAAGCGTCTGGCTGGGCGCAAAGGGTCCGATGAGGTTGAGGCGGCCATGGTCGTGACCAATCCGGAAACCGGAGAAGTCCAGGCCATGATCGGCAGCCGTCAGGCAGGTTTCGCCGGTTTCAACCGGGCGCTGGACGCCGTACGACCGATCGGCTCGTTGATCAAGCCGGCGGTTTATCTGACAGCCCTCGAGAAGCCGAGCCAGTACACGCTGACCAGTTGGCTGTCGGACGAATCCTTCTCGGTCAAAGGCGCGGACGGTCAGGTCTGGAAACCACAGAACTATGATCGCCGTTCCCACGGTACGGTGTTCCTTTATCAAGGGCTGGCGCATTCCTACAACCTGTCGACCGCGCGTCTGGGCTTGGCAGTGGGCGTACCGAATGTCTTGAAGACCCTGGCGCGTCTGGGGGTGAGTCGCGAGTTTCCCGCGTTCCCGTCAATGCTGCTGGGCGCTGGTGGCTTGACCCCGATCGAAGTGGCGACCATGTACCAGACACTGGCCAACGGTGGGTTCAATACGCCAATGCGCGGAATTCGCAGCGTGCTGACCGCCGAGGGCGAGCCCCTCAAGCGTTATCCGTTCCAGATTCAGCAGCAGTTCGATCCGGCGTCCATTTACCTGGTTCAGAGCGCCATGCAACGGGTCATGCGTGAAGGCACCGGTAGCTCGGTATATAACGTGTTGCCGAAAACCCTGACGCTGGCCGGCAAGACCGGTACCAGTAACGATTCGCGGGACAGCTGGTTCGCCGGTTTCAGTCAGGATCTGTTGGCGGTGGTCTGGCTGGGGCGCGATGATAACGGCAAGACGCCGTTCACCGGCGCCACCGGTGCGTTGCAGGTCTGGACCAGTTTCATGCGCAAAGCCGATCCGCTGCCGCTGGATATGCCGCAGCCAGATAACATTGTTCAGGCCTGGGTCGATTCGCGCACTGGGCAAGGTTCTGAAGGCAGCTGCCCAGGCGCAGTGCAGATGCCGTATATTCGCGGCAGCGAACCGCCCCCGGGTCCCGCTTGCGGTGGTGAAAACCCCGCTGAATCGGTGATGGATTGGGTCAAGGGCTGGATGAATTAAGCAAAGAGGGTTTCAAGTGAACAAGTGGTTGATTCCGGCGGTAACTGCCGTGGCTTTGCTCAGCGGTTGCTCTACTGTACAGCGCGGCTCGATTCCGGTTGTGGATTCCGGCACCGCCGTCTCCAACAGCGAACGGATTTCGGCGAATGGCGGTTTCCGGCAGTCGACGGTAAAACGTCCTGCACAAGCCCAGACTCAGGCAATCCCGCAAGGTGACACTGGCGTCGTCGTGATGGTGCCAGGTGGTGGCGCGGTTTCCTCGGCCCCGATCAGCACTTCGCCTATTACCCCGGGCCCGATCACTCCGGGGCCGATTGATACCTCGCCGGTCCAGTCGGCACCGATCAACCAGGGCAGCTACAGCATGCCGTCGACGCCGAGCGGGATTCCTTCCGCAAGCTCCGGCGGCCTGTCCGCCGATGAGCAACTGGACGGTCCGGTCCTGGCGTTGTTGACCACTGCCCAGCAGCAACAGGCCAGTGGCGACCTTAATGGCGCGTCTTCCAGCCTCGAGCGGGCCCAGCGTGTCGCACCGCGTGAGCCGCAAGTGCTTTATCGTCTGGCTCAGGTACGTATGGCTCAAGGCGATGCGGCTCAGGCCGAACAATTCGCTCGCCGTGGTTTGACGTTCGCCAATGGTCGTCCGGCTCTTCAGGCCAGCTTGTGGGAATTGATCGCCCAGGCGCGTGAGAAACAGGGTGACTCCGCCGGCGCAGCGTTGGCGCGTCAGAAGGCCAAGGTCTCGCTGTGATGGATGCACGCTTCCCGAAGATTGCCACACAGTTGCTGTTGATCGAGCGCGAACTGCGCGTTCAGGGCTGGTGGGACGAAGTTTCGCCATCCGCTGAGGCGCTATCCAGCGTCGAACCGTTCTCGGTGGATACGCTGGATTTCGAGCAATGGCTGCAATGGATCTTCCTGCCAAGAATGAAGTCGATCCTGGAACAAGACCTGCCATTACCCAACGCGTCGGGGATTCAGGAAATGGCCGAAATGGTCTTCGCCGCCCGCAACGTCCAGGGTAAGGATCGGCAGCTTCAGATCTTGCTCAAAGAGTTCGACCTGTTGATCACCACCTCTCGCTAACTCCAATCCGTTGCAGGGTCCTACATGCAGTTTTTTGCGATCTGTTTCTGTGCTTCGGTGATGCGTTCCTGACGTTGTTGGTCGGTCAGGCGGCGCATCTCACCTTCGACATCCTCCCGTAGTCGCGGATTATTCTGCAGTTGAGCCAGGTTGGTTCGAGCCTGCTCGCAGAACACTTTTAACTGGGCTTGCTGCTCGGCAACCTGCTTTTTCACTTTGTTGTCGATAGCCCGTTGATCGCCTATGACATCGCTGCGCGTTGGCGTACTCGGTTTGCCGATGGGCGGGGCGGGCGTCACGACGAGGGTAGGCTCCTGGCCTGGGGGCGGTTGCCCATCGAAATGGGTGACGCCCTGGGCATCGACCCATTTATAGATCTGACCCG
This sequence comes from Pseudomonas sp. PICF141, assembly GCF_002286815.1. GTDB lineage: Bacteria > Pseudomonadota > Gammaproteobacteria > Pseudomonadales > Pseudomonadaceae > Aquipseudomonas. The sequence continues at coordinate 54,994 of NZ_MUNM01000016.1, forward strand.
CCATGCACAGAGGGCTCAGGCTGATCAGCAGGCCGGCGGTGAGGAAGAACGTTCGCATGCCATTTCCTTGTCATAAGTGCGCAATCGAAGCTAACACAGTTGCGGTTTAAAGGTTTTTTCTTGCGTTCTCATGTGCTTAGTTCGAATAAAGCACATTGACGGCTTGACTTGCGATGGGCGAAACAGAAGAATCCAAAGTCCGCTGTAGAGGGACTGCCAGAAGCAGACCCACTCGGTAGATCATGAGGCGCACATCCGCGCCGACCTGTTACACCCGCAACGCGTTACCTCGCGCTGGGTGGGAAAGGCCCGCAACACTTGGGACGATCCCAATACTTGCTCAGTCAGTGCTGACGTAGTCGGCGACCACCGTCGCTCATGCTCTGCCGAGAAGTAAACCTATTAAGACCCGTCCTCTTGTATGTGGGCGGTATTCTGGCGTTTTAGAGGTGAACAACGTGGAGCTTTTATCTGGCGGTGAGATGCTCGTCCGCTTTTTGCGTGACGAAGGCGTCAAATATATCTACGGGTACCCGGGTGGTGCTCTTCTTCATGTCTATGATGCCCTGTTCAAAGAACCGGAAGTGACCCACATCCTGGTTCGCCACGAGCAGGCTGCGACCCATATGGCTGACGGCTATGCCCGCGCCACCGGTAAAGCCGGTGTGGTGCTGGTAACCTCCGGCCCGGGCGCAACCAACGCCATCACCGGTATTGCCACGGCCTACATGGACTCCATTCCGATGGTGATCATTTCCGGCCAGGTGCCTAGCACCATGGTAGGTACCGATGCATTCCAGGAAACCGACATGATCGGTATCTCCCGGCCAATCGTGAAGCACAGCTTCATGATCAAGCATGCCTCGGAAATCCCGGAAGTCATGAAGAAAGCGTTCTATCTGGCGCAATCCGGTCGTCCTGGTCCGGTCGTTGTCGATGTCCCGAAAGACATGACCAACCCGGCCGAGAAGTTCGAATACATTTTCCCGAAAAAAGCCAAGCTGCGTTCCTACAGCCCGGCCGTTCGCGGTCACTCCGGGCAAATCCGCAAGGCAGCCGAAATGCTCCTGGCGGCCAAGCGTCCTGTGCTTTATTCAGGTGGCGGCGTGATTCTCGGTGGTGGATCCGCGCCGCTGACCGAACTGGCCAAAATGCTCAACCTGCCAGTGACCAATACCCTGATGGGCCTGGGTGCCTACCCTGGCACCGACCGTCAGTTCATTGGCATGCTCGGTATGCACGGCAGCTACACCGCCAACCTGGCGATGCACCATGCCGATGTGATCCTTGCAGTCGGCGCGCGTTTCGATGATCGCGTGATCAACGGTCCGGCCAAGTTCTGTCCGAATGCCAAGATCATTCACATCGACATCGACCCGGCTTCGATCTCCAAGACCATCAAGGCAGACGTGCCTATTGTCGGTCCGGTCGAAAGTGTCCTGACCGAAATGGTCGCGATCCTCAAGGAAATCGGCGAGACCCCGAACAAGGAGTCCGTCGCCAGCTGGTGGAAGCAAGTCGATGAGTGGCGCGGCGATCGCGGCCTGTTCCCTTACGACAAGGGCGACGGCAGCATGATCAAGCCACAGACCGTGATCGAAACCCTGTGCGAAGTGACCAAGGGCGACGCCTTTGTAACCTCCGACGTGGGCCAGCACCAGATGTTCGCCGCGCAGTACTACACGTTCAACAAGCCAAACCGCTGGATCAACTCCGGTGGCCTGGGCACCATGGGCTTCGGTTTGCCGGCGGCCATGGGCATCAAGTTGAGCTTCCCGGATGACGACGTCGCCTGCGTTACGGGCGAGGGCAGCATCCAGATGAACATCCAGGAACTGTCGACCTGCCTGCAATACGGTTTGCCGGTGAAGATCGTCATTCTGAATAACGGTGTGCTGGGTATGGTCCGCCAGTGGCAGGACATGAGTTATGGCAGCCGTCACTCGCATTCCTACATGGAATCGTTGCCTGACTTCGTCAAGCTGGCCGAGGCTTATGGCCACGTTGGCGTGCGCATCACGGAATCGAAAGATTTGAAGTCGAAGATGGAAGAGGCGTTCGCCATGAAAGATCGCCTGGTGGTAATCGACATTTCGGTCGACACCAGCGAGCACGTCTACCCGATGCAGATCAAAGACGGCTCCATGCGCGATATGTGGCTGAGCAAGACGGAGCGTACTTAATCATGCGGCACATTATTTCCTTGCTTCTGGAAAACGAACCCGGCGCTTTGTCTCGTGTAGTCGGCCTGTTCTCGCAGCGCAACTACAACATCGAAAGCCTGACCGTGGCACCAACCGAAGACCCGACCCTGTCGCGTCTGACGCTGACCACTGTCGGCCATGATGAAGTCATCGAGCAGATCACCAAGAACCTGAACAAGCTGATCGAAGTGGTAAAACTGGTCGACCTGTCGGAGAGTGCTCACATCGAGCGTGAACTGATGCTGGTCAAGGTCAAGGCCACCGGCGCCCAGCGCGCCGAGATCAAGCGCACCACCGATATTTATCGCGGGCAGATCGTTGATGTCAGCGCTAGCGTGTATACCGTTCAATTGACCGGTACCAGCGACAAGCTCGACAGTTTCATTCAATCGATCGGGACTGCCTCGATTCTGGAAACCGTACGCAGTGGCGTCACCGGGATTGCCCGCGGCGACAAAGTACTTAGCATCTAAACCAAATTAGCGAATGGCCTGAAGGGCCAGATATAAAGGGGAAATTCATGAAAGTTTTCTACGATAAAGACTGCGACCTGTCGATCATCCAGGGCAAGAAAGTTGCCATCATCGGTTACGGTTCCCAGGGTCACGCTCAAGCGTGCAACCTGAAAGACTCCGGCGTTGACGTTACTGTCGGTCTGCGTAAAGGTTCGGCTACTGTTGCCAAAGCCGAAGCTCACGGCCTGAAAGTGACTGACGTTGCTTCCGCCGTAGCGGCTGCCGACCTGGTCATGATCCTGACCCCGGACGAGTTCCAGTCTGCCCTGTACAAGAACGAAGTCGAGCCGAACATCAAGAAAGGCGCCACCCTGGCCTTCTCCCACGGCTTCGCGATTCACTACAACCAGGTTGTGCCACGTGCTGACCTCGACGTGATCATGATCGCGCCGAAAGCTCCGGGCCACACCGTGCGTTCCGAGTTCGTCAAAGGCGGCGGTATCCCTGACCTGATCGCTATCTACCAGGATGCTTCGGGCAACGCCAAAAACGTTGCACTGTCCTACGCTGCTGGCGTTGGTGGCGGTCGTACCGGCATCATCGAAACCACCTTCAAGGACGAGACCGAAACCGACCTGTTCGGCGAACAAGCCGTTCTGTGCGGCGGTACCGTTGAGCTGGTGAAAGCCGGTTTCGAAACCCTGGTTGAAGCTGGCTATGCGCCGGAAATGGCCTACTTCGAATGCCTGCACGAACTGAAGCTGATCGTTGACCTCATGTACGAAGGCGGTATCGCCAACATGAACTACTCGATCTCCAACAACGCTGAGTACGGCGAGTACGTGACCGGTCCGGAAGTGATCAACGCCGAATCCCGTCAGGCCATGCGCAACGCCCTGAAACGTATTCAGGACGGCGAATACGCCAAGATGTTCATCAGCGAAGGCGCCACCGGCTATCCTTCGATGACCGCCAAGCGTCGTAACAACGCCGCTCACGGTATCGAAATCATCGGTGAGCAACTGCGCTCCATGATGCCGTGGATCGGTGCCAACAAGATCGTCGACAAAGCCAAGAACTAAGTCCCGAGCTTGTACGGAAAACGCGGCCTAGGCCGCGTTTTTTCGTTTGGATCCGCCGGTTCTGGTATAAAGCTGCATTGTTTGTGGCCGAACCGTCGTCCCAGGCACCTGTCGAAACTTTCCACCCCGTTGCAAGGTAATGTCCATGAGCGAACGTCCCGAAGAGCCAAAGCAGGCTTCTGACGCCGAAAGCCTTCTGCCCGTCGATGAGCACATCGAAGAAGGGCATGACGCTGAAGGTCGTAAAGTCCGGCATCGTGGTATCTATCTGCTGCCGAATCTGTTCACCACTGCGAACCTCTTCGCCGGGTTCTATTCCATCATTAACTCGATGAGCGCCCAGAGTGCCTTGAGTGCTGGCGATGCGATCGGCGCGAGTAAATATTTTGCATTTGCCGCGATCGCGATTTTCGTCGCCATGGTGCTCGACGGCCTCGACGGTCGCGTTGCCCGTATGACCAATACCCAAAGCGCTTTCGGTGCCGAGTACGACTCGCTGTCGGACATGGTTGCCTTTGGTGTGGCCCCGGCATTGCTGGCATTCGGCTGGGCGCTGGGTGACATGGGCAAGGTCGGCTGGATGGTTGCCTTCATCTATGTAGCGGGGGCGGCGTTACGTCTGGCGCGTTTCAACACTCAAGTCGGCACCGCAGACAAACGTTACTTCATCGGCTTGGCCAGCCCCGCCGCCGCGGGTGTGGTCGCGGGCATTGTCTGGGCCTTCAGCGACTACGGCATTCAGGGTTCCAAGATGTCATTCCTGGTTGCCCTGATGGTTGCCGCCGCTGGCATGCTGATGGTCAGTAACATCAAGTACAACAGCTTCAAGGAGCTGGACTTGAAAGGGCGGGTTCCCTTTGTCGCGATCCTGGCGGTGGTATTGGTATTCGCCGTTGTGTTCAGTGATCCGCCGCGTATCCTGCTGCTGGTTTTCCTTGCCTATGCGGCTTCCGGGCCGATTCAGTACCTGCTGCGCCTTCGTCGGCACAAAAAAGCCGAGTGATGTAATTTCCCTCATACTCCGCAGTCTATGGGTGCATCTGTCCTCCAAAGCTGCGGAGTTGCCATGCTGATCAAAGTCCCTAAAGCGTCTGACTGTCATGAGTCGGACGTCACGCCTGAATCCCTCTATCTTTCTCGTCGCAGTGTATTGGGTGCTGCCGTCGCCGGTTTGGCGGTGAGCAGCCTGCCGCGTTGGGCAAGTGCCGGTGATGTTGCGCGTTATGGCGACGTCGAGCCTGGCAAGGCGCCGGCCTGGTTTGCCGAAAAGCTCCCTTCTACCAAATGGGGAGCAGTCAACGTCAAGGATGAGGCAATTACGCCTTTCAAGGACGCGACCCACTACAACAACTTCTATGAGTTCGGTACCGATAAAGGTGATCCCGCGGCCAACGCCGGGGCACTGAAAACCGAACCCTGGAGCGTGGTGGTGGACGGAGAAGTGGGGAAGCCGGGGCGGTATGCGCTGGAAGACTTCATGAAGCCCTATCAACTGGAAGAGCGCATCTATCGTCTTCGCTGTGTGGAAGCCTGGTCGATGGTCATTCCATGGATCGGTTTTCCTGTTTCGGCTTTGCTCAAGGAAGTCGAGCCGACGTCCAAAGCCAGGTTCATTCGCTTCGAAACGCTGCAGGATCCCAAGAGTATGCCCGGGCAGCGTTCCGGTTTTGCCCTGATCGACTGGCCTTATGTAGAAGGGTTGCGTCTGGATGAGGCGATGAATCCGTTGGCGATTCTTGCTGTGGGCATGTATGGACGTGAGCTGCCGAATCAGAACGGTGCGCCGCTGCGTCTGGTAGTGCCTTGGAAGTATGGTTTCAAGAGCATCAAATCCATCGTGCGAATCAGCTTGGTCAGCGAGCAGCCGAAAACCACTTGGCAGAGTATCGCCTCCGACGAGTACGGTTTTTATGCGAACGTGAACCCGACGGTCGATCACCCGCGCTGGACCCAGGCACGGGAAAGGCGTTTGCCGAGCGGTCTGTTCAAGCCCAATGTGCGGGACACGCAAATGTTCAACGGCTACTCGGATGAAGTTGCTTCCCTCTATACAGGGCTCGATCTGCGGAAGCATTACTGATGCGATATTTGTACTGGCGTATTGGTGTCTTCATCGCTGCCGCGATTTGGCCGCTGCTTTGGTTGTATCAGGCCTGGGCGGATGTGCTGGGGCCGGATCCCGGCAAAGTACTGGTTGATCGATTGGGGCAGGGGACGCTTGTGCTGCTGCTTATTACATTGAGCATGACGCCATTGCAGAAGCTCACCGGTTGGTCGGGATGGATAGCGGTTCGGCGGCAGTTGGGTTTGTGGTGCTTCGCTTATGTTGTCCTGCATTTGAGCGGTTACACCGCGTTCATCCTCGGCTTTGATTGGTCGCAGTTGGGCATCGAGTTGCGCAAGCGTCCCTACATTATTGTCGGAGTCCTGGGGTTTCTCTGTTTGCTGGCATTGGCAATAACCTCCAATCGCTACAGCCAGCGGCGCTTGGGCGCTCGCTGGAAAAAACTGCATCGGTTGGTTTATGTGGTTCTCGGGCTCGGCCTGCTGCATATGTTATGGATCGTTCGTGCCGATCTGAAGGAATGGGCGATCTATGCTTCTATAGGTGCTTTGTTGTTGGTGCTGAGATTGCCGCCTGTAATCCGTCGAATTCCGCGTTTAACAGCTAAAAAGCCTCCTTCTGCAAGAAAAGCTTAATCAAGGGTTGACGGCAGATTTTGAAGGCCTATAATTCGCCCCACTTCCGGCGCAGTCGAAACGGAAAACTCCTTGGTAAACAATGAGTTACGCGGTTTTCGGC
>NZ_MUNM01000017.1 GCF_002286815.1 Pseudomonas sp. PICF141
AAGGCGCCGAAGGCTAATGCTGCGACGGATATGGCTTTGTAAGTAGAAGCTTGATTGGAAAGCCCACTGGATCGGTGACGGTCAGTGGGCTTTTTTGTGGGGATTGTCTCGTCCTGAATAAGGTCATCTCAAAAATCATCGATTTTTTGAAATCACACCACCCATATACTGATTTAAATCGCGCAGATCTTTAATGCTCCATGAATGCGGCGATAGCTTTACACCGTTCTCTCGCAAAGTTTTTGGAATCAAGTCTCCATTGGGGCGAAGTATTATCGACGATACAATTACGCCCGGATAATCTTTCAATCGTTTTTTGAAAGCGGATGTTGTTAGGTCAGGTGTTGGGGGATTGCTTTTATTAGCCAGTGGTCCAGTTGCCTTGAGATCTATTCCGTGGCACATGGTGCATCGCTGTAAATAGAGGTTTTTTCCATTGGCATTATCCGCGAAGGACAGTGATGTTTGAATTAACGATAAAATTCCTAGCGAAACGATGAATGATATTTTCATTGTTTTTATCTTCCTTGATGGGGTCAGCGTCGACTGGACACGATTTTGTGCGCGGGAAGATATCAGCCAACGTGCCGGCCCATACAGTCATTTCTGACGCCCATGGAATCAATTTTTCCAGGTGACTGCGTCTGGCCGACAGCTGCCCTTCCTGACAAGTCGCAACCCATATCCGCCCCCCCAAGAATTCCACCCCCGACTATTCTAAAGCCAAGCCAGATTTCAACTGTGCACCGGCGAATATCGAGCGTTACTTCAGCCTCCAGGAAACCGATATGACAAATCCGCAAGATAAAGCCGATGAGGATTTAGCTCAGGGGATTATGGGGAAAGGTCCCTACACCTATCTATTGCTGCTCTTGCTTGGGTTGATCCTTCTGTTTCCCTTTCTTGAGGAAGGCATATTGGCTCGTACCTTGCTCGGCATTCTTTTTTCGATCGTGCTGCTCGTGGGGGCTTTCACCACTCGGCAGACTCGGCGGGGGTTCATTTTAAAACTGGGCCTGGCATTGCTTGGCGTTGGCCTTCAATGGACGGCGTTATGGGCCGGGAGTGTCGCCATTCTTAGCCTTGCCGGGATCGCGTATACGGCGTCTCTTGCCGTCTCGTTTAGCGGGGTGCTTTTCTACATTCTCCAGCGTGGGCCAATTACACCCGGCAAGCTGCATGGCGCGCTGGCGGGTTACATCATGCTGGCTTTCGTTTGGTCCTTCGTTTATGCCCTGGTGGAGATATCCAGCGCTGGCTCATTCGGTCCTGACCACCTCGATTTCGCACAGCCTGGCACCTTTTTCAAATTAATCTATTTCAGCCTCACGACGCTCACCACCACGGGTTACGGAGATATTATCCCGCTGACCAATCATGCCCGCTCGCTGGTAATGGTCGAAGAGTTTTCAGGTGTCTTTTACGTGGGTGTTGTGATCGCTCGGTTTGCCGGTCTTTATCCATCGAACCAGGCCAAGTGACGGACGACCGATTACCTCGGTTTTCATTGAAGCCGCATGGCAGACGGAGCGCGCCGTCCGCCATGCAAACCCTTGCTTCAGAGGCTGAGGAAGCCGCTGTAGAGGCCGTATCCCGCGAGCAGGGCACCGATCATCACGACAACGAAAATGACTTTTTCAATGGAGGTGAACACCGGTTGGCCCAGTTCGCGCTTGGCCTTGGCGAACAGGATTGCGCCAGGCGCATAAAGCAATGCAGACAGCAGCAGGTACTGCGCCCCGGCCGCGTACACCAGCCAAACGGCATAGAGCACAGCGATCGCCCCGATGACCAGGTCCTTGGTGCGCTCGCCCGGAGCCTGCTCGTAGGTTTCGTTACGCCAGGCCAATAGCAGAGCGTAAGCGGCGGACCAGAAGTACGGCACCAGGATCATCGAGGTTGCCAGGTACAACAGGCTTAGATAGGTGGAGCTGTTGAACAGCGTGATAATCAGGAACAGCTGGATAAGCCCGTTGGAGAGCCATAGCGCATTGGCGGGGACCTGGTTGGTGTTCTCCTTGCGCAAGAATGCCGGCATGGTGTGGTCGCGGGCACTGGCAAAGAGGATTTCCGCGCACAGAAGCGTCCAGGACAACAACGCACCGACCAGCGAGACGATTAGCCCTACGCTGATCAGCACTGCCCCCCAGTGACCCACCACATGTTCCAGTACGCCCGCCATGGACGGATTTTTCAGGCCGGCCAGTTGTGCCTGGGCCATGATGCCCTGAGAAAACACGTTAACCAGAACCAGTAACAGCAGCACGCCAATGAAGCCAACCACGGTCGCCTTGCCGACGTCGCTGCGCTTTTCAGCGCGGGCGGAAAAGATGCTGGCCCCTTCAATGCCAATAAACACCCAGACGGTGACCAGCATCATGTTGCGAACCTGATTCATTATTGTGCCCAGGTCACTGTTGCCAGCCCCCCAGAAGTCGCTGGTAAAAACATCCATCTTGAAGGCCACGCCGGCAATAACAATGAACAGCGCCAGCGGCACCATCTTGGCGATGGTTGTGATCACGTTGATGAAGGCGGCTTCCTTGATTCCGCGCAGCACCAGAAAATGCAGGAGCCAGAGCAGTACGGAGGCGCAAATGATTGCCGGTAGCGTGTTGCCTTCTCCGAACATGGGGAAGAAAAAACCCAGGGTACTGAACAGCAACACCATGTAGCTGACGTTGCCGATCCAGGCACTGATCCAGTAACCCCACGCCGAAGAGAAGCCCATGTAGTCGCCAAATCCGGCCTTGGCATAGGCGTAAACCCCGCCATCGAGCTTGGGCTTGCGGTTGGCCAGTGTCTGGAAGACGAATGCCAGCATCAGCATGCCGACGCCAGTGATCAGCCAGCCGATCAACGTGGCGCCAGCACTGGCACTTTTAGCGATGTTCTGCGGTAGCGAAAAAATCCCGCCGCCCACCATGGAGCCGACGACCAGAGCGATCAATGCTCCAAGCTTCAACTTATCGCTGGAGGCAGAGATCTGGGTATCTTTGTGAGGCAGGGCATCTTTGTCGATGTTGCTGACGGAATCGACCATCTGAATCTCCTTACCAAAACGGAATCGTTCAAGAGGTGACGGGCTAACAAGAGATGGTCGCTAATGCACTGCATGACCTCTTCGAGTGACGCATGCCACCGAACAGACTGCTTTTTCGCTGCTGGAACAGGGTTGATGTCACACCCCCTCATTTGGGTACGAACAACAAAAACGCATTAAAGTCGCCGTTTCGTACCAGTCAAACAGGCTTCTACCGCACTGAGCCTGGCTCAATCGTTAGATCCACTTGGCGCTCCCGAAAGAGGGGACGCAAGATTCAAGCAACTTCAGTGTAGCTTTCATTCGTATATTGCAATCTGCGAGCCTGCATTCGGCTGCTAAAGATCGCAGGGTACGATGCGTCGTCCTATTGTTCAGTTCGGGTCTGATACGGTTTTTCCTTCGCCATCTGCATCTGTAATGGGATCAGCCTGCGGCTCACAATGACAGCACGGTCAGCAGAGGCGGTAGCCGCTGCACCGCAAACTCATTACGTAGGAGGCCCAATGGGCAAGATGGCATTTTTCCTGGGTGGATTCCTGGTGTTGACCATTTTGATTGGTGCGCTCGCCACGATCTCTCCGGTGTAAGGCAGGGCGTCTTTGGCCTTGAGATCCCGGGCGGGCGTTTATATCTGTTTCAGCAACCAGGTGCGGAACGCAACGAGCGACGGCAGCATTTCGTTGCGCGGCGGGTAGGTCAGGTAGTAGCTGCGCTGACTGGCGAAGGGCAGGTCCAGGCCGATCAGCTCTGCATTGGCCAATTCGTCGGCCACCAGAATACGAGGCACCAGACCTATTCCGATGCCGGCTCTGACGGCCTGGATCAAGTGTGAGGTGAGTTCGAAACTCGGCCCCAGGCGCATCATTCGATGGGGCAAGCCGTGGTGGCTGAACCACTCGCCCCAGACGTTGGAATTACTCGCCACATTGAGCAGCGTCTGCCCGCCAATGCGCTCCGCAGGCCAGGCGTCATGGGCCTTGGCCGCTTGCGGAGAAATGATCACCATCAGTTCTTCGGTGTGCAGCCGATGGCTGATCAGGCCCGGTAAATCAGCATTGCCGACGACAATCGCGGCATCGATGCCGCTGGTTTCAAAGTCGATGGCATCGATCCGGGAGTTGATGTGCACCAGCATGCCAGGGTGGCTTTTATAAAAGTCATGAAGGCGCGGCAATAACCACTTCGAGCCAAAGGTCGGCAATGTCGCCAGGCGCAACGTGCCGCTGCCGGATTGATAAGCCATGGCCTGCAACGTGGCGCTGCGGATGCGTCCGAGCGCTTCGCTCATTTCCCGCTGATAAAGACGACCGACATCGGTCAACTTCACTTGACGGCCTTCACGGCGAAACAGCGTCAGGCCCAGTTGCTGCTCCAGCGCCTGGACCTGGCGGCTGACTGCGCTTTGGGTCAGCGAGAGTTCCAGCGCCGCGTGGGTGTAGCTTTCATGTCGGGCGGCGGCTTCAAAGGCCAGCAGCAACGACATCGAGGGGGTGAGGTGTCGGTAATTCATTCGTAAAAGTCATCGATAGCGGCAGGATTATCCGTTTGTCCGGTGCCCGAGCCTGCAGGATCATTGGCGCAGCCGACGACCTGAGGCTGACGTATTAATGCTCAGGCGACAAGTGTTTTGATTTTTCGTGATTAGACCTACAAGAGACCATCCAGCGATGATCGCCCCGTTGATGACCGTTGAACCCGCGGCACAGTACCCCGAATTTCTGCAAGCCTTGCGCGCCAGCGGCTTCCGCGGTCAGCTCAGTGCCGACTATGCCACTCGGACCGTGCTGGCGACCGACAACTCGATTTACCAGCGTCTGCCGCAAGCGGCGGTGTTCCCCTTGGACGCGGACGACATCGTGCGCATCGCGACCTTGATGGCCGAACCGCGCTTTCGCCAGATCAACCTGACCCCCCGAGGTGGCGGCACCGGGACCAACGGTCAGTCATTGACCGATGGCATCGTGGTCGATTTGTCACGGCACATGAACGCTGTCCTCGAAATCAATGTCGCCGAGCGTTGGGTACGGGTGCAGGCGGGCGTGGTCAAGGACCAGCTCAATGCCGCGCTCAAGCCTCATGGATTGTTTTTCGCCCCGGAGCTGTCGACCTCCAACCGCGCCACCGTGGGCGGCATGATCAACACCGACGCCAGCGGCCAGGGCAGCTGCACCTATGGCAAGACCCGCGATCATGTTCTGGAACTGCACAGCGTACTGCTCGGCGGTGAGCGCTTGCACAGTCAGCCTTTGTCCGACGCGGAACTGGAAGTGGTGTGCGCACAATCCGGCCGCATCGGCGAGGTGTATCGCACCGCGCGGCATATTCAGCAAACCCAGGCCGAGCTGATCGAATCGGTGTTCCCCAAACTCAATCGCTGCCTGACGGGTTACGACCTGGCGCACCTGCGTGATGAGCACGGACGCTTCAACCTCAACAGCGTGCTGTGCGGTGCGGAAGGTTCGTTGGGCTACATCGTCGAAGCCAAGCTCAACGTGCTGCCGATTCCCAAGTACTCGGTGTTGGTGAACGTACGCTACGCCAGTTTCATGGATGCGCTGCGTGACGCCAACGCGTTGTTGGCGCACAAGCCGCTGTCCATCGAAACCGTGGACTCCAAAGTGTTGATGCTGGCAATGAAAGACATTGTCTGGCACAGCGTCGCCGAGTATTTCCCGTCGGACGCCGAGCGCGCGACGCTGGGTATCAATCTGGTGGAGTTCAGCGGGGAAGACCTGGCGCAAGTGAACGCTCGCGTGGCGTCCTTCGTGGCGCATCTGCAGGCCGACACGACGATCGAGCGGCTGGGCCACACGTTGGCTGAAGGTGGCGAAGCAGTGACCCGGGTATACGCCATGCGTAAACGCTCGGTCGGGCTGCTGGGTAACGTCGAAGGCGAGATTCGCCCGCAGCCGTTCGTGGAAGACACCGCCGTGCCGCCGGAAAAACTGGCCGACTACATCGCTGAGTTCCGGGCCTTGCTCGACAGCCATGGCCTGGCCTATGGCATGTTCGGGCATGTCGATGCGGGGGTGTTGCATGTGCGCCCGGCGCTGGACATGAAAGACCCGGCCCAGGCCGCGCTGGTCAAACCGATTTCCGATGCCGTGGCCGAGCTGACCCGGCGCTATGGTGGTTTGTTGTGGGGCGAGCACGGCAAGGGTTTGCGCTCCGAATATGTCCCTGAGTTTTTTGGCGAGCTGTACCCGGCGCTGCAATCGCTCAAGGGCGCGTTCGATCCGCACAATCAGCTCAACCCCGGCAAAATCTGCGCTCCGCCGGATGCTGCCCAAGGCTTGCTCAAGGTTGATGAAGTGACACTGCGCGGTGAGCTGGATCGGCAAATCGACGAGCGTGTCTGGCAAAGTTTCGGCACCGCTATGCACTGCAACGGTAACGGCGCTTGCTACAACTACGACCCCGACGATGCGATGTGCCCGTCGTGGAAAGCCACCCGTGAACGCCAGCATTCGCCAAAGGGCAGGGCGTCATTGATTCGCGAATGGTTGCGTCTGCAAGGCGCGGCCAATATCGATGTACTGGAAGCGGCGCGGGGCAAGTTGTCGTGGTTGCGCGGGTTGCCAGCGAGGGTGCGCAATAACCTGGCACGCTCACGCGGCGAGGCGGATTTCTCCCACGAAGTCTACGACGCGATGGCGGGCTGTCTGGCCTGTAAATCCTGCGCCGGACAATGCCCGGTCAAGGTCAATGTCCCGGAATTCCGATCGCGTTTTCTGGAGCTCTATCACGGTCGTTACCAACGTCCGCTTCGCGATTACCTGATCGGCTCGCTGGAGTTCACCATTCCTTATATGGCCTATGCGCCGGGCCTGTATAACGCGGTAATGGGCTCAACATGGATGAGCCGTTTGCTTGCGCGACACGTCGGTATGCTCGACAGCCCGCTGATCAATCGATATGACTTACAGGCCACATTGACCCGCTGCAAGGTGGCCGTCGCCAGCGTGCCAGCCCTGCGCGAGCTCACCGTCGCGCAACGTCAGCGCAGCGTGGTGTTGGTGCAGGACGCTTTCACCCGTTACTTCGAAACACCGTTGCTGGCGAGCTTTATCCAGTTGGCGCATCAGTTGGGCTATCGCGTGTTTCTGGCGCCTTATAGTGCCAACGGCAAGCCGTTGCATGTACAGGGTTTCCTCGGCGCATTCGCCAAAGCGGCAATTCGTAATGCCAGTCAACTCAAGGCATTGGCCGACTGCGAAGTACCGTTGGTGGGGCTGGATCCGGCGATGACGCTGGTCTACCGCCAGGAATATCAGAAAGTGCCGGGGCTCAATGATTGCCCAAAGGTCTTGCTGCCCCAGGAATGGCTCTTCGATGCATTGCCTGAAAACCCGCAACCCGCAACACAGACATTCCGTTTGCTGGCGCACTGCACCGAGAAGACCAATGTGCCGGCCAGTACTTCGCAATGGGAAGCCGTGTTTGCCCGGCTTGGCCTCACGTTGGTGACGGAGGCGACGGGCTGTTGTGGCATGTCCGGAACCTACGGCCATGAAGCCCGCAACCAGGACACCTCGCGAACCATTTTCGAGCAGTCATGGGCCGGCAAGCTGGACAAGGCGGGAGAAGCACTGGCAACGGGTTACTCCTGTCGCAGTCAGGTAAAGCGTCGCGCCAACAGGCAACTGCGTCATCCGCTGGAGGTGGTGTTGGAGAAGGCTGCAACCTTTTGACCGTTTGATCTGAAAAATAAAAAAGCCCCGTCCCAACCAAATGGGACGGGGCTTTTTACTGCGCTTGGGCAGCAAGCTATTGGCCGTTCACCGGCCCGCGGTCACTCAGGCAACCCAGCCAGCCGCAACCCATCGGCAAGCCGTGCAAAATCCTCAGGACGCTGGATTGGCAGCCAGTCCTTCAGGTTGGAGACGCGCAAGGAAGGATCCAGCTCGTGCAAACGCTGGATCGCCTGCTGCGCTTTGTCCATGCGTCCGCTCAGCGCGTGGCTGGCCGCCATCAGGGCGGCCGGCACCAGGAGGCTGGGTAGATTCCCCAGCGCTTTTTCCGCCCAGATGGAAGCGGGACCGAAGCGTCCGGCGATGAAGTGCGCGAGCGCCATCCCGATCTGCATCCTGAACATTTCCGGATCCAGCGGACTCAAGCGAACGGCATGGGTTAAATCTTCAATGGCGGCATCTGTTTCACCGCGCAACGCGCGCAGGATTCCGCCCAGGAACCAGGCAGGGGCGAGGTTGGGGTTGAGCAGGCGTGCCCTGTCGAGCAGGGCAATGCCGCCATCAATATCGCCGGCGAGATGGCCGAGTGCATGTCCGCCTCGCGTCAGCGCCACCGCATCATCCCGGCCGAGCTCCACCGCCAGACGTGCGAGTCGTACGCCCTCGGCGATTTCTCGAGGCCGGTCGGTCATCCAGCCATTCAATTTGCGCCAGAAGTGGCACCAGGCTGCCATGCCATAGGCCGAGGCGAACTCCGGATCGAGCTCGATGGCCTTGGAGAACAATGCCAATGCTTGCTCGATGGCTTCGCGGGTGCCGTTGTGCAGTTTTGCCATTGCGCGCAGGTAATAGTCGTAAGCGTCCAGGCTTTCGGTCGGTTTGCGCTTGGCGCGCTCGATTTCCGCCCGTTCCAACTGCGGCGCTATGGCGCCGACAACGCTTTCAGCGATTTGATCCTGCAACTCGAAGATGTCATCGAGCATTCCTTCGAAGCGCTCCGCCCAGATATGCGTTCCGGTCGTCGCGTCGATCAACTGCCCGGTGATGCGTATCTTGTTCCCGGATTTGCGCACGCTACCTTCCAGCACGTAGCGCACGCCGAGCGTCTGGCCGACGCCCTGAACGTCCACGGTCCGCCCCTTGTAGGTGAAGCTCGAATTGCGTGCGATGACGAACAGCCAGCGGATACGCGACAGGGCGGTGATGATGTCTTCCACCATGCCGTCGGCGAAATACTCCTGCTCGGGATCGCCGCTCAGGTTGTGGAAGGGCAAGACGGTAATGGAGGGTTTATCCGGCAGGACGAGCGGGGGAGCAGGCGTTTGCTTCAAGTCCACAGGCGTGGGTTCTTCGATGCCAGGCTGTCGAGTTTCCCCGATCTCATCCACTTTGATTTCGCCGACGAAGCGGTATCCCTTACGAGCGACCGTACGCACCAGGCGCTGCTCTTCGCCGGTATCGCCGATGGCCTTGCGCACCGCATTGATGTGGCTGGTGATCGTCGACTCCGAGACGATCCGACCGCTCCACACCGCCTTGAGCAGGTCATCCTTGCTGACGACGCGATCGCGGTTGCTGACAAGCTGCAGCAATAGATCGAAGACCTGCGGCCCGACAGCCACCACTTGCCCGCGCAAGGTCAGTTCCCGGCGCTCCTGATCGAGCACGTAGTCTTCAAACACGAATGGCAAGGTGAAGAGTCCCCTGGTCCAGCGCCCCTCGACTCCGTGTCCGGGCTGGCTATTGGTAAGTGGTATCGATAATACGGCAGCGCCCGCGGCAAGAGATACCCGTCGAAAACTGTTTTCTGGACGAAAAACCAAGCTTCCTTGAAGGCAAACCCAAGACCGGTACAAGGACGTCCCTGACGCACGCTGGCATTCTCGATCTACACCGACAGCAATGGTTGCAGTCGAGAGTAGCGGAGAGAACCCATGAAGATCGTCGTCATTGGAGGCACCGGCCTCATCGGATCGAAACTTGTGAATATCCTCCGCGAGCGCGGCCATGACGCGCTCGCAGCCGCCCCCAGCACGGGCGTGAACAGCATCACCCGCGAGGGCCTGGCCCAGGCGATGGATGGCGCCGATATCGTCGTCGACGTAGCGAACGCGCCTTCGTGGGAAGACCAGGCCGTTCTCGATTTCTTCGAAACGTCGAGCCGTAACCTGCTGGCTGCCGAGGCGGCTGCTGGGGTTCGCCATCACGTAGCCCTGTCGATCGTGGGCTGTGAACGGCTTCCCGAGAACGGCTATTTCCGGGCCAAGGTCGCGCAGGAAAACCTGATCAAGGCGTCCGGCATTCCTTACACCATTCTGCGGGCCACACAGTTCTTCGAGTTTGTCGGCGGCATTGCGCAGGCGGCCACCGTCGGTGAGGAGATTGGCCTGTCACCGGCGCTGATCCAGCCGCTGGCGTCCGACGACGTGGTGGCGGCGCTCACCGAAGTCACGCTGGCAACGCCGGTCAATGGCACGGTCGAAGTCGCCGGCCCCGAGGCCATGCCGCTCGACGAACTGGTCAGGCGCTTCCTGCGGGCCACTCAGGACGCGCGCAAAGTCGTGCCGGATGTGCATGCGCGCTACTTCGGTTCGGTGCTCGACGATCAATCGCTGACCCCCGGCCAGAACCCACGCCTGGGCGCGATCCGCTTCGAGGACTGGCTCGGTCAGTCGACGGCTCAGTAACGGGCCGCACGCTCACACCACCTACGCATCAAGGAGCATCGCCATGGTTACCCGAAATCTCTTGGCCGCTGCCGTCGCGGCACTGTCGATCAGCGCAGCGTCGGCCGCCGAGCCGCCCGCAGGCAAGGTGTCGGTCGTATTCGATCGGCCCATTCCCAACCTCTCTGGCAAGAGCATGAAGGGCGTGCTCGTCGAGTATGGGCCGGGCGCCGCGTCGCCGTCCCACACCCATCCGAAAACGGCGTTCATTTATGCCACGGTCCTGGAGGGCTCGTTTCGCATCAAAATCAAAGGCGAACCGGAAAAGATCTACAACGTCGGCGAAAACTTCGTAGAGGAACCGGGCTCCGTGCACGAAGTCAGCGCCAACGCCAGCGACACGAAGCCTGCACGCCTGCTGGCCGTGTTTGTCCTCGACAGCAACGAAAAGGAGCTCGTCACGCCCATCAAAAAGTGAGCCGATCAACGCGCTCATCGACGCTCGACAGCCGGGCGGCAGGTCACTGCCGTCCCGCGGTTGTTGCAGGTCCTTGGCATTGAACAGGAAACAAGAACATGAACTCGCTTCAGGAGAAGGCCGCCATTGCCACCGGCGCAAGCGCCGAGATCCCTGTCGTGGTGGCGCGGCAAAGCAAGAGAAAGATGATTGGCATCCTGCTGTGCATCGGCGCCGTGGTGGTCGTGGCCGGCGGATGGGCCATGGCGTTTTCGAGCGGTTCAACCTCCACCGATAACGCTTATGTGCGCGGCGACCTCACCTCGCTCGCGGCCAAGGTTGCCGGCTATGTCACGGCGGTAGAGGTCGAGGACAACCAGACCGTCCGGGCGGGTGACGTCCTGTTTCGGATTGACGATCGGGACTATCGCGCACGGCTTGCACAGGCAGTGGCCAATGTCAGCGCTGCCGAGGCTCGCCTGACCCATGTCAATGCCGAAACCCAGCTTCAGCGTGCCCTGATTCGACAGGCCGAAGCCCAGCGACGCTCGGCCGCCGCCGAGATGAATCTGGCGACCAAGACTCATGATCGCAGCCAAAAATTGATTGTCAGCCACGCGGTCAGCCAGGCTCTGGTCGATGAAACCGGCACGGCACGCTCCAGAGCCGAGGCGACGGTGTCGGCAGCTTCGGCAACGGTCGAGGCTCAACAGCAACGCATCACCGTCCTTGTGGCCCAGCGAGAAGCTGCCGTTGCTGCTGTGGCGCAGGCACAGGCCGCGCGCGATCTGGCCCAGATCGATCTCGACAGCACCGTGGTACACGCGCCTGTTGATGGCGTTATCGGTAACCGTCAGGTCCGGGTCGGCCGGTTCGTTACGCCGGGTGTTTCGTTGCTCGATATCGTGCCGGTCAATGATGTGTGGGTCGTGGCGAACTTCAAGGAAACCCAACTCGAACATATCCGCCCTGGTCAGCGCGTGCGCATCACGGTCGACGGCTATCCCGACGGGGCACTTGAAGGCGTGGTCGACAGCTTTGCGCCGGGTAGCGGGTCGGCGTTCAGCTTGCTGCCCACAGACAACGCAACAGGAAACTTTGTGCGTGTCGTGCAGCGGGTTCCGGTAAAAATCCGGCTTGCCCACAACCCATTGCCGGGCCGCATCGTCCCTGGCTTGTCCGCGCGTGTCGAGGTTGCGCAAGGGGGCGGCTCATGAATTCGGTTGCCAGCGCCACGCGGAGCAACGCCAGCGCTACGACCGGTGTCCTGCTCATGGCGGGCATCGTGCTCGCCACGCTAACGGAAGCGATCGCCAGCACCATTCTGTCGCTCGGACGCAGCGACATCATCGGCGACACCTATGCAACGCCTGATGAGTTTGCCTTGTTGGAAATCGGCTACATCGCGCTCAAGCTGATCGGGTTCATGACCGCCCCTTGGCTGATGAACCGTTTCGCTGCGCGTCATGTGATCATCAGCTCAACCCTGGTCATGGGCCTGGCGTGTGGCATTGCCGCCATCACCGCTCGGCTGGATCTGCTGGTTGCACTTCGGGTTATCCAGGGCTTTGCCGGTGGCACCCTGCTGGTCGGGGGCCAGGCGATCATATTTCGCGCTTTTCCGCGGTCCTATCAGCCCATCCTTCAAGCGCTGTTTGCCATGGGCTCCGTTGTCGCGCCCGCGACGCTCGCCCCGGCGCTTCAAGGGTGGTTGATCGATAGCCAATCTTGGACATGGATCTTCTTCAGCGTTGTCCCGATTGCCTTGGCGGCTGCCGGACTTGTGCTGATCGCAGACGGCCCAATGCCCGCCAAGGCCCGGCAGCGTCCGTTTGACTGGATCGGCTTCTCGCTGATCTCTACCACCCTGTTGTGTTTCACCTGCGTCCTCAGCCAGGGCAGCCGATGGGACTGGTTCGAGGAGCCGCGCATCCTGTGGCTAACGGTGATCGGCGCAGCCGCTCTGCTGGCATTTCTCGGCCAACAAGTGTTGGCCAAAGGGCAGGGGCTGTTCGACTTCACCCTGTTCAAAACGAGCGATTTTTCTTTCGCCTTTATCGTCAGTTTTGTCGCCGGCGCCGCCTTGTTCGGCAGTGCGTTCCTGATTCCGGCGTTCGCCCTGTCGGTCCTCGGGTTCACGCCTACCGATGCCGGTCAGCTGCTGTTGCCCAGTGGCGCGTTTTTTGTCGGCGCGCTTCTCATATCTGCTTATCTGATGCAGGCCCACCGCGTTGCGCCGTTCGCCACCGTGCCCTTTGGAATCCTGATGATTATGGTGGCGATGTGGATGCTGTCCGGTTCGACCAGCGAAAGCGGCGCGGACGACATGATGGCGGCTATCCTGTTGCGCGGGTTGGGGCTTGGCTTCCTGTTTCTATCGATCACGCTGATCGCCTTCAGCCACCTCAACAGCCGAAACCTCGCTGGCGGAATAGGCCTTTTCAATACGGGGCGCCAGTTGGGTGGCCTTATTGGGGTCGCAGGGCTCCAGACACTGATCGACCATAACGTCGTCACCAATGCCGTGGTCCTCGGCGCCAACGTCACCCCAGGCGGCGCCGCGCTCATCGAACGGATGACGAACACGACAGCCCTGCTGGCCGTGAAAGGAATGGATGCAGCGGCCGCTGGCCGGGCAGCGACGAGCCTTCTGGGCCGGTTGGTGACAAGTCAGTCCACGGTGATTGCCTTCGACACAGCGTTCGTCGCCGTGGCTCTGCTTTTTGTAATCGCTGCCCCCATTCTGGTCGGCATCAAGATCGGATTCGCGCGATACGAGAAAGTGCGCTCTTCACGAACAGTAGCGTGACACAGCCCACCTGCCAGCGACCAACTACACTTTCTCCAGCCAGTCTGGGCAACCGTCCGAGGGCACACTCCAGGAGGAATCATGACACGGAAAAATGTCTCCAGCCCCGAACCGGCGGGCACAAAACCCAATGTGCTATTGAGCCTGCCTGACATAAATGCTCTCGCAGAGATATCCATCACCGATCCTGACAAGACGCACCCCGCGTGGATCAAGGAGCAGTTTCCTGAGTACGTGGACCCGCATGCAGGGCATGAAGCCAGGACTGTTCGCGAGATTAATCACAAAGGGCATGTTGTCCGGATCGTGACCACCTACCAGGTGGAGGTGGATGGAGTGCCGGTCCAGGCGCATCTGTTTGTGGACGATGCGGGCCAAGTCCATACGCACGCCACCCCATTCGTCACTTACGGATCGGCTCTCGATTTGATGACGGCGGTGATCGATGCCTATCCAGAATCCTTTGCCAAGGGCGATGGCGACGGGGGAGAGCACCCAGACCACCATGCTCACGGAGCACATCATGATCAGGTCTAATGCGGTCAAAGATCTCCCAGCGCTTAAGAAATACGTCGAAGGGGTAAAGCGACTCAAGGATCCCGTGCAAAATCCTTGGCCCGGGCAGGCCAACCTCTCGATTTATGACTCCTTCGTGGCCTGGCACCACCGGGCCATGATGATTTCAACGCCTGCCGGGCAGATGGCCAGGAACGCCGCGCATGGCGGGCCATCATTCTTGCCGTGGCATCGCTACTTCCTCGTGCGCCTGGAAACCTTGCTTCGCAAAGCGATAAACGACCCACACTTTCGAGTCCCGTACTGGGATTGGAATACTGATGCGCAACTTCAGGACCCGAGGACTTCACTCATCTGGTCGGATGAGTACCTTGGACAGTTCGTGAATGGGCAGTGGCGGGTGCGATTGACAGGTAATGGCCGCACCCTGGAACTGGACAGGGTAAACCGCCCCTTGGTGCGTAATCCGGGAAGAGACGGGGCGCTGCCCAGCCGAGCCAATGTGCGCAAAGTCATCCATGAAAACCCGGTGTACGACACAGCACCCTACAACGCGGCGCAGTCCACCGGTGGTGCGCGCAACAGCATCGAGGGATGGGCGGGCGAAGAACGCATTCATAACAACGTCCATGTGTGGGTCGGTGGTGACATGGGATTGTCGTCCTCGCCGAACGATCCAGTGTTCTTTCTACATCATTGCAATGTCGATCGGCTCTGGGCGGCATGGCAGGCGAAGCATCCCACCGCCGCTTATGTACCTGCGGGAAATGCCCCGGATACGCTTAAGTTCCATCGGATAGATGACCCGATGTACAGCCCTTTCCCGGAAAAGGTGACACCTCGAGATGTCCTGAATTACAGCCAGTATTACAAGTACGACACCTTGGGCGATCTGCTTTAGAGAGCATCGAGCGGGCCGAGGCTCCTACGGCGATGGCGTGCTTCATGTGGTCGGCGTAGGAGCTGACTTGAGTGCAAGATTGAGAAAACAAAAGGCAGGGCCCGAATAATCTGGCCGCCACCTTATTTCCTGTCACGCCACCGACTTCGAGCATGGAGATAAGCCGTCAAATCGCTGTAGCCCAATTGGGCTGCAATCTCCGTTAACGACTCGCCTTGCAATTCAAGATGCAATTCCAGTTCTGCACGAACCTGATCGAGTAATTGCCTGAAGGTCGTGCCTTGTTCTTCCAGGCGTCTGCGTAATGTTCTGGGCGTCTGGTGCAGCGCCTTTGCCAGATCGTCAAGATTTGGCGTTTCACCTCTGGCCAGAGAGCGTCGCGCACCTTCGGCGACCTTGGCTGACCAACCGCTGAAATTGCGATGCGCGGCAATCCGTCGATCCAGTTCCTGAGTCAATAACTCCAGCATCCCGTGATGACGAGTCTGCATCGGTAGACTCAAGCTTTGCGCATGGAAATAGAAGCGGTTAACCGGGCAGTCAAACTCGATACGGTCTCCAAACCATTGGGTGTATTGCTTGTAATACGACGGACGCGAATGCCTGAATTTTGCCAGAATCGGCTGCACATTCTGCCCCGTTCCACGTCGCAATTGCGCGATGGACATCACGCCGTAGTGTTCGATGACGTACCGCGCCAACTCGCCTGGCGCATCGACGCACAGCTCGATCCCGACGCCGTTTTCGTCATTCACCAACCTCACATTGTCGGTGTCCGATGCAAGCGGTGCGTACCGCGCCCAAAGGTGCATGGACGACAAAACGTCGGGGCTATAAAGGCAAAGATAAGCCAGGACGTGCCAGTCCTGAGGCGTGAACAGCGCGAACAGCTTTAACCCGATAGCCGGATCAATGCGCGCCGCTTCGCGCCAAAGTTGATCCAGTTCGATCAGGCTGTAATCCGTGCTTTTTCGGGGAACCTGGCTGTCAAGAAAGCGCTCCAGGACTTGGCCCAGCCGGCCTCGATGAAAGCGCTGGGGCGGGCGATTGGCCGGTTCTAGCTCGATTCTGTCCATTTCGCGCATTGGGAGGGTTGGCTCCTGGGTTTCTAATGACATGGCATTGCCCGCAAGGGCCTGAATCGAGAGTGCCATGAATATAACTATGCTCGCCAATAACCCTGCTGTAATAGTGGCCGGGATTTTCCTTGCCTTCATTTTGCTGGAACTTGCCTGTTCCTCGTTTCGTCAGTCATCAGGCGGTAAACGTGACGTACTCATTGAAGTCGTCGGTTCCGGCATCCTGGTGGCGATCACGTTCCCTTTAGTCATGTGGCTAAGCGGCAAGATAGCAAGTCATGTTGTACCGGAGATGAAGGATGCATTGGCTGGAATCCCATGGATTGCAGGATTTGTCTTGTTTTTATTGTTCGATGACATGACCCAATATTGGTGGCATCGCCTGACTCACCGGGTTCCCGCACTTTATGCATTGCACCGTGCGCATCATTCCGCACCCTATATGAGTGTGCGCATCGTCTATCGCAACAACAGTTTCTACTATCTTCTGATGCCCGGCATCTGGTTATCCGGGGTGCTGATCTACCTTGGGCTTGCACCCGTTTATTATGGTTATCTGATTCTGAAAATGACCGTGATTTTCGCTGCACACAGCAGCGTGGCGTGGGACGATAAACTTTATCGCATTCGCGCATTACGCCCGGTTGTCTGGATTTTGGAGCGAACCTTCTCCACACCCTCCACTCACTCTGCGCATCACGGGTTGACTGCCGAGGATGGCGTTACCCATTACAAAGGCAATTTTGGCAACCTGTTGTTTTTTTGGGACGTACTGTTCGGAACCGCAAAAATTACCCGTCGGCGCCCGCCAGCCTACGGAATCGAACACTTGTCACCGATAAGCTGGAAAGAAGAATTGTTCTGGCCAATCGTGCGTTCACGTCGTACCGCACCCAAGGTAAATGCTAACCAGAAGGTGGTGCGATGAGTCGTCATATCGTTCTGCTGTCCGGATCGAACAGATCAAACAGTCAATCAGTCAAAGTCGCCAGGTATCTGCGCGATCGATTAGAGAAACTTCAGCTGTGTGACTCAAGCGAACTGATAGACCTGGCTTCCAGTCGGCTACCGCTTTGGCCAGAAGAAGACACCGACAAAGTCTGGAATGCCCAGCAATCCATCCTCAAAAGAGCAACGGCACTGGTCGTGATCAGCCCAGAGTGGAATGGCATGGCTTGCCCAGCCCTGAAAAACTTCTTTTTGTACGCAGGTTTCGGCGAACTTGGACATAAGCCTGCGCTGTTGGTGGGCGTTTCGGCAGGACTTGGCGGGGCATATCCAATTGCAGAGTTACGTGCATCGAGCTACAAAAATAGCCGGATCATGTATTTGCCTGAACAACTCATCATCAGAAACGTAGAGTCGATGTTAAACAGCGCAGAACCTTCAGATGAAAGTGATATTCGCATTCGGGCACGTGCCGACTGGGCTCTGCAGATACTTTGTCAATACGATGCAGCTTTTCGCACCCTACGACCTGCAATCGAATATCGGTCAGAGTTCTCTACCGGCATGTAAAGCCGCGGATGCTGAAGATCAAAAGACTGGCCGGTGGCGTTATTCCAGAGCCAAATTTCGTTGCAGTAGTTCACAAAGCGGTGGCGGCTACGCGGTCAGAAGCTTTGGCCTTGGTAGCAGGCATCGTATTGGTCAATTTATTCTGGGCCACCTGTGCAATCGCAGGTATCGGGTGTTGTATTTGCTGCGTTCCCTTGGGCGGCGCTGATCGTAAAAGTTCTGGGGGCAGCCTATCTGATGTGGTTTGGATTCGGACTGCTGCTCAAGGCCGGGAAGAGCGCGCTTGCCCCCTGTAACAATGCTGTCGTCGGAAACTTTCGGCAGTCATTTATCCAAGGGGTCGTTACGAACATTGGCAATCTATCCTGGCCGATAGATCAGCAAAAACCACAACGCCTCCACACAGGGAGGCGTTGCGGGTTTCAGCAATATTGCTCAGATCATCTCAGATCAAACCGGTCCAGATTCATCACCTTGTCCCAGGCGGCAACGAAGTCATTCACAAACTTCTCCTTCGCATCGTCGCTGGCATAGACCTCAGCCAAGGCCCGCAACTGCGCATTCGAACCAAACACCAGATCGACCCGGGTACCCGTCCATTTAAGGTCGCCGGTTTTCCGGTCGCGCCCTTCGAACTCCTCGTTGTCGTCCGAGACCGGTTTCCATTCCACGCTCATGTCCAGCAGGTTTGTGAAGAAGTCGTTGGTCAACGCTTCCGGTTGTTTCGTGAAGACGCCATGCTGGGTTTGCCCGACGTTGGTATTGAGCACGCGCATCCCACCAAGGAGCACGGTCATTTCCGGCGCGGTGAGTGTCAGCAGTTGCGCCTTGTCGATCAGTAAGGCCTCGGCCGGAACGCGGTATCTGCTCTTGAGGAAATTGCGGAATCCATCGGCGGCAGGTTCCAGGTATCCAAAGGATTCAACATCCGTTTGTTCTTGCGAGGCGTCCATTCGTCCCGGCGTGAAAGGCACCGTGACGGTGTGGCCGGCATTTTTTGCCGCTTGTTCGACACCGGCGCAGCCAGCCAGCACGATCAGGTCGGCCAGCGAGATCTTCTTGCCGCCGCTGTTGAACTCGTTCTGGATGCTCTCGAGTTTCGCCAATACACTCGCCAGTTGCTCAGGCTGGTTGGCTTGCCAGAATTTCTGCGGAGCCAGGCGCAGGCGTCCACCGTTGGCGCCGCCGCGTTTGTCGGAGCCGCGGAAGGTGGAGGCCGCTGCCCACGCGGTCGATACCAGTTGCGAGACCGACAGGCCGCACGACTGGAGTTTGCCCTTGAGTGCGGCCACGTCACTGTCGGTGACCAAGGCATGGTCGACCGCCGGGATCGGGTCTTGCCACAGCAGTTCTTCGTCGGGCATTTCCGGGCCGAGGTAGCGCGAAAGCGGCCCCATGTCGCGGTGGATCAGCTTGAACCAGGCGCGGGCGAAGGCGTCGGTCAACTGATCGGGGTTCTCAAGGAAGCGCCGCGAAATCGGCTCATAGATCGGGTCGAATCGCAGGGCCAGGTCCGTGGTCAGCATGGTCGGATTACGCCGCTTCGAGGGGTCGTGAGCGTCCGGGATGATGCCGGCGCCGGCGCCATCTTTGGCTGTCCACTGGCTTGCACCGGCGGGGCTCTTGGTCAGTTCCCACTCGAAGCCGAACAGGTTTTCCAGGTAGTTGTTGCTCCATTTTGTGGGTGTGGTGGTCCAGGTCACTTCCAGGCCGCTGGTGATGGTATCGCCACCCTTGCCGCTGCCGAAGGTGCTTTTCCAGCCCAGGCCCTGTTGTTCGAGGCCTGCAGCTTCGGGCTCGGCACCAACGTTATCGGCTGGTCCGGCGCCGTGGGTCTTGCCGAAGGCGTGGCCGCCAGCGATCAGCGCGACGGTTTCTTCGTCATTCATTGCCATGCGGCCGAAGGTCTCGCGGATGTCCTTTGCCGCAGCGAGAGGATCGGGATTGCCTTCCGGGCCTTCCGGGTTGACGTAAATCAGGCCCATTTGTACCGCGGCGAGCGGATTTTCCAGGTTACGTCCTTTGTCGGTACGGCTGTCCTCATTTTCCCCAGGCTCTGCAACGAGGGGGCCTTCGCCGGGTTCTTGCATGGGTTCCTTTTTGTCTTTCTCGTAGCGAGTGTCACCTGCCAGCCACTTGCTTTCCGAGCCCCAGTAGACAGCTTCATCCGGTTCCCAGACGTCTGGCCGGCCACCGGAAAAACCGAAGGTCTTGAAGCCCATGGATTCGAGCGCGACGTTGCCGGTGAGGACGATCAGGTCGGCCCAGGAGATGTTGCGACCGTATTTTTGTTTGATCGGCCAGAGCAGCCGCCGCGCCTTGTCGAGGCTGACGTTGTCTGGCCAGCTGTTGAGCGGTGCAAAACGCTGCTGACCGGAGCCGGCACCGCCACGACCATCACCAACGCGATAGGTGCCGGCGCTGTGCCAGGCCATGCGAATAAACAACGGCCCATAATGACCGAAGTCTGCCGGCCACCAGTCTTGCGAATCGGTCATCAGGGCGTTCAGGTCTTGCTTGAGCGCCTGAAAGTCGAGGCTCTTGAAGGCTTCGGTATAGTTGAAATCCTTGTCCATGGGGTTGGACAGGGGCGAGTGCTGGTGCAGGATCTTCAGATTCAGTTGGTTCGGCCACCAATCGCGGTTCGTCGTGCCACCGCCCGCGGCGGCGTGATTGAACGGGCATTTCGATTCATTTGCCATGTGTGCGTTACCTTTGGTCGTAATCATCCGGCTATCGGGCCCGGGGTGGGCACGCAATAGCGACGAGCGAAATCAATGACATAGGCTGCAGCCGTTCGATCAACCGTTCATCGTGGTCACAGGGGAATCTGAATAGCGGCAAATCGAGTTGCCTATACGGTGGCCCACGGCAAGCCTAGTACGCTTCTGATTCATTCGTATCTTTATCAAGTCTCAACCGGCCGGCGTCACGCCGACGCTGCATTAAGGTTAGACGCCTATAATGCAGTCAGCTAATAGGTGGGGTATTCACGCTTGATAGGCAGAATCTCTTACCTGATCTGTCGAGATGGAACCGCTATTACGGATCTCTTTTCACGTAATCTATCGCACCGCCCTTTGGATGGAACCCAATCAATGCTGCTGACCCACCGTCCCGTCGATGCTGATGATGTGTTGACTGTTTGCGATTTTCCGCAAAACGCCCAAGAACTGTTTTACATGTTTCCCAAGGCGCACTACCCGCTGACGGAAGATCAACTGCGTACATCGATTGCTCTACGTTCCGACTCGACGGTGGTTGAAGGGGACGGTTCGGTTGTTGGCTTTGCGAACTTTTATGCGTTTGAGCGCGATGGCGTTTGCGCAATCGGCAATGTGATCGTGTCACCCGGGGCGCGGGGGAAAGGTGTCGCCAAGTTTCTGGTGGAGACGATGGTGAAGCTGGCGTTTGAGCGTCATCGGGCAAGCGAGGTGCAGATTTCGTGCTTCAACGAGAATACGGCGGGGCTGCTGCTGTATCCGCAGCTTGGATTTGTGCCATTTGGGGTTGAGGAGCGAGCGTCGCCGGATGGGCGCCGTGTAGCGCTCATACAAATGAGAAAGACCGGGAGCCACGGGCTTCTCTGAATGGGTTTTGTGCTGTCTGTTCGGTCCTCTTCATGAGCATAAGCTTCAAGGTCTGCCACGCTATTGGTCACTGTGGGCGGGCAATGACGCAGAGAGGAAACGAGTGACCGAAGGTATGATGGGCCTTTTACGTTGACGATCATCCAAGGACCCATCGATGTCTTTAAGCAAACGCGATCAGGCCCATATC
Organism: Pseudomonas sp. PICF141; assembly: GCF_002286815.1. Classification (GTDB taxonomy): domain Bacteria; phylum Pseudomonadota; class Gammaproteobacteria; order Pseudomonadales; family Pseudomonadaceae; genus Aquipseudomonas. The sequence continues at coordinate 21,464 of NZ_MUNM01000017.1, forward strand.
GAACGTCGCCTGGTCGCCACCCTGACCGAGGCGTGTGAAACCGCCAAAGCGGAAATAATCGGGTTCTGTTGGCTGACCCATGAAGTCGATTACGCGGTCTTTCCTTCCAGCCTGCAGGTGATCTGGGTCTTCGATACACAGGCCAACAAGGATCAAGCGCTGGCGAGCGGGCAGGGTGCGCGCATGGTCGAACTGACGGCCGTGGCGTTAAGTGAAGCGGATGTTCTCGTCAGTCCGGTAGCGGCCCACGTGCAGTTCGATTCTGAAGAACAATGTCAGCGCACCCATGCCGGCAACTGGCAGCAGCGCCTGGCACACAAGCGTTCGACGCGGGGTTGAAACGTGGCCAAGGATATCGAAAACCCGTGTGTGTCCGTTTGCCAGCTGAGCGGTGAACTGTGTGTCAGTTGTGGCCGCACCAAAGACGACATCAGAAAATGGAAACGCATGAAGCGTCCGGAAAAAATGGCGGCGGTGCAGCGCGCGAATGTGCGGTTAAAGGGGCTTCAGAAAAGGAAGGGCTGAGGTTTATACCAGGCCGCAATGCGATCCGTAGCAGCTGGCGCAGCCTGCGTTCGGCTGCGTAGCAGTCGTAAAATCAGAGAGTGCGCCACGTCTGGTAGAACGCGTTAACAGGACTCACGACTGCTGCGCCGCCGAACGCAGCCTCAGGCAGCTGCTACAAAAGCGTGTCGCTTAACCGGGCTGCGCACAAACTTTGCGCACACATTCACGCAGCCACCGATGCGCTGAGTCGGCATCCATGCGTGGGTGCCAGAGCATCGAAAGGGTGATCGGCGGCAGGTTAAGCGGAAGATCAAAACTGTGCAGGCCGGCACGCAGGTTTGCGGTGTGTTGTGCAGGCACGGTGGCGATCAGGTCCGAGGCGCGAGCCAGCGCCAGCGCGGCGGAGAAACCGCTGACGAGGGTGACGATTTCCCGCCCCAGCCCCAGCGCTTCAAGGGCTTCATCCATCGGCCCCTTATCGAGCCCGCGTCGCGAGACCAGGATGTGCCTGCCAGCGGCATAACGGGAGGCGGTGACTTCGCCTTTGCTCAGCGGATGCCCCGTGCGCACGACGCCGATGAAGCGATCTTCGAACAACGCACGGGTACGCACTTCCGGGCTCGTCGTGCCGCCGACCACACCGGTTTCCAGGTCGACGGAACCGTCGCGGAGGGCGGCGCTGTCCTTGTTCAGCTTTTGCACGAAGTGCAAGCGCACGCCAGGTGCTTGTTCACTGACACGGGCAATCAGCGCCGGACCGAAGTTTTCGACGAAACCGTCGCTGGTGCGAAGCGTGAATACACGGCTCAATTGCTTGAGGTCGAGCTGTTCGGCGGGGCGTAAAACAGCTTCGGCGTCTTGCACCAGTCGACTGACCTGTTCGCGCAATTCGAGCGCCCGAGGCGTTGGCACCAGCCCGCGTCCGGCCCGGACCAGCAGCGGGTCGCCCGTCGTTTCGCGCAATCGCGCCAGTGCCCGGCTCATGGCCGACGGGCTCAGGCGCAGTCGTTGCGCGGCGCGTGCGACGCTGCCTTCGGCGAGCAGCGCATCCAGGGTAATCAGCAAATTCAGGTCGGGAGTCGTCATGCCCGCAACGTTAGCACGACGTGGAGATGACATGGCGTCAAACGCAACTATTAAGTGCAAGTGGTGCGTCTTCCGCCCTATCACGCTCGGGAATACGCTGCTGATCTACCTTTCAGATGTGGCCAAACCATGAAACTCATCACCCAATCGGGCTCGGTTCGCTGGGCGCTCGCCAGCCTTTCGCTGTCGATGTTGATGCCTTCGCTCGACACCAGCATTGCCAACGCGGGATTGCCGACACTGGCCGAGGCGTTCGAGGCTTCCTTTGCGCAAGTGCAGTGGATCGTTCTGGCGTATCTGTTGGCGATCACCACGCTGATTGTCAGCGTCGGACGAATCGGTGACCTGGTCGGCCGTCGACGTTTGCTACTGGCGGGCATCGGTATTTTTACCTTGTCGTCCCTGGCGTGTGGGGTCGCGCCGTCGCTTGGGTGGCTGGTCGGCGCCCGGGCGGTGCAGGGGGGCGGGGCGGCGATCATGCTGGCGCTGACCGTGGCATTTGTGGGTGAGACGGTGCCGAAAGCACAGACCGGCAGCGTTATGGGATTGCTTGGCACGATGTCGGCGGTCGGCACCACGCTGGGGCCGTCGCTTGGTGGGATGCTGATCGCAGGCGCAGGTTGGCAGGCGATTTTTCTGCTCAACATACCGCTGGGTGTTCTGAATATCTGGCTCGCGTATCGCTATTTGCCGACGGATGAGCCGCAGACGAAAACGCGGCGGGCAGGATTCGACAAGGCTGGCACGTTGCTGCTGGGGTTGACGCTAGCGGCGTATGCGCTCGCCATGACAATCGGGCACGGTGATTTTGGGCCGCTCAATATCGCGCTGCTGCTGACGGCTGTTGTCGGCGCCGGGATTTTCATATTCGTTGAGGCCAGGGTTGCCTCGCCATTGATCAAATTGGCGCTGTTCCGCGAGCCAGGATTGAGCGCGAGCCTGGCCATGAACACGCTGGTTTCGACGGTGATGATGGCGACGTTGGTGGTCGGGCCGTTTTATCTTACGGGGGCGCTTGGGCTCGGCACGGCACTTGTCGGTTTCGCCTTGTCGGCAGGGCCGTTGGTGGCGGCGCTGACCGGTATACCGGCCGGTCGCCTGGTGGATCGTTTTGGCACTCGGCGCATGACCGTCGCCGGGCTTGTCGCAATGGCACTCGGCACGGGTGCTTTATCGACGATGCCGGCGGATTTCGGCATCCTCGGTTATCTCGCGCCTATCGCGGTGATCACGGCCAGTTATGCGTTATTTCAGGCGGCCAACAACACCGCGATCATGGCCGACGTCCGACCGGATCAGCGCGGCGTAATTTCCGGCCTGCTCAGCCTGTCGCGCAATCTCGGGCTGATCACCGGCGCCTCGGTCATGGGCGCGGTGTTTGCCTTTGCCTCGGCGACGGCAGACATCACCACGGCATCTCCCGTCGCCATCGCCAGTGGTATGCAGGTAACGTTTGCCGTCGCCATGCTATTGATCGTCCTGGCCCTCGCTGTCGCTTTGACGCTGCGAGTTTCACACTGCTGCACTGCATGCAGTAATGAACTGCAGTGAGGCTGTATTGTTCGCATGAAATCGAATGCCGATACTTCCCCCACACAGCGCAGATGGGCTGCGCTGAAGTGAAGGAGTCAGGCAATGGTTTCTGTCGTTCGTATCGCACACACCGGCGCACCTGAGGTGATGACCATCGAGCAGGTGACGGCGCGTGAGCCGGGGCCGGGTGAAGTCTGGCTGGAGCAGGAGGCGATTGGCGTCAACTTCCTTGATGTGAGTCAGCGCAAGGGCGCCGTACCGCTGCCATTACCGTCGGGTCTGGGCCTTGAAGGGGCGGGCCGGGTTGCCGCCATCGGCGCGGGGGTGAACAACGTCAAGGTGGGTGATCGGGTGGCGTACGCAACCGGGCCTGTTGGCGCCTACGCCAGTGCGCGGCTGTTTCCGGCCGAGCGGCTGGTGCCGATTCCAGACGCATTGACGGCTGAAGAGGCCGCCGCAGTGTTGTTCAAAGGCATTACCGCGCAATACCTGCTGAAGACGACGTATCCGGTCGGCCCCGGCACCACCTTGGTTCTGTATGGCGTAGCGGGCGGCCTCGGGCAAATCATGGCGACATGGGCTAAACACCTGGGGGCTTTTGTCATCGGCATTGTGTCTCGGACCGAGAGTGTCGAGACAGCCAAGGCGCTGGGTTGCGATGCGGTGCTGGTGTTCAATGCCCAGACACTGGCCACGGATGTGGCGCAGATCACCCACGGCAAGAAAGCCGATGTGGTCTACGATCCCATCGGGCGGGTGTCGTTCGAAGCGTCGCTCGACTGCTTGCGACCGCGCGGGTTGATGGTGTCTTTCGGGGCATCCTCCGGAGCGCCGACGGCGGTCGAAGTGGCCACGCTCAATGCCAAAGGCTCGCTGTTCCTGACCCGTCCTTCACTCGCCGCGCACACCACGGACATCGCCGAATACCGGCAACGGGCCGATGATGTACTGGCCGCGGTCGAGGCGGGCATAATCAAGCCCGGCATTTGGGGCCGCTATGCATTGGCCGACGTGGCCAAGGCCCATGCCGATCTGGAAGGCGGCCAATCTCGCGGAGCGATCGTCCTCAAGCCGTGATTGTTTTTACCTGAACAAAAGAGTGTTTTGTGAACCCACTGGACAGCCGCCACATCGATGAAATTGCAGCGCTTCTTGCGGTCGCCTCGGCGCATTCGTTCGTGGCTGCCGGACGGTTGCTGCAACGCCATCCGACGGTGATTTCAAAGCGCCTGGCGGCCATGGAAAAGCGCTTGGGCGTGCGGCTGATGGAGCGCACGACGCGTCAAGTGCGGTTGACCGATGCCGGCAACCGTCTCGTCGAACGTCTGCGCTCCGCCACGGGATTGATCATCGAAGCCGAGCAGGAAGCGTCACTGGGCGCGGCGCAGGTTCGTGGCGTCTTGCGCCTGGCTTTTCCTGCGGCGATGGGGCGTTTGTGGCTGGCGTCGATGTTGCCGGAATTTCTGGCGGCTCATCCGCTGGTCTCCGTCGAGGTGGATTACAGCGATCGCGTGGTCGACATCATTGGTGAGGGATTCGATGCGGCGATTCGTATTGGCGAATTGAACGACAACCGCCTGGTCGCTAAGAAGCTCAGCGATCATCGGCGCATTCTCTGCGCTTCACCGGGTTACATAGAACAGCACGGCTTACCGACCAGTCCGAAGGAACTCACTGATCATAATTGCCTTGGCTTCACCGGTCTGGCGGCATTCCCTGAATGGCGCTTGTCGAAGGGTGATCGGCAGGAGAGGGTCATCACCAGGGGCACCTTGACCTCGAACGACGGCGAGGCGTTGCTCGCCGCGGCCAAGGCCGGCGTCGGTATTTTGGGCGCCGGCGAGTGGCTGATGAGCCGGGAGATCGCCAGCGGCCAGATGGTTCGCGTTCTGCCGGAGTGGGACCTGGATGCCCAGGGCGGGATTTATCTGGTGCGAGCGTCAGCGGCGTTCACGCCGGCAACGCTCATGGCATTCAAGGAGTGGCTGGAGGCAAGTTTTGCGCAAGGGCCGCCTTGGCTTTTCGTAGGCGCCAGGCTTGCCGGCGAAGGCGCTCTTTAGGACGCCTTCGTCGGCAAGCCTGGCTCCTACATGGGCGTTTTTATGGGCATGACGAAGTCACATCAAGGTATTTCGCGGCATCCCCAGCAGGCCGGTCAGGGTGTTGATAATCGCTTGTTGCCGCGCACGGTCTGTCTGGTGCACCGCTTCTGCAGCGGCCACATCGGCGTCACAGTGAGGGCAGGTCACTTCGTGCGCATGGATGTACTGCAAGCAACCCCGACACAGCGCCAGTTGCGGTGGAATACGTCCTTCGTCCGGCGATTTCTGGCCCTGGTTTGCCCAGGCCAGTTTGATCACCTGGCCGCTGTCGCTGACGCTGCTGACCGTTTCGCCGGTGTCGATGCGTTCGGTGATCAGGTCAAAACGTCCGACGGCGAAGGAGGTCTTCGCCGCGTCTTCGAGTTTGACGATGCGCTCGCGCAGCCCGCGTTTTTGCAGGTCCAGCGCGCGGTAATGGCAGTAGGGGTTGTTGCCGGGTTTGCCGAGCAGGGAATGCGACGTCCAGGTGCAGCCGCCACGGCAGACGTCGTTGTAGTAACAGCTTCGGCAGTAACCCCACAGGTCTTCGACGCCGCGCAAGCGGCCAAAGTGCATGCCTTCGCTGTAGTGCCAGATATCGTGCAGGCTCATGTTGCGCACGTTGCCGCCGGAAAATCCCACGGTTGCCAATGACGGACATCCCTTTACCGTGCCGTCGGCTTCCAGCGCCAGCACAGTCTGGCCAGCGGCGCAGCCGCTCCAGTGCACGCGCTCGTCGCCGAAACCACGCCACATGTGTTCGTAAGGGCCGTAGTAACCAATGTTGTTGCCCACGTTCATCAGCAGGCCGCGGTCGACCCCTTCGCGATACAGACGCGCCAGCAACGGCATCACTTCCAGCAGTTGATAAGGCTGCAACAACAGCTCCGGGTGATCGACGGCATTGCCCATCGCGACCGTCAGCTGGATCTGCCAGTGAGTGGCGCCCAGGCCGATGATCAGGTCCATCAACTCGGGCAAGTCGGGCAACGTGGCTGCGCCGATTTGCGTGTTGACGCTCACCGCAAGGCCGGACTGTTTGGCCCGTCGCAGGGTATCAACCGCCTTGTCGAATGAACCCGGCACATTGCGCACCGCGTCATGCAGCGGGGCCAATCCATCCAGTGAAACACCGACGCCATTGAGCCCGGCATCTACCGCTGCCTGCATTTTCGCGGGCGTCAGGTTGCGTCCGCCGGTTTGTATGGCGCAGTACATGCCGTGATCGTGGATGGCCTGGATCAGTTGCGTCCAGTCCTTGCGCAAATAAGCTTCACCACCGATCAGGGTGATCTCGCGGGTGCCGAGGGCGGCCAGGGAATCGATGACGTCCAGGCATTCCCGGGTGTTCAATTCATCGGGGCGTCTGTGGCCGGCGCGTGAGCCGCAATGCAGGCATTTGAGGTCGCAGGCCAGGGTGATCTCCCAGACCACATGCACCGGCACGTAGCGTTTGAGGTCGGTTTCACTGAGGTAGCGGGCAGGTCGAGTGTCTGACATGGAAAATCCTTGCGCACAACGCGTGCGCGGCACGAATCCATCGAAGTGTTCGCGCCTTCCTTGGGTCAGTGGCGCGACCGGATTTACCTTTTATTGTTGAGCCCGAGCATTGGCCAATCCCCGTCAGATAAGCCGTAATGCAATCTGTAGCAGCTGCCGAAGGCTGCGTTCGGCGGCGAAGCAGTCGTGAATTCAGGCACTGCGGTCTATCAGGTAAACCGCATGGGCAGGTTTTACGACTGCTGCGCAGCCGAACGCAGCCTCGCAGGCTCGGCAGCTGCTACGGGGGACGTGGTTAGCGAGCCTCCAGCCGGGCGATTTCAACGTTCAACTGGTCCAGTGCATTGCGCAGCGCACCGCTGTGGGCCAGTTGCTGTTCACCCTGGCTGACCACGGCCTTCAGTTGCGCCAGGTCACCGCTGGCTTGTGCTTGCTGTACCGCGACGGCGTAGAGCGGCACCGCATGGTGCGGATGCTCTGGGCGCACAATTGCGGGAGCCTGGCTGACCGCTGCGTGTTTCACGTAATGCCAGTGACCCTGTTCCTGATATTTGTAGTCGACATAACCGCTGGCCCAATCGCCGCCCAGGATGCCCTTCAAACCGAAGGTCTGGGCGATCTGGCTGAGAGGGCCGCTCGGGCTGCCGGCCAAGGTGAGGATGATGTGATTCTCCGCCGTCGGCGTCAGCTTGGCCTCGGAGTACTCACCCCATACGCGGGCACGGAAGTTGAGGGTCGGGTAGGTGCTTTGGAAAATACTGGCAATCCCGCTGACCTTTTTCTTTGCGGTATCCACCAGCAGATCCAGGGTTAAAACCGGTGCGCCCAGCAGGTGATTGCTGACGTTGAGGCGGGTATGAAAAAGTCCGATTGACATGGTGCTACTCCCTTATTTGTATTGAAAACAAGTCGGGCATCTTTCGTGGTCGAGTCAGCGGCGTTCCTGGCGGCTGATTTCGTCCTTGGCCGTTTCAAGCGCACTCTGCAGTTGGGGTTGCTGATCCAGTTGCTGCTGGGCCAGGCGCGACAGGTTTTTCATCTGGGCCAGGTCACCACTGGCCATTGCACTTTGAATCGGCGCGGCGTACAGCGGCATGATGGGCGGATACGATGATTCCGGCGGAATGACCGGACCGGGTTCCAACGGCAGCGGGGAGACGCGGGACGGCACCGCCTCAATGAGGTGGGCGGGCGCATTGTTGACCTCGACCCACTGCTGCTGACCATTCAAGTACGAATAGTTGGCGACGCCTTCTTTCCAGTCGGTGCCCACCACCAGTTGCAACTTGAAATTCACGATGGAATTGGAGCCAGGGCCGCCATGATTGCCCTGGGCGGTGATCAGGATTTTGCTGACGCCGGGTGACATGACTGTCAGGTAGGTGTACTCGCCCCAGACATCGGCGTGCACATCCAGCGGCGGGTTGGTCGCCTGAGTGATTGCAGCGGTGCCGTTTACAGTCTCGTCAGGGGTAAAGACCAAAAGATTAAGTGCCAGACTTTGTGCACCCGCTGCCGAAGTACCAATTCGGTAGGCGAGTGGAAACAAACCGACAGATTGTTGAGTAAAACCAGACATGGTTATTGCCTCCATTGCAATAAGGGGAGCGGAAATAGCTGTTAGTGCTTTTCCAGGCGTGCGACTTCCTTTGCCAATTGCTCGTAAGCGGTAGTTAGCTCTTTGTTTTCTGGTGTGGATGCATCGCGTTGTTTCAACAGCGTCTTCATTTGCGGCAGGTCGCCTGCCTTGATCGCGCTTTGGATGGCCACCCCATAGGGGGGCATGCTATGGCGAGTTGAATTGCTCATAACGGTTCCTTCCGTGGTGTTTACGGGCACTGCTGTCATCAGCAGTTTTTGCAGTTAAGCAGGCGCGGATAAATATGCAATGGATAAGAGGAACGTAATTTTTAATATTATTTTATAATCGCGGTGGGTTAGCAGGCGGTAGGTTCAATATTAAGAATGGCGATGAAGAACGATAGGTTCAGTGACTTCTTCATAAGTGTTATTCCGTATCGCCATTATGTATATTTGCTTAATCAAGCCAAGTAACGCCGAAACCAGGCCAGTGTCCGGTCCCAGGCAAGCCTGGCGGCGGCATCATCGTATCGAGGGGTGGAGTCGTTGTGAAAGCCATGGTTCACGCCCGGATAGATATAGGCTTCATAGGTCTTGCCGGCCGCTTTCAACGCCTGTTCGTAGGCGGGCCACCCTTCATTGATCCGTGTATCCAGTTCGCCATAGTGAAGCAACAGTGGGGCTTTGATTCTGGGGACATCTTCAGCCTTTGGCTGACGGCCATAAAAGGGTACGGCGGCCCCTAGCTCCGGATAGGCCACGGCTGCGGCATTGGCGACTCCACCGCCATAACAGAAGCCGGTGATGCCGACTTTACCGCCGGTGGCGTCATGCTTCATCAGCCACTCGATGGCGGCGAAAAAATCATTCATGAGCTTTTCCGGGTCGACGGTCTGCTGCAGTTCCCGGCCTTTATCATCGTTGCCGGGATAGCCGCCCACCGACGTCAGGCCGTCAGGGGCGAGTGCGATGAACCCCGCTTTGGCGAGGCGCCGGGCGACATCCTCGATGTAAGGATTAAGCCCACGGTTTTCATGCACGACCACCACCGCCGGTACCTTGCCGGTGGCTTTGGCAGGGCGCACCCAATAGCCACGAACCTTCCCGTGACCCTTGGGCGAGGGGTAGGTGATGTATTCGGCAATGATATCCGGGTCGGTAAATTGCACCTGTTCGGCCAGCGCATAATTCGGGCTCAAAGTGGCGAGGAGGGCCGTTGCCGTCAATCCGCCAAAGGTGAACAGCGCCGCACGATCAAGAAACGCTCGACGGCTGATTTTACCGTGGGCGTAGCAGTCGTAGAGTTCGAGCAGTTCCGGGGGAAAATCTTTCGCCGTGAGACGGTCCATTTGCGTGCTTCCTGTTGGTTGATAAGGTCAGTGTCAGACACTAGACCCTGCGGCTAGGGGCTTCTGTGGATAGGGGGCTCCTGGGGCTAGGGCGCTTCTGTGGCGAGGGGGCTTGCCCCCGTTGGACTGCGAAGCAGTCCCAAAAACACTACTCGTTCTGACAGACACACCGCATGCATCAGCTTTGCGACTGCTGCGCAGCCGAACGGGGGCAAGCCCCCTCGCCACAGAAGCCTCTAGCCACAGGAATCCAGCCACAGAAATTCTCTAGCCACAGAAGCCCCCAAGTCATGAACAGACGATTGCTCTAGAGACGGCCGTGAAACGCCGCGTCGAAAATTTCTGCCGCGCCAGTTCGTGTCAACGGCAGCGGGTTGCCGCCGGCGCAGGGGTCGACAATCGCCATGTCGGCGATCAGATCGGCCTGCTTGTCATCCACCCCCAGTTCAAACAGCGTATGGGGCACGCCGATGTCTTTGCGCAGCTTGAGGACGAAGGCCAGAAAGCTGTCGAAGCCTGGGGAGGGCAGACGCAAATAAGCCGCCAGGCGAGTGATGCGTTCCTCGATAGCCGGGCGGTTGAACTTCAGCACATAGGGCATGAACGTGGCATTGGTCATGCCGTGGTGGGTGTCGTACAGGGCGCCCACCGGATGGGCGAGTGCGTGCATGCCACCCAGGCCTTTCTGGAAAGCGGTGGCGCCCATTGCCGCAGCCGCCAGCATCTGCGCGCGCGCATCGAGGTCGGAGGGGGTGTGTACGGCGCGTACCAGCGCATTGGCCACCAGGCGCATGCCTTCCACCGCAATGCCTTCGGCCATCGGATGAAAACCGGGAGCGCAGTACGATTCCAGGCAATGGGCAAACGCATCCATGCCGGTGCCGGCAGTGACTTTTGCCGGCATGCCGACGGTGAGGGCCGGGTCGCTGATGACTACCCGCGGCATCATTTTCGGGTGAAAGATGATGCGTTTGGTGTGCGTACGCTCGTCGATGATCACCGCCGCACGGCCGACTTCGGAGCCGGTCCCCGCTGTGGTCGGCACCGCAATGACCGGGGCGATGCTGCTTTCGTCGGCGCGTGTCCAGTAATCGCCGATGTCTTCGAAATCCCAGACCGGTCGGGTCTGGCCGCTCATGAACGCGATGAGCTTGCCCATGTCCAGGCCACTGCCACCGCCGAAGGCGACCACGCCATCGTGGTTGCCGGCGCGCCAGGCATCGAGCCCTCCCGCCAGATTGGCTTCAATCGGATTCGGCTTGAGGTCGCAAAACAGCGCTACACCGAGGCCGGCAGCGCGCAAGGATTCCACCGCCGCCGTGGTGATCGGGGCACGCGCCAGGCCGCTGTCGGTGACCAGCAACGGTCGCTGGATCCCTTGGCTGCGGCAGACCTCGGCCAATTCGGCGATGCGGCCGATGCCAAAGCGGATGCTCGTGGGGTAGTTCCAGTTCGCGGTCAGGCTCATGGCTCAGATCTCGTGGCGCAGATGGAAGGATTTCGCGCGGGTCAGGTGTTCATAGCCCAGGCGTGACAGCGTGACGCCGCGCCCGCTGTTTTTCATCCCGGTCCAGGCCAGGGCGGGGTCCAGATAATCGCAGCGGTTCATGAATACGGTGCCGGTGGCGATCTCGTCGCCGATGCGTTCGGCGGAAGCGAGATCCTGGGTCCAGATGGACGCGCTGAGCCCGAACTCACTGTCGTTCATCAACGCGATGGCTTCGTCGTCGCTGGCCACCGGCATGATGCCGACCACCGGGCCAAAGCTTTCCTCGCGCATCACCGACATTTGATGGGTGACGTCCACCAGTACCTGCGGCGCTAGATAGGCGCTGCCGGGTGCATCGGCGGGAAAATCCTGTGGATCGATCAACGCCCTGGCCCCTTGTGTCAGTGCATCGGCGATCTGCCTGCGAACGAATTCAGCGGCGCTCGGCGCCACCAGCGGGCCGAGGGTGGTGGCTTCGTAAAGCGGGTTGCCCAGTACGTATTGGCGGGTCAAGTCGACGAAGCGCTCGACAAAGGCCGGGTAGATATTCTCATCGACATAGATACGTTCGACGGCGCAGCAGCTTTGCCCGGAGTTGAAGAAACTGCCATCCACCAGGTTTTCCACCGCATGCTCAAGGTTGGCGTCTGCCCTGACGTAGGCGGGGTCTTTGCCGCCGAGCTCCAGACCCATGCCGAGGAAGCGGCCCATGGCAGCGGCTTCCATGGCTTTGCCGGCCCCCACCGAGCCGGTGAAGTTCACCTGCTGCACACGTCCTGAAGCGATGATCGTGGCGGTCTGCTGATGATCGAGCAGCACGTTGTGGAACAGGCCTTCGGGCAGATGAGCACGGCGAAACGCCTCGGCGAAACGCTCGCCCACCAGCAAGGTTTGCGAAGCGTGTTTGAGGATCACGCTGTTGCCCGCCATCAGCGCCGGGATGATCGTATTGACTGCCGTCAGATACGGGTAATTCCACGGCGCGATAACCAGCACCGTACCCAACGGCTCGCGTTTGATCCAACGCCGAAAACCGGCGACAGGGACAGGTTCAATCGCCGCCAACGCTTCAGGCGCAATGGCGATCATGTGTCGCGCACGCTCCTCGAAACCACGCAGCTCGCCAGCGCCGAAGCGGATCGGGCGGCCCATTTGCCAGGCCAGTTCCGGCACGATCTCGGCCTTCATCGCCAGCATCGCGTCCACGGCGGCGCTGCATAAGGCTGCGCGCTCGCTCAGTGGCCGGCGTTGCCATTGCGCCTGGGCCACTGTGGCCTCCGCCAGAGCCTGCTCGAGCTGCGCCGCATCGGCACGGCGGCGTTCGGCGTAGACCCGGCCATCGACCGGAGAGATGAGTTGAACGATCTCAGTCATGGTGTGTGCTCAATAGCGCTCGAAGCCGCGCTGCAGTTCCCAGTCGGTGATGCGCCGGTCGTACTCTTTCTGTTCCCACTCGGCGGTGTGCACGTAGTGGTCGATCACTTCATCGCCGAACGCCTCGCGCAACATGCTCGAGGCCTTGAGCGCGGCGCAGGCCTCGCGCAGGGTTTTCGACACTTCAGGCAAGTGCTCGTCGACGTAGGCATCGCCTTCGAAGGGCGGCGCCAGGTTGAGTTTCTCGTCGATACCGGCCAGCCCCGCGGCGATCAACGCCGCGAAGGCCAGATAAGGGTTGAGGTCGGCGCCACCGATGCGGCATTCGATGCGGATGGCCTTGCTGCCTTCGGCGCATAAACGAAAACCTGCGGTGCGATTGTCCCGGCTCCATACGGCCCGCGTCGGCGCGAAAGTGCCGGCCTGAAAGCGCTTGTACGAATTGATATAGGGCGCAAGAAAACAGGTGATGTCGTTAGCGTATTTGAGCTGACCGGCCACCCAGGAACGCATCAGCTTCGACATGCCGAATTCGGCCTTGGGGTCGAAGAACAGCGGTTTTTTGCCGTTCTTGTCCCACAACGAGTTGTGCACGTGGCTGCTGGAACCGGCGGCGTCATAGCGCCACTTGGCCATGAACGTGATTGCCTTGCCCTGCAGTTGGGCGATCTCTTTGCAGGCGTGTTTGATGATCACGTGATGGTCGGCCATGGTCAGGGCATCGGCATACCGGATGTTGATTTCTTCCTGTCCCGGCCCCCATTCACCCTTGGAGTTTTCCACGGGAATGCCGGATGCCTGCAGATGCTTGCGAATCGCCCGCAATACCGGCTCCTCGCGGGTGGTCTGCAGGATGTTGTAATCCTCAATGTAATGGCCGGCGGTTTTGGGCTTGTGATAGTTGCGTTTGTGGATCGCCTCATAACTCTCGTCGAACAGATAGAACTCCAGCTCCGAGGCAAACATGCCGGTATAGCCGCGTTCGCGCAGGCGCTCGATCTGCTTTTTAAGGATCGCCCGCGGGCTGTGCGGCAGGTCGCGCCGGTGGTGATGATCGAGCACATCACAGAGCACCAGCGCCGTGCATTCCAGCCAAGGCACGCGACGCAAGGTGGCCATGTCGGGTTTCAGGACAAAGTCGCCATAACCTTTGCTCCAGCTGGCCGCGGCGTAACCCGGCACCGGTTCCATGTCGATGTCGTCAGCCAGCAGGTAATTGCAGCAATGGGTTTCTTCATGGCCGCTGTCGATGAAAAACTCGACCTGGAATCGCTTGCCGACCAGTCGTCCTTGCATGTCGACCATGCAGACCAACACGGTATCGATTTCGCCAGACGCCGCGGCGCGCTTGAGTGCATCAAAGCTGAGGAGGGGCTCGGTCATCACGTCAATCCTGCGTGAAAGGTTTGGGCCTGTCTGAGATAGCTGTTGCAGACGCTCTCCAGAAAAAACCAAACCCTGCAGAATCGAGCATCGTGAGCAATGAGCTGCTCAAAGCTTAGCCTACTGTTGCTATGCGCAAGTTTCGGCCGGATGTGAGCGGCGGTCCAGGGAGCACACCGGCACTGCCGCCATGAGGGTTGATAGCATCGGGTTAGAAAGGGCCGCTCAGGTTTCGAGGCCGACGCCAATGCATGCGCTTCTTTCGACCATCCCTACGATCGTTGCGAAAAGTTCGTCTTGTGCCTGCACTGGCGTGATCTCGCCAATCGCGGCGGCATGGGACAGCGCCTCGGCTGCACCGAGCATCGCCCGAAGGCTCGCTGGCGCAATTTCACCCGTGCCGGTGAAGGGAAGGAGGGCGCTGCGGCACTTGTCCATGAAGATCGCTTCGTACTCACGCTTGATCTTTTCCAGCTCGGGCGAGCTGGTCAGCGCCGCGATCACGCCGGGTATCTCGCGGCCCTGGAGAAGGACGCAATCAACATATGAAGACGCGATGACCGTTGCCTTGCTGGCCAGCGTCGGTTCACTGGTTTGAAGCGCGGCGTCCATGAGCGAGGTCTGACGTGCGTCGAACTCCTGATAAAGCGCCGCCAGCAATCCGGGGCGGGTGGTGAAATGGTCATACACCACCGGCTTGGTCACCCCCGCCTGTTCGGCGAGCCGACCAAGGGTCAACGCTTCCGTCCCTTCCTCTCGAACCAGCTGCCAGGCGACATCCAGCAACTGGCGCTGGCGCTCTTCGCGCGACATTCGGCGACGTGGTTGGGGGGAATCCTGCTCAGGTGTTTCGGTGCTTGACATGCTTATGTACCAAAAGTAGCTTACTGATCGTAACTTACCAAGAGTATATAAGGCTCGTCTCCAGCCCTCAATCACTCATTCCGTAGCAGGAGTTTTCGACATGCACGCACTCATTGTTGTCGCTCACCATGATCTACAATCGCTCACCCATAGCCTCGCCAGGCAGATCGGCGAAGGTGTATGCGCAGCTGATTCCGACCACTCTTTCGAGATCGCGGACCTTTGGGCGCAAGGATTCGATCCGAGGTTCGGCGCGGCCGATCTCGCCGTCCATCACCGGGAAGCCCCACCCCCTGCCGATGTGGCCGCCGAGCAGGCGCGAATCGATGGCGCCGATGCGCTGGTGCTGGTGTATCCGGTTTATTGGTGGTCGATGCCGGCGCTGCTCAAAGGCTGGATCGATCGGGTGTTCGCCAATGGCTGGGCATTCGATTTCAGTGCCGATGCCAAGTTGGAGAAGAAGCTTCGCCATCTGCGGGTTCACCTTGTGGGCGTTGGTGGCGCCGACGCGGGAACCTATGCGCGCCATGGTTATGCCGATGCCATGAAAACGCAGATCGACCATGGGATCTTCGATTATTGCGGTGCCAGCGTTGTGACGTCCGAGCTGCTATTCGAATCGGAAATCCAGGAGCCGACGGTTCATCTGGAGGCTGCGTGGGTGATCGGTCGTGATCTTTTCGGTGCATCCAGACGCAGCGACGCGGCCCAGGATGTTCATCTTTGCCAACCGGCCAGCGCCAATGCTTTTCGACAGACAAAAAAAGAGCCTCGAAGCTCTTTGATGGGGAGGAAGTAGAGCCAGAGGCTCAAGATGCGCATGAAACAAGTGGTGAGCTTATTGGGGTTCAGTTCACTCACCACCTACGCAACGGCTTTAAACCTCCAACCGCTACGTATCAACATCGTAAGAAGGTGGGGGCTGGCACTCAAGTACCATTAGTCTAATCCCCCCGGCCAACCGGCCTGGCGCAACGCTTTGAGCAAGGTGTTGGCATCCAGGCCCGGCACCGTATGGCCGTTACCTTCGGCGGTATTCGAGGCCAACAGGGCGTTGATGATGGCTTCCTCCACAGCTTCGGTGGCGGCCAGGAACAGTTCGCTGATGTGGTCGTTGTTGACCATCCTCAGGTGATCGCAAGTAGGCGCGCCTTTGCCTTCATAGGCGGCCGGCGGTACGTGCTGATTGCCGGTGGCGAAGGCCACGAAAATGTCGCCGCTGTGGTCTTCATTGCCGCCACCGGTGCGGGCCAGGCCGAGGCTGGCACGTTGCGCGAGGCGGGTGCATTGGTGTGGCAAAAGAGGCGCGTCGGTGGCCAGGCAGACGACGATGGAGCCCATGCCCGGATGGGGCAGGGAGGCTTTGAGGAAGGGCGAGTCGACCTGCTCCATGTAACGCCCCACCGGGTAACCGTCGACGCGCAATTCGTGACGAATGCCGTGGTTGGCCTGGACGATTGCGCCGACGGTCCAGCCTCCTTGAGCGCTATTCAACCGGCGCGATGCGGTGCCGATCCCGCCCTTGAATTCATGACAGATCATCCCGCTGCCCCCGCCCACCGCGCCTTCGATGACCGGGCCGCCGACGGCTGTGCGCAGCGCTTCGGCCACATGTTCAGGACGTACATGAAAACCATTGATGTCGTTGAGCAAGCCGTCGAACGTTTCCAGCACTACCGGCATGTTCCAGTAAAGGCGCCCATCGTCGGGTTGCTCCTGACGATCCAAATCGATCAGTGCATCGCGCACGATGCCCAGGCTGTGGGTATTGGTGAAGGCAATCGGGCTGGTCAGCAGACCGGCCTCGCGAATCCACTCAAGCCCCGTGGCGTCGCCATTACCGTTGAGCACATGGACGCCGGCGAAGCATGGCTGTTGATTGGCGGAACCGGCGCGTGGCTCGATCAGCGTGACGCCGGTATGGATGTCGCGGTCGCTGGCGGTTCGTCCTCGCACATTGCTGTGGCCGACCCGTACGCCGGGCACATCGGTGATCGCGTTGAGGGGGCCGGGTTGCAGTTGGCCGAACTGAATGTTCAGATCGCGGGCTCGTGGTTTCATCGTTTCTCTCATCTTCAGTTCGTGGCAGAAAAGGGGGGACTTACTGACAAATGCCAGTCAGGTGCGGAACCTGTGGGAGCGAGCCTGCTCGCGATAGCGGTTTATCATTCAACACGGATATCGACTGACCCACCGTCATCGCGAGCAGGCTCGCTCCTACATGGGATTGCGTTTGGCTGAGAGGCATCGGGAATCACTGACCGTTTTTCACGGCGCTCCAGACGCGAGTGCGCACGCGCTCGGTCGCCTTGGGCAGAGGTTCAAGGGTAAACAGCTTGGCCAAGGCCTCGGCCGGCGGGTAAATGGCAGGGTTGTTGCGAGTCGCCTCGGCCACCAGGCTGGTCGCGTTGCGGTTGCCGTTGGGGTAGGACAGATGGTCCGTGACCGGGGCGATGACTTCGGGGCGCATCAAATAGTCGATGAACGCCAGGCCTTGCTGCGGATGTGGCGCGTCCTTGAGCAGCACCAAGGTGTCGAACCACACCGGCGCCCCTTCCTTCGGCAGGCTGTAGGCGATCTTCACACCATTGCCCGCTTGTTCGGCGTTGGTCTTGGCTTCCAGCATCGCGCCGGACCAACCCACCGCCACGCAGATGTTGCCGTTGGCCAGGTCGCTGATGAATTTTGAAGAGTTGAAGTAGGTAATATGCGGGCGCAGCTTGAGCAAAAGCGCCTGGACTTTCTTGTAGTCCTCGGGGTTGGTGCTGTTGGGCGGCAGGCCCAGGTAATGCAGCGCGACCGGCAGCATCTCCGAAGGCGAGTCGAGCATCGCCACGCCGCACTCGCCGAGCTTGGCCAGGTTCGCTTCGTTGAACACCAGCTCCCAGGAATCCACCGGCGCCTTGTCGCCCAGTGCGGCCCGGACCCTGTCGACGTTGTAGCCGATGCCGTTGGTGCCCCACAGATACGGCACAGCGTACTGGTTACCCGGATCGTTGTTGGCCAGTTTCGCCAGCAGCGCGGTATCCATGTTTTTGTAGTCAGGCATTTGCGCCCGAGGCAGTGGTGCAAGCGCCCCGGCCTTGATCAGCGTCGGCAGGCTGAAATTGCTGGCCACCACCACGTCGTAGCCGCTGCGGCTGGTCAGCAGTTTGCCTTCCAGGACTTCGGCGCTGTCGAAGGTGTCGTAAACCGGCTGGATCCCTGTGTCGCGCTTGAAATCCTGCAAGGTGTTGGGGCCGATGTAGTCGTACCAGTTGTAGACGTTCACGGTGGGGGCGTCGGCGGCGATCGCCGAAAGCGAAGCGCACAAACAGGCGCCCAGTCCCAGGTTGATATGCGAGCGATGACCACTCATGATGCGGCACTCCTGGCCTGCTGCAGGCCGGTGATGATCAGGTGCTTGCAGCGTATCGGCAGGCGGGGGACTCACCCATTCCCATCATGGGTTACTCGAAAGGGGTAGGGCGTGGACGCGTTGCTCAAGGAATTGCCGGTGCACCAAGGGTTGGCGCGGGTCTTTGCGGCGTTGGGTCAGGACGGATTCTGGCGTGCGCTGGTGGACACGCTACGGCTATTGGTGCCGATGGATAACGCGCTGGTCGCGGTAATGCGATCGGGGCGAGTGCCACGGCTGCTGATTGATTTCGACGCTAAGAGCGGCGCCGACGAGCATGAAGAACTGGCGGACTACTGCGCCGGCATGTATCTGCTCGATCCGTTCTACCAGGCCGCTTGTGCCGGTATTGCCGATGGCTTGCACAGCCTGGCCGCCGTGGCTCCCGACCAGTTTCAGCAGAGCGAGTATTACCTGAGCTATTTCCACTCGGTGGTGGGTAGCGACGAGTTGCAGTTCATGGTCAACGTCGACGGCGCGGTGCTCGGTTTATCGTTGGGCCGCTCGACGGCGTTCACTCTTGAAGAGCAGGGCCGTCTGCTGTGCGTGCGCGACTGGGTGCTGGCGGCCATGCGCCATCACCTGCAACTGATGCCCCCGGAAGGGCCTACCGCCGAGGCCGTGGCTGGCGACTTGGCGACCCTGCTGGATCGCTTCGATGCGCGTTTGTCGATGCGCGAAATCGAAACGGCGCGGCTGATCCTCCAGGGCTTCTCCAGCAAAGCCATCGCCCAGCAACTGGGTATTTCCCCGGAAACGGTGAAGGTGCATCGGCGCAATCTCTATCACAAGCTCAAT
Organism: Pseudomonas sp. PICF141; assembly: GCF_002286815.1. Lineage (GTDB taxonomy): Bacteria > Pseudomonadota > Gammaproteobacteria > Pseudomonadales > Pseudomonadaceae > Aquipseudomonas. Next base: position 40,406 of record NZ_MUNM01000017.1, read on the forward strand.
GTCGGTGGGCATGGCGAGCTGTTTGCGCTGGTGTTGCAGCCGCGTTGATACCTTGTGGGAGCGGGCGGTGACTCAGTTTTTCAGCGTGAACACCAACGCCTTCAACCCGCATTCAACATCGGCATCCGGAAACTCCGGCGGATTTTCCAGCCGCTGCTCAAACCGCAGGCTCGGCGCTTCGCGGGTAACGCCATCGATGAGGAAGTCCGCACCGAAAGCCGGATCGTTCATGCAGGCCAGTACCGTGCCTTGAGGGCTGAGCAGTTCCGGCAGGCGACGCAGCACGCGCTGGTAATCCTTGGTCAGCAGAAAACTGCCTTTCTGAAAGGACGGCGGGTCAATGATCACCAGATCGTAAGGACCCTTGCTGATGACCTTGCCCCAGGACTTGAACAGGTCATGGCCGAGAAAACTCACCTTGCTCAAGTCATGCCCGTTGAGCCGATGATTGTCGCGGCCACGGCTCAGGGCCGAGCGAGCCATGTCCAGATTGACCACATGCGTGGCGCCACCCGCAATCGCGGCCACGGAAAACCCGCAGGTATACGCGAACAGGTTCAACACCCGCTTGCCATCAGCATTGGCCCGCACCCAGTCGCGGCCGTAGCGCATGTCGAGGAACAGGCCGGTGTTCTGTTTGCGGCCCAGGTCCACACGATAATGCAGACCGCCCTCGGTGATCGTCATCTCGTCGATCGGCTCCCCGAGCAGCCACTCGGTGGTGCTTTCCGGCAGGTATCGATGCTGCAGCAGCAAGGTATGCGCGCCGGAGGTCGCCCAGGCAGGCGACCGTGTGATCGCCATCAGCCGCTGCTTCAAATCCTCCAGTTGCGACGCTTGCGGTTCCTTGAACACGCAGACCAGCACCACGCCTTGCAGCCAGTCGACGGTCAATTGCTCCAGCCCTGGCCAGCAGCGGCCACGGCCGTGGAACAGCCGACGGGTTTCGGCGGGTGCAGCCGCAAGCGCAGTCAGCAAATGGTCGTGGAGGACGGAGAGGGCATCTGGGTTCATCGGGCAAGGTCGGCCATGCAAAGGGGGCGGCATTTTAACCACAATTCGCCCCCACGAACGACCAGCGCGCGTTTACCAATCCACCGAATAGCTGACCGCCAATCGACGCCCTTCGGCATGAGGGTAAGGCGCGGCCGCATTGGCCTGCATGTAGAGCGTTTCATAGTTGCGATCGCTCAAGTTATAGACGCCCATGTCCAGTTTGCCGACCGGCAACTCCACGCCGGCCAGCAGATCGACCGTGGTATAGCCTTCGATTTTACGCCCGTTGCCATCCTTGAAACCGGCGTCGTAGCTGTCCAGGCGCATTGCCTGCAACCGCAGGTTGTAGTCGTCCTGTTCATAGGCGACGAAGGCGGTGGTCTTGGCTGGAGAGATGCGCGTGGCCGGCAAATCGAGCCATTCGCCGTTCTGGCGGGTTTCGCCTTTGGTCCACGCGTAGGTTCCGCCCAGCGACCAGGCTTGATCGAGGTGATAAGTCAGGCTGGTCTCGACACCGCGCACGCGTTCTTTCTGATCGATCAGCCGTTGCGCACGGGTGACGGAATCGTAGTACTGCGTCACGTCCGAGCGGTTCTCGAACAGCGTGACGTTGGCCTGCAACGACTCCCAGTCACCGCGCCAGCCGAGTTCGTAACTGTCGACCTTGATCGCCTGAGCGTTGAGGTCCTGGATGTTGTAACTGCCGCGCACATCACGCAGGAAGCGCTGCACATCGGGCAGCGAGAAGCCCTGGCTGAAGTTGACGAATACATCCTGCTCGCTGCTGATGTGGTAAACCGCACCGAGGTTGTAAAGAGTGTCTTCGTACTTCAGCGTGCCGCCGGGCAGCACTTCGGACACGCCCGCTTGCCAAATGCCGCCAAAGGCGATGCTGTCGGCCACATCGCTGTGAATCCATTCATGCCGCGCACCGCCGCGCAGGGTCCAGTCGCCGATGTCCCAACTCGATTGAGCAAAAAGTGCCGTGGTGTTGGTCTCAATGTCCGGGCCGAAGGCGTAGCGCTCGCCTGTCGGCGTGTAGGCCAAGCCGTCGACGCGATAACGGTCGCCCTGCTGGCTGATTTGCTCGTTCTCGAAATCGGCGCCCCAGACCAGGTTGCCGGTAGCGCTGCCAATCGAGGGCAGGGTGCTTTCCACGGCGGTGCGCAGGCCATAGACCTCGGCTTCGCTCTCGGAGGCTACGACCCCGGCGTTGGCACCCCAGTTGTAGGGGAAGAACCGCGCCTGCTGTTTGCGCCAGTAGCTTTCCACCATCAAGTGCTGGCCGAACAGATCGCGATCGCTGTAATTGAAATTCACGGCCTGGTTATGGGTGAACGGCTGGTCGCTCAACTGCAAGCCTTTGATCGCCACCGACTCGCCATTGCGAGAGCCGGCCACATAGCCGGTGTCTTGTTTGTCCTCGTACTCCTGCAGGGACAGGCTCAGGCGCCGATCGTCATCCAGATCGAAGCCGAATTTGGCGTGCAGGTCATGGCTCTCGGTGTCCATATTGCTGCCCTGAAACGCTTCCTGGGCGATGCGGTTGCCGTTGCCGTCGAACTGGTCGTTGCGTTGCAACAGGTCGGCGGACACGTACCAGTCGAAGGCGTTCTGGCGCCCGGTCACGCTCTGGAACACTTCGTAGGCAAAACCTTTGCGGTTGAGGTTGTCGGCGGTGCTGAGGCCTACGCGGCTGTTCATCGCCAGGGATTGCCCCTCGTTACGCTTGGTGATGACGTTGATGATGCCGCCCGAGGCGCCCGCGCCGTAGAGGCTGCTGGCACCGGAGACCACCTCGATGCGTTCGATACTCGACGGCGCGATGCTGTTGAGCTGGCGTGAAACGTCGCGACTGGCGTTCTGCGAAACACCGTCGATCAACACCAGCACGTTACGTCCGCGGATGGTCTGGCCGTAGTTGCTCATGGTGCCGGAGGAGGGCGCCAGACCGGGCACCAGCGTGCCGAGAATATCGGCCACCTTGCGCCCGGCAGCGGATTGTTGCGCGATCTCCTTTGCCTGAATCAACTGCACGGTGCCGGGAATCGAGGCGATGCTGGCCTCGCTGCGTGTGGCGGACACTACGGTGTCGGCCAATGACAGCGAGCCGCTGCCCAGTTCCAGCGGCACCGGAGCCGGTTGTAGCGTGACGCTGTTTTTTCCGCTCAAGCGCCATTGCAGGCCACTGTCGCGCAACAGGCTATTGAGTGCCTGTTCGGTGCTGTAATCGCCCTTGAGCGACGGCGCCATCTTGCCACGCAACAGCGCCGCATCGACGCCGATCGACAGCCCGGTCTGCGAGGCCAGTGTCGTCAGTGCCGAGTCCAGCGGCTGGCTGGCCAGTTCGAAATGATAAGTGTCTGTCGCGGAGTCGGCGAAGGCCGGAACGGCGCAGCCCAAGGCAAGTGCCAGAGCGCTCAGGCGAAAGAAGGAAAAAGTCTGATGGGTCATTGTTGTTGCTCGTGAAATCGACTGTATTACCTCCAATGACCGGGCTGAAATGAAATCGGGCAGTTGTCTTGAAGATTTTTTTGAGCGCCGTTTGATCGGGCGCCCCCCCCGCGCCCCTACAAAAGCCGATCGGGCTCAGGGCTTAGCGCTGCCGCACCTGCACCAGGTATTTGCTGTAGGTCTCGATACGAATCGGCAAGGCCGCCTGCAACAACGCCAGTGCGGCATCGCTGTCTTGTGCGGGCAGCACGCCGGTGAAGCGCAGAGTTTGCAATTGCGCACCCGACGCCCAGATAACCCCCCGACGATGCCGATCAATTTCGGCCAGTACTTCGGGCAACGGCCTGTCGTGGAAAACCAGTCGGACGGGGAGCGAAGCGGTTGCCTGCGTGGCGGGCGCCATCCAGCTCTGCACGGGCAGCCATTGGCCGACGGCGATCGCCGCCGGCAACACCAAGGCTGCGCCTATCAGGCGGGCGCGACGAGGCCGGGTTTTGGCTGGCGGCGAGAAGGATTGCCACAGCTGCTGAAGTTGTTCGAACAGTTGCGCATGGCGCACATCGGCAGCGTGCCAGGCGTTGAATTCGGCCAGAACTTCAGGTGAGGGCGCCTCGTCCAGACGCACCAGCCAATCGGCCGCCTGCTCGCGGATCTGATTCTGGGTGAGGCTTTCAGTCATCGCTCAACCCCTCGGGCAGCGTGTCGAACAAACGGGCATGGCAGTGTGCGAGCGACTTGGCCAGGTACTGCTTGACGCTGCTTTCGGAAACTTGAAGGTGCCTGGCAATCTCGGCATAGGAACAGCCATCGACACGCGCCATCAAAAAAGCCTTGCGCGGTTTCTCGTCCAGCTCTTCGAGCAATAGCAACAGCACTTTGCCGAGCAATTGGCGCACGGCAATGATCTGTTCCGGGCCCTGTTGGGTCTGCTGATCGAGAAGAACGACCATGCTGCGCAGGGTTTCTTCCTCGACCCGGCGACGATGATACTGATTGATCAACAGACGATTGGCTGCCACCAGCAGATAAGCCCGTGGTTCCTGCAATGTCGGCAAAGTGTCCAGGCCCAGCAATTTGACGAAGGTGTCATGGGCCAGATCAGCGGCATTGTCGGGGCAGCCGAGCTTTTTGCGCAGCCAGCCGAACAACCAGCCGTGATGGCCACGGTAAAGCTCGGAAAGGGACGAAGCGGACTGACCCGGCACGACGAAACCTCGAACGAAGATAATTCGCAAATGGGAAATTGTTGCAATTGCGAATGCTGTCATGTTGCTGCGCGACGTTCAAGTCTGATGCGAGAACATGAGCCAGACGCGATGAAACCGGCATCAAAAGCGCTCATTCTGTCTGGCGAAGGCTGCGTTCGGCTGCGCAGCAGTCGTCAAACCAGAGGACCGCATCAGCCGGTCTGACGACTGCTTTGCAGCCGAACGCAGGCTTCGCCAGCTGCTACAAGAATGCGCTTCACCTGATTTCGTCGTCCGGTTGTATCAAAAATGAATTTCCACGAAGTCCGCTGCTCATACCTGTAAGTGGCGGATTTGAGCTCGCGCAAATCATTTATGTAATCAGGGAGTGGCACAGTCATGGGTCCAGTATCAACGGCGGGCGCGCACTTGTCTGACGGATTGATTCTTGTGGTGGAAGACGACCCGTTGATTCTGGAGTTTCTTTGCGAAATTCTTCAGGAGGAAGGCTTTGCGGTTGAAGCAAAGATCAGCGCGGACGCCGCGTCGCAGTTTCTGGAGCAGCATGCGCCGGAGGTCGGACTGTTGCTGACGGACATCACCATGCCGGGCAAACTCAATGGCGCGGACCTGGCCAATCAGTTCGGCGACCGTTGGCCAGACAAACCGATCATGATCATGTCCGGCTTCGAAACCCCGAAAAGCTCCGGGGTCAAGCATCCGGTTGCGTTCATCAAGAAACCCTGGGCGGTGGGACAGTTGCTCGATTGTGTACAAAACGCCCTGCATTCGAACCGGACCGCGTAGGAGCTGCCGAAGGCTGCGATCTTTTGATCTTCGTTCTAAAAGCAAAATCAAAAGATCGCCGCCTGCACCAGCTCCTGCGTGGGTGATGTACATTGCCTGACAACTTTCGCCGGTTCTGGAACTCGCCCTTTGTCCATTCAAGCCTCTGTGTTCAACACCTCGTACCGCGCCTTTCTGTTCGATATGGACGGAACTGTCCTCAATTCCATCGCCGCCGCCGAGCGGATCTGGACCACCTGGGCCCGGCGTCACGGTGTCGATGTCGACACCTTCCTGCCGACCATCCACGGTGCTCGCGCCATAGACACCATCAGCCGTCTGGCCTTGCCCGGTGTAGATGCTGAAGCTGAAGCCGCGTGGATCACCGAGGCGGAAATCGGCGATGTGGAAGGGATTGTCGAGGTAGCCGGCGCGGCGAGTTTCCTCAGATCGCTGCCCGCCAATCAATGGGCCATCGTCACCTCGGCGCCACGGGCGCTGGCCTTGCGCCGAATGGTGGCGGCAGGCATTCCCGAGCCTTTGGTGATGGTCACTGCCGAAGACGTCAGCGCCGGCAAGCCCGACCCAGCGGGTTATCGGTTGGCCGCCAGTCGGTTAGGGGTCGAACCCACCGAGTGCCTGATCTTCGAAGACGCCGCCGTGGGGATTCGCGCAGGTGAAGCGGCGGGCGGCCATGTCATGGTCATCACCGCGACCCATGTTCATCCGCTCCAGACCTCGCACGCCACCCTGGCGGGTTACGACTCGGTCGCGGCGCGAGTGGATCTCAACAGCCAGATCAGCCTGTACGCACTCTGATGTGTGAGGGCTTTCAGTCACATCAATGCTGAATGTGCCACCGCCTTCGCGGGCAAGCCTCGCTCCCACAGGAATCACCGCTACCCCCCAGGCTTGCCCGCGAAGGCGACGGTGGGGTTGGCGTTATGTGTTAGTAAATCCCCGGAATCAATCGCCAGCTACGGGCGCAGTAAGCCTCATATTCACTGCCGAATTGCGTGCGTAACAGCGCTTCTTCGGAGCGAATGCGGGCGATCAGCGGGATCAACATCAGCGCCACCAGCAGCAACCCGACCCCCGATCGAAAGGCCAGCGCCCAGCCCACGCCATTAATCAGCAGCCCCAAATAGCTGGGGTTGCGCAAGGTCCGATAAATCCCGTCGGTGACCAGGCGGTGCCCCGGCTGAATCGCCACCAGGCCGCTGAAGCGCTTGCCCAGCACAAACACCGGCCACATTCGCAGCGCGCCGCCGCCGATGAACAGTAGCGCGCCCAGCCAACGCACGCCCTCGCCACCGAAGGTCCAGAAGTCGATCCGGTCGGTATAGGCTGGCAAATACCCACTCAATAACCCGAGTACCCCGAAAACCGGCAGCACCCAGCGATTGGCGCGGTCTTCGCGCTCGCCGGAGCTCAGGTTACCCTCGCTGAACAAAGACACGATCGCCATCACCAGGGTTGCAAGCGCAATGACCACCAACGGCAGGTGCGAGAAAAAAGCTGCCAACCCACCCAGCCCGAATACCGCCAGAGCGAGGTAGGCCAGGGTGCTGACGAGGGTGAAAAAGGCGAGTTTGGCCGAGATGTTCATGACTGATTTCGCAAAGGACATGTAGGCGCTGCCGCAGGCTGCGATCTTCTGACTTTAACCCTATCAATATCGCTCAAAAAATCAAAAGATCGCAGCCTTCGGCAGCGCCTGCGCGGGGCAGCGCGTTATCGCCACAACGACAGCTGCGGAGCTGGGTGAACTAAGCTTGGATAAGGATGGTTCCATCTATTCACTCCCGGCGCGTTGAACATCCCGCTGGGCCGGGAGCGTCAAAAGGAGCACGCGATGCTTCACATCAGAACGCCCCTGATTCTGCACCCAGGCCTGTCGACCTCCACCCGGCGAATCTGGCTCAAGCTGGAAAACCTGCAACCCAGCGGCTCATTCAAACTGCGCGGCATGGGCCTGCTGTGCAGTCAGGCCGCGCAGCAGGGCAAGCGCAAAGTGGTCTGTCCTTCCGGGGGAAATGCCGGGTTGGCCACCGCTGTGGCCGCCGCCAGCCTTGGGCTGAAAGCCTGCATCGTGGTGCCGAACACCACCCCGCAAACCACCCGCGCCAGAATCACGAAAACCGGTGCCGAGGTGATCGTGCAAAGTCTGGGATGAAGCCAATCAACGGGCGAAAGAACTCGCAAAGGGCGCGGACACCGAATACGTACCAGCCTTCGATCATCCGGTGCTGTGGGAAGGGCATAGCACCATGGTCGATGAAATTCTCGAGGACTGTCCTCAGGTCGATGTGTTGGTGACGTCGGTGGGCGGTGGAGGGTTGCTGGCGGGCCTGCTCACCGGACTGATTCGTCATCAGCGCATGGATTGTCGAATCGTTGCTTGCGAAACCTGGGGCGCGGCGTCTTTCGCGGCCGCTATCCGTGCCGGCCACCCGGTCAGATTGCCGCGCATCGATACCGTCGCCACCTCACTTGGCGCGGCGCAAGTGGCGGCCTGGCCGGTGCAGCACATTCTCGATTTTGCGCATGAATGCGTGGTGCTCAGCGATGAGGAGGCGATCATGGGCGTGGTTCGTTACGCCAACGATTTGCGTCAGTTGGTCGAGCCGGCGTGCGGCGTTTCATTGGCGGTGGCGTACCTGGACCATCCGGCGATCGCCGAGGCTCATGATGTGGTGATTGTGGTGTGCGGGGGCGTCAGCATCAGCGCGCAATTGGTCGCCAACTGGGCGCGGCTGTCCGCTGGAGCGCAAGCAACCTAGGGCCCGAGCACTCTCCCGGTGTCACGAGCCCACGGCTGACTGTTTAGAGGTTTCAGAGAGCGGATCTTATTGAGCGAGGATCGCTTTGGCCAAGTCTTCATCGCTGGCCTGGAGGTCAGGGTGATCTTGTCGAATCTGCTTCAACACTGACTCCAGATAAGCGCCGCGAATCGTACCGCCACTTGCCACGAAGCTTGAGGCGTCATCCCGGGCGGGAATCACGATTTTGTCATCTTTGAATGTCGAGTACAGCGATGCGGAGATACCGGCCGAGGTGGCGACATCTTTTGCCTCTACATCGGCCATGGCCGAACCAGCTGGCAAACAAAGCACTAGTGAAGATATGAGCAATAGACGGCGCATGAGGGCGTCCTCCGAAGCGGAAAGGAAGTAACACATAATTTAGGATGCCTGACAGTGCCCAGTAGTTCCCTACCGATTCGATAGTGCATTCCTGTGGAGCTGGCGAAGCCTGCGTGCGCCTGCGCAGCAGTCGTGAATTCACGCCCTGCGGTCTATCAGGTAAACCGCATGGGCAGGTTTTACGACTGCTGCGCAGCCGCACGCAGGCTTCGCCAGCTGCTACACAGGTTGCCGCGAACGCTGCCGGTTATCAGTGTCTGTAATGGCATCCACCGAGCGGGCTATTCTTGGCAATGCGCCCATCGATATGGGAGACCTCTGATGATCAACGTACGCACTGCCCGCATGCTCGCCGATTACAGGCGCTGGGCCGATCAGCGACTCTTCGACAGCCTTATGGCCCTGCCACCGGAAGAGCTCAACCGCAAACGGGTGTCGGTGTTCAACAACATTATCGGCACCTTGAACCATGTCTACGTGGTCGACTGCATCTGGCAGGCGCATCTGGAAGGGCGCGGTCACGGCTTCAAAACCTCCCATGGGCTGCTTCATCCTGAACTCACCGAGCTGCGACTGGTGCAACAGGAGATCGATCAATGGTTTTGTGGATGGAGCTCGGCCCAGACCGAAGACTCGCTGGACAAACCCATCGAATTCACCTCGGTTTCGGGCGAAAACGGGGTCATGAGTGCCGGCGCGATACTGTTGCACGTGGTCAACAACGCCAGCTTTCACCGAGGCTGGGTGGTCCAGATGTACTGCGAGATACCGGCCATGCCGCCAATCACCGACCTGCCGGTGTTTCTGCGCGAGGTTCCGGGGTATTGAGTCAAACCCTGCAGTTCCCGACCCAAACGAATCTCCTGTGGGAGCGGGCTTGCCCGCGATAGCGGAGTGTCAGGCGACATAGCTTTCTCTGTCAGGCCGCCATCGCGGGCAAGCCCGCTCCCACAGGTTACGTGTCAGTTCAGGAGATTTGGATCAGGCCTGAGCAATCAGGCTCTGCCGGCAATCGAGTACCAACAACGCGCCTCCCGGTTCGTTGCTGCCCACTTCCAGCGTAAACCCATGCAGGCTGACAATCGCCGCGACGATCGACAGCCCCAGACCGAATCCGCTTTGCGGGGTACCACCTTCGGCGCGATAGAAGCGCTGAAACACCGCCTCACGCTCGGCCAGCGCAATGCCGGGACCGGAATCGAGTACTTCGATCCGCGTATGGCCTGCAGCATTTACCCCACGCAAAATCACCTCGCCACCGGGCGGCGTGAACTTGATCGAGTTGCTCAGCAAATTCGCCAGGGCTTCGAACAGCAGCGCCCGGTCGCCGTTGAGCCAGGGCAAGGGCTCGGGCAGTTGCAGTTCAAAAGTCAATTGGCCTTCTTCGGCCAGCGGCAGATAAAAGTCATGCAACTCTTGCAGCAACGGCACCGGGTCCAGTTGCACGAAACCCGAACGGCGCTGGCGATCTTCCAGCTCGGAAATCCGCAACAAGCCGCGAAAACGTGCCATCAACGTATCGGCCTCGCCGAGCACGCAATCCAGTTGCACGGCCAGCGTCGAACCCTCATCGGCCTGTTGCTGAATCCGGTACAGCTGCGCCCGCAGGCGCGTCAGCGGTGTGCGCAGGTCATGGGCGATGTTGTCGCATACGCCCTTGACCTCGTTCATCAAGCGCTCGATGCGTTCGAGCATCGCATTGACGATGGCGGCGAGCATATCCAGCTCGTCACGACGGTTGGACAACGGCAGGCGTCGGGTTAAATCGCCGGCGACGATGGCTTCGGCGCTGGCCTGGATCGCCCGGATCCGCCGCAGCGGGCGCCTTCGCAATAAGTGCCAGCCGGCGATGCCGGGCAGAATGGTCAGCGACACGCCCCACAGCAGCGCATGCAGAATGATCCGGGTCACCGCAAACAACGAACCGTTGTCCCGCATCAGTACCAGCCAGCGCCCGTCCAGGGTCCGGGTCGCCGAGGCATCGCAACTGTCGGCGGGCAGGGTCGGGTCATCGGCATCGACGCAGTCGCTGAGAATATGAATCTTGCCGTCCAGCGGCAGGCCTTGGGGAATCTGGCGCAAGGGCCCGCTGAGGTGACGCCGCTGGTCATCGAACAAGCCATAGGCATCAATGCCACGCACATCGAAGGTCACGCTGGCGGCGAGGGCATCCTCCAGTTGTGCGCCCTGAAAGCGAGAAAACAGATGCTGACGTTGCATCAACGAATGCTTGGCCAGGGTGTCCAGGTAATTGGACACCTCGTAATACATGACGCCCATCAGAATCCCGCTCCAGGCCACGAACAGCGAACTGTAAAGGGCCAGCAAGCGGCTGCTGGAGGAGCGCCAGCCTTTAGAGGGGTTCAGCAATGACATAACCCGAGCCTCGCACCGTCCGGATCAGTGGGGCTTTGCCTGGCGGGTCGATCTTTTTGCGCAAGCGGCCGATGTGCACGTCAATCAGGTTGGTGCCGGGGTCGAAGTGATAACCCCAGACTTCTTCGAAAATCATCATCCGAGACAGAATCTGCCCGGTGTTGCGCATCAGAAATTCCAGCAACTTGTATTCGGTGGGCAACAGCGTCAGCAACCGGCTGTCGCGACTGGCCTCGTGGCTGATCAGGTTCAACTCCAGATCGGCCACGCGCAAGGTGGTGGCCTGGGCGGTCATGGTGTTCTGTCGACGCAACAGGACTTCGACCCGGGCGGCCATTTCATCGGTGGCGAACGGTTTGGTCAGGTAATCGTCACCGCCGGCGCGCAGGCCACGCACTCGTTCATCGACATCGGAGAGGGCGCTGATCATCAGGATCGGCGTGGCCACGCCCAAGGTGCGCAGGGTGGTGACAATCGCCAGGCCATCGAGCTCCGGCAGCATGCGGTCGAGGGTGATCAGATCGTAGTCACCGCTGACCGCGCGTTCCAGGCCTTCACGGCCATTGTCCACCCAATCCACGTCGAGGCCGTGGCTGCTCAGTTCGGCGACGATTTCCCGGGCGGTGACAGCGTCGTCTTCGATGGTCAAGATGCGGGTCATAGGGCTTTGCCTGATTAGAATGTTCAAGACGTTGCGCGGCATTTTGCCAAGAAATGATCGATGGTTTTCTAAATAAAACTTCATGCAGGCCCGTTTTGACCAATGCATAAAACCCGCCGTCAGGGCCGTATTCTTGCAATCTGCATGGTCCTGAGAAGTTCATTGTTTTCAACTCATTGAAATAGAAATATTTTTCCAGGTGGCGCGACTGGCACGGTGACTGCAATTGCTCGTTTGACGAGTTGTAATACCTGCCTGGAGCACTACAACAATGAACAGATCCTCTGATGGTTTTTATCCTGCCGCAGATGAGTTCAGCACGCACTCGGGCGTGTCCTGGGCCGCTATCTTCGCCGGGGCCGCGGCGGCTGCGGCGTTGTCGCTGATCCTCGTGCTGCTGGGGTTTGGCCTGGGTTTTTCGGCGGTTTCGCCGTGGGCCCATGAAGGCCTCAGCGCCAAAAGCCTGGGTATCTCGACGATTGTGTGGCTGGCCTTTACCCAGATCGTGGCGTCCGGGCTCGGTGGCTACATCGCCGGTCGCCTGCGGGTGAGATGGGCCTACTTGCATGGCGATGAAGTTTACTTCCGTGATACGGCCCATGGCTTCCTGGCCTGGTGTATCGCGACGCTGGTGACCGCGACCCTGGTGGTCGGCTCGGTCAGCAACATCGTCAGCGGCGGTGTGCAGGCCGGGGCCAAGGTCGCCGGCGGTGCCGCCAGCGCCATGACCCAGGCTGCCGGCAGCGCGGTCGCTAACACCGACAATGACCCTTACGGTTACTTCATCGACAGCCTGTTTCGCGATGATAGGCCCGTCGCCGTCAGCGAAGACGCGGTCAATGGCACCGTCACCCGGATCTTTGCGCGCAGCTTGCGCAATGAGGGTCAATTGGCGCCCGAGGATCGGGCCTACCTGGCGCAACTGGTCGCCCAGCGGACCAACCTCACTCAAGCGGACGCCGAGCGCCGTGTCGATGAAGTCTATGCCCGTACTCAAAAAGCCGTCGCCGACGCCAAACTGACGGCGCAACAAGCGGCTGACACCGCAGCTAAAGTCGCAGCCTTGACCGCGTTGTGGATGTTTGTCGCGCTACTGGCCGGTGCATTTTTTGCCAGCCTCGCCGCGATCTTCGGCGGTCGTCGTCGGGATGCCGTGGAGTACCTGGAAATCGATGCCTACGTGACCACCACCACAACCACGACGCTGCCACCTGTTCGCTAACCCAGGAGAACCTTCATGCGCTCTATATTGCTGTTCTTTCTCGGTGTACCGATCCCGATCATCATTCTGATTGCCTTGCTCACGTGACCCCTTTGAGGCACTTGCCAGCGCCGCTTCTGCTTCAGGTAGAAGCGGCGTTTTGCTTTTCGGATGCCCGGTGAAAAGCGCGGCAGCTTTTACTGGCCTGGATCAATGTTTCGTTCGAGGGCATGCCTTACCGTGAACAATCCAGGCCCTTGTTGCGGCATCGACCAGTACCCGAGCAGGCCCCTCGTTTTTTTATCTCATCGGGCCATCGCAAGTGTAAGTGCAGCATGGAGCTGGCAACCCTTACCTGAACCTTTCAAGGATGAACGCCACAATGCAACGCCAAGACAGAACCTTCGATATCCAGCCGCTGGTGCGGGCGGACATGACTGTGCGCATCAATGGTCAAACCGTTAACGCCGCCATCGGCGAAACCGTCCTGACGGTCATTCAATCACTGGGTATACGCCAAGTGGCCCGCAACGATCATGATCAAGTCAGCGGTGCCTATTGCGGCATGGGCGTGTGCCAATGCTGCCTGGTGAGAATCAATGGCCGACATAAACGTCGCGCCTGCCAGACGATCGTGCGAGAGGGCATGGACGTCGAAACCCGGGCCAACCGCATCACCGGATGGCAAGCGCCATGAGCCTGCATCCGGTGATCGTCGGCGGCGGGCCGGCGGGTATGGCGGCGGCCATTGAACTGGCCCGGCATGGCGTGCGGTGTACTTTGCTGGAGGAAGCCTCGCGCCTGGGTGGGGTGGTCTATCGAGGCCCGTTGCGCGATAACGTTCAACTGGACTATCTGGGGCCGCGCTATTCAGAAGCGCTGGCCAAACTGCATGGCGATTTCCGGGAGCAGTCGGGCCTGATCGATGTGCGCCTGAACCATCGCGTGGTGGGTGCTGAAGGCACTCGCGCATTGGTGCTGCTGGACGCCGATGAGCGCCTGCAGGAAATCGAGTATTCGCAGTTGCTGTTGGCTGCCGGTTGCCATGAACGCAGCGTGCCATTTCCCGGCTGGACCTTGCCTGGCGTGATCCTGCTGGGTGGTCTGCAACTGCAAATCAAGAGCGGCGTCGTAAAACCGCAAGGCCCGGTGGTGATCGCGGGCAGTGGTCCGTTGTTGCCGCTGGTGGCCTGCCAGCTGCATACCTGCGGGGTGAGTGTTGCCGGGGTCTTTGAGGCGTGCGCGTTTGGCAAGATCGCTCGGGAAAGCCTCGCGCTGTTGAACAAGCCACAGCTGTTTCTCGACGGTTTGAGCATGCTTGCGTACCTGAAATTGCACGGCATTCCCATGCATTATGGCTGGGGCGTGGTTGAGGCACAGGGCGAGGGCGAATTGAAATCGGTGACCGTCGCGCCGTACTCCAGCACGTGGGTTCCAGACCTCAGTGGTGCCGAGCACGTTGCCGCGCAAACCCTGGCGGTCGGCTACGGCTTCATTCCACGCACGCAACTCAGCCAGCAAATGGGCCTGAGTCATTGTTTCAGCGCCGACGGCTATCTGCGGGCCAGCGCCAATGTCTGGCAGCAAAGCAGCGAGCCTCACGTGCACCTGGCCGGTGACATGGGCGGGATTCGCGGTGGCGAAGCGGCCATGCTCGCGGGACGGATCGCGGCGGTATCGATCCTTCTGCAACGCAATGTGCTGGACCTGGAACTGGCGCTTGTGCGGCGCGACCGTTGCCTGTCGAAACTCAAATCCATCGTGCGCTTTCGCGCTGCCGTCGACCGCTACACCGAGCGCGGCGCCGGGCAGACCGCACTGCCCGCCGCCGACACGGTGATCTGCCGCTGTGAACACGTGACCCGCGCCGACATTGATCGGGCGCTGGAGCAGGGCGTGCAAGACCTGGCCGGCCTGAAAATGCGCACCCGTGTGAGCATGGGCGATTGTCAGGGCCGCATGTGCGTGGGGTATTGCACCGACCGTTTGCGCGAAGCCACCGGCCGGCAGGATGTGGGTTGGCTGCGACCGCGTTTCCCCGTCGACCCGATTCCTTTTTCAGCGTTTCAGCCTGTGGGCACGGAGGCCGCAAGCCATGAGTAAGTTTTACGACGTGGTCATCGCCGGCGGGGGTGTGATCGGGGCGTCCTGCGCCTATCAATTGTCCAAGCGCAAACACCTGAAAGTCGCGTTGATCGACGCCAAGCGTCCTGGCAATGCGACCCGCGCTTCGGCCGGTGGCTTGTGGGCGATCGGCGAATCGGTGGGGCTGGGATGCGGGGTGATCTTTTTTCGCATGATGTCGGCCAATCGCAAGCGCCAAGCCCATGGCGCCGCCGTGGCGGTGGACTCCAGCACGCCGCACATCCTGCCGCAGGCATTCTTCGATTTCGCCTTGCAGTCCAACGCGATGTACCCGGACCTGCACCGGGAGTTGCAGGAACATCACGGGATGGATTTCAAGTTCGAGAAAACCGGACTGAAATTCGTGATCTATGACGATGAAGACCGGCTCTATGCCGAGCACATTGTCGCTTGTATTCCGCACCTGGCGGATCAACTGCGATGGCTCGATCAAGCGGCCTTGCGCGAAGCCGAGCCGAGCGTCAGTCATGAGGCAAGGGGCGCGCTGGAGTTTCTTTGCGACCATCAGGTCAACCCGTTCCGCCTGGCCGATGCCTACACCGAAGGCGCACGGCAGAACGGTGTGGACCTGTATTTCAACACCAATGTCACCGGTGTGTTGAAGCACGGCTCGCGGGTCAACGGCGTGCTGACTGATGAGGCCGGCGTATTCCGTTGCGATACGCTGATCAACGCCGCCGGTGCCTGGGCCGCCGACCTCAGCGAACAGGCCACCGGTATTCGCATTCCGGTAAACCCGGTGAAAGGCCAGATCCTGCTGACCGAGCGCATGCCGAAGATCCTGCACGGTTGCCTGACCACCAGCGACTGTTACGTGGCGCAGAAAGACAACGGCGAAATCCTGATCGGCAGCACCACGGAAAACAAGGGTTTCGACGTGACCACCACCTACCCGGAAATCAGCGGCCTGGTGCAAGGCGCGCTGCGGTGTATTCCGGCGCTGGCCGATATCAGCCTGAAACGCTGCTGGGCCGGGTTGCGTCCGGGCTCGCCGGACGAGCTGCCGATTCTTGGGCCGATGCGAGGGGTAGAGGGTTATCTGAATGCCTGCGGACATTTCCGCACCGGTATTCTGACGTCGGCGATTACCGGCGTGTTGCTGGACAAACTGGTGAACAACGAGCCGTTGCCGCTGGACATCACGCCGTTTCTGGCGGATCGGTTTGCAGGGGATGCCGCAGGTTGAATCGAAGGGAATGGAATTGGCTTGAGGACGCCCGCATGATGATCGTTCCCACGCAGAGCGTGGGAACGATCGTTGTGGCTCAGTTAATCGGCGTACCGACAAACACCTCAAGCCCCTCGGCATACTCTGTGAACGCATTTATCCGGGGAAACTGCGCGGCCTCCACCTGATCCGGCACCACCAGTTTGGTAAAACTCCAGGCCACCGCCAGGGTAATTCCGTCTTGCGCAATCGAACCGTCGATCTTCAGCGGCTGTTTTTCCAGCTCCCGCTCCAGCGCCGAATACGCCGCGGCCAATTGCTTTTCGACCCGTTCCACCCAGGGCGCGTACTGAATTTCCGCCGGCCGCAGGTTGCGTTCGTAGTAAAGCTGCACCGATTTTTCGCACGCCGCCAACGCCAGGCCGGTCAGCCGTAGCGAGCGCAGGCGTTGCTCCAGATCGTTGGGTATCAGGTTTTTACCCGGCGCGGCCAGAGCCTCCAGGTAGTCGATGATCAGCGTCGAATCCATCAACACCTCGCCATCATCCAGCACCAGGGTCGGCGCCTTCACCACGGGGTTGATCTGCTGGAACTGTTCGAAGTTTCTGAATACCGAAACCGACTCGTGCTCCAGCGGTATGCCCAGGCACTTGGCAGAAATGGCGACGCGTCGCACATAGGGCGAATCCAGCATGCCGATCAGTTTCATTGAGCCTCTCCTTCAGACGGTCCATGGGGGATGGACAACCTTAGCCGAGGTTCAGCGACCTGCAAACGGCTTCGCGTTAATCCTCAAAGCCCGCCTGCTCATGAATCTCATCAACCTTCAATTCCAGTCGATAAGCCACGGCGATGAAAAGCGCCTGGCACAGGCACAAGGTCGCACTCAGCGAGCGGAAGGCAAACGAACTGCCTTCGTTGACCAACAGCACGGTGTTGGCGCGCTTGGCCAATGGCGACAGGTTGCTGTCGGTGATGATCAGGGTTTTCGCTTGATGATGCTGGGCAATACGCAGGCAGTGCTGGGTTTCCTTGCCGTAGGGCGTGAAGCTGATGGCGATCACCAGATCATTGGCGCGCACGCTGCGCATCTGCTCGCGGTAACTGCCGCCCAGCCCCGACACCAGGTGGATGCGCTTGTTGGTGTGTTGCAGGTTGTAGACCAGGTAGTCGGCTACCGCGAACGAGCGGCGCACCCCGACCACATAGATGTTGTCGGCATTCACCACCAGGTCCACGGCTTTGTCGAAGGCCTGGTCATCGAGCTCCAGCCCCAGCCGTTCGATGCCCGACAGGGTGGCGTTGATGCATTCGCGAGCCAGATCGCCACCGCTGGCCTTCTGGGACTTGTTGGCGATCATGCTGCGAATACGCTGCTGGTAGTTCTGCACCGGCGTGGTTTTGTGGGTATAGGCCTCGCGAAACAGCGCCTGCATTTCGCTGAACCCGCTGAAGCCGAAACGCTGGGAAAACCGCACGATGGCCGACGGGTGCACTTCGCATTCGCGGGCGATATCGCTGATGCGGTCGACCATGATCCGGTCGCGTTGCTGGCTCATGTAGCTGGCAATGCGTTTGAGCTGGCGTGGCAGGCTTTCGTATTCATCGGTGATCAGCTGCAACAAACGCTCGGCATTGACCGGAGGGCTGACCAGATCGCTGTCGGGCGTGCTCTCGGTCGTGGCCGGCTGATCGGTGCGGGACATAAGGAATCCTTCTGGCTTGTGCTTATAGAGATGACAGGCGGGTCATCCCCTGACGATAGGTTGGCTGTGCGCAGTCTACAGGTTAGGCCCCAATAAAATCTTGAGCTTGCGGCCGTTATCGGCTCTGCTGAAACGATGCACTGTGTCTGGAACGCTTGCGTAGAAAGTTTATTGGAAAAAATATTCCATGTGAAAAATATTTGGAATAATTATTGATTGTTGGGTCCTGGTCGTTTTAGTCTGCATCCACCAAGAGTGTTCGGCGCCTTCATCGCCCCGAACGCAGGCTGATAAAAATAACAGGAGCCAGCATGGGCCAGACTCGTTTTGCCAGTGGGCGTCAATTGGATCTGATTTGCCTGGGGCGCCTGGGCGTCGACCTTTATGCGCAGCAAGTCGGGGCGCGGCTGGAGGATGTGAGCAGCTTCGCCAAATACCTCGGCGGGTCGTCCGCCAACATCGCTTTCGGCACCGCTCGGCTGGGTCTGAAATCGGCAATGTTGAGCCGGGTAGGGGACGACCACATGGGTCGCTTCCTCGTAGAATCGCTAGCCCGCGAAGGCTGCGACATCAGCGGCATCAAGGTCGATCCGGAACGCCTGACCGCTATGGTCCTGCTGGGCCTCAAGGACCGAGAAACCTTTCCCCTGGTGTTCTACCGCGAAAACTGCGCCGACATGGCGTTGCGCGCCGAAGACATCAACGAAGCCTTCATTGCTTCCAGCAAAGCCCTGCTGATCACCGGCACCCATTTCTCCACCGACGGCGTCTACAAGGCGAGCATCCAGGCACTGGACTATGCCGAGAAGCACAACGTCAAACGGGTGCTGGACATCGACTATCGCCCGGTGCTCTGGGGCCTGGCCGGCAAGGCGGACGGCGAAACCCGATTCGTCGCCGACCAGAACGTCAGCCAGCACGTGCAGAAAATCCTCCCGCGTTTCGACCTGATCGTCGGCACTGAAGAAGAGTTTTTGATCGCCGGCGGTTCCGAAGATTTACTCACCGCGCTGCGCAATGTTCGGCAACTGAGTACGGCGACGTTGGTGGTCAAGCTCGGCCCGCAAGGCTGCACGGTGATTCACGGAGCGATTCCGGCGCGTCTTGAAGACGGCGCGATTTATCCCGGTGTGCGCGTCGAAGTACTGAATGTGCTGGGGGCCGGCGATGCCTTCATGTCGGGTTTCCTCAGCGGCTGGCTGGAGGATGCCAGCGATGAGCGCTGCTGCCAGTTGGCCAATGCCTGCGGCGCTCTGGTGGTGTCGCGCCATGCCTGCGCCCCGGCAATGCCGACCCGCGCCGAACTCGACTATCTGTTCAACAGCCCGGTGCCGATCACCCGGCCGGATCAGGACGCCGTGTTGCAGCGCCTGCATCAGGTCAGCGTGCCGCGCAAACAGTGGAAGCAACTGTTCATCTTCGCCTTCGATCATCGTGGGCAACTGGTGGAACTGGCCCACAAGGGCGGGCGCGACCTGAGCAGTATTGGCGAACTCAAACAACTCTTTATCCAGGCCGTGGAGCGGGTCGAAGCGGATCTGCGTGAGCAGGGCGTCGAGGCCGACGTTGGCTTGCTGGCCGATCAACGTTTCGGTCAGGACGCACTGAACGCCGCCACCGGTCGTGGCTGGTGGGTGGCGCGGCCGGTGGAAGTACAGGGCTCGCGGCCATTGGCGTTCGAACACGGGCGTTCGATTGGCAGCAACCTGATCGCTTGGCCGCAGGAACAAATCATCAAGTGCCTGGTGCAATTCCATCCCGATGACGAGCCACTGCTGCGTCTGGAGCAGGAAGCGCAGATCAAGGGTTTGTATCAGGCGTCGCAAGTCAGCGGTCATGAACTGCTGCTGGAGATCATTCCGCCCAAGGATCACCCGTCCGCGCATCCGGACGTGCTGTATCGCGCCCTCAAGCGCCTCTACAACCTGGGCATTTACCCGGCGTGGTGGAAGATCGAAGCGCAAAGCGCCGAGCAATGGAAGCAGCTCGACGAGCTGATTCAGGAACGCGATCCGTATTGCCGTGGCGTGGTGCTGCTGGGCCTGAATGCCCCGGCGGCGGCCTTGGCCGAAGGGTTTCAGCAGGCCAGCCAGAGCCAGTGCTGCCGAGGTTTTGCCGTGGGCCGGACGATTTTCCAGGAGCCGAGCCGCGCATGGATGGCCGGTGAAATCGATGACCAAACATTGATCCGCCAGGTGCAGGGCACGTTCGTCGAACTGATCGACGCCTGGCGCATGGCCCGGGCCTGACATAACGCCGCGTTATCGTTCTTCGCGGGCAAGCCTCGCTCCTACGGGAAGCTGCGGTGTTCTGTAGGAGCGAGGCTTGCCCGCGAAGGCGGCCTCAGACTCAACGGTAATTTAGAAAACAATAAAAGGTGCAGCCATGCCCGCTATCCGAATTGGCATCAACCCGATCTCATGGAGCAACGACGACTTGCCGTCCCTCGGTGGCGAGACGCCGTTGAGCACTGCCCTCAGCGAAGGCAAGGACATCGGCTACGAAGGCTTCGAGCTCAACGGTAAATTCCCCAAAGATGCCAAAGGCGTCGGCGACGTGCTGCGGCCCTACGACCTGGCGCTGGTCTCCGGCTGGTATTCCAGCCGTCTGGCCCGCCGTTCCGTGGCCGAGGAAATCGACGCCATCGCCAGCCATGTCGAGTTGCTGGCGAAGAACGGCGCCAAGGTGCTGGTCTATGGCGAAGTCGCCGATTCCATTCAAGGCCAGCGCATTCCACTGGTCGAGCGCCCGCGTTTCCACACCGACCAAGCCTGGCAGGAATACGCCGACAAACTCACCGAACTGGCGCGCTTCACCCAGGCCCAGGGCGTGCGCCTGGCGTATCACCACCACATGGGGGCCTACGTCGAATCCCCGTCCGACATCGACAAGCTGATGGCGTTGACCGGCAGCGAAGTCGGCCTGCTGTTCGATTCGGGCCACTGCTACATGGGCGGCGGTGAACCCTTGCAGGTGCTGCGCAAACACATCGAACGCATCTGCCACGTGCATTTCAAGGACGTGCGCAAACCGGTGGTGCAATTGGCGCGCAACCATCTGTGGAGTTTTCCGGACTGCATCATCAACGGCACCTTCACCGTGCCCGGCGATGGCGACATCGACTTCGGCGCCTTGCTCAACGTCCTGCTGGGCGCCGATTACCAAGGCTGGCTGGTGGTCGAGGCCGAGCAGGACCCAGCGGTGGCACCGAGTTACGTCTATGCCAAAAAAGGCTACGACACCTTGCGTGCGTTGCTCAACGAGAGGACCGCGTGATGAGCCTGTTGGTCAAAAGCAATGCCCGCGGCCGGACCATGGTCGAGTTGGGGCAAGGAGAGCTGGAATACGTCGGTTTCGCCGCTTATCGCCTGAGCCTCGGTGAAACCCTGCCAATCAGTGCCGACGACAAGGAATTGTGCCTGGTGTTGCTTAGCGGTCGGGTCAGCATCAAGGGTGAAGCACCGGGGCAGGGCGCGTTTGATTGGGACAACATTGGCGATCGCCACTCGGTCTTCGAAGATAAATCGCCGTTCGCCGCGTACTTGCCACCGGGTAGTCAGGCACAAGTGGTCGCACTCAGCGACGTGCAGATCGCCGTCTGCGCCGCGCCCGGTTCGACCGCCGAAAATCACAGCCCACGGCTGATCCAACCCGACAGCATGAAACGCAGCGTGCGCGGCAAGGGCGCCAACACCCGCTACGTCTGCGACATCCTGCCGGACACCGAGCCGGCCCATTCGCTGCTGGTGGTGGAAGTGCGTACGCCGTCCGGGCATTCGTCGAGCTACCCGCCGCACAAGCACGACACCGACGATTTGCCGCACCAGAGCTTTCTCGAAGAAACCTATTACCACCAGATCAACCCGCCCCAGGGCTTCGTGTTCCAGCGGGTCTACACCGACGATCGCAGCATCGACCAGGCCATGGCTGTGGAAAACAGCGACCTGGTGGTCGTGCCCAAGGGCTATCACCCAGTCAGCGTGCCCTACGGCTACGAGTCGTATTACCTGAACGTGATGGCCGGCCCGAAACGTGTCTGGCAGTTCCATAACGATCCGCAGCACAGTTGGCTGCTTGACCTGTGAACTGAACGCCTGAATTCCAACTTCTGCACGGAGAACACGATCAATGAGCAACGCCCCGATCATCGGCCACTACATCCACGGTCAAGTGCAAGACAGCAGCAGCGAACGGTTCAGCAACGTCTTCAACCCGGCCACCGGCAGCGTTCAGGCACGCGTCGGGCTGGCCAGCCAGAAGACCGTCGACGAAGCGGTCGCCTCGGCTCTGAAAGCCTTTCCGGCCTGGTCCGAACAATCGTCCCTGCGCCGTTCGCGGGTAATGTTCAAGTTCAAGGAATTGCTCGACCAACATCACGATGAGCTGGCAGAAATAATCAGTCGCGAACACGGCAAAGTGTTCTCGGATGCCAAGGGCGAAGTGACCCGTGGCATCGAAATTGTCGAATACGCCTGTGGCGCGCCGAACCTGCTGAAAACCGAGTTCAGCGACAACATCGGTGGCGGCATCGACAATTGGAACCTGCGCCAGCCGCTGGGCGTGTGTGCCGGCGTAACCCCGTTCAACTTCCCGGTGATGGTGCCGCTGTGGATGATCCCGCTGGCGCTGGTCACCGGTAACTGCTTCATCCTCAAACCGTCCGAACGTGACCCGTCGGCCAGTTTGCTGATGGCGAAATTATTGTCCGAAGCCGGGTTACCGGACGGTGTGTTCAATGTGGTTCAGGGTGACAAGACCGCAGTCGATGCCTTGCTGCAACACCCGGACATCGAGGCGATTTCCTTTGTCGGCTCGACGCCGATTGCCGAGTACATCCACCAGCAAGCGACCTCGCGCGGCAAACGCGTACAAGCGCTGGGCGGGGCGAAGAACCACATGATCGTCATGCCCGACGCGGATCTGGACCAAGCGGCAGATGCATTGATCGGTGCCGCTTACGGCTCGGCCGGTGAGCGCTGCATGGCGATTTCGATTGCCGTGGCGGTGGGCGATGTCGGCGATCAACTGATTGCCAAACTGCTGCCGCGTATCGATCAACTGAAAGTCGGCAATGGCTTGAAGGCTGACAGTGACATGGGGCCGTTGGTGACGGCCGAGCACAAGGCCAAAGTCGAAGGTTTCATCGACGAAGGCGTGGCCCAGGGCGCGCAGCTGATTGTCGATGGCCGCCACTTCAAGGTGCCGGGCGCCGAGAACGGCTTCTTCGTCGGCGCGACGCTGTTCGATAACGTCACGACCGAAATGAGCATCTACCAGCAAGAAATTTTCGGTCCGGTGCTGGGCATCGTGCGCGTGCCGGATTTCGCCAGCGCCGTGGCGCTGATCAACGCCCATGAGTTCGGCAATGGCGTGTCGTGTTTCACCAGCGATGGCGGCATCGCCCGCTCGTTCGCCCGCAGCATCAAGGTCGGCATGGTGGGCATCAATGTACCGATTCCAGTGCCCATGGCTTGGCACTCGTTCGGTGGCTGGAAGCGCTCGCTGTTCGGTGATCACCACGCCTACGGTGAAGAAGGCATCCGCTTCTACAGCCGCTACAAAAGCGTGATGCAGCGCTGGCCCGACAGCATTGCCAAAGGCCCTGAATTCAGCATGCCGACAGCCAAATAACTCACCTGTGCGGAGAACAACAAAAATGAGCAAACCCCTGCGTTTCGCCCTGAATCGTATGGTCGCCCCACGTTTGTCCCTGCCCGCGTTCATCGAGCTGGCGGTGGCCCTCAAGGCCGGCGCCATCGAGATTCGCAATGACCTCAAGGGCGTCGAGATCGAGGACGGCACCGCGCCCGAACATGTGCGTGAGCTATGCGAGGCCAAAGGCATCACCGTGCTGTCGATCAATGCGCTGTATCCGTTCGATGTGTGGAATGACGAGCGCCGCGAACACGCGCTGAAACTTGCCGCTTATGCCCGTGATTGCGGTGCGCAGGGTTTGGTGATGTGCCCGTTGAACGAGCGCGCCGATCCACGAACCGAAGCGCAGCGTGCTGCCGGCCTGCGCACCGCGTTGAGTGAACTGGCGCCGATCCTGCGTGATCACGGCATCCTCGGTTTCATCGAGCCGCTGGGTTTCGAGGAGTGCTCGCTGCGGCGCAAACGCACCGCGGTCGACGCGATCAAGGCCATGGGTGGGCTGGATGTGTTCCGTCTGGTGCATGACACCTTTCACCATCACTTGGCCTGCGAACATGAGTTTTTCCCCGAACTGACCGGGCTGGTGCACATCTCCGGCGTCGAAGAGGCCGAGGCACCGCTGGCGACCATCCGCGATGGCCACCGGGTGCTGGTGGGTAAGGGCGATATCCTCGGCAACGCGGCACAGATCGAGACCTTGCTCGCTACCGGCTATAGCGGCTACCTGTCGTTCGAACCGTTCGCCGACAGCGTCCATGGCCTGGCGGATATCCAGACGGCGATCGGCGCGAGCATGGATCACCTGCAGAAATCCCAAGGTTAATGGAGGAACCCTGTGGGAGCGGGCAAGTCGGGTCGCCGCACCGCCGCTCCCACAGTTGATCGCATTCCACAGCACACACCGGATTTAGCTTCAAAGGAAGGTGCAAGCATGACCACAACAAGACTGACCATGGCCCAGGCCCTGGTGAAATTTCTCGATAACCAGTACATCGAGGTCGATGGCGTTCAAAGCAAATTCGTCGCCGGGATCTTTACCATTTTCGGCCACGGCAATGTGTTGGGTCTGGGGCAAGCCCTGGAACAGGACAGCGGCGACCTGATCGTGCATCAGGGCCGCAACGAGCAAGGCATGGCCCATGCCGCTATCGGTTTTGCCAAGCAACACTTGCGGCGCAAGATCTACGCCTGTTCTTCATCGGTGGGCCCGGGCGCGGCGAACATGCTGACCGCTGCCGCCACGGCCACTGCCAACCGCATCCCTTTGCTGCTGTTGCCCGGCGACGTCTACGCCTGCCGCCAACCGGACCCGGTACTGCAACAGATCGAGCAGTTCCACGATCTGAGCATCAGCACCAACGATGCGTTCAAGGCCGTGAGCAAATACTGGGACCGGATCAACCGTCCCGAGCAACTGATGACGGCAGCGATCCACGCCATGCGCGTGCTGACCGACCCTGCCGAAACCGGCGCGGTGACCCTGGCGTTGCCGCAAGACGTGCAGGCCGAGGCTTACGACTACCCGGATTACTTTCTGCAAAAGCGCGTGCACCGCATCGAGCGTCGTCCGGCGACTGAAGCGATGCTCGGTGATGCACTGGCGCTGTTCAAAGGCAAGCGCAAGCCGCTGATTATTTGCGGTGGCGGGGTTAGATATTCCGGTGCCAATGCGGCGTTGCAGGCGTTCGCCGAGCGCTTCGATATTCCCTTCGCCGAAACCCAGGCTGGTAAAAGCGCGCTGGTATCGAGTCATCCGCTGAACGTCGGCGGGATCGGCGAAACCGGTTGCCTGGCGGCGAACCTGTTGGCCACGGATGCTGATTTGATCATTGGTGTCGGCACTCGCTACAGCGATTTCACCACCGCGTCGAAATCCTTGTTCAAACACCCGCAGGTGCAATTTCTCAATCTTAATATCAATCCCTGCGACGCCCTGAAACTCGACGGTGTGCAACTGCTGGCAGACGCCAGAAGCGGTTTGCAGGCACTGACCGATGCATTGGGCGATTACCGCTCAAGCTGGGGCGATCAACCCCGCCAGGCCAAGGCGCAACTGGATGAGGAAGTCGATCGCATTTATCAGGTCGAATACCAGGCAAAAGATTTCGTGCCGGAAATCAACGATCACATGGACCCGGCGGTGTTGCGCGAATTCATCGAGCTGACCGGTTCCTGCCTGACCCAGAGTCGGGTGCTTGGCGTACTCAATCAAACCCTGGCCGATGACGCCGTGATCGTCGCCGCCGCCGGCAGTCTGCCCGGTGACTTGCAGCGCAGCTGGCGCAGCAAGGGCGTGAACACTTACCACGTCGAGTACGGTTATTCGTGCATGGGTTACGAGGTGAATGCCGCCTTGGGCGTGAAGCTCGCCGAGCCTGAGCGCGAGGTCTACGCGCTGGTGGGCGATGGCTCCTACATGATGCTGCACTCGGAACTGGCGACCTCGATCCAGGAGCGGCGCAAGATCAACGTGGTGCTGCTGGACAACATGACCTTCGGCTGCATCAACAACCTGCAAATGGAACACGGCATGGACAGCTTCGGCACCGAGTTCCGTTTTCGCAACCCGGAAACCGGCAAGCTCGATGGCGGTTTCGTGCCGGTGGATTTCGCCATGAGCGCGGCGGCTTACGGCTGCAAGACTTACACAGTGAACACCGTTGAAGAGTTGCACGCTGCATTGGCGGATGCGCGGTTGCAGACGGTGTCGACGCTGATCGATATCAAGGTTTTGCCCAAGACCATGATTCACAAATACCTGTCGTGGTGGCGGGTCGGCGTGGCGCAAGTCTCCATCAGCGCCCGCACCGATGCGGTGGCCAAGACCCTCAACGAACGACTGGCCAAAGCCCGTCAGTACTGATTGCCCTGAACGAACAACAACAAATCTAGGAGTCATGAAATGTCTTTGAAGCTTGGCGTCATCGGCACCGGGGCCATCGGCCAGGACCACATCCGTCGTTGCAGCCAGACCTTGCTCAATAGCCAGGTCGTTGCGGTGACCGACATCAACTTGCAGCAAGCTGCGAAGGTCGTTTCCGACCTTAAACTCACCGCTGAGGTCTATCCCGACGGCCACGCGCTGATCAAGGCGCCCGAGGTCGAAGCGATCCTCGTCACTTCCTGGGGCCCGAGCCACGAAGCGTTCGTGCTGGCGGCGATTGCGGCAGGCAAACCGGTGTTCTGCGAGAAGCCGCTGGCGGTCACCGCTGACGGCTGCCGCAAAATCGTCGAGGCCGAAGTGGCCCACGGCAAACGCCTGGTGCAGGTCGGTTTCATGCGTCCTTATGACGAGGGCTATCGAGCACTCAAAGCAGTGATCGACAGCGGGCAGATTGGTGAGCCACTGATGTTGCACTGCGCGCACCGCAACCCGACCGTGGGTGAGAACTACAAGACCGACATGGCGATCACCGACACGCTGATCCATGAACTGGACGTGTTGCGTTGGTTGCTCGACGACGATTATGTGTCGGTGCAAGTGGTGTTCCCGCGCAAGACCAGCAAGGCCCACGCCCATTTGAAAGACCCACAGATCGTGCTGCTGGAAACCGCCAAGGGCACGCGCATCGACGTGGAAGTGTTCGTTAACTGCCAGTACGGCTACGACATCCAGTGCGAAGTGGTGGGGGAGACCGGCATCGCCAAACTGCCGGAGCCGTCGCAGGTTCAGTTGCGCAGCGGGGCGAAGCTGTCCAACGCGATTCTGATGGACTGGAAGGACCGGTTCATCGCCGCATACGACGTCGAGTTGCAGGCGTTCATCGATGGCGTACGGGCCGGGCAGATCGGTGGGCCATCGGCATGGGATGGTTTCGCTGCCGCCGTCGCAGCCGACGCGTGCATCGAGGCGCAGAACAGCGGCGAGATCGTAAAAGTCGGCCTGCCAGACCGCCCCCGTTTCTACGGCTAACCCCAAATCCCCTGTAACTGATCGTACCCATGCTCTGCGTGGGAATGCATCCCGTGACGCTCCGCGTCACAAAACGGACACAGAGCGTGGGAACGATCAGCATAAGGTGATGGAGAACAAAAAAACATGCGCATCGCACTTGATCCCTACATGTACCGCAACCTGTCCTTGGGCAAGATGGTCGACAAGGTTGCCGAGCTTGGTTACGAACACATCGAGCTGTCGCCCCGGGAAGACTTCCTGCCCTTCTATAAAGCCCCACGGGTCGACAAGGCGCGGATCAAGGAATTTCGCAAAGCCTTGAGCGACACCGGGGTCAAACTCTCTTCCTTGTTACCGATGTACCACTGGGCGGCTGCCGATGAAGGCTTGCGTGTGGCCGCCGTGCGTAACTGGAAGCGCGCGATCCAGATTGCCGTGGAGATGGACTGCGAGCTGGTCAACACCGAGTTCACCGGTCAGTCGGATAACCCGTTGGTGTGCGAAAACCAGTTCATGCGCTCCATGGACGAGCTGATCCCCGAGTTCGAACGCGAAGGCATCAAGCTCGATATCCAGGCGCACCCTTACGATTTCTGTGAGCGCAACAATGAGTCCGTTGACATCATTCGCGGTCTGGACCGGGACTGGATCAACTACCTCTATGCCGCGCCCCACACGTTTTTCTATGACGACGGTGTCGGTGATATCCCCTCGATGCTCAAATACGCCTGCTCAAAGCTGAGCCACCTGATCATCGCCGACACCTACAACCACAAGGCGTCCTCGGGCTTGCGCTACATCGTCAACCCGCCGGGCGTCACCGCCACCGTGCACCAGCATCTGGACATTGGCCAGGGCGAGGTCGACTGGGAAGCGTTTTTCGGCACGTTGCGCGAGATCAAGTTCGATGGCATCGCTACCGTCTCGGTATTCGCTTGGGAAGACCGGCCGGACGAGTCCAATCGCATGATGCTCGAACGCGTGACCCGCGAACTCTGTCGCTAACCCCCGTAACAGATCGTTCCCCCGCTCCGCGTGGGAATGCATCCCGTGACGCTCTGCGTCACAAAGCGAACGCAGAGCGTCCATGGCGGCATTACCACGCAGAGCGTGGGAACGATCATAAGAAGGAGTTGATAATGCGTATCGGACTTGTCGGTTACGGCCATGGCGGCCGGTTTTTCCATGCTCCGCTGATCAGCAGTTTGCCGGCGGCGACGTTCGTGGGGGTGGTTACCCGTTCTGCCGAGCGTCGGCAACGGCTGGCTGCGGAATATCCTGGTGTGCCGGCCTTCGACAGCATCGGCCAACTGGTCGAAGCCGGGGTCGATGTGCTGGTGATCTCCACGCCGCTCAAAGGTCGCCCGGCGCTGGTACTCGACGCCATCGAACACGAGGTGGCGGTGGTCAGCGACAAGCCGTTCGCGGCTGATGCGCAACAAGCACAAACCCTGATCACCATGGCCGAGCGCCAAGGCGTGCAGCTGAGCGTCTATCAGAACCGGCGCTGGGATTCGGATTTCCTCACCGTGCGCAAACTCATCGAGTCCGGGGCGCTGGGTCAGGTCACCCGTTTCGAGTCGCGGATCGAGCGCTATTCGCCGCAGTCGGTGAACAACGGCAGCGGTGGCGGTTTCCTGCGCGATCTGGGCAGCCATCTGGTGGATCAGGCGCTCCTGTTGTTCGGCCCCGTCACCAGGGTTTACGCCGAACTCGATTACCTGGAAAAAAGCCAGAGCTTCGACAACGGCTTCTTTATGTCCCTGGCCCATGCCAACGGCGTGATCTCGCAGCTGGGCGGCAGTTGCCTGCAAAACACCCCCGGCCCGCGCTTTCGCGTGACCGGCACCCAGGGCTGCTACAGCGTCGACGGTCTGGACGGGCAGGAGGCATCAACCCTCGCCGGGCTTACGCCCCAATCCGAAGGCGAGCGCTGGGGCGTCGAGGAGCATCGGCGCTGGGGCTGGTTCGAACAGGGCGAGGTGCGTGAACGGGTGCCATCCGAGCGGGGTTGCTGGAATCAGTTCTATTTGCAGCTACAAACCGCGTTACAGAGCGGTGGCCCACTGCCGGTCGACGCCCGTGATGCACTGGCGACCACCCGCGTGCTAGACGCTGCGCGGCTCAGCTTCGAGCGCCATCAAGTGGTGACATTGAGCCCGTTTCGCAGTCATGGAATAAAAACAGAATAAAATTCTAAAATGAGTTGATATAGAAATTATTTTCCAATAAAGTCATTTCCAGGTTGCCGACTATCAACGTCCGATCACGCTCAAGCAGGTCTTGAACGAGTGAAGGACGGACCCAAAAAACAAGAAACAGAAGCCAGGTACCGTCGATGAAAACCTTCACCTCTGCTGTGCATGTTTTATGTTCCGCGCTGCACCTCACTGGCGACCTGCCTCGCATTTCGTTTCATTCCTTTTCTCGCTTGCTTTGCGTCGAACGCAACGGCGCCCTGGTTTGCTGTATTCCGGGTGCACCGACTGTCCGCTTGCCCGTTCACTGAAATCGTCACGCCTCATCCATAAAACCAACAAGAATGTGGAGAAAGACTTTTCATGAAGACCAAGATCCGTTTCGCCTCGCTGGCCTTGTCTCTGATGTTCGCCAGTGGTGCCGCACTCGCTGACATGAAGATCGGCGTCAGCATGTCGCAGTTCGATGACACCTGGCTGACCTACCTGCGCGAATCCATGGACACCAAAGCCAAGTCCTATCCCGATGGCGTCAAGCTGCAGTTCGAAGACGCGCGCAGCGACGTGGTCAAGCAACTGAGCCAGGTAGAAAGCTTCATCAGCCAGAATGTCGACGCCATTGTGGTCAACCCGGTGGATACCGCCGCCACCAAAAAAATCACTGAAGCAGCGGTCAAGGCCGGTATTCCGCTGGTGTACGTCAATCGTCGTCCCGATGACCTGAACCTGCCCAAAGGTGTGGTCACTGTCGCCTCCAACGATCTGGAGGCCGGCCAGATGCAGATGCAGTACCTGGCCGACAAAATGGGCGGCAAGGGCAACATCGTGATTCTGCTCGGTGATTTGGCCAACAACTCCACCACCAACCGCACCAAGGGCGTAAAAGAGGTGCTGACCAGGTACCCGAACATCAAGATCGAGCAAGAGCAGTCCGGCATCTGGTTGCGGGACAAGGGCATGACCCTGGTCAACGACTGGCTGACGCAGGGCCGCCAATTCGACGCGGTGGTCTCTAACAATGACGAGATGGCGATTGGCGCGGCCATGGCCCTGCAACAGGCTGGCGTTGCCAAAGGCAGTGTGCTGATCGCCGGCGTCGACGGTACGCCCGACGGATTGAACGCGGTGAAGAAGGGCTCTCTGCTGGTCTCGGTGTTCCAGGACGCCAAGGGTCAGGCAGACGGTTCAATCGATACGGCGGTGAAAATGGCCAGGAACGAACCGGTCGAACCGGCCGTGTGGGTGCCGTATCGCCTGATCACGCTGCAGAACGTCGACACCTTCAAATAATCCGTTCGTTCGATAACAACAATAAGCACGCCAGGTTGCAACGCGACCTTGCTGATGGAGTACCTGATCATGTTCGCTTCAGCGACTGCTTCGAGCACCCCGTTAATGGGTGTCCCACCGACGACACCCTCTGTCGATGAGCCGTACCTGCTGGAAATCATCAACGTCAGCAAGGGTTTTCCCGGTGTGGTGGCCTTGTCCGACGTACAGCTTCGGGTGCGTCCCGGTTCCGTGCTGGCGCTGATGGGCGAGAACGGCGCCGGCAAATCCACCTTGATGAAAATCATTGCCGGCATCTACCAACCCGATGCCGGCGAGTTGCGCCTGCGGGGCAAACCGGTGGTTTTCGAAACACCGCTGGCGGCGCTCCAGGCCGGGATCGCCATGATCCATCAGGAACTCAACCTGATGCCGCACATGAGCATTGCCGAGAACATCTGGATCGGCCGCGAACAGCTCAACGGCCTGCACATGATCGACCACCGCCAGATGCACCGTTGCACCGCCACATTGCTTGAACGCCTGCGGATCAATCTCGATCCCGAAGAGCTGGTCGGCAACCTGAGCATCGCCGAACGGCAGATGGTCGAGATCGCCAAGGCTGTGTCTTATGACTCCGACGTCCTGATCATGGACGAGCCGACCTCGGCCATCACCGATAAGGAAGTCGCGCATCTGTTCTCGATCATTGCCGACCTCAAGCGCCAGGGCAAAGGCATTATCTATATCACCCACAAAATGAATGAAGTGTTCAGCATCGCCGATGAAGTGGCGGTGTTCCGTGACGGCGCTTACATCGGCTTGCAACGGGCCGACAGCATGGACGGCGACAGCCTGATTTCAATGATGGTGGGTCGCGAGCTGAGCCAGTTGTTCCCGGTGCGTGAGAAGCCGATCGGCGATTTGTTGCTGTCGGTACGCGACCTCAAGCTGGACGGCATTTTCGAGGGCGTCTCGTTCGACCTGCATGCTGGCGAGATCCTTGGCATCGCCGGGTTGATGGGCTCGGGACGGACGAATGTAGCCGAAGCGATTTTCGGTATCACCCCAAGCGACGGTGGCGAAATCCGCCTCGACGGCGAAGTGGTGCGCATCAGCGATCCGCACATGGCGATCGAGAAAGGCTTCGCGCTGTTGACCGAAGATCGCAAACTCAGCGGCCTGTTCC
Source organism: Pseudomonas sp. PICF141 (assembly GCF_002286815.1). Lineage (GTDB taxonomy): Bacteria > Pseudomonadota > Gammaproteobacteria > Pseudomonadales > Pseudomonadaceae > Aquipseudomonas. Next base: position 72,438 of record NZ_MUNM01000017.1, read on the forward strand.
CGTGCCTGTCGGTGCTGGAGAACATGGAGATGGCGGTGTTGCCTCATTACGTCGGCAACGGCTTCATCCAGCAGAAAGCCCTGCGGGCGTTGTGTGAAGACATGTGCAAGAAGCTGCGGGTGAAAACGCCGTCGCTGGAGCAATGCATCGACACGCTGTCCGGCGGCAATCAGCAGAAGGCCTTGCTGGCGCGCTGGCTGATGACCAACCCGCGCATCCTGATTCTCGACGAGCCGACCCGGGGCATCGATGTCGGTGCCAAGGCCGAGATCTACCGGCTTATCTCCTACCTCGCCAGCGAAGGCATGGCGGTGATCATGATTTCCTCGGAACTGCCGGAAGTGCTCGGAATGAGCGATCGGGTCATGGTCATGCACGAGGGCGACCTGATGGGGACCCTCGACCGCAGCGAAGCGACCCAGGAACGGGTGATGCAACTGGCCTCGGGCATGTCCCAGTGTCATTAAAGCAAGGGTGAACGCAGTTCAAGGGTGAAAGGGGATTGTGTGGCGAGGGAGCTTGCTCCCTCGCTACAAACAAACTCCCTCGCCACACGGATTTCATTTGAAGGGTGAGTGGTTATGAACGCGATACTTGAAAACAAGCCTGCAATGGCACCGGTCAAGAGTCGCCGGCGCTTTCCGACCGAGTTGAGTATTTTCCTGGTGCTGATTGGCATCGGCCTGGTCTTCGAAATGTTCGGCTGGATCGTGCGGGACCAGAGCTTCCTGATGAACTCCCAGCGTCTGGTGCTGATGATCCTGCAAGTGTCGATCATCGGCCTGCTGGCGATCGGGGTGACCCAGGTCATCATCACCACGGGTATCGACTTGTCTTCCGGTTCGGTGTTGGCGTTGTCGGCGATGATTGCCGCCAGCCTGGCCCAGACCTCGGACTTTGCCCGGGCGGTGTTTCCGTCCCTGACCGACTTGCCGGTGTGGATTCCAGTGATTGTCGGGCTCGGGGTGGGACTGCTGGCGGGGGCGATCAATGGCAGCATCATTGCGATCACCGGCATTCCACCGTTCATTGCCACCCTCGGCATGATGGTCTCGGCCCGCGGCCTGGCGCGCTACTACACCGAAGGTCAACCGGTGAGCATGCTCTCGGATTCCTACACGGCCATCGGACACGGTGCGATGCCGGTGATCATCTTTCTGGTGGTGGCGGTGATTTTTCACATCGCCCTGCGCTACACCAAGTACGGTAAATACACCTATGCCATCGGCGGCAACATGCAGGCGGCGCGCACCTCCGGGATCAACGTCAAGCGGCATCTGGTGATCGTCTACAGCATCGCCGGGTTGCTTGCAGGCCTGGCCGGTGTAGTGGCGTCGGCGCGGGCCGCGACCGGACAGGCCGGAATGGGCATGTCTTATGAACTGGACGCGATTGCCGCGGCGGTCATCGGCGGCACCAGCCTGGCCGGTGGCGTCGGGCGGATCACCGGCACCGTGATTGGCGCATTGATCCTTGGGGTCATGGCCAGCGGCTTTACCTTTGTCGGGGTTGATGCTTATATTCAAGACATCATCAAGGGGCTGATTATTGTGGTGGCGGTGGTCATCGACCAGTACCGCAACAAGCGCAAACTCAAGCGCTGAAGGCCGGACTAAACGTGAAAATGCGCCACGCCTGACCCGCGTGGCGCAGCCGTTTGTCTCCTATGTACAGCCGCTCGACTGAATTTCTTGCTATAAACGCACTCCGATATGCGCCTCAAAGCCTGCCGTAGCGCACTTTCAGGGTTTTGTCGGACAGATTTGCTGTCTTTTCAGTTGCTGAGGCCTCAAGTCGGCCTTAGACTGCCGCCCCTCGTAAATTGAGTGCCGGGTGGCGCTTGGAATAAACGGCGCCTTTCCAATGAATGCTTCAGGTTCAACGGATCGCTCCCTAATTCGCCTTAATGCACGTTTTTTTATAGAGATATCAATGACAAAGGACAAGTTGCTGGCCATGCCGGCGGATGACTACATGAATGCCGAGCAACATGCTTTTTTCTCTGAGCTGTTGCAGAACATGAAAGTCGAAACCCATGAGCGCATCGAACAGAACCGCATCGCCATCGAGAGCCTGGACACCCCGGCCGATCCGGCTGACGCAGCTTCTGTCGAAGAAGAGCGCACCTGGCTGGTGAACGCGATCGATCGCGACCAGCGCATGCTGCCTCAGTTGGAACAAGCCCTGGAACGCATCAAAGAAGACAGCTTTGGCTGGTGCGACGACAGCGGCGAGGCCATCGGCCTGAAACGCCTGCTGATCAGCCCGACCACCAAGTACTGCATCGAAGCTCAAGAGCGTCACGAGCAAATCGACAAGCACCAGCGTCAGGCCTGATTCAGTAGCGCCCCCTCGCGGGCAAGCCTCGCTCCTTCAGACATCTGTAGGAGAGAGGCTTGCCCGCGAAGCTTTTTGTCGTCCGAAAAATCTCACTCACTTCTGTTGATCTGCTGCAACTCCCACTACTAACGGACCATAGATAATGGCTTTGTAGTGGCGTTTAATGCGATGACAACAATTAGAAGACACGTGGGGTGACGACGATGACGAGGGACGGATCTCTGGTTGAGGCAATGCCTGCACCAGTACTTGTGCCGAAAAACCTTTGGCTGACGCCGACCTTGCAAAGCATCGCCCTGATGCTCTTGTTGTGCGGCATGGTGTTGGCTGGCTGGTCGCTTTACCTTGGCCTGCCTTTAGCCGTGCTGGTTATCTGGCTGCCGCGACTGCGCTCGCGCACTCTCCCCGACACAACCCCTGCAGACAGTTCCAGCGCCATCGCCGAGTTGACTCGCGATCTTTCCTACACCACCAGTCATAACGCCTTGTCGGCGGCCGGCGTGGCCTATGCGGTCAAGCAACTGGCAGACAAACTGCAATCGCAGCTCAATGCCGCGGCGCAGATTGTCAGCAGTGCTGAAGTGATGATCGTCACCGAACACGCTACGTCGAAACTCAGTCGGGAAGCCTTGAGCGCGGCCAGCGAAGCCCATCAGAGCAGCGCGGCAGGGCGCACGGAACTGGTCGAGTCCATTGCACGCATGCATCAACTCAGCCAGCGTGCCAGCAGCAGTCGTGAACTGATCGAAGCGCTGAGCCTGCGCAGCGACGATATCCAGCGGGTCACGCTGGTGATCCAGTCCATTGCCAGTCAGACTAATTTGTTGGCGCTGAACGCGGCCATTGAAGCGGCGCGGGCCGGGGAGCATGGTCGCGGGTTTGCGGTGGTGGCTGATGAGGTTCGCGGGCTGGCCGCGCGCACGGCGACGGCGACCGGCGAAGTCGGGGAGATGGTCGCCGATATTCAGCAACGCACCGCGCAAGTGGTGGAGCAGATTCGTCAACTGGCGAGCGATCTGAATACCGGTGTTGCGCAAGTCGAGCACACCGGGCAGCACCTGGAAAACATCGCGCGCCTGGCCGCTGGCGTCGAAAGGCAGGTCGGGGAAATCGCTCAGGGCGCGGACACCAACCGCGAACAACTCGACAGTCTGTTCCACGCCATCGAACAGATGCGCAGCGATCTGGCGATCAGTGATCAGCAGACCCAGCGGCTTGCCCAGGCAGCAGTGCAAATGGAAGGGCAGGCCGAAACCATCAGCGAGCGCCTGGCCGAGGTTGGACTGGATGACTATCACCAGCGCATTTACGACCTGGCCCGCGAGGGCGCGAGTCAGATTGCGGCGCGCTTCGAAGCGGACATCGATCAGGGCCGGATCAGCCTCGATGACCTGTTTGATCGCAATTATCAAGCGATCCCTAACACCAGTCCGGCCAAATACCAGACCCGTTTCGACCGCTACACCGATCAGGTATTGCCGGGGATTCAGGAACCGTTGCTGCCGCGCCATGAAGGCCTGGTGTTCGCCATCGCTTGCACGCAGCAGGGTTATGTGCCGACCCATAACACCGTGTTCAGCCAGCCGCTGACCGGTGATGTGCAGGTCGATACTCTGCAAAACCGCACCAAGCGCAAGTTCGCCGATCGTACCGGGATCCGCTGTGGCAGCCACCAGCAGGCGGTGCTGTTGCAGACCTACACCCGCGACACCGGTGAACTGATGCACGACCTCTCGGTGCCGATCATGCTCAAGGGCCGGCATTGGGGTGGTTTGCGGTTGGGTTACAAACCGCAAAGTCCTCGCTGAGAGTCCCGGCAATTATTATCGTATTAGTGGATCTGGTGCATGCGCAGGTTCAGGTCGTCGACCACATGGGCCCAATCGGCATCTTCACGCAGTTGTTCCTTGAGGAAGCCGGCTTGTTGCGGGGTCCAGAACTCGGCATCGATGAGTTTTTTGTCGTCAGCCAAGGGGGAATGACGGGCAATGAAATCGTCGATGGCCTTTTCACTGGAGTCCAGGCCGAGTTGATCGAACAAACCTTTCAAATCATGGGTGGGTGAGTCCATCTTCATCTCCTTGCAGATAATCCGTTGCGTCGAGTGCGAGCAAAAGCAGGGATGAGCATAGACTGCAAACCGACTATCAGGCTTTCAATGCCCCTTCATCGACCGCAAGCTTCAGGGCTTTCGCGGCATCCCGGGCGGCCATGGCCGCGACATCCGCAGTCTTGAACCAGCGATCCTTTTCGACCTGGTGAAACGTCACGGTGGTCAACGGCGGTTTGGCGCGCATGATAATGACTGCCTGGAATTCGCCTTCGACTTCTCTGGCTTCGCCCCGGATAAAAAATTCACCGATATCAAATTCCGTCACGTAGCCGTCTTCCCTTGAAATAGTTGTTGCGTTGAACGCCGTCCGCCCTGGGGCGGGTTTCATTGGTCGGGCAGTATGGCAGTAGTTGCCTGCCGGCGGCTGAGTTAAGTCGCCGGTGTGACGAAACGTCTATGGAAGTGAATGCAGCAGGTGCTTCAACTGCTTGCCTCAAGCGAACGGGCAAGGGCGCAGGCATCATTATGGTTGCCACGGAAACCTCTTACACGCCCGGTAGATATTTCCCTGATGTGGAAAAAGGCGTTGCCCGCCAATACCACCTGAAAACGCGGAAGCAGACGCTCCGGCGCCAGGAAGTCCTGCGGGTGGAGGCCCATCGAATGCAGAGACGACGAGCCGTTTGTGTGTCGGGTGTATGGCTGGGCAAAGTGAGTCAGTGTGCACATATGAAGTCCTTTTCGTGGTTTTACCGACGTGTGTACGTTGTTATGGGTAGTCTCGGTGAGCATGGCTGCTCTAGAATCGCCATCGATGGTTGGCGATTGGTGCCCATCTAAAGCAATTTTTTACTGGCGATATGTCGGAAAAGTGCTTTTTTTAAAGAGATTTTTCCCTAAAGTTGGTAATCCGGTTTTTATCTGGCCGTCAGAAGGGCATTTTCCTTCAACATCTGACGACCGCCAGGCAAGACGCCGCGAGGGATGTTCCAGTAATCTTCTCAAACCTCGCGATGAATGGGCCCTCTGCTCATTCCAGGATTCGACCCGGGTCATTGGCTACACCTCGGCATTGCCGCTTTTTTCTGCTGTGCGCGTTTCCTGCGTACGGCGTCATTTTCAGATGTGGGGATGTTTCCTTGGCAGTAAGTAATCTCGATATGCATGCTTTGTTCGTACTGGGTGATTTGCGCGCAAAGCTGGTTAAACAGTTTCAATCACGTTTCGTCTACATCACCGAACAGAACGCTGAAGGTATTTACATTGCCGAGCTCGACACCGAAGCAGCGCTGGTGGTGGATGACAAGCCAGGGCTTAAGCTCAAGGTCGGCGATCATTTCAGTGCCTCCGTATTGCCCAGTCGCGAAGGCGGCAAGCTGGACATCAAGTTCCGCGAAATCAAACTGACGGTATACGGGCTGGGGGATTACGCGTTCGTGACCACCGCAGACGGCCATGGCATTGTGTTCAAGGAAGGTCATAGCGTGGTGATGGTGTTCGCGGCCCATCAACAATTGCAGGAAGGCCTGACCAAAACCCTGAAAGCCGTGACTGCCAAGGCCGCCAAGTGGCGCAAGGGCGAACTGGTGACCTTCAAGGCCAGCGAGTAATGACCCCGACCCGCGCCGATTTCCACGAACAGAACCAGGCCAGTGCGCACGCCGAGGCGCAGCGTCTGTTGGCTCAAAAGGCCGTTCTGCAGGGCGCCTGGCTGAGTTGGGTGGCGTCACAGATCTACCTGTTGCGTCCGGCGGCGTACGCCAGCATGGTCAGAAGAGAGCTTGCAGGCTTGCAGGAAACTTCCGAAAGTTAATCCTCGCCCCTCAAAAGCAGGAACCTCAACTACAGTCAGATGACTGAGTATTCAGAGGCTTGCGGTCTACTTTGTCAGGCCATCCTGCTATTGCTGTGAAGCGCGAGGTGCAAAAGCATGAGGGGATTTCGACGGTTGCTGGCCGCTACCCTGGCCACGTTCGGTTTGTTGGCTTCACCCGCTCCGGTGGTCGCTGCCCAGGCGCCGATTCACTTCGCCGACCTGAACTGGGAAAGCGGCAGCCTGATTACCGATATCCTGCGGATCATCGTCGAGAAGGGCTATGGCTTGCCGACCGACACCTTGCCGGGGACGACCATTACCCTGGAGACCGCATTGGCCAACAATGACATTCAGGTCATTGGCGAGGAATGGGCCGGTCGCAGTCCGGTCTGGGTCAAGGCTGAGGCCGAGGGCAAAGTCGTGGCTCTGGGCGATACGGTCAAAGGTGCTACCGAGGGCTGGTGGGTACCGGAATATGTGATCAAGGGCGACCCGGCCAAGGGCATCAAGCCAATGGCGCCGGATTTGCGCAGTGTCAGCGATCTGCCGCGCTACAAAGACGTGTTCAAAGACCCGGAAACCCCGGGCAAGGGGCGTTTTCTCAACAGCCCGATCGGCTGGACGTCGGAAGTGGTCAACAAGCAAAAGCTCAAGGCCTATGGGCTGGACGACAGCTATGTGAACTTTCGCAGTGGTTCGGGGGCGGCGCTGGACGCAGAGATCAGTTCGTCGATCCGTCGCGGCAAACCGGTCCTGTTCTATTACTGGTCGCCGACCCCGTTGCTCGGCCGCTTCAAGCTGATTCAATTGCAAGAGCCTCCGTTCGACGCCGAAGCCTGGAAAACCCTGACCGACGCCGACAACCCCAATCCGAAACCGACGCGTTCGTTGCCCTCCAAGCTGTCCATCGGCGTGTCCACGCCATTTCAGAAACAATACCCGCAGATTGCCGAGTTCTTTACCAAGGTCGATTTTCCGATCGACGCGTTGAACAAGGCCCTGGCTGACATGAGCGAGAAACACACCCCGCCACGTCAAGCGGCAGAGGCGTTCATGAAGGCACACCCGGACGTGTGGCAGGCCTGGGTACCCAAGGACGTGGCGGACAAAGTTTCTGCGGCCCTGAAATAAACCGATTTGTGCACACCGGGAAATCCCGGATCTACATAGAGTCCGTAGGAGCTGCCGCAGGCTGTGATCTTTTGACTTGGCTTTAAAAAACAGGATCAAAAGATCGCAGCCTGCGGCAGCTCCTACAGGGCGCGCGCTTCTTTATCGTGTGTGCAGCGGAGCGTCAGTTCGATAGCAAATACCCTTACAAAAAGCCGCAAAGAAGTTCATCCTGCTGCAACATTTCACACCGGATGCCTGAATATGAGTCTTTTGGTCGCGCAATGGATTGCTGCAATCTTTTTATTGATCAGCCTGGTCCATCTGTATTGGGCGGCGGGTGGCAAATGGGGTAGCGAGGCGGCGGTGCCGCGCGTACCAGGTAAGGAGGGTGAGGCATCGAGGCCGGCATTCAAGCCGTCGAGTTTTGGCACGTCACTGGTAGCGGTGGGCTTGCTGTTGATCGCGATGCTGGTGTGCCTGCGGGTCGGGTTGTATCTGCCCACGGTGCAGCATTGGTCACTGCAATGGGTGATCAGCGCGATCGCGATGCTGATGTTCGCCCGGGCGATCGGCGATTCGAATCTGGTGGGTTTCTTCAAGCAGGTCAAGGATTCGAAGTTTGCCCGGCTGGATACCTGGGCGTATTCGCCGCTGTGTGTGGTGTTGGGCGCGGGGTTGTTGGCAGTCGCCTGGATTTGAAAAGCTTTGCGGGCATGCCTCGCTCCCTACAAGGTCTGCGCATAACCTAGGAGCGAGGCTTGCCCGCGAAGAGGCCCTGCAATTCAACGCAAACCTCTGGATTCAACTCCCGCTTTCGGTCCGCCGACTACTCACCTCAGCCGGCACATCATCCCCTGCCATGCGTTTGCGAAACAGCGCCGCGCGAGCCAGCAGCAGCGTGGTCACTGGCACGGTGATCGACAACAGAACCGGAATCAGCCAGGCATGCAGTACCGGCGTCGAATTGAGCGCCGAAAAATAGATGATCGAAGCCAGTGCCACGCACCACGCGCCTAAAGTCGAGGCCAGTGCCGGTGGGTGCATACGCTGGAAATAGTCCTTCATCCGCAGCAGTCCGGCCGCGCCGATCAGCGTAAACAGGCTACTGAGCACCAGCAGGATCGCCACGGCAATTTCCACCCACAGAGACAATTCAGGCCTCATTCGATCACCTCGCCGCGCAGAAGGAATTTGGCCAGGGCGAACGAACCGACGAAGCCGAACAGGGCGATCAGTAACGCCGCCTCGAAATAAGTGTCGCTGGCATAACGAATACCCAGCGTGAGCATCATCAGCATGGCGACGATGTACAGGTAATCCAGCGCCAGAACCCGGTCCTGAGCCGAGGGGCCCTGGAACAGCCGGATCAGGGTCAGAATCATCGCCATCGAAAAGATGAACAGGCTCAACAGGATTGCGTTCGACAGCAATGCGCTCATTCGAATATCTCCATCAACGGGCGCTCGTAGGTCGCCTTGAAGTGCTGGATGAATTGGCTTTCGTCGCCCAGATCAAAAACATGCAGCAGTAGAATGCTGCGATCCAGCGCCAGTTCCGACCAGACCGTGCCGGGCACCACTGTGCAGATGATCGATAGCGCCGCCAGGCCGTTGGCATCGCGCAAATCCAGTGGCACCTTGATGAACTGCGAGCGAGGCGCTCGGCGGCCCGCATTGAGCACGCCCCAGGCCACGGCAAGGTTGGACACGATCACGTCGCGCCCGACCAGCAAGAGCAAACGAAAAATCACCCCGGGCCGACGAATGCGGACCGGCCTGGGCCGCAGCTTGCGCATCATCAGTGGCGCGCAGAGCCCCAATATCGCGCCCAACAGCAGATTGCCGGGGCTCATCGACAGATTCAACACCAGCCACAGCAGCCACAACGCCAACGACAACCACGGGGCAGGAAACAAACGCTTCATGGTTGCATCTCCAACAGCGCAGCCGTGGGTTGCGGGCCCGGAACCACACGGGTGCCGAATACCGCCATCACATATTGCTGCGGGTTGTTCAATGCGTCGGCCGCCGCTTGGGTATAGCGCAGCAGCGGTTCAGCCTTGAACGTCAGCGCAATGCTCAGCCCCAACAGAATGACGATCGGCACGCACTCCAGACGCCGCAGCAAGGGCGATGGACGCTCTTGCGGGGTCCAGAAGCGCTGGATGCCCAAACGTGAGAAAGCGATCAATGAGGCCAACCCGGACAAGATTAACAGGGCGAAGAACCCCCACGCGCCGTTCGAAACCGGTTCATCGCCGCCATTGCCAACGCCCAGCGGATTGAGCAGGGCGCTGAGCAAACTGAGTTTGCCGATAAACCCGGAAAGCGGCGGCATGCCGATGATCAGCAGGGCGCAGGCGATAAAGCTCAAACCGAGGAAAGCCATGGTCCAGGGAATCACCTGTCCGACCACGGCTTTGCGGTCGTCATCGAGGTTGAAGCCTCTGGGCGGCTGCAAGGATTCCAGGGGCCGTGGCAGCAACTCGCCGTCATCGAACAGCGGCATTTCGTTGGCCGACCGCGAGCGCTCGATCAACTCGGCGAGCAAGAGCAGCGCGCTCAAGGCCAGGGTCGAGCTGACCAGATAGAACAGCGCCGCGCCGATCAGATTCGGCTGGGCAAAACCGATGGCCGACAACAGAATGCCGGCCGACACCAGGATGCTCAGGCTGGCCATGCGTTCCAGGCGTTGCGCGGCGAGGATCGCCACGGCGGCGCAGACGATGGTCGCCATGCCGCCGTAGATCAACCAGTCGCCACCGAAGTACGCGGATGCCCCGGCCTGGCCGGAGAACAGCAGCGTCCACAGGCGCAGCAAGGTGTAGACGCCGACCTTGGTCATGATCGCGAACATCGCCGCCACTGGCGCGCTGGCTGCGGAATAGGCCGGCACCAGCCAGAAATTCAGCGGCCACATGCCGGCCTTGGCCAGGAACGCCACCGCCAGAATCGCTGCCCCGGCGTGAAGCAAGCCGCGATCGGCTTCCGGCACCAGCGGGATTTTCAGCGCCAGGTCGGCCATGTTCAGCGTACCGGTGACGCCGTAGATCAGCGCCGCGCCAATCAGAAACAGCGACGAGGCCAGCAGGTTGATCGAGATGTAATGCAGGCCCGACGACACTCGCGCCCGACCCGAACCGTGCAGCATCAGCCCGTAAGAGGCGGCCAGCAGCACTTCGAAAAACACGAACAGGTTGAACAGGTCTGCCGTCAGGAAGGCGCCGTACAGGCCCATCAACTGAATCTGGAACAGCGCGTGGAAACTCGAACCGGCACCGTCCCAGCGCGCCATGGCGAACAACAGGGCGCTGACGCCGATGATTCCGGTCAGCACCAGCATCAGCGCCGACAGACGATCGACCACCAGCACAATACCGAACGGCACCTGCCAGTTGCCCGGCAGGTACACACCGATGGAGCCCGGCACGCCGGTGGTTTGCGTCCATTGCAGCAGCATGACGGCAATGCCCAACCCCAGCAGGCTGGAGAACAGGTTGATTTTGGCTTTTAACGGGCGGTGTTTTTCGCCCAGCATCAGCATCACCGCGGCGGTCAGCAGCGGTAGCAGAATGGGGGCTGCGATCAGGTGCGCCATCGGATTCATTCTTTAGGCTCCCGGCCATCCACATGGTCGGTACCGGTCAGGCCCCGGGAGGCGAGCAGCACCACCAGGAACAGCGCGGTCATGGCGAAGCTGATAACGATTGCGGTCAGCACCAACGCTTGCGGTAGCGGGTCGGTGTAGTGCAGCAAATCCTGAGGCACGCCGTCCTTGATGTTCGGCTCCTTGCCGATGAACAGGCTGCCCATGCTGAAGATGAACAGGTTGACCCCGTAGGACAGCAAGCACAGGCCCATGACCACCTGGAACGTCCGTGGCCGCAGGACCAGCCACACGCCGGACGCGGCCAGCACCCCGATGGCGATTGCGATGACTTCTTCCATCAGATGGCTCCTTGCAGGTCAGCCGCTTTGGCCACGGGTTTGGGTTGCGCGCTGGTTTTATGACCACGGACCGATTGGTGGGCGAGGGCGGTCAGAATCAGCAGCGTGGAGCCGACTACCACGGCGTACACACCAATGTCGAAGAACAGTGCGCTGGCGATGTGAATCTCGCCCAGCAGCGGCAATGTGAAATGCCAGGTGTGAGTGGTAAGGAAAGGATACCCGGCCGCCATCGCCCCGAGCCCGGTGACCGTGGCAAACAACAGCCCGGTGCTCATCCAGCGCAGCGGCCGCAGGCTCATTTGCGCCTCGACCCACTGGGTACCGGCGACCATGTATTGCAGGATGAACGCCACCGACATCACCAGACCGGCGACGAAACCGCCGCCGGGTTGATTGTGCCCGCGCATGAACAAGTACACCGACACCACAAACGCAATCGGTAGCAACAGACGGACCAGCACCGCTGGCACCATCATGAAACCGAGCGCGGTGTCGCTGGCGTGACGCGGATTGACCAGATCGGTGACCACGTCGGGTGCCAGCAAGCGCTGTTGGGCCGGCAGTTGCAGGCTTTCTTTTGGCGGACGGAAGCGTCGCAGCAGGGCGAATACAGCAAGAGCCACCGCCACCAGTACAGTGATTTCGCCAAGGGTGTCGAAGCCACGGAAATCCACCAGCATCACGTTGACCACGTTGCTGCCGCCGCCTTCGGGCAGGGCGCGACTGAGGTAGAACGAGGAAATGTCGTTGGGCGTCTGGCGGGTCAGCATTGCGTAGGACAGCAGCGCCATGCCGCCACCGACCGCGATCGATAGCAGCAAGTCGCGGATACGGCGGATGCGTGCCTTGCGCAGGCTGCTCGGCAATGGTGACACCTCTTCGATTCGCCGTGGCAGCCAGCGCAGACCGAGGAGGATCAACACCGTGGTCACCACTTCCACCGCCAATTGCGTCAGGGCCAGATCCGGCGCCGAAAACCAGACGAAGGTCACGCAGGTCATCAGGCCGCAGACGCTGACCATGGTCAGGGCGGCGAGCCGGTGATACTTCGCTTGCCACGCCGCGCCAAGGGCACAGGCAATCGCCAGCAGCCAGAGAGTCACGAACACGATCGAGCCTGGGATTTTCGGCCGGTCGCCCCAACTCAGGCTGCTGTGCAGCATCGGGATCAGCCCGGCCAGCACGGCGGCGAGTACCAGCAGAAACAGCTGGGTTTGCAGGCGCCGGGTGCTGATTCGCTGCTCCACGCGACGGGTCAGGCGCATCATGATCACCAGGCCGCGCTCGAACAGGCGTTTGCCGTTGAAGTGGCTGATCAGCGGTGGGTGCGGGAAGCGCCCGCGCTTGAGCTGATTGCGCAACAGCAGATAAAGGATGATGCCGCAGGACATGGCGATCAGGCTCATGATCATCGGCGCGTTCCAGCCGTGCCAGATCGCCAGGCTGTACGGGGGCAGCGTACCGCCCACCACCGGCAATGCCGCCGCCGCGAGCAACGGGCCGACCACTTGAGCAGGGAAGATCCCCACCACCAGACAGGTAAACACCAGCAATTCCACGGGGGCGCGCATCCAGCGTGGCGGCTCGTGCGGAATGTGCGGCAGGTCGGTGGCGGTCGGGCCGAAGAACACGTCAACGGTGAAGCGCAGGGAATAGGCCACGCTGAACGTCCCGGCGATGGTCGCGACGATCGGCAGGGTCATCTCGATCCAGGCCGTCGCGTTGATGAACACGGTTTCGGCGAAGAACATCTCTTTGGACAGGAAACCGTTGAGCAGCGGCACGCCGGCCATGGACGCACTGGCGACCATGGCCAGGGTGGCGGTGAACGGGATCAGTTTGATCAGGCCGCTGAGTTTGCGAATGTCCCGGGTGCCGCTTTCGTGGTCGATGATTCCGGCGGCCATGAACAGCGAGGCCTTGAACGTGGCGTGGTTGAGGATATGAAACACGGCGGCCACGGCGGCCAACGGACTGTTCAGGCCCAGCAGCAACGTGATCAGGCCCAGGTGGCTGATGGTCGAATAAGCCAGTAGACCCTTGAGGTCGTTCTGAAACATTGCGCAATAAGCGCCGAGCAACAGCGTGCAGGCGCCAGCCCCGCTGACGATGTAGAACCATTCTTCGCTGCCGGACAGCGACGGCCACAGGCGGGCGAGCAGAAACACCCCGGCCTTGACCATGGTCGCCGAATGCAGATACGCCGAGACCGGTGTGGGCGCCGCCATGGCGTGGGGCAGCCAGAAGTGGAAGGGGAATTGCGCACTTTTGCTCAAGGCGCCGATCAGGATCAGGGGCAGCAGAATAGGGTAGAGGGCATGTGCGCGAATCAGATCGCCAGCGGCCAGGACCTTGTCCAGGTCATAACTGCCGACCACATGGCCGAGCAGCATGACCCCCGCCAGCAAACACAAGCCACCGGCACCGGTGACCATCAATGCCATATAGGCACCCCGTCGCGCATCGGCGCGGTGGTGCCAGTAGCCGATCAACAGGAATGAGAACAGGCTGGTCAGCTCCCAGAAAAATACGATCTGGATCAGGTTGCCGGAAATCACCAACCCCAGCATGGCGCCCATGAACGCCAGGAAAAACGCGAAGAAACGCGGCACCGGATCATCCGGCGACATGTAGTAGCGGGCGTATAACGAAACCAGCGTGCCGATGCCCAGCACCAGCATCGAGAACAGCCAGGCGAAACCGTCCATGCGCAGCACGAAGTTCAGGCCCAGGCTCGGTAGCCAGTAGAATTCCTCGCGGATCACGCCGCCATTGACGATTTGCGGGTACAAGAGCGCGACCTGGACGGTGCCGATCAGGGCCACCAGACCAGCCAACAGCGATTCGGTGTTACGCGCATTGTGCGGCAGCAAGGCTGCCAGACAGCTGCCGATAAAAGGCAGAAGCAGTAGAACTATCAGAGACATAGGCTTCTAATCTGCGGAAGTTTGGTGAAGCATCATACGTGCCAGTTCCCCCGATCACCAAACGCCAAGCTGTCGCAGAATCCTACAAAGTAAACGGCAAATTCGTGTTTATCATTGTTTCAGGAGCGCGATTTCGCCTGTTCGATCGTTCCCACGCTCCCGCGTGGGAATGCCTCAATGGACGCTCTGCGTCCGCTCGTGGGACGCGGAGCGTCCCGGGCTGCATTCCCACGCAGAGCATGGGAACGATCAGTGCTCGGCTTCGCGATCCAGATCGTCCTCAACCTCAAGAACCGCCTTACCCTTGGTCTTCAACTCACTGACAATCACCGCCGCCACAATCAACCCCGCGCCCACCAACGCAATGGCCGGCAATCGCTCCCCGGCGATCCGCCCGACAATCCCGGCCCAAACCGGCTCACCGGCATAGATCAACGTTGCCCGCGTCGGCGACACACTCTTCTGCGCCCAGTTCATCGCCACCTGAATCGCCGCACTCGCCGCGCCTAATCCCAAAGCGCTGCACAACAGCAACCAGGAGAAACCCGGAATCACTTCCTGAGTCGGCACCACCATCAGAAACGCCAGCACCGAAGTCACCGCCAGCTGCACCACCGTCACCCGGCGTACATCGACCTGGCCGGCATAGGTGCTGATCAGAATGATCTCCGCCGCGATCGCCACGGCGCTGATCAGTGTGGCAATTTCACCGGGGCTGAAATTGAACGAAGCGCCGGACGGTCCCGACAACAGCATTAACCCGGTAAAGGCCAGCATGATCCCGATGCTCGGCATCAACCCCGGCCGCCGACCCAGGACCAGCCATTGCAACAACGGCACGAACGGCACATACAGCGCGGTAATGAACGCCGACTGACTGCTGGGAATGCTCTGCAAGCCCACGGTCTGCAAGCCGTAACCGAGCATGATCGCCACACCGATAAACGCCCCGGCCTTGAGTTCGAACAGGGTCAGTTCGCGCAGATGACGCCAGGAGAACAGCGCCACGATGCTCGCCGCCGCCGCAAACCGCAGACCGACGAAAAACATCGGCCCACTGACGGTCATTGCATGCTGCACCAGCAAAAAGGTCCCGCCCCAGACCATGGTGATCAGCACCAACACGCACTCAGCTTTGCTGAACCGTGAGAAACGGGAGGAAGCAGGGGAGGAGTTCACCGACGTCATGACCTTGCGCGCTACCTGAGGGAGACGCACAATGCGCCGGAAGTTGGGCAGTATACTGCGCAACACCATCAAGTGAGCAATATAGTGCACAAAGATTCCACCCAACGGGCGTCGGTTCTCCAGCACGTCAGCCAGAACGTCCGACGTCTGCGCCACGCCGCCGACATGAGCCAGAGCGCCCTGGCCGAAAAGTCCGGGGTCAGCCGCCGCATGCTGGTGGCCATCGAGGCCGGCGAAAAGAATGTCAGCCTGACCACCCTCGACCGCGTGGCCGAAGCGCTGGAGGTAGCCTTCAGCGACTTGATCCAGGCCCCTGAATCCCGCGACCCGAGCCGCATCAATGAACTGGCCTGGGCCGGCACGATCCCTGGCAGTAAAGCGGTGTTGCTGGCCAAAGCTACCGCCACTCGTGAAGTGGAACTCTGGGAATGGCGCCTGGAACCGGGCGAGCATTACCCCTCGGAACCGGATGCCGATGGCTATAGCGAACAGATTTATGTATTCGAAGGTTGTCTGACGTTGATGCTGGGAGGTCAACCGCAGAAAATCGCCGCTGGTGAGTTCTTCATGTTCGCCAGCAACCAGGCGCATTCCTACCGCAACGAGGGTGATGTGGCGGCGCGGTTTGTGCGTAATGTGGTGATTTGATTATTTGTAAACATTGACCAGTGAGAACGCCATGACTGACACCCCAAGCGGACAGGCGAGCGATGCTATCCGTCACGCGGACATCCTGATCATCGGCGGCGGCCTGAGCGGCGCGATGCTGGCGGCGCAATTATTGCGCCTGCCCGGCAAGCGTCAGGTGTTGGTGATCGAACCTCGCGCCGAACTCGGTCGGGGCGAAGCGTACAGCGCGGTCGAACTGGGCCATACGCTTAACGGCAACGCGGCGCGAATGAGCGTCGATCCGGACAACCCCGATGACCTGACCCAGTGGCTCACCGAACACATCGCCACCGGTGGCTGGCCGGAGTCGCATCAGCAGTCGGTGCCGATCAGTGAGTTGTTTCCGCCGCGCGGGCTGTTTGGCGTTTATGTGCAGCAGCGTCTGGCCGAAGCGCAAGCGGTGGGGGCCGGGAACGGTTCAACGGTCGAGCATGTGCGGGCCGAAGTGATTGACCTGCAGATAATGGATGATGCGGTGCGGCTGACCTTGAGCGATGGGCAACGCTTGCAGGGCGCTTATACCGTATTGGCAACGGGGATGTTCCCCGCCGCGCGCACGCCGCAAAAACAATCCAGCGGCCTCAACGCCGCCGCCCTCGATCCGTGGGATGTGGCTGCCATGCGCCAGCTCGATCCGCAGTCCACGGTGCTGATCATCGGTTCCGGTTTGACCATGGTCGATGCCGTGGTGTCGCTGGAGCAGGCCGGGCATCGCGGGCCGATCGAGGTGTTTTCCCGGCATGGGCTGTTGCCCCATGTGCGGCGGCAGCCGCCGGAGTGGGTGGATTTCCTCGCCGAGGACCACAGCATTCGCACGCCGCGTCAGTTGATGCGTGAACTGCGCCGACACTGTCGGGAAGCCATCGCCCAAGGCATCGACTGGCAGGCTCCGCTCGATACGGTTCGGGCGCACATCGGGCGTTTGTGGAGCCAGGCGAGCGACGTGCAACGCCGGCAGTTCGTGCGCCATGTGCGGCCGTGGTGGGAAAGCCATCACCATCGCTCGCCACCCTTGAGTGCCGAGTTGGTGGCGCGGCTGCACGGGGAAGGACGCTTGCGGATTCAGGCTGCATCCTTCAAAGGGCTGGAGCCTTCGTTGAGCGGTGGAGTGAGTATCCGCATCCGTCGCCGTGGCGAGGCCGAGACTTGCATGGTGCATGGCGCGGCACTGATCAATTCCAGCGGCATCGAATACGACTGGCGCCGCGTGGCGCGGCCATTGCCTCAGCAATTATTGACGCGCGGGCTGGTGCGGCCAGGGCCATTGGCGTTGGGCATTGCCGCTGCGGTTGACGGCGCGGTACTAAACGCCGAGGGGCATGTCGCCAACCGTTTGTTCGCCATGGGCCCGCCGCTGCGGGGGATGTGGTGGGAGAGCACGGCGGTGACTGACGTGGCGAGCCAGGCCAAGTTGCTTGCGGCGCGGTTGGTGGTTTGACCGAATGCTGGACGGTGTTTTTTCGGACCTCATCGCGGGCAAGCCCGCTTCCACAGGTATCTGGTTTGACCCAAGAATGCGGGAACGACACGGATCACTGTGGGAGCGGGCTTGCCCGCGATGAGGCCGGTACAGTCGCTACAAAGCCCGGTGTCAGGCAAAGAAAAGCGGATGTATCTATTTCACTTGTCGATTTGTCGAAGCGTCGTCTGATTGTTTATTCGAATACGATGCTGGAGATGGGGCTTCTGTGGCGAGGGGGCTTGCCCCCGTTGGGTTGCGAAGCGACCCCAAATCCTGCAATCGCATGTTTTCAGGTGCAACGCCTACACCGGTTTAACGACTGCTGCGCAGCCGAACGGGGGCAAGCCCCCTCGCCACAATAGGTTCCACTGACTTAAGCCACCACCTGATAACACGGCACATACTCCGCACCACCCGGCAGTTTCATCCGGTGCTGGGCGACGAAGGCTTTGAGCAGTTTGTCCAGCGGCTGCATGACGGCGGCATCGCCACGGATCTGGTACGGCCCGTGTTCTTCGATCAGACGAATGCCCTTGTCCTTGACGTTGCCGGCGACGATGCCGGAGAACGCGCGGCGCAGGTTGGCGGCCAGTTCGTGGGAGGGCAGGTTGCGGCTCAGTTGCAGGTTGGCCATGTTGGCATGGGTCGGGTCGAACGGGCGCTGGAAACCTTCGTCGATCTTCAGCAGCCAATTAAAATGAAACGCGTCGTTGCGCTCGCGGCGGAACTGTTTGACCTCTTTGAGGCCTTGAGTCATTTGTCGCGCCACTTCAATCGGGTCGTCGATGATGATTTCGTAGTGCTTCTGCGCGGATTCACCGAGGGTGGCACCGACGAAGGCGTGCAACTGCTCCAGATACGGCGCGGCGCTTTTCGGCCCGGTGAGGACCACGGGGAAGGGCAGGCCTTCGTTGTCCGGGTGCATCAGGATGCCGAGCAAGTACAGAAACTCTTCGGCTGTGCCCGCGCCACCCGGGAAAATGATGATGCCGTGGCCGACGCGGACGAACGCTTCCAGGCGTTTCTCAATGTCCGGCAGGATCACCAGTTCATTGACGATCGGGTTGGGCGCTTCGGCGGCGATGATCCCGGGTTCGGTCAAGCCGAGGTAGCGGCCACCGTGGATACGCTGTTTGGCGTGGGCAATGGTTGCGCCTTTCATCGGGCCTTTCATCACGCCCGGGCCGCAACCGGTGCAGATGTCCAGGCTGCGCAGGCCGAGTTCGTGGCCGACTCGCTTGGTGTACTTGTATTCTTCGGTGTTGATCGAGTGGCCGCCCCAGCACACCACGATTTTCGGTTCGACGCCGGGGCGCAGGGTACGAGCGTTGCGCAACAGGTGGAAGACGTAGTCGCTGATGCCTTGGGAGGTGCTGAGGTCGATGCTTAGAGCGTCGAGTTCGTTTTCGGTGTAGACGATGTCGCGCAGGGCGCTGAAAAGCATTTCGCGGGTGCTGGCGATCATTTCGCCATCGACGAAAGCGTCGGCCGGGGCGTTCAGCAGCTCCAGGCGCACGCCGCGGTCTTGCTGGTGAATGCGGATTTCGAAATCTTTGTAGGCTTCCAGAATGGTTTTGGCGTTATCGACGTGGGCGCCGGTATTGAGGATAGCCAGGGCGCACTGGCGGAAAAGGGTGTAGGTGATGCCGGATGAGGCTTCGCTCAGTTGCTGTACTTCACGTTGGGACAGTGTTTCCAGGCTGCCTTTAGGGCTGACCGAGGCGTTGATTACATGTCGTTGGGTCATTCAATGATCCTTAAAACGATGTCACCCGCCGGGCAGGCGCATGGCATCCGAATAGTGTGTATCCATGGAGAAGATGGCACGAACTGCGCTGAATCGCCATGTTCCCCGTTTGACATGGAAAGATGAAAAGGAGCCCCAGCATAGCTAAATCCCTCGCAGAGGCGATAATGCCCCGCAGTCTTTTTGCCACAGCGCTTTTTAATTGACGCAAGGAACCCCGTTGCGATGTTCGAAATCCAGCCCATGAATGCCCAAACCTACCGACGCCAGACGCGGCGCAGTACGATCATCATCGCCTTGATGTTCCTGGCGCTGGCGATGGTGTTGTCCACGGCGGCGGTGGCGTTGTTCGGTGAGCCGGGCGGCGACAATCTGCGTTTTAACGTGGGCGGGGTGTTTGCCGCATTGTTGCTGATGGTGGCACTGATGCGCGGCACGTTCTGGACTCAGGAATGGATGGCGTCAGCGGTCTATGGTTGGCAGCTCAAGCGCAGCCTGATGAGCATCACCAACGTCATGCACCTGGTCACGGCGGCCGTGGAGAAAGGCGATCCGAGCGCTATGAAGTTGCTGCGGTTTTATCATCTGGGCTTGAGCCAGATGCACGAGCTGGACGGCAACTCCAGCGACCATAGCCAACTGACCCGTGAAATGGACCAGCACAAGGCGCGGATGGAAGCGCTGGGTATCGAGACCGAACAGACACGATTGAATCCGGCCTGGCTTGAGGCGGTGAAACAGACGCAGAGGTAGCCTGCGATCGTTGGCGATGAGCATTTTCGTGCAAATCACCTATCGTATTCGTTGATCAGTCATAGTGGTCCGAGCATCAGCCACGGCTGGCTGGCGCTAAAAGGGCGAACGGGAAATTTCGCCATGTCATAAGGGATTAAGGAGCGTCATGGGGCATCCGTCCGTCAAAGATCGTATCGAAAGCACCCGGCTCGCCACGTCTTGGTTACCCGGGCAGGTTCAGTCGAAACTCAAGGTTCGATACGCAGTCTTCCTGCTCGTTGCGGTGTGCCTGTCCATGACGGCCATTGCGATCGGTGAAAGCTGGAACGCACGTCAGTATCATTTGCACGGCAGTGAAGTGGAAATGTCCAACCTGGCGCAAACGCTCGCCTCGCAGGCGCAAGCCTCGATCAAACAGGCCGATACGCTGCTGTTTGCCGTGGTGGATCGCCTTGAAAACGATGGCATGGAACCGGAAAAAATTCCCAGACTGCAACGTTTGCTCCACGCCCAGCGCAGTGAACTGGCGCAGATTCATGGGCTGTTCGTTTTCGACGAAGAAGGACGCTGGATCGCCAACTCCAATAACGCGGTGCTGGCCAATGCCAATAACTCCGACCGTGAATATTTCATCTACCACCGTGATCATCCCGACCGAGGTCCTCATATCGGTCCATCGATAAGAAGTCGTTCGACCGGTGAGTGGATCATGACCGTGTCACGCCGGATCAATCATGCCGATGGTCGGTTTGCCGGTGTGGTGGCAGCTTCGATCTATCTCAATCATTTCCTGGACCTGTACAACAGCATCGACATGGGCAGTAACGGTGTGATCAATCTGATCGCCGACGACGCCACCATTGTCGTTCGCCGACCGTTCAATGAAGCCGATATCGGCACCAATGTCGCCAAGGGGCCGCTGTTTACCCAGCTGTTGCCCAAGGGGAATTCCGGAACGGCCATCGTCAAATCCTACGTGGACGGGGTGGAGCGGGTGGTGGGGTTTCGGCGGGTCGAAGGTTATCCGCTCATCGTTTTTACCGCCCTGGACAAGGAAGAAGTCCTGGCCAGCTGGCGGCAGGAGTCACTACTCAGTGCCGGGATCGTCGCATTGCTGCTGGGGTTTTTGAGCCTTCTGGGCTATCGCCTGATTCGTGTCATGAAGCAGCAGAATACTATTCAGCACGATTTGCTGGAGGCTCAGGAGAAACTTCTTGAGGTCAACCACAGCCTCAAGTTGCTGGCTCTGGAGGATGCCCTGACCGGCCTTTCCAACCGGCGTCAATTCGACCTGTTCATCCTGGCGGAAATGGGCCGTGCCAGGCGTACCCACACCAGCCTTGGGTTGCTGATGATCGATGTCGATCATTTCAAGAGCTTCAATGATCACTACGGTCATTTGGCGGGCGATGAGTGTTTGCGCAAGATCAGCGCCATCATCACCGACAACATCCAGCGCCCCGGCGATCTTGCGGCCCGATTCGGTGGTGAGGAGTTTACGGTGGTGCTGCCCGGCACCGATTATGTGGGTGCCTTTCTGGTGGCGGAAAAGATCCGTCGCGCGGTTCAGCAAATCGACATCAAGCATAGCGGCAGCCCCGAAGGCCTCGTCACGGTCAGTCTGGGGGTTTGTGCCTACAACCAGACGGTGCAGAGCCAGCCTGAAGATTTGATCGGCGCCGCAGACAAAGCGCTGTATGTGGCCAAGGCCAGTGGCCGGAACATGAGTGTCATTGCCAACTGAACTCACATAGAGCGGTTATTGCCCTGGATGAGTCGGATGTCGCAGCTTCCATAAGTGGATCAACCGCAGGTAGATCAGCACGTTGATCGCCAACACCACGCTGCCCAACCCTAACTGAATCGTGGGGGTCAGCCCGGCCGGATAAATAATCGGCCACACGTAATGTTCAATGAAACCGCCGCCATAGCCGGTTTGCCCGGCCGCGTGGCGCATAAGGTTTTCCCATTCGGTCAGGGGGCACGGCAGGTGGAAAACTTCCACGGTCACGCCCCACGCGGCGGCGGGCAGGTGCCACCAGGCCAAGTGGTGCCATTTGAGCACCAGCAACCCGCCGAACAGTACGAACAGAATGAACAACAAGTGAGACAGGACCAGCCCGTCGGCGGCGATTCGGTAAAGCATGTCGATTCCCTGACGGGTTATCTGAATCATTCCATGGTACTCGCGCCGGATGATCGCCAAAAGTGCGCAAGATCGTTCAAGCCTTCGGCCACGACTGCTGGCACAGTCTGGGGTCTTTCCCTGGTTGTAGAGCGTTATGTCCAACTCACTCATGCCGCACGCTGCATTCCTTCGCGGTGCCGCAGCCATCAGCCGTTGTCCCTGGCGACCGCGCCCTGGGGATTGCTGGCCGGCTCCATGGCCATCGAAGCCAATCTCACGCCCCTGCAAGGCCAGGGGCTGTCGAGCATCGTGTTTGCCGGCGCGGCCCAATTGGTCGCCATCGGCATGCTCAAGGGCGGCGTCGGCGTCTTTTCGATCCTGTTGACCACGTTGCTGCTGACCTCCCAGCATCTGCTTTATGGCATGAGCATGCGCTCGGTGATTTCCCCGTTGCCGGGTCGCTGGCGTGTGGGGCTGGGCTTTCTGCTCACCGATGAGCTGTTCGCCCTGACCAGCCAACATGACATGCAGCAGTTCAATCGCTGGTACGCCCTGGGTGTGGGCCTGACGTTTTACATTGCGTGGAACCTCTTCACCCTGGCGGGCATTGTGCTGGGCAGCAGCATTCCGGGCCTCTGGTGCTTTACACCCGCAACACCTTGCTCAGCATGTTGTTGAGCATGGGGTTTTTCTTCTTGCTGCGGTGGTGGCTCTGAGTCGTTCGGCGTGAAACTGTTCTACGCTTAAAGCGGATAATTGATCCCTTGAGTACGGGAGGTGGACATGACCACTGAACCAAAGCGTCCGGATCCGGATGAGGACATCGATGAGCCGACGGAGGAAGAGATCGAGCAGCAGAAGCGTTCGACGCCGGACTGGAAGCACCCCGACGACGGTAAAAGCCTGTCAGACCTCGACGAAGAACGTCCGCTGAAGCCCTGATCGATCTGCGCATGTCAAAAACCTCGCCATTGATAGAGATGGTCTATCTTAGGCTTACCAAGGTAGGGACGACGCTACGCGCCCAGGCTGGCTGAGGGCATCTGTTGATGCACCGTTTTGGAGGAAAGGCCGGAGCGACGTGGTAAATCGTTCCGGCCTTGCCATCTGGCTAGAACATACCGAAAGCGCGTCGCAGGCTCTGAACCAGAGGCGAGGTATTGTAAGGCATGGTGCCTCGACAGAAATTGCCGACAATTCGATCGTAGTTAAAGCCTTGTCGCGTGAGTTCATTAATCAGGTCGCCCAAAAAGACGGTACTGGTCGGCCTCAGTATGTCGGCGTTCAGTTGCTTGGCTAACTCCTTCAATACAGGTTGATAGTTTTGCGGGAGAACGCTTTGTGGGAGCGAGCGAATGCTGACGTGCTCAGCGACCGTGAACTCATCCAGTATGTAGTTAGGTATGTCGGCCGAACCTGGGGCATGTCGGTAAGGGGTTCTGCCCAACACTCGCGTTTCCCAACTGGTGCCCACATCCGCGGCCTTGACGCCGGGGGCCGAGCGAAATTGAAACTCGGTGGTGGGCAGCGGAGCAATTACATGCTCACTGGCCATTGCCGTGCCATGGGCGTCAATGTAAAGAATCCGGCTGTCCAGGCCTCCGCTGTAAAGTTCATAGGTTGAACTTACAGGCGTCCCTTGCAGCACTGCATTGACGTTCCCGCTCTTCAAGTCCCCAGCAGGCAGGTTGCCTCTACGATAGATCGTTCCTCGTGCAATGCGTTGCGACGTGGGTAGAGTCAATTTGGAACCACTCCCCAGCGCAACCCTCGCTGCTACCTTGGAGCCCAATAAGCCGGTCCCGGCACTCAGCAGCCCGGTTCCCAATGCCGTCCATCCAAATGCCTCGGCCAGCTTGGGATCGCTTTGTTGTAAGGTCGCCGAAGCGATACCAAATCCTGCCGATACGATTGCCAGTCCCGTTGTTGCCACTGTCCAGCCGATTGAGGCGCCTCCTGTAAACGGTGCCAGCACGACGCCCACGGCACCGAACAGGATCGATTGGGTCAAGGGGTCATAAATAGCGGGGGAGTGGGTGACCACGGTGTATTGATTGATGACTTCTGCGTGCCCACTGGGATCGCTGTAGTTCACCGGGTCGTTATGGCAATAGCTACGAGTATTGGCACAACCTTGACCAAAGGGGCTAAAGCCATCCGGGGATTGGAAATTCTGCGTTTCGGGGTTGTAAACCCTTACTCCGTTGCCCAGAGGGTAGCAGCCGCTCACACGGTCGATGGGCTGGCCATTGAAGCCGATCCAGGTGGGGTGCTGCCAATCGTCCGGCCTGTATCCGAAAGGGGTGTAGGTAAAAAACGTCGAACGGTTGTCGAGCATATTGTGACTTGCAATCACTGTGCCTTTGATGTCCTTGATCTCAAAGCTGTGACTGACGGTGGAGGGGCCACTCTCAATGCTTTGGGTGTTCTGTTGTAATACACAGGCGGAACTTTGATTGAGTAGTACGCAGGTCCGGTTATACCGCTGACCGTTGATCTGAATGACCCCTTTACGGGCATATTGGTAGTCGCCTTGGTAGAAGAACTGCTCGAAATAGTTGGTGCCTGCGCAACCCGCGAGCTGCCCCAAATTATTATAGTAATAATCATACGAACCTTTGGGGGACTGGATGCTACCAAGTTTGCCGAGTGTATTGTATTTCAATATCGTCCCATTGTTATTGCTCAAGTATCCCAGACTGTCATGGGTAAAGGTATAGGTCCGTAGGCTAGTGTCGGGTTTCATTCGGGTTGCACTAACTAACTGGGTTGGGTCCATCGAGTCGTATTTATAAATATCGGGATAGGCAATATCATCTACAGTGTTGTCACAATGTTTGATATTGCCGGCAAGATCATAGAGGAAACTTTGCCTGTCCAGCGTAAGTCCTTCGGGAGTCATTGGTTTGTGGGGGCCATCGCAGGTGTAGGTGTCCAACCGTCCTTTGTTGTCGTAGCCAAAGGTCTCTTTTCGCAACAGTGTCGCATCTTCATACAGCGCCATATTGGCTATTTGATTGGAACCGTTGTAGTCCTGCGTCATCGTCAGCGTCTTGAAGCCTTGGGCTTCGAATTTGCGCTGTACCTCCCGGTCTTTGTTGTCGTAGGTGTAACGGGTGACTATTGATCGGTTGTTCGTGTTATTAGACAGGGTTTCCGTTTCCAGCCTGCCAAAGTCGTCGTAGTAGAAGTTGACTGTGGCGATGGCGCTCGAACTGCTGGTCATACGTCCTTGAGTGTCATAGTTGAACGTCGTGCTATTGCCGAAGGCGTCCGTCTCACTCAGCAAAATGCCACGCAAGGAACGGGTGTACTGGACTGTGCTGGTCGTGTTGTTGCTATTGCGTACGACACCGCCAGTGGTAGTTTCCGTCGCCAGGTTCAAATTTGGGTCATATGCCGCTTGGAGCGTGATGGGAATCGCTTGTTGAAATTCACCGGTTCGTACGTTGCTGGCTTTGCCCCAGTAGGTGGCGCCGGTGTAGGTGTATCCGCTGGACCGTCCGCCGATAGTTGCTAGGGTGACACGGCCCAGGCCATCGATTACCCGTGACCCCAAGGTAATGCTCTGTCCTGCTGATTCAATACGAGCGGCACTGGCGGTGGCCGTCAGCGTATGGGCAGGGTACTCGTTGATGGTGACTTCTTCCTCAGCAGTGATGCGCGTCAGCCGTCCGAATGCGTCGTATGCGTATTGGCGAGTTGGTGCATCGGAAGAGGACTCTTGAATCAAGCGCCCTTGTGCATCGTAGATGGCGGTGTATGAACGGGTCAGTTGGTTGTTGGTGTATAAACTCGTTTCCTGCCTGCGTGAGTTTCCCGGTTCGTCGATCACGACAGTAGTGCTTGCACTATAACGCGTCCCATAGGTAACCCACTGTGACTGTTGCCGTGAAACGGGATCGTACTCGAAACCTTGAGTCGCACCGCCTATCCACTCGACTCTGGACACGGCTCCCCAGTCGTCATAGCTCAAATTCCGTGTACGGCTCAAGAACACCGAGCCATCGGGGCGGTAGTCATATTCGGTGATTGAGCCTTCCCGTCCTTGTGCGTCATAGCTCGTGCTGGACAGTGTCAACCAGCTCCAGCCGTCAGCATGCAGGCGTTCGGTTTTACTCAAGCGCCCCAGCGGGTCAAACGACTCGCGGGTTTGTTCGCCCATGGGGCTGGTGCGGATTATGGTGCTGCCTTGCGCTGCTGAATCGGTGTAACTGAAAAGGGTGGTGGCATTGGGTGTGCCATCGGATGCACAACTGGCCTGCTGGGTGAGGCGTCCCAAGGCGTCATATTGATAGGTGGTGGTGTTGCCCTGGGTGTCGGTCGATGCCAATAACTGGCCATTAAGGCTCTGGCTGGTTTGTTTCTGGGTGAGGGCCGGTGTATTGCCTGGGGTAACGGTGGTGGTGCTCGTGAGTTGACCGTTCGCCAGGCTGTAGTCGAATACTGTGTCTACAGTTGAGTCAGGAACTGTATTGCCGTTACTGTCCAGAATGCGCTGGGAGGTGGACTTGATTCGGCCATGGTGAGGCGAGTTCGCGTCAGTGATGTACTGGGTTTCCTCAACGGTCATCGTGCCGTTTTGCCAGGAGGAGAGTCTGCCGTTGGCATCGCCAATAGGGTTGTAAACCGTCAGCTTGAGGGTAGGTTTGACGGCGGGCCCCTTGACGTCCGAGCCTTTGACCGGCAAGTCGCCGTAGCCGTAGTAGGTCCATTGCAAATCCACTCTCTGGCCGTTGCGTACGGTGTAGACCTTTTCGGATTCGACATAGACCTTGAAGTAATTGGGGTCTCCCGGGCAGACGATGTCCACCGGTAGGTTAAAGGTGCTTTTGTCATTACTGGTAACCCAGCGGTCATGGGTGACGGTTCGAATTTCTCGGGTGCCCCAGGTAAGGCCGGCTTTGCCGAACAGCTGGAAGCCCCAGCCTATTGGATTCAGGTTGTCGCCGATCCAGCCGAATACGCCGCCGGGACCGGAGACGTCAGTGAAGGTTTCCGTTTTGACTAATACTTCTTCTTTTGGCATGCCACGATAGTAGGTCCATTCGGTGGTGAGACCATTTTCGGTTTTGGCGATGGGATTGCCCAATGTGTCCAGTGTGATTTTTACTTCTTCTGTGCGAGTTTGCTCTTGCTTGTTTTGGTAAGTGGTTCGATTGGTAATTACCATGGTTTCATTTATAAATTCTGTATTGGTCTCAATGGTTTTTTTGCAGTCACCAGAGCTGATGATCTCCTTGGTTTGCTGGTGGTCCGAGTTGAAGTGGTGAAAGCTTTTTGTTTTGTTGATTTTGTCTTCAATGGTTGTTGTGGTGTCCGTATAGGTGTAGCAAGTATCATTGCAGGTTGTCGAGTCCAAAGTCTTCAGGTGTCTTGTGATGTTCCATGTGGTTTTATCGTAAATCAGGGTTTCGGTAACGCCAGAAGCATGTGTTATGTTTGTCAAGTTGGATGTGTTATGTGTGTGGTAAACTTCTTTTACAGTATATGCGTAGTTTGTAATATCAAATGTTTTGTTTTTGCTTGATTTCGCAAGGCCGTTGCCCGTGATCTCGAATTCATATGAGAATTTTTGAGGTGAGTCGGGATAAACATCGAATTTGATGATTCCTGTTGAGTCTGTAATGAAACTCTCGCCAAAGATGCCATTGTTGTCGTAGTTTGAATAATCAACTCTCAGGAGTGTACTCGATTCATCGTTAATGGATATTAGTCTAGGGGTAATCCAGGGAGGGGTAGGTTGGTAGGCCTCCCAGTTTAATGTTAATGAGTGTCCGGAGGGTGATATGAGTTGCTTTAATATAAAGTAGTTTGCCTCTTCGATATTGTGTGGGTAGGTTGGGGTGATAATTATGGTTTCGTGTTTTTCAAATATTTCTATTGCTCCATCCTTTCGTGCTAATCTCATGGTAGTGTTGTCAAGATTAAGTAGGGTGAAGTTTGGAGAGCTGAGATCTATATTTTTGAAGAATGACCATGCCTCTCCCGTGGATAGGTATAAAGAACATTGTTCGTCGGAGTTGAGGTCGTGATAGCTGTGTTGAAAGTAGTGACTGAAGCGCAGTGCCCAGTTTTTGAATATCAAGTCTTGCATGTCAGGCGAGTAAAACAGGTTGATATCCAAGGTGGGTCCTAGCCCATTGTTACCGACGAGCGAGGCGATCGGGATATAAGTATGGAAATTTCCTGTTTGTGGGTTTACCCCATGTATCATGGGGCTTTGAGTGTCGAAAAGTTGATAGGAATCATTGGTGGTAGCCATGAAATAAATCCTCTCGAGCACGACAATGGGATACTGTTAAAAATAACGTTTTTATTGTTTCTCACTTTGGTTCTGAATGTTGTTATAACTGCTTTTGATTCTTTTGATAAATAAAAAACGACGTCCAGAATGGCTATCCTTTTCAATTTCCAGCAGACTTGCGATCCGCCCACGCGGCTCCCCCAAAACTTACCAAAGGTCGTTCAGCCACGGCCAACCTGGCGCGCGAGTTTGCCGCCCATCCTATGCAGGGCGATTTGGGGGATATTGGATAAAACAAGAAATGTAGCCAAGATCGGAGAAGTGTTGTTTCGAAAATAGCGCACTAGACACCGATGCCTATTTCACACTCACCGGCCCCGACGGAATAGCACCCGGAGGCAGAGGATCACTCTGTAAATAGACCTTTACAAAATCCCAGTTTTTAGTGTTGTTGTTAAATTTAAAATAAACACCCCCTGATGATGGGATGACCAAGGGCTTAGTCAAATTGGTATTGGCTGTCTGAACAGTCGAGGTTTTAGTCGCTGAACGATTTTGTATTTCCAGCTCTGGGGCAATCGATGCGCCCGTGGTGGCATCCACCTTACACCGCCCTGGAGGAAGCGTAATACTATCTGCAAACCCATACAACTGCTCGTCGTCCCCCATAAGAAAAGACACGCGAGATGGAACATTCGATATAAAATCAGCTGGCCGGCCCTTTGAACGATTTATCCGAGGAGTC
>NZ_MUNM01000018.1 GCF_002286815.1 Pseudomonas sp. PICF141
AAGGTGGTGGTTGAGGGTGGCATGGAGCTGACGGCCAAGGCTGGCGGGAGCTTTGTGAAGATTGATGCGGGTGGGGTGACGATTAGTGGGGCTGAGGTGAAGGTGAATTCTGGGGGTGGGCCGGGTTCCGGTAGCGGAATCGGTATCCTCACCCCTTTGATCCCAGGCCTCGCCGCTGCCGACATTGCCGGTCGCCTGATGAAAGAAGCCAAAACCAATCCGACCTGGCTGGAATTGAACCTGCATTACGACAACCTTGAGCCCGTCCCGGGCGCGTCCTACCGCGTTGACTTTGCAGACGGTTCGACCCGTGAGGGGGTGCTGGACGATGACGGTTTTGCCCGGTTGGAGGATGTCCCGAAAGGACCGGCCAAGGTGTATTACGGCGAGGATCCAAGGCCTTACAACCGTGAAAGCGTATCGGTCGTCCAGAACTCTGACGAAAAGGTCAACGCAGATTTACGCAAGCTCGGCCTGGACCCGGACCAGGTTGATTTACAAGCATTGGTGGAGAAAGCCGCAGGGAGGTTGTCATGAGTGACGAAGTAGTTGAGAGCGCAAACGAAGGTGGCGAAGACCGCAGCGCCGCTTACCAAGAGGCTGCGGTTGAACTGGCAAAAGGTATCGCGCTCGGTGCAGTACCGTTTCTGGGCCAGGCCATCGACGCCTACGACACCATCGAATCCTCTATCGTCCTCTACAACGCAGAGTCGACGGCAGGCAAGGAAGATGCGCAATTTGATCTGCTGATGGCCGTCATCGGCTGGGTTCCAGGACCGGGCGACGGACTGAAAAAGAGCCTGCGCATCGTCAACAAAGACCCGCAACGCTACGCCCCGGTACTGTTCGACCTGCTTCGCTTCGTGTTGCAAGAGTGCGGGATCAAAACCAGCCCCGAAGAACTGCTCAAGCAGATATTCGATGCAGGCAAACTGCGCGCTGAACTAGACGAGATCATCACCGGCGTAAAAGGCTCGTCCACTTTCCAGAGTCTTCCAAACTGGGCGAAAACAGCGGTCGTCACCGTCCTCGCCACCTCTCGCGACAACATGCCAGCCATGGTGGGGATTGTTGAGAAGCGGCTGGTTAAATGGAAAGGGATGCAGCGCAATAGCTCTGCGGCCTCTTCCGGGTCAAGTCACCCCAAAAAAGCGGAAAAGCCCGCAAACAAAGACTCGGCTGTTGCGGCAAAGGGAACCGACGGTGCGAGCGGCACACATTCCAACCAGGTTGAAGCCTCCAAAGTAGGCCTACAGGCGCCAGCCAGCATTTTGAATGAAGGGCTGGGGGTTAGTGGGGAGCATATTGCCGATTACATCTGCGCGGTGGAGTTTGGTTGGGGTAAGGATTGGGATGGGCATGATAAGGGGGCGGATGGGAAGTGG
>NZ_MUNM01000019.1 GCF_002286815.1 Pseudomonas sp. PICF141
CTTGTGTCAGACGCGAGTACTGATCCACGACACCAGCAACGCCATCCCGAGGCAGGCGAAACCGAAGCGGTAGAAGAACCGGTTCATGCGCAGGGTTGCCCAATCCAGCGTTGGCTCTACGTTGGGACGACGTTGGCGCTGCGCCTCGATACTGGCCAGGGCGCGCTGTTCGCGGCGACGGGTGGCGTGCAGCAACCAGCCGCCCGGGAAGGCGAATAATAAGGCCAGCAAATTGATCAATTTGGCGGGATGAGCAGTAAGAAGCGAAATCAATTGCAGCGACATCACAAACCTCAAGGCAAACCGGTGTAGCAGACGCCGGACCGACGACCACGGCGCGGATTCTACCGAAACCGCCCCAACCTGCCCCCCGCTTTCCGACAAATAACGAAACCATTTAGCCGATGACTGTCCTGTGTCACGGCACCGTCATCTGAATCCGTCACGCTACCGTCCCTCGAAACTGACACGGATTGCGTCATGCTCCACGCCGAAAACCAGGACCGCCTCTACCTCATTGCCCAAAGCGACGAACAACAAACCTTAGTCGGCAGCCTTGCCTTCAACGTACAGGACCGGCATTGGCTGGTGTATTGCGCGCTGGGCGGGCATCAACATGCAGACTTGCCGGAGACGGATTTGCTGACGGGGGTGAGTGTTCTGGATTTTTATTCGCAGGCGGCTTGAGCGTCGCGCCCTGTGGGAGCGAGGCTTGCCCGCGAAGGCTTTCTTACATTCAACATGGATGTAGCCTGATACACACCGCCATCGCGAGCAGGCTCGCTCCCACAATTGAATCGTGTGCATCTGCGAGGGATTGGTTGGCTGTCAGGCCGCTTTCGCGGGCAAGCCTCGCTCCTACAGGAGGGTGAATCGCGGGCAAGCCTGCTTCCACAATGAATCTTCGGGCACAAAAAAACCCGGCGCCATCACTGACACCGGGTTCTTTAAACAAGCCGCAATTCGTTACTCGGCAAGCACCTGACCAATCGTCGGGTCCCTGAACAAGCGGGTCAACGCATCACTCAACACATCACTGACCAGTTTGGTATTGGTTTCCTGATTCGGCGCCATGCCGAAACGCTGATCGAGCGACGCACCGTAGCGACCGCTGTAACGGCGGTTGGCATTCTGGACGTCCGAACGGAACGTCGCGCCAATCGTTGCTTCAGTCACATACAAACCTTCCTTGGGCGACTGATACTTCAGCTCGGCCAGGGTCACGGTCAATTGCGGTGCATTCAGCGCATTGGCCGTCGGGGTAAAGCCCAGCAAGCGCACGGCCGCTTCAGCCTGCGCCTGCAGCTTCGGCAGAATCTGCGCGCCCTGCACGGTGATCGCGCTGGTTTCCGGGTACAGGCCACCACGCGTTCCCAAGGTTGGCGACGGACGACCGTCCACCACACGCACCACCACCGGCTGACCACGGCCGACCGGTGCCAGCTGAGCTGTCAGCTTGGGTTCCGGGTTCAGTTGTTGCGGGCTGTGGGCGCAGCCGACGAGGGTCAAACTGGTCACAGTGATCAAACCGAACAACAGGCGTTGCAACATGCTCTTCTCTCCAGAATCAGGCACAAACAGGCCCGCAGTATAGCGGTGCGCCACTGCGGCGAACTAGCTTCGCACAACGATTACTGAAATCTCTGACAAACCCGGCCCGGCACGGTTCCTGTCACACACCTGTCACCGGCCTTACACATGGACGTCATGGCTCACTGGCACGCTTTACAGCAGTCACCCACAAGGTACTTTGCCATGCGTTTTCTTGTCTCTCTGTTCGCGCCACGCCCACTGCATCGCTGCTTTGCCCTGCTCGACCGCGATGGCCACTGCCAGGCGTTCAAGCAGTGCAGCCTCCAGCCCATGGGCGATGGCTGGGTCGAAATCGAAGAAATCCGCCTCAACTGGCTGCACCATCCCCTGCCCGCCAGTGCCCGTGTCTGCCAGCGCCAGCCACGTGCACGGGCACAACAACTGTTGACCACCTGACCGGACGCCTAATAAAAGTCATTAAACACGACCATTTCCCTGCGTTTCTTCGTTACAATCTCCCCCCGATTATAAGGACGTCTCCTGATCGGGCCTCGCAGCATCGTCAATGCCTCGGTATTGACACCCCCGCACCGCCCACAGAGAGCCGCCCACACAGATCGAGTGAAGCTGGCGCGCTTGCTGTTCCTTTAGCAAAACACCACTTTTCGCGAATCTGCAGAGCTGTCATTACGCTCGGTCACTGAGCTGTTTGCCCGTTTTGCCTGTCATGTATCCCATGGCGGCAATCCATCCGGGCACGGTGCCAGGCTGGGACAGCCCTTTTTGAGGTTCACGTCTTCAAAAGAGCGTGAAAAAAACGGGTTTTCACAACTTCACAAGAGTGTGGCGAGCAAATGAATAGTTTTGCGTCTGAACATGCACCATTAGCGTCTACAACAGCCCAACGACACAGGACCGAGTATTCCTCGAGCACCGGGGCCTGAAGCCTGTCCGCTACGGATTTGGTTGCACAAACGGATGTCTCGACCATAAGTCGAATTGCCAGCCGCGTGCCGAAATGAGTTCATGTGACTCTTGAAGCCAGGCCGCATGCATCCGTCGAAGTTGCGAAAAATTGCGAAGATTCGGACATGGCGATCCTGGCCATGGGTACCTGGGGCATCACTGACATTGCCCCGGAACGCCTGGCAGCTATGCCGACAATTTGGTGCTGCAGATTTTGGAGACGCGTTAAATGGCGCATAACGAAGCAGTCGACGTAGTACTGGTTGGGGCCGGCATCATGAGTGCCACCCTTGCGGTACTGCTCAAAGAGCTCGACCCCGCGATCAAGCTGGAAGTGGTCGAGCTGATGGATTCCGGTGCCGCGGAGAGTTCCAATCCGTGGAACAACGCCGGTACCGGTCACGCCGGGCTGTGTGAGCTGAACTACACGCCGCAGGCCGCCGACGGCACCGTCGACATCAAGAAAGCCGTGCATATCAACACCCAGTTCGAGGTGTCGAAGCAGTTCTGGTCCTACCTGACCAAGAAAGGCACATTCGGCTCGTGCAAGTCGTTCATCAGCCCCGTGCCGCACCTGAGCTTCGTGCAGGGCGACGACGGCGTTTCCTTCCTCAAGGAACGTTTCAAGACGCTGATCAAACACCATGCCTTCTCGGACATGGAATACACCGAAGACAAGGCCAAAATGGCCGAGTGGATGCCGTTGATGATGCCGGGCCGCGCGCCCGACGAAGTCCTCGCCGCCACCCGCGTGATGAACGGTACCGACGTCAACTTCGGCGCCCTGACCAATCAATTGCTCCAGCACCTGACCAGCGCGCCCGATGCCCAGGTCAAGTACTGCAAGCGTGTCACCGACCTGAAGCGCAATAACGGCGGCTGGACTGTCAGCATCAAGGACGTCAATACCGGCAACACCCGTGACGTCGACGCCAAATTCGTCTTCCTCGGCGCTGGCGGTGCGGCGCTGCCACTGCTGCAAGCTTCGGGCATCGAAGAAAGCAAAGGCTTCGGCGGCTTCCCGATCAGCGGCCAATGGCTGCGTTGCGACAACCCGGAAGTGGTCAAGCAGCACCAGGCCAAGGTCTACAGCCAGGCCGCCGTCGGTTCTCCGCCGATGTCCGTGCCGCACCTGGACACCCGAGTAGTCGATGGCAAGAAGTCTCTGCTGTTCGGACCTTATGCCGGTTTCACCACCAAGTTCCTCAAGCACGGCTCGTTCATGGACCTGCCAATGTCGGTCCGACTCGGCAACATTGGTCCGATGCTGGCCGTGGCCAAAAACAACATGGACCTGACCAAATACCTGGTCAGCGAAGTCATGCAGTCGATGGAACAGCGTCTGGAATCGCTGCGTCGTTTCTATCCATTGGCAAAAGCCGAAGACTGGCGCCTGGAAGTGGCCGGCCAACGGGTGCAGATCATCAAGAAAGACCCGAAGAAAGGCGGCGTTCTGCAGTTCGGTACCGAACTGGTCGCAGCCAAGGACGGTTCGCTTGCGGCCCTGCTCGGTGCGTCACCAGGCGCCTCGGTGACTGTTTCGATCATGCTTGAGCTGATCGAAAAATGCTTCCCGAACAAAGCCTCTGGTGAATGGGCCGCCAAGCTGGCGGAAATCTTCCCGGCTCGGGAAAAGGTGCTGGAAACCGATGCTGCGTTGTATCGCAAGATCAATGCGCAGAACAACATCGCGCTGGAACTGGTTGAAGAAAGCAGCGAAACCCCAAGCTACGCTTGATTCAGCCCCATAAAAAACGCCCCGTCCTCCCTGAGAGCGGGGCGTTTTTTTGTGCCGCTGAAAAGATCGCAGCCTCGCTTCGCTCGACAGCTCCTACATTGGATCGCATCCACCTGTAGGAGCTGTCGAGTGAAACGAGGCTGCGATCTTTTGATCCTGATCTTTTGATCTTAACTGCGAGCCTTGTTGATCAGCTCGATGTATTCGGCCGCATTGCGCTGATCCTGAATCAGGGCAACGAAGTCATTGCCGTGCTCATCCTTGCCGTCCAGATCGTAGCCGGCTTCGACAAAGAACGTCAGAAAACGCTCGAAGTCATCGATACGCAGGCCGCGGTACGCCTTGATCAATTTGTGCAGCGATGGCGAAGTGGCGTCGACCGGCTCGAAATCGAGGAACAGTTTGATCTGCGCATCGCCGATCTCGTCACCAATCACTTGCTTCTTATCTTTACGCATTGCCGACTCCAGCTCGCAGACATTTCACAGGGCGGGCAGTTTACCCCTGCCTTGATGCCGGGCTCAACGCGGACGAATGCTGCCCGTGTGCAGATCGGCCCAGACATGGCCGTTGGCATAGCTGAGGAACTGGCAATACACCGTGTCATTGCGCAACAAATCGATCACCACCCGGTATTGGGCAAGCGGGTAATAGAGGGTCAAGGTTTTGCTTTTTTCGTCATAGATCGGCTTTTTCAGGCTTTTGCTTTCGCCATCGAAGTTGACCAGCACCTGGCTGATGGTCGCGCCCTTGTTCAAGGATTTGCCCTTGAGGCGGATCAGTAATGGCGAGGTGACCGGGATCGGCTGTTGGTTGGACTGGCGCTGACTGCCAATCACCACCGAATATTCGCTGACCTGCAGCAGTTGTTGCTGCTCGGGTTGCCCATCGCGCAGGGTCAGATCATCCGGCGGCAGGAATTGTGCGTGCAGAGGGGCTGCAACAGCGGTGAATGCCAAGCTCAACGCCAGCAGGCAACTGCCACTCAATCGAATCAAAAAGCGCATGACGGACTCCATATCATGTAGCCGCGCACTCTAGCATGAGGATCGACCACACCAATAAACGACCTGGATCAATACTCTCAAGCATCCGGTTGGGCATACTTCCAGAGCCCTCAGCCATGTTTCGGCGCAGTATCAATGATTTTGCGGAGTGCCCATGTCGTTTTCCTTACCGCCCTTGTTCGCCGCCTGGCGCCAGACCTGGCGTGCCGGCTACAGCCTGAAAAGCCTGCGCGGCGATATCAGCGCCGGTGTAACCGTAGGAATCATTGCCATTCCGTTGGCCATGGCCTTGGCAATTGCCGTCGGTGTACCACCTCAGCAAGGCTTGTACACCGTACTGATCGCCGCACCACTGATTGCCTTGACCGGCGGTTCACGGTTTAACGTGAGTGGGCCGACGGCTGCCTTCGTGGTGATTCTGCTGCCCATCACCCAGCAATACGGCTTGGGCGGTTTATTGCTCTGCACCATGCTCGCCGGACTGATCCTGATTGCGTTGGGGCTGATTCGGGCCGGACGGCTGATTCAATACATCCCCTATCCGGTGACCCTGGGTTTTACCGCCGGAATCGGCATTGTCATCGCTACCCTGCAATTGAAAGACTTGCTGGGTTTGAGCATTGAAGGGCGTCCGGAACATTACATCGAACAACTGCTTGGCCTGATCCAGGCGTTGCCCAGCGCACAGTGGGGTGACGCACTGGTCGGCGTCGTTTGCCTGGCGGTATTGATCCTCTGGCCACGGCTGTTACCCAGAATTCCCGGGCATCTGGTGGCCTTGGCAATAGGCGCCATCCTGGGTCTATTGCTCGAGCGCGTCGGCCTGCCGGTGGCAACGCTGGGCGAGCGCTTCAGCTATGTGATCGACGGCGTCAGCCATCCCGGTATTCCACCGTTTCTGCCAGGCTTCGATTGGCCGTGGAACCTGCCGGCAGCCAATGGCCAACCTGTGCAACTGTCCTACGACCTGATCCGGCAATTGATGGCTCCGGCATTTGCCATTGCGATGCTCGGTGCCATTGAATCGCTGCTGTGTGCGGTGGTGGCCGATGGCATGACCGGCAGCAAGCATGACCCCAATGCCGAACTGTTGGGCCAGGGCCTGGGCAATTTGATCGCTCCGTTGTTCGGGGGCATCACCGCCACCGCCGCGATTGCCCGTAGCGCCACCAACGTGCGGACCGGGGCCTTTTCCCCGCTGGCAGCGATTATTCACAGTGCCGTGGTGCTGGTGGCGATCCTGAGTCTGGCCCCGGTATTCAGCTATTTGCCCATGGCAGCACTGGCAGCCCTGTTGGTGATGGTGGCGTGGAACATGAGCGAGGCCCGGCACGTCGTGCACACCTTGCGCATCGCACCGCGCAGCGATGTGCTGGTCTTGCTGACCTGCCTGAGCCTGACGGTGTTGTTTGACATGGTGCTGGCCGTCGCCGTCGGCCTGCTGCTGGCCGCCGGGTTGTTCATCAAACGCATGAGCGACCTCACGGACACCGCCGAGCTGCCTCGCGAGTTCCATCAAGCCTTACAGGATATGCCGGACCATGTTCGCTGCTATGCGATACGCGGGCCGCTGTTTTTCGGTGCGGCGGAAAAAGCCTTGGGCGTACTGCGCAAATTCAGCCCGCAGGTCAAAGTGGTGATCGTCGAAATGAGTGCCGTGCCCATGCTGGACATGACAGCGCTGGCTGCCTTCGACAATATCCTCAGGGATTACCGCACCGACGGCATCGGCCTGATTCTGGTTGGCACCACTCCACGAGTGCGCCTGAAATTCAGGCGCGCGGGCATCCATCGGGAACAGCGCCAGTTGGCCTACGTGAACAATCTGGAGCAGGCTCGACGCAAAAGCGAACATTGGCTCGCCGGGCAGGATTGAACGCGCAGGTCGAGCGAACTGCGCACGCCACAGGTATGAGGCCTTGCATTCAGGCTACAACGTGCCTGGTGGCAAATCGCGCCCCCAGACACATCAGGTTTACAGGCCTTTAACAGCAAAAATCCCGTTGGCGTTACGCCAGTAACCTTTGTAGTCCATGCCGTAACCGAAGATATAACGGTCGATGCACGGCAGGCCGACGAAATCGGCTTTCAGGTCCGGGCGAGCCTTGCGGTCGTGATCCTTGTCGATCAGCACGGCAGTGTGCACGGCGCGGGCGCCGGCGTGTTTGCAGAAGTCGATGATCGCGCCCAGGGTATGACCTTCGTCGAGGATGTCGTCGATGATCAGCACGTCACGGTCGATGAACGAGACTTCCGGCTTGGCTTTCCAGAACAGCTCACCGCCGCTGGTTTCATTGCGATAACGGGTAGCGTGCAGATAGGACGCTTCCAGCGGGAAGTTCAGGTACGTGAGCAGCTTGCCGGAGAAAATCAGCCCGCCGTTCATTACGCAGAACACCACCGGATTGCGTTCCGCCAGCTGATCATTGATTTGTGCACCGACGCGGGCGATGGCCGCCTCGACTTCAGCTTCGGTGTACAGGCAGTCAGCCTCTCGCATGATTTGACGGATATGCTCGAGATCAGCGGACATGGCGCTCTCCAGTGGGATTTGAGGGGGAGGGACGGTTCAGGAAAAGCGGGCAAAGGTACGCATCAAGCGAGGCCAGATCAAGCGTTTGTGGACTAACGTTCTGTATGTCTATAGGACAACACCCTCGGATAGATTAATCTAGACCGGTTTTTTTGCCCGCCGCCGGAGCCTTTCCCATGCCCATCCTCGAGATCCGCCATCCGCTGATCCGTCATAAACTCGGCCTTATGCGCCGCGCTGACATCAGCACGAAGAATTTCCGTGAGCTCGCTCAGGAAGTCGGCGCCCTGCTGACCTATGAAGCCACCAAAGACTTGCCGCTGGAAAGCTACGACATCGAAGGCTGGTGCGGCACGGTGTCGGTCGAGAAAATCGCCGGCAAGAAGATTACCGTGGTACCGATCCTGCGCGCCGGTATCGGCATGCTCGAAGGCGTGCTGAGCCTGATTCCGGGCGCCAAAGTCAGCGCCGTGGGCGTGGCCCGCAACGAGGAAACCCTCGAAGCCCACACCTACCTTGAGAAACTGGTGCCGGAAATCGACGAGCGGCTGGCGATGATCATCGACCCGATGCTCGCCACCGGTGGCTCGATGGTCGCCACGATCGACCTGCTGAAAAAGGCCGGTTGCAAGGACATCCGCGCGATGATCCTGGTGGCGGCCCCTGAAGGCATCGCCGCCGTGGAGAAGGCTCACCCGGATGTGACCATTTACACCGCCTCCATCGACGAGAAACTGAACGAACACGGTTACATCATCCCTGGCCTGGGCGATGCCGGTGACAAGATCTTCGGCACCAAGCAGAAGGACGCTTGAGCATGCAGCAAGCGTTCAACGATCCGCTCTGGCGCACGGTGCTGTCTGGCGCGCAGATGCTGTTCGTGGCCTTCGGCGCCCTGGTGTTGATGCCGTTGATTACTGGTCTGGACCCCAACGTGGCGCTGTTCACCGCAGGTCTGGGGACGATTCTGTTCCAGGTCGTCACCGGGCGTCAGGTGCCGGTGTTTCTCGCTTCGAGCTTCGCCTTCATCACGCCGATCATTCTCGCCAAGGGCCAGTTCGGCCTGGCGGCGACCATGGGCGGTGTGATGGCGGCGGGTTTCGTCTACACCTTCCTCGGCCTTGCCGTGAAGATCAAAGGCACCGGGTTCATCGACCGCCTGCTGCCACCGGTGGTGATTGGCCCGGTGATCATTTCCATCGGCCTGGCCATGGCGCCGATCGCCGCCAACATGGCGATGGGCAAGGCCGGCGACGGTACCGAGCTGATTGCTTACCAGACGGCGATGTTGATCTCGATGCCGGCACTGCTGACCACGCTGATTGTCGCGGTGTTCGGCAAAGGTATTTTTCGCCTGGTGCCAATCATCTCCGGTGTGTTGGTGGGTTTTGCCATGGCGTTCTTTTTCGGCGTGGTCGACACCGCGAAGATTGCGGCTGCACCGTGGTTTGCGATTCCACAGTTCACGGCACCGGAATTCAACTGGCAGGCGATTCTGTTCATCGTTCCGGTAGCCCTGGCGCCAGCGATCGAGCACATCGGTGGCGTGATCGCGGTCGGTAGCGTGACCGGTCGCGATTACCTGAAGAATCCCGGCCTGCACCGCACCCTGCTCGGTGACGGCATTGCCACCACCGCGGCCGGTCTGTTTGGCGGCCCGCCCAATACCACCTACGCCGAAGTGACTGGCGCGGTGATGCTGACCAAAAACTACAACCCGAAAATCATGACCTGGGCGGCGATCTTTGCCATCAGCCTGGCCTTCATCGGCAAGTTCGGCGCCCTGCTGCAAAGCATTCCGGTGCCGGTGATGGGCGGGATTCTCTGCCTGTTGTTCGGTTCGATTGCTGCGGTGGGGATGAACACAATGATTCGCCACAAGATCGACCTGGGCGAAGCACGCAATCTGGTGATTGTCTCGGTGACGCTGGTGTTCGGGATTGGCGGTGTGCTGATCGGCACCGGTACTGGCCCGGACGATTTCGGTCTCAAAGGCATCGCGCTGTGTGCGGTGGTGGCGATTGCGCTGAACCTGTTGCTGCCGGGCCATGACAGCTGGAAGCACAAGAAGGCGCAAGAGCCGCTGTTGTAAGCCAGCCTTAAGAATGCCTTCGCGGGCAAGCCTCGCTCCTACAGGATGTGTGTCGACTCTTAAAACGACGCAATCCTGTAGGAGCGAGGCTTGCTCGCGATGCTTTTAAAGCGCCAACGGCGCCCGCTCACACAAGGCGTTCAACGCCTTGGCCCATTGCGGGTCATCATTGAGGCACGGCACCAGCACCAACTCCTCCCCTCCCGCTTCGCGGAATTGCTCCTTCCCGCGATCACCGATCTCTTCCAGGGTTTCGATGCAATCGGCAACGAACGCCGGGCACATCACCAGAACTTTTTTCACGCCGCTTTTGGCCAACTCGTCAAGGCGCGCTTCGGTATAGGGTTCGATCCACTTGGCTCGCCCCAGACGCGACTGGAACGACACCGACCACTTGCCATCCGGCAAACCCAGACGCCGGGCAAATTCGGAAGCGGTGCGCAGGCATTGGGCACGGTAGCAGGTGGCTAATACTTCCGGCGAAGCGTTCTGACAGCAATTTTCGCTCTGGAAGCAATGATGTCCGGTGGGGTCGATTTTGGTCAGGTGCCGTTCCGGCAAGCCATGGAAGCTCAGCAGCAGGTGATCGTAGTCCTGCTGCAAATAAGGCTCGGCACTGGCCACCAACGCATCGAGATATTCCGGCTGATCGTAGAACGGCTGGAGAATCGAGAACTGCACGTCGAGTTTTTTCTCCCGCACCACCCGCTTGGCTTCTTCGATCACCGTGGTCACGGTGCTGTCGGCGAACTGCGGATAGAGCGGCGCCAGGGTGATTTTTTTGTGGCCCTGAGCCGCCAGACGAACCAGCATCGATTCAATGGATGGCTCGCCATAGCGCATCGCCAGCTCTACCGGCCCGTGAGTCCACTGCGCGGTCATGGCCCGTTGCAGACGACGGCTGAGTACCACCAGTGGCGAGCCGTCCGCCCACCAGATCGACGCATAAGCGTGGGCCGATTGCTCGGGGCGTTTGATCAGGATCAACGACACCAGCAAACGCCGCACCGGCCATGACAGGTCGATCACGTACGGGTCCATCAGAAATTGATTGAGGTAGCTGCGCACATCCGCCACCGAGGTAGAAGCGGGTGAACCCAGATTGACCAGAAGCAACGCGTGATCGGTCATGCAACGTCCTATTGTTTAAGGCGGCTGGACAGATCGTCCAACGCCGCGCGCAAATCGGTGAACTGGAAAGTGAAGCCCGCTTCCAGCAAGCGAGCCGGCATGGCCTTCTGGCCACCCAGCAGCAACAATGACAACTCGCCCAGGCCCACCTTCAACACCAGAGTCGGCATCGGCATGAACGCCGGACGATGCAACACGCTGCCCAACGTTTGGGCGAATTCGCGATTGCGCACCGGCTTGGGCGCGCAGGCATTATATGGACCGCTGGCCTCATTGCGGTGCAGAAGAAAATCGATCAGGGCGATTTGATCCTTGATATGAATCCACGACATCCACTGCCGACCACTGCCCAGAGGCCCGCCCAGTCCCAGTTTGAACGGCAACAGCAGCCGCGACAAAAAGCCGCCCTCGGCGGACAGCACCAACCCGGTACGAATGAGGATCACGCGAATGCCCAAGGCTTCGGCGCGCTGTGCGGTTTCCTCCCAGGCAACGCACAACTGGCTGGCGAAATCATCAATGACCGGTGGCGATTCTTCGGTCAACTCCCGCTCACCACCGTCGCCGTACCAACCGATCGCGGAACCAGAAATCAATACCTGCGGTTTCTGCTCGCGACTTTCGAGCCAGGCCAGTAAAGTTTCAGTCAGGGTGATTCGGCTGCTCCACAACAACGCCTTGCGTTTGTGCGTCCAGAGCCGATCGGCAATCGGTGCCCCCGCAAGGTTGATAATGGCATCCACCGGCTCTTGACCCACGTCCTCAAGCCGTGCGATTCCACGTACTTGAGCGCCACAGACTTGAGCGACTTTGGCAGGCGTGCGACTCCACACCGTCAGGTGATGCCCCTGACTCAACCAGTGTCGGCAGAGTTGACGTCCTATCAAACCAGTACCGCCGGTCAGCAATATGTGCATGACTTCTTCCTCGCGTGGCGTTTTACCCGGATCACTAGTCTATTTTTATAAGCAGGGATCTTTTGAATCGGACAGGCTCTGTGCTTAACAATAGGCCAAGCTGCCAGAACGAGAACGCTAAAAGTTATACCAAAAAACAATATTGTACAGGTTTGAACCACGGCGTAGTCTGTACAGACAGGTAAACGAGGCCCCTATGACTGTACCTATCGCAATCATCGGCACCGGCATCGCCGGACTCTCAGCCGCCCAGGCCCTGACGGAGGCCGGGCATGTCGTTCAGCTTTTCGATAAGAGCCGCGGCAGTGGCGGACGCATGTCGAGCAAGCGCAGCGATGCGGGTGCTCTGGACTTGGGTGCGCAATATTTCACTGCTCGCGATCGCCGCTTCGTCACCGAAGTCCAGCGCTGGCAAACCAACGGCTGGGTCGCCGTATGGACGCCGCAGCTCTATACCTTTCACGGCGGCCAGCTCAGACCTTCGCCAGACGAACAGACACGCTGGGTGGGCACGCCACGCATGAGCGCGATCACACGCGGCCTGCTGGGCAAACTGGATGTGCAGTTCGCTTGCCGCATCACCGAGGTCTATCGCGGTGAAGAACACTGGCATCTGCAAGACG
This sequence comes from Pseudomonas sp. PICF141, assembly GCF_002286815.1. Taxonomy (GTDB): domain Bacteria; phylum Pseudomonadota; class Gammaproteobacteria; order Pseudomonadales; family Pseudomonadaceae; genus Aquipseudomonas. The sequence goes on from NZ_MUNM01000019.1 coordinate 12,541, forward strand.
CCGACGGCTTTACTCACGGCCCGTTCAGCCATGTCGTCATTGCCACACCAGCCCCTCAGGCAACCGCGTTGCTGGCCACCGCACCGAAACTCGCCGGTGCCGCCGCCGGGGTGAAAATGGAACCCACCTGGGCTGTCGCCCTGGCGTTTGACACCCCACTGGAAACCTCCATCGAAGGTTGCTTCGTGCAGGACAGCCCACTGGACTGGCTCGCGCGCAACCGCAGCAAACCGGGACGCGACACCACCCTTGATACTTGGGTGCTGCATGCCACCAGTGCCTGGAGCCGGCAACATATCGACCTGCCCAAGGATGCCGTGATCGAGCAATTGCACGGTGCCTTCGCCGAATTGCTGAACGACGCCATGCCTGCTCCCACCTTCAGCCTCGCTCACCGCTGGCTGTACGCCCGGCCTGCCAGCAGCCATGAATGGGGGGCGTTGGCCGATGCCAATCTGGGCTTGTATGTATGCGGTGACTGGTGCCTGTCCGGCCGTGTCGAAGGTGCCTGGCTCAGTGGTCAGGAAGCAGCTCGCCGGCTGCACGAACACCTGCAATGACTTGAATCGCTGCTGTCGACGTGGGCAGCAGCCTCACAAAAAAACTTATACAAAAACTTTGACTTGTACACCTTTGAATCTATGATGAAGTCATGTTGTACAGATCCAATAATCTGTACAGGTCTGGATTCGAGGCGCTCCCATGTCCCCTGCAGCCATGAAACCCAAAATCGCCATCAGCGCCTGCCTGATGGGGGCCGAAGTGCGTTACAACGGCGGGCACAAGGCGTCACCTCTGTGCAGCCGCATCCTCTCTGACTATTTTGATTTCGTCCCGCTGTGCCCGGAAGTCGCCATTGGCCTGGGTATCCCTCGCGAACCGATCCGCCTGGTCGGCAACCCCGAGCAGCCGGAGGCTGTCGGCACCGTCCACCCTGAGATCAACGTCACCCGACCTCTGGCCGAGTACGGTCAAAAAATGGCACTGGAACTGGATGACATCTGCGGCTATATCTTCATGCAGAAATCCCCTTCGTGCGGGCTGGAGCGGGTCAAGGTCTACCACGCCAACGGCGCGCCAGTGGACGGCGGTAGCCGTGGTGTCTACGCACAAGCCTTCTGCGCATCACATTCTGATTTACCGGTGGAAGAAGACGGCCGCCTCAACGACCCGGTGCTGCGGGAAAACTTTCTCACCCGCGTGTTCGCCTACAGCGCCTGGCAACAATTGCTGCAGACGGGCCTGACCCGGCGCGACCTCATTGACTTTCACTCACGCTACAAATACCTGCTGATGGCCCACAACCCGGTGCAATACAAAACCCTGGGCAACTTGCTGGGCAACATGGGACAAACCGACCCGCAAGTGATCGGCCCGCGCTATTTCAGCGAGCTGATGAAAGCCCTGAAAAAGTGCGCCACGCGCCGCACCCACACTAACGTACTGCAACACCTCAGCGGTTATCTCAAACAGGCCATCAGCCCTGAAGACAAACAGGAAGTGCAGCACGTCATCGGCCAATATCGCCGGGGTATCGTGCCGCTGGTGGTGCCATTGATGTTGCTCAAACACTACTTTCGCCAATACCCGGATCCGTACATTGCGCAACAGGTTTACCTGCAACCGCACCCGGAAAACCTCAGCCTGCGAAACGCGATTTAATGAAAAATCCACCGGACACCAGCGCTAAAGAAGACCTGGGCAGCGACTTCAAGAAGGCCCTGGACGCCGGTTGGCTGCCCATTCGTGAAGTGTCCCGGCAGACCGGCGTCAATGCTGTGACCTTGCGCGCCTGGGAACGGCGCTATGGGCTGATCGTGCCTCAACGTACGCCCAAGGGGCACCGTCTGTTCTGCCCCGAACATGTGCAACGAATCCTGACGATACTTACCTGGCTCAATCGCGGCGTGGCGGTCAGCCAGGTCAAACAATTGCTCGACACGCCTCAGGGGCTTACCGACCCCATCGGCAACGATTGGCTGATGCTGCGCCAGTCATTGCTGCAAGCGGTCACTCAGCTGGCCGAACGCACCCTCGATGACACGGTAAATCAAGCGATGGCGTTGTATCCGCCACGCACCTTGTGTGAACAATTGTTGATGCCATTGCTGGCGGATCTGGAGCAACGCTGGCAAGGCCAGTTCGGCGCGCAAATGGAGCGGGTGTTTGTGTACTCCTGGTTGCGCAGCAAATTCGGCGCAAGGATCTACCATAACAATCGTCAGTTGCGCACCGCGCCGCTGTTGCTGATCAATCAGTCGGATCTGCCGCTTGAGCCTTATCTGTGGCTCACCGCCTGGCTGATCAGCAGCGTCGATTGCCCGGTGGAAGTCTTCGACTGGCCGCTCCCCGCTGGCGAACTGGCGCTGGCGGTCGATCACCTGCAAGCCCGTGGTGTACTGCTGTATTCCAGCAAAGCCATGAACCTTGCGCATTTGATGAAACTATTGAGTGGCGTCAGCTGCCCAAAAATGATTGCCGGGTCAACGGTGTGCATTCACCACGCCGAGTTATCCGCAAGAACTGCCGCCATTGCTGACTTGTCCCTGGCCGAAGATCCATTGTCGGCCCATCAGGGCCTGATTCAGCGCGGGCTCATTTAATGGCGTATTTTTCAGTGATCGTGCGGGTACCACCATGCAATTGATCTGGCTGCGCAGTGACTTGCGTCTACACGACAACACCGCCCTCGCGGCCGCCGCAGCCCGCGGCCCAAGCGTGGCGGTGTATTTGCTGAGTCCGCAGCAATGGCTGGCCCATGACGACGCGCCGTGCAAAGTGGATTTCTGGCTGCGTAACCTTGGCGAGTTACGTCATGCGCTGGACGCCCTGAACATCCCGCTGCTGATTCGCAAGGCATCCCGCTGGGATGACGCACCCAAGGTGCTGCTTGAGCTGTGCCAGCAATTGAAAATCGACGCAGTGCACGCCAACGAGGAATACGGCGTTCATGAAACCCGTCGCGATGCGGCGGTGGCCCAAGCGCTGAAAGCCCAAGGCATCGACTTTTACAGCTATCTTGATCAATTGCTGCTCAAGCCCGGCACGGTGCTGACCAGAACCGGCACTTATTTCCAGGTCTTCAGCCAATTCCGCAAGGTCTGTTACGAACGTTTGCATGCTTCATTGCCACCGTTGATTTCGGCCCCTTCCATGCAGGCTCCGCTGGGAATCGCCAGCGACGAAGCGCCCTCGCGGGTCGATGGTTTCGACACGCCCAGCGACAGCTTGCGTGCGCTCTGGCCAGCCGGCGAAACCGAAGCCCGACGCCGTCTCGAGACTTTTGTCGACACACGGATCGACGATTACCACAACGAGCGGGATTTCCCGGCCAAACCCGGCACCAGCCAGCTCTCGGCCTATCTCACCGCCGGGGTCATCTCCCCTCGTCAGTGTTTGCACGCCGCACTGCAAAGCAATCAGGGCGAGTTCGAAAGCGGCAAAGTCGGTGTCGTCACCTGGATCAACGAGTTGCTGTGGCGCGAATTCTATAAACACATTCTGGTGGGCTACCCACGCGTTTCCCGGCACCGCGCCTTTCGCCCGGAAACCGAAGCCCTGGCCTGGCGTGATGCTCCGCAAGACCTGCAGGCCTGGCAGCAAGGCCGTACCGGCCTGCCGATCATTGATGCGGCCATGCGCCAATTGCTGGAAACCGGCTGGATGCACAACCGCTTGCGCATGGTAGTGGCAATGTTCCTCACCAAAAACCTGCTGATCGACTGGCGTGAAGGCGAGCGATTCTTCATGCGGCATCTGATTGACGGCGATCTGGCGGCGAACAACGGTGGCTGGCAGTGGAGTTCGTCCACCGGCACCGATTCGGTGCCCTACTTCCGCATTTTCAACCCACTGAGCCAGTCGGAAAAGTTCGACGCCGAAGGGGTTTTCATCAAGCATTGGTTGCCACAGATCAATGGAATGAACAAAAAAGACCTGCACAATCGCGCGAGACAACACGGATTATTCGACGTGACGGATTATCCATCGCCGATTGTCAACCTGAGCACTTCCCGCGAACGGGCCTTGGCCGCTTTCAAGAACCTGCCGTCGCGACAGGGTTTATCGCCGCCGGAATCACTTTGATACCGCAGTTTTACGCATGAACACGGAATTGAATCAGGAAGATAAGGGAGATTGAGATGAGCCGTACACCTCCAAGGCGATACTGGTTGACCGGCGCCAGCAACGGTATCGGGACCGCGCTGGCCGAAGAAATACTCAAAACCGGTGCCCACCTGGCCGTCAGCTCCCGCTCATTGGCGCCCTTGAAAGCCTTGTCTCAGCGTTATCCAGGCCAAGTGCTGGTGGTTGCCGGCGATTTGACCAACAGCCAACAGGTGCGCGAAATCGGCGAGCAGATTGCCAGGCAATGGGGCTCTCTGGATACCATGATCCTCAACGCGGGGACCTGCGAATACGTCGACGTCAATCAGCTCGACTCATCAATCATCGAGCACATCGTGCGCACCAACCTGCTTGCCAGCAGCTATTGCAGCGAAGTCGCTCGCCCTCTGTTGCGAGCAGGCACTGCGCCGCATCTGGTGGCCCTGGCCAGTTCAGTGACCTACCTGCCCTTGCCCCAGGCCGAGGCCTATGGCGATTCAAAACCCGGATTGCGTCAGCTTTTCGAATCCTTGCGCAATGACATGGCGTCGGAAAACATCGAAATGACCATCGTCAGCCCAGGCTTTATGGATACCCCCCTGAAAACTGACGTTCCACAATACCTCGACTGGTCGGCGAACAAAGCTGCGCGGCGTCTGTTCGACCTGCTCAAGGATCGTCCACAGGAACTCCCTTTACCGGAGCTGCTCATGCCTGTCCTCTGGCCTCTGCCGCAAAATCCCGGCCAGAGGGGGCTGGAAATCGGCAAACGCAGGGAGCGAAGCAATCCGCCAAGCGAAGATCTGCCGTAAAGCCTGAGCGTCCGTCAGGGCTTTCACACAGTGTGACCCCACTGGCTTACACTGCGCGCCATGAAAACCATTCCCCACAAGCAAATCGCCGAACCGGTGGTCACCTGTTCGACTTGCGCGGCCTGCTGCTGTCAGCTTGAGGTCATGTTGATCACCGACACCGGCGTGCCCGAGCGTTACATCGATACCGACGACTGGGGTGGGGAAGTCATGCTGCGACTGGATGACGGTTGGTGCGCCGCGCTGGATCGCGACAGCATGATGTGCACCATCTACGAAAAACGTCCGCTGATCTGCCGGGAATTCGAAATGGGCGCACCGGAATGCATCACCGAACGCCAGGGGATTGCGACGGCGTATCGGTGACGACCAAATCACCCGATACCTATGTGGAAGCGACCTGTGGCGAGGGGGCTTGCCCCCGTTCGGCTGCGAAGCAGTCGTAAATCCTTTACATGCGGTTTAACTTTGAAATGCCGGGGTCGCTTCGCAACCCAACGGGGGCAAGCCCCCTCGCCACAGGTTGTCCCAACATTTAAAACATCGCGGGCTTACAACGGCATCGTGTAATGCAGCGAGTAACTCTCTACGCCATCGTTCGGGCTGCTGATCCCGGCATTGGAATAGTGCGTGGCGCGAACCCCGACCTCATGTCCACCGGTAAAGCGCAGACCAAACCCGAAACGGTCTTCGAACTGAAAGGCACTGCCCAGTTTGTTGTCTTCGACCTCAGTGTTGGCGAACACCGCGATACCGATACCCGCTTCAATGTAGGGTTTGATGGTCTGACCGGCAAACTCGTACACCAGCACCGGCGAGAACGACACACTGTGATTGCTTGACGTTTCATCCCCCTCCCAGTAGGTGTAAGCGCCGCTCCAATAACCGGTCAAGCGACCTATATCGCTTTGCAGCCAACTCTTGTCCCAGTCGAATTGCATGCCCAGTCGGTAAGTCATGGTCGAATCGCTGGTCTGGCCGACCGCGAATTCCACCCCTGCTGCCTGTGCGGTAAAACTGTGCCCCATCAATGCGGTCGCAATCGCGGCCAAGCAGAATAGTCGCTTCATTAGAAACATCCTTTTCCGAAACAATTTCGTATGGTTTTTCAGGCTGTCCAACAGACAAAGCTATAGAAGTTGAAGCTTGATCGGAAGTTCAGCTCAATTATTCGTGTCATCACTTTTTTGTCTACAAGTCGAAGCTTTGCACAACACCCGTCGAATGCCACAAAACCGGCAAGATATTTCTGAAATGTTCCGGATCCGCACTCGACCAGAACCGGGCAGCGCGAGCAGGTCCCTCGGCCAGCAACTCACGCTCGGCCAACAATCGTTGAAGCTGCCGCGCCACAGCGGCACCGGTATCGATCAGGCTGATGTTCTGGGGGAGCAGCTGCTTAAGCAGAGGCTTTAGGAAAGGATAATGCGTGCAGCCAAGAATGATCGTATCTGCACCTTCAGCTAGCAGCGGATCGACATACCCTTGCAGCAACTGACGCAATGCATCGCTGTGCAAATCGCCATTTTCAATCAGCTCCACCAGCCCGGGGCATGGCTGGGTGATGACTCGCACATCGGCGGCGAAACGGTCGAGCAAGGCAGCAAACTTCGCACTCTGTAACGTGCCAGTGGTGGCGAGTACACCCACTACGCCACTGCGTGTCGCCGCAGCCGCCGGCTTGACCGCAGGCTCCATGCCGACGATGGGCCACTCGGGGAAATCACGTCGCAAGTCCGCAACACCCGCGACGGTCGCGGTGTTGCAAGCGAGCACCAGCGCCTTGGCGCCCTGCTGCTGAAAGAACTGCGCCATGACACTGCAACGCTGACGGATGAATGCCGGGGTTTTCTCGCCGTAGGGAATATTCCCGCAATCACCGAGGTACAACAGAGATTCGCTGGGCAACAACTGCTGGATCTCGGCCAGTACGGAGAGCCCACCGACGCCGGAATCGAATACAGCAATCGGCGCTTCACGCATGGCTTGACCCGCAGACACTGCAGCCCGGATCACGCTTGACCCGCAATTCACGGAAGCGCGAGCCCAAGGCATCGATCAATAACAGACGCCCCACCAGTGGCTCGCCAAATCCTGCCAGCAATTTCAGCGCTTCGAGGGCTTGCAGGCTACCGACCAGGCCCACCAGCGGGCCAAGGACGCCGGCCTCGCTGCAAGTCAGCTCGGCTTTGCTGCCGTGCCCGTATAAACAGTGGTAGCACGGGCTTTCGGGACGACGGGGGTCGAAGACCGACAATTGCCCTTCCAGCCGAATCGCCGCGCCGCTGACCAGCGGTTTGCGCGCCGCCACACACGCGGCATTGACTGCTTCACGGGTGGAAAAGTTATCGGAACAGTCCAGCACCAGATCCACCGCCGCCACGGCTGCCGCCAGGGAGTCTTCATCGAGGGCGATGCGATGGGCGATCAGCTGAATCTCTGGATTGATCGCAGTCAGACGTCGGATCGCCGAATCGACTTTGCTCAAGCCGACGCTGTCGGTGTCGTGAATGATCTGGCGTTGCAGATTGGTCAGGTCGACCGTATCGAAATCCGCCAGATGCAACTCACCGACACCGGCCGCCGCCAGGTACAGCGCCACCGGAGAGCCAAGACCGCCAAGACCGATAATCAGGACACGGCTTTCCTTAAGCCGTAACTGGCCGTCGATGTCGACGTGTTGCAGCAGAATCTGCCGGCTATAGCGCAGTAATTCCTGATCGTTCAGCACGGCAAGCGCCCCAGACTGATGCGTTCATGACCGCCCAGATCGGTGCGGCTGTGGACCTCTTCAAAACCGCGGGTCAGCAGCAAATCGCGCACGGCTTCGGCTTGATCGTAACCATGCTCGAGCATCACCCAGCCACCCGCCTCAAGATGATCCGGTGCCTGATCGACGATCAGACGCAAATCGTCGAGCCCATCGACGCCAGCCACCAGGGCACTGGCCGGCTCGAAGCGCACGTCGCCCTGCGCCAGATGCGGATCGGTCGAAGCAATGTAAGGCGGATTGCTGATGATCAATTCAAAGCGTTGGCCGTCCAAAGCGCTGAACCAATGACTGCTCAGCACCGTGGCGTTGTTCAGATGTAACCGTTGACGATTGCGCTCGGCCAGGGCTACGGCTTCCAGTACGCGATCCACGGCGGTAACTTTCCAGGCCGGACGCTCGCTGGCCAACGCCAGGGCAATGGCGCCGCTGCCGGTGCCCAGATCAAGAACCCTGGCCGGGGTCGCCGGCAACAACTGCAACGCGGTTTCTACCAGCAGTTCGGTGTCGGGACGCGGAATCAGCGTGTGAGGCGCGACTTCCAGGTCAAGTTTCCAGAAGCCCTGCTGCCCCAGAATGTAAGCCACCGGCTCACCGCTACGGCGGCGCTGCAGGTACTCGGCAAATTTCAGTGCCGCTTCGCTCGGAACGATACGCTCAGGCCAGGTGTGCAGAAAGCTGCGGGATTTACCCAAGGCAGCCGCCAGCAACAATTCGGCATCCAGACGCGCGGTGGGCGAGTCGGGCAAATCAGCGGCGCGCAACAAACTGGCAATGATCGTCATTTATTCACCTATCGCTGCCAATTGGTCGGCCTGGTACTCGGCCAGCAACGGTTCGATGACCGCATCCACGCCGCCCGCAAGAATTTCGTCGAGCGAATACAGCGTCAGGTTGACCCGATGGTCGGTGACCCGGCCCTGGGCAAAGTTATAGGTGCGAATCCGTTCGGAACGATCACCGGAACCTACCAGTAATTTACGCTCGCTCGCGATAGCGTTCGCGGCGGCGCTGGTCTGCTGGTCGTTGAGTTTGGCCGACAGCCAGGACATCGCCCGGGCGCGGTTCTTGTGCTGGGAACGCTCTTCCTGGCACTCGACGACAATACCGGACGGCAAGTGCGTGATGCGGATTGCCGAATCGGTCTTGTTGACGTGCTGACCACCGGCGCCGGAGGAGCGATAGGTGTCGATCCGCAGGTCTGCCGGGTTGATCTCGATCGCTTCCTGCTCGTCCGGCTCGGGCAACACGGCCACGGTGCAGGCCGAGGTGTGGATGCGGCCTTGGGATTCAGTGGCCGGAACCCGCTGTACGCGATGGGCGCCGGATTCGAATTTCAGCTTGCCGTAGACGTTCTCGCCTTCGACACGGGCAATGACTTCTTTATAGCCACCGTGTTCGCCCTCGTTCTCCGACAGGATTTCTACCCGCCAACCACGCCGTTCGGCATAACGCGAATACATGCGGAACAGATCGCCGGAGAAAATCGCCGCTTCGTCACCGCCGGTGCCGGCACGGATTTCGAGGAACACGTTGCGCCCGTCATTCGGATCCTTGGGCAACAGCATGCGTTGCAGGCTGGCTTCGATCTCGATCAGTTGCTCTTTGGCTTCGCGGACTTCTTCCACCGCCATTTCGCGCATGTCCGGGTCGCTGTCCTTGAGCAGTGCCTGCGCGCCTTCAAGGTCGCCCTGCACTTTAAGCAGCTGTTTATAGGTGCCAACGATCGGCTCGACTTCCGCATACTCCTTGGAATAGGTGCGGAATTTGTTTTGATCGGAAATGACCTCGCCGTCGCCAAGCAGGGCGGTCAGTTCCTCGAAGCGGTCCTGGAGGATGTCCAGCTTATTGAGCAGTGACGCTTTCATTGCGGTTTCTTATCCGAAAAGCTATCCGATGAGCCCTCACCGAGGGCAAAGAGTTCCTGGGCCATGGCCAGCGCATCGAGGCGGCCTTCGGCAGAGAGCTTTTTCAATTGCACGCTCGGGGCATGCAAGAGTTTATTGGTCAAGCCGCGAGCCAGCTGCACCAGTACGTCTTCGGCGCTGCTGCCATTGGCAAGCATGCGCTGGGCTTTTTGCAACTCTTCGTCGCGCAGACGCTCGCTTTGTTGACGATAGGCCTTGAGCACATCCACCGCCGCCAGTTCGCGCAGGCGAATCATGAAATCTTCGGCACCGACCGACACCATCTCTTCGGCGGCCTGGGCAGCGCCCTGACGGCTTTTGAGATTTTCGGCGACCACTTCGTGGAGATCGTCGACGCTGTACAGGTAAACGTCGTCCAACTCGCCGACTTCTGGCTCGATATCCCGAGGAACGGCGATATCCACCATGAAAATTGGCTTGTGCTTGCGTAATTTCAAGGCACTTTCCACCGCGCCTTTACCGAGAATCGGCAACTGGCTGGCGGTGGAACTGATGACGATGTCACTGCGCACCAGCTCTGCCGGGATATCCGAAAGCAGCACGGCGTGGGCACCGAACTGCTCGGCCAGGATGCTCGCGCGTTCCAGGGTGCGGTTGGCGACCACGATGCGCTTGACCCCCAGGTCATGCAGATGGCGGGCGACCAGGGTAATGGTCTCGCCGGCGCCGATCAGCAACGCCTGGCTGCGTTGCAAATCACTGAAAATCTGTTTCGCCAGGCTGACCGCGGCAAACGCCACCGACACCGGGTTCTCACCGATGGCGGTGTCGGTTCGCACCTGTTTGGCCGCATTGAAGGTGGCCTGGAACAGCCGCCCTAGCAGCGGTCCGATGGTGCCGGCCTCGCGAGCGACAGCGTAGGCCGATTTCATCTGACCGAGAATCTGCGGTTCACCCAACACCAGCGAGTCGAGCCCGGAGGCAACCCGCATCATGTGACGAACTGCCGCATCATCTTCATGCACATAAGCGCTCGCGCGCAGCTCATCGAGGCTCAAATGATGGTAATCAGCCAGCCAGCGCAACACGATGTCAGCCGAAAGGTGATCCTGTTCTATATACAATTCACTGCGATTGCAGGTGGAGAGGATCGCAGCTTCGCGGCTGTCGGTGAGTCGGCAGAGCTGCTGCAAGGCCTCAACCAGCTGCTCAGGAGTAAAGGCCACGCGCTCGCGGACGTCTACTGAAGCAGTCTTGTGGTTAATACCGAGTGCAAGGAAGGCCATTCAAGGTCGCTGATGGTGACGTGAAGCCGACAATTGTCCTACTTCGACAGAGCCAGAACAACCATTCGATCTCTATCGCTTATGTAGGAGCTGCCGAAGCTGCGATCCGTTCTCGTTTAACAGGGCGCCGGGCCTGCGGGGATTGCCCGTGCGGGTAAATTGGCCGGGCGGTTATGTTTGGCCCAAGGCTTGTGTCATGATGATCCGACCGCAGGTTAGTCGTCCTTTTCCTATATGAATAGATCTTCCGCGTTGCTTCTCGCTTTTGTCTTCCTCAGCGGCTGCCAGGCCTTGGCGCCCGTTTCGTCGGACGGTACGCCGCCGGTCGAAGACAGCACTCCGGCCCCTGAAAAGCCCAAGGTTTACAGCTCGTTCAGCGAAGAAACCATCTTCAGCCTGTTGAGCGCCGAACTGGCTGGCCAGCGCAATCGTTACGACATTGCTCTGGACAACTACGTGACCCAGGCCATCAATACACAGGATCCGGGCATCTCCGAGCGGGCATTTCGCATTGCCGAGTATCTGGGTGCCGATCAGGCCGCCCTCGACACCGCATTGGTCTGGGCGAAAAACGCCCCGGACGATCTCGAAGCGCAACGGGCGGCCGCTGTGCAACTGGCCCGCGCCGGGCGTTACGACGACTCCATGGTCTATATGGAGAAAGTCCTGCAAGGCAAAGGCGACACGCATTTCGATTTTCTCGCCCTGTCCGCAGCCGATACCGACCAGGAAACGCGCAACGGTCTGATGAAAGGTTTTGACCGCTTGCTGCAGCGCCATCCGAACAACAACCAGCTGATTTTTGGCAAGGCCTTGTTGCTGCAGCAGGACGGCGATGCCAAGGGCGCCCTGACCCTGCTCGAAAACAATCCGCCGGACGAGGGCGAAATAGCGCCGATCCTGCTGCGCGCGCGCTTGCTGCAGGGGCTCAACCGTGGCGATGAAGCTTTGCCGCTGTTACAAAAAAGCATCAAGAAATACCCGGAAGACAAACGCCTGCGCCTGACTTACGCACGCATGCTGGTTGAGCAGGACCGCATGGACGACGCCAAGGTCGAGTTCTCGAGCCTGGTGCAGCAATACCCCGAAGACGACGATTTGCGTTATTCCCTGGCGCTGGTCTGCCTGGAAGCCAAAGCCTGGGACGAGGCCAAAGGCTACCTGGAAGATTTGATCGCCCGGGACAGCCATGTCGACTCGGCACACTTGAACCTGGGGCGCATTGCCGAAGAGCGTAACGATCCGCAGGGCGCATTGATCGAATACGCCCAGGTCGGGCCGGGCAACGATTACCTGCCGGCGCAATTGCGTCAGGCCGATATCCTGATGAACAACGGCAAAACCGCCGAAGCCCAAAGTCGTCTGGCAGCGGAGCGCGGCGAGCAACCCGATTACGCGATCCAGTTGTATCTGATCGAAGCCGAAACCTTGTCCGCCAACAAACAGGGCGACAAGGCCTGGACGGTCTTGCAGCAAGCCCTGCAGCAATACCCGGACGATCTGAATCTGCTGTATACCCGGGCCATGCTGGCAGAAAAACGCAATGACCTGGCGCAGATGGAAAAAGATCTGCGACTGATCATCAAGCGCGATCCAAACAACGCGATGGCGTTGAACGCCCTCGGCTATACCCTGTCCGACCGCACCACACGCTACGCCGAAGCCAAGGCCTTGATCGAACAGGCGCACCAGATCACTCCAGAAGACCCGGCAGTCCTCGACAGCCTCGGCTGGGTGAATTTCCGCCTGGGCAACCTCGATGAAGCCGAGCGCTATTTGCGCCAGGCGCTGGAACGCTTCCCCGATCAGGAAGTTGCCGCGCACCTGGGCGAAGTCCTGTGGGCCAACGGCAAACAGCGCGAAGCCAGAAAAATCTGGAGCAAGTTCCTCAAGGAACAGCCCGACAGCCCTACCCTGCGCGGCACCATCAAGCGCTTGACCGGATCAGAGACTCTTTAAGATTATGTTTTTGCGCCACCTCATTATTTTCAGCTTCATCGCCCTGCTCGCCGGTTGCGCGGGCTTCGTTGCCCGCGAATCGGTACAGGGTCAAGGCAACAAGGCCCAATGGCGCGAGCACAAACAGCAACTGACCGGCCTCGACGGCTGGCAGATCAATGGCAAAATCGGCATCCGCGCGCCAAAAGACTCCGGCAGCGGTACGTTGTTCTGGCTGCAACGCCAGGATTACTACGACATCCGCCTTTCGGGCCCGCTGGGTCGAGGCGCGGCCCGTTTGACCGGTCGTCCGGGTAAAGTTTCGCTGGAGGTAGCCAATCAGGGCCGCTATGACGCACCGACCCCGGAAGCCCTGGTTGAAGAACAACTGGGCTGGAAATTGCCGGTATCTCATCTGGCATGGTGGGTTCGCGGCCTTCCGGCCCCGGACAGCAAAAGTCGCCTGACCCTCGACATCGACAGCCGCCTGGCCAATCTCGAGCAGGATGGCTGGCAGGTCGAGTACCTCAGTTATGCCGAGCAAAATGGCTATTGGCTGCCCGAGCGGATCAAACTGCATGGCACCGACCTTGATGTCACGCTGGTGATCAAGGACTGGCAACCACGCAAGCTGGGGCAGTGAACATGACTGCACCACGCCTGACGTTGCCCTCGCCCGCCAAGCTCAACTTGATGCTGCACATCCTCGGTCGTCGCGAAGACGGTTACCACGAGTTGCAGACGATTTTTCAGTTCCTCGATTACGGTGATGAAATCAGTTTCGCTGTTCGCGACGATGGCGTGATTCGGTTACACACCGAGTTCGCCGACGTACCCCACGACAGTAACCTGATCGTCAAAGCCGCAAAAATACTTCAGGCACAATCCGGTTGTTCGCGGGGTGTCGACATCTGGATCGAAAAAATCCTGCCCATGGGCGGTGGAATCGGTGGCGGCAGTTCGAATGCGGCGACCACGTTGCTAGGCCTCAATCATCTTTGGCAACTGGGTTGGGATGAGGATCGATTGGCCGCGCTAGGCCTTACGCTTGGCGCCGACGTCCCGGTTTTCGTGCGTGGCCACGCAGCTTTCGCCGAGGGCGTGGGGGAAAAACTCACCCCTGTAGAACCCGAAGAACCGTGGTATCTCGTATTGGTGCCGCAAGTATCTGTAAGTACAGCAGAAATTTTTTCAGATCCACTGTTGACACGTAACACTCCTCCCATTAAAGTGCGCCCCGTTCCCAAGGCAAACAGTCGAAATGACTGCTTGCCGGTGGTAGCAATGCGTTACCCAGAGGTACGTAACGCATTGAATTTGTTAGGTAAATTTACCGAAGCAAAACTCACCGGAACTGGAAGTTGTGTGTTTGGGGGCTTCCCAAGCAAAGCTGAAGCTGATAAAGTCTCGGCCCTTCTGACAGAGACCCTTACAGGGTTTGTAGCAAAAGGAAGCAACGTTTCGATGTTGCATCGCAAGCTGCAAAATCTGCTCTAAAAGGAATCGGGTACTGGGTACTCGTTGCAACAGATACAGGGGCGTCGCCAAGCGGTAAGGCAGCAGGTTTTGATCCTGCCATGCGTTGGTTCGAATCCAGCCGCCCCTGCCATTTTCCTATACTCATCCAGGTTACCCTCAGCCTTCAGGTACTGCGCGTGTCCAAGATGATGGTCTTTACGGGGAACGCTAACCCCGATCTGGCTCGGCGTGTTGTACGTCAGCTGCATATCCCTCTCGGTGACATCTCTGTCGGTAAGTTCTCCGACGGCGAAATTACTGCCGAGATCAATGAAAACGTTCGCGGTAAAGACGTTTTCATTATTCAGCCGACTTGCGCTCCGACCAACGATAACCTGATGGAACTGGTAGTGATGGCTGATGCCTTCCGCCGCTCCTCGGCTACTCGTATCACTGCTGTTATTCCTTACTTTGGTTATGCCCGTCAGGATCGCCGTCCGCGTTCCGCACGTGTGGCTATCAGCGCGAAAGTCGTTGCTGACATGCTTACCGTAGTCGGCATCGATCGTGTTCTCACGGTTGATTTGCATGCTGACCAGATTCAGGGCTTCTTCGATATTCCGGTAGATAACATCTACGGCTCCCCGGTACTGGTGGATGACATTGAAGATCAGCGCTTCGAAAACCTGATGATCGTGTCCCCGGACATTGGTGGCGTCGTGCGTGCACGGGCTGTTGCCAAATCCCTGGGCGTGGATCTCGGGATCATCGACAAACGCCGTGAGAAAGCCAATCACTCTGAAGTGATGCATATCATCGGTGATGTCGAAGGGCGCACCTGTATCCTGGTCGATGACATGGTCGATACCGCCGGCACTCTGTGCCACGCGGCAAAGGCCCTGAAAGAGCATGGCGCGGCCAAGGTTTTCGCCTACTGCACGCACCCTGTGCTGTCGGGTCGGGCGATCGAAAACATTGAAAATTCCGTGCTGGACGAGCTGGTGGTGACAAACACCATCCCGCTGTCCGCTGCAGCACAAGCCTGTGCGCGTATCCGTCAACTGGATATCGCACCGGTAGTTGCCGAGGCGGTCCGCCGCATCAGCAATGAAGAATCGATCAGTGCGATGTTCCGTTAAGGGCCCTGCCCTTTTCACTACATCTCGTTGACGAAAAGCGCCCCGCCCCGGCATTCCTGTCGGGGCGGGGCTTTTTTGCCCATATCGCCTTTAGCGCTGGTCGCAAACGCTGGGGCGAATGTGGTTATTTTGGAGATACAACATGAACGATTTTACTCTGAATGCTGAAGTGCGTTCCGACCTGGGGAAAGGTGCGAGCCGCCGCCTGCGTCGTCTCGCAAGCCTGGTTCCAGCTGTAGTTTACGGTGGCGACAAAGCCCCTGAATCCATCAGCATGCTGGCTAAAGAAGTTGCCAAACTGCTCGAAAACGAAGCGGCTTACAGCCACATCATCGAGCTGAACGTTGGTGGCACCAAGCAAAACGTAATCATCAAAGCTCTGCAGCGTCACCCGGCTAAAGGCCACGTGTTGCATGCTGACTTCGTACGCGTAGTAGCTGGCCAGAAACTGACCGCTATCGTTCCAGTGCACTTCATCAACGAAGCTGCGCCGGTCAAGAAAGGCGGCGAAATTTCGCACGTTGTTTCTGAAATCGAAGTTTCGTGCCTGCCGAAAGACCTGCCTGAATTCATCGAAGTTGACCTGGCTAACGCCGAAGTCGGCTCGATCATTCACTTGTCCGACCTCAAAGCCCCTAAAGGCGTTGAGTTTGTTGCTCTGGCTCACGGTAACGACCTGGCTGTTGCCAACGTTCACGCTCCACGTGTTGCTCCAGAAGCTGCAGAAGGCGCTGCAGAGTAATTTCACTCTGTACGCCGGAGTGACCGGAACATCGCGGACTAGAACGTAGCGAGAAAGCGGGCGAGAACGCGGAGTTTACATCATGGTAAATGAGCACTTGTCGTCCACTTACGCCGCACACCCTGATCGCGGCGATGTTATCCATCACTTCAAGGAAGGGCCCCTATCGTGACTGCCATCAAACTGATCGTTGGCCTGGGAAATCCAGGTGCCGAATACGAACAGACCCGGCATAACGCAGGGGCCCTTTTTGTTGAGCGCATCGCGCAAGCACAGGGCGTCAGCCTTGTGGCCGATCGCAAATATTTCGGCCTGACCGGGCGCTATTCGCATCAGGGTCAGGATGTTCGTCTGCTGATTCCCACCACCTATATGAACCGCAGCGGCCAGGCCGTCGCGGCACTTGCCGGCTTCTTCCGCATCAAGCCTGAAGAAATCCTGGTGGCGCATGACGAACTCGATCTGCCTCCGGGCGTTGCCAAGCTCAAGCAAGGCGGCGGCCATGGCGGTCACAACGGGTTGCGCGACATCATCGCGCAACTGGGCAATCAGAATACCTTTCACCGCTTGCGGCTTGGCATTGGCCACCCGGGCGTTGCCAGTATGGTTTCAAATTTCGTCCTGGGTCGTGCGCCACGCGCCGAACAGGAAAAACTCGATGCCAGCATCGACTTTGCCCTCGGCGTGCTGCCGGATATCCTCGCCGGTGAATGGAACCGTGCGATGAAAAACCTGCACAGCCAGAAGGCCTGACTCTAACTCCTCGGGGAACCACCATGGGATTCAATTGCGGCATCGTCGGCCTGCCTAACGTCGGCAAGTCCACCCTGTTCAACGCCCTGACCAAATCCGGGATCGCGGCCGAGAACTTCCCCTTCTGCACTATCGAGCCGAACACCGGTATCGTGCCGATGCCGGATCCGCGTCTGGAAGCCCTGGCAGCCATCGTCAATCCAAAGCGCATCCTGCCGACCACCATGGAATTCGTCGACATCGCCGGTCTGGTTGCCGGTGCCTCGAAAGGTGAAGGCCTGGGCAACAAGTTCCTCGCCAACATCCGTGAAACCGATGCCATTGCTCACGTGGTCCGCTGCTTCGAAGACGAGAACGTGATTCACGTCTCCAACAGCGTCGACCCGAAACGCGACATCGAGATCATCGACCTGGAACTGATCTTCGCCGACCTCGACAGCTGCGAGAAGCAACTGCAGAAAGTCACCCGTAACGCCAAAGGGGGTGACAAGGACGCCGTGGTCCAGAAAGGCCTGCTGGAGCAATTGATCGCTCACTTCACCCTGGGCAAACCAGCGCGCACGCTGATGAAGAACATGGGTGCCGACGACAAGGCAGTGATTCGTGGTTTCCACCTGCTGACCACCAAGCCGGTCATGTACATCGCCAACGTCGCTGAAGACGGTTTCGAGAACAACCCGCTGCTGGACATCGTCAAAGCCATCGCCGAAGAAGAAGGCGCCATGGTGGTGCCGGTCTGCAACAAGATCGAAGCCGAAATCGCCGAACTGGAAGACGGTGAAGAGAAAGACATGTTCCTCGAAGCCCTGGGCCTCGAAGAGCCTGGCCTGAACCGCGTAATCCGCGCTGGCTACGAAATGCTGCACCTGCAGACCTACTTCACCGCCGGTGTCGAAGAAGTCCGCGCCTGGACCGTCCGTGTTGGCGCTACCGCACCACAAGCCGCCGGCGTGATCCACACCGACTTCGAAAAAGGCTTCATCCGTGCCGAAGTCATCGCTTACGACGACTTCATTCAGTACAAGGGCGAAGCCGGCGCCAAGGAAGCCGGTAAATGGCGTCTGGAAGGCAAGGATTACATCGTTAAAGACGGCGACGTGATGCACTTCCGTTTTAACGTGTAACGGTGACCGTGGATTTACACGGAACTCGATAGACACAAAATCCCCGTAATCATTCGCTGATACGGGGATTTTGCATATTGGGAGCACCACCCTCCTCCATCCGCAGCCTGTCCGGCAACGCGGGAAGGCTGCCCGGTTATGCAAGAATAGTTTTATTGGCAATCACTACAGGGATGAAGAGCATGCCATTTACTGTCGAACGTCGTCCGGTTCTGCTGGATGTCATTGCCGCCAGGTCCCAGATCATCGCTGGACTTGAACACCTGGAAAGACAAACCTCAGCCTTGCCGCTCCAGGTTGCCAGCGCTTTCGCGCAATGGGCAGTACACAGGAACTTCAGCAAGTGAGCCTGGATACAAGTAAAGACGCCTCTTTCGCCTATCAGGCGGTGTACCGCTATCTGGTCGAGTTGATCGAAACCGCCAACTCGGAACGCGAACAGAAATTACCGTCCTTGCGGCAACTGGCCCGACGCCTGAATGTGTCGGTGTCCACGACCAAGTATGCCTATTCGCTTCTCGAGGACGAGGGGCGGATCTATGCCAAACCCAAGTTCGGTTATTTCACCAAGGCGATGCCGGCCCCCTTATTGAACGAGGGCTCGCCCAATTTGCTGGACAACGTATTCTCCAACGCGCGCCAGCCGGGGATGCTGGCCCTCAGCAGCGACGCACCGGCGATGCTGTTGTCGCTGGAAAACCCATTGTTGATGATGGAGCGCGAACTGGCCCGGCAATACCCACGCTCCCATGCACCACTCTATCAGCCGTTCGGCGAGCCCGAGTTGCGCAGCGCTCTGGCCGACCGCTATACCAGTTCCACTCACTGTTATTGGCAAGCCGAGCACGTATATATCGGCTCGGACCTGCGCAGTGTGCTGGAGTTGTCCCTCAGCGCCCTGAATCTGGGGGGCACTGTGGCACTGGTGGAGTCACCGTGTTCGTGGGCAATCCTGCGCCAGTTGCAGGCGGCAAAGATTCGTGTGATCGAAGTACCTCTCGGCGAGGATGGACGTTTCAACCTGCCCGCACTCAATGAGCTGCTCAGGCGTGAGCCCATCCGGCTGGCGGTGCTGTCGTCGACCATCAACATTCCCCAAGGCAACTTGATGCCGGCGCAGGATAAACAGCAAATCTGTCGCTGGCTGGCAGAGCGGGATATCTGGTTGTTCGAAAACGACAGCTACGGCGAATTCTATTTTTCTCCCCAGCCTGCCCGCTATCGTGACTTTGCCGATCCGGAAAAGCTGCTGGTGTTCTCGACCTTCGACAAGATCATCGGCTCGGAAGCCCCCTACGGTTATGTGCTGTGTCGCCGACATGGGCTTCAGTTGCATCGGCTATTCCTGGAACGGGCATTTCGCCTGTCACCGATCCGTCAGAAAGCGATCGCCAAACTCTTCAGCTCCAAGCGCATTGATCAGCATCTGATGGTACTGCGGGCCATGCTGCTGGACCGGATGAAACGGATGAAGGCCTTGCTGGAGGAACACGGCGATGGCCAGTTACGAATTGTCGCCCCGCAAGGCGGCGCGACTTTCTGGCTCGAGGCCAGACACTCAGTGGACATGCGGCGGGTGTTCGAGCGCTTGCTGGCCCAGCGCATCGTTATCGCCCCCGGGGAAATCTTCAGCCAGCAAGGGGCCTGGCGGCATCATGTGCGCCTGAGTTACACCCTCGACTGGAGCAAGGACATTCCCTTGGCCCTGAAGAAACTGGCCCAGGCTATCAATGATGAGTCCTAGTTATGCCTGAAGCCCATAGCAATGCCGTGGCTCAGGGAATCGGCCATCGCGTACTTCTTCGGCATAACGCGCACAAGCGTCGCGAATTACCGCGCCGACATCGGCGTATTGTTTGACGAATCGAGGTACCTGCTCGCCGCCCAGGCCCAGCACATCTTCGGTCACCAGCACCTGGCCGTCGCAGGCCGGTGAGGCGCCAATGCCGATGGTGGGCATTTTCGAATCCAGCGTAATTTGCCGGGCTACGCCTTCGGCCACACCCTCGAGCAGCAGACTGAAAGCTCCGGCTTCGAGATTGGCCCGAGCATCTTCGGCAATTGCTGCGCCGGTTTCGGCGGTCAGGCCCTGGGCCTTGAATCCCCCCATGACATTGACGAACTGCGGCATCAGCCCGACGTGGGCCATGACCGGAATACCGCGCGCCACCAGAAACTCGACGGTACCCGCCAGAGCCTTGTTGGCTTCCAGCTTGACGGCATCGCAACCGGTGCGCGCCAGGACCTGGGCGCAATTGCGAAAAGCTTGCTCGCTGGATTCCTGATAGCTGCCAAAAGGCATGTCGGCGATGACACAGGACAGACGTGTACTGTCGACCACGGCCCGGGTGTGGCCGATGATTTCTTCGAGCTGCATGCTCAGCGTCGAGGCCCGACCATAGCCCACCATTGCAGTAGAGTCACCGACCAGAATGAAGTCGACGATAGGGTCGATCAGCCTGGCAATAGAGCTGGAGTACGCCGTCAGGGATACGATTTTCTGTTGGCCCTTCATTGCGACCAGTTGCGGAACCGTCAATCGTTTAGTACGGGTATGAGCGCTCATAAGTGTCTTCCTGTGATGATTGAAAACCCCATGGATGGGGCGTCTGTCATTACAACCAGTCTTTCTCCCATTCACGCCAGGCCTCATGGTCCTGGCGGATTCTGTCGGCGCTCGGGTGCACCAGGAATACGGCACCCGGCGAGCTGTTGAGGTCGATGGTCGGTGTCTTTTGCCGACCTTCGGTGAAACGAAAACGTGCGCTGTGAAAGCTCGGCAGGGCTTCCAGATGCTTGCGTACATCGAGCTGGGCGAAGGCCCCGCTGTGGCGCGCGATCAGGTTCATTCCGCGGGCGTGCTGCTGCAGGCGATAGCGCTTGGGAAATGACGCCAGTCGGGCCGGCTCCAGGTAACTGGTGCAGGTCAACGCCACCTGGTCGTTGCCGGTGGCCGCTTGCAGCGCTGGCGGATTGGCCAGCCCGGAGAGACGGGCACCGGTTTCCAGCAGGCGTGGGCCGCAAGCCGTGAGGATGACTTCGGTATGGGCCGGGCCGTGGGTAATGGCCAAGGCATCGAGCACGCCTTCGACGTAATCGATCAGCCCATCAAGCTGCGGCGCATCGGCGGGCAGCAGGTCTTCACGGTCATAGATCTTGCGACCGTCGGCGCTCAACGTCTTGGTACATTTCCAGACATCAGTGATCCAGTGCTCGCCCTGATGACTGACACTGTTGATAACGTACTCGTCGCCTTCCAGGTATTCCTGCAATAACAGCGCCCGGTTACTGCGCATCATCAGGTTGGTCGCGCCGAGAATGCTGCCGATGGCTCCATGCAGTTGCCCGGCATCGTGGCAGATGAACACATTATCGGAGCCTGCGCTGTCCAGTGGCTTGGCTACTACCGTCGACTCGCCTCGCGCCTTGAACCAGGCCAGAGCCTCTGTGCGGGACGCAGTGCGCAACTGCGCCGCCACCGGTAAACCGGCAGCGGCAACCTGTTCGGCCATCAGCGATTTGTCACGACGGGCATTAGAGTATTCAGGATCGTTGCCAGGCAGGCCGAGTCGGGCAGCCAGCAAATCCGCCAGTTCGACACCGAATTCGCTGCCAGTCAGCACCGCCGCCGGCGCCTGGGCCGCGAGCTTTTCCAGCAACGGCTCAAGGCCTTCTTCATGCACGCCATAGTGCTCGCGGAACAGTGTCTGCGGGCAACTCGCGGCAAAGGCTGATGGCATGTCGTTACGCGAACGCACATGCAACAGTGGGCGATGCTCGGCCAAAGCCTGGGCTAGCAGAGCACCAGTGGAATAGGCGTCTACCAGGATCAGCGGCGCCAAAGAGGAGTCAGTGCAAAGGTTGATCATAACGGCTCACCGTGTAATGCAACATCTGGAATAGCTCGGACGAGCTGATACCCGGTCCGATCGAAGAAAGGCCGCAGCTCTGCGGCAGCGGCAGGCCACCGACATTGGCCCAGCGCAAGGCGCCGTGCTCGTCAATTCGGGTGGTGGCGCGGCCGGGGTTGTCGGGGTGCAGGCAGTAAGGAATGTCGAGCCGCCCACGGGCGAAAGCCTGGAGTAACGCGATGCCAATATCGGGGTGCAGGTCCAGCACGCTTTCCACCAGTTGTCGCGCCTCGAACAACACTTCCTGGCGATAGCCTTCACTGGCCGGGTCCACCATCAGTGCATCGCCAGCGGCGGCTTCGGCCGCCATCGCCAAGGCTTCGAGGTTGTCCGCAACCGATGGAATCTGCCGGGATTCGGCAACGGTCTTGACGATCAATCGCTCACAGCCGGCAGCCTGGGTCAGACGCGCACTGTCATAGATCAGGCGGCGAGCACCATGACCGGTGGTGGGAAAGACGCCCATGTAGGAATACACCACGACATGCCAGTGGGCGCCGTCCAGGTAGTCGGCGGCCAGTTCGCGCAGGGCTTGCAAAGCTCCGAAGTCCTGGGCCATGGACGTGCCTTGGGCGTAGCTTAGCGAGACGCTGCGAATGCCCTGCTGGCGAAAGAACAGGGCCTCGAGCAACGTCATCGCGATCAGCATCGACGGCGGGCACAGTTGGCCCAGCAAACAACCGCCGAAGCTCTCGATATGGCCATGGGCGGTGGCATCGGCCAGCAACTGGCAACTTTCTGCCCAGGCCTCGACCGCTCGTGCCAATGGCAAGCGACTGTAGGGCATGCAATAGGACACCGGGCCGCCTTCGGTGGCATCCAGCCCGAGGGCCGCCAAGCGCTTGAAAACATTCTGCGGTTGGGCAGTGCCATGGCGGACCTGGATCGGGAACGACGGGCCGTAGAGCCCATCGAGCATGCCACGCACCGCTTCCAGCGGATGACTGATGATCGGGAAACCGTTCAACGGGCTGTCGCTGTTCAGGCACTGCAGCGCGCTCTGGTAATCACCGACCCGGGTGTAGCTGTCCAGGGTGATGGTCCCGAGGGTGGCGCAGGGCAACCCGGCCACCGCGGCCAACCCGGCGCGCATCGGCGCCAATCCGCCGAAGCCCATGCGGGGTTGCACCACCAGTTCGCGCCGTTCCCGGGCCTGCTCGATAAAGCGCTGGAAATGACCTCCTGTCATGTTCATCACTCAGCGTCCCGACACCAGTTCGACCACGTTTTCACCCGTGGCCGGGTCGAAGCGGGTGATCCGGCCCTTATGCGGATCACCGGCACGAACCCGGGCGATCAGGCTGCTGTCGCTATCGAAATCGATCTGCTGATGGGCGTACAGGCTGCGCAGCGCCGGCAATGGCAGGCCGCTGACCTGATTCAGCCACAGGCTCAGGACGCTGTCCTGACGACTACCGGCCAGAACCCGATGAAGGTCCTCCAGATCTGCCAGGCGCTCAGGGTGACAGGTCGTGATGAAGCTCGACAGTTCGCGGCCACGCTCAACGAAGGGCGCGAACTGCAGGCAGGTCATCTGTGTCTCATCGAGCCCGAACGCCTCGCTGGCGAAGCGATTCGCCAGCGCCCGGCGAGCGTCTTTGCCTTCGGCACCGGCGTAGGCCGACAGTGCCAGGTCGATCAGGCGCTGGGGCATTTCCTTCTTACGCATCAGGCCCTGGGCCAGTTCCAGGTATTCGCTGATACCGTCATGGTAGTGACGGCCCTGCACGTACTGCGCCTTGAGCCCGCGAAAGTGCGCCATCAGCATGGGGTTGGCACAATCCGATTCGGTGAAGCTGAACGCCAGCTCTTCGAAACGAAAATCGAGAAACTCGGTAATCAGCTCCCAGTGGTCTTCCAGCCGGTAGCTCACCAGGTCATAGATGCTGATGAAGTCCGGGTCGGCGCTTTCGCTGCCGCTGGCCACCCGACGCTCAGCTCGCTGCTCGTCGAAGCCCTCGCCGAACAGTTCGACGAAATACACTTGGGCCACGCCATCGAGGGCCTGGAGCAGGCCGCGAAATCCCTGGCGCCGACACTCATCGACGTTCAGCCCCAAACGCTGGGCCAGACGCATGATCCAGGTGAAGTAGTGTTTCTGTTCCTTGCGCGAATCGCCGGTTACCACGGCATCGACGCCGCCTTGCCACCAGGCCGCGCGCCCATAGAAATCGGCGACTGCCAGATTGCAGCTGTTACAGAATGTCGGGCGGCCGTCGCCAGCGGTACGATGGCCGTTCATCAGCACATCGAAGCGGTTCATCGCACGCACCTGCTCGGGGAATGGCAAGTGGCGTTCGAACGGGCGGATCTGCTGATGATCGACCACCAGCATCTCGACCCGAGGATCGTCATACAGGTGCAGGGCCCGGTATACCCGGTCAATGTTCGCCATGACCGCATCCGGGACCCCGGCGTGGCGCATGTTGGCAATGCGCAGGAAAAAGGTGCGACCGTGCAATACGTTCAGGTGCAATTGGACGGCGCGGATCAGCGACACGGTGTAGGAACTGTCCTTGCCGCCACCGTAAGCCACCATCAGCTTATAGTCCGCGAGCCCCTCAAGACCGCCGGCGGCATCGATCAACCGGTCCCCCATTATGGCAACGGCACGCCGGTCTACCGCACTGAGGTAGCGATTCAACTCGCCGAGCAAGGGGACGTCGGCCATCTCAGAGGTAATGGCAATGTTCATACGGGTTCGGCCTGGAAGTGAAAGTTCTTGATCGCATGGTGGATGTCGCTCTCGATATCCGTTTCGCTCGCGTCGATGAATATGAAGCGACCGCTGTGCAGGGCGTCGTAGCTGCCGCCGGCTTCGAGGATCTGTCCGGGCCGGGGCAGCAGCTCTCGCCAGAGCGAGTTCAGGTGCGGTCGCAGCGATTGTGCCTCGATCACTCGGCATGGCAGTTGTGCCGGTTTGGGGACGACCAGCCAGCCGCCGCTGGGATCAGCCTCGATTGTCGGCAAAGGTATGTGTTCACCGGCCAGGCCTTTGAGCCAATGCTCATAGAGGTTCACGCCGAAGACTTTATTGATCAGGTGTGGCACTTCACTGCCGCCCACCCGGGCTCCCACTTCAAGGAACACTAGCGAGCCATCCGCCTCGACGAATATCTCCAGGTGGAAGGCACTGTTGCGCAGGTTCAATGCCCGCAGGCACGACTCGCTGAAGACTTCGATCCGGGCACGCAGCGCCGAAGACTGGAGAATCACCGATCCCAACGGTTTGGCACTGGCGAAGTCCAGGCAGCTGTTGATATAGCGTGACACCACCTGGAAAGGCACCGTGCCGCTGTCATCGGTGAAACCGTCGATGTGATAGGTCTGGCCCCGGATGAAAGCCTCGACTTCATAGCGTCCCAGGTCCACTTCGCTGAGTATCGCGCGCAGGGCCTGGGCGTCTTCGACCCTGGCCACGCCGATGCTGGCGGCGCCATCCACCGGTTTGACGATCACCGGATAGCCGACGGCATCGGCGAAGTGCAGCGCCTGCTCCACGTCAGTGCAGCGAATGAACGGTGGCACCGCCAGCCCGTGTTCCTGCAGGACTTCTTTCATCCGCGCCTTGTCGCGATAGACCGCCACCTGTTCCGGGCCGTGGCCGGGAATGTGCAGGGCCTGGCGTACCCGCGCCGCAATTTCCAGAGTGAACTCCGACAGCGCGATCAATTGGTCCACAGGGCCGACGCGTTCGATGATGTCCTGAACGCCTGCCAACAACTGAGGGTATTGATTGACGTCATCGACCTGTACCAGATGGGCGATGTGCTCCCGGGGGGCCAGTACGCCCTCGGCGCCAGGGCCGTCGACCACATAGCTGATCCGGTGTCGCTGATGATCGAAGAATTCTTCGTAGCGGGTCAGCTCATTGTCCCAGCGACTTGGGTCCTGGAAACGCGGCCAGCGATTGACGATAACGATATGCATCGATTCGATCCTGTGAAAAAGAAAAAGAGGGCTGGACTCAGGTCCAGCACGGCGCTGTGCCGGTACCCAGGACGAGTGCAGGTTTCGAGCGCTCGAGGGTGTTGAGGTAGTTTTCGAAGTCTTCGATGGCGTCGGGGCCGATGAACACGTCATTGAAACCGGCAGCCAGCAGCTCCTGGCGAGCGGCCCGCGTCTGGTGTTCCGAGGTGGTCAACTTGCCGCCGATGACACAAGGCAGATCCGGATGTTGCTGACGCACTTGGCGAATCAGTTCCAGCCCCTGGAAATGGCCATGGCCGTTGACGCTGCTGACCACCAGCAATTGCGTGCGCCGCAGTTCCAGGGTGGCGAGGACCACCTCCACCGGGGTGCAACTGCCGAGGTTCTTGACGTTGAAACCGTGCTCCGCCAGCCACAGCTGCAGATAAACCAGGTTCCACATATGCGAATCCGATTCGACGGTTGCAATCAGGCAGTGTTGAGATCCTTTCATTGCGTTGCCTCCATGGCTGAGGGGGGAAAGTCCAGGGCGGCGCGAAAACGCCGGGTGGTCAGGTGGAACAGCAAGGCACCGGGAAGAGTGAGCAGCAGCGCTATGGCCAGAATCAACGTCTGGACCCCGTATTCATGGCCGATGCTGGCGGTCAGCAGGCCACCCAATGGGTAGGACAGCAAGTTGACCAGGTAGAACGGGCCCATCACCTTGCCCAAGTGGTCGGCGGCGATCGCCTTGATGCGCTGGGTTCGGTTGAACACGTTGAACAAGGCACAGCCGGCCATCGCCAAGAGAAAACTGATGGCATAGAGCACCACGCCACTGGCCACGCCCATGCAGATCAGGCCCAGGCACAGCAAGGCAAAACCCAGTGTGCCGAGGCGGTAGATCGACATCCGCGCCAACAGCCTTGGCACCAGAATGAAATTGAGCAGGCCCAGTGCACCGGCGCCAGCGTTCATCAGACCGAAGACCCCGTCGGCGGCACCAAACACACCACTGATGACAAAGGCGTTGGCGCTCAGGACGCAGGCGAACGCCAGGTTGATGGTGAAGTTGAGCAGCGCCAGGGACAAGACTGGCGGATTGTTCAATAACAGGCTCCAGCCCAGAGCCAGGTCCTTGCGAATGCTTTTTGGCGGGCTGGCTGACTGGGTATTGGGCAGGCCTTTCCAGCACACACCGGCGACGGCGAATGCCAGCGCCGCCAGCCCCAGAAGCAGGCGCTTGTCGGCGTACATCGCCAGCAATGCCGCCAGCGCCGGACCCAACGCCATGGCCAGCAGCTCCATGTTTTGCACCAGAGACTGACAATGGGCCAGGCGTTCGGGGCCGGCGATCAGCGGTACGCTCTTTTCCACCGCCATGCGCACTGGAGCCATCAGCAGCGAGAGCACGATACCGTTGCCGATCAGGGCCCAGACAGTGAGCGTTGGCGCATACCAGCAGACCCCGACGGTCAATCCCAGGCTCAGCGCCCGCGCTGTATTGGCGTGGCGGAACAGCAAGCGCCCGCCGAAGCGATCCGCCAGCAATCCAGCGAACGGATAAGCCAGCAGTGCCGGTAGCCACTCCAGTGCGAACGCCACACCGGAGTAACGGACATTGCCGGTGAGCTGGAAGATCAGCAATGGCACGGCGAACAGCACCGTTTGCTCCGCCAGCAAAGCGAACAGCAGGCCGGCACCGAAACGACGCAGCCGGACGGTTTCATGCATGCTGGCTTTCCAGCTCTGCCTCGAGCTTGCGCAGGCGTGGCAATACATGACGGCAGAAACCGCGCATTTCGTCACGGGTAGGCCAGCCGGAAAAAATGAACTCGCTGACCCCGACTTTCTTGTATTCCAGCAGATACTCGGCCACTTCCTGATAGCTGCCGACCACGCACAGCGCCGGGCCGCCACGGTAGGCCACGGCACCAGACCAGAGCATTGGCGACAGCCAATCATGCTCGGCCTTGTCGGCCAGGCGGAACGAGGTCTTGACGGCTTCGGAGTCGCAACGCCCGACGAATTGACGAACCCATTCGCGATGCTGCTCATCGGGATTTTCCATCATGCTTTCCACAGCCGACAGAGCTTCCTCGCGGGTTTCGCGAGCCAGTACGTGCATACGAATCCCCACCGAACAACCAGCCTGGAGCACTGCCCGACTGGCCTCGGCAATACCCTGCGGCGTGTCGCCGTAGCGTAACCAGCAATCACTGTGTTTCACGGCGATCTGCTGGGCGATCTGCGAAGCGCCGCTCAAATAGATGTGCGGGCGTTCGTTGTCCTTGTAAGGCAATCCCAGTTGCGCCTGCTCGATACGGTAATGAGCGCCGTGATGGGTCAGGGGCGTTTCGCCTTTCCAGAAACGATGCAGGATCTCGAGAAATTCGCTGGTGCGTTCATAACGTCCGTCATGGGCCACGAAGTCGCCATAAAAGGCTTGCTCATCAGGGGAAATACCGGCGACCAGGTTCAATGCGATGCGCTTGTCGGACATCCACGAAACAGTATTGACGATCTGCGTGAACAGCGTTGGCGGCAGCAGGCCTGGGCGATACGCCAGGATGAATTTGACTCGGCTGGTCTCTCGGACCAGGGCGCCGATCATGGGCAGTGGGTCGGGCATGTGGTAGCTGATGCCCATCAGCAACGAGTCAATCCCCAACTCATCGGCTTCCTGGGCGAAGTCGACGATACCGGCAAAGTCCAGGGCACCGGTGTTGTATTTCTCGGAAGCCTTTTGTTGACCGCTGTCGAGCGGTGAGCACCAGTGGATACGCAACGCGGGCATGGTTTTTCTCCAGAGCAGCGCCTGCCGCCGCCTGAAAGGCGGGGCAGCGCAAAAAATGACGATGGGTCAGAACAGGAAGCTGGTACCGACGGTGCGGTCGAACAGCGCGACATCGCGGATGCGACGTTTGCCGCAGATAAACTTCAGCAGTCGCTCGATCCCCAGCCCGCCGCCGGCGCTTGGGTGAAGCAGGCCCCGTTTGGCGACTTCGAGGTAATTGGCGAAGGGCGCAAGGTCCATCGACAACTCTTCCATGCGGTAGAGGATCTGCTCGTACTCGAACTCACGTTCGGCACCCGACAGCGCTTCGCCATAGCTGTCGGGATAGATCAGATCGTAGTTGTTGTACTGGCCGCGCTTGCCGGGGGTTTCACGGTCATAAAATTCCCGGCGGTAGTTGGTGACGAAAAACGGCGTGTGGGCCTTGGCCGACATGATCTTCTCGAAGTCGTCGCCATATTCGGCGCGCAACTCGTCCGAGCTGTAGATCGGAAAGTGCGTGTCGTAGTGCGGCAGCTGGCGGTCGAGGTGGGCCAACTGGGCCGAGCAGTGTTGCCTGACCTCGGCGAAGGTGTGCTTGATCAAGCCTTCGATCAGCGCCATGACCTGTTGCATGTTGCCATCGCGTATTTCGAAGTCGAATTGGGAGAATTCCAGCAGGTGGTTTTCCGAATCCTTGATTTCGGCTTTCTCCAGGCGAATGTTCGGCGCCACGATAAAGATCTTGTCATGACCTTTGGCGGTCAACGCCAATTGTTTATGGAAGATCATGCTGGCGGTCAGTTTCAGGCGCCGCGCTTCGTATTGGAGTTCGGCGGGGTAGACCGCATGGTTCAAGGGGTCGGTGATGGGCGACATGAGAATGGGCATCAACTGTTTGAAGTCGCGCTCCAGCAAATACTGTTGCAATGCCTGCAGCACGCGACCGCGGATAATCGCAATCGCTTCAACGTCCGGGTGATTAAAATCGTCGAAACTACGCTGAATTTCTTCCATGTTGCGCTCAATGTCCAGGGTGAGGAAGTGCCCGATTATTGGTTAAACCCAGGAAAACTCAATGTACAGATTTGCCCTAAAAAGCAACCCAGATGCATTGTCTGGTTGTCCCGCCCGGTAATTGGATGGACCATTGCCGGCCAGATGCCTGATGGCATCATTCGGACGACATGGCCTGCTCAAGAGCCAGTTTTCGAATGTTGTTTCAGTCGCAAGCGTCCATGAATACCTGTTTCGAGTCCCTCTATGACGGCCCAAATTAATTCGCAACCCGGTCGCTTTTCCCGGTCTGACTACAAGACCCTGGGTCTGGCGGCGCTGGGTGGCGCACTGGAAATCTACGACTTCATCATCTTTGTGTTCTTTGCTCTGACCCTCAGTCAATTGTTCTTTCCGCCAGAAATGCCTGAGTGGCTGCGCTTGCTGCAAAGCTTCGGGATTTTCGTCACCGGCTATCTGGCACGCCCGCTGGGCGGCATCCTGATGGCGCACTTCGCTGATCGGGTGGGACGCAAACGGGTGTTCAGCCTGAGCATCCTGATGATGGCTTTGCCCTGCCTGTTGATCGGGATCATGCCAACCTATGAACAGATCGGTTACTGGGCCCCCTTGATCCTGCTGCTGTTGCGGGTGCTGCAAGGTGCCGCGGTGGGCGGCGAAGTGCCTAGCGCCTGGGTGTTCGTGGCCGAACATGCCCCGGTCGGGCATCAGGGCTATGCCTTGGGTGTGTTGCAGGCCGGGTTGACGTTCGGCTATTTGCTGGGGGCATTGACTGCGACCCTCCTGGCTCGGCTCTACAGCCCCGCCGAGATCCTCGACTTCGCCTGGCGCTTCCCTTTCCTGCTCGGCGGTGTATTCGGGGTGATCGGGGTCTGGCTGCGGCGCTGGCTGAGCGAAACCCCAGTGTTCATGGCCTTGCAGGCCCGACGTGAACGGGATGCGGAGTTGCCGTTGCGCACGGTGTTTCGCGATCACCGCAAGTCCATCCTGCCAGCGATGCTTTTGACCTGTGTGCTGACGTCGGCGGTGGTGGTGCTGGTAGTGATCACCCCGACCGTCATGCAGAAAAGCTTTGGCATGAGCGCCGGTCATACCTTCGCCCTGAGTAGCCTGGGTATTGTGTTCCTGAATATCGGCTGTGTGCTGGCGGGATTACTGGTGGACCGGATTGGCGCCTGGCGTGCGGTGCTGGTTTATAGCCTGCTGCTGCCGGTGGGGACTGCGGTGCTTTACGCCAGCCTGATCAATGGTGGCTACTGGATCAGCGTGGCCTATGCGGTGGCCGGCCTGACCTGTGGCGTGGTGGGCGCGGTGCCTTCGGTAATGGTGGGATTGTTTCCGGCCCGGATCCGGGTGTCCGGCATCTCCTTTACCTACAATATTGCCTATGCACTCTGGGCCAGTACCACACCGTTGCTGCTGATCGGGCTGATGCCATGGAACCCTTGGGTCTGCGTAGGCTATTGCCTAATCATGGGTACCGTCGGGGCCCTCATGGCAGGGTTCTACGGTTTGCGCTCATCGTCATCGGCAGAGGTTTGCGTGGTGACGGGCGCCTGAGCCTGGCCCTTTCGCGCCGCCGCGGCGCTTGCCCATGAATATCAAAGGACGGCTATCGGCATGAGCTGCGTCAACGATTTGCATGATCTATCGGCGGTGCAACTGTTGGTCTTGTTTGCCAGCAAGGAACTGTCGCCGCTGGAGTACTACGACCATTTGCTGGCCCACATCGAGCGCTGGGAACCTCACATTAATGCGTTGTACGCCTTTGACCCGCAACGGGTCCGGGAACAGGCCGCCGCCGCCAGTGAGCGCTGGCGCCGTGGCCAGCCCCGTGGCCTGCTCGATGGCTTGCCCGTGACACTCAAGGAATTGATAGCGACGCAAGGCGACAGCATTCCTCTGGGTTGCGCCGCGACCGAGTTGATCCCGGCCACAGTCGACGCGCCACCGGCGGCGCGGATGCGAGAGGCCGGGGCGATTGTCCTGGGCAAGACAACGGTGCCGGACTACGGCATGTTGTCCTCAGGGTTGTCGAGTTTTCACGGTGTGACCCGCAATCCCTGGAACCTGGCGAACAATCCCGGGGGCTCCAGTGCCGGCGCAGCGGCAGCAGCAGCGGCCGGCTATGGTCCGCTGCATGTCGGCACCGACATCGGCGGGTCGGTCCGTTTGCCCGCCGCCTGGTGCGCTCTGGTGGGGTTCAAACCGACACTCGGGCGCATCCCCATCGACCCGTATTACACCGGCCGTTGTGCCGGGCCCATGACCCGCACCATGGACGACTGCGCACTGATGATGCGCTACCTGTCCCGCCCCGATGCGCGGGATGCCACCAGCCTGCCACCGGAACAAGGCGATTGGGCACTGGGACGGTTGTCGGTCCAAGGGCTGAAAATTGGTCTGATGCTCGATCCCGGCTGTGGCATTCAACCGGACGAACAGGTGTGCTCAGCGGTTCTGGAAGCGGCTCGTCTGTTCGAAAGCCAGGGCGCCCAGGTCCGTCAGATCAAGCCACTGATGGATCGCGCTGTGCTTCAGGGTCTGGATCATTTCTGGCAGGCGCGACAGTGGAGTCAATTGCAGGCCCTGAGCGCCGAGCGGCTCGACCAGGTCTTGCCCTACATTCGCGACTGGGCGGCAGCGGCCGAGAACCTGAGCGCCGTGCAGGCAGTTGAAGGGTTCAACCAGACGTTCGAAATCCGGCGCCGGGCAGCCGAGGTCTTTCATGAAGTCGACCTGGTGTTGTCACCGACCAACCAGGTCAGTGCCTTTGCGGCTGAATGGGCTTCGCCCACCAATGACCCGCGAATGCCGTTCGAGCACATCGTCTTTACCGTGCCGTGGAACATGGGTGAGCAACCGGCACTGTCGATCAACTGCGGCTTTACCGACCAAGGCATGCCAATCGGCCTGCAGATGATCGCCCCGCGCTTCGCTGACCAGTGGTTGCTTCAGCTCGGCAAGGCTTATGAAAACTGGCGCGGAACGATTCGACACTGGCCCAAACCGCCATCTCTCTGAAGCGTTTTGGTCCTCGCGATAAACGGTGCCTGGGACTGGCAGCGTGCCTGTTTTTTTTCCTCTAGAGACTCATCGAAATGGATTTTCGTGTATTTCTGATGGCCGGCGTAGCCATCGGCAGCCCTTTGATTGCCACCGCGGACGAAGCGATGGCCACGCAAGCCCAAGCGCCGGGTTTTGTCGAAGGCAGCCATTTGGGGCTGAACTTGCGCCATTACTATGCCAACCAGCACACCCGACGTTCTACCTACCTGGCGATCAAGAAAGCCGATGGCCTGGAGCGCACCCGCCTCCGTGAAACCTGGGTACAGACCGCGATGCTCAACTACAGCTCCGGATATACCCAAGGGCCGATCGGCTTCGGGCTGGACGCCTCGTTGTTCAGCGCTGTCAATCTGGAGCGCGGGCATGGGCGTGTCGCCAATGGTGGTGATCGGGTGCTGGTGGACAGCGATGGCGATGCGGTGCCGACCTGGAGCCGATTGGGTGTCGGTGATCTGCGGCTGCGTTTTTCCAGCACTGAAATCAAGGCTGGTCGCCTGCTTACCGACAACCCGATTCTGCGCTACAAGGACAATCGCGCCCTGCCCTCAAGCTTTCAGGGCGTGGGACTATTCAGCAATGAACTCGATTGGCTGTCATTACAGGCTGGCAGCTTCGAACGGGCGATTCCACGCACCGGTACCGGCAGCGAGAAACTCACCACCACCTTCGGCAACCGGGCGTATTCGGGGTCGCGTATTTCCTATCTCGGCGGGATGGCCAAAACCCCTTACGACCTGGACGTCAGCCTCTACGCTTCACGCTTCGAGGACATGTGGCAGCAGACCTATCTGGGATTGACCCAATTGATCGGGGATCGGCGGCAGATAGCGCTCAAGACCGCACTGAATTACTACCACACCGAGGACCAGGGCGAGCAGCGCCTGGGCTATATCGACAACGACGCCTTCAGCCTGGCATTCACGGCGTCACATCTGGCCCACAGCCTGACCCTGGCCTGGCAACGAGTGTTCGGCGACGAATACTTCGATTACGTCTGGGAGTCCACGGGCAATTACATGGCCAATTCGTTGTATTCGGATTACAACGGGCCGAACGAGAAGTCCTGGCAACTGCGCTACGACCTGGACCTGGCGTCCTTCGGTGTGCCAGGCCTGACGACCAGCCTGTGGCACGCCAAGGGCTGGGACATCGATGGCACCCGGTACAGCGGCGATCGTAACGGGCGCAATACCGGTTACAACGTGCGCAGCCTGGACAACGCCAAACACGATGAAAACGGTTTAATGGTGGCGTATGTGGTGCAATCTGGCGCACTGAAAAACGCGGTGTTTCGCACTATCGTCTACAACCATCGGGCCACGGGCGGGCAGATTGACGGTAGCTACGACGAGGTCCGCCTGGTGGCGAATTTGCCGGTGTGGCTTTTTTGAAATGGGCTTTTCATACCGAACAGAATCATCGGCCACTGGACCTCAGTGGGATCGCCGCCTCGTCGCTCCCACATTCGAATGGTGTCGGTTCAGGCTTTTTGGGTTCTGGGCAGAAAGATCGCCAATACCCCAAGCAACGGCAGGAACGAACACAGGAAGTACACGTACTCGATGCCGTGGACGTCCGCCAGATGCCCGAGTAACGCCGCACCAATCCCGCCGAAGCCGAACATCAGGCCGAAGAACACGCCGGCAATCATCCCGACATTCCCCGGCACCAATTCTTGTGCATACACCACAATGGCCGAGAAAGCCGAGGCGAGGATGAAACCGATCGCCACGCTCAGGACGCTGGTCCAGAACAGGTCCACATGGGGCAGCAGCAGCGTGAACGGTGCGACGCCAAGGATCGAGAACCAGATCACCGCCTTGCGCCCGATCTTGTCGCCGATCGGCCCGCCGAAGAAGGTCCCCGCTGCTACCGCCCCGAGAAACAGAAACAGGTGCAATTGTGAGCTGGCCACCGACAGGTCGAATTTTTCAATCAGGTAGAAGGTGAAGTAACTGGTGAGGCTGGCCATGTAGAAATACTTGGAAAACACCAGAAGCCCGAGCACTACCAGTGCGCTGATCACCCGTCGTTTCGACAAGCCGTGAGTCGCTGCCTGACCTTGTTTGAGCTTGAACAGACTCAGATGGTTGGCGTACCAGCGACTGATTCGATACAACACGAACAGCGCAAACAACGCGAACAAGCCGAACCAGGCCACATGACCCTGACCGTAGGGAATGATGATCGCCGCCGCCAGCAACGGCCCGAAGGCCGAGCCCGCATTACCGCCGACCTGAAATGTCGACTGTGCCAAGCCAAAACGTCCGCCTGAGGCCAATCGCGCCACCCGAGAAGCTTCCGGGTGAAAGGTCGAGGAGCCGACACCAATCAACCCCGCCGCCAGCAGAATCATCGGAAAACTTCCGACCACGGACATCATCAGAATGCCGATCAATGTGCACACGGTACCGGCCGGCAACAGCCAGGGTTTGGGATGACGATCCGTGTGGTAACCGACCCATGGCTGCAACAGCGACGCCGTCAGTTGAAACGTCAGGGTGATCAGGCCGATCTGGGTGAAGGTCAGGCCATAGCTGGCCTTGAGCATCGGATAGATCGACGGCAATACCGCCTGAATCAGGTCGTTGATCAAGTGCGCCAGCGCCACCGCGCCGATGATGCGCATGACCAGCGGACTGCTTTGTGATGTCGCGGGCGCCGACGTCGTGGCGGACTGAACGTTGCTGATGGCCATGAGAGTTTCCGTACTGCGGATGGGTGCGCACAGGCAGGTCGGCCAATGTGCCATTTTTCGGTGCGGTTGCGCCATCCCCTTAGCCTGCTAACGACCTTAACAAAAAGTGATAGCGCAACGCCATGGTCTGAATCTTGCCTTGTTCATTCGCTTCAACGCGGCCCCTTACAAAGGGGACCGAGAATGGGAAGTTTCGCTACAGAGTCGGCCTACAGAGCGGACCAAGGGTGAACTTTCGAGGCCTTTTAGAAGGGCACCAGTCGCGGTCGCAACGACCCCGACGCACGCCAATGGTGCGTGGTGTCCAGAGGAGTCATGGGGCATGCAGGCTTTTTTATCACCGGGGATCGGACTGCTGGGGCGGTTCGGCTTCGCGCGCAAATTTCAGCTGCTGTTTCTGCTGTTTATTTTGCCGCTGGCGGGCAGCTTGTGGATGATCGGCCAAGACTATCGTGACAAATTGAACCTGATCTCCGGCGAACGCGCCGGGGTTCGTCAATTGCTCGCCCTGGATGCGCTCGACAACCTGCTCGCCGCCCAGCGTGATCGTGCCGCTCGTTGGCGCGCCACCGAAACCAATCGCCAACCGACACCCGCAACCATCGCGGCCATGGCAGCGTTCGACGCGGTTCAGCCGGCTGTTGCTCAAGCCACCACGGACTTGGGCAATGCCCTGAAAACCGAAGGCGCAGAAGGTCAAACCCTCACCCGCTATCAGGCTCTGCAATCGGCCCTCACCGGCCTGGACTCGAAAAGCCTGAGCGGCGTCGGTTGGTGGCCAGACGGTTATGATCGCTTCACCCATGCCTTGGGTGCTCTGCAAGCCTTGCGCGAACAAATCGCCATGGACACTCGCCTGACCCTCGCTCCGTGGCTGGAAACCTGGTTGCTGACGCAGATTTCCACGCAACACGCACCGGACCTGATCGAACGGGTCGGTCGTCTCGCCGCAGTCGGTCAAGCCTCAGTGGTGTCCGGGCAATTCACCCTGCAAAGCCGCTTGCAACTGCGGGACTTGCGCAGTCGCATCGGCGATGCGCGGGAGCAGCTTGTTAAAACCGCAGGCCTGCTGGAAACACGCCTGCCCAGCGCCCTGCAAACCTGGGCCGGGCAATACCACGACAGCCTCAAGCACCTGGACGCCGGTTTGAAAGTGCTGGACGAGGGCGTATTCGGCGGCAGCATCAACCTCAAGCCGGAAGACTTTGAACGCAGTCTCGACGCCCTTCTTGGCGATCTCGCCAAGTTGCGTCAGCAATCGTTGGTTTCCCTGGATCAACGGCTGGATCATTACCACGGCTCGGCCATTCGCCAGTTCATTTTGGTGGCGATAATTTTTGGCTGCCTGCTACTGGCCGCGCTGTACCTGTTTATCTGCTTACAGGCCTCGATCCGTCATAGCGCCAGTGGCATCACGCTCCTGGCCGAAGCATTGCGTGACGGCAACCTGAGCGTGCAAGTGCCGGTGCAAGGCCGCGACGAACTGGCGGCGATCAGCACCGCCTTAAATGTCGCCGTGGTGCAACTGCGTAACAGCTTGCTGGGGGTCGATCACGAAACCCTGCAACTGAGCAACGCGGTGCGCACGCTCAACGATCACTCCAGCGGCGCTCTGGGCGAAGTCGAGGCTCAGCAGTCGCAGATCAGCCAGATCGCCGCTGCGGCCACGCAATTGGCGGCGACCTCCCAAGGGGTCGCCCAGAGTTGCGAACAGGCCTCAGGCAGCGCTCAGCACACTCAGCGCATCGCCGCCGACAGCAGCCGTGACAGCCAACGCACGACCGCGAGTATTCAGCAGCTCAATCAGCGTTTGAACGACACGGCGGCAGCGCTGGGCCGGGTCAGCGAGCAAGGACAGCAAATTCAATTGGTGGTCGATACCATTCGCGGCGTCGCCGAGCAGACCAACCTGCTGGCCCTGAACGCTGCCATCGAGGCTGCACGGGCCGGCGAACAAGGTCGTGGTTTTGCCGTAGTGGCCGATGAAGTGCGCAGCCTGTCGCAACGCACCCAGTCCTCCACCGCGCAAATCGCCGGTACCGTCGACAGCTTGCGCAGCACTGTCAACGAAGCGGTAAGCCTGATGGAAGCCGCCTGCGGCCAGGCACAATCGGATGCGCAAGCCGTCACCGGTCTCGGCGAGCGCCTGGGGGAAATCGCCAGCGCGGTGCAGAGTGTCACCGACACCCTGGCGCAAATCGCCACCGCTGTCGAAGAACAAGCGAGCACCGCCGATGAAGTCAGCGCAAACATCCAGCAAGTCGATCAGGCGGCGGTACGCTTGCTTGAAGGCGCACGGGCGGTGAACCTCGCGGCAGACACCTTGA
Source organism: Pseudomonas sp. PICF141 (assembly GCF_002286815.1). Lineage (GTDB taxonomy): Bacteria > Pseudomonadota > Gammaproteobacteria > Pseudomonadales > Pseudomonadaceae > Aquipseudomonas. Next base: position 50,245 of record NZ_MUNM01000019.1, read on the forward strand.
GCCAAGGCAGTAAGGCCCTGAGTGCCAATACCGGCAGATTTCAGCTCGGTTGACGCCCTTCGCCGCCCGATTTTTCGGGCCTGCGGGATAAGCGGTTGAAAGTGTGGAGAAATATTTTAGATTTACGCTTGACGCATCTTCGTTCCAGGTGAATAATGCGCGCCACTTGGCTACATAGCTCAGTTGGTTAGAGCATAGCATTCATAATGCTGGGGTCCGGGGTTCAAGTCCCTGTGTAGCCACCAAGTACTAAAAACGGCTTACCGAAAGGTAGGCCGTTTTTTTATGCCTCGAGAAAAGTGGCATCGCTTCAAGACGATGGGCCTGATTTGCGTACCGCTCCCCCGGCCGATAAAGTCCCCGGATCTTTTTATCCCATGGATGGAGTGCCCCGCGTGTTCTCAGCCTTCCACTTGAGTCGCTATCGCCTGTCAGCCTTTTCGTTGATTGCCACCGCTTTAACCCTCGCCGCGTGTAATACCCTGCCCTCTTCACCGCCAGTCTCTACGCTGCCAGTCGCGCCGGAAATCGCTTCCGGGTATCGCACCGATCTGCAGACCCGGTATGCCTCGAAACACATGGCCGCAGCCGCCAACCCGCTGGCCGCCGAAGCCGGGCGTAAGATGCTGCGTGAGGGCGGTTCGGCGATTGATGCGGCCATTGCCATGCAAGCGGTGTTGACGCTGGTCGAACCGCAATCATCGGGCATCGGCGGGGGCGCCTTGATTGTGCTGTGGGATGGCAAGGCTGTACGCACCTATGACGGGCGCGAAACCGCTCCGGCCGGTGCCACCGAGAAACTGTTCCTGCAAGCCGACGGCAAACCGATGCCGTTCACGCAGGCACAGATCGGCGGACGCTCGGTGGGAACGCCGGGTGTATTGCGGGCGCTGGAGCTGGCCCATCAAAAGCACGGTCGCCTGCCGTGGGCGAAGTTGTTCGAGCCGGCCATCGAACTGGCGGAACAAGGCTTCACCATTTCGCCACGCCTGCATCAGCTGGTCGCGGCAGACGCGTTCATACAACGCTCCCCAGACATGGCCGCCTACTTTCTGAATGCCGACGGCAGCCCGAAAGCCATCGGTACAGCGCTGAAAAACCCGGCACTGGCCGCCGTGTTCAAGCGCATCGCCAAGGAAGGGCCCGATGCCCTGTACAAAGGGCCCATCGCAAACGAGATCATCGCCAAGGTTCAGGGCCACGCCAACCCCGGCAGCTTGTCGCTGAGCGACCTCCAAGGCTACAAGGCCAAGGAACGCGCGCCGTTATGCACTGACTACAAACGCTGGCAGGTTTGCGGCATGCCGCCACCGTCGTCGGGCGGGATCGCCGTGGCGCAAATTCTCGGCACCTTGCAGGCGCTGGAATCCCGCGACCCGCGTTTTGCCCTGGCCCCCCTCAAACCGCTCAAGACCAGCAAACCGGCAGGCATCGAACCTGCCCCGGAAGCTGTGCACCTGATCGCCGAAGCCGAGCGTCTGGCTTACGCCGACCGAGCGCAGTATGTCGCCGACGCCGACTTCGTACCCGTGCCGGTAAAAGGTCTGATCGACCCGACTTATCTGACCCGCCGCGCCGCCTTGATTGGCGACCGCAGCATGGGCCTGGCCAAACCCGGTACCCCGCCGGGCATTCGCGTTGCCTATGCGCCAGACCGCTCGCCACTGCGCATCTCCACCTCGCAAGTGGTGGCGGTCGATGATTCTGGCGGCGCCGTGTCCATGACCACCACCGTCGAAGCAGCATTTGGCTCGCACCTGATGGTCCAGGGTTTCCTGCTCAACAACCAGATGACCGACTTCTCGTTCATACCCGAAGAAAACGGGCAAAAAGTCGCCAACCGGGTCGAACCGGGTAAACGCCCACGCTCGTCCATGGCGCCCACGCTGATCTTTGACCGCCAGAACGGCGAGTTCCTGGCCACCGTCGGCTCCCCCGGCGGCTCGCAGATCATTGAATACGTGGCCAAATCCACCATCGGCCTGCTCGACTGGAACCTCGACCCGCAAGCGGCCATCAGCCTGCCCAATTTCGGCAGCCGCAACGGCCCGACCGAACTGGAACGGGAGCAGTTCAGCGAACAGCTGATTCAGGCACTGAAGGACAAAGGGCACAACGTGAACGAGATCGACATGACCAGCGGGACTCAGGCGATTGTTCGGGTCAGGGATGCGCAAGGGAAAGCGGCGTTGGCCGGCGGGGCCGATCCACGACGTGAGGGAGAAGCGTTGGGGGATTGAGTCGTACGCAGGAACAAGAAAAGGCTTACCGGGAGGTAGGCTTTTTTTATTGGTGAAGAATCCTGATCAAGTCTCTCGCGTAGCCTTTTCCTACCCTCAAACTGCTATCCCTTGGATAGAGTGTGGAAACCATTTTTATCTCGTCTGCTCATCCACCTCATCAGATCAGCTATCGGGAGTGCCTGATTACAGGAGGCGAATTTACTCCCCACATGTCGGCTACTTCGCCACAAACTTGCACAAGTCCCACCGCGGGACTAGGATCACACCATGAGAATTATCGCCATCAGTCATCTGAAAAATTTTTGGGAGAAATACCCGGACTCAGAACAACCTTTCCTGGCCTGGATTGACGAAGCGAGGAAAGCGGACTGGAAGACGCCTGCTGACATCAAGGCGCACTTTGCCACCGCCAGCATTCTCAAAAGCCGCAGAGTCGTGTTTAACATCAAGGGCAATGACTTTCGGCTAATAGTCGCGGTGGCCTATCGTTTCGGCGCCGTATACATAAAATTTGTCGGCACCCACAAGCAATACGATGGGATCGACGCTGATGCCATCGAAATGGAATAACCCATGAACATTCATCCGATTCACACTGACGCGGACTACCGTGCAGCCCTCAAAAGCATATCTGCACTATTCAACAATGAGCCTGAGCCGGGTACCCCCGAAGGCGATTACTTCGAGATCATGATTACCCTCATCGAGGCCTATGAATCGAAGCAGTTTCCTGTCGATCTGCCCACACCGATCGACGCTATCAAATTTCGCATGGAGCAGTCCGGTCTGTCAGCGGCTGATCTGGCACCTGCCATTGGCCGGACAAACCGGGTTTATGAAGTGCTCAACGGTAAGCGTGCGTTGACGCTTCCGATGATCTGGAAGCTTCATGATCTATTTGGGATACCGGCCGAAAGCCTGATCAAACCAGTGAAGCAGGCCTGATTTTTTTTAGGGCTACCGACACCGGATTCAGGACATCAACTCGATAACTGATTGGCAAACTGCCCAACCGCGTTCACCACTTTCTGCGCCCCGTCCTGGATTTCGACGATCACTGTGCCCGCCTCCGCTGCCAGCGCCAGCCCCTGTTCGGCCTGGAGCCTGCCATCGGTCATCAGGGCCACGGCATTGCGCGCCATGTCCTGGTTCTGGCGCACAACGCCGACAATTTCGTCGGTTGCCTGGCTGGTTCGCGAGGCCAGTTGCCGGACTTCATCAGCCACCACGGCAAAACCTCGGCCCTGCTCACCGGCGCGAGCCGCTTCGATGGCCGCGTTGAGCGCCAGCAGGTTGGTTTGTTCGGCGATACCACTGATGGTTTTGACGATGGTGCCGATCACCAATGATTGCTCGTTCAGCGCCTCGATGCCTTCGCCAGCGGTTTGCATGTGTTTGGCCAAGTCACGCATGACGTCCACCGCTTGAGTCACTACGGTGGTACCGCGTTGGGCGCTGCTGTCGGTTTGCAACGAGGTGCTGTAGGCGATGTTGGCCGCTTCGGCGACGGCCTGCTCCTGATTGACCTGGTCGGTTATCACCGTCGCGAACTTGACCACTTTGTAGAGCTTGTTGTTGGCATCGACCACCGGGTTGTAGGACGCCTCCAGCCAGACCACGCGACCGTGGCTATCGATACGCTTGAAACGATCGGCCACAAATTCGCCGGCGTTCAAGCGGCGCCAGAAGTTTTGATACTCGGCGCTGTTGTATTCCTCAGGCTCACAGAAAATGCGGTGATGCTTGCCTTGGACCTGCGCCAGACTGTAACCCATGCCAGTGAGAAACCGCTCGTTGGCCATCAGCACGTTGCCATTGAGGTCGAACTCGATGACCGCCGTCGAGCGCACTAGCGCGCCGATCAGATTCTCATGTTCACGAGACGCTTCGATGGTGCGGGTCAGGTCGCTGGAATAAATCGAGAAATTTTTGATCCGGCCGTCCGCGGAGCGCACCGGCTGCATGATCGACCGCAGCCAGGCTTCGGCACCAGTGCCCCGTAATAAACGAACCGTGCCGGCAAAATGCTCGCCACGGGTCAGCGCAGTCTTGAAGCGGCGGTGGAACTCGTCCGATTTCACATGAGCCGGGACGATGTCTTCGAGGTGCCGGCCGATCAGTTCGTTGCCCTTGTAGAGCATTTCACCCATGAAGTTCTGGTTGGCCGATTGAATCCTGCCATCGGAATCAAGAGTCAGGACCAGCATTTCACTGTCCAGGCTCTCCTTGACTTGCTGAAGGCTGGAGAGTTCTTCGCGAAGAGCCGACAGCTCCTGCTTCAAGCGTTTGTTGAACATGGGAAGCACCGATGGACAGAGATAAAAAGCTGCATACAGCCTAGCCATCGGCCTTGGAGATATTTTCTGAAGAGTGTTTCAGGGTTGTCCTACAAAAATAGTCGCGAGGTATCGGGATCAATGAAGCGGTGATCTTTCACATGAGTACTGGACCGTTCGACACAACTAGTTTCAGTATGTAGCCGCCCCGCCTCCGAGGGCTCACGCTGAAAAGGATCTGAGCATGTTAAAACTTACAGGACTCACCCTGGCCGCACTGACCCTGAGTGCCGCCGCTCACGCCGATGTCGATCTGAATCTGGGCAGCACTGAGCGTGTTACCCGATTGTTCGCCTACCCCAACAACTGCAATGTCATCTGCTATCGCAACTGGACACTGGAACAGACCGTCGAGCACTACCTGACCCAAAGCGTACAACGCGATGGCTACAACACCGCAAAAGTAGTGGTCAAAACCGACAACAACCAACTCTACGCCGCTATCAGCGGTGTGCCCGAAGGTTATGAAAAGCCACTGACCGCGTTGCTCAATGCCGGAGATCTGGCTTACAACGGCGCCAGTAAATTGAGTGCCGATGGCAAATGGACCTATAACTGGTACTTGTTCCTGCCGCTGGGCATGGCGCTGGAAAATCGCAAAAGCATCGAACTGCTGCACTTCCCCCCGGATTATTCGCTGACCCAAGCCCAGGACTACCTGGAATCCAAGACCACCGACCGTTGGGCCACGCTGCTGACAGCCAACGGCATCCCCGCCGACCAGACACCGGGCTATCAGACCATCATCGACATCGCGCCGATTGCCGCGCCATCCAGCGCCGGTAAGGACCTCGAAGGCGTTTATGGCTACTTCAACGATTACCAGACCACCATGGTCAAGGAAGTCAGCCAGAACGCCAGCGGCGCTGTATTGCCGATGGTCGCCTTTGGCGCCCCCGTACGTAACTGGATCAAACAACAATATGGGCCGACCGTAGACGTGCTGGGCCTGGCAACCATCATCCCAAGCAAGGGTGTAGCGGTACCGGTACTGGGTTCCAATCACCCGAGCTACATCTGGTATGCCGCCGACCCAGAGGCTTATAGCGGCGACGATGCACAGGCCAAAGCCGATGCCGCGGGGCTGAAAGTCATGGGGCAGGATTTGAGCGCCGCGTGCTGGCAGGCTGGAATGGGCAGCAAGCCGGGTACTGACCCTGACGTTCAGCTGAAAAGCTGTACTCAGACCTGGCAAGTGACCCAGAAAGAAAAAACCTGCGAACTATTCTACACCTCAATCCGCAACCTGACGCCTGAACAGGCCGTGGCGAAATGCACAACAACGGCCGTCAAATCCCAGCTGAAACAGCTGAAGAGCCCGTCTCTTGCGACCTCCGCCCCTGCCCCACACTTGTAAACGAAGAAAGTCCTCCCCGCGTGAGCCATGGCTGACGCGGGGAAGAGCCTTTTTCGCTGTCATATCTGACAGTAGACCGTTTGTTTCATTTGCGAGAGGCTTGGAGCGTACCCAATGTGCTGCAGGGCTGACAGGATGTCAGTAGACAGCGGTCGTAGCACTCGACTGACAAGGATTGTTATGAGAACCCATGCAGAACAGGCAATACCCCCACCGCCATCAAATGGCATCTATCCGTTTGTAGAGTTGCCCCTTCGCCTTGGATTCCCCTCCAAAGATGACTTTGAAATCATCTGCAACGCCCAGGGATCAGCAATAGCTGTCATGGCCTTGCGCGAATTCCCCCGCATCAGCCGAATCTGCAGGGTTTCTGGACATCTGTTGCCCTATCGCTGCCGACACACCCGTCAGATGGCACCAGGGATCCACGTTTACGATCCGCGTTTTTGCGGTCTACTGAGCCATTCCTGCGACCCCAACGTCTTTCTCGACATGAGCGAACTGTGGATATGGGCCCTCAAGGACATCAAAAAAGGTGACCGGCTGACGATGGATTTCGCCGCGACAGAAGACAAGCTGCTGCGGCAGTTCGCCTGCCGCTGCGGTTGTCCGTGCTGCCGTGGCTGGATCATCGGTTATGACGAGTCGCCGAATGCCAATGGCGAACAGTTTTTCCAACACTGGCGTCGACGAAGCGTCATCTGAGAGGTTTTTACAACGCCTCGACCGGACGCAAACGGTACTGCGCAGGCAACTGTTCGAAACCGCTGATGGTGGCGTTCAGGCTTTTCCAGCGACCATCCTTGATGCCATAGATGCATCCATGGACCGATAGTTTCTGACCGCGGTGCCAGGCGTTTTGCACAATGCTGGTATGACCGACGTTGGCCACCTGCTGAATCACATTGAGTTCGCAGAGGCGGTCGACCCGCTCTTCTTCGGTGGGTAACTTGGCCAGCTCTTCGCGTTTTTCGTAATAAAGGTCACGAATCGAACGCAACCAGCCGTCGATCAAGCCGAATTGACGGTCCTGCATCGAGGCGCGCACACCGCCGCAACCGTAGTGGCCGGTGACCAGGATGTGTTTGACTTTGAGTACGTCAACCGCGTACTGAATCACCGACAGGCAATTGAGGTCGGTGTGCAGTACAACGTTGGCCACGTTGCGGTGTACAAACAGATCGCCCGGCAGCATGCCGACGATTTCATTGGCCGGCACGCGGGCATCGGAGCAACCGATCCACAGGTATTCCGGGGTTTGTTGACGGGCCAGCTTAGCGAAGAAATCAGGATCTTCCTGGGTGATCGCGTCGGCCCAGCGCTCATTGTTATCAATCAGATCTTGTAATTCGTTCATGCAATGAAGCCTCGATAATGATGCGCTGCTTTGACAGACAACCGTCTATCCGGGTCACGCGCAAGATGAATATCTCCCATGCTGCAGTTAATGGCTATCCGATGCTTCATGCAGGTGGAATTCTCGCCAGCCCAGCGGGTCAACTGTAGCAAGGCCTACAGTATGAGGAAATGCCATGACTGACTCACGACGTCCGTTCGATAAGGCGCAACCCGAGCCCATCGACGACAACGAAGACCGCATGGGCTCAGTGCGTGAGCTGGATTTCGACGAGGAAGAACCGGGTTCCAGAATCGGTGACCTGATTCCCGAACGCGAGCGTGCGCAGAAGATGCCCGAGGAACGCGTCCGTGAAGCTGGCATGACCGGCGGCTCGACCGATGACCATGAGTCCACCGACGATGACATGAGCCCGGAAACCTTGATCCGCGAAGATGGCGCGCGGGATGCCCATGAAGAAGGGGAAGGCGGCCAGGCGGATTGGGATTTGAGCATTGTCGATGAAGACGACATCGGCGGAGGCGATGGGCTGGATGAAGCGGAATTGGCGCGGCACGATCCAATGGATGGCAAGCGTTGATCTAAGATCTGACCAGGTTCCAATGCAGGAGCTGCCGAAGGCAGCTCCTGCGTTTCAGTCAACCAAGGTGCAGGCCATGACGACCGCATCCTCACGCCCACCCACTGCCGGGTAGTAATCGCGCCGACGTCCGATTTCGTTGAACCCATACCGCTCATACAAGCGAAATGCCGCCCGGTTGCTGTCGCGCACTTCCAGAAAACATTCCCGTGCCTCGGCCTTGCAGGCAACCGACATCAAGTGCTCCAGCAGCGTCAAACCCAAGCCTCGGCCCTGGTTTTCCGGTTTGACGGTGATGTTCAGCAAATGCGCCTCGTCGAGAATGATCTGCACCACGCCGTGGCCGACCTGTTGCTGCCCCTCGAACATCAGCCAGATCTGGTACTTGCCCAGGCCGTCGAGAAAAATCCCGCGGGTCCAGGGGTGGCTGTAAGCCGCGTATTCAATTTTCAGTACAGTGTCCAGGTCCGCCTCGGTCATCGGGCGGAACGATACGGCGTCACTCATTCGATTCTTTCCAGCGCGCCATCAGCCGACGCATGGCTTGCCAGACTTCAGCCTTACGCTGTGGCTCTTCCATTAATAATTCCAGACCCGGCAGGGCCCAGACCGAACCCAGGCCTTCGACCTGCAGTTCACGGTTGAAGGATTCGGCGTTGGCTTCACCGGCAAAACGCACCGCCGGCAAGCCGATCAGCCACAGGCAGACGCACGGCGCATCTTCGAGACGGGCTGACAGAAAGCCTTGTACGAAATCCCGAGCCGCTTCCGGCCCTTGATCCAGAGTGCCGCGAGCCAGCAGCGGCCAGCGCACCGGCTCGCCGACGATCTGCGGGCTGTCTGGCAGACCGGCGGCGCGCAGCATGTCCTTGAGCAAAAGATAGGCAGGATCGCGGGTCTGGAAGCTTTCGCCTGTGGGTAACTCCACCAGCAACAGGCAGCGACCTGCGCGCAGCAATTGAAGGGCAAAACGCGGTGGCGGCACGACCGGCGCCTTGACCGCGACCGGAGCCTGCTCCTCTTCGACCTTGGCGTTCGTGCGGGTGCTGGCCAACGATGGCCGCGGCACTTCGATTTTCACCCGCTCAGCCGGTTTGGCCGCAGGTTCCACGGGCGCCGGCGCCACCGGAGCAGGCGCAACCGGGGCGACGACCAACGGCTCGGGCATCTCCAGCAGTTCGGGCCGCGAGGGCGCAGCAAAGGGCAATTCGGTACGCGGCAGCCAGTTGACCACCTGCATGGCGGTCAAATAAGCGCGGCGACGGGACTCGATAAGCAAAGGTCGGCCACTTGTGGATAACTAAAGTGCAGTGATTCTACCGCCCTTCGCTCAAGATCGCCCACGCTTGATCGATAGAAAGCCAACTGTCCGTCCCGAGAGTGAATCGACACGGCTGCGATGCAGTACAATCGCGGCTTTTAATTGCCAACCAGCCGGCCATTCCGATGATCGAACCCAAGCGCGTCTTGCGCGCCCTCGCTGAACACTGGGCACTTCTGGAGCCACTGTGCGAGCACTTCGACCAAGGCACCCTGAGCCTCAACGAACTGCGCACGCAACTGGCCGCCCAGCAACTGGATAGCACGCCGCAGGACATTACCAGTTTGCTGGACGTGTGGATCCGCCTCGACATTCTGGTTCCCGTGGCGAAAAGCCCGAACCGTTTCGAACTGAACGCGCAGATCCACGACTTCCTCGCTTACCTGCGCCGTGAGCACCGTCTGGGCCTGTGCCTGGAGATCGAAGCCTATTTGCGCCATCTCGAACGCCTGGCCGGTTACATTCAGGACGCCTTCGACATTCGCGACGGCAACGATCTGGCACGTCAGTTGCGTTTGCTCGACATGCGCGTGCGGGATGTCCTGAAAAAGCTCGCCAACGACGAACAGGCCCTGGTGGCCGTCGCCGAGCGGGCCAAGACCAGCGACCGCCAGATCCCGCTGCGTCAGCGCTACGCTGAAGTACTGGCGACCTGGGATGAATACGTCGAACCGATGATTCAGTTGGTGAACGCCGACGGCGCCTTCGAACAAGGCGTGCGCAAGGTCGAAAACGTTCTGTTGAAGATGCTCACTGAACAGCAGCGCCTCGGCCATCTGGTCGACGATGACATGCTGTTGCGTACCCACGCGCGCATCCTCGAAATGCAGACCAGCGCCCAACTGACTCTGCGTCATGCCCGTGAACTGTTGCTGCCGCTGCGTGAAGAAGCCCGTCGGCACAACGCCGTGACTCGTGGCGCGGCGCTGGCCTTGTCGGCGATTCGTCGCAAAGGTATCGATGCGGTACCGCAAGCCGCGATGCCCCTGTTCACCCGTCCGCAAAGTACCTTCCTCGGTAACGCCAGTCAGGTCGAAGCCTACGTATACGCCTTGGCCCGTTTCGAGCCCAAACCTGCGCGTTTTCCCAAGGCTCACAAGACTCAGAAAGGCGAAGCCCCGCGCGCGCCACGTACCGTTCGGGAGATGCTCGAGCGCTGCGAAGACGCCCTGCCGATGCCGGACCTGATGACCTGGCTGCTGGAGCAGGAGCCGGACGGCGCTACCGACGAATTGCTCTATTGGTTCTCGCGTCTGTCGCGGGAGAAACGCTTCAAGCGCGAGCGTCTGGAACGCCGCGATTACCATACTCACGAGCATCAGGTCAGCCTGTGCTCCTTCGCCCTGCTCTCGGCCGGCGACACCGCCACCGAGAATTCTGCGAGCATCCCACATGCATCTTGATCTATCCGAACTGTCCCAGCTGGCGCCGATTTTTCGCGAGCTGTTCAAGGGTTACCACGTCAGCCGCCGCGACCCGGAGCTATACGCCCAACTGTCGAACTTCCAGGACCAGTACCGCACGCTGTTCAAGGCGCTGGGCTTTGAACTCATCTGCGACACCCGCGGTTTTTACTACTTTGTGCCGGACCTTGCCGCTGCCGCGGTGAACAAGACTGCACAGCGCCTGGCACTGTTTACTTTCATCCTCGTCGAGCACTTGGCCGACCAGGGCCGCGACCCGATCGCGGTGCTCGACGGCGGCAGTCTCGGCCGCGATGAATTGCCCTCGTTACTGGAAAAGTACCGCGATCTGTTCATTCAGGCTGAAGTGCAAACCGTCGAAGAACTCGAGGAAAAAATCATGCGCCGCATGACTCAGCTCGGTTTTGCCGGTGAAGAAAACGGCGTTTACCGTTTCCTGCCACCGATGCACCGCTTCCTCGACGTGTGCCTGTCGGTTCAGCAGGACCGTGATCTGGCAGCCAGTCTGCACAGCGTCCTGCCGTTGCCGGTGCCCGTGCTGATCGATGACGACAGCGATGAAAAACTGCTGCAAACAGACGACCCGCTGGATCTGAGTGACTTCGCTGAAGAAAGCGAAGAAGACGCCCTGGCCCGTGCCATTGCCGAAGAACAGGAGACCGACGCATGAGCAAGGAACGCTACGGCATCCGCCGCTTTGCCCTTTTGAACACCGCCGGTTACAGCCTCGGCCTGTTCCCGCTGGAAGAGCCGCTGTCGGTTTACGGAGCGAACAACCTCGGTAAATCCGCCTCGATCAACGCCTTGCAGTTCCCGATTCTGGCGCGCATGTCGGACATGAGTTTCGGCAAGTACAGCCTGGAGCAATCCCGACGCTTCTACTTCGCCTCGGACACCAGTTACATCCTGGTGGAAGTCTCCCTGCCCCACGGCCCACACGTGATTGGCGTGGTCGGTCGCGGCCCGGGCGGCGGTTTCGGTCACCAGTTCTTTGCCTACGCCGGCAAACTCGATCTGGCCCATTACCAGAAAGACGACACCTGCCTGCGGCAAAAAGAGCTGTTCACCAACCTTGAGCGCGAAGGCCTGAAAGCCTATGAACTCAAGCCGGATGAACTGCGTCGTTTGCTGGTGGGCGGCCACACCTCGATTCCGCTGGACCTGACGTTGATCCCGCTGCGCTCCACCAGCGAGCAGAGCCTGAAGACCTTCCGCGCACTGTTCATCAACTTGCTGCACATGCGCGAAATCACTGCAGCCAAACTCAAGCAGCTGTTCCTCGATGCTTTCGAACACAGCCTGCGTTCCGGCAGTGTCGATTACATCGCCGCGTGCGAAGAAGCCTTCCGTGATGTTCGCCGCATGGAGCAGGACTACAACTCGCTGGTCGCTGCCGGCCCATTGGTTGAAGCGTTGGCCAACGGCGTGAAACAGCGGGACATCCTGCGCGGCAAACTGCATCGCCTGTCGCCGCTGCTCGACTCCCTGCTCGGCACCTGGTCGGATTATGCCAGTGCGCGCAAGGAAGAACTGACGATTCAGGCCGAGCACTACCGCAACGAGCAGGACGCGCTGCAAAACGATCAACGCGGCGGCACTCAGGAGCTGATGCGTCTGGAGCGGGAAATCACCGGTATCCAGCGCTGGCTCGGCGAGTTGTCGGTACTCAAGCATCGCTTCGCGCTGGTCGATGACGTCAAAGTCCTCGAACAGCAGCTGCTCGCCGCCAAGGACGCGCACGACGAACTGGCTGGTGCGCTGGCGCAGTCGCGGCAATTCAGTGCTGAAGACCTGGAAGAACGCCTGCGGGATCTGGAAAAACGCCTGAAGTCGGTCAAGCAACAACTCGATCACGCCGACAACAACAGCTACGCCCGTCTGCGCGAAGAATTCTCGCAACAGGATGTCGAACGCCTGATGCGCCTGTTCAACAGTGCGTTGTTCAGCCTGCCGTTGGGTGAACACGGCATTACGCTGGACGAGGACGGTCAGTGGGTCAAATCCATGGAACTGATCCTCGATGGTTTCAAAGGCGAGCGCTTCGAAGTGCCGGGCCTGTCCATCGACATCTCGCACATCGAGCCTCCAGCCCTGCAAGCCCTGGCTGACCGCGCGGCACTGCGCGATCAGAAAGACCGCCTGGAAAAAGAACTCAAGCAGCTGAAAACTCAAGCTGCGGTGGCAGCCGACCGCGCGGCCAGCAAAACCCAGACTGAAGCGCTGTACCAGCAAGTGCTGGATGCGCAGAAAGCCCTGGAAGACTTCCGCCGCACGCAAACCCTGAGCGCCGAGGAAGGCGACAAGCTAGAGCAACTGGCGCAGATGGAAGCGGCTCAGGACGAATTGAAGCGTTCCAGCGATGCCTTCACCGAACGGGTCCAGCAACTGTCGGCCAAGCTGCAACTGGTCGGCCGGCAGATCGGCGACATGGAAGCCAAGCAACGCACCCTCGACGACGCCCTGCGCCGTCGTCAGCTGTTGCCGGCGGACCTGCCATTCGGCACGCCGTTCATGGACCCGGTCGATGATTCCATGGACAACCTGTTGCCGCTGCTCAACGACTATCAGGACAGCTGGCAAGGTTTGCTGCGCAGCGACGGGCAAATCGACGCGCTCTACGCACAGGTTCGCCTCAAGGGGGTGGCCAAGTTCGACAGCGAAGACGATATGGAGCGTCGCCTGCAACTGCTGATCAACGCGTACGCACACCGCACCGATGAAGCGCTGACCCTCGGCAAGGCCCGTCGTGCAGCCGTCACCGACATCGCCCGGACCCTGCGTAACATTCGCAGCGACTATGACAGCCTCGAACATCAACTGGCGCTGTTCAACCGCGAGATCAACAAGCGCCAGGTCTCCAACCTGCAAAGCTTCCGCATCGTGCTCGCGCCGAACAAGGAAGCGCTCAAGCACATTGACCAGATCATCCACAGCGCCGGTCAGTACGAAGAAGGCGAAACCCTTTCCGTCTTTGACCTGAGCCAAAGCGCCGATCAGGACAACAAGAACGAAGAGGCCAAGGAATACCTCGCGCGGCTGGTGGCGGCGAACCACAACCAGCTCGGCCTCAAGGATCTTTTCGAGCTGGCCTTCGAGATCACCAAGGTCAACGGCCAGCCGGTGATCCACACCGACATCGATGGCGCGGCGTCCAACGGCACCACCATGACCATCAAGGCGCTGACCAACATGTACTTGTTGCTGCACTTGATGGACCGCGACCAGGCCGGTCGCGTGCGCCTGCCGTACTACCTCGACGAGGCGGCGGACATCGACGAGAAGAACCAGGCAGCACTGCTGGAGACCAGCCTGCAATTGGGCTTCGTGCCGATTCTGGCGAGTGTGAAGCCGCAAGTTTGCGCCAGTGTCGCCATCGACCTGGAAGGCGGCAGCGGCCCGAACGGCATCTACATCGACGAAGCAGACTGGAAGTACATTCGTCGCCACGATGAAGTGAAGGCAACCGTTGTTGTACATACTGATGAACCCGAGCTGGATGCGGTCTGATTTGACTTGAATCCAACAAAAAAGGCCGCGATCCCATGGGATCGCGGCCTTTTTTTATCTTTTCATTGTAGGAGCGAGGCTTGCCCGCGAAGGCGTCTTCTCAATCGACCAGGATTACTTTCCGAGAGAAATCTTCGGCGCCCAAGTCAGCCATTCATCTTCGAACTGGTCGAACAATGGGAAGGTTTGCTCAGGCCTCGCCGGCACACCCATGCGGTCGCCATCCGGTGTGGCAAACGCAATACCGCCCTGGACCAGCGTCTCCAGCGATTCGGTGCGTATTGTCGCGCCTTTGAACAAGCCATAATCAAAACCAAAACCACTGGTGTTCCAGAACCGCGTGCCACTGCGCACCAGCGGCGCATACTTCGGTTCAATCAGAATGTGCACCAGCACGCGATCAGCCGTCTGGCCCAGTTCATAGCCGGTCACCTTGCCTACCGTGATTTCGCGATAGGTGACGGGGACGCCAGCCTTCAGAGAACCCCGACGAGCAGCGCTCAACACCAGGCTTAAACCAGCCTCTTCCTTGGCAATTTCCGGAGGATTGGTCAAGGCCACGAAAGTCTTCTGTGGACCGAGGTTCTTCGGCGCCGGTTGTACTTCGATGTATTGCCCGGTGACCAACGTATCGAGGTTCGAGGTTTTAATCAGACCGAGCTCAGGTTTAACCACCCAGAACTGACTGCCGACTCGAGCGATACGCTCCGGCACTTCGGTGATTCGTGCGGTCAGTAGTACCGATTGCAGGTCATCACTGAGGTCGACGTCCTCGATCTTGCCAACGTCCAGGCCTTTGAATCGAACCGGCGTGCCATTGCGCAGGCCATCGGCGCGATCGACCTTGATCGTGACCATAGTGCCTTTCTGCGTTGCCTCATCGTAATTGGCATGCAGGCGGAAACGTGGAATTCGCTTTTGCAACGGCGCCTTGGCTTCCGGGGTTTCGAAGGCGATGCCGCCAGCCATCAGGCTCTGCAACGACTCACTTTTGACCTGGATGCCGCCGGTTAGCCCACCGGTGAGCGTAATGCCACTGGCATTCCAGAAACGCGTTGAGGCGTTGACCAGTCCTTCGTATTCCTTCTCGATATGCACCCCGATCACCAACTGCTTTTTGGTGCGGGAGAATTGATAGCTTTGAACCGAACCGACCTTGACCTGTTTATAGAGAATCGGACTGCCGACTTCCAGAGAACCCAGGTTTTCGGTGAACAACACCAAATGCAGGCCTGGCGAACGCAGATCCAGCGGCGGCGCCTTGGGCCGCGCTTCAAACTCGCGCTGCGGCGCACCGCCCTTGTCGCCTGGGCGCACGGCGATGTAGTTGCCTTTGACCAGCGCTTCCAGGCCTGTAATACCGGCGAGCGAAATCGATGGTTTTACCACCCAGAATTGAGTGCCGGTGACCAGGTAGTCCTCGGCCAGCGGGTCGAGCGTCAACTCGGCGGTCGCGCTGGACAGGTCCGGATCCACCTTGAGCGTTTTCAAATTGCCGACCTGGATGCCTTTGTACATCACCGGCGTACGACCAGACTGCAGGCCTTCGAAATCGCTGAGTTTGACTTTGACCCGAATACCCGCTGCGGCGGCATCGAAATCCTCATAGAGACGGAACGGCAGGCTTGGATCGGTAGGCGGGCTGTCCTTGCGATTTTCCGGAGTGGCAAATGCAATACCACCGGCGACGATGCTGGCGAGGGACTCGCTACGTACTTTCACGCCAGAAAGGTTGGCATCGATACTGATGCCGCTGGCATTCCAGAAACGCGTGTGTTTACGCACCAGGCTGGCGTAGGTCGGCTCGATGAAGACTTTGAGTTCGACAGTGCTTTGGTCTGCGGACAGCACATAGCTTTTGATCTGACCGACTTGGATCTGTTTATAGAACACCGGGCTGCCGCGATTCAGCGAGCCGAGGCGATCAGCCTTGATGGTCAAGTGCAGGCCTGGTTGCGCATCTGATAGCGGAGGTTCCTGGGCCAGGGCTTTGAACTTGCGGGTCGGCTCGCCTTCGCCCGGGCTGACGGCCACGTAATTACCCGAAACCAACGTCTCCAGCCCCGTGATGCCAGCCAGGCTCACGCTCGGCTTGACCAGCCAGAAACGCGTGCTGGTTCTCAGGTATTGCTCCACGTCTTTATTCATTTCGATGGTAGCAATCACTCCCTTGGAGCTGCCTTCGTCATCGAGTTTGAGAGCTTTCACCTTTCCGACCGACATGCCTTTGTAGACAACTTCGGTCTTGTTGGCCTGAATGCCTTCACCGCTTTCGAAACGCACCTGGATCTCGATGCCCGTCTCGGTATAGGCACGCCAGCCCAGCCAGCCGCCGATGATCAAGGCGATCAGTGGCAACACCCAAATGGCTGACCAGTTTGAGGCCGGTCGGGTTTTAGCTTTAGGCAAATCAGTCATGGTCGTCGTCCGACTCCGTGTTATCCCAAATCAGTCGGGGATCGAAAGTTACTGCGGCAAGCATCGTCAGAATCACCACACTGGCGAAGGCGATGGCGCCAAGATTGGCTTCAATGCTGGCAAGCCGTCCAAAATTCACAACCGCCACCAGGATGGCGATTACAAAGATATCCAGCATCGACCAGCGGCCGATGAACTCGATAAAGCGGTACATCAGAATGCGCTGGCGTGCCGAGAGCGGCTGACGGCGCTGCACCGAAAACAGCAGCAATGCGATGCCTACCAGCTTGAACGTGGGGACCAGGATACTGGCGATAAAAACCACGGCGGCGATTGGAATCATGCCGTGCTGAACCAGCTGGATCACACCGGACATAATGGTGCTCGGATCGCCCTGCCCCAGGGAGTTAATGGTCATGATCGGTAGCACGTTGGCCGGTATGTAAATAATCGCCCCCGTGATTAGCAATGCCCAGGTCCGCATCAGGCTGTTTGGGCGGCGGGCGTGAACCAACGCACCGCAGCGAGTGCATACCTGCTCGTCAGTATCGGCTTCCTGTTTATTCAACTCGTGGCATTCGGCACAAACAAGAATGCCTGCATCAATCGCCCGCATGGGCATCTTCTCCTGATAACGCCTGCCAGATCTGATGCGGTGACATCACCACTTCCAGCCAGACCTGAACCAACAACAAGCTGATGAAGCATGCCAGACCAAGACCTATGGTGATCGCCGCCATATCGGCCAATTTGACGATCGCAACCAGTACGCCCATGAGGTAAACCTCGAGCATCCCCCAGTCCCGTAGATGGTGATAAATGCGGTAGAGCAGCAGGCCATAACTGCGTCCAATATCGAAGCGAATACTCAGCAACACGAACAACTGGCAAAGTAGTTTGAGCAGCGGAATCCCCATGCTGCAAAGGAATACCACTGCCGCTACGCCTCGCATGCCGGTATCGAACAGACCGACAACGCCACTCCAGACAGTATCGTGCGACGACTGTCCGAGTAGATGGAGCTGCATGATGGGTAAAAAGTTCGCCGGGATAAACAACAACAGCGCGGCAATGACCAAGGCGAGACTGCGCTGCACGACATTGTGTCGATGGGCATACAGCTCATATCCGCAGCGTACACAGATGGCTTTCTCACCATGAGCAAGCTCAGGCTTGCGCATCAGCAAGTCGCACTCATGACACGCAACCAACTCGTCCAGCGGTAAATCTGACAGCCCTGGGGTGTCAACCGGATCTGGCATAAAGACTCTGGCTCCAAATAAGTTGGACCTATTCTAGTGTCCTGACTCGAAAATAACTGTGCAAATTTGTGCTGTGTCGTAAGGGTTGGTTCTTTTCCTGCGGACAAAACAAAACCCCTACCTGCAGATGCAGATAGGGGTTTCGGAATTTGATCTTGACGATGACCTACTCTCACATGGGGAAACCCCAC
>NZ_MUNM01000020.1 GCF_002286815.1 Pseudomonas sp. PICF141
AACCGCGTAACTCATTGTTTACCAAGGAGTTTTCCGTTTCGACTGCGCCGGAAGTGGGGCGAATTATAGGCCTTCAAAATCTGCCGTCAACCCCTGATTTCAGCTTTATTCGGATTTGAGCGTAATACGCGCAAATGCCTTCTTCCCGGCCTGACAAACATGGGTTGCGCCCAGTACGTATATAAAGGTGCGATCGACCACCTCACCATCTATACGCACACCACCAGCCCCCAGAAGATCGCGCGCCACAGCAGAGTTCTTCACCAGACCTGCCTTATTAAGGACAGCAGCAATCGGCATATCCTCAGCAGCAGTCAGTTCGATCTCTGGCAGATCATCCGGCAACTCACCCTCCTTCATACGGTTGCCCGCCGCACGATGAGCATTGGCCGCAGCCTCTTCGCCATGGAAGCGAGCAACAATCTCTTCGGCCAGCTTGATCTTGATGTCACGTGGGTTCGCACCCGCCTCGACGTCAGCCCGCAAAGCATTGATCTCTTCCATGGAGCGGAAGCTGAGCAATTCGAAGTAACGCCACATCAACGCATCCGGAATGGAGACCAGCTTGCCGTACATGACACCCGGCGCTTCCTGGATACCGACGTAGTTGCCCAACGACTTGGACATTTTCTTCACGCCATCCAGACCTTCAAGCAGCGGCATGGTCAGAATGCATTGGGCCTCCTGGCCATAACCACGCTGCAGCTCGCGCCCCATCAGCAGATTGAACTTCTGATCGGTGCCTCCCAGCTCGACATCCGCACGCAACGCGACCGAGTCATAACCCTGAACCAGCGGATAGAGGAACTCATGAATGGCGATGGGCTGATTGGCCGTGTAACGCTTGTCAAAATCGTCGCGCTCAAGCATGCGAGCCACGGTGTATTGCGATGTCAGACGAATGAAGTCAGCTGGCCCCATCTGATCCATCCAAGTGGAGTTGAACGCCACTTCAGTTTTGGCCGGATCAAGAATCTTGAACACTTGAGTCTTGTAGGTCTCGGCATTCTCGAGAACCTGCTCACGGGTGAGCGGAGGGCGTGTGGCGCTCTTGCCGCTTGGATCACCGATCATCCCGGTGAAGTCACCTATAAGGAAGATCACCTGGTGCCCCAGATCCTGGAATTGGCGCAGCTTATTAATAAGCACGGTGTGACCCAAGTGCAGATCCGGCGCGGTCGGATCGAAGCCTGCCTTAATACGCAATGGCTGGCCACGCTTGAGTTTCTCGATCAGCTCGGACTCGACCAACAGTTCTTCTGCACCACGTTTGATCAGCGCTAGCTGCTCTTCAACCGACTTCATAACAGACCCGCAAGGCTCAGATTCAAAGGGGAACAACCATACAAGATCGCGCACCAAATACAAGTTTTGGCCGGCGCGCGGACACCAATCCACGGCCAGAGCGTTCGCAGACTTGCTTAAGGGATGATTTGGTTATATTTTATACAGTTATTTCGTCTTCATCATGTCATTCATCTTTTCCAATTCATCTTTTCAAAGTCAAAAATTACCTATGACCACAGAACCGTCTAAAGCGCCGCCGCTTTACCCGAAGACCCACCTGCTCGCCGCAAGTGGCATCGCCGCCCTTCTTAGCCTGGCGCTTCTGGTATTCCCTTCCAGTGATGTTGAAGCCAAAAAGACGACCCTGAGTCTTGAACTGGAAAGCCCTGCAGAACAACTGACACAAGATCAAGACGCCGCAGACGCCGTCCAAGCCACAAATGAGCTGACAGCCTCTCCCTTCGCGCAAATCGAAAACAGCGCCGAAAGCACTCAGGAAACCGCCCAGGCCGCCCCCATCCCCGCCTCTGCTCCCGCGCCAGTCGTCGAAGAAAAGAAGGCGCCAAGCCATAAGGAAGTGATTGTCAGCAAAGGCGACACACTTTCGACTTTGTTCGAGAAGGTCGGCCTTCCGGCCACTTCAGTGAATGAAGTGCTGGCCAGCGACAAGCAGGCCAAGCAGTTCAGCCAGCTAAAACGTGGCCAGAAACTTGAGTTCGAACTGAGCCCTGATGGCCAGTTGACCAATTTGCACAGCAAAGTCAGCGACACGGAAAGCATCAGCCTGACCAAGAATGACAAGGGTTATACGTTCAATCGCATTACCGCCAAGCCTACCGTTCGCTCTGCCTATGTTCATGGCGTGATCAACAGCTCGCTGTCGCAATCTGCCGCCAGGGCAGGCTTATCCCACAGCCTGACCATGGATATGGCCAGCGTGTTTGGCTATGACGTCGACTTCGCCCAGGATATTCGCCAAGGTGACGAGTTTGATGTGATCTACGAACAAAAGGTCGTCAACGGCAAAGCTGTCGGCAACGGCCCGATCCTCTCCGCACGCTTCACCAACCGCGGCAAGACGTACACGGCGGTGCGCTACACCAACAAACAAGGCAACAGCAGCTACTACACCGCTGACGGCAACAGCATGCGCAAGGCGTTTATCCGCACCCCGGTAGACTTCGCCCGCATCAGCTCGAAATTCTCCATGGGCCGCAAGCACCCGATCCTGAACAAGATCCGTGCCCACAAGGGTGTCGATTACGCGGCACCACGCGGCACGCCGATCAAGGCTGCTGGTGACGGTAAAGTACTGTTGGCAGGTCGTCGCGGCGGTTACGGCAACACCGTGATCATCCAGCACGGCAATACCTACCGCACGCTATACGGCCATATGCAGGGCTTCGCCAAAGGCGTCAAGACTGGCGGCAGCGTCAAGCAAGGCCAAGTGATCGGCTACATCGGCACCACCGGCCTCTCCACCGGCCCGCACCTGCACTATGAGTTCCAGGTCAATGGCGTGCACGTCGATCCGCTGGGGCAGAAGGTAGCGATGGCCGATCCGATCTCCAAAGCTGAGCGCTCACGCTTCCTCGCGCAAAGCCAACCGTTGATGGCGCGCATGAATCAAGAGAAAGCCACCCAACTGGCTTCGAGTAAACGCTAAGCCATGGCGCTCTATATAGGGGTGATGTCCGGGACCAGCCTTGATGGCCTGGACATTGCGCTGATCGAGCAAACCCCGGCGATCAAGCTGATCGCCACCCATTACATCCCTATGCCCGTTTCCCTGCGCACCGAGCTGCTTGGCTTGTGCGCCAGCGGCCCGGACGAAATTGCCCGCTCCGCCATTGCCCAGCAGAACTGGGTGAAACTGGCCGCGCAGGGCATTCACACCCTTCTCGAACAACAAAACCTGAAGCCCGATGACATTCGCGCGATTGGCAGCCATGGCCAGACCATTCGCCACGAGCCGGCGCGCGGGTTCACGGTGCAAATCGGCAACCCTGCCTTGCTTGCCGAGCTGACCGGCATCACCGTGGTCAGCGATTTCCGCAGCCGCGATGTAGCCGCAGGCGGGCAAGGTGCACCATTGGTCCCAGCCTTTCACGAAGCCCTGTTTGAAGAACGGCCTGGCAACCGCGCGGTTTTGAACGTCGGCGGGTTCAGCAACCTCAGCCTGATCGAACCCGGCAAGCCTGTTGCCGGGTTCGACTGCGGCCCCGGGAATGTCTTGCTGGATGCCTGGATTCACCAAAAACGGGGCGACAACTTTGATCGTGACGGTCAATGGGCCGCCAGCGGCAAGGTCCAACCGGTCCTGTTGAACGAGCTGCTCAGTGATCCATTCTTTGTGACCCAGGGCCCGAAGAGCACCGGCCGCGAAGTGTTCAATCTGCCATGGCTGATGCAGCATTTGTCGCAGCTACCGGTCTTCGCTGCCGAAGACGTACAGGCCACGTTGCTCGAGCTAACTGCGCTGACCATTGTCGAGTCATTGCAAAGCGCCCAATCGGATACCCGGGAGCTGCTGGTTTGTGGTGGCGGCGCGCACAACGCCGCGCTGATGAAGCGCCTGGCCAGTCTGTTGCCGAACGCGAAAGTCAGCAGTACCGCTGCGTATGGCATAGACCCGGACTGGGTCGAGGCCATGGCCTTCGCCTGGCTGGCCCATTGCTGCCTGGAAGGTATCGCGGCCAACCGCCCGAGCGTCACCGGTGCCCGCGGCCTGCGCGTACTCGGCGCCATCTACCCCGCCTGAGCCTGAACCCCAGACAGCAAAACGCCGCAAAGTCCTGAGACTTTGCGGCGCCTGGCAATGCTGAGGGTGCGATCAGATCGAGAACGAAGAGCCGCAGCCACAGGTGGTGGTAGCGTTCGGGTTCTTGATCACGAAACGCGAACCTTCCAGACCTTCCTGGTAATCCACTTCGGCACCTGCCAGGTACTGGAAGCTCATCGGATCGACCACCAGACTGACGCCTTCGCGCTCGACGATGGTGTCGTCTTCGGCCACTTCTTCATCGAAGGTAAAGCCGTATTGAAACCCTGAACAACCGCCGCCCGTAACGAATACGCGCAGCTTCAAGCGATCATTCCCCTCTTCATCGACCAGGCTCTTCACCTTGTGCGCGGCACCGTGGGTAAATTGCAAAGCCGTGGGGGTGAAGGATTCGACGCTCATGCTGACTATCTCCCGGCGTTACGCCGCCATAATGCGTGATGACGCGCATTATCCGCTTCTCCCAGAAAATCGGTCAACTATTGTTACGGTATATCAATCAACCCAATTGTCAGACCAACATGCAAAAAGGCCCGTTCGAAGGGCCTTTTTGCTAAGCAGGATAGCGTCTTACGGCAGCATGCCCGCATGGGAAAGACCCAAACGCTCATCCAAACCGAACAGGATATTCAGGTTCTGCACCGCCTGACCCGACGCGCCTTTGACCAGGTTATCGATTACCGACAAGACCACCACCAGATCACCATCC
Source organism: Pseudomonas sp. PICF141 (assembly GCF_002286815.1). Classification (GTDB taxonomy): domain Bacteria; phylum Pseudomonadota; class Gammaproteobacteria; order Pseudomonadales; family Pseudomonadaceae; genus Aquipseudomonas. The sequence goes on from NZ_MUNM01000020.1 coordinate 4,779, forward strand.
TGCGGACGATGCACGGCGATACGGCAAACGTTGGCCCCGCGCACGCTGCGGGTTTCCGGGTGGCTGCCGGCAGGCATCACATCGACGAACGGTTCGTTGGCATAGCGTTTTTCAAACAACGCTTGTAGATCCACCGAGCGATCGACAACAGTTGCGTAGAGCGTCGAGTGAATGCCACGAATCATTGGCGTCAAGTGTGGAACGAAGGTCAGCCCCACATCCTTGCCCGCCGCACGACGCAAGCCCTGGCGGATTTCCGGCAAGTGACGGTGCCCTTTGACGGCGTAAGCCTTCATGCTTTCCGACGTCTCGGCGTACAGCGAACCTACAGAAGCGCCACGACCGGCACCACTGACGCCGGATTTGCAATCTGCAATCAAACGCGTGGTATCGGCCAGACCGGCTTCAAGCAGTGGCAGAAAACCCAATTGCGTGGCCGTCGGATAGCAACCCGGTACAGCAATCAGACGCGCTTGCCTGATTTGCTCACGATTGACTTCCGGCAAACCGTAGACCGCCTCCTCCAACAATTCCGGCGCGCCGTGCGGTTGGCCGTACCATTTGGCCCACTCATCGGCGTCTTGCAGGCGGAAGTCTGCCGACAGGTCGATGACCTTGGTCCCGGCCGCCAGCAACTCACCCGCCAAGGCATGGGCGACACCGTGCGGCGTGGCGAAGAACACCACATCGCAGGCCCCGAGGGTCTTGATGTCCGGAACGCTGAAAGCCAGGCCGTCGTAATGGCCTCGCAGATTCGGGTACATGTCGGCCACGGCCAGGCCGGCCTCGGATCGGGAAGTGATCACTACCACTTCAGCTTGCGGATGCTGTGCCAACAGACGCAGCAGTTCGACACCGGTGTAACCCGTGCCGCCGACGATACCGACCTTGACCATAAACCTGCCCTCAACGAACCCACTGGAAAGCCGTCGATAATAGGGGCGACGCGGCCCTGCGACAACCGTCAAGGTGACGTGCGGCGGCTCAAGCCTCTACTATTCGCGCTACCGTGAACCTGGGAATAACCAAAAATGCTTTATCTGTGGCTCAAAGCGCTTCATATCGTCAGCATGGTTTGCTGGTTTGCCGGCCTGTTTTACCTGCCGCGCCTGTTTGTCTATCACGCTCAAAGCGAAGACACCGTCAGCAAGGAACGCTTCAGCATCATGGAGCGCAAGCTATACCGGGGCATCATGGGACCGGCGATGATTGCCACGCTGGCATTCGGCATCTGGCTGATCAGCCTCAACCCGAGCGCCTATTTCACCCAAGGTGCATGGATGCATGCCAAATTGACCCTGGTGGTGATCCTTATCGGCTATCACCACATGTGCGGCGCACAGGTAAAACGTTTTGCCCGTGGCGAAAACACCCGCAGCCATGTCTTTTATCGCTGGTTCAATGAAGTGCCGGTTCTGATATTGCTGGCTATCGTAATTCTGGTCGTCGTTCGGCCGTTTTAATCCCACAAGCATCAATCATCCGGGGTACATCCAATGTCGCTGCCCGCTTTGCTCGAACACCGTTTGCGTTTGCCTGTGGTGGCAGCACCGATGTTCCTGATTTCAAATCCTGAGCTGGTGCTCGCCTGCTGCCGCAATGGGGTGGTGGGCAGCTTTCCTGCGCTGAATCAGCGTGAAAGCAGCGGTTTCAAGGCCTGGCTGGAAGACATCGAAGCAGGACTGGCGATACTGGAAAACCCCGCACCTTATGCAGTGAATCTGATCGTTCACAACAGCAATCCGCGATTACAGGCGGATCTGGCGATCTGCATCGAACACAAAGTACCGATCGTGATCACCAGCCTCGGTGCCGTGAAAGAACTGGTGGATGCGGTGCACAGCTATGGTGGCCTGGTGTTTCACGATGTAACGACGCGCCGCCATGCGGAAAAAGCTGCCGAAGCCGGTGTGGACGGCTTGATCGCCGTGGCTGCGGGCGCCGGCGGTCACGCCGGGACCTGGAGCCCGTTTTCGCTGATCGCCGAGATTCGCCAGTTTTTCGACAAGACCTTACTGCTGGCCGGCTGCCTGAATCATGGTCATGAAATTCTTGCCGCGCAGTTGCTCGGTGCGGATTTGGCCTACTTCGGTACGCGATTTATCGGCACCACGGAAAGTCATGCGCCTGACGCGTACAAGGAGATGCTCCTGACTTCCAGGGCCGCAGACATCGTCCATACTCCAGCGGTGTCGGGAGTACCGGCGAGTTTCATGCGACGGAGCCTTGAGGCCGCCGGTTTCGACATGGCCGCTCTGCAAGGCAAGGGCGAGGTGGACTTCGGTTCCAAGCTCAAGCCATTGAACGATGAGGCCAAAGCCTGGAAAACCGTATGGTCCGCAGGCCAAGGCGTCGGAGAAATCGAGGACCTGCCAAGTGTCGATCAACTGGTCGCGCGTCTTGATGCCGAATATCGCAAGGCGCTGGAGCTGGCGGCGGCGTTGTCCAAGCGCTGGCCGCGCTGACAGGCGGGCCTTACACTCATAGTTGTAACACCGTCTATTACAAACTCTCGCGACAAGGATGCCTCGGCCATGAGCGAAAACCGTTTCAAGATCGTCTTCGAAGGCGCTCTGCTGCCAGGTGTTGACGTCACCACCGCGAAGCTCAATCTCGCCGAGCTGTTCAAAAGCGACGTGGCGGCCATCGAGCGCCTGTTCAGTGGCCAGAAGGTTGCGCTCAAGCGCGACCTGTCACAGGCCGATGCGCAGGTTTACCTACAGGCGCTGACGAAAACCGGCATCGATGCCCGAATCGAGGCAGAACCCTCGATCGAGCTGAACCTGTCCGACGTTCACGAACACGCTCCGGCCAACGATCAGCCTGTCACGGCAGATCCCGACTCTCCCTATGCACCGCCTCGCGCCTCTGTCGGCGAAAAAATGCCGGAGTTTTCTACGCTCAAGGCCTTCAGTTTCGTTGGCCGTATCGGCCGCTTGCGCTTTCTGGCCTGGACGATGGCCCTTACGCTGGTAACGCTTGGCATTGGCGCCGTCCTGGCTGTGTTCGGCTTCGCACTCATCAGCACGGACTCCACTGCTGGCTTGATTCTCGCGGGCCTGCTGGCCGTTATCCTGGTCGTAGTGCTCGCCTTCATCAGCATCCAGTTCAGTGTGCAGCGCCTGCATGATATCGGCTGGTCCGGCTGGCTCTGGCTGCTGAATCTTGTACCGATCGTGGGCAGCGTTTTTCCGTTTGTCATAATGATCGTGCCGGGTAACAACACGGCCAACCGATATGGCGCACCGCCGCCGCCCAACAGCAATGCGGTCCGGGTGCTGGCTTCGCTGTGGCTGGTGTTTATCGCAATCATGTTTGTGGGCGGGCTGACTGGAGGCCTCACCGCGATCAAGGATGAGTACGAAAGCGCCACCGACAGCACCTATCAAAGCAGCGCGGTGATCACCGACGAAGTTGACGTAGCGCCGGCCGATGAGGCCGAACCAGCACCAAATTCATCCGATGATGCAGCCGAAGCAGCCGAGCCCGCTGTAGACTCTGCGACAGAATGAACAGCGCTCCCCGCCCGTGACACCTGCGTCGCCGGCGCGGAGCTGTTGCGATGGAGAACTGCATGACCCGTTACGCTCTGATCACTGGCGCTTCCAGCGGCATCGGCCTGGCGATGGCCGAAGCGCTGGCCCGGCGCGGCCGCCACCTGATTCTGGTGGCCCGACAGCGTGATCAGCTTGAAAGCATTGCGATTGAACTGACTCAACGTTTTGGTGTGGAGGTGCTGTTTCGTGCCTGTGACCTGGGCGAGCCGCTGAGGCTGTCCGGTTTTTTGCTGGAGCTGGAAGAAGGCGACCGGCAGATAGATTTGCTGGTCAACTGTGCCGGCATCGGTACCTGCGGTCCATTCCTGGCCCAGGACTGGATGACCGAGCAGGACTTGATCGAAGTGAATATTCTGGCCCTCACACGCTTGTGCCATGCCATTGGCAACAGCATGGCCTTGCAGGGCGGTGGACAGATACTGAACGTCGCGTCGGTCGCGGCGTTTCATCCCGGTCCCTGGATGAGCACTTATTACGCCAGCAAAGCTTACGTGCTGCATTTTTCCGAAGGTTTACGCGTCGAGCTGAAGAAATGCGCGGTCAAGGTGTCGGTACTCTGCCCTGGCCCGACCCGCACGGCGTTTTTCCGCACCGCGCAACTGAACACCGACAAACTGGTCGAGAGCAATTTGCTGATGAGCCCGGAAGAAGTCGCGCTCTATACCGTGCGCGCGCTGGCGAAAAATCGCGCCATTATTATCCCCGGTCGCCTGAATCGCTGGTCCGCATTGCTGCCGCGGCTCGGCTCACGCTGGCTGACCCGGACAATCGCGGGCATGGTCAACAAAGCCCATTGTCCGCGCTGATCAAATCCTCAAGGCAAAAGACTGGGCTCTGGCCTGACCCATGGTTACACTCAGCCCAGCCCAAACAACGGAGAAAACAGCTGTGGATACTCTGTTCACCAAGATCATCAACCGGGAAATCCCGGCGAAGATCATTTATGAGGACGACCAGGTACTGGCCTTCCACGACATCGCGCCACAGGCTCCCGTACACTTTCTGGTAGTCCCGAAGAAACCGGTGCGCACCCTTAACGACCTCACCGAGGACGACAAGGCTTTGGCCGGGCATATTCTGTTCACGGCCCAGCGTCTGGCCAAGGAACTGGGCTGTGAAGAAGGTTTCCGGGTAGTCATGAATTGCAATGAATTAGGCGGCCAGACTGTCTATCACATTCATATGCACGTGCTCGGTCAGCGCCAGATGCACTGGCCGCCGGGCTGATTCATCAATCTCCCCTGTAGGCGCGAGGCTTGCCCGCGAAGGCGTCCTCAAGTGCGCCAAAAGCTTCGCGGGCAAGCCTCGCTCCTACAAGGAAGGCTCCTACAAGGAAGGCTTGGTGGTGACACCAGTGGAAATGACCCAACGCAAACCCTCCCCCGGCCGATTGAGTTAAACTGGCCGCCGAGATTCTTCCCGGAGGTCAGCATGACTACCCAACGTCACTACTCGCCGATTGACCGTCTTCTACTGCAAGCCGATGCCGCGATGCGGACTTTGCTGCCCTTCAGTGGTCAGCCTTACCGTCCGTCGCCTGCCATCGTGCAGCCGGATGCGCAAATGAGCGACGAGGACACCCGACACGTCGCCGGGTTGATGCGCATCAACCATACCGGCGAAGTCTGTGCCCAGGCGCTGTATCAAGGCCAGGCCCTGACCGCCAAGCTGCCGAAAGTGCGCGCCGCCATGGAGCATGCCGCCGAAGAAGAAATCGATCATCTGGTGTGGTGCGAACAACGCATTCATCAGTTGGGCAGCCATACCAGCATCCTCAATCCGCTGTTCTACGGCATGTCGTTCGGGATTGGCGCGGTCGCCGGGTTGATCAGCGACAAGGTCAGCCTGGGTTTCGTTGCTGCCACCGAGCACCAGGTCTGCAAACACCTGAATGAACACCTTGAGCAACTGCCGGCCGAGGATGAAAAATCCCGGGCGATTCTGGAGCAGATGCGTATCGATGAAGAGCATCATGCTGAAAGTGCGCTGGATGCCGGCGGATTTCGTTTTCCGGCACCGGTGAAATTCGGCATGAGTCTGTTGGCCAAGGTAATGACCAAGAGTACGTATCGGATCTAAGTATTGCAGCGCCCGCGACGTCCAATCGCGGGCAAGCCCGCTCCCACAGGAACCGCGTTTCGCAACAAAAAAGGCGACTACCTCGAGGTAGTCGCCTTTTTTTGTACTCGGAACTCTTGGTTCGGCATGTTGCGCGCGTAGAAAATCTGCCTCACCTGCGTCTGCACGTCGATTCAACCAAGCTCGATGATTTCATAGTCATGGGTAATCGCCACGCCAGCTGCGCCAAGCATGATCGAGGCCGAGCAATACTTTTCGGCCGACAACTCGATGGCGCGCTTGACCTGGGCTTCTTTCAGCCCGCGGCCCTTGACCACGAAGTGCATGTGAATCTTGGTGAAAACCTTCGGATCCTCGGTCGCACGCTCGGCTTCGAGGAAGGCTTCGCAGCTTTCGACGGCCTGACGGGACTTCTTGAGAATGCTGACCACATCAAAATTGCTGCAGCCGCCAACACCCAGCAGGAGCATTTCCATCGGCCGGACACCCAGGTTACGACCGCCGGCATCGGGCGGACCGTCCATGACCACGACATGACCGCTGCCGGATTCGCCGAGGAACATGGCTTCGCCAGCCCATTGGATGCGTGCCTTCATCGCCAAGACTCCACTGTCTAAAAAAGGGTCGCCAGCTTAGCACAGGGTCTTTGATTGGCAGCGCTTCGCCTTCCTGGGACATAACCATATGCGTCGTAGGCAAATTCTCGAATCTTGAAGGAATACGTCTGTTAAGCTGACGCCAATTCAATGGCGCATTGCCAGCTTTGTGGCGAATCCCGAAAGGATCGCAGGCCTGGCCAGCGCCTACAAAAGAACAAACACACCGTGCAGTCTTTTCGGGATACAACCATGGTTGCCATTACTCCCACACCCAAAATCAAGAACCTCGACAAACTGTTGATGCACTGCCAACGCCGTCGCTATGCCGCCAAGAGCAATATCATTTGTGCCGGTGACCGTTCGGACACGCTGTTTTTCATCATCAAAGGTTCGGTCACCATACTGATTGAGGATGACGACGGCCGTGAAATGATCATCGCCTACCTCAACTGTGGGGACTTTTTTGGCGAGTTGGGTCTGTTTGAGCAAGCGGGCCTGGAACAGGAGCGCAGCGCCTGGGTACGCGCCAAGGTCGAATGTGAAGTGGCGGAAATCAGCTACGCGAAATTCCGCGAGCTGTCCCAACAGGATCCAGACATTCTTTACGTGCTCAGCGGACAAATCGCACAGCGCCTGCGCAATACCACGCGCAAGGTCGGTGACCTGGCCTTCTTCGACGTGACCGGTCGCGTTGCACGCTGTCTGCTGGAACTGTGCAAACAGCCCGATGCCATGACTCACCCCGACGGCATGCAGATCAAAGTGACCCGTCAGGAAATCGGCCGGATTGTCGGTTGTTCCCGCGAGATGGTCGGCCGCGTGCTCAAAGACCTGGAAGAGCGCAACCTGGTCGACGTCAAAGGCAAGACCATGGTGGTCTTCGGTACGCGCTAATCCCGAAAATCAAGCTCTGGGTACTTAAGCTCCAAGAACTTTAGCTCCGAGAACTTTAGCACCGAGAACTTAAACCCCGAGCATTTCTGCCAGTAACTGTCGGTACAACATCTCCAGCCGTTCCAGCGCATCAGGAGCGGCGAATTTTTCGTGCAGGGCGATGTGGCTTTCAGCGCGAACCCGCGCCTCCAGGCCACAGGCTTCATTGAAGCGATTGACCGCCGCGACCATCGACTCTCGCTCGTTATCGATCAACATCGCCCCGTGCACCAGGCCGACCGGACGCTGACCGCCCTTGCTCTGGCGCCACCGCTGGGCGGTGCCAACCATCTTTCGGCCATCGAGGTTGACGTTGAAACGGCCGTCGCAGAACGCCCCCTCAATCTCGCCCAACGACGAAGTGCCACCCAGCTCATCGAGCAACTGACAGATTGGATCGCACAGCCGACGGTAGCCGGTTTCGATACGGTTCAAATCGCCTTCGCTGCGCGGCGGGGCATAAACCAGTGCGATGTTGAGGGTCGAGGCCGATTGCGGTACGGGCTCACCGCCGGTTTCGCGCAGCAATACCGGCCAGCCGGCGGCGGCGGAGACTTCGCAGGCGGCCTCGAATTGTGGCAGACGATTCAAGCGACGAGGCATGACCAATGCGCGGTCAGTGGGTTGCCAGAACAGCAAGCCGAATTCCGACTCACCGGTGCACACATGAGCCAGCAGATCCTGCTCGGCGAGCAGGCCGGCTTCAATGGTCAGGGGGATTGGTGAGGTCATAAGGTATTCCGTTGGACATGAAGTCTGTGGCGCTACTTATGCCGCCATCGCAAGCAGGCTCGCTGCCACCGGATCTCTGATTTGAGTAGATCTCTTGTGGGAGCGAGCCTGCTCGCGATGGCGTCGACTCAGTCTGCGTTGTAGTCAGTCGAGCGTAGAGCCGCTCACTGGAACGCCACGCTCGGGAAAGAACAGGCGCTGCAGTTCGGTACCCGGGTTTTCGGCGCGCATGAACGCTTCGCCGACCAGGAACGCATACACGTCGCTGATTTCCATCAGCTCGACATCGGCCCGGTTAAGAATGCCACTCTCGGTTATCACCAGACGATCACGCGGAATACGCGGCAACAGGTCGAGGGTGGTTTCCAGATTGACTTCGAACGTGTGCAGATTGCGGTTGTTCACGCCCACCAGTGGTGTGTCGAGTGTCTTCAAGGCCCGCTCCAGCTCATCGCCGTCATGGACTTCCACCAGCACATCGAGACCGACGCTTTTGGCCACCGCCGCCAGCTCGGCCATTTTCACGTCATCCAGTGCTGAAACGATCAGCAGCACGCAGTCGGCCCCCAGAGCACGGGACTCGACGATCTGATACGGGTCGATCATGAAATCCTTGCGGATCACCGGCAGCTTGCATGCCGCCCGAGCCTGTTGCAGATACGCATCGGCGCCCTGAAAGTAATCGATGTCGGTGAGCACCGACAGGCAAGTCGCCCCGCCCTTCTCGTAACTTTTGGCGATGTCGGCGGGAACGAAGTTCTCGCGAATCACGCCTTTGCTTGGCGAAGCTTTCTTGATTTCCGCAATGACCGCCGGCTGTTTCGTTTTGGCCTGATCGATCAATGCCTTGGCAAAGCCACGGGGTGCATCGGCCGCCTTGGCCAGATTTTCCAGCTCCGCCAGGCTCACACGGGCGCTACGCTCGGCGACTTCCTGAACTTTGCGGGCCAGAATATTTTCCAGAACCGTCGGCACACTCATCCTTCATTCTCCACTTTGAATACCGCGGTAAATGCACCCAATTCCTCAAGCTTTTCCCGAGCGAGGCCTGTGTGCAGCGCATCGTGCGCCAGAGCAACGCCTTCTTTCAAACTGCTGGCAACATCAGCGGCGTACAGCGCGGCACCGGCATTGAGCACGATCATCTCGGCGGCTTTCTGACCGTTTTCGGTCTTGCGCTTGCCCAAGGCATCGCGGATCAGCTCGAGGGAGGCCGCCGGACTTTCCACTGCCAGACCGTGCAGGCTCTGGCTCTTCATCCCCAAATCTTCGGGTTCGACCCAGTATTCGGTGATCTGGTCATTCTTCAATTCAGCCACAAAAGTCGGTGCTGCCAGACTGAACTCGTCCAGGCCATCCTTCGAATGCACCACCAGCACATGTTTGCTGCCCAAGCGCTGCAAGACTTCGGCCAATGGCCGGCACAACGCCTGACTGAACACACCCACCACCTGATGTTTCACACCGGCCGGATTCGTAAGCGGGCCGAGCATGTTGAACAGCGTGCGCAAGCCCAGCTCGCGGCGCGGGCCGGCGGCGTGCTTCATGGCGCTGTGGTGAGTCTGGGCAAACATGAAACCGATGCCCACGTTGTCGATGCAACGCGCCACCTGAACCGGCGTCAGGTTCAGGTAGATCCCCGCCGCCTCAAGCAGGTCGGCGCTGCCGCTTTTGCCCGACACCGCACGGTTACCATGCTTGGCCACGGTGCAGCCGGCCGCCGCGACCACGAACGAGGAAGCGGTGGAGACGTTGAAAATGTTCGCACCGTCGCCGCCAGTGCCGACCACATCGACCACGCCATCAAGGGTGTTGAGTTCAACCTTGTCCGCCAACTCGCGCATCGCCGTCACGGCGCCGACGATCTCATCGATGCTTTCGCTCTTCATGCGCATGGCCATCATGAACGCACCGATCTGCGCATCCGTGCATTGACCCGTCATGATTTCGCGCATGACATCGCGCATTTCATCGGTACTGAGGTCGAGGTGGCCGACGATACGGCTCAGGGCTGTCTTGATATCCATGGAAAGTCCTTAGCGCGTGCCGCCGGTTTGTTTGAGGAAGTTGGCGAACAGCTCATGGCCCTGTTCGGTGAGGATAGACTCTGGGTGGAACTGCACACCCTCGATGTTCAGCGTTTTGTGGCGCAGCCCCATGATTTCGTCGACCGAGCCGTCTTCGAGCCGGGTCCAGGCGGTCAGTTCCAGGCAATCGGGCAGGGTTTCACGCTTGACGATCAACGAGTGGTAGCGGGTGACTGTCAGCGGGCGATTCAGGCCTTCGAACACGCCCTTGTCCTCGTGGAATACCGGGCTAGTCTTACCATGCATGACTTGACGGGCACGAACCACATCGCCACCAAAGGCCTGGCCGATGGACTGGTGACCCAGGCAAACACCGAGAATCGGCAACTTGCCGGCGAAGTGCTTGATCGCTTCGATGGAAATACCGGCTTCGGTCGGTGTGCAAGGACCGGGCGACACGACGATACGCTCAGGCTTGAGGGCTTCGATGTCGGCTATGGTGAGTTCGTCGTTGCGCACGACTTTGACCTCGGCGCCCAACTCGCCAAGGTATTGCACAACGTTGTAAGTAAAAGAGTCGTAGTTATCGATCATCAGCAACATGGCGTTAAGAACCTCTTGAATTCACTGACTTTTAAGACGGCCTTCGAATGATTTACCCGCAGTGCGCTGCGCTTTGTCAGGTGCGGGAGCGGCGCCAGCAAAGCGGCATTTCATACAGGTAAAGAAGGCAAAGCGGTACAGGCCCGGCCAGGCCGGCAGAAAAGATTCAGGCGCGCCAACGCCAACGGGCGTGTGCCTTGATGACTTGATCCAGAAGTTTGCTGACGATCAACACGGGGAAGGTCTCATTCATACGTCTCGGCACAGTAACTTAGCTGGGCAGAGCGTGCAATATGGTCGGGGCGACAGGGCGCGAAACAAGCGAAGGGTTCGCGATAGATGGCAAAGGGCCGGAAGTTTTTGGTACTGTCGTTTCGTTTACAACAACAATAAATAAACGGACTTGCTCATGATCAAACAGACATTGCTTGTACCGCTCGCCGGATGCCTGCTCGCTGCTGCCTGTGCCCAGGCGATCGCTGCGCCCAACCCTTATTCGAATTTCGTGGTCTTCGGCGACAGCCTCAACGATGCCGGGCAGTTTACCGACACGGGCGGCCCTGCCGGGGCGACCCAGCGTTTTACCAACCGGACCGGGCCGGTCTACCTGGATGGCAGTGGTGAATTTCGCTCGCTGAACTCCACCCAACTATTGGGTGGACGTCTGGGGTTCTCAGCAGACCAAACCGCCGCCTCGACTTCGGCTGTGCGCGCCAATCAAGGGCTGGTGGATGGCAACAACTGGGCCGTGGGCGGTTACCGCACCGACCAGATTCTGGATTCGATCACTACCGAATCCGCCACGGGCGAACGCACCCGACCAGGCTATCTGCCGACGAATAATTTCCGCGCCGATCCGAATGCGCTGTATTACATCTCCGGGGGCGGCAACGATTTCCTTCAAGGCCGCGTACTCAATACCGCTCAGGCCAACACCGCGGCGAATCAACTGGCCGACAGCGTGCAGACTCTGCAAACCGCCGGCGCCAAATACATCGTGGTCTGGCTGCTGCCTGACCTTGGATTGACGCCCGCCGTCAATGGCACCCCGCTACAAGCCTCGATCTCGCAGCTCAGTACCGACTTCAATCAGCAGTTGGTCACACGCCTGGCGGGGATCAATGCCGAAATTATCCCGCTGAACATTCCGCTGCTGTTGCAGGAAAGCTTCGCCGACCCGGCACGTTTCGGCCTCGCCACCGACCAGAACCTGACAGCCACCTGTTTTAGCGGCAGTGGTTGTACGCAGAACGCCGTGTATGGCATCAACAGTGCCACCCCGGATCCGAGCAAGCTGATTTATAACGACTCGGTTCATCCCACTGAAGCCGGGCAAAAGCTGATAGCCGACTACGCCTATTCCTTGCTGTCGGCGCCCTGGGAACTGACGCTGCTGCCGGAAATGGCCCACGCCACCTTACGCGCCCATCAGGATGAATTGCGTAGCCAGTGGCAATCCGACTGGGAGAACTGGCAGGCCGTTGGCCAATGGCGCGCGATTGTCGCCGGCGGTGGTCAGCATCTGGATTTCGATAGCCAAAGCAGCGGCGCCAGTGCCGATGGCAGCGGCTACAACCTGAATATCGGCGGCAGCTATCGCCTCAATGAAGCCTGGCGCGTGGGTGTGGCAGCAGGCTTCTATCGTCAGAACCTGGACGCCGGCAGTAACGATTCGGACTACAAACTCAATAGCTATCTGGCGACCGCCTTCGCCCAGTTCCAGCAGAATCGCTGGTGGGCCGATGCCGCATTGACTGGTGGCAAGCTGGACTACGACAACCTCGAACGCAAATTCGACATGGGTGCGGGCGAAGGTGGGGAAAAGGGTGATACCGACGGCCATCTCTGGGCTTTCAGCACTCGTCTTGGCTATGACATTGCGCAACCGGGCAGCGAATGGCACCTGTCACCGTTCATCAGCGCCGATTACGCCGAAGTGGAAGTCGACGGCTATTCGGAAAACAGCACCCGCTCCACGGCCCTGACCTTTGATGATCAGACCCGAGATTCGAAACGACTGGGTGTCGGCTTGCAAGGCAAATACAACTTCACTCGTCAGACCCAGGTATTTGGCGAATATGCCTATGAGCGGGAGTATGAAGATGACGTTCAGAAGGTAAACATGGCCCTCAATAGCCTGCCGGCCAATGACTTCACACTGGAAGGTTATACGCCGCAAAGTCACTTGAACCGCGTGAGCCTGGGGGTCAGCCATAAGTTGAGCGCCGACCTGGCCCTGCGCGGCGGTTATACGTTCCGCAAGGATGATGACTTTACCCAACAGGGCATCAGCGTTGGGGTGGCGCTGGACTTCTGACCCAGGCACAAAAAACGCGGCGCCCTTAAAGGCGCCGCGTTTTTTATGGTGAGCACTTATTGTGGCGAGGGGGCTTGCCCCCGTTCGGCTGCGCAGCAGCCGCAAATCCAGGCGACTTGATCAGCCTGAAAGGGAAAAATGCAGGGGGCCGCTTCGCGACCCAACGGGGGCAAGCCCCCTCGCCACAGAAGCTCCCCCGCCACAAAGCCCGTTCCTATAGGTTTTGCGTACTCAGTTGTCCGGCGTCTGCTCGGCCAAGGCTACTGCGCGGAACATGGCGCGGCGCTTGTTCAGGGTTTCTTCCCATTCCAGGGCCGGCACCGAGTCAGCGACGATGCCGCCACCGGCCTGCACGTGCAGTTCGCCGTTCTTGATCACTGCGGTGCGGATCGCAATCGCAGTGTCCATGTTGCCGTTCCAGGCGAAGTAACCGACCGCGCCGCCGTACACACCACGCTTGACCGGTTCCAGCTCGTCGATGATTTCCATCGCGCGAATCTTCGGCGCGCCAGACAAAGTACCGGCCGGCAGGATCGCCCGCAGTGCGTCCATCGCCGTCAGGCCGGCCTTCAACTGACCGGTAACGTTGGACACGATGTGCATCACGTTGGAGTAACGCTCGATGACCATCTTCTCGGTGAGCTTCACCGAACCGATTTCGGAGACCCGACCGGTATCGTTGCGGCCAAGATCGATCAGCATCAAGTGCTCGGCGATTTCCTTGTCGTCCGACAGCAGGTCCTTTTCCAGCGCCACGTCAGCCTCTTCGTTGGCGCCTCGCGGACGGGTACCGGCAATGGGGCGCACGGTGATCAAGTTGTCTTCGACCCGCACCAATACTTCCGGCGAACTGCCGACCACGTGGAAGTCACCGAAGTTGAAGAAGTACATGTAAGGCGTCGGGTTGAAGCAGCGCAGCGCCCGGTACAGGTCGATAGGCGCAGCCTTGAAGTCGATCGACATGCGCTGGGACGGCACGACCTGCATGCAGTCACCGGCCAGGATGTACTCCTTGATGGTGTCGACGGCTTTTTCGTAGTCGTTCTGGGTGAAGCTGGAGCGGAACACCGGGTCGGCCGATTGCTGTTTGCTGAAGTCCAGGCCTCGGCGCGGGGTGATCGGCTGACGGAGTTGTTCGAGCAGCGCTTGCAGACGCGCCTGACCTTGTTCGAAAGCGTCTTCCTGCGATGGATCGGCCAGGACAATCGCGTGCATTTTGCCGGCGAGGTTGTCGAACACCACCACCGCGTCCGACACCATCAGCAGAATGTCCGGTACGCCCAGCGGATCCGGGTTCGGGCATTTGCCCAGACGCTTTTCCACATAGCGTACGCAGTCATAACCGAAATAGCCCACCAGACCGCCATTGAAGCGCGGCAGACCGGCGATGGTCGGCACGTTGTAGCGCGCCTTGAAGGTTTCGACGAAGGCCAATGGGTCTTCAACGTCGTGGCTTTCAATCTCGACGCCGTCGTGGGTCACGCTGACGTGGTGATCATGAACCCGCAGCACGGTGCGGCACGGCAGGCCGATGATCGAATAACGGCCCCACTTCTCGCCGCCCTGCACTGACTCCAGCAGGTAGGAATTGGGCTCGTCAGCCAGTTTCAGGTAGATCGACAACGGCGTGTCGAAGTCGGCCAGGGTTTCGCAGGCAAGCGGGATGCGGTTGTAGCCGGCAGCGGCCAAACGCAGGAATTCTTCGCGGATCATGAGGTGCCTCGTGGTTTGAGGGTCTAACGGTCAGGTGTGCAAACGCGCCGGTACGCCGGCCAGGAACCAGTCAGGCGCGCCAACGCCAGCGGGCCAGGGCCTTGATGACTTTCATCCAGAGTTTGCGAGTGACCACCACGATGGCGTTTCCAGGGGGGGATTGAACAGCGTCGGGCAACGTTATCTCAGCGGCCGGATCCAGGCAACCGGGAATTAGTTTGCGCAGATCATCGATCACCAGCGCCGGTGATTCTTCGGCGATTGGCCGACCATGGTTATAGCCGTAACTGAGGGCCACGCATTTGACCCCCGCCGCTTTCGCCGCCAGCACGTCACTGCGCGAGTCGCCGACGAACAACGATTGGGACGCTGGAATGTTGGCCATTTTCATCACGAAAAACAGCGCGGCCGGGTCGGGCTTCTTGTTCGGCAGGGTATCGCCACCGATGATCCATTTGAAGTAACGGCCGATCTTCATCTGATCCAGCAGCGGCGCGACGAAGCGTTCCGGCTTGTTGGTGATCAGCGCCATTTCGACGCCTTGTTTGTTCAGCCACTTGAGGGTGTCACGCACGCCGGGGTAAACCACCGTCAGTTGGTGACCGTCCTCATAAAAGCCATTGAACAATTCCAGGGCATGCCCGGCTTCGACCTCATCGACACCCTCGCCATCGATGTGGTTGGCCAAGGCCCGGCGCACCAGCATGTGCACGCCGTTGCCGACCCACTCCCGTACCGCTTCGATACCGGCAGGCTGACGCCCGAGTTTGAGCAGCATGTTATCCACGGCCGCCGCCAGGTCGGGGACCGAATCGACCAGCGTGCCATCCAGATCGAACATCACCAGCCGTGGCAGACGCCCGGGGAACAGCTGCTCAAACCCGCTCATGGGCGAGCCAGTGCCAGTTCGGCGCGCATTTTTTCAATCACTTCCTGATAGTTCGGCGCATTGAAGATCGCCGAACCGGCCACGAACGTGTCGGCGCCCGCCGCCGCGATTTCGCGAATGTTATTCACATTCACACCACCGTCGATTTCCAGACGAATGTCACGCCCGGAAGCATCGATCAGCGCCCGCGCCTCACGCAGTTTGTCGAGGGTGCCGGGAATGAACTTCTGCCCGCCGAAGCCCGGGTTGACGCTCATCAGCAACACCATGTCAACCTTGTCCATCACGTACTTGAGCACGTCCAGCGGGGTCGCCGGGTTGAACACCAGGCCGGCCTTGCAGCCGCCTTCGCGGATCAGTTGCAGGGAACGGTCGACGTGCTGCGTGGCTTCCGGGTGGAAAGTAATGTAGGTCGCACCGGCTTCGATGAAGTCACCGACGATGCGGTCCACCGGGCTGACCATCAAGTGCGCATCGATCGGCGCGGTCACACCGTACTTGCGCAGCGCGGCACACACCATCGGGCCGATGGTCAGGTTGGGCACGTAATGATTGTCCATGACATCGAAGTGCACGAAGTCGGCGCCGGCGGCCAGGACGTTGTCCACTTCCTCGCCCAGGCGGGCAAAATCGGCGGAGAGAATCGACGGAGCAATGACGAAGGGCTGCATGACGCACCTTTTTTGAGCAGAATCACGATGGCGCGCATTGTATACCTCATGCTTTGACGCGCGCACCGTGCTGCGATGATTGGGTACTAATAGGCCGCTCGGTAGATCTTCTCGATATCGACGGCACTCAACTTGCGCGGATTGTTGCGCATCAGACGCTCGATGCCAGCGGCTTCCACAGCCATGGCCGGAATCGCGTCCTCAGGCACCCCGAAACTGCGCAGGCCCAGCGGGATTTCCACCGCGGCGCACAGCTCGGTCATCGCCTCCACGGCTTTGTCCGCCGCTTCGTTGGCGCTCAGATGAGCGGTCTTTACCCCCATGGCCTCGGCAATATCCTGCATGCGCTCCACGCAAGCCATCTTGTTCCAGGTCATGACATACGGCAGCAGCAAGGCATTGCTGACGCCATGGGCAATGTTGAAACGCCCGCCCAAGGGATATGCCAACGCATGCACAGCGCCGACCCCGGCATTGCCGAACGCCATGCCGGCCATCAGGCTGGCGGTGGCCATGTCTTCGCGGGCTTGCAGATGGGAAGGATTGGCGTAGGCCTTGGGCAATGCTTGGGTAATCAGCTTGATCGCACCAATGGCCAAGGCATCAGTGATGGGCGAGGCATTGAGCGACAGGTAGGACTCGATGGCATGCACCAGCGCATCGATGCCACTGGCTGCGGTGACACTGCGCGGGCAGGTCAGGGTCATTTGCGGGCTGATCAGTGCGACATCCGGCAACAGGTAATCGCTGACAATACCTTTCTTCAATTGCGCGACCTTATCGGAGAGGATGGCCACGTTGGTCACTTCCGAACCGGTGCCGGCAGTGGTTGGGATGGCAATCAGTGGCGGGCCTTTGCGCGGCACCTGATCGACGCCGAACAAGTCCTCCAGGGCGCCGTGGTAACCGGCATAGGCTGCAACACTCTTGGCGATGTCGATGGCACTGCCGCCACCCAGACCAATCAATCCGTCATGCCCGCCTTCACGGTAAACCCGCATGCAATCTTCGACGATGGCGATTTCCGGATCCGGCAGCACCCGGTCGAAAATCTCGTAGCTGCGCTCGCCCAGCTGCGCCAGCGCCAGCTCTACCGTGCCGGACTTGACCAGTGCGACGTCGGTAACGATCAACGGGTTATCGATGTCCAGGCGTGTGAGTTCAGCCGCCAGTTGCTCGATGGCACCTGCGCCGGTGATCAGTTTATGGGCGATTTTGAAAGAGGAAAGACTCATGTGCGCAGCCTCTTATAGATAGGGGAGCTGGGCACAATAGTAGCTGGGGATTGGGGTTTGTCTGCTATTCAGTTGGCGAATGATTGAGGTGTTTCCGTAGGAGCGAGACTTGCCCGCGAAGAACGATAACGCGTTCTTTCAATTCAACCGGGGCGTCCCCTTCGCGGGCAAGCCTCGCTCCTACAGAGATTGATCGTTCCCGGAGCGTGGGAACGATCATCTGGCCGTCAGACCTGCGCGGTACGCAGTTTTTCGCTGCGCCCACGCAGCCATTCCAGGGTCAGCAACAAGACCACCGAGAATGCAATCAGCAGCGTCGCGGCAGCGGCGATCGTCGGGCTGAGGTTTTCACGGATGCCGCTGAACATCTGCCGAGGCAAGGTCGCTTGCTCAGGACCGGCGAGGAACAGCGTCACCACCACTTCATCAAACGAGGTAGCGAAGGCAAACAGCGCACCGGAAATCACGCCCGGCGCAATCAACGGCAAGGTCACCCGCCGGAACGCGGTCAGTGGCGAAGCCCCAAGGCTGGCAGCGGCCCGCACCAGGTTCTGGTTGAACCCCTGCAAGGTTGCCGACACCGTGATGATCACAAAGGGTACGCCCAACACCGCATGCACCACGATCAGCGAGAAAAAGCTGTTGCCCAATCCCAGCGGCGCAAAGAACAGATAACTCGCCACACCAATGATGACCACCGGCACCACCATCGGCGAAATCACCAGCGCCATCACCAGTGGCTTACCCGGGAAATCACCCCGGGTCAGGCCGATCGCCGCCAACGTGCCAAAGATCATCGCCAGTACCGTCGCTGCGGGGGCCACGATCATGCTGTTCTTCAACGAACGCATCCATTCCGCCGAAGCAAAAAAATCCTCGTACCACTGCAACGAGAAGCCTTGCAGGGGATAGACCAGAAAGCTGCCGGAGTTGAACGACAGCGGAATGATCACCAGCACCGGCAGGATCAGGAACAACAGAATCAAGCCGCAGAGAATCCGCAAGCTGTAGAACCACACCCGTTCGATGGGCGACATGTAAGGACTCAGCATTTCATTCTCCCCTTAGCTCAGGCGCAGGCGACTGGCGCCCACCAGCCGGCTGTAAATCAGATAAAGCACCACGGTCGCCAGCAACAACAGCCCACCGAGCGCGGTCGCCATGCCCCAGTTGATGCTGGTGTTGGTGTAGAAGGCGACGAAATAACTGACCATCTGATCGTTCGGGCTGCCCAGCAACGCCGGGGTGATGTAGTAGCCGATGGCGAGGATGAACACCAACAGGCAACCGGCGCCGACACCGGCATAGGTTTGCGGGAAATACACCCGCCAGAAACTGGCGAACGGGTGGCAGCCGAGGGAAATTGCCGCGCGCATGTAAGTTGGCGAGATGCCTTTCATCACGCTGTAGATCGGCAGAATCATGAACGGCAGCAGGATATGCACCATCGAGATATAAACGCCGGTGCGGTTGAACACCAGTTCCAGCGGCTTATCGATGATGCCCATGGCCATCAGCCCGCTGTTGATCAAACCGCCCGACTGCAACAACACGATCCATGCAGCGACCCGCACCAGAATCGAAGTCCAGAACGGCAACAGCACCAGAATCATCAACAGATTGCTTTGCCGCGATGGCAGGTTCGCCAACAGGTAGGCCAGTGGATAGGCCAGCACCAGGCAGATCACGGTGATGACCAGGCCCATCCAGAAGGTCCGGGCAAAGATATCGAGGTAGATCGCCTGATCAGGGGTGGCCGGGGCCAGCTCACCGAGGTCGTCGATACGATGATCGACAGCGGCCAGCAGGTAATAAGGCGTCACATTACTGGTATTGCGGCGTATGACTTGCCAATAGGCCGGATCGCCCCAACGCTCGTCCAGCGCTTCGAGTGCTTCCTTATAGGACGTCGGCTCGGTGGCGAACGGCAAGGCGCGGGCGGTTTTGGTCAGCAGGCTGCGATAGCCGGCCAACTCCATGTTCAAGCGCTTGGACAAGTCACCCAAGGTCTGATTCTTGCGGGCTTCGGCGAGGTCTTCGCTGGCGGCCTTGTACACAGGCTCTGCCGGCAGGCCTCGGCCATCCCAACTGGCGATGGCTGCCACGGTGCGCGGCATGGCGCCGACCACTTCGGGGTTACCGACGCTTTTATAGAGCAGCGCCACGATCGGCACCAGGAACACCAGCAACAGAAACAACACCAACGGTGCGATCAAGGCTTGAGCTTTCCAGCGGTTGATCCGCTCGGCGTGCTTGAGCCGCTGCTTCAAGGTGGGGTCAGTGCCCGCGTTCACGGGAACGGCGATAGCCATGGCGTACTCCGAAAATCTTTGATCGTTACAGAGGCGACAAACGCCGCCTCGAACATTTGGTACTGATCGTTCCCACACTCTGCATCACAGGGACGCGGAGCGTCCCGGGCGGCATTCCCACGCAGAGCGTGGGAACGATCATCGCATCCCCCCTGTAGGAGCGAGGCTTGCCCGCGAAGGCGGTGTGTCAGTCAACATTGATGTTGAATGTGCTGACGTCTTCGCGGGCAAGCCTCGCTCCTACAAGAGTGGGTAAGCCCACGGAGTGGTCTTACTTCGCAGCCCAGGAATTGAAACGCTGCTCCAGTTGCTCGCCGTTGTCAGCCCAGAAGCTGACGTCGATCTGCACCTGGTTGGCGATGTTTTCCGGGGTGGTCGGCATGTCTTTCAGGACATCCTTGGCCAGCAACGGCACGGCTTTGGTGTTGGCCGGGCCGTAGGCGATGTTTTCCGAGTAGGTCTTCTGTTGCTGCGGTTGCACGGTGAAGGCGATGAATTTCTTCGCTGCTTCAGCACGGGTCTTGTCCAGACCTTTTGGAATCGCCCACGCGTCGAAGTCGTAGATACCGCCGTTCCACACCACTTTCAGGTTGCTTTCTTTCTGTACCGCGGCGATCCGGCCGTTGTAGGCCGAGCTCATGACCACGTCACCGGAAGCGAGGTACTGCGGCGGTTGAGCGCCGGCTTCCCACCACTGAATGCTCGGTTTGAGCTCATCGAGCTTCTTGAACGCACGGTCCTGACCGTCCTTGCCGGCCAGTACTTTGTAGACGTCTTTCGGCGCAACACCATCGGCCATCAAGGCGAACTCGAGGGTGTACTTGGCGCCTTTACGCAGGCCACGTTTGCCCGGGAATGTCTTGGTGTCCCAGAAATCGGCCCAACTGGTCGGTGCGGTTTTCAGTTTGTCGGCGTTGTAGGCCAGCACGGTCGACCACACGAAGAAGCCCACGCCGCACGGCTGGATAGCGCCTTTGACGTAGTCTTCGGTATTGCCGAACAGCGCAGGGTCGAGTTGCTCGAACATGTCTTCGTCGCAACCACGGGACAGTTCTGGCGATTCAACTTCCACCAGGTCCCAGGACACACTCTTGGTGTCGACCATGGCTTTGACCTTGGCCATTTCGCCGTTGTACTCGCCCGCCACGATCTTGCCGTTGCCCGCCGCTTCCCATGGTGCGTAGAAGGCTTTGACCTGCGCCGCCTTGTTCGCCCCGCCAAAGGACACCACGGTCAGGTCCGGGCCCGCCGCCATCGCGTGTGCCGCGCCGATCATGCCCATGACCAAAGCGGTGAATTTCAGGGATCTCAACATTTATTGTTCTCTCCACGTGCAGGTTGGTGTTGTTGAAGCAGGGGGGCGATCAATGCGCCTCTAGAAGTGGGTCGAGCGCGCGAACGTGTTCGACCTGCCAGCCAAGCGGTACCACATCGCCGACAGCGAGCGCGGGATCGAGCTCGGCAATCGGTTGTTTCACGAAGAAGTCGGTCTTGCCGCAGACTTCCAGGCGAACCCGGACGTGGTCGCCCAGATAGATGAATTCCGCCACCCGCCCTGAGAAGCGGTTGACGCAGGATTCGCTCGAACCATTGAGACTCACGCGTTCGGGGCGAATCGACAACGTGACAGGTTCGCCAGTCTTGCCGACATTGACCGCCAGGGCTTCAACCTTTTCACCGCGACCGAGTTCGACGACGCAGCGGTCACCGGTGTGGCTGTGCAACCGACCATTGAGACGGTTGTTCTCGCCGATGAAGTTGGCGACGAAGGTGTTTTTCGGTTCTTCGTAGAGGGAGCGCGGTGGTGCGATCTGCTGGATCTCGCCCTGGTGGAACACCGCCACACGGTCGGACATGGTGAGGGCTTCGCCCTGGTCGTGGGTCACATAGACCACGGTCACACCGAGGCGCTGGTGCAGGTGCTTGATTTCCATCTGCATGTGTTCGCGCAGTTGTTTGTCGAGTGCGCCGAGCGGTTCATCCATCAGCACCAGTTGCGGCTCGAACACCAACGCACGGGCCAAGGCCACACGCTGTTGCTGGCCGCCGGACAGTTGCGCCGGATAACGCTGAGCGAAGGTGTCGAGCTGAACCATGCTCAAAACACGTTTGACTCGGTCACTGACGTCATTCTTGTTCAAGCCGCGCACGGTCAGCGGGAACGCCAGGTTCTCGGCGACCGTCATGTGCGGAAACAACGCGTAGTTCTGGAACACCATGCCGATGTCGCGTTTATGCGGCGGCACGTTGTTGATGGAACGCCCGGCCAGCTGAATTTCGCCGGCGGTCGGCGTTTCGAAACCGGCGAGCATCATCAGACTGGTGGTCTTGCCGGAGCCGGACGGCCCGAGCAAGGTGAGGAATTCGCCTTTGCGAATATCCAGGTTGAGGTCTTTGACGATCAGGTTCTCGCCGTCGTAGCTCTTTTGCACTCCACGAAAGCTGACCAGAATATTGCTGGCCCCTGCGCTTGAATCAACCTGGCTCATACCCACACCTTTGTTATTGATGACTGCTGTGGATTAAGCCTAGTGGACGCTGGGAGCGGCGCAAATCGGGGCGCAGGAGAGATTCGCCTCAGACGTATGGAAGTTTGGGGGTAGGGATTGCCCTACAAGGATGGCGGGGATGGATAGGAGCAGCGGCAAGCTTGAAGCTGCAAGCCGCAAGAATGGGTAAAAGCGGCTTTGTGTGCATGTCGTAAATGGACATGCCACAACAATCCCGCAGGAGCGAGGCTTGCCCGCGAAGGCGCCCTCACTGACGCTAAAAGCTTCGCGGGCAAGCCTCGCTCCTACAGGGGACCGCGCTCAGAATCAGAGGAGCTTGTGCTCCATTGCGTACTTCACCAGCTCGGCCAGGGAGGTGATGTTGAGTTTTTGCATCAACCGCGCTTTATGGGTGCTGATGGTTTTGCTGCTCAAAGCCAGTTGCTGGGCGATGTCGTTGACGTTGGCACCTTGGGCCAGGCGTTCGAACACCGAGAATTCACGCTCCGACAACAATGAGTGCAATGGCCGCGAATCCGTCAGGCCGACTTCGAAGACCATCCGGTCAGCCAGCTCCGGGTCGATGTATCGCCCGCCCGCCGCGACTTTGCGGATTGCCGTCAGCAGCAAGGCCGGATCGCTGTCCTTGGTCGCATAACCTGCAGCCCCAACCTTCAATGCCCGGGCGGCCATTTGTGCTTCGTCGTGCATCGACAACACCAGGATCGCCGGGGGATTGTTCAGTGCGCGAATCCGCGGGATCGCTTCCAGGCCGTTGACCCCAGGCATGGAGATATCCAGCAACACCACTTCGCAGGGAACATGGCGCAAGGTCTCGAGCAACTGTTCACCATTGCTCGCCTCTCCTACTACCAGCAAATCCTTGGCCAGGCCGATCAATTGCTTGATGCCTTCACGAACGATGGTGTGGTCTTCGGCTACCAGTACACGGATCACGTTCTTCTCCATTCTTCTTATGTCAGAGCCAAGATCTATCGCGGGCAAGCCCGCTCCCACAGTGATTTGGGGGTGTCAAAGATCTGTGCACTTACACAAACCCCTGTGGGAGCTGGCTTGCCCGCGAAGGCGCCAGCTCAAACAATACAAAATCATCAGGCTTCATCCAGCGGCACTCTTACCGTCAGGGTCGTACCCTCCCCCGGCTCACTCTCAAGCGATAACTGCCCGCCCATGATCAACACCCGCTCACGCATGCCGACCACACCGAAGGACGTCGGCCTGCCAGTGGCGGCGACAAATCCTACGCCATCATCGCTGACAGTCAGGCAGAGTTCATCGCCCTCAAGGGCCAGCGTCAGTTCAACAGTATGCGCCTGAGCGTGGCGCATGACATTGGTCAGGGCTTCCTGAAGGATCCGGAACAGCCCAATGGCTTTGGCATCGCTGAGCACCGGCAAGTTATCCGGCACTTGCACCAGACACGGGATTTGCGTGCGCGCCTCGAACCGCCGCGCCTGCCACTCGATGGCCGAGGCGATCCCGGCGTCAAGAATCGGCGGTCGTAGCGCCGTGGCCACATCGCGCACCAATTGAAACAGCTGAGCGATCAACCGCTTCATGCTGTTCAAGCGCTCGTGCAGCCCCGGATCGAGCTGGGCATAGGCCAATTCGCACATGGACGTTTCCAGCTTCAACACGGTCAGCATCTGACCCAATTCGTCGTGAACTTCCCGGGCGATGCGGGCCTTTTCCTCTTCCCGAACGCTCTCCAGGTGGGCGGACAACTCGCGCAATTGCTCGCGGGAGCTGGCCAGTTCCAGTTCGATGCGCTTGCTCTCGGTGATGTCCCAGACGATCCCGTCCCAGACATAGGCGCCATCTTCAAGTCGGCGGGTAATGGCCTTGATCTCGGCCCAGCGCTGTTCGCCCTGACGGGTCAGAATCCGGCCCTGCCACGACCAGTCACTGTCGGTGTCCAGCGCGTGATCCTGGGTCTGGTGATAACTGGCCCTGTCGTCCGGATGCACCAGGCTGCGCAGGCCTTTGTCGCGATGGGCCAGTGTCGCGGGCGAGTAACCCACCAGGCTCTCGCTGCCTTCACTGATGTAGGCAAAATCGATCTGCCCGGTCACCGGCGCGCGCTCCAGGCGAAAGACCAGGCCGGGGACGTTGGCGGCGATCCCTTGCAGGCGCGCTTCGCTTTCCTGCAACGCGGCCAGGGCGCGACGACGCTCGGTGACGTCATTGAGGTAAACCACCAGGTATTCGCCATCGCGAAAACGCAAGAAGCTCAACGAAACATCCGCCGGCAGAATACTGCCGTCCGCTCGCACGCATTGGGTCTCGAAACTTTGCGGCGCTTCGTCACTGGCCCGGGCGCGCTTCCACAGGCTCAGCCAGCGGTCCATGTGCAAGCCGGGCTCGAAATCGATCAAGGGCCGATCAATGATCCCGCCCACCGGGTAGCCGAGCATGGTTTCGGCCGCCCGGTTGGCATAGCGCACATGGCTGTCCCAGTTGACCCAAAGGATGCCGACGGTGCTCTGATCGATGGAAAACTGCGTGAGGCGCAAGGCCTCTTCGCTGGCCTCGCGCAGGGCTATGTCTTCGCGCGCCGCCAGCAATCGTTGCTCCAGACTGTGTTGTTGACGGCGCTGCCAGAACACAATGGCCATGCTGCTCAACAGCAACACCACCAAGAGCAGGCAGAGGTTTTGCCAGAAACCCGGCGACTCGGACAGCCGCGGATACTTGGGTTGCACCCATTGATTGTGCAGTTGCTCCAGATCCTTGGCCGGGATCGCCCGCAGCGCGATTTCGACGATGCCGGCCAACTCCGGCCAGTCCCGGCGCGTGGCCACCCGCAGCAACTGCGGGAAACCGATATCGCCCACCACCGCCAAGCCGGAGAACTCGGGCTCGGCAGACAGTCGTCCGAACTGCGCTTCATCGACTACCGCGTAACCGGCCTGCTGACTCAACAACAGTTGCAGCGCCTGGCGCTCCAGTGGCACGCCCTGCAAGTTCAGATGGGGATAATTGCTGCGCAGATAATCGGCGGTGACGCTGGGCATGCGCACGGCAACGCGGGTCTGGCTGTCGAGTTTTTCCAGTTCTACCGCCCCGGTGCTTTTCTGGTCGCTGACCACCAGTTGCGACACCCGCATGTATGGGTCGGAAAATTGCCAGAGCCGCAAACCCACGGGGGTTTGCGTCAGTCCTGGCGCGATATCGATGTCGCCTTCACGGGCGGCGGCTTCCAGTTGCGCAAGATCGGGATAATTACGCCAGCTCAGTTCGAGCTTGAGCGCCTTGGCCAGCCACTTCATCAACTCGATGTTAACCCCGGACAGGCGCTGCAAGCGGCGATCGTATTGGGCATAGGGCGTTTGCAACACCACGCCGACCCGCAACTCGCGATGCTGCGCCAGCCATTGCTGTTGCGCTGGCGACAGTTGCACGACATGCGCCGGTGGCGCGGGCGCCGCCCAGCCCATCAAGGGAAACCACAAACAGCCGATAACCCACAGGCAGCGAAAATGCATCATCGAAGTCTCACACACTGACAAATACTGACCAACCCATTAGGCTGCCGGAATCACTTCTGGCCTGGAATATCCGATGCCCCCTGTCTACCGCCTGGCACTGCCAGCATTGTGCCTGTCGTTGATCCTGCCTTGCGCGTTTTCCGTCGAAGCGGCTGACCCGGCACCTGCCACCGCGGAGAAACCCGCAGAAGAAAAACCGGTTGAACGCCAGCCGCTGCTTGAGCGTAGTCAGGAAGAAGCGGCAGCACTTGAGCGAAAAATCCCTGCACAGGAACAGCAACAGCTGCAAGCCGGCACCGACAGCTTTCTCGCCTTGTGGAAACCGGCCAATACCGCCGACCCCAAAGGCGCGGTGATTATCATCCCGGGCGCCGGCGAAACCGTTGACTGGCCGCAAGTGATCAGCCCATTGCGCCATAAATTGCCGGACGCCGAGTGGAGCAGCCTGAGTATCACCTTGCCCGATTTGCAAAGCGACACCATTGCGCCTCGTATCGTCGAAGTGGCACCAGCGCCCAAAACCCCTGATGCCGGCAGCAAAGACGCGACGACTGCGGCGCCCATCGAACAGGCGGCCGGCGGCGAAGTGGAGGTGGCCGACAAGGCCATCGTCGAAACCACCGAAGAACACGCCAAAGCCGACGCGCAGCGAATCTTCGCCCGTATCGATGCAGCCATCGCCTTCGCCGAACAGCAAAGCGCTCGCAGTGTTGTCGTGCTGGGCCATGGTACCGGCGCCTACTGGGCCGCGCGTTATCTGAGCGAGAAGCAGCCATCGCAAGTCGAAAAATTCGTGATGATTGCCGCCCAGACGCCTGTTACAGCAAAACCGGGACTGGCTGAGCTCACACCCACGTTGAAGCTGCCTACCGCAGACATCTTTTATAGGGACAAGCCGGTGGATCGTAACGCGGCGCTGGAACGTTTGCAGGCCAGCAAACGCTTGAAAACCTCGGGGTTCAGCCAGGTGTCACTCAAGGCTTTGCCGGGGAATGCCAAGGCCGAGCAAGAGCAATTGGCGCGGCGGGTGCGCGGTTGGTTGAATCCGCAGCCGGTGGCGGACTGATAGACCGAGTCGCCCTCATCGCGGGCAAGCCTCGCTCCCACAGGATTTGAGTCGTACGCAATTTTTGCTATCGACATAAATCCTGTGGGAGCGAGGCTTGCCCGCGATGGCGGCATCACTAGCGACACAAACCTTTGGCTAACGAAAATCCCGCCGTTCACGAATCAACGTATAAGCGGTATGCAATTCACGGGTCTTGTCCGTCGCCTCACGAACCTGCAACGCCGTCGCACCGCTGCCGGCAATCTTGTCCGGATGATGCCGACTGAGCAGGCGTCGATAGGCGCGCTTGATTTGTGCCGGCTCACTGGTGGCAGACACGCCCAACAGCCGCAGGGCATCCTGATACGTGATCGAGCCAGTGACCAACGGTCGCTTCTGCGGCTCGTAATCGCTGGCCAGTGCCTGCACTTGATGCGATGTCCAGCCGAGCCATTTGCCCCACTGGGCAATCAGCTCGCGCTCATTGCTACCGGCGCGACCATCCGCCCAGACCATCCGCCAACAGGCACGCAACACCCCTTCGGCCGCATGGGGTTGAGCACTCAGGCGTCGCAGATAACCGCGCAACCGGTCATGTCCTGATTTGCCGCGATTGAATGCCGCAATCGCCCGACGTTGCGCCGACTCGGTCATCTCCAGCGAGCGCATTTCCTGCCGCGCCTGCTGGATGTGGCCATCCACAACCCGTCCATCGCTCTTGGCCAATCGGCCCAGCAACACGAACAGCAGTTCATCGTTGCGCAGTACCGAGCGACCACCGAATTTTTCCCATAAATGCGCCCAGCTTTGCAGGTGCAGACGACGGTCCAGCGCCTGTCCCAATAAAGCGCCGAGCATGGCCCCCGGAATGCTGGCTATGGCAAAGCCCGCTCCGGCTCCAATCAGAGTCCCTGGCCACAACATGTCAGCGTCTCGCTTCTATCAGAGCTTCTACTTCTGCCAGGCGCTCGTGGGTGCCGACATCCACCCAATGCCCATTCAGGCGTGCGCCGGTCACTTGCCCGTCAGCCATGGCTTTGCGCAGCAGTGGCGCAAGTTTGAAGGCACCGGCCGAGCACCCGCCAAACAGCTGCGGATGCAGCACGGCGATGCCGCTGTAGGTCAAGGTTGATGTATCCGGTCGACCGTCCTGCACATGGCCATCGACCAAAGTGAAATCTCCACTTGGGTGATGCGCCGGGTTGTCCGCCAATACCAAATGAGCGAGCCCGGCGATGGGCTGATGCAACACGCTGAAATCGTAGTCGGTCCAGATGTCACCGTTGACCACCACAAAGGCCTCGTCACCCAACAATGGCAATGCACGAAAAATACCGCCACCGGTCTCCAGTGGCTCGCCTTCCGCCGAATACTGAATGCTCACGCCGTACCGCGAACCATCGCCCAGATAGTCTTCGATCTGCTGACCGAGCCAGGCATGGTTGATCACGATCTCCCTGAACCCGGCTGTCGCCAATGCGCGCAGGTGATATTCGATCAGGGGCGCTCCGCCGGCGCGAACCAGCGGTTTTGGCGTGGTCAGGGTCAGTGGACGCATGCGCTCGCCTTTACCCGCCGCCAGAATCATTGCCTTCATGCCGTCGCTCCAGCAGGCAGACTGGCCAGCAATTCACCCAGCTCCGCCAGCTCAGGGCGACGGGCGATGACCGTGTCTATATAAGCAAAGAAGCGCGGCACGTCACCGAGGTAACGCGGCTTGCCGTCGCGATGGCAGATGCGGGCAAAAATACCGATGACTTTCAAGTGCCGTTGCACACCCATCAGGTCGCTGGCGCGCAGGAAATCTTCAAAGTCTGGCTGCACCGGGATGTCGAGCGCGCCTGCTTGCTGCCAGTAATCTTCCAGCCAGCCGCGCACGCGCTCTTCAGGCCAGCTGAGGAAGGCATCCTTGAACAGGCAGGTCACGTCGTAGGTCACCGGGCCATAAACCGCGTCCTGGAAATCCAGCACACCGGGATTTGGCTCGCTGAGCATCAGGTTGCGCGGCATGAAGTCGCGATGCACCAGGACTTTGGGCTGGGCCAGAGCGCTGTCGATCAGCAAGTCGCTGACCTGCTGCCAAAGTGTTTGTTGCGCCGAGTCAAACTCAATGCCCAGCTCGCGCTTCACGTACCACTCAGGGAACAGTTCCAACTCACGACGCAGCAGCGCCACGTCATAACTTGGCAGCGGTGCCACCATCGGCAACTGCTGGAAAGCCAGCAGTGCTTGCAGGGCATCCTTGAACAAATCGTCGGCGTTTTCGCTGTCGATCACGTCCAGGTAAGTCTTGTTGCCCAGGTCATTGAGCAAAAGAAAACCCCGCTCGAGGTCTTCGGCATAAATTTTCGGCACGTTTATTCCGGATTTCGCCAGCAGAAAAGCGATATCCACGAAGGGTTTGCAGTTTTCCTGGGGCGGTGGCGCGTCCATCACGACAAAACTTCTGCCTGCGCCTTCCCAGCGGAAATAGCGCCGAAAACTCGCGTCGCTACTGGCCGCAGTCAACGTGGCCGGGGGCACAACGCCCCAACTTTGTTCTGCATAGAGGATAGCCAACTGTTCATCGAGCCAAACTTTCAGGTGTTGCAAGCGTACATCTTGGTCAGGCATTGCAAGGGTCTCCGACGGCGCTAGCCGTCAAGCGGGTCATGCTTTATTATCCAGCATCTTTTTCAGACCATCGAGAGGCGTGCGGCCCACACCGCGGGCAGATGGCACGCAGGAAGCCCGGACTAATAAGATGGCATTGAAATCCCCCGCGTTTCGTAAAAAATTTCCGTTGTTGGTTACCGGCAGTCTGCTGGCCCTGCAACCTCTAGCCACTTCGTTCGTGGTCGCTGCGCAACAGTATGACTGCTCAGTCTCTGCTTCGGGCGCCTGGGATTGTGCGCCAAAGGCACCGGCCGCTGCATTGCCGCCACGCCCAGTCCATGACGGCAGCACAGTTTCCGCCACTGGCGAAGCTGCGGCAGATACCGGCTCCAGCGCAGACACCGGCGCGAAACCAGTCCTGGTGACCGAGTCCAAGGGCCGTGGCCTGAAGTCGCGTAGTGAAGACTACAGTCACCTCGACTGGGTTCCACGCGAGAAGCTCACCGCAGCGCAATTGGCCGAAACAGGTCCTTACTGCGCTGGTTCCTATATCGAACCGATTCGTCCTGGCATGAATGACCAGACGGATAAAAGTGACGCGCCAACCTTTATCGGCGCCAAGGCTTCCCGCTATAAGCAGGAAGAGCAGATCGCTACCCTGGCTGGTGACGTGGTCATGCGTCAGGGCAGCATGCAGGCCGAAGCCGACGAAGCGAACCTGTACCAGGCCGAAAGCCGTGGCGAACTGAACGGCAACGTGCGCATTCGCGACAACGGCGCACTGATCGTGGGCGACCACGCCGACGTGCAGCTCGACACCGGTGAAGCCAAGGTCGACAACGCCGAATACGTGATGCACAAATCGCGTATCCGCGGCAACGCGCTGTACGCCAAGCGTGCCGAGAACGCGATCATCCGTCTCAAGGATGGTACGTACACCACGTGCGAACCGGACAGCAACGCCTGGCAGCTCAAGGGCAACAACATCACCTTGAACCCCGCGACCGGTTTCGGTACCGCGACCAACGTGACGTTGCGGGTCAAGGACATTCCGGTTCTGTACACGCCGTACATCTACTTCCCGATCGACGACCGTCGTCAGTCCGGCTTCCTGCCGCCGACGGTGGGCACCGGCAGCGATACCGGCTTCCTGCTCGTTACCCCGTATTACTTCAACCTGGCACCGAACTACGACGCCACGTTGTACCCGCGTTACATGAGCAAGCGTGGCCTGTTGATGGAAGGCGAATTCCGCTACCTGACCAAGTCCAGCGAAGGTCAGTTCGGCGCCGCGTACCTCAACGACGAGAATGACGATCGCAAGCTGCAGACCGACTACGAAGAAACCCGCTACATGTACAACTGGCAGCACAAGGGTGGCCTGGACTCGCGCGTAATGACTCAGGTCGATTACACCAAGATCAGCGATCCGTATTACTTCCAGGACCTGCAGACTGATCAGATCGGTGTGAAAAGTGCCGACTTCGTGAATCAGCAGGGTTCTGTCACCTATCGTGGCGACAGTTATACCGCTCGCTTGAATGCCCAGGCTTATCAGCTGGCAACCGTTTCGAACATCACGCCGTATGATCGTTTGCCGCAGATCACCTTCAATGGTCAGCTGCCGTATCATCCGCAAGGTCTGGATTTCGATTACGAGACTGAAATCGTCCGGTTCGACCGCGACTTGAAAAATGGCAACTTCGTTAACGAAGATGGCACCGTCGAACCGCGTCTTGATAACAACGTGACCGGCCTGGCTCGCGCCACCGGCGACCGTTTGAATCTCAAGCCAGGTGTCAGCCTGCCGTTGAACTGGACCTATGGCTTCCTAAAGCCATCGCTCAAGTATCAGTACACCCAGTACCAACTGGATCTGGACGGCAAAGGTAAAAGCGACATCGCGCTGCAGGATGCAGAGGCGGACCGTGTCAATGGTACGTTCAGCAGCAATCAAAACCGTGGCGTACCCATTGCCAGTATCGACAGCGGCCTGTATTTCGATCGCAATACCCAATGGTTCGGCAAAAACTATCGCCAGACCCTGGAACCTCGCCTGTTTTACCTCTATGTACCCGAGGAAGACCAGGAAGACATTCCGGTATTCGACACAGGCGAATACACCTTCAACTACGCCTCGCTGTTCCGCGACAACCGCTTCTCCGGCTCCGACCGTGTCGGCGACGAGAACAAACTGTCGCTGGGCGTGACCAACCGCTGGATTGAAGACAACGGCTTCGAACGTCAACGCATTAGCGTCGGCCAGGCCTTCTACTTCAAGGACCGCGAAGTACAGTTGCCAGGTATCGATGCGAAAACCCGCGACGACGCAAAATCCAGTGTTTCGCCTTATGCGCTGGAATACGAATACCGCTGGAACCGCGATTGGCGCACCACCGCCGATTACAACTGGGACCCGGACAGCCGCAGCCCTCGCTCGGGCAGCGCGATGTTCCACTACCAGCCTGAAGACAACCCGAACAAGGTCATCAACGCCGGTTATCGCTATCGCAATGACCAGGTTCGTTATGACCAGAACACCGGCAAATGGTCGGTGGGCGGCGGTGACTACGGCACTCCGGGCACTCCCGGCTACGTGAAGGACTACTACAAGATCGAGCAGCACGACTTCTCGGTGATCTGGCCGATCGTGCCGCAGTGGAACGCTATCAGCCGCTGGCAGTATGACTACAACCGCAACCGTACTCTGGAAGCCTTCGGTGGTTTCGAATACGACAACTGCTGCTGGAAATTGCGCCTGATCAACCGTTACTGGGTCAGCTATGACGAGTTCAGTCAGAACGCCCCGGAAAACGAAAAAGGCGACCACGGCGTCTTCCTCCAAATTGTTCTGAAGGGACTCGGCGGCCTCACCGGCGCCAAGGTAGAGAGCTTCCTCGACAAAGGCATCCAAGGTTATCGTGAACGTGAAGACCAAGCTTTCTGATTGTCTGCGCCCGCTGCTGCTGGGCGCGCTGTTCCTGGGTACTGCGGCCAACGCCGCGGTACAGTCCATCGATAAAGTGGTGGCCATCGTCGACAACGACGTGGTCATGCAGAGCCAACTGGACCAGCGTGTTCGTGAAGTTCAGCAAACCATCGCCAAGCGCGGTGCCGCCGTACCACCTGCGGGCGTACTGGATCAGCAGGTGCTCGAGCGCCTGATCGTCGAAAACCTGCAATTGCAGATCGGCGAGCGTTCCGGCATTCGCATTACCGATGAAGAACTGAACCAGGCAGTCGGCACCATTGCCCAGCGCAACAACATGTCGATCGATCAGTTCCGCGCCGCCTTGTCTCGCGACGGCCTGTCTTATGACGACGCTCGTGACCAGATCCGCCGCGAAATGATCATCAGCCGTGTGCGTCAGCGCCGGGTGGCCGAGCGTATCCAGGTGTCCGAGCAGGAAGTGAAGAACTTCCTGGCGTCCGACCTGGGCAAGATGCAACTGTCCGAAGAGTTCCGTCTGGCCAACATCCTGATTCCTACCCCGGAAAGCGCCAACTCCGACGCGATTCAGAATGCAGCCAAACAAGCCGACGCGGTGTACCAGCAGCTCAAGCAAGGCGCTGATTTCGGTCAGTTGGCGATCGCCAGATCCGCCAGCGAAACCGCGCTGGAAGGCGGCGACATGGGCTGGCGTAAAGCCGCCCAACTGCCACCTCCGTTCGATCGCCTGCTGAGCACCATGTCTGTTGGCGACATCACCCAGCCTATGCGTACACCGGGCGGCTTCATCATTTTGAAGATCCTCGACAAGCGTGGCGGCGAGACCCAGGTGCGTGACGAAGTGCACGTGCGTCACATCCTGGTCAAACCAAGCCCGATCCGCGACGAAGCAAAAACCAAGGCTCTGGCTGATTCGCTCTATTCCCGTATCGAAGCAGGCGAAGATTTCGGCGAGCTGGCGAAAAGTTTCTCGGAAGATCCGGGTTCCGCCCTCAATGGTGGCGACCTGAACTGGATCGACCCGAATGCACTGGTACCGGAATTCCGCGAAGTGATGGCCAAGACACCACAAGGTCAGCTGTCCAAGCCATTCCAGACTCAATATGGCTGGCACGTTCTGGAAGTCCTTGGTCGCCGCGCTACCGACAGCACCACCCAGGCCCGTGAACAACAAGCGATGACCGTACTGCGTAACCGCAAATACGACGAAGAGCTGCAAACCTGGCTGCGTCAGATCCGTGACGAAGCGTATGTAGAAATCAAGCTCCCTGGCGCAGACCAGGCAACGCAGTGAAACCCAAGCGTTTCGCGTTGACCCCCGGCGAACCGGCCGGCATAGGTCCCGACCTGTGCCTGCTGCTCGCCTCGCAAGCTCAGCCACATCCCCTGATTGCCATTACCAGCCGCGACCTGCTCATCGAGCGGGCCGCGCAGCTGGGCGTGGTTGTTGATCTGCTGCCGGTAACACCCGACAGCTGGCCGGACGTTCCCGCACCCGCCAACAGCCTGTATGTGTGGGATACGCCGCTTAGCGCCAAGGTCACCGCCGGGCACCTGGACAAGGCCAATGCGGCTTTCGTTCTGGAAACCCTCACGCGTGCTGGCCAGGGCTGCCTCGACGGGCATTTCGCCGGCATGATCACCGCCCCCGTGCATAAGGGTGTGATCAATGAATCCGGGATCGCCTTTTCCGGGCACACGGAATTTCTCGCAGACCTGACTCATACCGCGCAAGTGGTGATGATGCTCGCCACCCGCGGTTTGCGCGTGGCATTGGTCACCACTCACCTGCCCCTTCGCGAGATTGCCGATGCAATCACACCGGAGCGCCTGGAGCGGGTCACGCGGATTCTGCACGCCGACCTGCAAGAAAAATTCGGCATCGCCCAGCCGCGCATCCTGGTTTGCGGACTCAACCCGCACGCCGGTGAAGGCGGTCATCTGGGCCATGAAGAAATCGACATCATCGAACCTACATTAGAGCGCCTGCGCGGCGAGGGCATGGACCTTCGCGGCCCCCTGCCCGCCGACACTCTGTTTACCCCAAAATATCTGGAGCACTGCGACGCAGTGCTGGCGATGTACCACGACCAGGGCCTGCCCGTGCTGAAATACAAAGGCTTCGGCGCGGCAGTCAACGTGACCCTCGGGTTGCCGATCATCCGCACTTCGGTCGACCACGGCACCGCCCTGGATCTGGCCGGCAGCGGCAAAATCGATACCGGCAGCCTGCAAGTCGCCCTGGAAACCGCCTACCAGATGGCCGAGACCCGTTTATGACCGAGCATTACCAACACCGGGCGCGCAAGCGCTTCGGCCAGAACTTCCTGCACGATGCCGGCGTCATCGACCGCATCCTGCGTTCCATTCACGCCAAACCTGAAGACCGTCTGCTGGAAATCGGTCCGGGCCAGGGCGCATTGACCCAAGGCCTGCTCAACAGCGGCGCCCAACTGGACGTGGTGGAGCTGGACAAGGACCTGATCCCGATCCTCAACCAGCAGTTCGCCAGCAAGAGCAACTTCCACCTGCATCAGGGCGACGCACTGAAGTTCGACTTCAACAGCCTGGACGCCGCGCCGAACAGCCTGCGAGTGGTCGGCAACCTGCCGTACAACATCTCTACCCCGCTGATTTTTCATCTGCTGCACAACGCAAGCCTGATTCGTGACATGCACTTCATGCTGCAAAAAGAAGTGGTCGAGCGTCTGGCGGCGGGACCTGGCGGCGGTGACTGGGGTCGCCTGTCGATCATGGTTCAGTACCATTGCCGGGTCGAGCATCTGTTCAACGTCGGCCCGGGGGCATTCAATCCGCCGCCGAAAGTCGACTCGGCCATCGTGCGCCTGGTGCCTCACGCGGTACTTCCGCATCCAGCCAAAGATCACAAACTGCTGGAGCGCATCGTGCGCGAAGCCTTCAACCAGCGCCGTAAAACCCTGCGCAACACGCTGAAATTGTTGCTGAGCAACGCTGAAATCGAAGCCGCCGGCGTCGATGGCAGCCTACGTCCCGAGCAGCTCGATCTGGCGGCCTTCGTTCGCCTGGCCGACAAGCTCAGCGAACAAGCCCTGCACAAGCCTGCCACCGACTGACAGGCGATGAGCGCTATCGGGTAGGACGCCACTCTGGTTTACTACCCGATACTTGGCCTAGACTGAGTTCTATCAGCTATGCCCCGCGTCCCGCTTCGTTTCTAAGGCCTTTTGCATGTCCGATCCTCGTTATCAGGTCGACGTCAGCGTCGTCACCCGCTATCTGGCAGAACAATCGCAACCCGAGCAAAATCGCTTTGCCTTCGCCTACACCATCACCGTACAGAACAATGGCCTGGTGCCCGCCAAACTGCTTTCACGGCATTGGGTGATCACCGACGGTGACGGGCATGTCGAGGAGGTTCGTGGTGCAGGCGTCGTCGGCCAGCAGCCGTTGATCGACGTGGGCAAAAGCCACACCTACAGCAGCGGCACCGTCATGACCTCCAAGGTCGGCACGATGCAGGGCACGTATGAGATGGTCGCCGCGGACGGTAAACATTTCGACGCCGTCATCGCTCCGTTTCGCCTGGCCGTACCCGGAGCCTTGCACTGATGGCAACGTATGCCATCGGCGACTTGCAAGGCTGCCTTGAGCCACTGCAATGCCTGCTCAAGCAAGTCGCTTTCGACCCGGCAAAGGATCGCTTGTGGCTGGTGGGCGACCTCATCAACCGTGGCCCACAGTCGCTGGAGACCTTGCGCTTCCTTTATAGCATCCGCGAATCGCTGATCTGTGTACTCGGCAACCATGACCTGCATTTGCTGGCGGTCGGGCAAAACATCGAACGCCTGAAGAAGGCCGACACGCTGCGCGAGATTCTTGAAGCACCCGATTGCGGGGAGCTGCTGGAGTGGGTTCGCCAACAAAAGCTCATGCATTACGACGAGCAGCGCGATATCGCCCTGGTCCATGCCGGCATTCCGCCTCAATGGTCGCTGCGCAAAGCCTTGAAGTGCGCCGCCGAAGTCGAAGACGCCCTGCACGATGACAGTCGCTTCGCGCCTTACCTTGACGGCATGTACGGCAATGAACCGGTGAAATGGGACAACGACCTCAAAGGCGCGGCCCGCCTGAGGGTCATCACCAATTATTTCACCCGGATGCGTTTTTGCACCAGCGACGGCAAACTCGACCTCAAGGGCAAGGAAGGCATTGACACCGCACCGCCGGGTTATGCGCCATGGTTTGCCCACAAGGAACGCAAGACCAAAGGCCTGAAGATCATCTTTGGCCATTGGGCGGCGCTCGAAGGCCAATGCAATGAGCCAGGCCTGTTTGCGCTCGACACCGGTTGCGTCTGGGGTGGCGCCATGACCCTGATGAACGTCGACACCGGCGAGCGCCTGCAATGTAAATGTGACGCCCGGGGCAATACCCGGCCGCCGGTCGCCGCCTCTATCCCCGAACAAACGTCAGCCAACGCCCCGCGCTAGACTGCGCATTCAGCCGAGCCACAGGAGCCCGCCATGAGCGAATTCAAACGTATCCCCCCAGAACAGGCCCAAGCCTTGCGCGAACAAGGCGCGGTGGTGGTCGATGTCCGTGACCCGGCAACGTTTGCCGCACTGCACATCGCAGGATCCAAGCATCTGGATAATCATTCCCTGCATGCGTTCATTCAAGGCGCCGACCTGGACGCGCCGACGGTAGTGGTCTGCTATCACGGTAATTCCAGCCAGGGCGCGGCGGCCTATCTGATCAGCCAGGGCTTCTCCGACGTCTACAGCATGGATGGCGGTTTCGAACTGTGGCGTACGACTTATCCTTCGGAAACGGCGCAAGGCACTTCCGAATAATTTTTTTCAATGCGCGCAAGCCCCGGTCCCCGCGGGCTAGCGCGGTGACAGACGAACGGTCTGCCACAACTTATTACGCATCTTGCATTTCCCTTCCAAATTCCCAACTATCCTTAAGCGCAGGCCATCCAAAACAGGGGAGAGCCGGTACACCGGCGCACGGGTCATCGGGAGTAGCTTTCGGAGTTGTCATCTCCGGGAGAGTTCTGGGGGGTAAACAGCAACTGCCTGTTCGGTTGCTGCCAGCATCGACTGAGTGATCCGGCGTCGGCTCCACGTATCGAGCGAGGTGACGTCATGAGTATCTTTAGCCACTTCCAACAACGCTTCGAGTCCACGCGCCAGGAAGAACTCTCGCTGCAAGAGTATCTGGAACTGTGCAAAAAGGACCGCAGCGCCTACGTTTCCGCCGCCGAGCGTCTCTTGCTGGCTATCGGAGAACCGGAGCTGCTCGACACCTCGACCAACTCGAGACTGTCGCGAATCTTTTCCAACAAGGTGATCCGCCGCTATCCGGCCTTTGAAGACTTCCACGGGATGGAAGAATGCATCGACCAGATCGTGTCGTATTTCCGCCATGCGGCCCAGGGTCTGGAAGAGAAGAAACAGATCCTCTACCTGCTCGGCCCTGTCGGTGGCGGTAAGTCGTCCCTGGCCGAAAAACTCAAACAATTGATCGAGAAAGTGCCCTTCTATGCCATTAAGGGCTCGCCGGTTTTCGAGTCGCCCCTGGGTCTGTTCAACGCCACTGAAGATGGCGCGATCCTCGAGGAAGACTTCGGCATTCCCCGGCGCTATCTCAATACCATCATGTCGCCATGGGCTACCAAGCGCCTGGCCGAATTCGGCGGCGACATCAGCCAGTTCCGCGTGGTGAAACTCTATCCATCGATCCTCAACCAGATCGCGGTAGCGAAAACCGAACCGGGCGATGAAAACAACCAGGACATCTCGGCGCTGGTAGGTAAGGTCGATATTCGCAAACTGGAAGAGTTCCCGCAGAACGACGCCGATGCCTATAGCTATTCGGGGGCGCTGTGCCGGGCCAACCAGGGCTTGATGGAATTCGTCGAAATGTTCAAGGCACCGATCAAGGTGCTGCACCCATTGCTGACAGCCACCCAGGAAGGCAACTACAACAGTACCGAAGGTTTGGGGGCGATTCCGTTTACCGGGATCCTGCTGGCCCACTCCAACGAATCGGAATGGCACACCTTCCGCAACAACAAGAACAACGAAGCATTCATCGACCGGATCTATATCGTCAAGGTACCGTACTGCCTGCGCGTCAGCGACGAGGTGAAGATCTACGACAAACTTCTGTTCAACAGCTCATTGGCCAAGGCCCATTGCGCGCCCGATACCCTGAAAATGCTCGCGCAGTTCACCGTGCTCTCGCGCCTCAAGGAGCCGGAAAACTCCAACATCTATTCCAAGATGCGTGTGTATGACGGCGAAAACCTCAAGGACACCGATCCGAAGGCCAAGTCGATCCAGGAATACCGCGACGCAGCGGGTGTCGACGAAGGCATGAACGGTCTGTCGACCCGCTTCGCCTTCAAGATTCTGTCGAAGGTCTTCAACTTCGATCCGCACGAAATCGCCGCCAACCCGGTACATCTGCTTTACGTACTGGAACAGCAGATCGAACAGGAACAGTTCCAGGCAGAGACCCGCGAACGCTATCTGCGCTTCCTGAAGGAGTATCTGGCACCGCGTTATATCGAATTCATCGGCAAGGAGATCCAGACTGCCTATCTCGAGTCTTACAGCGAGTACGGCCAGAACATCTTCGATCGCTACGTGCTGTACGCCGACTTCTGGATTCAGGATCAGGAGTACCGCGATCCGGAAACCGGCGAGATCCTCAACCGGGTAGCCCTGAACGAAGAACTGGAGAAAATCGAAAAACCGGCCGGCATCAGCAATCCGAAGGATTTCCGCAACGAAATCGTCAACTTCGTACTGCGCGCGCGAGCCAACAACAACGGCAAGAACCCAACCTGGCTCAGCTACGAAAAACTGCGGGTGGTCATCGAGAAGAAAATGTTCTCCAACACCGAAGACTTGCTGCCGGTCATCAGCTTCAACGCCAAGGCCAGCAAAGAGGACCAGCAGAAGCACAACGACTTCGTCACACGGATGGTCGAGCGGGGCTACACCGACAAACAGGTACGACTGCTGTCCGAGTGGTACTTGCGGGTCAGGAAATCCCAGTGAGGCAGCTGCAAGCGGCAGGCTACAAGCCTCAAGCACACCGTATGGGCGCTTGAGGCCCTGTTTCGTGGCTCTGCTTGCTTTGAAAGCTTCGAGCTTGCAGCTTGAAGCTTGTTACTGGTAGCTGCCCGGAGGGCTCCCTATGAGCTATGTGATCGACCGACGTCTCAATGGCAAGAACAAGAGCACGGTAAACCGTCAGCGGTTTCTGCGGCGCTACCGTGATCACATCAAAAAGGCTGTCGAAGAGGCGGTCAGCCGGCGTTCCATCACCGATATGGAGCACGGCGAGCAGATCAGCATTCCCGGTCGCGACATCGACGAGCCGGTGCTTCACCACGGTCGTGGCGGCAAGCAAACCATCGTGCACCCCGGCAACAAGGAATTCACCAGCGGTGAGCACATTGCCCGCCCGCCAGGAGGAGGCGGCGGCAGAGGCCCTGGCAAGGCCGGTAACACCGGCGAAGGGATGGACGAGTTCGTCTTCCAGATTACCCAGGAGGAATTCCTCGAATTCATGTTCGAGGACCTTGAACTGCCTAACCTGGTAAAACGCCACCTGACCGGTACCGACACCTTCAAGACCGTACGCGCCGGTATCA
The DNA here is from genome assembly GCF_002286815.1 of Pseudomonas sp. PICF141. Classification (GTDB taxonomy): domain Bacteria; phylum Pseudomonadota; class Gammaproteobacteria; order Pseudomonadales; family Pseudomonadaceae; genus Aquipseudomonas. Next base: position 44,691 of record NZ_MUNM01000020.1, read on the forward strand.
GCAACGAAGGCAACCCGTCACGTATCAACATTATCCGTACGCTGCGTTCGGCCCATGCCCGGCGCATTGCCTTGTCCGGCAGCAGCCGGGCGAAGCTGCGCGAAGCCAAAGAGGAACTGCTGCGGCTGAAACGGGAAGAACCGGACAACTTCGGCGATATCCAGGACCTCGAAGCAGAAATCGAGAAACTCAGTGCGCGCATTCACCGAGTGCCATTTCTCGACACCTTCGACCTCAAGTACAACCTGCTGATCAAGCAGCCGAACCCTAGCTCCAAAGCAGTAATGTTTTGCTTGATGGACGTATCCGGCTCCATGACCCAGGCGACCAAGGACATCGCCAAACGCTTCTTCATCCTGCTGTACCTGTTCCTCAAGCGGAACTACGACAAAATCGACGTTGTATTCATTCGCCACCACACCAGCGCCCGCGAAGTGGATGAGGAGGAGTTTTTCTATTCTCGGGAAACCGGCGGCACGATCGTCTCCAGCGCCTTGAAACTGATGCAAGAGATCATGGCCGAGCGTTATCCGAGCAACGAATGGAATATCTATGCCGCCCAAGCGTCAGACGGCGACAACTGGAACGACGATTCGCCGATCTGCCGCGACATCCTGATCAATCAGATCATGCCGTACGTGCAGTACTACACTTATGTTGAGATTACCCCGCGCGAACATCAGGCCCTGTGGTTCGAATACGAACGCATCGCCGAAGCCTTCTCTGACACTTTTGCCCAGCAGCAACTGGTCTCGGCCGGGGATATCTATCCGGTCTTTCGTGAACTCTTCCAGCGCAGGTTAGTGACATGACCGCCAAAGAGCAGAAGCGCCAACCCATTTCCACCGGCTCCGAATGGACATTCGAGCTGATCCAGGCCTACGACCGCGAAATCAGTCGTCTCGCGGCCCGCTACGCGCTGGATACGTATCCCAACCAGATCGAAGTGATCACCGCCGAGCAGATGATGGACGCTTATGCCTCTGTCGGCATGCCCTTGGGTTATCACCATTGGTCCTATGGCAAACATTTCCTCAGCACCGAAAAATCCTACAGTCGCGGCCAGATGGGGCTGGCCTACGAGATTGTGATCAATTCGGACCCCTGCATCGCCTATCTGATGGAAGAAAACACCATTTGCATGCAGGCTCTGGTGGTAGCTCACGCGTGCTATGGCCATAACAGTTTCTTCAAAGGCAACTACCTGTTCCGCACCTGGACCGACGCCAGCTCGATCATCGATTACCTGGTGTTCGCCAAGCAGTACATCATGCAGTGCGAAGAACGCCATGGCATCGACGCGGTAGAAGACTTGCTCGATTCCTGCCATGCCCTGATGAACTACGGAGTCGACCGGTACAAACGTCCTTATCCGATTTCCGCCGAGGAAGAACGCCGTCGGCAGAAGGATCGGGAAGAGCATCTGCAAAAGCAGATCAATGATTTGTGGCGGACCATTCCAAAAGGCGCGGACAAGTACAGTGACAAGGACAATGCACGCTTCCCCGCCGAACCTCAGGAAAACATCCTGTATTTCATCGAAAAACACGCGCCGTTGCTGGAGCCCTGGCAGCGCGAGATCGTGCGGATCGTACGCAAGATTGCCCAGTATTTTTATCCACAGCGCCAGACCCAGGTGATGAACGAAGGCTGGGCAACGTTCTGGCATTACACTTTGATGAACGACTTGTATGACGAAGGCCTGGTCACTGACGGTTTCATGATGGAGTTTCTGACCTCCCATACCAGCGTGGTGTTTCAGCCCGGTTTCGACAGCCCCTATTACAGCGGAATCAACCCCTACACCTTGGGTTTTGCCATGTATCGCGATATCCGCCGGATATGCGAACACCCCACCGAAGAGGACTATCGCTGGTTCCCGGAAATCGCCGGTACCGACTGGCTGTCCAGCATCAAATTCGCCATGAGCAGTTTCAAGGACGAGAGTTTCATTCTGCAGTACCTCTCGCCCAAGGTGATCCGCGACTTAAAACTATTCAGCATCCTCGATGACGATCAGAAAGACGATCTGCTGGTTCCGGCGATACACGATGAAGAAGGCTATAGAACCATTCGCGAAACCCTGGCGGCGCAATACAACCTGGGCAATCGCGAACCCAACATACAGATCTACAGCATCGACCGGCGTGGCGACCGCTCTCTGACCTTGCGTCACCAGCAACACGACCGCAAACCGCTGGGCGATTCCACCGACGAAGTACTCAAGCATCTGCACCGCCTCTGGGGCTTCGACATTCACCTGGAAACCTTGCAAGGGGATCAGGTAATGAAAACCCACCATATTCCGCCCAGAAGTGAACACGGCGAGGGGGATTATGGCCGGCTGGACCTGGCAGTCATTCATCTTTGATCTGCTTTTCTGCCTCCGCAAGTTCGACGCAAAGGTTATTCTGTCGGGCTAACGGAGGCTCTCTATGCAGATTTATAAAGTCGGCGGTGCGGTCCGCGATCGCCTGCTGGGCAAACCTGTCACCGATATCGACTGGGTTGTTGTAGGCGCCACCACTGAAGAAATGCTCGCCAAGGGCTTTCGTCCGGTGGGCGCAGACTTCCCGGTGTTTCTTCACCCCAAAAGCGGCGAGGAATACGCCCTCGCCCGCACCGAACGCAAAAACGGGCGCGGCTACGGCGGCTTCATCTTTCACGCCAGCCCGGATGTCACCCTCGAAGAAGATCTGATTCGCCGTGACCTGACGATCAACGCCATGGCCGAAGACGATCAACAGAACCTGACCGATCCTTACCACGGCCAACGGGATCTCGAAGCTCGCTTGCTGCGCCACGTTTCCCCCGCATTCGCCGAAGATCCACTCCGTGTTTTGCGCGTTGCCCGCTTTGCCGCTCGTTATGCGGAACTGGGTTTCACCGTCGCCCCCGAGACTCTGGAGCTGATGCGTCAACTCAGCGAATCAGGTGAATTGGAGGCATTGACGCCCGAACGCAGCTGGAAAGAAATCGCCCGCGCACTGATGGAAGACCAGCCCCAGGTATTCATCGAGGTGCTGCGCGAATGCGGCGCGCTCAAGGTGTTGATGCCGGAAGTCGACGCGCTGTTCGGTGTACCCCAACCTGAAGCCCATCACCCGGAAATCGACACGGGGGTGCATACCCTGAGCGTGTTGGAGCAAGCGGCGCTGCACAGACAACCGCTGACCGTACGCTGGGCCTGCTTGCTGCATGACTTGGGCAAAGGTTTGACGCCTGAGGAAGAATGGCCCCGCCACATCGCTCACGAGCACAAAGGTCTGAAGCTGATCAAAGCGGTCAATGAGCGCTTCAAGGCACCCAAAGACTGTCAGGAGTTGGCGCTGCTGGTGGGCAAATATCACACCCATGGCCATCGTGCGCTGGAGCTGAAAGCGTCGACCTTGCTGGAGTTGCTGCAGAGTTTCGACGTCTATCGTCGACCTCAGCGCTTTGAGGAGTTTATCGCGGCGTGCGAGATGGACGCTCGAGGGCGTAAAGGCTTGGAGCAGCGAAGTTATCCACAGGCGGATTATTTACGGGGCGCGGCAACTGCAGCGCGAAGTGTTGCCGTTCAGCCGTTGCTGGAGAAGGGATTCAAAGGACCGGAATTGGGCGAGGCAATCAAAGGCGAGCGGCTCAAGGCGTTGAAGGCTTACAAAGCGGCGGCGCCTGCTTGAAAAGCATCGCGGGCAAGCCTCGCTCCTACAGGTGATGAACGGCGTCACCTTTAGGAGCGAGGCTTGCCCGCGAAGGCGTCTTGCGCCTCACAACAAATTCGAAGGAGTCAACTGCTTACCGCGCCACTCAAAAGCCACCGGCGCCAACACCTGATCGATCTGCGCTTCATCCCACAGAGTGGCAAAGCTCTTGCCTACACCCGGATGCACACGATCCGGTGCAATCAACGACAACGGCCACAGCACGAAGGCGTTTTTCAGAATCTCTGCCCTGGGCAAGATCAAGCCATCGAAGTTGCCCACCAGATCGCCGAACAGCAGCACGTCGATATCCAGCGGCAAGCCCTTGCGGTCGGGCGCGTACCGACCGTTATCCGCCTCGATGAATTTCAACCGTCGATCCAGTTCCATCAGCGGCAGATCGGTGAAGGCCGAGACCACGAAGTTGAAAAACGGCCCGCTCTTGATCCCTACCGGCTGGCTTTCGAATACCGCCGAACAGCGCATATCCACCAGGAAAGCCGCCAGGGCGTCCAGGCCTGCCTGCAAATGGGCTTCGCGCTCGATATTGCTACCGAGCCCGAGGTATACCTGAGTCAGCGACATCCGCGCTCGATCTCCACGCCCACACCACCGGTGGCAGCCGGGATGGCACCTGGCTTGGTCAGCTTGAGGCGCATCCAGGTGATCTTGAATTCGCTCATCAGCACTTGCGCCAGACGTTCGGCAAAAGTTTCGACCAGTTGAAACTGAGCCTGCTCGGCAAATGCCTGGATGCGTGACGAAACGCTCGCGTAGTCGAGCGCCAGGGTCAGGTCATCACCGGCTGCGGCCGGACGATTGTCCCAAGCGAAGCTCAGATCAAGTCGCAGACACTGTCGGATGCCTCGTTCCCAGTCGTAGGCACCGATTACGGTGTCGACTTCCAGGCCCTCGATAAACACTCTGTCCAAGCACTTCTCTCCACTGCACGACAAGGGCGCAATGCGCCGTTAGAATCAGGGCGTCCTCGCCCGGAATAGTTAGCATGTTTTGGTTACTGGCGATCCTCGCCTACCTGCTCGGCTCTCTGTCCTTCGCCATTTTGCTCAGCCGCCTGACCGGTAACCCCGATCCGCGAATGAGTGGCTCGGGCAATGCCGGTGCCACCAATATGTTGCGCCTGGCCGGCAGGAAACTCGCCATCCTGACCTTGCTCGGCGACCTGAACAAAGGTCTGCTACCCGTATTGATCGCAGGTGCAGCGGGCCTTTCGCTGCAGCAACAAGCCTGGATCGGCGTCTGCGCCGTTATCGGGCACCTGTTTCCGCTGTACTTCCGCTTTCGCGGTGGCAAGGGTGTCGCCACCGCGGCCGGCATGCTGCTGGGACTCTACCCGCCCGCCGCACTGCTGGCGGTCTGCGCCTGGCTGCTGACGTTCTACCTGACCCGCACCAGCTCACTCGCAGCCCTGATTGCCACACCACTGACCCTGCCGCTGCTTGCCTGGCAAGAACCGGCGGCACTGCTCCCCATGAGCGCGCTCACAGGCCTGATCGTCTGGCGTCATCGCGGCAATCTACGCGACCTGTTTGCCGGGCGCGAACGGCATTTTTAAATACCGCACGTGAACGCCGCTCATTACAACGCCGACAATTGCTCCATCGGCCAGCGCGCCTGCACGCTGATCGCCAGGCTTTCATGCTGGCCTGCCTGCAAGCGCTGGCAACCGGCAAACGCGATCATCGCGCCATTATCGGTGCAGAACTCCGGACGGGCATAAAACACTTCACCCTTCATGTCGCCGAGCATTTTTTCCAGTGAAGCCCGCAGCGCCTTGTTGGCGCTGACGCCCCCTGCGATGACCAGACGCTTGAGACCCGCCTGTTTCAGCGCACGCTTGCACTTGATGGTCAAAGTCTCCACCACGGCCTGCTGGAACGCCAGCGAGATGTCGCAACGGGCTTGCTCGCTGTCGTCCCCGGCGCTGACGCTCTGCTGCCAAGTGTTCAGGGCGAAGGTTTTCAGGCCGCTGAAGCTGAAAGCCAAGCCTGGACGATCACACATCGGACGCGGAAAAGTGAAACGTCCTGCAACGCCCTGCTCCGCCAGACGCGCGATTTCCGGGCCACCCGGGTAATTCAGGCCCATCATCTTCGCTGTCTTGTCAAATGCTTCGCCGGCAGCATCGTCAAGGGTCTCGCCAAGGAGCGTGTATTGGCCAATCCCGTCGACCTGAACCAGCTGTGTATGACCACCTGACACCAACAAAGCGACGAACGGGAACTCAGGCGGTTGCTTCTCCAGCATCGGCGCCAGCAAATGTCCTTCCATGTGATGCACACCCAGGGCCGGGATCCCCCAGGCAAAGGCCAGCGCCTGGGCGCAGGAAGCTCCCACCAGCAAGGCTCCCACCAAGCCGGGACCGGCGGTATATGCGATGGCGTCGATCTCGGTCGGCACACAGTCGGCCTCGGCCAGGACCTGACGAATCAAGGGCAGCATGCGTTTGACGTGATCACGGGACGCCAGCTCCGGCACCACGCCACCATAGGCACGATGCAGATCGATCTGACTGAACAACGCGTCGGCCAACAACCCGCGTTCACTGTCGTAAAGCGCGACACCGGTTTCGTCGCAAGAGGTTTCTAATCCCAGTACTAGCATGGGTTTGCGCCTTGTAGAGGCTGAATTCGAAGGCGCGCATAATAGTCGTCGCGTGATGCCCCGACCAGCGGTTTTCGATCAGAGGCTTTGCATTCCGAGCGATGAGGGGTTAACATCCGCAACCCTTAAAAACCGACGTCTTCAAGTGCTCTTTTGCCGCGAGGATGTTGACCCCGGTAATGAATGAAGGTAGCTCTGGATGCCAGCCGTCAAAGTAAAAGAGAACGAACCCTTCGACGTAGCTCTGCGTCGTTTCAAGCGCTCCTGCGAAAAAGCCGGTGTACTGGCTGAAGTTCGTAGCCGCGAATTTTACGAGAAGCCAACTTCTGAGCGTAAGCGCAAGGCAGCAGCCGCTGTTAAGCGTCACGCCAAGAAAGTTCAGCGCGAACAGCGCCGCGCCGTTCGTCTGTACTAATATACAGACGATCGTAGCAAGCTTCTGCCAAGCCCGGCCCTCAGCCGGGCTAATGGCATTTGCGGACAACGCTTGATGCTTCACCGTCAAAGCCGCAGACGCGACCGAGACAAACCTGCTTCACAGCGTCAGACCTGGCTCTTTTGCCAGCGGTGCACGTCTTTTCTGACGAGCCTTCCAAGGCTACTGACGAGCACACCCACTGATTCCTCTCACGACGATCAGCCCAAGGCACCTTCTTGCGTGCCCGCTTATGAGCTATCCGAGGCCAATGACTGGCCGTCGCCGGATTCAGCGAAACACTTTCAAATAGTCGAATACTGATTGGTATTAACGTCAGTGGATTTTCGGCAGATACACTTCCCGACAGCGATACGCAGACGACACAGGTCGAGCCGCACACCTTGCGCGCCTCGAACAACGACCCGCGTTTGGCCGCCTTTCGTTTTGGGTCCATTTCAGCGCAGATGACGAGAACGCCATGGCCGGGCTAATTCCCCAGAGCTTCATTGACGACCTTCTGAACCGCACCGACATCGTCGACGTGGTCAGCTCGCGCCTGCAAATGAAAAAAGCCGGCAAGAACTACACGGCCTGCTGCCCGTTTCACAAAGAGAAAACCCCCTCCTTCAGCGTCAGCCCCGACAAACAGTTCTATTACTGTTTCGGCTGCGGCGCTGGCGGTAACGCCCTCGGCTTCATGATGGACCATGACAATCTGGATTTCGTCCAGGCTGTCGAAGAACTGGCCAAAGCCGCCGGCATGGAAATTCCCCGCGAAGAAAGCGGTCGGCCGCACAAACCGCGCCAGCCTACCGATTCGCCGCTGTACCCGCTGCTCACCGCCGCCGCCGACTTTTATCGTCAAGCCCTGAAGAGCCATCCGTTGCGCAAAGCCGCCGTGGATTATTTGAAGGGTCGCGGACTGACGGGCGAAATCGCCCGAGACTTCGGCCTCGGCTTCGCCCCGCCCGGCTGGGACAATCTGTACAAGCACTTGAGCAGCGATACCCTGCAGCAAAAGGCCATGATCGATGCCGGCCTGCTGATCGAGAACGCCGAAACCGGCAAGCGCTATGATCGCTTCCGCGATCGAGTGATGTTCCCGATCCGCGACAGTCGCGGGCGCATTATTGCCTTCGGCGGCCGGGTACTGGGCGACGACAAGCCGAAATACCTGAACTCACCTGAAACTCCGGTATTCCATAAGGGCCAGGAACTCTATGGCCTTTATGAAGCACGCAAGAACAATCGCAACCTCGACGAAATCATCGTCGTTGAAGGCTACATGGACGTCATCGCCCTCGCCCAGCAAGGCCTGCGCAATGCCGTCGCAACACTGGGCACGGCCACCAGCGAAGAACACATGAAACGCCTGTTTCGCGTCGTGCCCAGCGTATTGTTCTGCTTTGATGGCGACCAGGCAGGCCGAAACGCCGCCTGGCGGGCACTGGAGGCAACTCTGTCATGCCTGCAAGACGGCCGTCGGGCGCGCTTTCTGTTCCTGCCTGAAGGCGAAGATCCGGATACCCTGATCCGATCTGAGGGCACTGACGCCTTCCGCGCACGGATCAATCAGCACGCCCAGCCGCTGGCCGATTACTTTTTTCAACAGCTGACCGAGGAATCGGACCCGCGCTCCCTGGAAGGCAAGGCCCACATGGCCACCCTCGCCGCGCCGCTGATTGACAAAGTCCCGGGTGCCAACCTGCGTATCTTGATGCGCCAGCGCCTGAGCGAAATTACCGGGCTTAGCGGTGAAGCCGTGAGTCAACTGGTTCAAAGTACGCCTCATCCTCAGGAAGCGCCCCCCGCTTATGATCCAGGCATCGATTACGATGCCATGCCGGATTACAGCGACTACCATCAGCCGCAGGCACAAGAGATGTACGCGCCGCAGCAGGAATGGACGCCGAAGAAACCTGGCGCAAGCGGCAAGAAATGGGACAAGAAGCCGTGGGACAAGAATGGCAAACGGGGTGGTGATCGCGATCAACCGCGCGCACCACGGATTCCGGCCGCTGTAGAGCCGCCCACCCTGGCCGCCTTGCGTACGCTGCTGCATCACCCGCAACTGGCTGAGAAAGTCGAGGATGCCGGGCACTTCGCCGCCGAGGACCATACCAACACGCAACTGTTGGTCGCGCTGCTCGAAGCCGTGCAGAAGAATCCCAAGCTAAACTCATTTCAATTGATTGCTCGCTGGCACGGCACCGAACAAGGCCGACTGCTAAAAGCGCTGGCAGAGAAGGAATGGCTGATTGATGGAGATAACCTTGAACAACAGTTTTTCGACACCATAACTAGTTTGTCAGCACGCCAACGCGAGCGAAACCTGGAACAACTTCTTCGAAAAGCACGTCAAAGTGAATTGAATACCGAAGAGAAAAACCAACTGCGCGACCTTTTAAGTCGCAATGTTTCCGCATCAAACCCGACCTCAACTGGCGCGTGAGGTCATAGCTCAGGTATAATCCTCGGCTTGTTTTTTGCCCGCCAAGACCTTCAGTGGATAGGGTGTTATGTCCGGAAAAGCGCAACAGCAGTCTCGTATCAAAGAGTTGATCCTATTGGGTCGTGAGCAGGGCTACCTGACTTACGCTGAGGTCAACGACCACCTGCCGGAGGATATTTCAGATCCGGAACAGGTGGAAGACATCATCCGCATGATCAATGACATGGGGATCAACGTATTCGAGGTTGCGCCAGATAAGGATGCCCTTATGCTGGCCGACGCCGATACCGACGAGGCGGCCGCGGAAGAAGCGGCGGCAGCGTTGGCGGCGGTCGAGACCGACATTGGTCGCACCACCGACCCCGTGCGCATGTACATGCGGGAAATGGGTACGGTAGAACTCCTCACGCGTGAAGGCGAAATCGAAATCGCCAAACGTATTGAAGAGGGCATCCGCGAAGTGATGGGCGCAATCGCGCACTTCCCTGGCACGGTTGACCATATCCTCTCCGAGTACGCTCGCGTCACCAGCGAAGGTGGCCGCCTGTCCGACGTCCTGAGCGGTTATATCGACCCGGACGACGGCATTGCGCCGCCTGCGGCCGAAGTGCCACCGCCTGTCGATCCGAAAGCCGTGAAAGCGGACGACGACACCGACGACGATGACGCCGAAGCGAGCGATGACGAAGAAGAAGCCGAAAGCGGCCCGGATCCGGTCATCGCCGCACAGCGCTTTGGCGCTGTCGCCGATCAGATGGAAATCACCCGCAAGGCCCTGAAAAAGCACGGTCGTGGCAACAAGCTGGCAATTGCCGAGCTGGTAGTCCTGGCTGAGTTGTTCATGCCGATCAAACTGGTGCCGAAGCAATTCGAAGGCCTGGTCGAGCGTGTTCGCAGCGCCCTGGATCGTCTGCGTCAGCAAGAGCGCGCGATCATGCAACTGTGCGTTCGTGATGCCCGCATGCCGCGTGCCGACTTCCTGCGCCAGTTCCCGGGCAACGAAGTCGACGAAAGCTGGACCGATGCACTGGCCAAAGGCAAAAGCAAATACGCAGAAGCCATTGGTCGCCTGCAACCGGACATCATTCGTTGCCAGCAAAAGCTGACCGCGCTGGAAACCGAAACCGGTTTGACGATCGCCGAGATCAAGGACATCAACCGTCGCATGTCGATCGGTGAGGCCAAGGCCCGCCGCGCGAAGAAAGAGATGGTCGAAGCGAACTTGCGTCTGGTGATCTCCATCGCCAAGAAGTACACCAACCGTGGCCTGCAATTCCTCGATCTGATCCAGGAAGGCAACATCGGCCTGATGAAAGCGGTAGACAAGTTCGAATACCGCCGCGGCTACAAATTCTCGACTTATGCCACCTGGTGGATCCGTCAGGCGATCACTCGCTCGATCGCCGACCAGGCCCGCACCATCCGTATTCCGGTGCACATGATCGAGACGATCAACAAGCTCAACCGTATTTCCCGGCAGATGCTGCAGGAAATGGGTCGCGAACCGACCCCGGAAGAGCTGGGCGAACGCATGGAAATGCCTGAGGACAAGATCCGCAAGGTATTGAAGATCGCTAAAGAGCCGATCTCCATGGAAACCCCGATCGGTGATGACGAAGATTCTCATCTGGGTGACTTCATCGAAGACTCGACCATGCAGTCGCCAATCGATGTCGCCACTGTTGAGAGCCTTAAAGAAGCGACTCGCGAAGTCCTGTCCGGCCTCACTGCCCGTGAAGCCAAGGTTCTGCGCATGCGCTTCGGTATCGACATGAATACCGACCACACCCTTGAGGAGGTTGGTAAGCAGTTCGACGTGACCCGTGAACGGATTCGTCAGATCGAAGCCAAGGCGCTGCGCAAGCTGCGCCACCCGACGAGAAGCGAGCATTTGCGCTCCTTCCTCGACGAGTGATCACAAAACCCCCGGCCCTGGCCGGGGGTTTTGCTTTATGCAGATTAAATGCCCCGTACATCCCCCCCCGCCGCATAGCCCGTCTACACTCGAAGCATTCCCCCAAGCCGTAACGAGACCGTTATGCCCAGATGGCCGACCGTGCTTTTTTTGCTGTCGCTAATGACCTGGACCGCAACGGCTGGCGCGTTGACTCTGACCGACGAAGAACGTAGCTGGCTAACGGCTCACCCGGAATTGCGCCTGGGCGTGGACGCGTCCTGGCCGCCGTTTGAGTTTCGCGACGAGCACGGGCGTTATCAGGGCCTGGCAGCGGACTACATCAACGTCATCCGTCAACGGCTGGGCACCAAACTTACGCCCATCGAGCCGGTCAGCTGGACTGAAGTCTTGCAGCAGGCCAAACAAGGCAAGCTAGACATCTTGCCGGGCATCATGTCGACCCCCGAGCGTCAGACGTATCTGTCGTTCACCCGCCCCTATCTCGACTTTCCGATTGTCATTCTGGCTCATGTCGGAGGCCCCCAACCGCGCAAACTCGAAGACCTGTACGGCCTGAAGATCGCCGTGGTGGAAAACTACGCCCCCCATGAACTGTTGCGCACCCGCCATCCCGACCTGAATCTGGTGGCGATGCCCAATGTCAGCTCGGCGCTGCAAGCGCTTGCCACCGACGCTGTGGACGCCGTAGTAGGCGATCTTGCCTCCAGTGTCTGGAGCCTGCGCCAGCTCAAGCTCGACGGCCTCTACGTCAGCGGTGAAACGCCCTATCGCTACCAGTTGGCGATGGCCGTGCCACCGAACAACAAGCTGTTGGTCAGCATCCTGGACAAAGTCCTGGCTGACATGACTCCAAGTGAAATCAGTGCCATCCAGGAACATTGGGTCGGTAACGTCCTGGATCATCGGACCATCTGGCTCGACGTGCTGACTTACGGCCTGCCTGGATTGCTGCTTCTGATGATCGTGCTGGCGGTGGTTATCCGGATCAATCGCCGGCTCAGCTCGGAAATTGCCCGTCGGGTCGCTCTGGAACAGGAGCTGCGCAGCAGCGAATACCATTATCGCGGGCTGGTGGAGAGTCTTTCGGCCATCGCCTGGGAAGCCCGGATCAGCGATTACACCTACAGCTACGTCTCACCCCATGCAGAGGAACTCCTTGGTTACCCCCTGTCCCACTGGCTGATTCCAGGCTTCTGGCGCAACATCATCCACCCGGCGGATCTGACCCGCGCCCAAACCTTTTGCGACCGTGAAGTAGCCGCCGGGCGCGATCACAGCGTCGATTACCGGGTCATCACCGCCGACGGCCGCTGCCTGTGGGTCCGCGATATCGTCAGCCTGATCGAGCATGCCCATGAACCAGTACTGCGCGGGCTGATGATCGACATCAGCGAAGCCAAGCGCACCGAAGAGGCATTGCGCCTGTCGGAACAGAAGTTTGCTTCAGTGTTCCAGCAATGCCCGGATATTCTGGTGATTGCGCGGCTTTCCGACGGTTGCCTGCTGGAAGTCAATGAAGCGTTCGAAGAACAGATCGGTCTCAAGGCCGAAGACGTCGTCGGCCAGACCGCCACCGACCTGAACATCTGGGGCGTTCCCGGCGTGGGGCCAGGTTTGTTGCAGCGTTTGCAGGCTGGCAGCATCCGCAACCTGGAGATGCCCTTTCGCCGCAGCAATGGTCAGATGTTTACCGGCCTGATTTCCGCCGAGCCCTTCGATCTCGATACGACCCCGGCCCTGGTGGTCGTCGTGCGGGACATCAGCCAGCTCAAGGAAACCCAGCAACAACTGCAAACCTCCGAAGAAAAATTCGCCAAGGCCTTTCATGCCTCCCCCGATGGCTTGCTGCTGTCCCGGCAGAGCGATGGTTTGTTATTGGAGGTCAACGAAGGTTTCAGCCGTATTACCGGTTTCAACAGCGCGATGTCCGTGGATCGGTCAGCCCTGGACCTGGGGATCTGGGTCAACCTCAACGAACGAAAACAGATGCTCGAGCTGTTGCACCGGGACGGTTTCGTGCGCGACTTCAGTTGCCACATCCGCCGCAAAGACGGGCAGATCAGGCTCTGTGAGGTTTCCAGCCGGCCGTTACCCATCGGCGATGAAGACTGCATGTTGACCATTGCCCGGGACATTACCGAGCGGCATCTGATGCAGGAGAAACTGCAACAGGCCGCCACGGTGTTCGAGAGCACTGCCGAGGGTGTCCTGATCACCGACACCCAGCAGCACATCAGCGCGGTCAATCGTGCTTTTACCGAAATTACCGGTTACAGCGAGAGCGAAGCGCTGGGCCATACCCCTCGCCTGCTTGCCTCGGGGCTGCATGACAGCGCCTTTTATGCGGCGATGTGGCATCAATTGACCGCCGATGGTCATTGGCAGGGCGAGATTTCCAACCGACGCAAGAATGGCGAGCTTTACCCGAGCTGGCTGACGATCAATGCAGTGCGCAACCGAGACAAATTCATCACCCACTTTGTTGCGGTGTTTGCAGACATTTCCAGCCTCAAGCACGCTCAGGCCAAACTCGACTACCAGGCGCACCACGACCCGCTGACCGGCCTGCCCAACCGCACCTTGTTCGAAAGTCGGCTGCTGACTGCACTGAACAGCCAGCAGGAAAACGGCGGCCAAGGCGCCGTGCTGTTCCTCGACCTGGACCGCTTCAAGCACATCAACGACAGCCTCGGCCACCCGGTCGGCGACTTGTTGCTCAAAGGCATCGCCGTGCGCCTCAAGGAGCAGCTGCGCGATATCGATACCGTGGCGCGGCTCGGTGGCGACGAATTCATCATCCTGCTCCCGGGCCTGCAACAGTCCAGCGATGCCGACAACATTGCCACCAAGCTGCTGAACTGCTTCTCCGCCCCTTTCCAGGCCGGCGAACACGAGTTTTTCATCAGCGCCAGCATTGGCACCAGCCTGTATCCCAAAGACGGCTGCGACGTCGCGACGCTGGTCAAGAACGCCGATGCCGCGATGTACCGCTCCAAGGCCAAGGGTCGTAACCGGGTTGAAAGCTACACCCGCGACCTCACCGCCCAAGCCAGCGAGCGCGTGGCGCTGGAACATGAACTGCGGCGTGCCATCGAGCGCAATGAGCTGTTGTTGTACTACCAGCCTAAAATCAGTCTGGATGACCATCGAGTGGTCGGTGCTGAAGCGCTGATCCGCTGGCGTCATCCCACCTTTGGCGATGTCCCTCCCGAGCACTTCATTCCCCTCGCCGAAGAAAACGGCATGATCCTGCAAATCGGCGATTGGGTGCTGGAGACCGCCTGCCGACAGATGTACGAGTGGAGTCAGGTCTATGAGTGCCTGGGCCCACTCTCCGTCAATCTCGCGGGCGCGCAATTGCGCCAGCCGAACCTGCTTGGCCGGATCGAACAATTGCTCAAAGACAACCACCTCAATCCCGGCTTCCTGCAACTGGAAATCACTGAAAACTTCATCATGAGCCAGGCCGAAGAGGCGCTGGCGGTGCTGCATCAACTCAAACGCCTGGGTGTGCAACTGGCAATCGATGATTTCGGCACTGGCTATTCGTCCCTGAGCTACCTCAAACGCCTGCCGCTGGACATCCTCAAGATCGACCAATCCTTCGTCCGCGGCCTGCCGGACGACCCACACGACGCGGCCATTGTTCGCGCAATCATCGCCTTGGGCCGCAGCATGCAATTCACCGTCATCGCCGAAGGTGTCGAAACCCAGGCGCAGCAGCAATTTCTCACCGCCGAAGGCTGCGAACAGATCCAGGGTTACATCGTCAGCGTGCCACTTCCCCCCGAGGAATTTGCTGCGACGTTTCTTCGTACAGCCATATTGGATTTTTCGGATAGCACAGCCGAGAAACCATCGCTATAATCCGCGGCCTACTGAGGGCCTATAGCTCAGTTGGTTAGAGCAGGGGACTCATAATCCCTTGGTCGTAGGTTCGAGTCCTACTGGGCCCACCAAACAAAAAAGCCGCGTAAATACGCGGCTTTTTCGTGCCTGACGTGTAGGTTTGTTTTGCTGAAGGTGTCGCAATATCGGATGACGCCCGCAGACCTTGTAGGCAAACTCCGATAATTGCGTAATGGGTGCGTTTAGGCGCTTTTCCGCCTTGTTGGGCTTTTCTTCAACGGGATACTCTCCGGACGTCGCTGCATATGCAGTGATCGGGTGTGGTAACCCGGCGGCTAAGCGCAACAGCGTCCCCAATCACGACTTCAGGCGTTTTCTACACCTGCAATCCTGTGTTATGGCGGCTGTGCGTGGGAGACCTTCGGGTCTGCCGGTTCCTTGGCTCCCGGTTTACCACCCTGCGTACAGCTGCCACCCATTCGTGTGGTAACGAATGCGGCAGCTCCTCGAGTTAAGGAGCGAAACAATGAGCAAAGCAATTCCGTCCGCATAAGAACTAAAAACCATCGGTTTCACGCCCTTCATCTATTGCTCGGATCAGCCACTGTTCCACGTCAGCGCTGGCGTCCCCATCCTCGACGCATTGACTCAGGCCTCCGATCTGCTGTTCCTCGCCAAATCATTTGCCGAGGACGCAGCCTACGCAAAAGACACCGACCGCCACGCCTGGGCCGCGCACTATCTGACGGCGATGAGCAAAGCGGTGATTGATGATGTGGTAAAGGTACTTACGCCGCGACCGGCTCGGACCAAAGACGAATCCGATGCTTAGTCGGACCAATCAGAAAGCCACGCAATGCGTGGCTTTCACCTGAAAAAGATCAGTTCCCCGCCAACAAGAGCATCGAGATCACTCATGCAAAACCAGGTACATCCGCCTATCGAGCCTTCAGCAAAAAACTTGCAAACCAATGCGGTTGTACCTAGTCTTGCCCGCAACACACCCGCCATGCCTATGGTTGCTTCGGCAGCTAAGCACAAATTGCGCGGGTTTTTTTTGCCTGGAGCTTTTAGGGCATGAGAGTTTTCCATAAGCCCGTCATCGATATCACCGCACAGATCGAATTGCTCAAGCAGCGTGGGTTGCATATTCAGGATGACACACGGGCTCGCCACTTTTTACAGGCAGTGAGTTTCTTCCGCCTAACCCCCTACATGCGAACTTTCCAGCAAGCGGAGGACGAAGACCACCCCTTCCGCAAAGGCGCTGGGTTTCGTGACCTGACCACGCTTTATGATTTCGACCGCCACCTGCGCCTACTTGTCATGGATGCCATCGAACGCGTCGAGGTTGCAGTTCGCTCTCTGATCAGCAATCACATGGGACCGAATCATGGTGGGCACTGGTACATGGAGGCGCGGTTGTTTCAGCACTCCTACGACCATGCTCGATTGCTGGAAACCATCCGTACCAAGCAAAATGCTGCTAGACGCGACTACGAAAAAGTTTACGACTTGCCCCATGCGCCCAGCGGCCACCTGGATACTTACTCCCAAACACTCAACGCTGGTATCGCCCGCACGGGCACCAGCCCTTCAAGCACTTCACCCGTCAACACAACCTCATACGTATCCGCCCCCCTACCCCACTGCTCCACAATGACCATGCGCTCTACCAGAACCCCTGCCAATCCAGTAATCGTATCGGCCAATGCCTCTACGATTTTTTGAGTCCGCAACCACAAGCGATCATTAATCTCTGTCAGCTCAGCAATGACGCTGTCAGACGACGCTGGGTCCGTATCGGGGTAGGAGATATTTCGAAGCAAATACCGAAGCTCTCTTATTTTCGCGTAGTCCTGTTCCGCTCCAAACTCTCCTTTCAGGATGGCTGCCGCTTTCGACTTATCGACGCGTTTTTCGGGCGAATGCTTTGCAGGTAATGTCTGCGCCATGGAGCCGGCGAAGAGGACCATTATCCGAGCCTCCAAATGTTCCTTCATGCCGTCGATCGACGAAATTGACCGCGTCAAGGTAATGGAGGCCCCTCCATGGTGCGTTAGGCCCATGGTCACTTTCAGGGTCACATCACCCGTTTCAAAGCCCAGGGCTCGGGCGACTACGTAGTGCCCCATTTCGTGATTCGCAATCTGCAGTGCATAGTCTCGCAGAGCCGCTGGCATGCTCTTCATTTCGATCCCCTCGCTTCATAGCCCTTGGTTGCGCATTCGACTACGAGTGACAATTTGTGTCCATCCAATTAACCCGCTGAGGGCATGGAGTGCCTGTAACATGCCTGCCCATTGCTCTATACCGCTGGAGATGCCCTTTGCCTGACACCCGCCCGCCCGTCCTTGACGAAATCGACCGCCAATTGATCGCGGCCTTGCAGATTAATGCCCGCGAAAGCGTGGCCATGCTCGCCCGTCAACTGGGCATCGCCCGCACCACCGTCACGTCGCGCCTGGCGCGGCTGGAAAAGGCCAAGGTGATCACCGGTTACGGTGTGCGCCTGGGACAGCGCGTGGTGGATGGCGGATTGCAGGCATACGTCGGGATCACGGTGCAACCACGGTCCGGCAAGGAAGTGTTGCGTCGTCTTAGCGCCATGGCGCAGGTGCAGCAGTTGTGTGCGGTGAGTGGCGAATTCGATTACGTGGCGTGGTTGCGCACCGATTCGCCGGAGCAGCTGGATCAGTTGCTGGATCAGATTGGCAGTGTGGATGGGGTGGAGAAGACGACGACTTCGATCATCTTGAGCAGCAAGATTGATCGGGGGCAGCCGGTTTGAGTTTCTGCCGGTAGGTCTTCGGTGTCTGGGTGGGCCTCTTCGCGGGCAAGCCTCGCTCCTACAGTATGTAGCGGTACGTCGTCATATTGATCAAGTTATTAGCAAAATGACGACACATTGCGTCTTATTAACGTGTTCTACGCTCTTTAGAATGGCTGCCATCTTTTCCTATACTCAGACGCGCAGTCAGCGTCAGCGCCAGCAAGGTCAGCCATGAACAAGAACAATCGCCATCCTGCAGACGGTAAAAAACCGGTCACGGTTTTCGGCCCGGACTTTCCTTTCGCTTTCGATAACTGGATCGAGCACCCGGCCGGGCTGGGCAGCATTCCTGCCCACAACCACGGCGCCGAAGTGGCGATTGTCGGTGCAGGCATTGCAGGCCTGGTGGCCGCCTACGAATTGATGAAGCTGGGCCTCAAACCCGTCGTCTACGAAGCCTCGAAGATGGGCGGCCGTCTGCGTTCCCAGGCGTTCAACGGTGCTGAAGGCATCATCGCCGAACTCGGCGGTATGCGTTTCCCGGTATCGTCGACCGCGTTTTATCACTATGTCGACAAGCTCGGCCTTCAAACCAAACCCTTCCCGAACCCGCTGACGCCTGCGTCGGGCAGCACGGTAATCGATCTGGAAGGCAAAACTCATTACGCACAGAAACTGGCGGATCTTCCTGCACTGTTCCAGGAAGTCGCTGACGCCTGGGCGGATGCCCTGGAAGCCGGCTCGCAGTTCTCTGATATCCAGCAAGCGATCCGTGACCGCGATGTGCCACGCCTCAAGGAGCTGTGGAACACCTTGGTGCCGTTGTGGGATGACCGCACCTTCTACGATTTCGTTGCCACCTCCGAAGCCTTCGCCAAGCTCTCGTTCCATCACCGCGAAGTATTCGGTCAGGTCGGTTTTGGTACGGGCGGTTGGGACTCGGACTTCCCTAACTCGATGCTGGAAATCTTCCGGGTGGTGATGACCAACTGCGACGATCATCAGCACTTGGTCGTCGGCGGTGTGGAACAAGTGCCGCTGGGTATCTGGCGCCATGTGCCGGAGCGTTGCGTGCATTGGCCTGAAGGCACCAGCCTCAGCTCATTGCACAGCGGCGCGCCACGTTCCGGCGTGAAGAAAATCGCCCATGCGCCGAACGGGCGTTTTAAGGTCACCGATAACTACGGCGACACACGCGAATACGCGGCCGTACTGACCACCTGCCAGAGCTGGCTGCTGACCACCCAGATCGAATGCGACGAAAGCCTGTTCTCGCAAAAGATGTGGATGGCCCTGGACCGCACCCGCTACATGCAATCGTCGAAGACATTCGTGATGGTCGATCGCCCATTCTGGAAGGACAAGGACCCGGAAACCGGTCGCGACCTGATGAGCATGACCCTCACCGATCGCTTGACCCGCGGCACCTATCTGTTCGACAACGGCGACGATAAGCCAGGGGTGATTTGCCTGTCGTACTCGTGGATGAGCGACGCCCTGAAAATGCTCCCGCACCCGGTGGAAAAACGCGTGAAGCTGGCGCTGGATGCGTTGAAGAAGATTTACCCGAAAGTTGATATCGCCGCGCGGATCATCGGCGATCCGATCACCGTGTCGTGGGAAGCCGACCCGCATTTCCTCGGCGCCTTCAAAGGCGCCCTGCCCGGTCATTACCGCTACAATCAGCGCATGTACGCGCACTTCATGCAGGACGACATGCCGCCCGAGCAACGGGGGATTTTCATCGCCGGCGATGACGTTTCGTGGACGCCGGCCTGGGTTGAAGGCGCGGTGCAGACGTCACTCAACGCGGTGTGGGGGATCATGAAACACTTCGGTGGTGAAACTCACGCCGAAAACCCGGGTCCAGGAGATGTGTTCAACGAGATCGGTCCGATCGCCCTGCCTGAGTAAGAGGAATCCGAAATGCGCGTAGCCCTTTACCAATGTCCACCGCTGCCCCTGGATGTCGCAGGTAATCTGCAACGCCTGCATCAACTGGCGCTGGAGGCCAAGGGCGCAGACTTGCTGGTGCTGCCGGAGATGTTCCTGACCGGCTACAACATTGGCATCGATGCGGTCAGGGTGCTGGCGGAAGTGCACAACGGTGAATCGGCGCAGCAAATCGCGCGCATTGCCAAAACGACGGGGATCGCCATCTTGTATGGCTACCCGGAGCGTACCGAAGACGGGAAGATATACAACGCCGTGCAGTTGATCGACGCCAATGGCGAGCGGCTGTGCAACTACCGCAAGACTCATTTGTTCGGCGACCTCGACCACTCGATGTTCAGCCCCGGGCCGGATGAGTTTCCGCTGGTTGAACTCAATGGCTGGACGCTTGGCTTTTTGATCTGCTACGACCTGGAGTTCCCGGAGAACGCCCGGCGCCTGGCGTTGGCCGGCGCCGAGCTGATTCTGGTGCCGACGGCGAACATGATTCCCTACGATTTCATTGCCGACGTCACCGTCCGCGCACGGGCCTTCGAAAACCAGTGTTATGTGGCTTATGCCAACTACTGCGGGCAAGAAGGCGATATCCAGTATTGCGGCCAGAGCAGCATCGCCGCGCCAGATGGCAGCCGCATCGCCCAGGCCGGACTTGATGAAGCGCTGATTGTCGGCGAACTGGATCGTCAGCTGATGATCGATTCCCGCGCCGCCAATCGTTACTTCCACGATCGCCGTCCCCAGCTATACGGCGAGCTGAACAAGCACTAATCCGCTAGCATGAGCGCTTCCCTGTTCTGGAAGTGCTCATGCCTGCGCTGAATCATCCTCGCCTCCACACTGAAACCCTCGCCAACGGCCTGCGGGTGACGCTGCGCCACGCTCCCGATTTGAAGCGTTGCGCCGCAGCGTTGCGGGTCGCCGCTGGCAGTCACGACCTGCCACTGGCCTGGCCGGGGCTGGCGCACTTTCTTGAGCATTTGCTGTTCCTGGGCACTGAGCGCTTTCCCGCAGGGCAAGGGCTGATGGCCTACGTGCAAGGTCATGGCGGGCAGGTAAATGCGCGAACCAGTGAACGTACGACGGACTTTTTTTTCGAGCTGCCACCTCAGGCGTTCAGGGGTGGGCTGGAGCGTCTGTCAGACATGCTCGCTCATCCGCGTATGCATCCGGACGATCAGCGGCGGGAACGGGAAGTGTTGCACGCCGAATTTGTCGCCTGGTCACGGGATGCGACGGCCCAACGACAGTTCGCGCTGTACGATGGACTCTCGGCGGCTCATCCGTTGCGGGCGTTTCATGCGGGAAACCGTTACAGCCTGCCGGTGCCGCAACCGGAATTTCAGCAAGCGTTGAGGGGCTTTTATCAGCAGTTTTACCGGACCGGGCAAATGACGCTGAGCCTGGTCGGGCCACAGCATCTCGATGAGTTGAAGGAGATGGCGCAGGCGTTTGCCGTTGCTATTACCCCGGGCGAAAAAGTCCCTCAGACAAAACCCGCCGTGTTGATGGATGCTTCAGACAATAGTTATCAACAGGCTGGAGAGCGTCGGCTGGACCTGCTGTTCGCCTTCGAAGCACTGCCCGATTCATCGCCCCAAGCGCTGGGGTTTCTGTGTCATTGGCTGAATGCGGAAAAATCCGGCGGCCTGGTGGCACAGTTGCGAGAGCAAGGGCTGGCGGACACCCTTAAAGCCACGCCGCTCTATCAGTATGCTGGCCAAGCTGTGCTGCATGTCGAATTCACGCGATCCGCCCGCGCCACGCAACCGGACAACGTGATCCGCGAACGGCTTCTGGATTGGCTGGGCTTTTTTGCCTCCTGTCAGGATTGGGTTGAGCTGCGCGAAGAGTATGCAGCCCTGCTGCAGCGCCAACAGCAAGTCAGTAGCGCCTTGCAACTGGCCCAACGAGACAGCGAACAGCTTGAGCTCGGACTGTCCGTACAGGGCGTTGTCGCCCTCAAGGCCATCCTCAAACAAATCGGCGCTGTGGATAACGTTACCGGCCAGTGGCAACTGCCGACTCCTAACCCGTTTCTGCGCGCCGAAACACCAGCCCCGAATGCCGGATTGATTCGCGGCCAGACCAGCGCCCACCGCGGCCTGCGAACGTTTGCCCAGGATCGCTCACGCAGTCGCCGAGAACGATCGCCGATGCAGTTCAGTCTGGCGTTGCCGGATAACACGGATCAAGGTGCGGTGTATCTGCGCTGGCGCCTGGAGTTCATCCCTCACAGCCGCCTTCAGTCGAATCTGGAAAACAATCTGCGCAGGCTGCGCGAAGATGCGCGTCAGGCCGGTGTCGACTTTTCCTTCAGTGCTTCGGGCAACGAATGGCTATTGAAAATGACGGGGCTGCAGGAACCGATGCCGACAGTCCTCGAACATGCGCTGAAAGAACTGACAAAACCTGATGCCGATTTCTCACAGGAAGCGCCAGCGGCCGTTGCATTGATGCCGATTCGACAGCTTCTCAAAGCATTGCCCGATCTATGCCATGAGCACAGCGTAGTCTCGGATGACCTGCAGCAACTCTGGTCGAGCGCACGCTGGGATGGCCTGGCGGTCGGCCTGTCTGCCCAGACACAAGCGGCGATGGGGCTTGCGTTGAGTCGTATCCCCGGCATTGCGGACAATCAACTGACATCGCCTGCCTCGATTCGCTCGCAGCATCTGTGGAACGCCGTCGATACCGGCTCCAGTGAACACGCGCTGTTACTTTTTTGTCCGACAGCAACCCAAGACATCGCCGATGAAGCCGCCTGGCGTGTGCTCGCACACGTATGCCAGACGCCGTTCTACCAGCGCCTGCGGGTGGAGCTGCAACTTGGGTATGCCGTGTTCAGCGGACTACGCCAGATAAACGGTCAGACCGGGCTGCTGTTCGGCGTGCAATCACCGAGCGTCGCGCCTCTGGATTTACTGGAACACATCGAACAGTTCCTCGGCGAATTGGAAGGGATGATCGAATGCATCGATGAACCGACCTTCATCGCTCAGCGTCAAGCCCTGGTCAATCAATTCGACAGCATCGCCCTGCCCAGCGACCAGGCCGCCGAGCTGCTCTGGCAAGGCAAACTGGCTGGCCATTCATCTGATTACCTGCAGCGTCTGCCTCAGGCGATTCTGATGATCGATCGTGAAGCCTTGCTGGCGGCGGCCCAACGACTGAATCGGGCCGAAGGCGGGTGGCGCTGCCTGGCAAACGGACCTTGTTCCGGGGCGCCTTGGCAAGTGGCAAAATGATCATTACCGGCGCTGCAATTAGCTTTATCAAAGATTCGTGGCCAATCGCTCTGTAATTTTGAGTAACATAGCCACCTAACTATCTGAACATCTCCGGCTGGAGGTGGACTATATGTATAGGTCTCAACTGTCCCATCCACCTGAAGGAGCGTTTCTATGTCCTGGTCCAAACCTGCTTACACCGACCTGCGTATCGGCTTCGAAGTCACCATGTACTTCGCAAGCCGCTAAGTTCTGCCGTCTGGTAGAGATGCAGTGCTACGCCTCGGCTCGCCGGGGCGTTTTTATTTTCAGCTTTCAATGATGGAGCGGCCATGTTTGTCCAGATTCTAGGTTCCGCCGCCGGCGGCGGTTTCCCCCAGTGGAACTGCAACTGCGTGAACTGCGCAGGTTTTCGCGACGGCAGCCTGCGGGCCGAGGCGCGTACCCAGTCGTCCATCGCGATTTCCGATGACGGCGTGAACTGGGTGCTGTGCAATGCTTCACCGGACATCCGCGCCCAGCTCCAGAGTTTCGCGCCAATGCAGCCGGGCCGCGCGCTGCGTGACACCGGCATCAGCGCAATCATCCTGATGGACAGCCAGATCGACCACACCACCGGCCTGCTCAGCCTGCGCGAAGGTTGCCCGCATCAGGTCTGGTGCACCGACATGGTCCACGAAGACCTGAGCACCGGTTTCCCTCTGTTCACCATGCTGACGCACTGGAATGGCGGGTTGAACTGGAACCGCATCGAACTCGATCAGAGCTTCACCGTTCCGGCCTGCCCGAACCTGCGCTTTACTCCCCTGCCCTTGCGCAGCGCCGCGCCACCTTACTCGCCGCACCGCTTCGACCCGCATCCGGGCGACAACATCGGCCTGATCGTGGAAGACCTGAGCACCGGCGGCAAACTGTTCTATGCACCGGGCCTGGGCAAGGTCGATGCAGCGCTGCTGAAGATCATGGCCAGCAGCGATTGCCTGTTGGTGGATGGCACGATGTGGGACGACGACGAAATGCAGCGCCGTGGCGTCGGCACCCGCACGGGCCGGGAAATGGGTCACTTGGCGCAGAACGGCCCTGGCGGCATGCTCGAAGTGCTGGAACAGTTGCCCAAACAGCGCAAAGTACTTATCCATATCAACAACACCAACCCGATTCTCGATGAGGATTCCCCAGAGCGTGCGGAGCTGGTTCGGCGCGAGGTTGAAGTGGCGTATGACGGCATGAGTATTGTGCTGTAGCGGATGGCCTCTTCGCGGGCAAGCCTCGCTCATACAGGTTCGGCGCTATCCCCAGTAGGAGCGAGGCTTGTCCGCGAAGACGTCAGACCAGACACCAAAGAATCCACCGGTTGTACCCGGAGAACCGCAATGACTGACACCGCAATGTCCCTCGCCGAATTCGAAGCGGCCCTGCGCGCCAAGGGCGCCTATTACCATATCCATCACCCGTATCACGTGGCGATGTATGAAGGACGGGCGACCCGCGAGCAGATCCAGGGCTGGGTCGCCAACCGTTTCTATTACCAGGTGAATATTCCACTCAAGGATGCCGCGATTCTGGCCAACTGTCCGGACCGCGAGATTCGTCGTGAGTGGATTCAGCGTTTGCTGGACCATGACGGCGCCCCCGGCGAAGAAGGCGGCATCGAAGCCTGGCTGCGCCTTGGCCAAGCGGTCGGCCTCGACCCGGATCAACTACGCTCTCAGGAACTGGTGCTGCCCGGCGTGCGTTTCGCCGTGGATGCCTACGTCAACTTCGCCCGCCGGGCCCGTTGGCAAGAAGCCGCCAGCAGCTCCTTGACCGAGCTGTTCGCCCCGCAGATCCACCAATCGCGCCTCGACAGTTGGCCGCAGCATTACCCGTGGATCGACCCGGCCGGCTACGAATATTTCCGCACGCGCCTGGGCCAGGCGCGCCGGGATGTGGAGCACGGTCTGGCGATCACTTTGCAGCATTACACGACGCGGGAAGGCCAAGAGCGCATGCTGGAAATTCTCCAGTTCAAACTGGACATTCTTTGGAGCATGCTCGACGCCATGAGCATGGCTTATGAACTGAATCGCCCGCCGTACCACAGCGTGACCGAACAGCGGGTCTGGCATAAAGGAATCATCGTATGAGTTTCGATCGCAGCAAAACCCCGACCTGGCGCCCAGGCTATCGTTTTCAGTTCGAACCGGCACAGAAAGGCCATGTGCTGCTCTATCCGGAAGGCATGATCAAACTCAACGACAGTGCTGCGTTGATTGGCGGTTTGATTGATGGTCAGCGGGATGTCGCGGCGATCATCGCCGAATTGAAAACGCAATTCCCCGACGTGCCCGAGCTCGGTGACGACATCGAGCAATTCATGGAGGTCGCCCGTGCTCAGCACTGGATCGAACTTGCCTGACGGTACGTCAGACACGTTACCGCCCAAGCCTGAAATCGGCCTGCCCCTCTGGTTACTGGCCGAGCTGACCTATCGTTGCCCGCTGCAATGTCCGTATTGCTCCAATCCATTGGATTTCGCCGAGCAGGGCAAAGAGTTGTCCACCGAGCAGTGGATCAAAGTCTTTCGCGAAGCCCGGGAGATGGGTGCCGCGCAGCTGGGCTTTTCCGGCGGGGAGCCGCTGGTGCGCCAGGACCTTGCCGAGCTGATCCTTGAAGCGCGCAAGCTGGGTTTCTACACCAACCTGATCACCTCGGGCATTGGCCTCACCGAGCAAAAAATCAGCGATTTCAAAAAGGCCGGGCTCGATCATATCCAGATCAGTTTTCAAGCCAGCGACGAGCAGGTGAACAACCTCTTGGCCGGTTCAAAAAAGGCCTTCGCGCAAAAGCTCGAAATGGCCCGCGCGGTAAAGGCTCATGGCTACCCGATGGTGCTGAACTTCGTCACTCATCGGCACAACATCGACAAGATCGACCGGATCATCGAGCTGTGCATTGCCCTTGAAGCGGACTTCGTCGAGCTTGCGACATGCCAGTTCTACGGTTGGGCCCAGCTCAATCGGGTCGGCCTGTTGCCGACCAAAGAACAATTGGTTCGCGCCGAACGCATCACCAACGAATACCGCGCCAAACTGGAAGCCGAAGGGCATCCGTGCAAGCTGATTTTCGTGACGCCGGACTATTACGAAGAACGCCCGAAAGCCTGCATGAACGGTTGGGGCAGTATTTTTCTGACCGTCACGCCGGACGGAACCGCACTGCCTTGTCATGGTGCCCGACAGTTGCCAGTGCAGTTTCCCAACGTGCGTGACCACAGCATGCAGCACATCTGGTACGACTCGTTCGGCTTCAACCGCTTTCGCGGTTACGACTGGATGCCCGAGCCGTGCCGCTCCTGCGACGAGAAAGAAAAGGATTTTGGCGGCTGCCGCTGCCAGGCATTCATGCTCACGGGTGACGCGAGCAACGCCGACCCGGTGTGCAGCAAGTCGGCACATCACGGCGTGATCCTCAAGGCCCGCGAAGAAGCCGAACACGCCACCCAGACCATCGAACAACTGGCCTTTCGCAATGAACGAAACTCACGCCTCATCGCCAAAAGCTGAACCCTTGAGCGCCGCCAAGGCTGTTGCGGCGGGCATCGACTTCGCCGAGTTGCAGGTCGGGCAACATGGCCTGTTCTGGAACGAATACCGCCCCGAGGACGCCGCCTGCCGGATATGGCAGTGGCGCGACGGCCAGGCTCGTTGCCTGACGCCGCCCACCTTCAGTGCGCGCAGCCGGGTGTACGAATATGGCGGCGGCGCGTTTTGCCTGACTGATGACGGGCTGGTTTTTGTCAATGAGGCCGATCAGCAGCTGTATCGCCAATCACTGACCGGTGAGGCGCCTGAGGTGCTGACTTCAAGTGAATGCCGCTACGGCGATTTGCATTTCGCCAACGGGCAGGTGCTGGCGGTGGAAGAAAACCGCGATCGACATCGCCTGGTGGCTATCGATCTGGCTGACGGCCAGCGTCATCTACTGGCCGAAGGCGCCGATTTCTACGCAGCTCCGACCCTGAGTCCTGACGGTCAGCGTCTGGCCTGGATTGAGTGGAACCGTCCGGATCAGCCCTGGACCGCCACCCGCCTGATGGTTGCCGAACGCCAGAGCGATCAAACCTTTGCGTCACCGCGCTGTGTGGCTGGCGACAATGCCCAGGAGTCGTTGCAGCAACCACGATTCGATGCCAGTGGCCGTCTGTTTTGTCTGACCGATCGCGGCGGTTTCTGGCAGCCGTGGGTGGAGTCCGGCAACGGCTTGAGCCCACTCCCAAGCGCTGCCGCCGACCATGGTCCAGCGCCTTGGCAACTGGGTGGTTGCACCTGGCTCCCGCTGGACGAAGACACTTGTCTGGCGAGTTGGACTGAAGAAGGTTTCGGTCGGCTGGGGCTTTGTCATGGCGATGGTTCCCATGACGACTTCACTGGCGACTACAGCCGTTTCCGCCATCTCGCACAGGATGAGCGGTTCATCTACTGCATCGCCGCTTCGCCGGTCAGTTCGTCTGCGGTGATTGCTATCGACCGTAAAACCCGGCAGGTCAAGATTCTGGCTGGCGGTGTTGCGCCATTGCCTGCCGAGCAGATCAGCCGCCCGCAGCCCCTGCGCTATCCCAGCGGTTCGGGCGAGGCCCACGGTTTCTTCTACCCGGCGATGAACGGTGACACGGACACGAAACCGCCGTTGGTCGTGTTCATTCACGGCGGCCCGACTTCAGCCTGCTACCCGATGTTCGACCCGCGGATCCAGTACTGGACACAACGCGGTTTCGCCGTGGCCGATCTCAACTATCGGGGTAGCAGCGGTTATGGCCGCGCTTATCGCCAGGCGTTGCATTTGAGCTGGGGCGATGTGGATGTGCAAGATGCCTGTTCGGTGGTGGGCTACCTCGCCGACCGGGGGCTGATCGACGGCGACAAGGCGTTTATCCGTGGAGGCAGCGCCGGTGGCTACACCACGTTATGCGCACTGGCCTTTCACAAGGTCTTTCGGGCGGGTGCCAGCCTGTATGGCGTCAGCGATCCCGTTGCGCTAGGCCGCGCCACCCACAAGTTCGAAGGCGACTATCTGGATTGGTTGATCGGCGACCCGGTGCAGGACGCTGAACGCTATGCCGCGCGCACGCCATTGCTGCACGCGAACAACATCAGCGTTCCGGTGATTTTCTTTCAGGGTGAACTGGACGCCGTGGTAGTGCCACAACAGACCCGTGACATGGTCAAGGCTTTGCAGGACAACGGCATTCTGGTCGAAGCGCATTACTACGCCGACGAGCGCCATGGCTTTCGCAAGGCCGGTAACCAGGCCCATGCGCTGGAACAGGAGTGGTTGTTTTATCGGCGGGTGATGGACTTGGCGGGCTGAATCGCATCGCGCCCTTCGCGGGCAAGCCTCGCTCTTGCACAACGAGCGAGGCTTGCCCGCGAAGGCTATTTACCTGACGCAGCAAAACTCAGCGCTTGGCGATGATGTACACCGCATGCACGATGCCCGGAATGTAACCGCACAACGTCAGCAGAATGTTCAGCCAGAACGCCCCAGCAAAACCGACTTGCAGAAACACACCCAAGGGCGGCAACAGAATGGCGATGATGATGCGAATAAAATCCATGGGGTAGCTCCTGATTGATGTTGGCTCTATGGGCCATACAGTTTATCGACACTGGGGTGTTCTTCAGGGTTCAGCCTGGAATCGGATTACAGCTTTGGTTGCGGACTTTGCTGGAGAAAATAGAAGTCCGGCGATAGTGGGACGGGTTGAGCTGAATACTTTTTTGCGGACAAAAGAAAACCCCGCCGAAGCGGGGCTTTGCAGACTGTTTCCCTGACATCCATTTCACTCCGCCGTCCTGGCAGAATCCTACGTGTCCGTGTTGTTGCTTTGCGCTTCCTGCGCGACGTCCATGTGAAGTAGATTAGCCCTGGATCCAATCCTCGCCTATGGGAAAACAGCAGCACGTTATGTAAGAGAATGCTTACATACCGTTACAGGATCAGAATTGTCCTGCATCCAGCAGGAACAGCGATTCGCTGCCCGCCTTTACCGATGCGCTCAACGAATGAATACGCGGCAGCAGACGGGCGAAATAGAACCGTGCCGTACCGAGTTTGCTCGCGTAGAAGTCGTCCTGCGCTTCTTTACCGAAGGCTGCCTTGGCCATCAACGCCCACATGTAGGCATAGGCCATGTAGCCGAATGCTTGCAGGTACTCAACCGACGCCGCACCGATCTCGTTCGGGTTGTTTTTCGCCCGATCCAGCAACCACGCGGTCAGTTCGTCGAGGGTGTCCACCGCATTGTTCAGCGGCTGGGTGAATTCCGCCAAGTCAGCATTGGCTGTCGCGATGAAATGACGAATCTCGTCAGCGAACAGTTTGTAAAACGCCCCGCCGCTGCCGACAATTTTGCGTCCCACAAGGTCCAGCGCCTGAATACCGTTGGTGCCTTCATAGATTTGCGTAATGCGAACATCGCGCACCAGTTGTTCCTGGCCCCACTCACGGATGTAGCCGTGACCGCCAAACACCTGCTGGCCGTGAACCGTGGTTTCCAGACCCAGGTCGGTCAGGAAAGCCTTGGCCACCGGGGTCAGCAAGGCAACCAGGTCTTCTGCGCGCTTGCGGGTGGTGGCGTCTTCGCTGAATTTGGCGGTGTCCAGTTGCATCGCCACGTAAGTGGAGAAGGCACGGCCGCCTTCGTTCGAGGCTTTCATGGTCAGCAGCATGCGACGCACATCCGGGTGGACGATGATCGGGTCAGCGACCTTGTCTTTGTTTTGCGCGCCGGTGGGCGAGCGGCTTTGCAGACGGTCGCGAGCATATTCGATAGCGTTCTGATACGAGCGCTCGCCAGTGGCCAGGCCCTGGATGCCGACGCCCAGACGCTCGTAGTTCATCATGGTGAACATCGCCGCCAGGCCTTTGTTCGGCTCACCGACCAGGTAACCCACGGCTTCGTCGAAGTTCATCACGCAGGTCGCGGACGCCTGGATGCCCATCTTGTGTTCGATCGAACCACAATTTGCCGGGTTGCGTGCACCCAGGCTGCCGTCGGCATTGACCATGAACTTGGGCACCAGGAACAGCGAAATGCCTTTCGGCCCCGCCGGTGCATCCGGCAGTTTGGCCAGTACCAGGTGAATGATGTTCTCGGTCAGGTCGTGTTCACCGCCGGTGATGAAGATTTTGGTGCCGCTGACTTTGTAGGAACCGTCGGCCTGAGGCTCGGCCTTGGTGCGGATGATCCCCAGGTCAGTACCGGCATGCGGCTCGGTCAGGCACATGGAGCCGGACCAGACACCGGCATACATGTTTGGCAGGTACGCCGCTTTCAGCTCTTCACTGGCGTGAGCGTTGATCGACAAGCAGGCACCGGCGGTCAGCATCGGGTACAGACCGAAGGACAGGCTCGCGGAGTTTACCATTTCTTCGACCTGCGCCGAAACCGCTTTGGGCATGCCCATGCCGCCATAGGCCGGATCGCCACCGACACCGACCCAACCGCCTTCAGCGTAAGTCTGATAAGCCTGCGGGAAACCGGCCGGGGTGGTGACGGCACCGTCCGCCCAGTGGCAACCTTCTTCGTCAGCGGCACGGCTCAGGGGCGCGATGCTTTTGCTGGTGACCTTGCCGGCTTCTTCGAGAATGGCTTCGACCGTTTCCGCATCGACGGTCTCGGCCAGCGCAGGCAGTTCGGCCCAGAGTTTGGCGACCTCGAAAACTTCATTGAGGACGAAGCGCATATCGCGCAGGGGCGCTTTGTAGTCAGCCATGGCAAACCTCGCAAGATCTAAACAGGTGGTTCGTAGAATGTGATTTCGTTGTGTCCGAGTGTACCTCAACAACTTTTACGACACATAGGGTCAGCCCATGACCGTTTTGTTATTTTTAGTCACCGGCATTTCATCTGAGATAGTTTTCGCCTGCCAGAGCGCATTCGCGGGCAAGCCTCGCTCCTACAGGTCATGTCGCACGCATTTCACAGGGACGACATAGAACCGTAGGAGCGAGGCTTGCCCGCGAAGCTTTTCGGGTAACCGTTAGAGCGCAAACAACTCCGCCGGCAGCTTCATCAGGCAATCGCTGCCCGCCTCGATGGCCGCCCGATGTGCGGTGGTACGTGGCAGCAAACGCTTGAAGTAAAACTCGCTGGTCGCCAGTTTGCCTTTGCAGTAATCGGCATCGCCGCCGCTCGCATCCAACTGCGCCTGAGCCACCAACGCCATGCGTAGCCACAGGTAGCCGAGGATGATGTAGCCGCTGTACATCAGGTAATCCCCCGAGGCAGCGCCGACTTCGTCCGGATTTTTCATCGCCGCCATGCCGACCTTGGTGGTCAATTCGCCCCACTGCTGGTTCAGACCATTGAGCTGCGCCACATAGGTGCCGAGTTGCGGATGCTCAGCGTTTGCCGCGCAGAATTTATGGACAATTCTGGTGAAGCCGCGCAGCAGTTTTCCCTGACTGCCAAGGACTTTGCGCCCAAGCAAGTCCAGCGCCTGGATGCCGTTGGTGCCTTCGTAGATCGGCGCGATCCGGCAGTCGCGAACCAGCTGCTCCATGCCCCACTCACGAATGAAACCGTGGCCGCCAAACACCTGCATGCCGAGGTTGGTCACCTCCAGCCCGGTGTCGGTCATGAAGGCCTTGCAGATCGGCGTCAGGAATGCCAACAGGTCTTCGGCCTCCTGACGCGCCGTTTCATCCGGGCTCAGATGAGCGACGTCCAGCAACTGCGCGGTGAAATAAGTCAGCGCCCGGTTGCCTTCATTGAAGGCCTTCATGGTCAGTAACATCCTGCGTACATCGGGATGTACGATGATCGGATCGGCGACTTTTTCCGGGGCTTTCGGGCCGGTCAGCGAGCGCATTTGCAGGCGATCGTTGGCGTATTTGATCGCGCCCTGGAAACTTGCCTCACCCAGACACAGACCTTGCATACCAGTGCCCAGGCGCGCGTGGTTCATCATGGTGAACATGCAGTTCAGGCCCTTGTTCGGCTCACCGATCAAGAAACCCTTTGCCTCGTCGAAATTCAGCACACAGGTGGCCGAGGCCTTGATGCCCATTTTGTGTTCGATCGAGCCGCAGGAAACACCATTGCGCTCACCCGCCTCGCCCTCGGCATTGGGTAGATATTTAGGAACGATAAACAGCGAAATGCCCTTGGTACCGGCAGGCGCGTCCGGCAATTTGGCCAGCACTAGGTGAATGATGTTGTCACTCATGTCGTGCTCTCCGGCGGAGATGAATATCTTGCTGCCGGAAATCGCGTAACTACCGTCAGCCTGAGGCACGGCGCGGGTCTTGATGATGCCCAGATCGGTGCCGCAATGGGCTTCGGTCAGGCACATGGTGCCGGTCCATTGGCCGGCAGTGAGTTTGCTCAGATAGGTGTGTTTCTGTTCTTCGGTGCCATGGGCATGGATCGCCGACATCGCACCGTGAGTCAGGCCGGGGTACATGCCCCAGGAGGTATTGCTGGAACCGACCATTTCACTGATGACCAAACCCAGAGAACTGGGTAAACCCTGGCCGCCGTAAGCCGGATCCGCCGCCAGACCGTGCCAGCCGCCTTCCACGTACTGCGCGAAAGCCTGCTTGAAACCTGTAGGCGTTGTGACCACACCGTTGTCGAAATGGCAGCCTTCCTCGTCGCCGCTTCGGTTCAGCGGTGCGAGAACGTTCTCACAGAATTTCGCGCCTTCTTCAAGGATCGCATTGATCATGTCCGGGCTGGCATCGGTGGCGCCCAGCGCGGCGTAGTTGCTGTGAAAATCGAAGACGTGGTCGATCAGAAAGCGCATATCGCGCAGGGGAGCTTTGTACGCGGGCATGGTCATTTCTCCGGCAGCAGGTTGCTCAAACCTACTGGCGCGCACCACGCCTCACAATCACAGTCCAGACGCTGAATGCGCCATCATCACTCAACCCGCAGCGGCGTCCATGCGCACCGCGCCACGGCGGTTCTGACCGAAAGCCATCACACAGTTTCGCCCCGCGCCTTTGGCGCTGTAGAGCGCCTGGTCAGCGGATTTGAGCACTTCTTCCGGCGTGCGCTGCTCCAACCGTTCGGCGACCCCGATGCTGACGGTGACCGATACACTCGAGGCGCCTGAACCCGCACGACGCTGGCGTCCCTGCTGGTCATCCTGGGGGCGACTGTCCTGATTGCGCAGCTGGATATTGTAGGTGGCGATGGAGTCGCGGATGACTTCCAGATGCGGCATGCACTCTTCGAGGGTTTTACCTGCGAACACCAGAGCAAATTCTTCACCGCCGTAGCGATAGGCCCTACCGCCTCCGCCGATTTTCGACAGCTTGCTGGCGACCAGTCGCAGCACCTGATCGCCGACATCGTGGCCGTGGGTGTCGTTGAATTTCTTGAAGTGATCGACGTCGCTCATGGCCAGCACATAAGTGCGTCCCAGCCGTTGCATGCGCTCATTTAGGGCACGACGACCCGGCAGACCGGTGAGTTCGTCGCGGAACGCCATTTGATAGGCTTCATGGGCAACTGCAGCGGCAATCATCAACATCACCTGGCTGCACATGATGTTCAGGGTAAATGGCAGGATGAAGGTTTTCGGCAACATCCAGAACAATCCCGACAGCCCCACCAACTGCGCGGCATGCAAGGGTCTTGGGTTGCGCCAGTATTGCCAGGCCAGTAACAGGAACGAGGCGATGAATACCGGATAGGACAATTGAATCAGGCTCATCCAGGCACCATGCAGGGCTGGCCAGCGGATCTCCGAGAGCCATATCAACAGCGCCTGTGGGTAACTCTGTTCCAGCCCCAGCGCCACGCTGCCGAACGCCAGCAATACGGCGAAACGCGCCACCATATCTTGAAACAGATGGGTGCGCTCCTGCCAGGCGGCGAACAAGCCGAAGAGTAATGGCAGCAACAGACAACACAGATGGAAGACCACGGCGGCATCTTCACGGACTTTAGCGTTGTCGCGGTAATAGTCGGTCTGGGTGTCGAGCAGGAAGTAGGCAATGTACACCGTGACCATCAGAAACAGTTCACGCTGACGTCGGTAAACCGCGCAATACGCCCCGCCGAGCAGCAGCACCAGCGTCGGCAGCACGTTGAACAGCGAGGTGAAGAAGACGTTGAGATCCTTGACGTAGGCAGCCGCCAGCCCCGCCAGTAACAACAGCAGCGATGGCAAAAAGTGACTGAAACGTACAGCGGAAGAACGCGGCAAGGGTAAAGCTCCGACCCGTCAAACAAAGATGGCGTTGTGCCTGCAACTTGAGCAGCTAAGCACAGGCAATGTGACGTATGTCACATCGCCATCCTCTTTAACGGCAGCAACGGCGTTCTTCTTAGCGTTTTAGTCAGGAATTTTTACAGGCGCAGCCCGTTTGCGTCAGGTACAAAAAAACCGCTGCTCCCCGAGGAAAGCAGCGGCTTTGTGAAGAGACTGCGTAGGGCTTAGTAACCCAGTGCGAAATCTTCTTCTTTCATGTCCATCAGGTTGTTGGCGCCCGACAGCATGGTTGCAACGTGAGTGCGGGTACGCGGCAGAATGCGCTGGAAGTAGAACCGCGCAGTCTGCAACTTGGCGGTGTAGAACGCCTCTTCGGTGGTGCCGGCAGCCAGTTTTTCGGCAGCCAGACGCGCCATGTCAGCCCAGAAGTAGGCGAGGCAGGCGTAACCGGAATACATCAGGTAATCCACCGATGCCGCGCCGACTTCTTCGCGGTCTTTCATGGCGGCCATACCGACCTTCATGGTCAGCTCGCCCCATTCTTTGTTCAGCGCAGCCAATGGTTCGACAAACTCTTTGACCGCGTCGTTGCCTTCGTTGGTCTGGCAGAACTTGTGGACGATCTTGGTGAAGCCTTTGAGCGCTTCGCCTTGAGTCATCAGCACTTTACGGCCCAGCAGGTCGAGTGCCTGGATACCGGTGGTGCCTTCGTACAGCATCGAAATGCGGCTGTCGCGAACGTTCTGTTCCATGCCCCACTCGGCGATGAAGCCGTGGCCGCCGTAGATTTGTACGCCGTGGTTAGCGGATTCGAAACCGACTTCGGTCATGAAGGCCTTGGCGATCGGAGTCATGAAGGCCAGCAGTGCGTCGGCTTTCTTCTTCTCTTCTTCATCTACACCGTACTTGACGATGTCGACTTGCTTGGCGGTGAAGTAAACCATCGCACGGTTGCCTTCGGCGAACGCCTTCATGGTCAACAGCATGCGACGTACGTCAGGGTGAACGATGATCGGGTCAGCGGCTTTGTCCGGTGCTTTCGGGCCAGTCAGGGAGCGCATTTGCAGACGATCGCGAGCGTATTTCAGGCCGCCCTGGAAACCGATCTCGGCGTGCGCCAGACCTTGCAGCGCGGTACCCAGACGTGCGGTGTTCATAAAGGTGAACATGCAGTTCAGGCCTTTGTTCGCCGGGCCGATCAGGTAACCGGTGGCCGCGTCGAAGTTCATCACGCAAGTGGCGTTGCCGTGGATGCCCATCTTGTGTTCCAGGGAACCGCAGGTCACAGCGTTGCGTGCGCCGATCGAGCCGTCTGCGTTTGGCAGGAACTTCGGAACGATGAACAGGGAAATGCCTTTGGTGCCGGCCGGTGCATCCGGCAGACGTGCCAGAACGATGTGAACGATGTTGTCGGCCATATCGTGTTCGCCGGCCGAGATGAAGATCTTGGTGCCGGACACTTTGTAGGAACCGTCGGCCTGAGGCTCGGCCTTGGTGCGCAACATGCCCAGGTCAGTACCGCAGTGCGGTTCGGTCAGGCACATGGTGCCGGTCCATTCGCCGGAGACCAGTTTGGTCAGGTAAGCCTCTTGCTGCTCAGGCGTACCGTGTTCTGAAATGGTGTTCATCGCGCCATGGGACAGGCCTGGGTACATGCCCCACGACCAGTTGGCTTCGCCAACCATTTCGCTGACGGCCAGACCCAGAGACTCTGGCAGGCCTTGACCGCCATGCTCGACGTCGTGAGCCAGGCTTGGCCAGCCACCTTCGACGAACTGCTTGTAGGCTTCTTTGAAACCGGTCGGGGTTTTAACGCCGGACTCGCTCCACGTGCAGCCTTCGGTGTCACCCACGCGGTTCAGCGGAGCCAGTACCTGCTCACAAAACTTGGCGCCTTCTTCGAGAATGGCGTCAACCATGTCCGGAGTTGCGTCTGCACAAGCCGGAAGGCTCTGATAGTGCGCTTCGTAGCCGAGCAGTTCGTCACGAACGAAGCGAATATCACGCAAGGGGGCCTTGTAGTCAGGCATAGCGATAAACCTCTGCTGATGTAACCGGGAATGAACGACCGTGTTGATTTGTTGTGACGGTCAAACAGTTGTTTGAAACATACGTTTACGCCCAATTCTTGTCAAGCGCCGATCTTTTGCCGTTCGTCATAGCGTCATGAAAACCTCGGCCATGCAGTCGCGCACCGCCGTTGATTGAGCAACATGCCATGTAGGAGAGATTAGTTGAGGCAGAAGGACTTACGCAGAAAAACGCCGCGAACAGGCGCGGCGTTGGAGTAGCGAATTCAGCGAGGGTTCAGGCAAAGGTATCGATCAGCGTACCGAGCATTTCATCGGATGCCTTGGCGACTTTGACGCCCAGTTCCACCTGGAACTTGCCTTGGGACATCTCGACCATATTGCTGGCCAAGTCCGATTGCTGGCTGCGGTCTACCGAACGCAGGCGATCGACCTGAACCTGGGAGGACTGACTGGTGACCGAACGCTCGATAGTGTTGTTGGCGATCTGACCCGAAGCCTGATCGACGCGGTTCTGCCCGGTCTGAATAGTGCTCAGACCGGCATAAAAAGCGGTGTTTCCTGAGATTTCCATGGGAGAACTCGTCCTGCAAAGGATCAACAGCGGCCATTGAATCAGACACACCGACAAAAGGCCCGACAAAAACACTAATGGCACAGTGCCTTGTCATAGCTAAAACCCGAGCCAGCAAATTCAGTCCAGCAGGTCCAGTTGCAGATGCGCGGCCACCGCGTCGGCGGTCACCGACTTGAGTTTTGGCACTCGCCCCAGGCATGGCGCGGGAATGCGCTCGGCCAATGTCGCGAGGTTTTCTTCAAGGCGCGACGTCTTCGGATCGATGATGTTGGCCACCCATCCTGCCAACTGCAAACCATCCCGGGCGATCGCCTCGGCTGTCAGCAGAGCATGATTGATGCAACCGAGCCGTACACCAACCACCAGGATCACCGGCAGACCCAGCGCCATGGCCAGGTCCGACAGATTGTCCTGATCCGCCAACGGCACGCGCCAGCCGCCAGCGCCTTCGATCAAGGTGAAGTCCGCCTGCATATCGAGAATCTGCCGCATCGGTGTCAGCAGCGATTGCACGGTCAATGCCACGCCAGCCTCTCGCGCCGCCAGATGCGGTGCAATCGCCGGTTCGAACGCAACCGGATTGACCTGATCGTAGGTCAACGGTATCGAGCACTCGGCAAACAATGCCAGCGCATCGGCGTTGCGCAATCCCTTGGGCGTCCGCTCGCAGCCGGAGGCCACCGGTTTGCCCGCTGCCGTGCTCAAGCCCGCCAACCGCGCGGCATGCAGCAACCCTGCGGCGACGGTGGTCTTGCCGACATCGGTGTCCGTACCGGTGATGAAATAGGCTGCGCTCATAAGGGTTTCTCCAACACGGCGTAAACCACTTGATAAGTCGCCGGCAATCCCTGTGCCTGACGATACTGCTCGTAAGCCTGAATCAGGCCGAGGATTCGCGCCCTGCCGGTCAAACCACCCGGCCGACCGGGGTTCAAGTTGTGCGCCCCAAGTGCCTTGAGCTCATGGGTCAGGCTGCGAACATCGGGGTAATGCAGCACATGCGGCTGCGTTTCAAGGCTGATGCCCCTCAAGCCACTTTCCGCGCAAAGCTGCTGATAAACACCGAACTCGCGGAAGCGGTTGACGTGCACCATGCCGTCCACCTGACGCCAGCTGTCGCGCAATTCGTACAGCGTGCCTACACACAGACTAGCAAACGCGAAAATTCCGCCCGGTTTCAGTACCCGATACGCTTCATTGAGCACCGAGGCGAAATCTGCGCACCATTGCACCGCCAGGCTGGAGAAGACCAGGTCGCAAGTTGAATCCTGCAATGGCAAGCGTTCGGCATCGCCCGCGATGAAATGGGTCGCGCCGCCCAAGGGACGTGCGTGATTGAGCATGCCTTCTGCGATGTCCAGCGCCACTCCGGCGCTCCCAGGAAACCTCTGCGCCAAGGCTCGGCTGAAATACCCGGTGCCGCAGCCCATATCCAGCCAGCGAGCAGGGACAAACTCTTGCGGTAACCGACGTATTAACTCGCTACCCACATCGCGCTGCAATTCGGCCACGCTGTCGTAGCTCGCCGCCGCACGGGAAAAGGATGCCGCTACCTGGCGTTTGTCGGGCAAGCCGCCGGGCAGGTTGGGAAGGGATAAATCAGTCATCACCGAACTCATGCAAAAAAGCCTGAATCGCCCCCGCCACACCGTGGGGGTCTTCCAGAAGAAACCCGTGACTGGCCTGTTCAATCAGACCGATTTCGACATCCGGCAGCAGTGCCAGCAAATCCCCTGCCGCTTCGGCCGGGACCAATCCGTCGAGGCCACCAAACAAGTGCAATTGCGGACCGCCAAACGCCTGCAACGCTTGCCGGGTGTCCAGTTGTGCGAGCAACTCCAGGCCGCTCATCAGTACCGGCGAAGACGTATGCGGTGCGCCAGCGAGCAACAGTCGCGATAGTGCGCGCGGGTCTTTGCCACCTTGGGCGCATAGCAGCGAAAAACGTTTCAAGGTCATGCGCGGGTCAGCCTTGCAACCGGTCAGAAACGCATCGAAGGTCTCATCGGGCATCGCACTCGACCATTGTTCATGGGCGACAAAAGAAGGGTTACTCGCCAGCGTCACCAAGCCGCAGCAGCGGTCACCGCGTCGCGCCGCCAACTCGGACGCCAGCATGCCGCCCAATGACCAGCCACCGAGCCAGGTATCCTGGGGCAACGTCGCGTCCAACTCATCGAGCCATTCTTCAAGGTCGCTCGACTCCAGTTCCGGCAACGGCTCGATATCGACGCGCAGGTGCTCATCCAATCCCAGCAAGGCCGCCGCCAAGGGTTCGAGCGGCGAAATCCCGAGGCCCCAGCCTGGTAGCAGAATCAGACGATCACGCATGGCTTGGCTCCGGTCCCAGTTGCTGAAAACAATCGGCCAGTCCATTTAACAATAGCTGTACCTGCGCTTCGCTGTGAGCGGCGGTGAGGGTTACGCGCAAACGTGCGCTGCCCGCGGGCACGGTCGGCGGACGAATCGCAGTCACCATCAGCCCGCGTTCGCGCAGCATCTGCGACAGGCGAACCGCCCGCCCGGCGTCGCCAATCATGATCGGCTGGATCGGCGTGAAGCTGTCCATCAACTCCAGGCCAATCTGTTCGGCACCTTGGCGGAACTGGCGAATCAGCGTCTGCAGATGCTCACGTCGCCAGTGTTCGCTGCGCAACAGCTCCAGGCTTTTCAGCGTCGCGCAGGCCAGCGCCGGCGGTTGGCTGGTGGTGTAGATGTAAGGGCGAGCGAACTGGATCAGGCTTTCGACCAGCTCTTCACTGCCGGCAACAAAAGCACCCGCCGTACCGAAAGCCTTGCCGAGCGTGCCGACCAACACCGGCACGTCTTCCTGGCTCAAACCGAAATGCTCGACGATCCCGCCGCCATTGGCACCCAGCGGACCAAAACCGTGGGCGTCATCGACCATCAGCCAGGCGCCTTTGGCCTTGGCTTCCCGCGCCAGCGCCGGCAGGTCGGCGATGTCACCGTCCATGCTGAACACGCCATCGGTGACCACCAGCGTATTGCCGGTGGCCTTCTCCAGGCGCTTGGCCAGACTGGCCGCGTCGTTATGCAGATAACGATTGAAACGCGCACCGGACAACAACCCGGCATCCAGCAACGACGCATGATTGAGCCGGTCTTCCAGCACCGTATCGCCCTGCCCGACCAATGCGGTGACCGCGCCGAGGTTGGCCATGTAACCGGTGGTGAACAGCAAGGCTCGCGGGCGGCCGGTGAACTCGGCGAGGGCTTCTTCCAGTGCGTGATGCGGGCCGCTATGACCGATCACCAGATGCGAAGCACCACCGCCCACGCCCCATCGCGACGCGCCGGCGCGCCAGGCTTCGATCACTTGCGGGTGATTGGCCAGGCCCAGGTAATCGTTGTTACAGAACGCCAGCAACGGCTGACCATCGACCACCACTTCCGGCCCTTGAGGGCTTTCGAGCAGCGGGCGCTGGCGATAAAGGTTTTCGGCACGACGGGCAGCAAGGCGTGCGGCGAGATCGAAAGACATGCAGGCCTCGACGGTCATTTGACAATCTGATGCAGGAACAATGGACGTGACTGCAAACCGAGTCGCGGCCATCGCGGGCAAGCCACGCTCCCACAGGTTCTATGCAGTTCCTTGTGGGAGCGAGGCCATGACTTCCAACATCAGAAGAATCGGTGAAGGTTTCAGACAGCCGCGTTATAGAACATCTCGCTGCTCTTCTGCTCCACCAGCGCCTGTTCGATGGCGGCCTGATGCACTTCGTCGGCGTGCTCTTCGCGGGCTTCCGGCAGGATGCCCAGACGCGAGAACAGTTGCATGTCCTTGTCCGCCTGAGGGTTGGCGGTGGTCAGCAGTTTTTCGCCGTAGAAAATCGAGTTGGCGCCGGCAAAGAACGCCAGGGCTTGCATCTGCTCGTTCATCGCTTCACGACCAGCGGACAGACGCACGTGGGATTTGGGCATCAGGATGCGGGCGACAGCGAGCATGCGGATGAAGTCAAACGGGTCGACATCGTCGGCATTTTCCAGCGGCGTGCCGGCGACCTTCACCAGCATGTTGATCGGCACCGACTCTGGATGCTCAGGCAGGTTAGCCAGCTGGATCAGCAGGTTGGCACGGTCGTCGAGGGACTCGCCCATGCCGAGAATGCCGCCGGAGCAGATCTTCATCCCCGAATCACGCACGTAAGCCAGGGTTTGCAGGCGTTCGCTGTACGTACGGGTAGTGATGATGCTGCCGTAGAACTCCGGCGAGGTGTCGAGGTTGTGGTTGTAGTAGTCCAGGCCGGCTTCGGCCAGGGCGACGGTCTGGTCCTGATCGAGACGACCGAGGGTCATGCAGGTTTCCAGGCCCATGGCTTTCACGCCTTTGACCATTTCCAGCACGTAAGGCATGTCTTTGGCCGACGGGTGCTTCCACGCCGCGCCCATGCAGAAACGGGTCGAACCGATGGCCTTGGCGCGCGCGGCCTCTTCGAGGACCTTCTGCACTTCCATCAGCTTTTCTTTTTCCAGGCCAGTGTTGTAGTGGCCGGACTGCGGACAATATTTGCAATCTTCCGGGCACGCACCGGTCTTGATCGACAACAGCGTCGAGACCTGGACACGGTTGGCGTCGAAATGCGCGCGGTGCACCGTCTGCGCCTGGAACAACAGGTCGTTGAATGGCTGAACGAAGAGTGCTTTGACTTCGGCCAAAGACCAGTCATGACGCAGGGTTGCAGTGGTGCTGGCGCTCATGGGCGTTTCCTTGTTTATGCTTGGCAAGCGGCTGGGGAATGGAATACCCACAGACGCGACACGGATGTTCGGCATATTTAAGGAAGAGCGATGCGCTGTCAACCACGATACGTAGGACCGGTTTACATCTGGTTAAACAATAACCAACACTGCTTACTCTGCAGCGAAGCGACAGAAGATGTCCGGCCAATCTGCATGGCCTGCGAAACCGACCTGCCCTGGCTGGGCGAGCATTGCCAGACGTGCGCCTTGCCCTTGCTTGCCACGGGCCTGACGTGCGGCCAATGCTTGAAACAACCGCCAGCCTTCGAGCGAGTCGCAGCGCCTTGGACTTACAGCTTTCCCGTCGACAGTCTGATCACGCGCTTCAAGCACAGCGCGAAGTGGCCGTTTGGTCGCCTGCTCGCCGAGCTTCTCGCTCAGTTCCTGCAACATCGCTTCGATGAGGATCTGGATCGGCCCGCTGCGCTGATACCGGTACCGCTGGCCGCCAAACGTCTGCGCCAGCGGGGTTTCAACCAGGCGGTGATGCTCGCCCGCTGGCTCAGCGCCAGCCTCGACATTC
Organism: Pseudomonas sp. PICF141; assembly: GCF_002286815.1. Lineage (GTDB taxonomy): Bacteria > Pseudomonadota > Gammaproteobacteria > Pseudomonadales > Pseudomonadaceae > Aquipseudomonas. The sequence goes on from NZ_MUNM01000020.1 coordinate 86,690, forward strand.
CCTGTGATGAAACGCTGTTGCAGAGGATTAAGGACACCAGCGCGCAACAAGAGCTGAATGCCGACGCCCGTAAAAAGAACTTGCGCCACGCCTTTGCCCTGGCGCCTGCGGCCTCAATCAAGGGCCGCCACTTCGCCTTGGTCGACGACGTGCTGACTACCGGCGCCACCGCCCAGGCCCTGGCTCGCTTGTTGAAGGAGGCAGGCGCCGCGCAGGTCGATGTCTATTGCCTGGCCCGAACCCCAAAACCTGGCGATGGAGACTGACTTGACTCCCGCACGCCAAGCCGCCAACGTCCTGTCCATCGTCACAGCCCAAAGCGTCTCGCCATGTCCTTGCCTACGTTGTTGTCCCAGCACATTGCCCGCCGCCCGCAGCGCATCGCGTTGCTGCAACACATCGCCGAACAAGGCTCGATCACCCGCGCGGCGAAAAGCGCGGGCCTGAGTTACAAAGCGGCGTGGGATGCCATCGACGAGCTGAACAATCTCGCGCAGAAACCGCTGGTGGAGCGTAACGTCGGCGGCAAGGGCGGTGGCGGCGCCAAGCTATCCAGCGAAGGTGAGCGTGTATTGCGCCTGTATCAAAAGCTGCAAGCCTTGCAGACGCAGGTGCTGGAAGCCGCCGAAGAGGCCAGTGACCTGGACCTGCTCGGTCGGCTGATGCTCAGAACCAGTGCGCGTAACCAACTGCACGGCAAAGTCGTGGCGATCGACGCACAAGGACGCAACGACCGCATATGCCTTGAACTGGCCGAAGGTTTGCGGATCGATGCGCAGATCACCCATGACAGCACCCTGCGCCTGGAACTGCAGACCGGCACCGAAGTGGTGGCACTGATCAAAGCCGGTTGGCTGGAATTGTTGGGCATCGATCAAGCCGCGACGCCCGGCAACAACTGCCTGAAGGGCATTATCGAAGAAATCCTTGACGCCGATGACGGCCCCAGCGAAGTGCGCATCGGCTTGCCCAATGGCCAGACACTTTGCTCCCTGGCCGAGCAGCGGCACTTGAAAACCCTCGAACTCACCGCCGGAAAACCGGTGCAGGTGCAATTCGCTCCGTCCAACATTCTGCTGGGCACACCGCTGTAGGAGCTGCCGAAGGCTGCGATCTTTTGATCCTGAATTTAAGATCAAAAGATCGCAGCCTTCGGCAGCTCCTACGAAGATCAAAGCAGCGGCTGCAACAAAAGCTTCATCGACCACCATTAAGGTGGCTGCAAAAACCCGCAGGGAGCCTGATGTGAGCTTATTAGAAGACAACCAACCCACCGACCTGGAAAAAATGGTCGGCCTCAGCCGTCGTGGCTTCATCAGCGCGGGTGCCCTCTGCGGTGCGGCGATGTTTCTCGGTGGCAACCTGCTGAGTCGCAGCGTACTGGCCGCCAGCGTCAGCGCCGGCTCCAGCAACCTGTTGGGTTTCGACAGCATCGCCGCTGCCACGACCGACACTATCACTTTGCCGCCGGGCTACAAATCCTCGGTACTGATCAGTTGGGGCCAGCCGCTGCAAAAGAACGGTCCGGCGTTCGACCCAAGCGGCAACGGCACGGCCCAGGCACAGGAAGTCCAGTTCGGCGACAACAACGACGGCATGAGCCTGTTCGAATTCCCCGGTGAAAAAGACCGTGCGCTGATGGCAATCAACAACGAATACACCAACTACCATTACCTTTACCCCCACGGCGGCATGCCGCAATCGGCGCAAGACGTGCGCAAGGCCCTGGCCTGTGAAGGCGTGTCGGTCATCGAAGTGCAGCGCAAGAACGGCCAGTGGCAGTTCGTCCAGGGCTCGCGCTACAACCGCCGCATTCACGGCAACTCGCCGTTGCGCCTGAGCGGTCCGGCGGCGGGTCACGAGCTGATGAAAACCAGCGCCGACAAACACGGCAAGAACGTCCTCGGCACCTTCCAGAACTGCGCCAACGGCAAAACGCCGTGGGGCACTTATCTGACCTGCGAAGAGAACTTCACCGACTGCTTCGGCAGCAGCAATGCCGAGCAGAAGTTCGACGCTGCGCAGAAACGCTACGGCGCGGTAGCGGCCAGCAAAGAGATCAACTGGCATCAACACGATCCGCGTTTCGACCTGGCGAAAAACCCCAACGAACTCAATCGTCATGGCTGGGTGGTGGAAATCGACCCGTTCGATCCGCAATCAACGCCGGTCAAACGCACCGCGCTGGGCCGCTTCAAACATGAAAACGCCGCCCTGGCCGAAACCAATGACGGTCGCGCTGTGGTGTACATGGGCGACGATGAACGTGGCGAATTCATCTATAAATTCGTCAGCCGCGACAAGATCAACCACAAAAACCCCAAGGCCAACCACGACCTGCTGGATCACGGCACCTTGTACGTGGCGCGTTTCGACGCGGGCGATGGCAATGTTGATCACCCCAAAGGCCAAGGCCAGTGGATCGAACTGACCCATGGCAAGAACGGCATCGATGCCAGCAGCGGTTTTGCCGATCAGGCCGAAGTGCTGATTCATGCACGCCTCGCAGCCAGCGTTGTGAGCGCTACGCGCATGGATCGCCCGGAATGGATTGTCGTCAGCCCCAAGGATGGCCAGGTGTATTGCACCCTGACCAACAACGCCAAACGCGGCGAAGAAGGCCAACCGGTAGACGGGCCCAACCCGCGCGCGAAGAACGTCTACGGGCAAATCCTGCGCTGGCGCACCGACCATGATGATCACGGCTCGAAAAGCTTTGCCTGGGACTTGTTTGTGGTCGCCGGCAACCCGAACGTGCACGCCGGCACGCCGAAAGCCGGCTCGTCGAATATCACCCCGCAGAATATGTTCAACAGCCCGGACGGCTTGGGCTTCGACGAGGCCGGTCGCCTGTGGATCCTCACGGATGGCGACTCGAGCAACGCAGGCGACTTTGCGGGAATGGGCAACAACCAGATGCTCTGTGCCGACCCGATGACGGGCGAGATCCGTCGCTTCATGGTCGGCCCGGTGGGCTGCGAGGTGACGGGGATCAGCTTCTCGCCGGATCAGAAAACCTTGTTTGTCGGGATTCAGCATCCGGGGGAAAACGGCGGCTCTACGTTCCCTGAGCACCTGCCCAACGGCAAACCGCGGTCTTCGGTGATGGCGATTTCCCGCGAGGATGGCGGGATCGTCGGCGCCTGATCGGGCCTCTTCGCGGGCAAGCCTCGCTCCTACAAGGGATCACGCTGAACCTGTAGGAGCGAGGCTTGCCCGCGAAGGCGTCATCCCAAACACCACTGATCTCAACCCCTCCCCCTAAAGAAGCCCCGTCTGCGCTACCATGTCTGGCCCGACGCGGCAGCCTGCCGCGCGCAGGAGTCAGCATGGCCCACCCGTTTGCAACGCTTACCCCAGACCTCGTGCTCGATGCCGTCGAAAGCATCGGCTTTCTCAGCGACGCCCGCATTCTGGCGCTCAACAGCTACGAGAACCGTGTCTATCAAGTCGGCATCGAAGACTCCGAGCCACTGATCGCCAAGTTCTACCGCCCGCAACGCTGGACCAACGAAGCGATTCTCGAAGAGCACCAATTCACCTTCGAACTCGCCGAGTGCGACGTACCGGTGGTCGCACCGATGATTCACAACGGTACCAGCCTGCACGAACACAACGGCTTCCGTTTCACCCTGTTTCCCCGTCGCGGCGGCCGTGCGCCGGAGCCAGGCAATCTCGATCAGCTGTATCGCTTGGGGCAACTGCTGGGTCGGCTGCACGCGGTCGGTTCAACCAAACCGTTCGAGCACCGTGAAGCGCTGGGAGTAAAGAACTTCGGTCAGGATTCGCTGACGACTTTGCTCGAAGGCAATTTCGTACCCAAAAGCTTGCTGCCGGCCTACGAGTCCGTGGCCCGTGACCTGCTCAAGCGTGTCGAAGAGGTCTACAAGGCCACGCCGCATCAGAACATCCGCATGCACGGCGATTGCCATCCCGGCAACATGATGTGCCGCGATGAGATGTTCCACATCGTCGACCTCGACGATTGCCGCATGGGCCCGGCGGTGCAGGATATCTGGATGATGTTGGCCGGTGATCGTCAGGAATGTCTGGGGCAGTTGTCGGAATTGATGGACGGCTACAACGAATTCCACGACTTCGACCCGAGGGAACTGGCGCTGATCGAACCGCTACGCGCCTTGCGCCTGATGCACTACAGCGCCTGGCTCGCCCGTCGCTGGGACGACCCGGCCTTCCCCCGCAGCTTTCCGTGGTTCGGCACCGAGCGCTATTGGGGCGATCAAGTACTGGCATTGCGTGAGCAATTGGCTGCGCTGAATGAAGAACCACTGAAACTCTTCTAAACCCCACACCCCCTGTAGGAGCGAGGCTTGCCCGCGAAGAACGATGATGCGGTTCGTCAGACAAACCGCGTTATCGTTCTTCGCGGGCAAGCCTCGCTCCTACAAAAAACATGACACATCTATACAATCCCCTCTTTGTTAGCTGCCTAAGCAAGGATTCTCATGCAAGCCGCCAACCTGCGTCGCGGGTATATTCTGGGCCTGAGTGCCTACATCATCTGGGGCCTGTTCCCGCTCTACTTCAAAGCCATTGCCAACGTACCCGCCGTAGAGATCATCATCCACCGAGTGCTCTGGTCCGCGCTGTTCGGCGCTTTGCTGCTGCTCGTCTGGAAACATCCCGGCTGGTGGCGCGAGCTGCGTGATAACCCGCGACGGCTGGCAATCCTGGCCCTGAGCGGCACGCTGATCGCGGCCAACTGGCTGACTTATGTCTGGGCGGTGAACAACGGGCGCATGCTTGAAGCCAGCCTCGGTTACTACATCAACCCACTGGTCAACGTGTTGTTGGGGATGCTGATCCTTGGCGAACGGTTGCGGCGCATGCAATGGCTGGCGGTTGGCCTCGCGGCGATCGGTGTCGCGCAGCAAGTGTGGCAAGTCGGCAGCTTGCCGTGGGTGTCGCTGGTGCTGGCGTTGACCTTCGGTTTCTACGGACTGATCCGCAAGCAGGCACCGGTCAAGGCGCTACCGGGGCTGGTGGTGGAAACCTGGATGCTGGTGCCGATTGCCATCGCCTGGTTGTTGTTCAATCCAACGGCAAGCAGTGCGCAAGCCGAATTCTGGACCACCTCCGAAGCCTGGTGGTTGGTGGCTGCCGGTCCCGTGACGCTGGTGCCGCTGGTGTGCTTCAACGCCGCCGCCCGACACCTGCCCTACACCACGCTCGGATTTCTCCAGTACCTGGCGCCCACGCTGGTGTTGTTGCAGGCCGTTCTGCTGTTCGGCGAGCACTTGTCATCCAGCACGCTGGTGGCGTTCATCTTTATCTGGGCAGGTCTGGCGGTTTACAGCGTCGACGCGTGGATAAGTCTGCGTCGCCGCAGCTGATCAGAAAACGTACAAACCTCTACAGGCCACGTCTTCCGTGGCCTGCATCGATCAGCCCCAAGGTTATCCACAGCGTGATCCCCGGCGATTGTGCGCAAGTCACTGAAACTGCTGGTTTTTTGATCAAATCCTGAAGACCCTCGGCCGGCGTGGCCTGGCGAGGTGTCTCTACAGGTTATCCACAGGCCGGTGCACGTATAACTTGGATAACCTTTTCAGGGTTCGCTGCGCAGGACCAATTCGACCATCAGATCGTCGGCCAGGGTTTCCAGGCTCGATTGCAGCTTCTCCAACGATAAGGTCAGCGGTACCGCGAGAATCGCTTCAGCGCGGAATAAAGGCTCGCTGCTCATGGGCGCCGGTTGAACTTCGGTCATCAGCTGTTCCAGGTTCACGCCCATCTCACTCAGCAGGCGCGTAATGTCTCGCACGATGCCCGGCCGATCATTGCCCACCAGTTCCATGGCAATCGGCTTCCAGGTGCAGGACTGTTCGATGCCGCTTTCGGCGATCAGTACGCGGATGCCCTGGGTCGATAATCCGTGTAGGGCATCGACCAGTTCGTCGTAGGCCTCGGCCGGCACACCCACCCGAAGAATCCCGGCGAACTGTCCAGCCATGCGCGACATGCGACTTTCCAGCCAGTTACCGCCATGCGCGGCAATGCATTGAGCGATGCGCTCGACCTGCCCGGGCTTGTCTGGAGCAATTACAGTGAGTACGAGATGGTCCATGGCGCAGCCCTCTGGTCATGACTTTTGTTATAGAAAAACAAGTATAGGCAAGGGTTGATCATGCGCTGAATCGGATGATGTCTTCGCGGGCAAGCCTCGCTCCTACAAGTCAGCGTTGGCATGAACGACGCAGATCTGTAGGAGCGAGGCTTGCCCGCGAAGGGGCACCTCCAGCAATTCTGCCAAACCATAAATCGTGTACAAGTTTTTATATTTAACTGGAACAATCCAATGGTTTTTTGAGAACATCCTGTTCCTCGCCATGACCGCAATGCGTCATGGGGTCGCAGAACGACGTATTTAGTCTAATTTTCACAACCGCAATTCATCATGTAGTATGCCGCAGCACGCACTACATAACGCTGGATCGATGTCTGCCGCAGGTCCGTCGCAACCCCTCAAAGCCCTGTCAGCAAGGCCGCAAAGCCGTTGATCGGATCGAACCCAGCCGCCAGCAATGGCATGTACTGGTAGAAGGGGTTTGTGGTTTAAATGGCCAGGGGCTTCATTGTTAAATTGAAGAGCTGAAAAGCGAAATAGCTGAGCAGAGTGAGGCAAGCAATGACTGAACACGTTCAAGTCGGTGGCCTGCAGGTCGCCAAAGTCCTGTTCGACTTCGTGAACAACGAAGCCATTCCCGGAACCGGCCTCACCGCCGACACGTTCTGGGCCGGTGCCGACAAGGTCATCCATGACCTGGCGCCGAAGAACAAAGCCCTACTCGCCAAACGTGATGATTTCCAGGCACGTATCGATGCCTGGCACCAGGCTCGTGCAGGTGTTGCGCACGATGCGGTGGCTTACAAAGCCTTCCTGCAAGACATTGGTTATCTGCTGCCAGAAGCGGCCGATTTCCAGGCAACGACGCAAAACGTCGATGATGAAATCGCCCGCATGGCCGGCCCACAGCTGGTGGTGCCGGTGATGAACGCGCGCTTCGCGCTCAATGCTTCGAACGCCCGCTGGGGCTCGCTGTATGACGCGCTCTATGGCACCGACGCCATCAGCGAAGCGGACGGCGCGGAGAAAGGCAAAGGCTACAACAAGGTTCGCGGCGACAAGGTCATCGCCTTCGCCCGCGCCTTCCTCGACGAAGCGGCCCCACTGGCGGCCGGCTCCCATGTCGACTCCACTGCGTACAAAATCGTCGACGGTAAACTGGTCGTCACGCTCAAGGGTGGCAGCAACAGCGGCCTGCGTGACGATGCCCAACTGATCGGTTTCCAGGGCGATACCTCGGCACCGATCGCTGTGCTGTTGAAACACAACGGCCTGCACTTCGAAATCCAGATCGATGCCAGCACCCCGGTCGGCCAGACCGATGCGGCCGGCGTCAAAGACATCCTGATGGAAGCCGCGCTGACCACCATCATGGATTGCGAAGACTCGGTTGCCGCGGTCGATGCCGATGACAAAGTGGTGATCTACCGCAACTGGCTCGGCCTGATGAAAGGCGATCTGTCGGAAGAAGTCGCCAAGGGCGGCCAGACTTTCACCCGTACCATGAATGCCGATCGCACTTACACCGGTGTCGATGGCAAAGCACTGAGCCTGCACGGTCGTTCGCTGTTGTTCGTGCGCAACGTCGGTCACCTGATGACCATCGACGCGATCCTCGATAAAGACGGCAACGAAGTGCCTGAAGGCATTCTCGACGGTCTGGTGACCTGCCTCGCGGCGATGCATAGCCTCAACGGCAACAGCTCGCGCAAGAACAGCCGTACCGGTTCGGTCTATATCGTGAAGCCGAAGATGCACGGCCCGGAAGAAGCGGCGTTCACCAACGAGTTGTTCGGTCGCATCGAAGACGTGCTGGGCTTGCCGCGCAACACCCTCAAAGTCGGAATCATGGACGAGGAGCGCCGTACCACGGTCAACCTCAAGGCCTGCATCAAGGCTGCCAGCGAACGCGTAGTGTTCATCAACACCGGTTTCCTCGACCGCACGGGCGATGAAATCCACACCTCCATGGAAGCCGGCCCGATGGTGCGCAAGGCCGACATGAAGGCCGAGAAATGGATCAGTGCCTATGAGAACTGGAACGTCGACATCGGCCTGAGCACCGGCCTGCAAGGTCGCGCCCAGATCGGTAAAGGCATGTGGGCCATGCCGGACCTGATGGCCGCGATGCTCGAACAGAAAATCGCTCACCCGATGGCCGGTGCCAACACCGCCTGGGTTCCATCGCCGACCGCCGCCGCGCTGCACGCGCTGCATTACCACAAGGTCGACGTGTTCGCCCGTCAGGCCGAACTGGCCAAACGCGCTCGCGCTTCGGTGGACGACATCCTGACTATCCCGTTGGCGGTCAACCCGAACTGGACGCCGGAGCAGATCAAGAACGAACTGGACAACAACGCCCAGGGCATTCTTGGCTACGTGGTGCGCTGGATCGACCAGGGCGTGGGTTGCTCGAAAGTGCCGGACATCAATGACGTCGGCTTGATGGAAGACCGTGCGACGCTGCGTATTTCCAGCCAGCACATCGCCAACTGGCTGCGCCACGGCATCGTCACTGAAGATCAGGTGATGGAAAGCCTCAAGCGCATGGCGCCGGTGGTTGACCGTCAGAACGCCAACGACCCGCTGTACCGTCCGCTGGCACCGAATTTCGACAGTAACATCGCCTTCCAGGCGGCGGTCGAATTGGTGGTCGAAGGCACCAAACAGCCAAACGGCTATACCGAGCCGGTGTTGCACCGTCGTCGTCGCGAGTTCAAGGCTGCCAATGGCCTTTGAGTAAACGCTGATGTCGTAAATGAAAAAGCCCTGATCGAAAGATCGGGGCTTTTTCATTTGTGCATGCTTTTCCTGTGGCGAGGTCCTGTGGCGAGGGGGCTTGCCCCCGTTGGGTCGCGAAGCGGCCCCATGCATTCTTTCGTACGCAGCATCGGCAGAATCTACGACTGCTGCGCAGCCGAACGGGGGCAAGCCCCCTCGCCACAACGGCGACGTGCAACAACTGAGAGCCGCTACACATCCATCCCCAGCTCATGCTTGACCAATTCAAGCAGTTTGCCGCTGTCGATGGGCTTGAGCAGAAAGTCCACTACGTGCAAGTGCATGGCTTCGATCGCATCCTTCACGTCGGCATCACCGGAAACGATGATGACCGGCAACGCTGCTCGCGCCGACTCCCGTACCTGACGAATCAGTTCCAGACCATCGACGTTCGCCATCCGCAGGTCGGTTATCACCAGCCCGATTGATGACTTCGTCTCCAGCAATTTGAGCGCCGCTTTGCCACTGGCCGCCGTCATGCAGTGAATGCCGTCCAGCCCCAGAATTTCCGACAACAACTCCCTGGAGTCTTTATCGTCATCGACGATCAGCACCCGTTGCGGCGGCAAGTCTGGTTCCAACATGACGGAACTGAGCGCTTCGCGCTCGGCATCACTCAAAATATCGTGGTCGGACATGGCTTTCTCAACGTTTTTGATTCGAACCCTGACACAGTGTGTCTGACATCGCTCAGCAGAGCTTCAATGTGCACTTCGTCGGAAATTGTTCCAATAGACAATGTAGGGGGTTTTTCCCACAATCGTGTCGGACCTTTCCCGTATTTCGGCCGCTGCACTGCCTACCTAGACTTACGTCCAATGGGCACCCTGCCCGTAGGGGCCGACCATGCCCGTAACGATCTGACACAACGATCCGACACAACAATTCAAAAAAGACTGCGGTAATGGTTATGAGTAAAGCGGACGCCTTCACCCAGGCAGGGAAAACCGCGGTGTTGCAGAACATCCAGGGCACTTTGCAATTCCTGCAGCGCTTCCCGCCATTCAATCAGATGGAAAACGCCCACTTGGCCTATCTGGTCGAGCAATGTCAGCTGCGTTTTTATGCCCCCGGCGAAAGCATCATCAAACCCGCCGATGGCCCGGTTGAGCATTTCTACATCGTCAAACAGGGCCGGGTCGTGGGCGAACGCCCGCACACGGCCAAGGGCGGGACCGAAACCACTTTCGAAATCACCATCGGCGAATGTTTCCCCCTCGCCGCGCTGCTGGGGGAACGGGCGACTCGCACCGAACATCTGGCGGCCGAAGACACCTTTTGCCTACAGCTCAATAAGCTGGCGTTCATCAAACTGTTCGCCCTTTCCAGCCCGTTTCGTGACTTTGCCCTACGCGGGGTAAGCAGTTTGCTGGATCAGGTCAACCAGCAAGTCCAGCAAAAAGCCGTGGAAACCCTCGGCACCCAGTACTCGCTCAATACCCGACTGGGTGAACTGGCCATGCGTCACCCGGTGACTTGCAGCCCGACCACTGCGCTGCGTGAAGCCGTAACGCTGATGCACAATCAACAAGTCGGCAGCATTGTGGTGGTTGATGAGCACAAGGCGCCGCTGGGCATTTTCACCCTGCGCGACTTGCGACATGTGGTGGCCAACGGCACCAGCGACTTCAATGAAGCCATCGAAGGGCATATGACCCGGGCGCCGTTTTACCTGACGCCGGACCACAGCGCCTTCGACGCCGCGATTGCCATGACCGAACGGCACATCGCCCACGTCTGCCTGGTCAAGGACCAGCGCCTGTGCGGCGTGGTCTCGGAACGCGACCTGTTTTCTCTGCAACGGGTTGATCTGGTGCATCTGGCGCGGACTATTCGCAGCGCCCAGAAGCTGGAAAACCTGGTAGCGATGCGCGGTGAAATCGGCCAATTGGTGGAGCGGATGCTGGCCCATGGCGCGTCCTCGACCCAGATCACCCACATCATCACTCTGCTCAACGACCACACCGTGTGCCGGGTAATCGAACTGGTGCTCGCCGAGAAAGGTGACCCCGGCGTGCCCTTCAGTTGGTTGTGCTTCGGCAGCGAAGGCCGCCGCGAGCAGACGCTGCACACTGATCAGGACAACGGCATTCTGTTCGAGGCCCGCGACGCGGCCCACGCCGCCGAGATTCGCGGCAAGTTGCTGCCCATCGCCCAGCAAATCAATCAGAACCTGGCGCTGTGCGGCTTCACCCTGTGCAAAGGCAAGATCATGGCCGGCAACCCCGAGCTGTGTTTGTCCCGGGCCGAATGGGCGCGACGTTTTGCGGCGTTTATCCGCGAGGCGACGCCGGAAAACCTCTTGGGGTCGAGCATTTATTTCGACCTGCGCGTGGTCTGGGGCGACGAGCGAGGCTGCGAGCAACTGCGCCAAGGCATTCTCGATCAAGTCGGCGACAACCGCTTGTTCCAGCGGATGATGGCCGAAAACGCCCTGCGTAACCGCCCACCCGTAGGACGTTTCCGCGAATTCGTGCTGGCGCGCAAGAATGGCGAGAAAGCCACCCTCGACCTGAAACTCCAGGGCTTGACCCCGTTCGTCGATGGCGCTCGAGTACTGGCCCTGGCCCATGGCATCGACGCCAACAATACCCTGGAGCGCTTTCGCCAATTGGTGGACAAAGAAGTCATCGAGCGGCTGGACGGCGCGGCGTATGAAGAGGCGTATCACTTCATCCAGCAAACCCGCATGCAGCAACATCAGCTACAGACCCGGGAGAATTTTCCCTACTCCAACCGCGTCGATCCCGACAGCCTCAACCATCTGGACCGACGCATCCTGCGTGAATCCCTGCGCCAGGCCCAACGCCTGCAAAGCAGCCTGACCCTGCGGTATCAGTTATGAGCCTTTTTTCATGGCTGCGCCCGGTCAGCCCCATTTTGCCCGGCGAACTGCAACAACGTCTGGAGCGTTTGCCTGCCGTGACCGAGCTGGGCGATTGCAGCCTGCGCGAACAACGCTGGGTGGTGCTCGACCTGGAAACCACCGGGCTGAACCTGAATAAGGATCGGCTGCTGTCCATCGGCGCGGTGGTGATCGAGGACGGAGCGATCGATTTCAGCCAGCAGTTCGAACGCACGCTGCAATGCACCGAACTCAAACTCGGCCCCAGCGTGTTGATTCACGGCCTGGGCCCGAGCGCCATTGCCGCCGGCAGCGACCCGGCGCAAGCCTTGCTCGAATTCATGGAGTTCGTCGGCGACAGTCCGGTGTTGGCGTTTCATGCGCCGTTCGACCAGCACATGCTGGGGCGCGCGCTGAAAGAACATCTGGGCTATAAGTTGCAGCATCCGTTTCTGGACGTGGCCGACATCGCGCCGCTGCTTTGCCCACAGGCACACATCCGCGAGGCCGGGCTGGACGAGTGGATCGACTGGTTCAAGCTGGAGGTTTTCGAGCGGCACAACGCCAGTGCCGATGCCTTGGCGACGGCGGAACTGGTGCTGATTCTGTTCAGCCGGGCGCGACAGCAGCAGATTCATAGCCCGTTGAATTTGCAGCAGCGGCTGAGCCAGTGGAAGCGGCGGCGGCAGGCTCCGTCCTTCTAGATTTTCGGTGACTGTTCGGGCCCCATCGCGGGCAAGCCACGCTCCCACAGGTTTTTCGTCGTCCG
>NZ_MUNM01000021.1 GCF_002286815.1 Pseudomonas sp. PICF141
CTGGAATCCGACAAGGCGAGCATGGAAATTCCATCGCCTGCCGCGGGTGTGGTGGAAAGCGTTGCCATCAAGCTGGATGACGAAGTCGGTACCGGCGATCTGATCCTGAAGCTGAAAGTCAAAGGCGCGGCACCTGCTGCGGCTCCGGCTCCAGCCGCTGCTGCTCCGAGCGCGCCTGCCGCCGCACCTGCAGCGGCTGCTCAGGCTGCGGTCGCACCGGCTGCTGCGCCGGCTGCTCCAGCCAAGCCTGGTGCAAAAGTTCACGCCGGCCCTGCCGTGCGTCAACTGGCCCGCGAATTCGGCGTCGAGCTGAGTGCCGTTGGCGCCAGCGGTCCGCACGGTCGCATCCTGAAAGAAGACGTGCAGGTTTACGTCAAGGCCATGATGCAGAAGGCCAAGGAAGCACCGGCCGCTGCTGCTGGCGCAACCGGCGGCGCGGGCATCCCGCCGATTCCGGTCGTGGACTTCAGCCGTTTCGGTGAAACCGAAGAAGTGCCGATGACTCGCCTGATGCAAATCGGCGCATCGAGCCTGCATCGTAGCTGGCTGAACATTCCTCACGTGACTCAGTTCGATTCGGCTGATATCACCGAGCTGGAAGCGTTCCGTGTTGCTCAGAAAGCCGTTGCAGAAAAGGCTGGCGTCAAGCTGACCATCCTGCCGCTGCTGCTCAAGTCCTGCGCGCATTTGCTCAAGGAACTGCCGGACTTCAACAGTTCGCTGGCGCCAAGTGGCAAGGCGATCATCCGCAAGAAGTACGTGAACATCGGCTTTGCGGTCGACACCCCTGAAGGCCTGCTGGTACCGGTCATCAAGAACGTCGACCAGAAGAGCCTGTTGCAACTGGCAGCCGAAGCCGCTGCGCTGGCCGCCAAAGCCCGCGACAAAAAGCTCACCGCTGACGACATGCAAGGCGCCTGCTTCACCATTTCCAGCCTCGGCCACATTGGCGGCACCGGCTTCACGCCGATCGTCAACGCGCCGGAAGTGGCGATCCTCGGTGTTTCCAAGGCAACCATTCAGCCAGTCTGGGACGGCAAAGCCTTCCAGCCGAAACTGATGCTGCCGCTGTCGCTGTCCTACGATCACCGTGTGATCAACGGCGCCGCTGCTGCACGCTTCACCAAGCGTCTGAGCGACCTGCTGGCGGACATCCGCACCATTCTGCTGTAACACCGGCCGGCCCTCCTTCACCGCAGGGCCCGTCGCGTTCGACGTTTTTCGAGCGCCACGCTCGTACCTCAACCCCGCCAATCTGGCGGGGCTTTTTTTGCCCTCAAGAAAGCCATGCCCGATTCAGCATTCCAGGTAGCAGCTGCCTGACTGGCATTGGGCCCTCTTCCGAGTTTTTATTCCTACACTCATGGCTTACACCGCCTACAACTCGAGTCCACTTTCGCCCGATATTTTTTGCAAGCCAATAACTAGTCTTAGTTAGGGGAACTTCTAATAGAAACTCCGACAACTTATTCCGCTTAGTTAGCATTACTTCGAATGGATTCGAACATGTTCAAACCGACTGTCGGCCCGATTATTGGCCACACCACAACTAACCATGCGAGAATTTTCTTGCGTGGCGAATTACAAAAAGACGCCCTGGTATTTGCAGGAATTCGCTATCGACGCGCCGGTGAGAATCACTGGTCCAAAGGCGTATTTACAGAACTGACCATTTTGCGCGACATGTGCGATGTAATTGCCCTCAATGACCTCATCACCGACAGCGTCTATGAATACCAGGCAGGCTGGTTCAGCCCCATGAGCCCGGTGCATACCGTGGAGACGATCCAGGAACTGCCGCTGCAATGGCCTCGGGAAATCTATCGCTTTCGCACGCAGTCCAGCAAAAACACCATGCCACGGGCCTATATCGCAGGCTCATGCCGTTACCTGCGCATGACGGCCGGCATTGCGTCGGCCCCGCATCTGGGCGACCGGATCTTTGCCTCGATCACAAGCCTGGCGGAGCGCGCCGAGCCGCCGATCAGCGCCATGCTGATGACTGGCGACCAAATCTACGTCGATGACCTGAACCTCGTGGCCCCCGACCGGGAATACAAAGACATCCTCAGCAAATACCGTACGGCTTTTTCTCAGCCGCATATCTCGAAGTTAATGTCCGGCGTGCCGACTTACATGATCCTCGACGATCATGAAATTGAAGACAATTGGCCCGTCAATGAAAGCAAAGCCGATGCTTACTTATACGAAAACGCCATGGCGGCATATGAGTTATATCAAGCCAGCCATAGCCCTGCTTATCACTTACTGGCCAACGGGCAAGTAAGCAAGAAACTGCAACAGTATTGGTATCAATTCTGCGAGGGTGATATCGAATGGTTCATCACCGACAGTCGAACCCGACGCAATCTATCGGCCAGCGACCGCCGCATTCTTGATGAAGAACAGGAACAGGCGCTGCTCAAATGGCTGATCAACAGCCCGGCACGGGTCAAATTTGTGGTCACCAGTGTCATGTTCTACCCCGACCGCAAACTTAATGGCGATGACGCCTGGAAAGCCTTCCCGGAACAACGACTACGGCTGCTGGAGACGATTCGTGCGCACGGCATCAAAAACGTCTTGTTCATTTCCGGCGATGTCCACGGCTCGCTGACCAGTCGCCTGACTCATAGCGCCGATCCGGATTTTGAAGTTCACACCATCGTGTCTTCACCGCTGTGCAACAGCAAACTGCTGCCGTATGCCAAGGCATCGACCTTCATTCTCGACCAGGCGCTGGCCCGAACCACTTCGGGAGATTATCGGCATGAACTGACCAGTGAGGTGATCAGCCAGGATAACTTTGCGCATCTGGTCGTCGACGCTGAACAGGTCCGCGTCAATTATCACGATCGGGATGGCAAACAACTGCAGACGATAAGCATCAAGTTACGTTGATTTCGCCAAAGATCGCAGCCTTGCAAGAGAGTCGAAGGCTGCGATCTTTTGGACCCGAAACATTACTTTCAGGCCCCTCGCTGGAGAAATCTTCGCGCCTGCCGACATATTCTTATAGCACTTGGCCTTCATGTCTCTTGTCAGTCGGTGTTGCAATGATGCAACCTTGCCGCAGGCAACAGTAAAGAGGGCGAGAGCCCGGCGCGATCAGCATATTCGAAGCGAGTTTCCCTCCATATGAAGAGCCAACCCGATGCCGCCAGCCGTATGGTGGCCGAGGTAGTGACGCAGTTGCCTGTGCCCTCGCGGCTCGGCATGCTGCGTTTCGAACGGCTGAATGAACCGAGCTGGGCGCTGCTGTTTCTCGATCCCAATTGCGAACGCCAGTTCGGCCTGCCGGCAGTGGAACTCTGTGCCTTGGTCGGCTCGCCTTACGCCAGCCTGATGGAGCCCGAAGCACGCTATCAACTGCATGACACGATCCAGCAGCAACTCACCGAAAGCCCGCATTACCTGATCCGCTACACGTTGCACACCGCCGCAGGCGTACTGAGCCTGCTGGAACTGGGCGAAGCTTACAAACAACACAATCGACACCTGCTGCGCGGCTACCTGATGGTGGTGGACGGGCTGTTCGACGGCGAACCGTTGCTGCCGATACTGGACCTGGAAACCCAGAACTCGCGCCTGCAAATCGCGCTGGAACTCAATCAGCGCGCCCAGCAGGAACAACTGCAGCACCTGGACCGGGTGCGCGCCCAGCAAGATCTGATTCTGCTGCTGACCCGTCAGCGCTACAGCACCAACAATTCCCTGCAAGAAGCCGCCGAGCTGATCACCCGTAGTGCCTGCGACATCTATGAAATCGACTGCGCCAGCCTGTGGAACCTCGACGGCTCGCTATTGACGCCGATCTCGGCCTATCACCGCGCAAGCCGAAACCACCAATTGCCTGAACCGATCGATGCCAGTGGGTTTCCCGATTACCTCGACGCCTTGCACACAGGCCGCGCCATCGACGCGCACAACGCCATGCGCGACCCGCGCACCCGTGAAATCGCCGAGTACCTGCGCCCGCGCGACGTCAACGCCATGCTCGACGCCAGCATCCGCGTTGATGGCCAAGTGGTCGGCGTGCTCTGCCTGGAGCAGATCGGTGCCACACGCGCCTGGCAATCGGACGAAATCGCCTTTGCCGGCGAGCTGGCGGATCAATTCGCCCAAGTCATCAACAACCACAACCGCCGCACCGCCACCAGCGCCCTGCACTTGTTCCAGCGTGCGGTGGAGCAAAGCGCCAACGCCTTTTTGCTGGTCAATTGCGATGGCGTGGTTGAGTACGTCAATCCAAGCTTCACGGCAATCACCCAGTACACCACTGAAGAAGTCCACGGCCAGCGGCTGTCGGAGCTGCCAGCACTGGAAAACCTCAGCGAACTGTTGTTCGATGCGCCGTCGGCACTGGCCAAGAGCAACAGCTGGCAGGGCGAGTTCAAGAGCCGGCGTAAAAACCTCGAACCGTATTGGGGCCAGCTGTCGATTTCCAAGGTCTACGGCGACAATCGTGAGCTGACGCATTACATCGGTATCTACGAAGACATCACCCAGACCAAGCTCGCCCAGCAGCGCATCGAGCGCCTGGCTTACACCGACAATCTGACCAACCTCGGCAATCGCCCGGCATTCATCCGTAACCTCGACGAGCGCTTCGCCCGAGACAGCGACACGCCGATCAGCTTGCTGCTGGTAGACATCGACAATTTCAAACGCATCAACGACAGCCTAGGCCACCAGACCGGCGACAAACTGCTGATCAGTCTGGCCCGACGCTTGCGCAACAGCCTGAGCCCCAGCGGCAGTCTGGCGCGTTTCGCCAGTAACGAATTCGCGGTGCTACTGGATGACACCGACCTCTTGGCTGGCCAACAGGTCGCCAACCAATTGCTGGCAACCCTCGACAAACCGATGTTCGTCGACAACCAGTTGATCAGCGTCACCGGCTCTGTGGGCCTGGCCTGCGCGCCGCTGCACGGCCGCGATCCCCAGACACTGATGCGCAACGCCGGTCTGGCGCTGCACAAGGCCAAGGCCAACGGCAAACACCAGGTGCAAGTGTTCACCGAAGCACTGAATGCTGAGGCCAGTTACAAACTGTTCGTTGAAAACAACCTGCGCCGCGCCCTTACCCAGAATGAGCTGGACGTGTTCTACCAGCCAAAACTGTGCCTGCGCAGCGGTCGTTTGCTGGGCATGGAAGCGCTGCTGCGCTGGAACCATCCGGAAAAGGGCATGATCCGTCCGGACCAGTTCATCAGCGTCGCCGAAGAAACCGGATTGATCATCCCGATCGGCAAATGGATCGCCCGCCAGGCCTGCCGCATGAGCAAAGACCTGACCGCCGCCGGCCTGGGTAATCTGCAAGTGGCGATCAACCTGTCGCCCAAACAGTTCTCCGACCCGGATCTGGTGGCGTCCATCGCCAACATCCTCAAAGAGGAAGCACTGCCGGCGAACCTGCTGGAGCTGGAACTGACCGAAGGCCTGCTGCTGGAAGCCACCGAAGACACCCACTTGCAGCTCGATCAGCTCAAGCGCCTGGGCTTGACCTTGGCCATGGACGACTTCGGCACCGGTTACTCGTCGCTCAGTTACTTGAAAAAATTCCCGATCGACATCATCAAGATCGATCGCAGCTTCATCCACGAAATCCCGGACAACCAGGACGACATGGAAATCACCTCCGCCGTGATCGCCATGGCCCACAACCTGAAACTCAAGGTCGTGGCTGAAGGCATCGAGACGGCCAAGCAGCTTGCGTTCTTGCGTCGCCACCGTTGCGACGTCGGCCAGGGCTACCTGTTCGACCGACCGATCCCGGGTTCCGAGCTGATCGAAAAGCTCAAACGCTATCCGCGCGGCCCGATCGCCTGACAGCACACCGCTCCCACATTTTGGGTAGTGATTAACTTGGCATCATTGGGCACACTGGCAGTCTGTTTATTTACATCTCAACCTGACTGAGAGGACTGATCATGGTTCTGCGCTCGGAAATCCTGGTGAACAAAAACGTGCTCCCGACTAAAGAACAAGCTCTGCCTGGCCGCGAAACCCCAATGACCGTGCCGGAAAAACACTTCGTCCACGACGCCCCGCTGCTGGGCCCGTTCGCAATGGACGTGGATTTCGCGATCTTCGGCCTGGGCTGCTTCTGGGGCGCGGAGCGCAAGTTCTGGCAGCGCGAAGGCGTGGTCAGCACGGCGGTGGGTTACGCGGGCGGCTTTACGCCGAACCCGACGTACGAAGAAGTCTGCTCGGGCCTGACCGGCCATAGCGAAGTGGTACTGGTGGTCTACGAGCCGGCAAAAGTCAGCTATGAAGAACTGCTGAAGATGTTCTGGGAACTGCACAACCCGACCCAGGGCATGCGTCAGGGCAATGACATCGGCACTCAGTACCGCTCGGTGATCTATGCCACCAACCCGGCTCAACTGGAAGCAGCCAACCGCAGCAAGCAAGTGTTCCAGGCGGAATTGACCAAGGCTGGCAAAGGCACCATCACCACCGAAATCGAAGAAGCGCCGACGTTCTACTTCGCCGAGGCGTACCACCAGCAATACCTGGCCAAGAACCCTGAAGGGTATTGCGGGATTGGCGGTACCGGCGTGACCTGCCCTATATAAGCAGTGACAAGCTGCAAGCCTCAAGCTGCAAGCCCTGTGCTCGCAGCTTTAACTTGCAGCTTGTAGCTTGAAACTTGCAGCTGCTACTCAGCAATCAACCAATCCATCTGCCATCCACCCTGGGTCTGCCCAAGCTTCTTGGACAACCACGGCAGCAACTCACGCAATTCCTCTTCCAGCCCCCACGGCGGATTGGCAATCGCCAACCCCGAACCATTCAGGCTATTGGGCGTATCCAGCGGATGCACCAGCAACTCCACCCGCAACAACTTCGGCGCGCCCGTACCCGCCAAATCCTGATAGAACCGCCGCAACATGCGCTGATCCTTCACCGGGTACCAGATCGCCGCCACCGTCTGGCGCATCCGGCCAATCGCCTCTTTCAACGACGCCGCACAACGCTGCATCTCATCAAGCTGCTCGAACGGCGGATCAATCAACATCACCGCCCGCTTCTCCTGCACCGGCAACATCGCCCGCGGAACATGCCAGCCTTCACCCAAGTGCACCTTCACCCGACGATCACCGGCCATGTTGTCCTTGAGCAACAAGCCGTCTTCGGGGTGCTTCTCGTTGAGCATCACCCGATCCTGCGGCCGCGTCAGACGCCGCGCCAACTCCGGCGACCCCGGGTAATAGCGCAACTGGCCATCCGGGTTCATGTCGTGCAGCACCTTCATGTAATCGGCAGTCAGCGCCGGCAAATCCGGCTGATCCCACAACCGCGCGATGCCTTCCAGGTACTCACCGGTACGGCTCGCCTGATCGCCCTGCAGGTCATACAGACCAATACCGGCGTGAGTGTCGAGATAGGCAAACGGCTGCTCCTTGCGCGACATCAAGGCGATGAGGCGGGTCAAAGTCAGGTGTTTGAACACATCGGCGTGATTGCCGGCATGGAAGGCGTGACGATAATTCATAATTGCTCCTGCGAAGGCCGGGAAGTTTACCTTGTACGGGGCAGGACGTCAGGGGTTGGTGGCTGAGTGGGTGTTCGGCCTAGCAATCTCAATCACGTTTCCCGCGTCAAAGCCGCCGAAGGTTGCGATTTTCCCGACAGTTACCGTCAACGTTAGCCCCCCACCGAAAAAGCGTTGACAGGGGTAGTCGGAGCCAAAGACGTAGCTATCATTAAAAACGCATTTGGAAGCAAAACATTGACATGGAAGGAGAAGCATAATGGCTCAAATTGTCATCAATTCCGGCGGAGTGTCTTCCAGCATCTCGGTTAAAAGACCTCGCTTCAGCACTCTTTGGAACGCATATGCAGAAGTAGGTCATAAAGGTTCAGTCGAGGTTTACGGACTTGTCGGAGGCGGAGTCGAAGCGGCAAGAGCGGAAAAGCCTGATGCTTATGCGAATGCCTGCGCATTGAGGATAAGCAGAGCCTTTAATTACGGCGGATATAAAATCCCCAAAGGCACGATCATAAAAAACCAGCCCATCTATCGACTGAGTGGAGCGGACGAGCTTCCCTACATAATGAAGGTGGTAGATTTCCTCGCTTTTCTTAGACATAACTGGGGCGAGCCCGATCATACGCTGACGCAAACCAATTCGAATTTTATAAATGGAAAAAAAGGCGTCATTGTTATGGATATCACCGGGTGGAGCGACGCGTCAGGCCATGCAACCCTCTGGAACGGGAGCGTGACCGGTGATGACAGTGACTACCACAGGCAAGACAGCCATACCTATGAAAATCCAAGGGTGAAGCTGGAAAAAATAAACTTTTGGGAATTGAAGGGATGACGCACTCTCGGCTAATTATGCTGGCACTGCTACTCGTTGCAGGGCGAGCCATATCTGCTGAAATCGATATCGATAAGGCTCGAGAAGTGCTTAAGGATTATGGGCTGGCAAACTGTATCTCCAGCCAATTCAATGGTGAGTCAGAAATCAAATCTGATATCGGACTTGCAATTGGCGCCTACTCGTCGATGGGTAAAGGTCAGCATCTGATCATTCAAAACGAGGACACCCTCGAGGTCACACACGACCCTTACGCAGAAACCGAGAAATATATGCGTAATGCCTATGCAAAGACCTCATCCGTCAGCAAGCATTCTGATAAAAAAATGGTCTTTTATGGTTGCCTCGAGGTTTACAACTCCAGGGAATTCGACGCATTCATTCAGTCTCAGGATCAATACCTGCCAAAGTAGATCATCCAAATGAGTAAAGACGATCCTTCCTACCATCAAACAGGAAGGATCACTCTTTATTCAAATACTAGGACCGAGCCCGCAACCGCCGCCCAATCACATCCAGCACATCACAGCCATCGCGCAATGGAATGGCGCAGAGCAAGGCAAAGTCACTGAGGATGAAGGATTCGCACTCGACTGAACCGCGCATCGACATGTTCTCTAGCACCTGGGTTACGGCACGGATTCGGTAGCTGGCAGCGTCATACAAAACATCGAGCGGGGCGTGGGTGTCGACGAACAGCGTGGGCATGTCGTTGCAGTTGCCGGTTAGGGCCATGAAGCGGTTTTCGGGATGAGGGATTATTTTTTCGTAGGGTGGGTCGGGATGAAGGGTTTTCATATTCAGTTCCAAAGGCAAAAAATAGGAACTGCCATCAGCCTTCCTACAGGCTGGGGTGGCAGCTATGCGCGGGGTAGGAATATCGAGGCCTTTGGAAAACTCGACCACGCCGAAGCGTGCCCGCGCACAACCGCCGCAACTGATCTTACGGACGTACGTTAACGGCCGCAAACCAAGCTTCGACGCCAATACATTTCCAACGACTTTGAAGGGTTCCTACACCCCGCCACTGAGTTTTCAGTGACCACCAAAGACTATCGCTGGAAAACATTTCACACCAGTTCATGGAAACCGCTACGACTTGAAGGAAACTTCCGATAACCTTGCCCAGAAATTTCGCTCAAAAAAGCAAAGGTGGCGAAAGGCTTCACTGAAGCTTGGCTTGATTTCGCCACCTGTTGAATCCACATCCTATAGCTGCCACTCAGCAAAGACAGAATTCGGCCAGAGTGTGTAAAAACGCCTGTCACTCTCTTGCCACCGACTTCAAACGGAGCAGAACGCCAAGCTATTAAGATCGATCTTGGCGTAGCTCCCCAAATCGCCCTTGTAGAGATTGATCTTGGAAATTCCTAGCTCGGATTGTAAGAACTCAACAAGCTTTCTAAGGTTACCGTTTTTAGACATCGAAGTCGGACGTACTACCGTTGCCTGTCCGGGTTCATCATCGTAAATTCTGATCAGAAACACATCCTCTTCGTTCTGTATTTCGTAGTTACAACCACGGTACTCATATCCAACATCGTGGTCGACATCATCAAAGCGAGTAGATTTCACTATCTTCAAAGCAGCGGTCCGTTAAATATCACTAATAAACCAAGGAAGTGGACACAAGAAAGGCACAAAGGAAGGCACAAAGGGGACAGACCTATTTGTTTTTCATGACTAACTTAAGCACTAGCCTCACCAAGTTGAAAAGTCCTCCTGACTCGCTTTATAAAGATCATCAACCCACGCCTCGGACAACTTAAGGTACACATTTTCAAAAAACGCCCTCGGACTTTTCATTTCATCCCACCCAGGAGGGAGTAAGGAGGGGGACATCGGATCATGTTCCAAAATCTCAGAAAAAACACTCGAATCACCGTCAAGAGCCTCTCCCAACACAAAGAACAAAACAAACTTGTGCCGGTAACTTAACGCAGCGAAGCGTTTGACAATGAATCGGGATATTAAAAATTCTCTATCAGCGGGACAGTCAGGATCATACACCGACAACTCAACCCCAAGACTCTCCTCGCGATCATATATATCGAACCCACCGAGAAAGTGCCCAAGGCTTGGGTTATATGGAACATTCAGATACGGATGCATCAGCATTAGATTTTCTCTATCGGATAAAGCGCTATAGGCTGCAGTGTCTCAAAGTCGAATTTCATCTCAAAGGCATTCATCTGAGGAATGAAACGTGGATTTGCTGGATCTAAAGGATTAGGCTCATATCCCTGACCTACATTTTCAGCCTCCATTCTTACTACCAAATTTCCTTTACTGTCCTCCCCAGTAAAACGAGACATTTTTCTAGTCTCCCTTGTCATCGCTTCATTATATGCATTCAGCTGCGCTCTATGGCTTATAAATTTAGAGCTTGGAACGGCTCTCAACCTCTTGCTTTCACCATGAAGTCCGCAACTAGTGGTTTGCTGCCGAACAGCAGAACCCGAACTTTCCGCCCGACTCTTGTACGTAGCGCACACTATAGCAATCCATTTTTTAATAGCTATTAATAACATCATTCTTCAAACACCGACCACAACGAAACACAATAAAAACACTAAAAATATAAAACAAAATGCGGACAAAAATTTGTCGAATTTCAATTTTATATAGTTGCGCCGCCTCTGGATCACACTTCCCCGCATCCATAGCTACCAACAATTCACTCGACTGGCTAGCGAATACATGACCAACGGACGAAGTCGCTATAAAAACCGAAAAAACACATTTCTTCTAAACTTACTCACAGAAACCACACCTTTCATAGCACCATAACTTAGGTAATCGAAACAACAATCACGTCATCTCGCCACTGCCAAGCAGAGCGATCCTCTAAACTTGCCTTTTTCATAGCAACATCGGGACATATTTATTTAGGCATGAGCAACCATCAGACACACCAGTTGCAAGCAATGCCTAACTTACTACAACCGACGCCGTATAACCTTCGGCAATAATTGTCAACACCACATCATTACTCCACGCTGAAACAAAACAATAGCTCCCGCCCTTATCCCCATCGAGCGATTCCACCTCCCTCGAAAAATCCGTCTCTATCAATTCCAACAAATCAGCGATTTCCTCTCCCTCAGAATTAATACTTTTATAAGCAATAGCCCCCCTGAACAAAATCGACCAGCGCCGCTCTTGCCAGTCCGCGAATTCAACGACCACCTCTCCTTGGCGGCCTATAACGCCTAAGATTGTCCCATCTGAAAAAACAAGTGTGTCCATAATTAGGTCCCTGGATGTTTTTCGCCGGATGTGAAGCCTGAACCGTCACCCAACTTATAGTTTTTTGGTTTAACTTTTGTTATTTCCTTATGTTTCTTTGCTTGCCCCCAACTAAGCAAATGGGGTTTTACCTCAATATGAAAGTGCTCTCCGTGATGCCTTGGGTTGTGCGGCCCTGAATCTCCGGGGTGACTCTCAAATCTAATTCGGGTGTTTGAATTTGGCTCCCAAAGCAATCTCAGTGTCCCGTGTTTTGTGGCCGAAATTACAGGATCAACTCCAAGCACCCCGGTTAACTCATGAGGATCGCTCGGAAAATGAGTCCAAGCACTAAGCGCCTTTGGTTCCCCCTCATCAACCTTAACCCCAGTCGTATCATCCGGCGCCTGACACCCTGGCTTATTCGGCGGCGGGCAATTCCCGCTCAACCCCAGCGGATCAACCCACCCCGTCGGATTCGGCGTGTACTGGTACTGGTTCAGCCCACCCGCCAACTTGATCGGGTCCGGCGTCAGGTACCGACCCACCTGCGGATCATAGTACCGATGCCGGTTGTAGTGCAGACCGCTCTCGGCGTCGAAGTATTGCCCCTGGAACCGCAGCGGCTGGTCGAGCTGCTCGCCCCCTCCGAATGCCAGACGCGTGACTTTCCCGTAGGCGTTGTACTGCGCCGACCAGACAATCTCGCCACCAAAGTCCGTCAGTTCCTGAGGCGTCCCCAGGTGATCGAGCTGGTAGTAGAACGGGCAGGCCTTTTTCGGGCCTTTGCCGTCGAGCATCGCCAGCGGGCGGAAGCTGCCGGGCTCATAGACGTAGCTGCGGTAGTGTTCGCGGCTGCTTTCGGCGATGAGGTTATCGCCTTGCCAGAAGAATTCGGTGGTGTGG
Organism: Pseudomonas sp. PICF141; assembly: GCF_002286815.1. Taxonomy (GTDB): domain Bacteria; phylum Pseudomonadota; class Gammaproteobacteria; order Pseudomonadales; family Pseudomonadaceae; genus Aquipseudomonas. The sequence goes on from NZ_MUNM01000021.1 coordinate 12,468, forward strand.
CCGTCGACGGTTTTGGTGATGCGGCGGCCGAAGGCGTCGTAGCGGTAGGTCGCGGTGCAGCCGTTCGGGGTGGTGACGCCGACCAAGCGGTGCTGACCGTCGTAGCGGTATTCGGTGACGAGTTTCTGCCCGGTGCCGCGGCGTTCGCGGATCAGGTTGCCGAAGGCGTCGTAGTCGTAATGCCGGTCGCCTTGCATCAGCAGGCGATTGCCCTTGATGGTCGCCGCGCCGGGGCGGTCCTGCATCAGCAGGTTGCCGGCCGGGTCGTGGGCAAAACTTTCCGGCGGCTGGTCGCGGGTGTGGCGCACGCGGGTCAGGCGGTTGAGCGGGTCATACTGGTAGTTGCGCTGGCCGTGGCGGGTGTCGGCGATGTGGTCGAGGTTGCCGTTGAGGCTGTAGGCATAGTCGCGGCGGTACAGGTTTTTTTGCTGTTGGCTGACGGCGTGGGCCTTCAAACGACCCTGGTCGTCGTAGGCGTATTCGCTGAGCAGCAGGCCCTGCTGGCGGTTTTGTTCGCGGCCGGCGAGGAAGGTGTGCGACGTCAGCCGCGCGCCATTGAGGTCGATGGCCGTCAGCGCCCCGCCCTTGGCGTGGTGGTAGTCGAGTTTGCTGCCATCGGGCAGGCGCAGGCGGTTGAGCTGGCCGCAGGCGTCATAGCCATAACGCAGCGTGCCCCAACCCTGGTGCTCGGTGATCAGCCGGTCCTGCTTGTCGTATTCGAACTCCAGCGGGTGGTCGTGGCCATCGTCGACACTGACCAATCGGCCCAGCGAATCGTAGCGGTATTCGACCTGGATGCCGTCGGGCAGCGTCTTGACCAGCAACCGTCCGGCCGAGTCCCGCTCATAAGCCGTGATCAGCTGTGAGCCGTCATCACCGAACTCGGTTTTCTCCAGCAGGTGGCCGTTGAGGTCGTAGGCATACGCGGTGCGCTGGCCGTCGAAGCCGGTTTCCTGTCGGATCAATCCGCCGGGGGTGTAGTCCAGCCGATAGTGTTCGCCGGCTTCGTTTTCGATGTCGGTGAGCAGCAGCTGCGCGTTGTCGTAGCGGTACTGGAGCTGGGTGCCGTCGGGGTTGATGCGGCGACTGACCAGGTGCAAGTCGTCGGCGTATTCGTAGCGGGTGACGCGGCCCAGTTCATCGCGTTCGGCGGTTATCTGACCGTAGGCGTTGTAGCTGAAGCCGCGCGTGGCGCCGGTCGGCAGGGTGGTCTGAATCAGTCGGCCGACGGCGTCCCATTGGTAACGGGTGACGGCACCGTGTTCGTCCTGACGGATAATCCTTCGGCCCAGTGCATCGTAGGAAAAGCGCCGCTGACCGCCGTCCGGCAAGGTCTCTTCGAGCAACTGCCCCAAGGCATTCCAGACGAACACATGGCGGCTGGTGTCCGGGTAACGGATCGACAGCAACCGCCCCTGGGCGTCGTAGTGGTAATGGATGACCTGCCCGTCCGGGTCGACAGCCTCGGTGACATCGCCCTGGGCATTGCGCCGATAGGTCCATACCGCCTCGCCGCGATACCGCGCATGCAGGAAACCGTTGCGGTACTCGTAGGCAGTCGGTTCGTCTTGCGGTGGAATCAGCGCCACCAGCCGTCCGACTTCGTCGTAGCGGTATTCGGTGACGGCGCCGAGCGGATCCTGTTCGGCCACCAAG
>NZ_MUNM01000022.1 GCF_002286815.1 Pseudomonas sp. PICF141
CCGGATAGATGAAAGCAAGCCAAACACGCATCAAAAACAGTATTGCAGAAAAGGGGGTAACCATAGATGTAGGAGCGAGGCTTGCCCGCGAAGAACGATGACGCGTAATACCTGAAAAACCGCGGTGCATTCTTCGCGGGCAAGCCTCGCTCCTACAGGTTCTGTGCTTGGCCTTAGCCGCTGCCTTGTTCTGACAGCAACTCAAAACTCTGCTCCTTCACGTCCTGGGAATCCAGACCGATCTGAACCCGGAATTCGCCCGGCTCGGCGGCGTATTCCAATTGGGTGTTGAAGAACTTCAAGTCATTCTCATTAATGCTGAAATGGACTGCTTTCTCCTCTCCGGCCTTGAGCATGATTTTTTGAAAGTTCTTCAGTTCTTTCACCGGACGGCTGACAGATCCCACGACATCGCGAATGTACAACTGAACCACCGTTTCGCCGTCGCGCTGACCAGTGTTCTTCACCAGGACGCTGGCGACGAGGTTGTCGGTCTTGCTCAGGGTAGTCGACGACAGGGCCATATCGGTCAGGCTGAAGTTGGTATAACTCAGCCCATAGCCGAAGGGATAAAGCGGACCGTGGGATTGATCGAAATATTGCGACGTGTAGTTGCGAAGCGCACCCGCTATGTAGGGGCGACCGGTGTTCAAGTGGCTGTAGTAATTGGGTATCTGCCCCACGGAGCGTGGAAAGGTGATGGGTAATTTGCCGGACGGGTTGTAGTCGCCAAACAGCACATCAGCCACGGCGTTGCCTCCTTCCGAGCCGCTGTACCAGGTTTCCAGAATTGCATCGGCCTGTTTGTGCTCCTTGCCAATGGACAGTGGCCGGCCGTTCATCAACACCAGGACCAACGGCTTGCCGGTGGCTTTTAGGGCGGTGATCAATTCACTCTGGCGCCCAGGCAGGTCGAGGCTGGTTCGACTGGCCGCTTCATGAGACATGCTGCGGGGCTCGCCCACTACTGCGATCACGACATCGGCTTGCTGTGCAGCCTTCACCGCTTCATCAATCATTTCTGCCGCCGAACGAGGGTCATTCTCGATTTTGGACACGCCCTGGTATTCCAGGTATTTAACGACCTCCTGATCCTCCTCGAGATTGGCGCCTCGGGCATAGATCAGCGAGCCCTGGGTCATGGCGTTTTTCAGCCCGTCATAAATCGTCACCGATTGCTCGGCCACGCCGCTTGCAGACCAACTACCCATGATGTCGACGGTACTTTTTGCCAACGGGCCTATGAGTGCGATCACGCCCTCTTTTTTCAGCGGCAAGAGGCCGTTTTCATTCTTGAGCAGCACCAATGTCTTGCGTGCCACCTCACGGGCCTGGGCTCTGTGCAGACGGTGTTCGGCATTGTTGTCAGCGGGGTCTTCACTGGCAATGCCGATGCGCCGGTAAGGGTCTTCGAACAGCCCCATGTCGTACTTGGCCCCCAGCACTTCACGCACTGCGTTATCGATATTGCTCTGGGAAATAGCGCCCGACTCAAGCAGCCCCTGTAACTCCGGACCGTAGGAAAAGTCGTTCATGCTCATATCGACGCCGGCCTTGATCGCGAGCCTGGCGGCTTCGCGGTGATTCTTCGCCACACCATGCTGAACCAGATCGTTTATCCCGTTATGGTCGCTGATGACCAGCCCCTTGAAGCCCCATGCCTTGCGCAGCAGGTCTTGCATCAACCAGGCATTGGAAGTGGCTGGCACGCCATTTATCGAGTTAAGCGCGACCATCATTGCCCCCGCGCCCCCCTCGATTGCCGAACGATAAGGCGGCAGGTAATCCTGGTGCATTCTGGCCAGGCCCATGTCGACGCTGTTGTAGTCGCGCCCACCCTCCACAGCCCCATACAACGCAAAATGTTTGGCGCTGGCCATGATGCTGTCGGGTGCATTCGGGCTTGTGCCCTGATAGGCCTGAACCATCGCTTTGGCAATGCGCGAAACCAGATAGGTGTCTTCGCCAAAGCCTTCGGAGGTGCGTCCCCAACGAGGATCCCGGGCGATATCTATCATCGGGGCGAAGGTCAGGTCGATACCGTCCGCACTGGCTTCTTTTGCCGCTATCCGGCCGCTTAGCTCAATAGCGCCAATGTCCCAGCTGGAGGCCAATGCCAGGCCAATGGGGAAAATGGTTCGATGGCCGTGTATCACGTCCCAGCCGAAAAACATGGGGATTTTCAGGCGGCTTTGTTGAGACGCGTCCTGCATGGGGCGGTTTACGAAACGGCTTACAGAGCCGTAGGTACCACCGATTCGCCCGGCGGCGATCTCTTCGCGTATTTTTTCGGGGGTCATCTTTTCATCAATAGCGATCAGCCTCAGTTGGCCGATTTTTTCCTCCAAGGTCATTTGACTTATCAGGTTGCTGACAAAGGCCTCTTTGCTTAACGATGCCATATCAGCCGCGGCGGGCAAGCTTGTAAAACCGATCAGGGCACATAACAGACGTAGTCTTTTCATGATTCCCTTCCCTGCATAACGCTGTGGCGCACTGCGTCATAAACGCCACCTTCCCTGTATTGAAGATCAGAAAGCTGACGTTCAATCATTGCTGCTCACGGGCGTTGAAAGCCTTGAGCGTTCAGGTGCCCGCATAGAAACAGCGTAGTCGCTCTCAAGCGCCTGCCGGAGCGGAAAACAGAATCGATCAAAAAATGAGTTTGATCCGGGATCAAAACAGCTGTACAAAAACACAGTATATTTTGAATCAGCACTCTCGAGCCCGGAGAACACCATGGTCACTCTTGCGATGAAAATCACCCTGGAACGTATCGCCCTCTTTCAGTTCACCCCCGCCCACTGCGCCCAGGCCCGAGCGATGCTGGGCTGGAGCGTTGAAGAATTGTCCGAGGAGTCCGGGGTTTCCATTGACGCCATTCAGCGCTTCGAGGCGGAACGCGATGTGCTCGATGTCACCCGACTGGCGTTGGCGTATTGCTTCGAGTCGCAAGGCCTGGTGTTCTTCCCGGGATTTGCACCGGGCAGAGGGATGAATGTGAGAGGGTCGACACCAGACCCGGTGGGGCGGGCGGATTATGCGATGGTTGAATGAGGTGTCAGCCAATGAATGAAATCGATGGAAGCAACAACTGCCTTCACGAGGCGCCGGGCTATCCCGAGGCGGGTGAGATGCGGGCCAAAGCCGAACATGTCATGAAGATTGGCCTGCTCCTCCAAAACGGTCAGCTGAGCAAGACTGAGGCTGCCCAAAGGCTCGGGCTGTCTCGGGAAGAACTGGACGAATTACTGGGTGGACAGCTTCGCGATTTGACCGTGGCAAAGATCTCGGAATATCCAAACCTGACTAACGTAAATAGATAGGGCAAGGAGCCAGGCCACACACTTTTTTGTAGCAGCTGGCGAAGCCTGCGTTCGGCTGCGCAGCAGTCGTGAATCCAGCTAACGCGGTCTGCCTGACATACCGCAATCTCTGATTTTACGACTGCTGCGCAGCCGAACGCAGGCTTCGCCAGCTGCTACAGATTGCATTCGGCATCACGTGCCGCACCCATGGCAAGCGGCCCGATAGCATCAAGCGTTCTGAGGCGCCGCCTGATCGCTTTCGCCTTCCAATCCAAACCACCACGCACTGCCCCGTTGCGGATACATCACGTTGAATGCTTCGCCCATTTGCGGCGTGGTGATCGACACGTTTCGCTCCCAGGCCAATGCCAAAATACGGTCGAAGGGTTCGTACCAGGCGTGCATCGACAGGTCGAAGGTGCCGTTGTGGATCGGCAGCAACCAGCGCCCTTTGAGGTCGATGTGCGCCTGCAAGGTTTGCTCGGGCTGCATGTGAACATGCGGCCACTCGACGTTGTAGGCGCCGGTTTCCATGAGCGTGAGGTTGAATGGGCCGTACTGTTCGCCGATGCGTTTGAAGCCGTCGAAATAACCGCTGTCGCCACTGAAGAAAATCCGCGTGTCGCCGTCGATCATCACCCACGACGCCCAAAGGGTACTGTTACCGTCGAACAGGCCACGGCCGGAAAAGTGCTGCGAAGGGGTGGCGACGAATTGAAGGCCATCGACCTCGGTGCTCTGCCACCAATCCAGTTGGCGCACTTTGCTGGCATCGATACCCCATTTGATCAGGGTGTCGCCTACACCCAGCGGGGTGAGGAAGTATCGGGCTTTATCCGCCAGTTTGATCACGGCCTGATAATCGAGGTGGTCATAGTGATCGTGGGACAGGATCACCGCTTCAATCGGTGGCAAGTCTTCGAGGCTGATCGGGGGCTGATGGAAACGCTTCGGGCCGGCCCATTGCACGGGTGAGGCGCGCTCGGCGAAGACCGGGTCGGTGATCCAGAATTTATCTTGCAGTTTGAGCAGTACAGTGGAATGACCCAGGCGATAGACGCTGTGGTTGGGCGCAGCGATCAACGCTGCCTGGGTCAGGGTTTGCACCGGGACGGGAGCGGACGGACGGGTGTCGCGCGGCTTGTTGAAGATAAAGTCCCACAAGATGCGCAAGGTTTTGCGAAAGCCTTCGCGCTTCACAGGTACATGATTTCGATATTGCCCTTGCGCCTGTCGTGAAGCTTCAGGCGTTGAGGCGTTATCCGCTGGGGTTAAAGGGGCCATGACTGAATGACTCCAGGAAAACGGCAGTTCGCGATTTTCCCTTTGGGGACGATAGATGGCCAAAGCACGCACGCATCAGCCGCGAGTTCTATTTTTTACCGGGCAGGATTAACAAAACATTACACTGCACAGTGTAGTTTCAAGGTTGCATCAAAGTCGTTCGCAAGTAAACTGCCAAGTGTAGTTCTCAACCTTTTCGTGCCTAAGCGTATTTATGACAGCTCCATATCGCCTCACCGACCGTAAACGCGAAGCCATCATCCAGGCGGCGATTGCCGAATTCCGTGCCAACGGTTTCGATATCACCAGCATGGACAAGATCGCCGCCACCGCTGGCGTGTCGAAGCGCACCGTGTACAACCACTTCCCGAGTAAAGAGGAGCTGTTCGCCGAAATCCTCAATCAGTTGTGGGCGCGGGTAACGGCCGAACAGGAAACCGCCTACCGCCCTGATCTGCCCCTGCGCGACCAGTTGCGTCAGCTGTTGCAGGCGAAATTGCAGATGCTGGCCGATGACAATTTTCTCGACTTGGCGCGAGTGGCGATCGCCGCCACCATCCATTCTCCCGAGCGCGCGCAGAACATGGTCGCCCGGATGGGTGAACGCGAAGAAGGCGTGACTATATGGATTCGGGCCGCTCAGGCCGATGGCCGATTGAAACCGGTCGCCCCCGAATTCGCCGCACAACAGGTCCAGGGATTGCTCAAGTCCTTTGCGTTCTGGCCGCAGATTTCCATGGGCCAGCCAGGCTTGTCGCCCGAGATGCAGCACACCGTTGTGGAGTCGGCGCTAGACATGTTCCTGGCCTGTTATGAGTGCTGAATCGGGTTGCAAAAAATGACAATGTGTACTGTTTTGCCGAAGGCCGGATAGCGCTGGATAGAACGCCGTAATTTGTTTCAGAATGAAACTGGCGTTGGAGGTCATGAAGCCTTCGCAAGGTAAGGAGCCGCCATTGAAGGACGTTTCAGCGTGCGTAATCGCCAATCTATAGTGGGTACCAGGAATCAACAAGCGTCGAGATCACTCATGGAAACCAGCGCCATCCGCATCGCCCTGATCGGCGATCACGACCCAGAGGTCACCGCCCACCAAGCCATTCCTGTCGCCCTCGGCATGGCTGCCGAACACTCAGGCCAAGACATTCAGTTCCAATGGTTGGCCACCGACCGCATCAACGCCGCTACGCCACTGAATGATTTCGATGGTTTCTGGTGCGTGCCCGCCAGCCCATATCGCGACATGGACGGTGCCTTACGGGCGATCCGTTTTGCCCGAGAGCAGCAGCGACCTTTCCTCGGCACTTGCGGCGGTTTTCAGCACGCGGTATTGGAATTTGCCCGCAACGTTCTGGGCTGGAGCGATGCCGAACACGGCGAGACCTCGCCCGAGGCCACGCGAGCGTTACTCACGCCGCTGACCTGTTCGCTGGTGGAAGCCATCGACAGCATTCATTTGGTTGAAGGCTCGTTGATCGCCAAGGCGTACGAAAACGCTGAGATTCGTGAAGGATATCGCTGCCGCTATGGCGTGAATCCTGAGTTTGAACGTGAGCTACTGAAACAACAGTTGCATGCAGTCGGCCATGATTCGGCGGGGGATCTGCGGGCGGTGGAGCTAAAAGATCATCCGTTCTTCGTTGCCACCTTGTTCCAACCGGAACGCGCCGCGCTCCAGGGTACTCTGCCGCCGTTGGTTCGGGCGTTGATCGAGGCGTGTGGTTGAGCAGTAGCAGGTTCCGTGTTTTTTAGATCGCCATCGCGAGCAGGCTCGCTTCCACATTAGTTATCTGTCGATCACAAAACCAATGTGTGAGCGAGCCTGCTCGCGATGGGGAATTTCAACCCCGCACCAAACTCCTCACCGCCGAAATTTCTGGCACTTCCCGCCGATTCATGTACACCCGCAACGGTTCGGTGATGTTGATCCGGTCGTCGATGTTCTGGTCCAGCAGCAACTGGATCAGTTCGCGCTTGAGCGTCATGGTCTGCTCGGGGCCAGAAGCCCAAACGAATTCACTGCTGGGGATGATGCCGTCATCCGCCACGTCCATGCCGAACGAGTCTTCGCTGAAACGAACGATGTACTGGCCGGTCTTGCGATTGAGGCCGACGAAGCCTTTGAGTTGGTCGGCGGCCTGACAAATGAGCTGGGATGTGATGCGCATGATAAACCTCACAAAAGGTCGAAAGACCGGTGATCGATGGTTTACACGCAGGGCAAGCGAACGGGTTTCCCTCTGCCGGGGAAATGGCCGGGGCCAAGGGTACTGCAAAGAACCGCACAAATGCGCTGAAAAAACTCCTTTAAACACGTTTATGTCGGTCTGGCGATAGCGCAAGTGGCGCTCAGTTGTTAAAAGAGACGTCTTTGAAAACCCATCGCAAAAGGACTTCGAGCATGCCTGTCAACTTCACCAAGAGCGCCTTGCTGCTGAGCCTGATGCTCGGCCTCGGCCAGGCACAGGCCACCAACGAGCCAAACCCCACCTCGCTGGCGACCCGTCTGGGCATTCCGCATCCGGCAGTGATCGCCCACCGTGGTGCGTCTTTCGACGCACCGGAATCCACCGCGGCGGCCTATAAACTGGCCCGTGATCTGGGTGCCGACTATCTGGAGCTGGACCTGCAACGCAGCAAGGATGGCGTGCTGTTCGCCCTGCATGACAACAACCTGCAACGCACCACGGATGTCGCCACCAAGTTCCCTGAGCGCAAGGACAGCCTGGCCAACGAGTTCACCATCGCCGAACTCAAAACCCTGGACGCCGGCAGCTGGTTCAACGCCGCTTACCCGGATCGCGCACGCCCGGGCTATGCGGGCCTGAAAATTCTGACCCTGGATGAAATCATCGACATCGCCCAGGGCAACCCGCTGCACAAACCAGGCCTGTACATCGAAACCAAAGAGCCCAAGCAGTTTCCCGGCATCGAGCGCGACCTCAAGGATAAATTGCAGGATCGCGGCTGGCTGAGCCCGGCCGGTTCAAAACTGGCCAAGAGCAATCTGGCGGTCGGTCAGGGCAAAGGTAAAGTGGTGTTGCAAACCTTCGAGAAGAGCAGCCTCGAACTGCTGCAGAAGGAAATGCCCAAAGTGCCGAAAATCCTGCTGTTGTGGGTGGGCGAAGGCAGCATCGAGCCGAAATCCAAAGTGACGTTCGCCGAATCCGGCGACAAGGATAAAGCGACCTACTACGCCAGGCAGGAACCGAAAGACAAAGCCGAATTCCAGCAATGGGTTGACTACGCCAAGGCCCAGGGCGCTATCGGCACAGGCCCTTCAGCCGCACTGACCAAGGGTGGCGATCAGAGCTATTCCGACCTGGTGCAACCGTGGATGAACCAGTACACCCATGATCAGGGCTTGCTGGTGCACGTCTACACTATCGACGACGCTGTGGATTATCAGAAAGTCATGGATGCGGGTGTCGATGGCATCTTCACCAACCGCGCCAGCGAACTGCTGAAGTTCTATAAGCGGCCGGCGGCGGCGAGTGTTGCGCAGTTGTTGCAGAACAACGGGTACTGATCGGCGCCAGGCTCTGCACCGCGTCGTTCCCATCGCGGGCAAGCCACGCTCCCACAAGGTCTTCACAAGACCTGTAGGAGCGAGGCTTGCCCGCGAAGCTTTCAATCTGACGCCACAGGTAATTAAGGGTGAATTAAGTTGCGCTGTTTAATCTGATCCCACTTAAACAGTTCACCCCAAGGAAAGAACTTCATGAAAACGTTAACTGTCCTGTTCACCGCTGCTGCCCTGACCCTCACCGCTGGCCTGGCCCAGGCTGACGTTCGCGTCGACCAGATCCCCGAGTTGGTCAAGAGTGGCAAGATCAAATCCCTGGAAGAACTGAACCAGGCGGCCTTGAAGTTACACCCGGGGGCCACGATTACTGACACCGACCTGGATAACCACTTCAACGGTTACGAATATGAAGTTGAACTGCGTTTGGCTGATGGTACCGAGTGGGACGTGGACCTCGACGCCACGACCGGCAAGGTTCTGAGCAACAAACAAGACAAGTGATTCATCTGCAAGAAGCCGCACGATCTTCGGGTCGTGCGGCTTTTTTGCATTCGGCGTCAGGCCGTTCGCTGAAGCGACGAACGAAGTCGCGAAAATTCACACAAGCCCGCTAGAATCCTTCAAAAATCACAAAAACCATTTGGCACGTTGAAGCAGAGAACCAAGGATATGGGGCAAACAGCGGCAGCAGACATCACCACAATCGGCCGGATCAGTGCGGTGCCGGCGATTCTTCAGGTGATCAGTGAGTTGACCGGCTTGCGGTTCGCGGCAGTAGCCCGGGTCACTGAAGATTCCTGGACAGCCTGCGCGGTGCTTGATCGACTGGATTCAGGTTTGAAGGTGGGCGATAAACTGGACCTGGTGCCTACCCTGTGCAACGAAGTGCGCCAATACCAGCGCTCGGTGATCATCGACAACGCCAGTGAAGATCCGCTCTACCGCGATCAGTACACGCCAAGTAACTGTCCATTTGAAAGCTACATTGCCGTGCCGATTGTGCGCACCGACGGACGTCTTTTCGGCAGCATCTGCGCCCTGGACTCTCATCCTGCGCCACTCAAGTCCAGCACAATCCTGAGCACCATGGAATCGTTCGCCCGAATGCTCGCGCTGCAAATCGAAGCAGAAGAAACCCGGCAACAGACCGAAGCGGCGCTGGTCCAGGAACGCCGAACCGCCGAACTGCGCGAACAGTTCATCGCCGTGCTTGGCCATGACCTGCGCAACCCCTTGTTCGCCATCAGCGCCGGCGCCGAAATGCTCCTGCGCAAACTTTCCGACCCCGCCAATGAGCAGCGCGCCCGACACATCCTCACCAGCGCCCGACGGGCAACCAAACTGGTGGACGATGTGCTGGACTTTGCCCGGGGGTCATTGGGCCGAGGCATCCCGGTGAACATCGAGCCATGCCCAGACCTGAGAGATGCGTTGCGGCACGTGATTTCCGAGATCCAGAGCATTCACCCCAAACGCATCATTCAGTCGTCGATTGGCGACTTGAACAACATCAGTTGCGATCGCGAACGGGTCGCGCAATTGCTATCCAATCTGGTAGCAAACGCCGTTGTCCATGGAGATCCCCACGGCCCGATCGAAGTCAGTGCAAAGGTCAAGGAAGGACACTTTGTGTTGAGCGTGAAGAACCAGGGGCTGATTGCCGAGGATGCGCTACCGCACCTGTTCCAGCCCTACTCGAAGCCAACTGGCGGATCACCGCAGGCCGGGCTCGGGCTAGGGTTGTACATTGCCAGTCAGATTGCGCAGTCTCATGGGGGGCGGCTTGATGTGAAATCAACTCCGTCCGAGGGGACGGAGTTCATGTTTACGCTGGCGTTGGCACAGTAGCCTCAACGCTCTTCGTTAGCGTGGCTGACGGACGATTGGCTGTTAAATACCTCCACCTTGCAACGGAAAGAATCTGAGGTGGAGGTCGTTCCATCCAGATGTTTGATCACGTAGAAAAACTCCCCCGTGCCAGCGATTAGAGCGAGTTTCTCTTTACTCAAAGAAACGTGCACAGGAAAGGAATCACCTTCTCGATAGACGTGAGAGGCAACCTCGATGTTGCCGCACAATACTGTGATTCTTTCGCCTGCTTTAAAATGTTCACGTGCCGGAACGACCACTTTCGGAATCAGCGGGTCTGCCTGGTTAACGTAAAGAACAACAATCTGACCGCCGACAAGTGTCATTGGGCTCAATGTTTCGATCATCGCAACCTCCTTGTGAAAGTACTGGCGGGTCAAATAGGCGCGCCAGGCGTTATGTAGCGCTGCGTGAAAAAACTTGTCTACTGTCAGAAATTACAGGTTGCGGCTGAATCAGGTGACGCAACCGAACGTATTCGATCAACGGTCACCTGAGCATTGCGTATGCCTTAATTTTCAGGCGGACGTCCTGAAAAGCACGCCGGGCATATTGCCCATTTCACTAAGCACTCAACCGCGCCGTCACTTCATTCAATTGCCCCGACAAGCCATGCAGATTGTGGCTGGCCGCTTCGGTGCGCTGCACGTTGTCCAGGTTGGTACTGGCGATGCTGGTGATTTCGGTGAGGTTGCGCGAAATGTCTTCGGCCACTGACGTCTGTTCTTCGGCGGCGGTGGCGATCTGGCGGTTCATGTCACGAATGGCTTCCACGGCATGGGTGATGCGCTCGAGCATGGCGCCGGCCTGGGTCACTTGCTCGACGCTTTCTTCGCTGCGCGACTGGCCGCTTTCTATGGCTTGGGCCGCGTCCATCGCACCGGTTTGCACGGTTTGAATGATCTGGTTGATCTCGATGATCGACGCTGCCGTGCGCTGGGCCAGGCTGCGCACTTCATCGGCGACCACCGCAAAACCACGCCCGGCTTCACCGGCACGGGCCGCTTCGATAGCGGCATTGAGCGCCAGCAGGTTGGTCTGCTCGGCGATGCCGCGAATCACTTCCAGCACTTTACCGATGCGCCCGCTGTCGGCTTCCAGACGACGGATGACCGTGGCGGTGTTAGCGATTTCGCCGCGCATTTGGGTGATGGTGTGAATGGTGCCCTGCATGACTTTTTCGCCCTGCTGGGCGGATTGATCGGCGTCATCGGCCGCCCGTGCCGCGTCCGCTGCGTGGCGCGCGACTTCTTGTGCGGTGGCGGACATTTCGTTCATCGCCGTGGCCACTTGATCGGTGCGATTGAATTGCTCGTTGGTGCCGCTGGCCATGAGGCCGGCAATCGAATTCAGCTCGCCGCTGGCGCTGTCCAGGTCCGTCGCGCTGCGCTGCAAACGGCTGAAGGTTTCGGCGAGGAAATCGCGCAAGGTGTTGGCGGCTCTCGCCAGGTTGCCCAATTCATCCTGACGATGGCTGGCCACGCGCTCGGCGAAGCGCCCTTGGCTGAGTTGTGCCACGTAGTCGATCAGCTTGCGAATCGGTTCCACCAGGTTGCGGTTGACCAGCCACAGACTCAACAGGCCAATCAGCAGGCCCGATACCAGCATCACCACAAGCCCCAACCACACCGTCCGATCGGCGCTGGCGCTGATCAGCTTCGATTGCTCGGTGCCCTGCTTGCGCAACTCACTGACCAACTCGCTCATCTGCTCACTGGCTGCACGGTCCACACCCTTGACCGCGTTGTCGCCGGCTGTCGGGTCGGCACCGGCGGCTACGTAGGCGTCACGGCCCTTCTGATAGGCCACCCCTAGTACACGATGCTCTTCACGCAGGCGTTCGATGCGAGTCTTGAGTTGCGGCTCGATGCCCTTCTGCCCGGCCAGTTCACCGAGGATGCCCTGCACATCGCGCTGGCGGTCCTCGAACTGCTTCCAGTATTTGTCCAGGTTCGCAGGTTCCTTGCCGCGCAGCAGAACGTTTTTCCACTCCTGAACCTGCACCTTGAATTGCAGGTTGGCTTCATCGATCAATTGCGAGGTGTGCAACGGACCTTCAATCAGGTTCGCGTAGTTCTGAACGCCATTGGACAGGAAGTGAAAGCAGGCCAAAGCGATCAGCAACATCGCCAACAGGCTGCCGCTCAACAGGGCGAGGATTTGCGCTCTCAGGGATTTTTGCAAAAACATTCGAGTGGTATCTCATGACAGGGATAAGGCACGCCCAAGTGGCGTGCAAGATGTCCGGACATCCCTGTCAGCGACGCTGGTTCACCACCAGCATCGCAAGATCGACATCAGCGTCATCGGCGGGCCAGAGCCTTTCTTGAGCCCTTCCGACCATCGGTAAGAGGCCGGATTTGCGGCGCCCTCCTGTCACAAAACCTTCAAGGCAGATTGCGATGATGCGGCTCAAGCGAACCAACCTCGCACACTCTGCGCACCAAAAACCGCTCACGCACCACGTCATAACCCCAGTGGTACACGTAGGTGTAGGGCAGGAAAAACAGCAACACGCCGATGTCCAGCAGCAATGCCTGCCACAGGCTGACCTGCAACCACCAGGCAATCAACGGCACACCGAACGCCACCAGGCCGCCTTCGAACAACAGCGCATGCACCCCACGCACCCAAGCGCTACGCACAATCGCCAAGCGCTTGAGCAACCGGTCGAACAGGCCGTTGAAGACCACGTTCCAAGCCAGCGCCAGGGCTGCAATGGCCAGGGTGACCGCACCCATTTCCAGCATGGGTTTGTCCATGATCCAGGCCAGCAGCGGGGTACAGATCAATATCGCCAGCAGTTCGAAACCGATGGCCTGAAAAATTCGTTCAGTGATGGATTTGTTGGCGTTCATGGCCAGGACTCCCCTGAGTGACTGTGGTTGCCATGATCGGGGGTCAGGCCGATACTTCATAACCAATAACCATCGACCAAGGCGATAGTTCATGGCTTCCCACGAAGTGCTGCTGGCGTTTGTCCAGGCGGCGACTCAAGGTTCGTTTTCCGCCGCGGCGCGCAAGCTCGGTCGCAGTCAGTCGACCATCAGCGCCGCGGTGGCCAGCCTGGAAATCGACCTTGATCTCGTCCTCTTCGACCGCAGTAGCCGCAAGCCGAGCCTGACCCCGGCCGGGCATGTCATGTTGCAACGGGCCGAAGAAATTCTGGCCGCCACCAGCCGTCTGGAAATGACCGCCAGCCAACTGTCCCAAGGCGTCGAGCCGAAGCTGACGGTGGCAATATCCGACACCTATCAGTCCGACCGTTTTGAAGCGGCGCTCAGTGCTTTTGAGCAGCGCTATCCCGACCTGGAACTGGAATGCCTGATCGCCGAATGCGATGACTTGGTGGCATTGGTGCAACGGGGTCGAGCGCACGTTGCCTTCGCCGAGAGGCAGGACAGTTACCCACCAGACCTGGTCAGTTCGACGGTGGACGAGCGCACGGAAATCGCTCTGTTCGTGTCCCACGCTCACCCGTTGGCGAAACTGACCGACATCGATCAGGACGTGCTGCAACAGCACCGTGAGCTGCGTCTGGCGACGATCGTCAATCCGTATGAAAGCCGGGCGAAGGGACGTGTCTGGTCGGCACCCAGTTACCTGATGCTGCTGGAAATGGCCCAGGGCGGATTCGGCTGGGCGCCGTTGCCTCGGTGGTTGGTGGGGCGGTTCGGGGCTGGCTCATTGGTGGAACTGAATGGGCGCGGCTGGCCGAAAACGGTGTACGTCGATGCGCTGTGGTCGCGGCTGCACCCGCCGGGGCCGGCGGGGAGTTGGTTGCTTGGCAAGATGTTGGAGTGAAGGTCTTGCGGGCCCCTTCGCGGGCAAGCCTCGCTCCTACAGATTCGGGTCGAATCGCAGAGGTGTGATCAACTCAATCCTGTAGGAGCGAGGCTTGCCCGCGAAGGGGCCCGCAAGATCACATCACTCCAACGCCCGCAGCCGCCCCTCGATAAACCGCCGCTCCGGCACTTGCTGCGTCAATTCCAGCGCCCGCTCATACGCCGCTCGCGCCTCTTCCACCCTCCCCAACTGCCGGTAAAACTCTGCCCGCGCCGAATGCGCCAGGTGGTAATCCAGCAATTCGCCCCGCGCCAGAATCCCTTCGACCAACATCAAACCCGCCAACGGGCCATCGCGTTTGGCCAGCGCCGCCGCGCGGTTGAGTTCGATCACCGGTGACGGCACGGCCCGCAGCAGCACGTCATACAGACCGACAATCTGCGGCCAGTCTGTCTGCGCTGCAGTGGGCGCTTCGGCATGCACCGCCGCAATCGCCGCTTGCAGGCAATAAGGCCCGAAACGCCGCGTTGTCAGCGCCCGCTCCACCAATGCGCAACCTTCGGCAATCAACTCGGCGTTCCACAATGAGCGATCCTGTTCATCCAGCACAATCAGTTCACCGCTCGATGAAGTCCTGGCCAGACGCCGGGACTCATGCAACAGCATCAGTGCCAGCAACCCCATCACCTCCGGTTCGGGGAGCAATTCCATCAACAACCGGCCGAGACGAATCGCTTCACGCGTCAGGTCTTCGCGGGTCAATTCGTTGCCGATGGACGCCGAGTAGCCTTCATTGAACACCAGGTAAATCACCCGCAGCACACTGTCGAGACGTTCGGGCAATTCCGTCAGTGTGGGCACCTGATAAGGGATTTTCGCGTCACGAATCTTCGCCTTGGCCCGCACGATGCGCTGGGCGATAGTGGCGGGCGCCGAGAGAAAAGCCCGGGCGATTTCCTCAGTGGTCAGGTCGCAGACTTCGCGCAGGGTCAACGGCACTTGAGCGTCCGCCGCCAATGCCGGGTGACAACAGGTGAAGATCAGCCGCAAGCGATCGTCTTCCACGTCTTCGTCACTCCAGTCAGCCTGCTCCAGCGCTTGCAGTTGAGCGATCAACATCGGTCGGGACGCATTAAAACGCGCGCGTCGGCGCAACACATCGATGGCCTTGAAGCGCCCGGTGGACACGAGCCAGGTGCGCGGGTTGTCCGGCACACCGTCACGCTGCCAGCGTTCGACCGCGACGAAGAACGCCTCGTGCAGCGCTTCTTCGGCGAGGTCGAAATCGCCGAGCAGACGGATCAAAGTCGCCAGAATCCGCCGCGACTCTTCGCGGTAGACCTGCTCGACTCGCGCCCGTACCGATTCGCCGGGCATCAGTGCGGCGTGCCTTCGGCGGGCTTTCGTTGCTGGGATGGCAGACTCATCAAAACACTCCTGTTGTACCGGTTATTCAAGGATTCAACTGACGAACAGGCCGCACCTCGACACAGCCGACCCGTGCCGCCGGAATATTGCCGGCGACCTGCAGGGCTTCATTGAGGTCCTTGGCATCGATCAAATAGAAGCCAGCCAATTGCTCCTTGGTTTCAGCGAACGGACCATCGGTAATCGACATCTTGCCGTTGCGCATGCGCACGGTGGTCGCGGTCTGTACCGACTCCAGCGCTTCGGCGGCGAGCATCCGCCCACTGCCCTGGATCGACTCGGCGTAGGCCATGCATTCAGCGTCCTTGGGGCTGTCGGGCAGCGAGTGCAACTCGTGCTCGTTGCTGTAGACCAGGCATAAATACTTCATGGGGGCTCTCCATTTCTTGGGGACTGTGCCCTGATCGAACGGATCAACTATGGCTGCAGATGGGTGCTTTGGCGCTGCTTTCCGATAAACAGCCCAACGAATCAGATCGAGCGTCAGGGTTCCAGATTGAACAGGGTCGCGCCGCTCGTCATGTCGAACGGTGCCGACCAATGTTCGTGAACGATCTGCCATAAGCCCGCTTCCTGGCGGTAGCACGCGGTGACGCGCATCCAGCAGGCCTGGGTTTCACCCTTTTCATTGGTGCCGCCGCAATGCGCCAGCCAGTGAGCGAAAGCGATCTCCTGCGACGACACGATGTCGATCTCGTGGAACTCGAAAATGTGCGGGCCAGGGCACATCTCCATGCATTCCTGCCAATGCGCCCGGTAAGCCTCCTTGCCCTTGAATTGCAGGGCCTTGACCGCGTCGAAGGAAACGATGTCATCGGCGTACAGGGCCATGACCTTTTCCACGTCCTTGGCCATGACTGCCTGGCGATAGGTATCGATCAGGCTACGAATCTGGGTCTGAGCATTCATGATGGTTCTCCGTGTTTTTTTTGTTGAAGACACCCTTAGTCGACTGACGATCCGCCAAATCGACAACGGAAATAAAAATAATCCATGGGAGCAAATTCGCTAGAATCCGAAGCTCATTTCCGTTGGAAAAAGGACACTCCAGTGACAGCCCGACTCGTCCCTTACGAAAGCCTGAGCGCCCTGCAGCGTCAACAGGTCGAGGCAATCGAAATCCACGCCGAACAAATCCGGTTCTCCGGCGACATTCATGGTGCATTGCATACTTTGCTGTCCAAGCCTGGCCCTGGGGTCAAAGGCTTCGCGCTGCTGGTTGAGGATGCTCCGGTGGCCTTCCTGCTGCTCAAGCGCCCGCCGGTGCTGCCGGACTGGGCCGACGAACACAGCGCCACTTTGCATGCCCTGCAAGTTGATCGCCGAGCCCAGGGCAAAGGCTATGGCAAAGCCTGCCTGCAAGCCCTGCCCGAGGCGGCGCGCCAGGCCTGGCCGGAAATCAAAGGACTGGAGTTATCGGTGGATGCGGACAATGAATCGGCCATCGCGCTGTATGCCAAATACGGCTTTGTCGACAGCGGCGAAGCGTACAAGGGCCGGATCGGTTATGAACGGCGGATGGGGCTGGTTTTCTGATTCGTAAAGGGATGAACGATGTTGAATTCAATCGAAGCGCTGGAAGCGATCTACGGCCAGCCCCATGACCGCGCGGTGCGCAAGCAGATCCCGTTTCTGAACGAGGACTATCAGGCGATGGTCCGCGCCTCGCCACTGGTGATTATCAGCTCGGTAGGCCCCGACGGCCTGGACGGCTCGCCGCGTGGCGATACGCCGGGTTTCGTGCGGATCGTCGATGAACGCACGCTGGCGATTCCGGATCGACCGGGCAACAACCGCATCGACACGCTGCGCAATGTCGTGCTCGATTCGCGGGTATCGCTGCTGTTCATCATCCCGGGGATCGGCGAGACACTGCGGGTCAACGGCACAGCCCAGATCAGCGCCGAGCCCGAGTTGCTGGAGAGTTTTGCAGTCAATGGTAAACCGGCGCGCACGGTGATGCTGGTGACGGTGCAAGCGGCGTATTTCCACTGCTCGAAAGCGATTGTGCGTTCGGATCTGTGGAACCCGCACAAACACCTCGAACGCTCTGCGCTGCCGACTGCCGGGGCATTTCACAAGCGCCTGAACGATGGACTGTTCGATGCCGAGGCGTATGACCGGGAAGCACCGGTGAGAGTGCGAGATAGTCTTTACTGATACGACGCCCCCAACTTTACTCCTACAACCTCTCGGGCTATGAACTGTAGGAATAATCTTCCAAAGAAAAAACAAAGTTTCTTTCCTGGATTGAATACCTGGAAATCAATCCCTGTAAGACACTTCTGATTTTTTGTATAAGTATTGACGACCTGCGCATATCGACACTAGGGTTCAGTACATGAGTACTATTACTTCTGAGCGGTGAGACGGGCCCAAGTAAAATACTTGCCACTATTCCTTTGGAGTGAAGCCTCTCACAACTTACAAAACCATTGCACAGGGAGTATTAGGCAATGACCGCGCTCATAAAAACTTCGCAATCGAAAATATTTGACAATGAAATCTCCATATTAGATGGAAAAATCTCAATCCCAAAAAAATATCTACGCGAAAGAGTTTTTTTAGAAAGCACAAGCATTCTCGTTATTTCAGGTTCTTTAATCGAGGGGATTGGGACCATTCATTCCGATATCGACTGCATTATTCTATGCGATCAACGACCTAAAGCTAACAACATCAAAAACAGCCAACACGCCTTGGTTACAGATATAAACTACCACTACATCTCCCAAGATGAAGAGGTTCATAACACAACAGATTTTTACGGTAACACCAGCATCCACATTGATGCTGACTATATAACATTTTCCGAGCTGGAAGATATTATTAAGAAGATCGAGAAAGCATTTGATGAGATCACTTATGATCAGCGCTTCCTCTATGGCCCAGTGTTGTCAAACACTGAAAACAACGTCATTCATAGATCATTAATTGGGCATGCATTGGAGAACGAGGAGAAATTCAATCAATTGAAGTCCGAGATACCTCTGGAGAAACACATTTATGTAGCTCATCGTGAAAAACTTCCCGTATTTTATGCATTCCAGGATGTTCAAGGCTGTTGGCAGTCGGGAAACCTTTGGATGGGTTGTGAGATAGCCCGGGATATGATGCTAAAGACAACAATGAGCTTTACCTACTTAACAGGCACAACAAACAAGCACTACAAGTGGGTTTATTCAAACATGTTCAGAGTTAATGGGTTTGATGAAATTAAAAATAGATTCTTTACCTTGTCCAGACAGGGGGCGGTCACAGAGGCTGAATGCCGATCATACATTCAAGAAACGCTGGAATATATGGACCTGGTATTTCTAGCAATCGAAGAACTGCTAAAAAAATACAAAATTTACCCATCAACACAAAAGTCTCTTTCCGCACTGGATAAAGAATTCAACAAACGAAAACAAACAAAACACAAAATATCGATGTGCGAGTACTACTTCAGGAAAAAATATTTTGCTGCGGAAGGAACACCCTCTTTAATCAGCCTACTTAAAGAATGGGATTGAAAGAGCGACTTACAAACAAACACGGGTGATCAAACATGGAAATTACCCGAATAGCTATTCCACTGATACTTTCCAGACTTGGGGAGATGATTGCATCACTACTTTACTTTTCCTTTATTGGACATTTTATAGTTGATTCACTTAGCTATGCCTCACTCGCATGGGCATTAATTTCTTTTATAACAGTAGTAGGTATTGGATTTTTCTCAACATCGCTGGTAAAAATAGCTGGGTCGACTGACTTAAATGCGAACAGCATTGAACTCGATTTAATTATTTCATTTAGACTTGCAATCCTACTTGGCACAATCATTGTTTTTTCTATATACATATTGACCACTGGCGCATCAATACTATTTATAGACAACGGCAACCTAGAAGAACTCAAAGTATTACTAGTACTTTCACTTTCCATTCCAGCCTTATACTTACAGATAGTTATTTTCAATTTTTTCAACGCTATCAAAAAAGCTCAATACGAGTTGATATACACATGGCTATTCAATGCCACTCTTGCTTTAATCTGCATCTTTTTTGCTTCGACGAAATCATACACAAATATAACTCACTTCGTACTCGCATATTCTGGTTTAAGGTGTTTCTTTGCTGGCCTTGCGTTCGTTTTTTTTAATTTAAAAATCCATCAATATATCTCCCAATTTAGGCATTCACGAAACATCCCGGCCACGGCATATGTCAATTACTTTACTAATGGCCTCCCAATGGCACTTTGTTTTGGCGGTGAAAGCTTGCTATTTTTCATTCTATCTTTCATCTCAAAAAGCTTAGACGATACAAGCTTATCCGCGTATCAGGCGTCGCTCCATTTTTTAAGCATCGTATACATGGTCTCAATTGGAGCGGGAAATGCTACTGGAATAGTTGTCGCACGGCACTATACCGCAATGGACTTCAATTCATTGAGCACAGCCTATGCTCAAGGAGTAAAGTTCGGCTTCTTCATACTGACTCCATTTTTGCTAGCTTGTTTTTTCTTAAAGGAAGATATATCAGCAATCTATACGTCCGATGCAACGACGAGGCGAATGATTGAGGGCAATATCCTGACATCAATTCCATTTTTAGTATTTGAATACGTTTATGTTGTGACGCGAATGACGTTAAGAAGTATGGGAGATTTTTGGGTTCCCACGCTATTTACTATATTGCTACTCAATATCCTTGGCTTAATTCTTTCTGTCGGACTACTATCGTTTTATGAACATAGCGTCAACTCCATATTCCTAGCACTAGTGTTTTGTTCGTTTTTTTTGATGTTGTTTCTACTTTGGCGCCTAGGAAGCATTTTATCTGGATAAGGCATTAGATTAGATGCGGTATAAAGCTCGATGTTTAAAGTGAGTTTTCAATCTTGCACATTATCTCGAGGACGCAACTATGAATCACGCAAATCCCGTTCCACCCTCACTAAATCAGCGCACCAAGTCCATAACTATCATTAGCGAGCATCATGGTTGGCGAACATTGAGCGGTGTACAAACCAGCGACTATTACACTTATCGTAACGCCATACTTGATGGCTGCCATCTTCAAAGGGCTTCTTTCGATCTCAGACACCCAGAAGAAATGATCTGTGACTTGAGCAACCTCGAGCCAATTTATAATGGCATGTCCGATGAAAACATCGTGCTTATATGGAACCACTTAAACTTAAGCACAAACAAAATCAAATTAAGAGAGGTACGTAGAATCAAAGGAGATGGGCTATCTCCAGAAATAGCCATTTCTGGCCCATCAAAACCGATCCTTGGCAATTTGAAAAAATCACTTATTAGCGAGGCATTTGCACACCTTCATAATGATAAATTCTCAGTTCTCACGAAAGAAACTAGTCGAGGCATTACCAAGAGCAGATTACTTATAAATACAAATAATGAAACCATGGAATTCCATAATAGATTCTGCGCCTTCTATAGCAAATATATATCCCATGAACATTGGGACAGTAGTTCCATTCTCAACACAAGATTTGTTTACGAGGATCATGCAATTTGGTCCAAACTCGAAAAAATTGCAAAAAATAAACTATTTTTACTATCGGCGGGATTACCGCTTGCCCTTGGCTACTTGGCGGCAACTGGAGATCATAATATTTTCTTTTCTGAAGTGCATCGGCAAAACGACTCTAGCCTTCTGAGTAGAGATGACGCTTTTCAAGATATTTTCCCTACCCCCACCTCATCGGACGGACCGTGGCTGATTATAGATAAAGCCTATACCGGAGGTAGTCTCAGGCAGGCGGCAAATATGATTAGAAAAAAATTTGGTTATGACGTCGAAGTCAAAACTGTAGCGCTATTCCCAAAATCACTCAGCGCCTTCATGAGCGCGGATTACGCTGTTTATGCTGGAAAACTATTTGAAGTCAAGTCTTATGCCCCACGATTAGACAGGGACCATTGGCACATACAATTAATAATGGAATAGTCGATATGAGACCATTATTTAGACGCGAGCACGTTCCCGAGTTAGAAGAATGCCTCTACGAGGCTAGAAAACAATTACGTCGTTATTGGGCGGGAACCCTGGCTTGCCTCCCAGATTCCAACACAAGAAACAACCGTTGGGATAACTCGCAAACCCCGTACGACTTAGATTGCCAGAGAATACTATATGACTGTCTTTCTAAGATAAGCATACGAGTCACGATATATTCTGAAGAGAACACTTCAGCGGTCACATATGGTGATATTGGAGATTTCTACCTGCTTATAGACCCTCTAGATGGAACGCACAACGCAGTTTTAGGATTTCCTGCTTATACATCTAGCGTGGCACTTTACCATGAGGGAGCCTATGTCTTTGGTTGGATTTATGATTTTTCAAGAGATTTAGTATATACCGCCGCATTAGGTGAGGGAGCTTATCTTCAGTCATCGATTATTGTAAAAAGACTTCAGACTCGTAAAGTTAATCGTATGGAAGACATGTGTATTTCTTTCCACCGTCCCAAAGAGGATAGAGAGAAAGTTATAATTGAAAAGCTTATATGGATAGCAAGTAAAGTCCGCGTTTACTCATGTTCCTCATTGGAAATTTGCCTTATTGCTGCAGGAGTTCTTGATGCCTTTATTGATATCGACACACCAGGACATGAGCGTAGTTGCGATATTGCCGCAGCAGAGTTGATTTTGAGAGAAGCAGGAGGTGCGCTATTTGATAGGACAGGACACTCTAGACTTCCCCTACCTCCTTCGCCGGCTTCTCTTTCAGACAACGGAACTTTGATTGCCTTATCCTCCGCAAAACTGATACGACTTTTTCTGTAGTGCAAGATCAACTTAACTGGAGACAAGCAGCATGCTAATCGAAACTGTAAGTCTGAAACTTGAATTATTGTGCAATGGGGTAAGTTTCACCAAGGACTTTCTAGAATATTATCAAGCTCGAACAGATCACATCGAAAAAAGACGACCCTATGGGACAGGTGACAGCATCATTCTTAATTCGAGCACTCGCACGCCGCAAGAAATCATTCTTGACAGGCAGATTATCGCAGCTGCAAATTACAATCCGGACTCAGACTACCGCATAACCTTAGAGCAAGAAACTCCTGTGCTCAAGCATGGAAATAGAACGATGAGAATTACATTTCCAAATAGACCTAGATCTTATGGAAAATATTTGAGCAATGGCGAGCTCTTTGAGAAACATATCACCGCCTATGGAGATTCGACACTCGGAATTTTTTCCCCTGGTCACTGTTATTACTTTAATGATGGAAATGAATGCAAGTTCTGCTCTTTGGGATCAGCAAGAGAAACCCTGTTTGATCACAAAATGCGAATAAAGGGCGATATAGCGGGCGAAGCAGTAACTATGGCCATCAAGGAGGAAAATGGTCGATATAAGAGAGTGCTATTAAACGGTGGCACAATTCCAAACTATGACAAAGGATACTCAATACATTTGGATTTACTGGAACAGGTAAAAAATACAAACCTGCAAAGCAGTTTAGAGTATCACTTAATTTCTATGCCTCCTAAGGACTTTCGTCTTTTTGATCGATTCAAGAAAATTGGCAACAATATGTCAATGAGCCTAGAGGTATTCAACCCGGATTTATTTTCAGAAATTTGCCCAGGGAAAGCTCGTGATTATACCCGCGAACGTTTCTTAGCCGCTTTTGAGGCCGCAGTGGATGTTTTAGGTCGTGGCAACGTATATGCAGGATTTGTCGCCGGCATGGAGCCACTAGAGTCAATTATTGAGGGCATCGAGTATTTTGGAGATATGGGAGTTGTACCTGCTGTTGCTGCATTTCACCCTGACGCCGGCTCGCAATATTATAACAGGCAGCGACCCTCAGTAGATTTCCTAATGAAGCTTGGAAAGAAAATGTCAGAAATATATCGCAAAGAAGGGTTTCAACCATTAATTGAGGGGAGCGGGAGAAACTCGTTAGATACCGAAGCCTATTTGGGAGGATTTTTATGAATTTGCCAACTGCGAGGAAAGCTATATTTATCGCATTTGAAGGCACTGACGGCGCAGGAAAATCTACAGTTGCAAGGGCAACATATGACAAGGTTTTTGAGTCCTATCCCAAATTGAATTATATAGATAAAAATCGACCACCTGTATCATCAGGGCATACGGAGTTTCATATGTCCCGCATACGTGAAATCCTTTGGGATTACCCGGACAATGCCCCTCTGGACCAATTAGGCGACAGGCATTGGATAAGCTTAATTGCCGCGTGGTTTCAAGCCACAGATTATGCCGCCATCAGGCCGTTGATGAAGGCTGGTAATAGTTGCATAGCAGATGGTTGGTACTACAAATACCTGGCACGCTTTTTACTTAAAGAAACATACTTGGCTGAAGAGGCATTAGCGATATTTTCAACAATTAGAAAACCTGATGCCGTCATTTTTTTGGATGTCGACCCAGTTCTTGCAGCGAAAAGAAAAGGATCTTTTCGTCTTAGCGAGAGTGGGGCCTATGATGGCGGTAATGAAGATCGACTTAAAAGTTTCATCGCGTATCAAAATCGAGTTCGATCCAGTTATGAACAATGCGGTTTGGCAAATTGGGTAAGGATCGATACGACCGACCTTAGTGAGGAAGCCGTACTCGATAGAGCGGTGAGTGCAGTAAAAAATATATTCAGCAAAACATAGAGCACAGCAGATGAGGGCTGCAATCTTCAGTGTGCGAAGATCAGCCTTGCCGGTAAGGCAAGGCAGTCTTCGCCTCTTCCGCATACCCCATCACCCCGACCCGCTCACGCTCAAGGAAGTCTTTCACCGCCGACTTCAAGCCCGGGTGGCGCAGGTAATGCCAGGAATGGGTAATCACCGGCTCAAAGCCACGAATCAACTTGTGCTCGCCCTGTGCGCCGGCGTCGAAACGCTGGAAGCCGTTGGCAATCGCGTAATCCATACCTTGATAGAAACAGGTCTCGAAGTGCAGGCGATCAAACTCCGCCAGGCAGCCCCAGTAACGGCCATAGAAGCTGTCGCCACCGACCAGGCTGAAGGCCATGGCCACCGGTCGTGAGCCTTGTTTAGCCAAAACCACACGAATCGATTCCGGCATGCGCTCGGCCAACAGACTGAAAAACTCCCGCGTCAGGTACGGCGCCTGACGACGCACCGCGTAGGTATTGGCGTAGCACGCATACACAAAGTCCCATTGCGCCTGATCCAGTTGCCGTCCTTCCAGCCATTCGAAGTCGATGCCCTGCCCCGCCACTTGCTCACGCTCCTTGCGCATTTGCTTGCGTTTGCGCGAACTGAGAGCGTCGAGGAAGTCCTGAAAATCCCGATAACCGCGGTTCTGCCAATGGTACTGACAGCCAATGCGCTGCAACCAGCCAGGCTGTTGGGCCAATGCCGCGTCGGTGAATGAATCGGTGAAGTTGATATGGGCGCTGGAGAGGCCTTCGATTTCCAGATAACCCGGCAGGCTCTGCAGGAGTTCGAAACCGTCCTCGATCGTCGCCGCCAGCAATCGCGGCCCGCTGACCGGGCTGAACGGCACCGCCGTCAACAGCTTGGGGTAATAGTCGATGCCGGCACGCTCACAGGCTTCGGCCCAGGCATGGTCGAACACGTACTCGCCGTAGGAATGCCATTTTCGGTAACTGGGCAGCGCGGCGATCAGGCGATCGCCTTCAACATGCAACAGATGCTCGGGCTGCCAGCCGGAATGCGGGCCGAGGCTGCCGCTGTCTTCCAGCGCACTCAGAAAGGCATGACGCAGAAACGGCTGAGTTTGCGGTACCAGCGCGTCCCAGGTATGTGGCGCGATTTCGGACAGACTTTCCAGACGTTGCAGCGGCATTGGTATCCCCGAGCATCATTTTCTACAGATGGGAGGAGTATCGCTTATCTGATGCCTGACCCGAAAAAAAACCCCGCCGAAGCGGGGTTAAAACGAGAGGAGCTTTAACGGATGAAGAAAGAGCTCTTACAGCGGTTATTGCGATTTAGAACACGTATTGAGCGCGGACCACGAAGCCGTCACCGCTGTCATCACCCGTACGACGTGCCGGGGTAGTACCGCTGGCTGCAGTGGCATTGGTCACGTTGTCCGTCTTGGCCTTGAGGTAGGCGCCAGTGATTTTCACCGCTTCGTTGGCGTACCAGTTGACGCCCAGGGTGTGCACTTGGGCTTCGGCATCGCCGACATCGCGGGTCAGGCTGGCGGTGGTGATGTTGTCGTCTTCGACGGTCAAGCTGTCGTAACGATAGAACAGCTCCCAAGCGCCGATAGATTTGTTGGCTGGCTTGATCGCATCGAACTTGCCGACTTTATAGCCACGGGCTTCGCCGGTGAGGGTGTAGGCACCCTGAACATAGAAACCATGACCTTTGATGTCTTCACGGCTGCTGTCATCGGCCTTGGTTTTGCGGGCAATGTATTCACCCTGGATCGAGGCCGGGCCCATGGCGAATGCGGCTTCCAGGCCGTAAGCATCGTCACGGTCATAGGAGCCGGCCGGCGACGAGGAACTGCCGCCCAGCACCGGACGGTTGCCGTTGGTGCCAGCATCGTTGCCACCGAGGGTTTCGACGCCACGCATGCCCATGCGGGTGCGATAACGCGAGTCGAACGCCGTGTCCGAGACGTCACGGGAAGCCACGTTCACACCAAAGTGCAGCACGTTACCGGCGTCATGCAATGGCGCGAAAACAAAGCGGCCGTTGGCCTGTTTAATGCTGTTGCCATCAGTGTCGTCGGTGTCTTTGCTAAACACGCCGGCGGAAGCGTAGAACGAATCAGCGAAGGTGCTGGAGGCTTGCAGGCCCAGGCCATTCTGGTGGCTGTTGGCCCAATCGACCATGTCGTACGCCATGTTGCGTTCTGGCGCAGTGACCCATTTGGAGCTGGTGGCTTTTTCCAGGCCGAAGTCCGGGTCGAAACGACCGACTTTGATCGAGACCGGTTTGAAGCCGTTGTAGGCCAGCGACGCTTCGTCGAAGTAACCGTTATCGGAATCACCGCTGTTATGCGAGAAGTCGTAGTTGATGCTGTAGGCCCAATCCGTGTACAGCACACCAGACAACTCCAGGAACCCACGACGGATGTAGGCCGCGTCAGCGGTATCGCCGTTTTTGGTGTAGACGCCATCGAACTGGCTGTAGTCAGCCTGCAAGCGACCGCCGAGTTTGAAGCTGAATTCTTTATCGGTGGTGGCGACTTCAAGGCCGCCCTTGGTTTTGACTACGATATCGGCGCCGTCAGTGGTGACGGTGCCAGCGAAAGCCTGGGCGGTTACTGCCATGGCCAATGCGCTGGCGGCAAAACCGGCGAAGTGCTTACGGATCATCGAAGAGTTCCCCTAATTGGTAGTCTGTAGCTTGGAAACACGCGGGTTTGGCCCCCGCTTGTGTTGGGAGGGAATCTTGGAGACGGGGTATTTCAGCCGGGTTGCTGATAGATAAAGATTTGATGACAGGGGAACTTTTTTACTTCGAATCGAAATAACAAAAAACAGCATCAAGGGATGAGCTGCAAGCCGCAAGCTAGAGCGGCTGAAGGGGTGTGTTACGGGCGGGGAAACTACGGCTTGTTTTTCATTCGTTCGTTGGCGAGTCGTTCAGCCAGTGCATCCAGATCAGGTACAGAAGGTTCAGGCATCAGTTTCAGGGTGGCCTGCATCAACCGCATTTGCCGAATGAACCGTCGGCAATGGCGACAGAACATCAGATGATGGCGCATCATCAGTCGCTCTCGAAAACTCAATTGGCCATCGAGATAATCACTGGAGCGCGCCACTTGTTCCTTGCAGGTCAACATTCGCCGGTTTCCTCAAAATGCTCCACGGTCGCAAAGACCTTCAATCGTGCCCGATGCAGCAGCACACGAGCATTGGAGAGCGAGATCTCCAGAAGATTACAGATCTGCTCCAACTCAAGCCCCTGACGTTCACGCAACAGCAAGACACTGCTCTGCAGTTCCGACAGGCTGAGCAACGTGTGCTCCAGACACTCGCGCAACTCGTTTTCGGTCAACAGCGCCTCTGGCGTGTCCTGATGCCAGGCGAACGGCGCCACCAGCCAATGCCCATCCGTCGATGAAAAACGATCGTCACCGAGGGTGCCGTGAGGCGACGGCAGGTCATCGAGCAGCACTTCCCGGCGGTTTTGCTTGTAGCGGCTCTTGGCCGAATTGGCGGTGATGGTCAGCAGCCAGGTCTTGAGGCTCGAACGCCCCTCGAACCCGCCCAGATTGCGCACCACCGACAGCCAGGCGTCCTGGACCACTTCGTCGGCGTGTCGGTTGCCGACGATGGCATAGGCCACCGCGCGCATGGCGCTCTGATAAGTGCTGACCAGTTCCTTGAAAGCCTTCTGCTCGCCCGCCAGCAGGCGTTCGAGCAATCGGGTGTCGTCAGCTGCAGCCATGCAAACCTCGTTTCAGATCCATCGATGCTCCAGCATCAGACAACATTGTGGCGAGGGGGCTTGCCCCCGTTGGGTGGCGAAGCCGCCCCAAATCTGCGGCCCCGGCTTATCAGTTATACCGAGTGCGCTGGTTTTACGACTGCTTCGCAGCCGAACGGGGGCAAGCCCCCTCGCCACAACAGCCTTCTCACCACAACAGTCCTTCGCCACGACAGCCTTCTCACCACAAGCTCACTCGCCATGTAAGCATCAGCGCTTGCGCAATATCACACTACCGATCGAGTAGCCGGCGCCGAACGAGCTGAGGACCGCCAGCGAACCGCTGACCAGATCGTCCTGGTTTTTGTGAAACGAAATCACCGAACCGGCGGAACTGGTGTTGGCATAGGTGTCGAGAATCACCGGAGCTTCTTCTTCGGTGGCTTCGCGGCCCAGCAGCTTCTTGACGATCAGGTGGTTCATGCTGAGGTTGGCCTGATGCAGCCAGAAGCGCTTCACGTCGCTGACGTTGAGCTGGTTTTCTTCCAGGTGCGTGGCAATCAGCTCGGCGACCATCGGGCAGACATCGCGGAACACCTTGCGGCCTTCCTGCACGAACAGCTTGTCGGGGGCACCGATGCCCTCTTCCGCAGCGCGGTTGAGAAAGCCGAAGTTGTTGCGAATGTTATTGGAGAACTTGGTCAGCAGTTTGGTGCTGACCACGTCGAACTGGTATTGGGATGTCGCCAGATCCGCACGTTCGATGATCACTGCGGTGGCGGCGTCGCCGAAGATGAAGTGGCTGTCGCGGTCGCGGAAATTCAGGTGACCGGTGCAGACTTCCGGGTTCACCATCAGGATCGCCCGGGCCTGGCCCAGTTGCACGCTGTTGGCCGCAGCCTGGATGCCGAAGGTCGCCGAGGAACAGGCGACGTTCATGTCGAAACCGAAACCCTGGATGCCCAGCGCTTCCTGGACTTCGATGGCGATGGCCGGGTAGGCGCGTTGCAGGTTGGAGCAGGCGACGATCACACCATCGATATCAGCGGCGGTCTTGCCGGCACGCTGCAAGGCTTGCTCGGCCGCGCCGATGGCCATCTGGCAAAGCACCGACCACTCGTCGTTGGAACGTTCTGGCAGGCGTGGTGCCATGCGTCGCGGATCGAGAATGCCGTCCTTGTCCATGACAAAGCGGCTTTTGATGCCGGAAGCTTTTTCGATGAACGCTGCGCTGGATTCGGTCAATGCCTGGATTTCGCCACGCGCGATGGCGTCGGCGTTGTCGGCATTGAACAGCGCGACGTAAGCATTGAAAGACTGCACCAGCTCTTCGTTGGAAATGCTGTTGGCCGGGGTGTACAGGCCGGTGCCGCTGATGACGACGTTATGCATGGTCGTTTCTCTAATCCGTTCAGGCAGAAAGCGTTGGCACCGACGTACCAACACACAAAGGGTCTATTCCAGGCTCCGGACGCAAACCTGGCATCGCTTTATTCCGATCCGCCCGGCCCGTGAAGGCTCAAAACCGCGGGACTGGCGTTTATAGGCGCGAAGTTTGCCATAAACGCTGGCTTTTGGCGCCTTTTGCGAGAGCAAACGCATACGTATTGGAGCCGTTGTGGCGAGGGGACTTGCCCCCGTTGGGTGGCGAAGCCGCCCCAAACCTGCAGCCCCGGTGTATCAGATATACCGAGTGCACAGGTTTTACGACTGCTACGCAGCCGAACGGGGGCAAGCCCCCTCGCCACAACAGCATCACGGCTCGACCTGGCTCCATTGCTTGTTCAGGCGCTTGTCGGAGATCGGCACTTTGGTCCCCAATTGCTGCGCGAACAGCGAGACCCGATATTCCTCCAGCCACCAGCGATAGAGCTCCAGCTGCGGATCGCGCTTGCCTTCCTGGGCGTGTTTGTTGGCGCGGGTCTGGTATTGGGACCAGAGTCCGGACAATTCACCGCTCCAGACCCGGTCTTTCTGCACCTGAGCGCCGAGTTTTTCGAAACGTTGCTCGACGGCCTTGAGGTAACGCGGCAGTTCCTTGAGCCACGGCATCGGCGTTTCGCGCACAAACCCCGGATACACCAGATGGCTGAGCTGCTGCTTGATGTCGTTCAAGGCCACGGCTTGCGCCAGGTCGATCTTGCCCTTGAAGCGTTTTTGCAGGCCGTGCCACAGCTTGAGAATCTCCAGCGTCAGCCTGGCCAACCGCTCAGCGTGCTCGGTCCAGCCGCCGCGTTTGCGCTCGGCCAGCGACGCCAGCCCGGCGCCATCGCGTGGCAACGGGTCTTCGCCCTCAAGAATGCAGCTGTCGAGGCTGGCCAGCAGAATGTCTTCCACCAGGCTGTCGACACGCCCCATGTCGCGGTACATCAGGCCCAACTCGGTCAGCCCCGGCAACTTGCTGCGCAGGAACTTCGCCGGTTCCGCCAGTTGCTGCATCAGCAAACGCTGCAACGCCCGGCGATGCTGGAACTCGGCTTCGGCCGGGGTCGAGAATCGACCTTCCTTGACGGTGCCGGCCTCTTCGACCAGCGCCGGATACACCGTCATCGATAGCCCGGCGATTTTCTGCCGGGTTTTCTCGGCCACGGCGGCAAAGACTTTCGGCTCCACCGGTTGTTGGCTCTTCGCACTTTGCGGTACAGCCAACGCAGCCTGGCTGGCCTCGGCAAAGCGTGCGGTCAGCTCGGTCAGGTCACGGCCTTCGCCGAGGAACTTGCCCTGACCGTCGACGATTTCCAGGTTCATCCGCAAATGGCTTTCGACCTGCTGCGAGGCTTCGGCCCAGGCTTCATCGCTGACCCGCGCACCGGTCATGCGCAGCAACTCGCGGCCCAGCGCCTGAGGCAATGAGCCCTCGGCAAATGTGATGCGTTGCAATGCGGCTTTGACGAAGTCCGGCACTGGCACGAAATTCTTGCGCAGCGCCTTGGGCAGATTGCGCACCAGCGCAATGCATTTGGCCTCGATCATCCCTGGCACCAGCCATTCCAGACGT
This sequence comes from Pseudomonas sp. PICF141, assembly GCF_002286815.1. GTDB lineage: Bacteria > Pseudomonadota > Gammaproteobacteria > Pseudomonadales > Pseudomonadaceae > Aquipseudomonas. The sequence goes on from NZ_MUNM01000022.1 coordinate 30,570, forward strand.
TCCGGCGGCAGCATCGGCAACAGCGGCGCTGGCACGCGCAAGGTCACGCCATCACGCGGATGGTTGGGCTCGAAGTGATAACTGAGGGCCAGTTCCAGATCGCCGATGTGCAGCGTGTCCGGGTAATGCGCGGCAGTGACTTCGCTGGCTTCGCGGGCCAGCACGTCTTCTTCGCGCATGATCAACAGCTGCGGGTCTTTCTGGCTGTTGACCCGGTACCAACTGTCGAAGGTCGCGCTCTGGTGAATCTCTGCCGGCAACCGCGCATCGTAGAAGGCGAACAGGGTTTCTTCGTCCGCCAGAATGTCCCGGCGACGCGCCTTGGCTTCCAGTTCATCCAACTGCTCCAGCAATCGCTGGTTGGCCGTCAGACATTTGGCTCTGGACTGAATCTCGCCACGCACCAGACCTTCGCGAATAAACAATTCACGAGACACCACCGGGTCGATCGGCCCGTAATGCACCGGCCGGCGACCCACCACGATCAGCCCGAACAGGGTGATTTGCTCGAAGGCCACGACCTGTCCGCGCTTCTTCTCCCAGTGGGGTTCGAAGTGGTTTTTCTTGACCAGGTGCCCGGCCAGCGGCTCGATCCAGTCGGCGTCGATCTTGGCGACCATTCGCGCGTAGAGTTTGGTGGTTTCCACCAGTTCGGCGGTCATCAGCCATTGCGGACGCTTCTTGCCCAGGCCCGACGAGGGGTGAATCCAGAAGCGCCGCTGACGGGCACCGAGGTAATCGCCGTCTTCGGTTTTCTGGCCGATCTGGCTGAGCAGGCCGCAGAGCACGGCTTTGTGCAGTTTCGGGTAATCCGCCGGCTCCTTGTTGAGGCTCAACTGCAGGTCGCGGCAGATCAGGCTCAACTGACGATGGGAGTCGCGCCACTCGCGCAGGCGCAGGTAATTGAGGAAATTCTTGCGGCACCAGTTGCGCAGCGGGCTGGCCGTCAGGGCTTGGCGCTGCTCTTCAAAACCACGCCACAGATTGACCAGCCCGGCGAAGTCCGAGTCCACATCTTTCCACTGCGCGTGAGCTTGATCGGCGGCTTGCTGACGTTCCGGCGGACGTTCGCGCGGGTCCTGAATCGACATGGCGCTGGCGACGATCAGCACTTCCTGCAAGCTGCCAAGTTTCGCCGCTTCCAGCAGCATTCGGCCCATGCGCGGGTCCACCGGCAGCCGCGCCAGTTGGCGACCAAGCGGCGTCAACTGACTGTTGCGGTCCACCGCCGAGAGCTCTTGCAGCAGGTTGAAACCGTCGCTGATGGCCTTGCCATCCGGCGGCTCGATAAACGGGAAATCGGTGATCTCGCCGAGGCGCAGATGAAGCATCTGCAGAATGACTGCGGCGAGGTTGGTCCGCAGGATTTCCGGGTCGGTAAATTCCGGGCGACCGATGAAATCTTCTTCGCTGTAGAGGCGGATGCAAATGCCCGGCTCGACCCGCCCGCAACGACCTTTACGCTGGTTGGCGCTGGCCTGGGAAATGGCTTCGACGGGCAGGCGCTGTACCTTGGCGCGGTAGCTGTAGCGGCTGATGCGCGCGGTGCCGCTGTCGATCACGTAACGAATGCCCGGCACCGTCAGCGAGGTTTCGGCGACGTTGGTCGCCAATACCACGCGACGTCCGGGGTGGGACTGGAAGATCCGCTGTTGCTCGGCCGGCGACAGTCGCGCGTACAACGGCAGAATCTCGGTATGTTTGAGCTGAGCCTTGCGCAGCATGTCCGCTGCATCGCGAATCTCGCGCTCGCCGGGCAGGAACACCAGCACATCGCCCGGACTCTTGCGCTCACTGCGTTCGAACGCGGCAATTTCGTCCAGGGCGGCGAGAATGGCCTGATCCACGGTCAGGTCATCCTCGACGCGGTTGCCCTCCTCGTCCTGCTCCAGAGTCAGCGGGCGATACCAGGTTTCTACCGGAAAGGTGCGACCGGACACTTCGACGATTGGCGCATCGTCGAAGTGTTTGGAGAAACGCTCCAGGTCGATGGTGGCCGAGGTGATGATGACTTTCAGGTCCGGACGACGCGGCAGCAGGGTTTTCAGGTAACCGAGCAGGAAGTCGATGTTCAGGCTGCGTTCGTGGGCTTCGTCGACGATGATCGTGTCGTAGCGCTCGAGGTAGCGGTCGTTCTGGGTTTCCGCCAGCAGGATGCCGTCGGTCATCAGTTTGATCAGGGTGTTGGCATCGCTCTGATCCTCGAACCGCACCTGATAGCCGACCAGTGCGCCCAACGGCGTCGCCAATTCTTCAGCGACCCGGCTCGCCACACTGCGGGCGGCGATTCGACGGGGTTGCGTGTGGCCGATCAGGCCGTGCTGGCCACGACCGATTTCCAGGCAGATCTTTGGCAACTGGGTGGTTTTACCCGACCCGGTTTCACCGGCAATGATCAGCACCTGATGCTTGAGCAGCGCTTCCTTGATTTCGTCGCGCTTGGCGGCGATCGGCAGGCTGTCGTCGTAACGAATCACCGGCAGGCTGGCACGCCGTGCCAACACCTGATCGCAAGACGCCTGCGTGCGTGTTACCCACTCGGCGAGTTTGGCCTCGTCAGGTTTCTTGCGCAGCTCCAGCAACTGCCGCCGCAACCGATGGCGGTCGGCGAGCATGGCGTGATCGAGGTTTTTCAGCAGTTTGTCGATTGAAGGCGATTCGTCAGTCATCAGGTACGCAAAAGTCGTCTAGTGGCGCAGGGGGCGGATTGTCGCAGATTTGGCAGCGATTGCGGGTGGTGTGATCGTTCCCACGCTCTGCCTGGGAATGCAGCAAGGGACGCTCTGCGTCCCAAGAGCGAACGCGGAGCGTCCGGGGAGGCATTCCCATGCGGAGCGTGGGAACGATCAGTGTCAGGTGCGGGTTACTCGTTATCGAGGCCTTTGCGCCGATACGGGAACACATCGATCACCTTCCCCGCCCGAATCGCCTCCTGCAAACTCTTCCAGTAATCGGCGTTGTACAACTCGCCATGCAACTGACCGAACAACTTTCTTTGCCCCAAATCGGCGAACAGAAACGGCGGAAACTCTTCAGGAAACACATCCAGTGGCCCGATCGAGTACCAGGGCTCTGACGCCATTTCGTCTTCCGGCGTGCGCGGTTGCGGGATATGGCGGAAGTTGGCTTCGGTCAGGAAACAGATCTCGTCGTAGTCATAAAACACCACCCGACCGTGACGGGTGACGCCAAAATTCTTCAACAACATGTCGCCGGGGAAAATGTTCGCCGCTGCCAGTTGCTTGATCGCCAGACCGTAATCCTCCAGCGCCTCGCGAACCTGCGCCTCGTTGGCGTGTTCCAGATAAAGGTTCAATGGCGTCATCCGGCGTTCGGTCCAGCAGTGGCGAATCAGCACCGTATCGTCCTCCACGGACACGGTGGACGCGGCCACTTCGAGCAACTCTTCAAGGCATGCCGGCTCGAACTTGCTCAAGGGGAAACGGAAGTCGGCGAACTCTTGGGTGTCGGCCATGCGCCCGACCCGGTCGACGCTTTTCACCAGGCGATACTTTTCGATCACCGTGGCGCGGTCGACGTTTTTCGACGGTGAGAAGCGGTCCTTGATGATCTTGAAAACGGTGTTGAAGCCCGGCAGGGTAAACACGCTCATGACCATGCCGCGCACGCCGGGGGCCATGATGAACTGGTCGTCGGTGTTGGCCAGGTGATTGATCAGCGCGCGATAAAACTCGGACTTGCCATGCTTGTAGAAGCCGATCGAAGTGTACAGCTCGGCAATGTGCTTGCCCGGCAGGATGCGTTTGAGAAAGCCGATGAATTCCGCCGGCACTGGCACATCAACCATGAAGTAGGAACGGGTGAAGGAGAAGATGATCGACACCTCCGCCTCGTCGGTGATCAGCGCATCGATCTGGATGCCCCGGCCTTCGCGATGCAGCAGCGGAATCACCAGTGGCCATTGCTCGTCAGGGGTGTAAATGCGCCCCACCAGATAGGCGCCCTTGTTACGGTAAAGCACCGAGGAAAACAGTTCGACGCTCAGCTCCGGGTCCTTGCAGACCCAGTCCGGCAGATTCTCGCGCAATTGCACTTCGAGGCGACGCAGGTCGCCGGCCAGATCGGCATAATCCTCGCTGAAGCGGTAGTCGGCAAAAATGCTCGTGAGCATGCCCGATAACTGCCCATGCGGTTTGTAGGTGCGGGTTTGTGCCGCCCGGGCGCGACGCAGGCTCGGGCGCGTGGTGTGGATGAACATGCAGCCATCGCTGATCAGGTCGTGGCTGAACAGGCCGCAGAAAATCGAGTTGTACCAGGTCTCGGACAACTCATCGTCAAAGCGCAGGTCGATCAGGCTGATGTAAGCGCTTTTGACCAGCGGCCAGTTGCTGACGTCCATCAGCACCTCGGTCGCGAACGCCGCATGCAAGCGCCCGACCGTTTCGCCGACCTTTTCTTCGTAGAGGTTGATCCGCGCCGCCGACGCGACTTGCGTCTCCTGCCATTGAGCCTGCTCGAAACGGGCCCGGGCGCCGTCGGTGATCTGACGGAAATGCTCGCGGTAATCGTCAAAGCCATCGAGGATCATTCGGGCGATGTCGGCGGCTGGCCATTGCTGCGGCATAGGTAAAACCTCGGCGGCTATTCTTGTCGTTGGGGCTGAGCTTAGTGGCCCTGTGTGACGCAACGCAACCATTGCCTTGTGCCCTGACTGGCGCGACACTTGCGCGCCAATCAAGGAAGGAAAGCGCTGTGAACCCCCTCGATATCCTGCGTATGTTGTCGCTTGCCGCCATTTGGGGTGCGAGTTTTCTGTTCATGCGCGTTATAGCCCCCGTGATTGGCACAATCCCCACGGCTTTTTTTCGCGTATCGATTGCCGCCGTCGGGCTGCTGGTGATTCTTGGCCTGATGCGCATCAGCTGGGATTTCAAAGGCAAGTTCAAGACGGTGATGCTGCTGGGGATGATCAATTCCGGGATTCCGGCAACCCTCTATTGCGTGGCGGCCCAGGTGCTGCCGGCCGGTTACTCGGCGATTTTCAACGCCACCACGCCTTTGATGGGGGTGTTGATCGGCGGTCTGTTCTTCCATGAAAAATTCACCGCCGCCAAGTTGAGCGGCGTCTTTCTCGGCCTGTTCGGCGTGGGCATCCTCACCCGTGCCGGGCCGGTGGCGTTCAACCTGGAACTGCTGACAGGCGCACTCGCGTGCCTGATGGCCACCACTTGCTACGGCTTTGCCGGGTTCCTCGCCCGGCGCTGGCTCGACCATGCCGGCGGTCTCGACAGTCGCCTTTCGGCGCTGGGCAGCATGCTCGGCGCGACGTTGTTGCTGCTGCCGCTGTTTGGCTACAGCGTGCTCAGCCAGCCACCGGCGAGCTGGGGCGGCTGGAGTGTCTGGCTGTCGTTGCTGGGGTTGGGTTTGGTCTGCACAGCCTTTGCCTACATTATTTACTTCCGTTTGCTGACGTCGGTTGGCCCGGTGAAATCAATGACCGTGACCTTCATGATCCCGCCGTTCGGCGTGTTGTGGGGGGCGCTGTTGCTGGATGAGCCGCTGTCGATGGCGCACCTTTATGGCGGGGTGTTGATTGCGCTGGCGTTGTGGCTGGTGTTGAAGCCGGCGGTGGCGAAAACCGTTCAAATGGCTGCCAAGTAGTTTGACGGTGTTGCCGATGGCGCCATCGCGGGCAAGCCCGCGATGGCGTCGGCTCAGACGACTACAAAGCTAACTGACTCACCTCCCCATCCACCAACCGCCGAATCCCCAGCGGATTAGCGTTCTGCAACGCCTGGGGCAACAACGCATCCGGATAATTCTGGAAGCACACCGGCCGCAGGAAACGGTCGATCGCCAGCGTCCCAACTGACGTCCCGCGCGAATCGGACGTCGCCGGGTACGGCCCGCCATGCACCATCGCTTCGCAGACTTCGACCCCGGTCGGATAGCCATTGAGCAAAATCCGTCCGACCTTTTCCTGAAGCAACTCAGCCAGCCAGCGGTACTCCAGCAATTCATCCGCCTCGCCAATCAGTGTCGCCGTCAGCTGTCCGTGCAGGCCATGCAGCGCTGCCGTCAACTGTGTCCGATCCTCGACTTCAATGACGATGGTGGTCGGTCCGAAGACCTCTTCCTGAAGCAGTTCATCGCCCTTGAGCAACAGACTGACGTCCGCCTGGAATACCTGCGGTTGAGCTTGATTGCCCTGCTGCGGCTTGCCCGCCAGATGCGTCAGCCCAGGATGCTCGTGCAACTCGACCAGGCCTTTGCTGTAGCTGGCCAGCGCTCCGGTGTTGAGCATGGTTTGCGGCGGTTGCTGGTTCATGCTGGCGCAAAACATTTCCAGAAAGGTGCTGAACTGCGGCGAACGCAGGCCGATCACCAAGCCCGGTTTGGTACAGAACTGCCCGCAACCCAGCGTCACCGAACCCGCCAGTTGCACGCCGATCTGTTCGCCACGCACCGCAAGGGCTTCAGGCAGCAGGAATACCGGGTTGATGCTCGACATCTCGGCAAATACCGGGATCGGCTGCGGCCGGGTCGCAGCCATATGACTCAGTGCATTGCCGCCCTTGAGCGAACCGGTGAAGCCCACGGCTTGAATCGCCGGGTGTTTGACCAGCCATTCACCGACTCCACCGCCATAAATCATGTTGAATACGCCTGCCGGCATTTCGGTTTTTTCCGCAGCGCGGATGATCGCGTCCGCGACCCATTCGGCGGTTGCCATATGTCCGCTGTGAGCCTTGAACACCACCGGGCAACCAGCCGCCAACGCCGAGGCGGTGTCGCCGCCAGCCGTAGAAAATGCCAGCGGGAAATTACTCGCGCCGAACACCGCGACCGGCCCTAAAGCGATGCGGTACTGGCGCAGATCGGGACGTGGCAATGGTTGACGATCCGGCAGCGCCCGATCAATCCGCGCACCGAAGAAGTCACCACGACGCAGGACCTTGGCGAACAGGCGCATCTGGCCGCTGGTGCGTGCGCGCTCGCCTTGAATACGTCCGGCCGGCAATGCGGTTTCACGGCATACCGTGGCGATGAAATCCTCCCCCAGCGCATCGATTTCATCGGCAATGGCGTCAAGGAACCGGGCGCGCTTCTCCGCGCTCAAGTTGCGATACACCGGATAGGCTGCGGCAGCCGCTTTGGCGGCGGCATCCACTTCGGCTTCGGTGGCCTGGAAGAAAGTACCGGGCAACGCGTCACCGGTACTTGCATCCAGACTTTGCAGTTGCAGCGTGCCGTTGGCGCTGCGGCCGCCACCAATGTAGTTGTGTCCAAGCAGGGTTGTCATGACAGATTCCTTGACCGGCAAATCTCACCGGAGATTGAAGGCTTAAAGCGCGCGGACCTGACCGATGGCCAACGGCGGAGCACTTTCACCGATGCCGTTCTCCAGCGGCGCACCAAACTCACCCAGACTGATCTGGAAGCGATCCCCCGGCCGGGTTTTCACTCCGTCGGCAAACGACAACGTGGCGGTGCCGAAGTAATGCACGTGGACATCGCCCGGACGCAAAAACTGGGCGTATTTGAAGTGGTGGAATTCGAGGTTGGCGAGGCTGTGGCACATGTTGTCTTCACCGCTGAGAAACTCTTTTTCCCAGAGCGTTTCGCCGTTGCGGGTGATGCGACTGGTGCCCGCTAGATGCTTGGGTAACTCACCGACTCGCAACTCCGGCCCATAGGCGCAATAGCGCAGTTTCGAATGAGCCAGGTACAGATAATTACGACGTTCCATCACATGGTCGGAGAACTCGTTGCCCAAGGCATAACCGACGCGATACGGCAGGCCGTCGTCGCCGATCACATAGAGCCCGGTCAACTCCGGTTCTTCGCCGGCGTCTTCGGCAAACGCTGGTACCGGGAAATCTGCGCCGGGGCGTACGACAATGCTGCCGTCACCCTTGTAGAACCATTCAGGCTGCGCACCGATTTGCCCGGCTTGCGGTTTACCCCCCTCAAGACCCCACTTGAAAATGCGCATGGTGTCGGTCATGCCGGCTTCGACCGCACCATCCTGCTGGTGCATCTTGTCCCGCGCCGAAGCGCTGCCCAAGTGAGTCAGGCCAGTGCCGCTGATCAGGCAATGGGCCGGGTCTTCGTGGTCCAGCGGCGGCAGCACCCGCCCCTCTTGCAACAGTTGCTGGTAGTCCGGGCCGGGGTCGGAGCCTCGGCTGGTGACTTCATCTTGCAGGCTACGTTTGCCGCGGATCGCCGCCAGCGCCAGTTCGCGAGTGTTACGGGTATCGCGCAGCACTTGGACCTGACCGCCCTCGACGAGGCCGACCTGGCGTTGCCCGGTGATGTTTTCAAATTGAATCAGGCGCATGTCCTGTTCTCCGGAAAATTCTGGATGGCGTCGCCTTTCAGGCGACGCGCCAAGGTCATTCGATAATGTTGAAGTCGCCGAGGTACTCATCGGAGATTTCCAGGCCCAGGCCCGGCTTGTTGTCATCGAGCTGGATGTAGCCTTTGACCGGTTGCGGCTCGCCCTTGAACACGTAGTAGAAGAGTTCATTGCCGACCTCGACGTCGAACACCGGGAAGAATTCAGCCATTGGCGAAGCGGTGGTGGACATGGTCAGGTGATAGTTGTGCATCTGCCCGGCGTGCGGAATCACCGGCACCGACCAGGCTTCGGCCAGGGCGTTGATCTTGCGCGCGGCAGTGATGCCGCCGACGCGATTGGTGTCGTACTGGATCACATCGATGGCGCGGCGTTCCAGCAAGTCCTTAAAGCCGTAGGAAGTGAATTCATGCTCGCCGCCGGAGATCGGCATGATCCCCATTTTTTTCAGCTCGATGTAACCCTCGATATCGTCGGCGATCACCGGTTCTTCGAGCCAGCGCGGTTCGAATTCAGCGAGTTTTGGCAACATGCGACGGGCGTATTCCAGGGTCCAGCCCATGTAGCATTCAAGCATGATGTCGATGTCCGGACCGGCCAGTTCTCGCAGCGCCCGCACTTGCTCGATGTTCTTGCGCATACCCGCCGGGCCGTCTTTCGGACCATAGCCGAAACGCATTTTCAGCGCAGTGAACCCTTGGTTCAGATAGCCCTGGGCTTCTTCGAGGAACAGGTCGAGGTTGTCGTTGGCGTAGAGCTTGGAGGCGTAGGTCCAGATTTTTTCCTTGGTGCGACCGCCGAGCAGTTTGAACACCGGCTTGTTCACGGACTTGCCCATGATGTCCCAGATGGCGATGTCGATCGCCGAGATCGCCGCCATACCGATGCCTTTGCGCCCCCAGGCGTGGCTCTGGCGGTACATTTTCTGCCAGATGTATTCGTTATCGAACGGGTCTTCGCCAATGGCGATCGGTGCCAGGTAGGTGTCGATGATTTCCTTGGCCACACGCGGCGCCAAGGCGCAGTTACCGATGCCAACAAGACCGGTATCGGTCTCGACCTCCACCACCAGCCAGCCATGGAAACGGAACGAACCCATCGCGTCGCCGCGCTCGAACAGGATGTCACTGGCGTTGGTGCAGAAGTGCGCTTGAGGGGGAACGACTTTGCCTTTCCACTCGAAAACGCGGGTACGGATTGCTTTGATTTTCATGAATACAGTTCCTTGCGCTGCCGGCTTTTTGTAGTTGTTGAGTCGCTGCGCAGAGCCGTTCCTGTGGCCGGCTTCGGGCATTCGATGGAGCGACTTTAGCCAGCGCTCGGGGGGAGGGGATAATCACTTATGCGTATCCGACGATAACCTGGGGTGATCGCAAAAAGCGGATATTGAGTGAATGAGGTTATGGGTACACAACAAACAAATGTGGGAGCAGCCTCCCACAGTGACTGGTGGTGTTGATCGATTTTTGATCAATGAAAAACCCTGTGGGAGCGGGCTTGCCCGCGATGGTGGCAGTACAGACACTCTTGCAGTGACTGTCGGGCCGCTATCGCGAGCAGGCTCACTCCCACAGGGGTGCGTTGTGTCAGTAGTTGTTGGCGCCCATCCGGCACGCAATCTCGAACGCCTGGCGGGTCGCCCCGACATTCGCCTTGCCGTACCCCGCAATATCAAACGCGGTGCCATGGGCCGGTGTGGTAATCGGAATCGGCAACCCGCCCTGCACCGTCACCCCACGGGAGAAGCCCATCAACTTGATCGCGATCTGGCCCTGGTCGTGATACATCGTCACCACCGCATCAAAGGCACTGGCATCGCCCTGCACCTTGAGGAAAATCGTGTCGGCAGGGTATGGCCCCTCGGCCGCAATACCCAGCGCCTGAGCCGAACGAACAGCCGGGCCAATGATGTCCAGCTCTTCGCGACCGAACGAGCCGTTGTCACCGTTGTGCGGGTTCAGCCCGCACACGCCGATGCGCGGTTTTGTCAGGCCGTTGCGTTTGAGGGCTGTGTCGATCAGCTGGATCGCTTCGACCACCCGCGTCTGGCTGAGCATGCCAGGCACATCGGCCAGGGCCACGTGGGACGTCACGCGCGAAGTCCAGAGGTTGTCGAGCACGTTGAATTCGCAGAACGGCCCGTGAAAATCCAGCAGCTCGGCGAACCAGTGCAGCTCGTCGCTGTGGGCCATACCGGCCATGTGCATCGAGGTCTTGTTCAACGGCCCGAACAGCACCGCGTCTGTGGTCCCGGCCTCGGTCAGGCGCAGGGCTTTTTCCAGGGTGTCGAGGCTGTAGCGGCCGCCGATGACACTGGCTTCGCTGCGCGGGAACTCGCCAATGGTGTCGCCACGGAAGTCATAGAACAGCGGCGTGTCATCGCGAAAATCCAATTGATCCAGAGATTCGATGCGACGGTAAGGAAACTCTGTCCCGGCGATGCGCATGCCGCGACGCATTTCCGCTTCGTCGGCAATCAGGATCACATTCGCCTGGCTACGCACTTGAGGCTCTGCGAGCAGGCGTGCGATCAGTTCCGGGCCGATGCCGGCCGGGTCACCCAGGACAATGGCAATGGTCGTCTTGTTCATGCTTCACTCCTCAAGGTTTCAGGCCATGTTCGGTCAATGGCGCAAGGTTCACAGCGATAAACCCGCTGCGCGTTGCTGTAGAAAAGCCGTTCCTGATCGGCACATGGCAGATCTGCAACGATGGATTTGAAACCGCTGTAAATGTCGTCGAACGAACCACACAGGCTGTCCACCGGAAAGTTGCTGGCGAACATCGCCCGATCAGTGCCGAACATGGCGATCACTTCACGCACGATCCAGCCGTTGTCTTTGGCGCGCCATGCCTGGCCACACTGCCCAAGGCCGGAAATCTTCACCTGCACGTTCGGCCACTCGGCCAGCCGCGCCATCGCCAGACGCCAACCTGCCAGGCCTTCGGCACTGCGGTCATTGGGCAACCCGGCGTGATTGAGAATCAGCGTGGTACCGGGAAAGTCCCGAGCCAGCCGTTCGGCCTCGTGTAGGTTCCACCACGGGGTCTGCAAATCGAAATGCAGGTCCAGCCCTTCGAGGGCGGCAAAACTGCGCCGCCAGTGTTCGTCGCTCATCAGGCTGCGAACATGGCCAACTTGCGCAGGCGTGGTCGGGCCGCCGGGTTTGTGACGCACGCTGCGTACACACTTGAAACTGGCTTGTTCGGCGAGCACTGCAATGGCGTCCGGGTGATCGAGCCAGGCTTGCGCCACGACCGCGTTCGGGACGCCATATCGGGCGGCCAGCCCCTCGATAAAAAGGGTTTCGCCAATCGGATCTTGAGGGTCCCATTCGGTCTCGACGTACACCGTTTGCACCACGTGATGCTGGCCAGCGTCAGCGAAGTAGTCTTCGGGAAAGTAGCGACGTTTGATTGCGCTGTAATCACCGTAGCGAAAGGGAATGTTGGCTTCGGGCGCCAGCCACGGATGGTCATTAATCGACGGGTCCCAGAAGTGATGATGGGCATCGATGATCGCTCCGCTCCATAACTCACCCATGACGCACCTCGTCGAGACTGATGAATAAAGTTGCCAACACGAACACCGCAGAGCACATCGCAAAGAAACCCAGCACCGGCGCAAAACCACCGGTCATTTGCACAATGATTCCCACCAGGATCGGCACCGCAATACCGCCCGTGCTGCCGGCCATGTTCATCACGCCGCCGATCAGGCCGACCCGCGCCGGTGCCGCCAGCAGCGCCGGGAAGCTCCAGTAGAGGCTGCCCCACATCAAGAAAAACGCGGTCATGGCCAACAACGCCACGGCCGCAAAAGGATTGCTCAGGGTCGGCAGCAGCAGGAACGCACCTAGGGCCACCAGGCCGGAAAACGCCAGCAGACTCTTGACCGCCACACCGCGGCTGATGCCCTTGCGGATCAACCCGTCGCAGAGGAAACCACCGGTCAACGAACCCAACGCGCCGCACACGAAGATCACGAACGTCGCAGCGCCAATGCCCTTGATATCGAAGCCGCGAGCCTGGGCCAGATAACTCGGCCCCCAGGTCAGCAGACCGAAATACACCATCGCCCAGCAGGCACGACCGATCAGCAAACCACTCAGGGATTGTGCGGCAATGCCCAGGCCTTTGACCGGAGTGCGCGCAGCTTCGGCAGCAGGAGTGGCGCGTCCGGCGTTGATTTTCTCCAGTTCCGCCGCATTCACTTGCGGGTGACTGGCCGGGTCATCGCGCAGATACCGCCACGCCAGCCAGGCCAGGACCAGGGTCGCGATGCCAGCGATCGCGAACGCCAGGCGCCACGAGTCCAGCGAAGCAATCAGATAAGCAATGATCAGACCGCCAAGTGCTACGCCCAACGGGCTGCCGCTGTCCATCAGCACCGCGCCGCGACTGCGCTCGCTCGGTGCCAGCCACAGTGAAATCAGCTTGCCGCCCGAAGGGAACAACGGTGCTTCCGCAGCCCCCAGGGCCACCCGTGCAAAGAGCAACGACAAGCCGCCGGTGGCAAATGCGGCCAGTACCTGAAACGTGCCCCACAATCCGGTGGACCAACTGATGAGCCGGTGCGGCCCGAAGCGATCGATCATCCAGCCGCCGGGAATCTGCAGCAGCGCATAGGCCCAGAAAAAGCTGCTGAGAATCAGCCCTTGCATGCTCGGCGACAGGGCAAACTCATGGGCGATGGTCGGCATCGCAATGGACAGCGACACCCGATCGATCAGGTTAACCATGGTTAAGGCAAAAATGATCGCAAAGATCCGCCAGCGCACGTTACTGGCTTTGCTGGTACCGGTCATCGAAGTCGACGCTACCGTTGGCTGGACATCTGCGCCGGGCAGATGCAGGGAAGCACTGGGACGAGCCATGGTGCGTACCTCGTTTTATTATTGTTGTGAATTGCAACTTTGCCGCTTCATGGCGGCGCTGGTGAGCACTATCGAAGGCTCAGTGATAACCGTCTAATCAAAACTTGAAATAAGGCGATAGCCTCGGGTTATGGCATACCCTGCTTTCGGGAGCCTTTCAATACTTGGCGCTAAGGTCGACTTCGGCTCTGCCACCCAGGCTTTAGCGACAAAATGCGCTTTTCACGGTCACGACCTATAACCCCAGGCTATCGGCGTATGTATTGTTTTGACTAGACGCGGGGGCGTCTGCTTCCCACACTCACTCCAGGCTTGCGGCTTTCCCAAGTCACTCATAACAACTACAAAAACGAGGCCCTTCCATGCGAAATGCATTCGTCCGTCGCATATCCCGTCTGTTTCTTGGCTGCACGCTGATCGCTGCCAGCACCCTTCCCGCTCTGGCTCACGCCTGGCAACCGGACAAGAACGTCGAAATCGTCGTCGCCGGTGGTCCCGGTGGCGGTACCGACCAACTTGGGCGTCTGATCCAGTCGATCATCACCACGCACAAGTTTCTCGACGTTAATACCATCGTTCTCAACAAGGGCGGCGGCAATGGTGCCGAAGCGTTTCTCGACCTGAAAATGAATAAGGGCGATCCGGAAAAACTGGTGATCGGCACCAACAACATCTACCTGTTGCCGCTGGTGTCCAAGCTCGGTTACCAATGGCAGGAACTGACTCCGATCGCGGCCGTCGCCGAGGATGACTTCATTCTCTGGAGCTATAAGGGTGCGCCATGGAAGGATGCCAAAGGCTTCTATGAAGCGGCCAAAGCCGACCCGTCGAAACTGCGCATGGGTGGCAGCCAGTCCAAGGATGTCGACCAGACATTGACCCTGCTGCTGAACCAGACCAACAACAGTAAGCTGGTGTACATCCCCTTCAAGAGCGGCAGTGAAGCCGCGACCCAACTGGCCGGCAAACACATCGCCGCCAACGTCAACAACCCCAGCGAAAGCATCAGCCAGTGGCGCGGCGATCAGGTCGAACCGCTCTGCGTGTTCAGTAAGCAACGCATGAGCTACACCGAGAAAGTCGCCGGCGAAAAATCCTGGGCCGACGTTCCGACCTGTCACGAGCAAGGCCTGGGCATCGATCAGTATCGCTTCCCACGCACCGTGTTCATGCCCGGCGAAGTCACCGCCGAACAGCGAGCGTTCTATGTCGAGCTGATGCGCAAAGTCACCGAGACTCCGGAGTTCAAGGCCTACGTCAAGCAGAACGCGCTGGTGCCGACCTTCCTCGAAGGCGAGCCACTGACTGCTTACATCGAGAAAGACACCGCTCGCGTTACGCCGGTGTTCAAAGAAGCCGGCTGGCTGAAAAACTGAGTTGTTTGCGGCCGTTCTCCTACGTACGGCCGTTACCTCTGGAGGTGCTTTCATGTCCCATTCTTCGGATTCACCGGCGCTAGTCGGTACCCGCTGGGTCGAACTCGGCCTGACACTCTTCACCACGCTGATCGGCGCGGTGGTGATGTACGGCAGCGTCGAACAAGGTATCGGCTGGGGCGATTCCGGCCCCGAGCCGGGTTACTTCCCCTTCTACATTGGCCTGTTACTGAGCGCCGCAAGCGTGGGCAACGGTGTGTTGACCCTGGTGCGCTGGCAAGCCCTGAGCCTTTCATTCGTCAGCCGCAGTGCGTTCAAACAGGTGTTATCGGTGTTTATCCCGATTGCGCTGTTCGTCGGCGCCATGCCGTTCACTGGCATCTACGTGGCATCGGCCTGTTTCATCGCCTGGTTCATGTGGCGTGACAAGGTCCGCGTCAAACCGTATGGCAAGTTGGTGATCGGCAGCGTGTCCCTCGGCGCGGTGCTCGCCAGCTACCTGATTTTCGCGCTGTGGTTCAAGGTCCCGCTGGATGCCGGCCCGATGGGCGACTGGATTGCCCTGGCCGGGAGAACCTTCAAATGAGCGAGTTCGATTCTCTGCTGCAAGGCATGAACCTGATCCTGACCCCGGGCCACATCGGCCTGATGGTGATCGGCGTGCTGCTGGGAATTCTGGTCGGCGTATTGCCCGGCCTCGGCGCCCCCAATGGCGTGGCATTGCTGCTGCCGCTGACGTTCACCATGTCGCCGGTGTCGGCCATCATTCTGCTGTCGTGTATGTATTGGGGCGCACTGTTCGGCGGCTCGATCACCTCGATTCTGTTCAACATTCCCGGTGAGCCCTCATCGGTGGCGACGACGTTCGACGGCTACCCGATGGCCCGCGAAGGTCGCGCCGCCGAAGCCCTGACTGCCGCGTTCAGCTCGGCACTGATCGGCGCGTTAGCCGGGGTGTTGTTGCTAACGTTCCTGTCGACAAAGATTGCTGCGTTCGCCATGTCTTTCAGCTCGCCGGAGTTCTTCGCGGTGTACCTGTTGGCGTTCTGCACGTTCATCGGCATGAGCAAGAACCCGCCGCTGAAAACCGTGGTCGCGATGATGATAGGTTTCGCCATGGCGGCGGTCGGCATGGACACCGTGTCCGGTAACCTGCGCCTGACCTTCGACCAGCCAACCCTGATGACCGGCATCAGTTTCGAAGTGGCGGTGATCGGCCTGTTCGGTATCGGCGAAATCCTCTGCACCGTCGAGGAAGGTCTGGTGTTTCGCGGCGAGCATGCGCGCATCACGCCGATGATCATCCTGCGCACCTGGGCCAAGTTGCCGCGCTACTGGTGGACCATCTTGCGTAGCACCTTGGTCGGTTGCTGGATGGGCATCACCCCTGGCGGTCCGACCGCTGCATCGTTCATGAGCTACAGCCTGGCGCGACGTTTCTCGAAAAACCGCGAGAACTTCGGCAAGGGCGAACTCGAAGGCGTGATCGCCCCGGAAACCGCCGATCACGCGGCCGGCACCAGCGCCCTGCTGCCGATGCTGACGCTCGGTATTCCCGGTTCGGCCACCGCCGCCGTGATGCTCGGAGGCTTGATGATCTGGGGCCTGCACCCTGGCCCGACGCTGTTCGTCGAGCAACATGACTTCGTCTGGGGCCTGATCGCCAGCATGTACCTGGGCAACGTCGTCAGCCTGATCGTGGTGCTGGCCACCGTGCCGCTATTCGCTTCGATCCTGCGCATTCCGTTCTCGATCATTGCGCCGATCATTATCATGGTCTGCGCTATCGGTGCGTACTCGGTGCACAACTCGTTCTTCGACGTCGTGCTGATGCTGGGTTTCGGCGCGCTGGGTTATCTGTTCAAGAAACTCGGTTACCCGATCGCGCCGCTAGTGCTGGCGGCGGTGTTGGGGGACAAGGCTGAAGACGCGTTCCGGCAGTCGATGCTGTTCTCCGACGGTCACATCGGGATCTTCTGGTCGAACCCATTGGTGGGTGGCCTGACCACGGCGGCGCTGCTGATGCTGTTCTGGCCGCTGATTTCCAAGGTGCTGCAAACCCTGTTGGGCCTGCGCAAACCCCACGTCGCCAAGCCAAAATCGGTGCTGTGACACAGCAATGCTGGCAACGCCTGACATTTGTTGTCAGGCTTGCCGCAGTCCTTTTTGCGAGCACGGCCCATGACCCGAATTCCTGTTGCCAATGTGATCCATAGTCGACTGCGTCTGCGCCAGCTGCGGCTGATGCTGGCGTTGCAGGAATTCGGCTCGTTGCGCCGCGCTGCCGACCACATCGGCATGACCCAACCCGCGGCGACCAAGATGCTGCACGAAGCCGAGGATTTGCTGGGTGTGGAACTGTTCGAGCGCCTGCCTCGGGGGATGCGCTCTACTCCCTTCGGGGAAACCGTCATCTACTACGCGCGCATGGTGTTTGCCGAACTCAGTGGCATGCGCGAAGAACTGGTGGCGCTCGAGTCCGGCAACCTTGGGCGGGTCGCGGTCGGTGCAATTCCGGCACTGGCCTCGGGACTGTTGACCCGCACCATCGCCACCTTGAAGCAAAGCCATCCACGGTTGTCGATGAGCATTCAGGTCGACACCAGCGACGTGCTGGTGCAAGCGCTTTTGCAGGATCAGCTGGATATTGTATTGGGGCGGATTCCGGCCGGTGCGCGAGCCGAGGAGTTGCTGTTCGACAGCCTTGGCGAAGAGGCCTTGTGCGTGATTGCCGGCGCGCAAAATCCACTGGCGAAGGAGAAGCAGCTGAGCTGGGCAGAATTGCAGAACATGACGTGGGTGCTGCAACAACATCCAAGCCCGATGCGCGCGATCATCAATCAGGTGTTTCACAACGCACGGGTCGACATCCCCAGCAGCATCGTCGAAACCACATCGATCATGACCTTGCTGTCATTGATCCAACAGACTGACATGCTCGGTGTTACACCGGTGTCAGTGGTCGAGGATTATCCCGGCCGTGATCTGTTGGCCGTGTTGCCGATCAAGTTCGAAGCACGGCTGCCACCCTATGGGCTGATCACCCGCCGTCATCGTATTCAGTCGTCGGCGATGCAGGCGTTCATGAATTCGGTGCGGGCCGAACATGCTCTGGCCTAATAAAACAAGGCCCGGAGCGCATGCCCCGGGCCTTGTTTTACTTCAAACAGTTTTACGGAAGACGAACACCAGGCCGACGATGATCAGCCCCATTCCCAGTAGGCTCAACGCCGCCAGTCGGTTGCCGAAAAACAGGTAATCCATCACCGCCGTCACCGCCGGCACCAGGTAAAACAGACTGGTGACATTCACCAGATTGCCTCGTGCAATCAGCCGATACAGCAGCAGCGTCGCCAGCACTGATACCACCAACCCCATCCACAACACCGGCACGATGAACCCTGTGCTGTGTTCGAATTGAAAAGGTTGGAACGGTACGAAGATCCCGCAGAGCAACAACCCCGCCAGATACTGCACCGGCAGTGTGCCGAGAGGATTATCGGTGATGCGTTTCTGCATGATCGAACCGAACGTCATGCTCGCCAGCGCCAACAGACCGAAGAGCATTCCGGCCAACGACATGCCGGCCAGACCGATGCCTTGGTAAACCACCATGATCAACCCGGCCAAGCCTAGCGCCAGACCGAAGATCCGGCTTTTTGATCGGTGCCGCTCCATGATAACTACGGTGAGAATCGGTTGCACGCCCATGATGGTTGCCATCATGCCGGGGGTGACCTTCAGGTCCAGGGCCAGCAGATAGAAAATCTGATAAGCCCCTAGCAACACCACGCCCGTGGCCATCGCATATAACATCGGCTTGCCGCCCTTGGGCAGTTTCAGCTTGAGCAACGGCATCAACAGCACCAGCCCGCACAAGGCAATGGCGAAACGAATCAGCAAAAAGGCGAAGGGTGATGCGTGCGCCAACCCCCATTTGGAGAAGATCGCGCCGCTGCTCCACAGCAAAACGAACAGGCTCGTGGACGCCGCCGCGATTGCAGATTTTTTCGAAAGGACAAACATGAATACCACCTGTAGTCAGGCAAAAAGCCAACTCAGCCGAAGCTGAAGTTCAGTAGTTTTTTCAGGCGCTTTTTCAGATGGGCACGGGAACAGCAGAAAAAAGCTAATCAGCCCGAGAAGCCAACGCCTGGCGGTGATACGACTGCGCACACCGGCGTGCTACTGACAGGTGGGGGGTAATGACTGATCTGCGCAGGCTGCTGATTCCCGCACGGCACGACGCCAGCGTTGACCGCTGAATCGACTACCGCGTTGATGGGGGAAGCTGGCATGGGCTGATCTTTATTGATGGGTGAAAGGGTGGTTCGGGAAACCACCGAGGGCCGACTATAACCAGCGTGTGACATGGATTGCAATGAGTTAACGTCAGAGCCGAAAAACAGGAGCCTGACACGATCCCTGTGGCGAGGGGGCTCGCCCCGTTCGGCTGCGAAGCAGTCGTAAACCAGGCATTGCATTCGTTCTGAAAGAAACGGGATCACTGGTTTTGGGGTCGCTTTGCGACCCAATGGGGGCAAGCCCCCTCGCCACAGGTCACTCAGTCATCGGGCTCAGCCAAACAGCCAATACCCCAACAACGTCAACACCGCGACTGCCAGCACCGGCCGCAGTATGCGGTAGGCCTTGGGGTTACGGCGCTTCCACTGCTTGATCAGACCACTGAATTTGTCGCTGAAATTCTTGCTCCTGGCGTAGGCCTGGTTGATCCCGCCAACGCGTTCATCATCCAGGTTCTGAGGGGCAGTGGCGCGTCCCAGCCAGCCGCTGATCGAGCGGTTGACGCGGGTCATGAGACGGTTGCTCAGCGGTCGTTCGATGTCGCAGAACAGAATGAGTCGAGTTCGTTCGGTTTCATTCTTGACCCAGTGCACGTAGGTTTCATCGAACATCACGTCTTCGCCATCACGCCAGGCGTAGACCTGACCGTCGACGAAGATCCGGCAATCGTCGGAATTCGGCGTCGACAGCCCCAAGTGATAACGCAGGGAACCGCCGAACGGATCACGGTGCGGATTGAGGTGACTGCCACCGGGCAGTAGCGCAAACATGGCGCCTTTGACATTAGGAATACTGCTGACCAACGCCACGGTTTTCGGGCACAGGGCTTCGGCCGATGGCAGTGGTTTGTCGTACCACTTGAGATAGAAACGCTTCCAGCCCTTTTTGAAGAACGAGCCGAAACCAGCGTCGTTGTTCATTTCGGCAGCGCGGATGTAGCCCTCGTCAAACAAATGCATGGCTTCGTCGCGAATAACTTCCCAATTGTCCCTGAGTATATTCAGTTCGGGGAACTTGCTGCGGTCCAGATAGGGTTTGGATGGCACGCTGGAGAACAGATACATCAGGGCGTTATACGGTGCGAACAGGGCCGAATGGTTGACGAATTGACGCAGAACCGGCAAACGCGCCTTGCCACGCAAGTGTACATAGAGCGTGCTGCCGAGAAACAGCAACAACACCGATGCCTTCGCGACAAAGGAAAAGTTCATCTACAACTCCTTGATAGTAGGTAACTTTGCACAACGCCATTTACCCGACGTGGCAGTCGGCCATTATCCACATTACAGGCCTGGGGAAATACCCGCCTTATCCAAGATTCAGTGTTAAGGATTACGCAACAAACACTTGTTAACACAAGGTTCCTGAACGGGGGCTGAACTGAATCACCCCCTGTGACAAGGAGTTGGAGCGAGCGTAAATGTTA
This sequence comes from Pseudomonas sp. PICF141, assembly GCF_002286815.1. GTDB lineage: Bacteria > Pseudomonadota > Gammaproteobacteria > Pseudomonadales > Pseudomonadaceae > Aquipseudomonas. The sequence goes on from NZ_MUNM01000022.1 coordinate 50,874, forward strand.
TTGCTGATTTTCCTGGTCGGTAAACAGATCACTGAACAGCATGCTCGACAAGTAGCGCTCGCCAGAGTCGGGCAGAATCACCACGATGGTCTTGCCCTGCATTTCGGGAGTTTCGGCCAGACGCACAGCCGCTGCCATGGCGGCGCCGCACGAGATACCGCTCAAAATCCCTTCTTCCTGCATCAGGCGCAGGGCCATCGCCTTGGACTCTTCGTCGCTGACCAGTTCGACCCGATCGACCATCGACAGGTCCAGGTTCTTCGGCACAAAACCAGCGCCGATGCCCTGGATTTTGTGAGGGCTCGGTTTGATCTCTTCTCCAGCCATCGCCTGGGTAATGACCGGAGACACCGCCGGCTCCACCGCCACCGAGATTATCGGTTTGTGCTGGGTATGCTTGATATACCGCGAAACCCCGGTAATGGTTCCACCTGTTCCGACCCCCGCCACCAGTACGTCGACTGCACCGTCGGTGTCATTCCAGATTTCCGGCCCGGTGGTTTTTTCGTGGATGGCCGGGTTGGCCGGGTTTTCGAACTGCGCCGGCATGAAGTAGGTCGATGGATCGCTGGCGAGGATTTCGGCGGCTTTCTCGATCGCGCCTTTCATGCCTTTGGCCGGTTCCGTCAACACCAATTCGGCGCCAAGGGCTTTGAGCACCTTGCGCCGCTCGATGCTCATGGACGCAGGCATGGTCAATACCAGTCGGTAACCGCGGGCAGCGGCAACGAACGCCAGGCCGATGCCGGTATTGCCCGAAGTCGGCTCGATGATGGTCATGCCGGGCTTGAGTTTTCCGCTGCTTTCGCCCTCCCAGATCATGTTCGCGCCGATCCGGCACTTGACCGAGTAACCGGGGTTGCGCCCTTCGATCTTGGCCAGGATGGTGACACCGCGCGGGGCGATACGGTTGATCTGAACCAGCGGCGTATTGCCAATGGAATGGGCGTTGTCAGCATAAATACGGCTCATGGCTGGGTCCTTATACAGCGTTGAATTAGCTATCCAAGGTATGCCTGTTACCCGTGGTCGTCCAGTCGGTCGAACGTCCGCCAACCCCCGCAGTCAATCGCTTTATACCGCCAGAGAATTGCCGTCATGAAGCGTCGATACCGTTGGCCTCTGTGGATCCTCGCGGGCCTTGTTGTGCTGCTGGTTGCGCTGCATATCGCGCTCCCCTATCTGGTGCGCGATTACCTCAACGAGAAACTGGCGGACATGGGTGACTACAGCGGTCAGATTACCGATGTAGACCTGGCCCTGTGGCGCGGCGCCTACAAGATCAACGGGCTGAAAATTGTCAAGGTCAATGGCAAGGTCCCCGTGCCTTTCGTTAACGCGCCCTTGATTGACCTCTCCGTCAGCTGGCATTCGCTCTGGTACGACCATGCCGTGGTGGCCGAGGCGCAGTTCGACAAACCCGAAGTGAACTTCGTCGACGGCGGTGCCAACAAGAAGAATTCCCAGACCGGCCAGGGCACCGACTGGCGGGCACAACTGGAAAAACTGCTGCCGATCACCTTGGACGAAGTGCGGATCAACGACGGGCGCATCACCTTTCGCAACTTCAATTCGAAACCGCCCGTGAATATGAATGCCACCCAGGTCAATGCCAGCATCTACAACCTGACCAACGTGGTCGACAACGAGGGCAAACGCGACGCCCGCTTCGAGGGCAAGGCGCTGTTGCTGGGACATGCACCGCTGGAAACCGTGGCCACCTTCGACCCGCTGAGCAATTTCGAAGACTTCGAATTCCGCCTGCGCGCCAGGAACCTCGAGCTTAAACGCATGAACGATTTCGCCTCGGCCTACGGCAAGTTCGACTTCAATGCCGGCCATGGCGACGTGGTCATCGAAGCCGAAGCCAACAAGGGCCAACTCACTGGCTACATCAAGCCGCTATTGCGTAACGTCGATGTGTTCAATTGGCAACAGGATGTGGAGAACAAGAACAAAGGGATATTCCGTTCCATCTGGGAAGCTCTCGTCGGTGGCACCGAGAACGTGCTGAAGAACCAGCCGAAAAACCAGTTCGCCACGCGCGTCCAGCTCAGGGGGAGCGTGCATCAGAAAGATATCAGCGCATTCGAAGCTTTTTTGCAGATTTTGCGTAATGGTTTTATCGAGGCCTTCAATGCCCAGTACGAACGGCCCAAGCCGGATACGGACTAGGATTTACGTGTGACGGTGTAGCGACCGGTGTCCTGCGCCGCCCGCGCCGGGTTTGATTGTTGTTGCAGAAAGTCCCAGCCCAGACAGGCCAGCGCCAATGACCGCGGCACCGCTTCACGACCACTGCTGTAGCGACTGATACTGCGGGCCATTCCACGCTCCAGCCATCGTCACCCATAGCGGCGCCTTCAAAAGCATGCCCCTCCAGCAAGGGTTGCAACCCCGGGTACGAACGCAGATCACGCTAGCGGCCGAGACTGAGTCAAGATGTGACGCCCCATTCAGAGACTGAATAAGCCGTCTGCGTTCACAGTCGACCGGGCAGCGCGTTATAGTCGAGCCTGACCATTTATTGCGCCCCGCCCTGCCTCGCTCAGGTCGGCGTTACCGTTCGAGGATTAGCAGATGAAGTTCGAAGGCACCCAGGCCTACGTCGCCACCGATGACCTGAAGCTGGCGGTCAACGCCGCCATCACCCTGGAGCGGCCACTGCTGGTCAAGGGCGAGCCGGGCACCGGCAAGACCATGCTTGCCGAACAACTGGCCGAGTCTTTCGGCGCCAAGTTGATTACCTGGCACATCAAGTCCACCACCAAAGCGCATCAAGGCCTGTACGAGTACGACGCGGTCAGCCGCCTGCGGGACTCGCAGCTGGGCACGGAAAAGGTCCACGACGTTCGCAACTACTTGAAAAAGGGCAAGCTCTGGGAAGCGTTCGAATCGGAAGAACGAGTGATCTTGCTGATCGATGAAATCGACAAGGCCGACATCGAGTTCCCCAACGACCTGCTGCAAGAACTCGACAAGATGGAGTTCTACGTTTACGAGATCGACGAGACCATCAAGGCCAAGAAACGCCCGATCATCATCATTACTTCCAACAACGAGAAAGAGCTGCCGGACGCCTTCCTGCGCCGCTGCTTCTTTCACTACATCGCCTTCCCGGATCGCGTCACGATGCAGCAGATCGTCGACGTGCATTACCCGGACATCAAGAAAGACCTGGTCAGCGAAGCGCTGGACGTGTTCTTCGACGTGCGCAAGGTGCCGGGCCTGAAGAAGAAGCCATCGACCTCTGAACTGGTGGACTGGCTGAAGCTGCTGATGGCCGACAACATCGGTGAAGCGGTACTGCGCGAACGCGATCCGACCAAGGCCATTCCGCCACTGGCCGGCGCCTTGGTGAAGAACGAACAGGACGTGCAATTGCTTGAGCGTCTGGCGTTCATGAGCCGTCGCGGCACTCGCTAAGCCCCGATAGAAGAGGCGATTGCCATGCTACTCAATCTGTTCAATGAAATGCGCGCCGCCAAGGTGCCGGTCTCGGTACGTGAGCTGCTGGACCTGATCAACGCGCTGAAACAGCGCGTGACTTTCGCCGACATGGACGAGTTTTACTACTTGTCGCGGGCGATCCTGGTGAAGGACGAAAAGCATTTCGACAAATTCGACCGGGCCTTCGGTGCCTATTTCAAAGGTCTGGAAAAACTCGACGATCACCTCCAGGCGTTGATTCCCGAAGACTGGCTGCGCAAGGAATTCGAGCGTTCCCTGACCGATGAAGAGCGGGCCGCGATCCAGTCCCTGGGTGGCCTGGATAAACTCATCGAAGAGTTCAAGAAGCGCCTGGAAGAACAGAAAGAACGCCATGCCGGCGGCAACAAATGGATCGGTACCGGCGGCACCAGCCCATTCGGCTCCGGTGGCTTCAACCCGGAAGGCATTCGGGTCGGCGATGCTGGCAAGCGCCAAGGCAAAGCGGTCAAAGTCTGGGATCAGCGCGAGTACAAGAACCTCGACGATTCGGTCGAACTGGGCACGCGCAATATCAAGGTCGCCCTGCGGCGCCTGCGCAAATTCGCTCGTCAGGGTGCGGCAGAAGAACTGGACATCGACGGCACCATCGACCACACCGCTCGCGATGCCGGGCTGTTGAACATCCAGATGCGTCCGGAGCGCCGCAACACCGTCAAACTGCTGTTGCTGTTCGACATCGGCGGCTCGATGGACGCCCACGTGAAGATCTGCGAAGAACTGTTCTCGGCCTGCAAGACCGAGTTCAAGCATCTGGAGTACTTTTACTTTCACAACTTCATTTATGAATCGGTGTGGAAGAACAACATGCGTCGTACCTCCGAGCGCACCGCCACCCAGGACCTGCTGCACAAGTACGGCGCCGACTACAAGGTGATCTTCATCGGCGACGCCGCCATGGCGCCCTATGAAATCACCCAGGCCGGTGGCAGCGTCGAGCACTGGAATGAAGAAGCCGGGTACGTGTGGATGCAGCGCTTCAAGGAAAAGTACAAGAAGCTCATCTGGATCAACCCATACCCGAAAGACACTTGGGGCTATACCTCGTCGACCAACATCGTGCGGGACTTGATTGATGACCAGATGTATCCGCTGACGTTGCGGGGGTTGGAGGAAGGGATGCGGTTTTTGTCCAAGTAAAGCCTTGCACCTGTGGCGAGGGGGCTTGCCCCCGTTGGGTTGCGAAGCGACCCTGAAACTTGCAATCGCGATGTATCAGACATACCACATGCAATGGTTCTACGACTGCTGCGCAGCCGAACGGGGGCAAGCCCCCTCGCCACAATTAAAACCGTCGCAAATACTCGACCTGTTCCCGATGCGCCACATCCTGCACCACAGGCCTCAACCGCACCTTCGCCCCCGGCAAACACTGCGCCAATCGCGCCAGGGCCAACGGCGTCAACGCCCCCAGGCGTGGATAACCACCAATGGTCTGCCGATCATTGAGCAACACGATCGGCTGCCCGTCCGGCGGCACCTGGACCGCGCCCAGCGGGATGCCTTCGGAGATCATCGGCTTGCCCTGATACTGCAGCGCCGTTCCCAACAGACGAACGCCCATGCGGTCGGCGCGGCTGTCGAGGGTCCAGACGCTGTTGAACGCGTCGAACAAACTCTGCCCGCTGAACTCGCCGATCTGTGCACCGAGCACCAGGTCCAGCGGCGCATTGAGTTGGAAATCGGGCACGTGTTCAGGCGCCAACTCCCGCAGCAGTAGCAGCGAGTTTCCCGAGTAGCTCAACTGCGCCTCTTTGGCCAGCGCCCGCCCCATGCCATCCAGCCCACCGAGTTCCTCACGGACCACCGTTGCACAACTGCCCAACACCTTTGGCGCATCAAATCCGCCCGGGGCCGCCAAATAAGCTCGAGCACCCAGCAGCGGCCGGGTGAATTGCAATCGCTGACCTTGGTTCAGCCTGAAACTGCGCCACGGCGCCAACGCCTCGCCATCCACTTGCGCCCCCAGATCCGCCCCGGCCAATGCCAGCACGCAATCGTCCTGGGCAACGACCGTAAACCCGCCGAGGGTGATTTCGATCACCGACGCGTCCAGCCCATTGCCCAGCAGCCAATTGGCCCACGACATCGACCGCCAATCCGCCGCCCCGCCCTGGGTCACGCCCAGATGCCGCACGCCAAACCGCCCGGCGTCCTGCAACAGGCACAGCGGTGTGCTTGCTTCAATCGTCAGTCGGCTCATGCCAGGGTCTCCAACGGCGTATCGTCACCGCCCAGGTTGATGAACTCGGCATGGCTGACCGCTTCGAAGCGTACCGTGTCGCCCGGTTGCAACAGGCTGTAGCCATCGCGCTCGCGGTCGAACAATTTGGCCGGGGTGCGGCCGATCAGGTTCCAGCCGCCGGGGGATACCAGCGGATAAGCAGCCGTCTGGCGTTCGGCGATGCCGACACTGCCGGCCGCCACTTTTTTACGCGGAGTATTCAGACGCGGTGCAGCCAATATTTCCTCCACCAAGCCCATGAAAGCGAAGCCCGGTGCGAAGCCCAATGCGAACACCTGATACTCGTGTTCACTGTGGCGGCGGATCACCTCTGGCACCGTCAATCCGCTGCGCCGGGACAGCAAGGTCAGTTCCGGCCCGACGCTCAGGTCATACCAGACCGGCAACACATGGCATTTACCTTTGGCCCGAGCGTTGGGCGACAGATCGATCAAGGCCTCAGCAATCAATTCCCGCGCCTGGGCCGGATTCAGCGCCATCAGATCGTAATGCACCATCAGTGTCGTGTAAGACGGCACCAGATCGATCAAATGGTTGCCGAATGCCTCCCGCAAACCCTCGCTGGCGGCGAGCATCCAGGGCATGTTGGCCTCGCTGATTTCATCGAACAGACGCACCATCAGGCAATCCAGCGCCACCACTTCCACCCGTGGTTTCATGACGCGCTCTGCTGATTCAGGGCTTGGCGAATGCGTTGCACGGCAGCCACCGAACTGGCGTTGTCGCCGTGTACGCACAAGGTATTGGCTTGCAAGTGCAAGGCACTGCCATCGCTGGCGGTAAGGGTGTCACCGCGGGCAATGATCAACGCCTGTTCGATGATTTTTTCGGGATCGTGATGCACCGCGCCCGGCAGTTGCCGCGAGACCAGCCTGCCAGCGCTGTCGTAAGCGCGATCGGCAAAGGCTTCGAACCACAGTGTTACGCCGTACTCATCGCCGAGTTGCTGCGCGGCACTGTTGTCGCGGGTCGCCATCAGCATCAATGGCAGCGTCCGGTCGTAGGCCGCCACGGCCTGAATCACCGCGCGTAATTGCGCAGGGTTGGCCATCATGTCGTTGTACATCGCGCCGTGGGGTTTGACGTAACTCACCCGCCCGCCCTGAGCCCGGCAGATGCCGTCGAGGGCGCCGATCTGGTAATGCAACAGATCCTGCAGCTCCTGGGCGGTGTAAGCCATGGACCGGCGACCGAACCCCACCAGATCCTGATAGGCCGGATGAGCACCAATCTGCACGCCGTGGCTCAAGGCCAGGCTGACGGTCTTGCGCATGATGCTCGGGTCGCCGGCATGGAAACCACAGGCAATGTTGGCGCAATCAATGAAGGGCATGACCTCGGCGTCCAGACCCATGGTCCAGTTACCGAAACTCTCGCCGATGTCGCAGTTCAATAGCAGGCGGTTCACGGTGAACACTCCTGTAGGCTTTTATCTTCTTAACTGAAGGACATGTGCCCTTCAGATTATCAGTTACCGGATATTCGCTTATTGAGCGTCGAGTTGCTTGCCACGGGTTTCCGGCAGGCTCAGGGCCGCCAGAATCACTATCCCGTAGGACACCGCCGCAAAGGCGCCGATTCCCACGCTCAGCGGCACCTTCTGGCTGAGCAAGCCGATCAACAACGGGAACAACGCCGCCAATGCCCGACCGATGTTGTAGCTAAAACCCTGGCCAGAACCACGAATCCGTGTCGGAAACAGCTCGGTCAAAAACGCACCCATACCGCTGAAGATCCCCGAAGCAAAGAAGCCTAGCGGGAAACCCAGCCAGAGCATCACGCCGTTGCTGACCGGCAATTGGGTATACAGCAGAACAATGGTGAACGAGCCGACCGCGAACAGGATGAAGTTCTTTTTACGACCGAGGATGTCAGTCAAATACGCGCTGATCACATACCCGACGTAGGACCCGACGATCACCATGGCCAGATAACCGCCCGTGCCCAGTACGCTCAAGCCCCGTTCGTTTTTCAGAAAGGTCGGCAGCCAGGAAGTGATCGCGTAGTAACCGCCGAGGGCGCCGGTGGTCAGGATCGAAGCGCGAATGGTAGTGAACAAGATGCCTGGGGCGAAGATTTCATAGAACTTGGCGGGGTTGCTTGGCTCTTGTTTAGCCTTGGCTTCGCGGTAGATTTCCGGATCCTTGACCAGGCGACGGACGAAAATCACGAAGATCGCCGGTACGATGCCGAGGAGGAACAGAGCGCGCCAGGCATCTTCCGGCGCCAGCACCGAGAACAGCAGCGCATATAGAATCGCCGTCAGTCCCCAACCCAGCGCCCAGCCCGATTGCACCATGCCCACAGCCTTGCCGCGGTCCTTGGCGCGAATCACTTCGCCCATCAACACGGCGCCAGCAGTCCATTCACCGCCGAAACCGAAGCCCATCAACGTACGGCTGATCAACAGTTGCTCGTAATTCTGGGCGAAGCCGCAAAGGAAGGTAAAGAAAGCAAACCATAAAACGGTCAGTTGCAAAGTGCGCACCCGGCCGATGCGGTCAGAGAGAATTCCCGCCACCCACCCCCCGATGGCCGAGGCGATCAGGGTGCTGGTGTGAATCAGCCCGGCCTCGCCGGTGGTGATGCCCCACATGGCAATCAGGGTCGGGACCACGAAACTGAGCATCTGGGTGTCCATGCCGTCCAGGCCATAGCCGATCTTGCAGCTCCAGAAGGTGCGACGCTCCTGCTGACTGATGTTGCGGTACCAGTCGAAAGGTCCCGGGCGAGCGGTGGCTTTGGGAATATCGAGGGTGTCGGGCGCACTCGGCAAGTCTCCGTGCAAATATTATTGGTATTGTTCTGAGCCCCGACGACGCCTATCGTGGGAACCGGATGCGTCGATTTTTGGACGCTTGGCCCTGCTGCGTCCAACTAATAAAAACCCGGCCAAGGCATAAGAAAAAGTTGATCCCATGAACCTGAAGTTTCTCGAGACCTTTGTCTGGGTCGCCCGACTCAAGAGTTTTCGCCTGACGGCAGACAAACTCTTCACCACCCAGGCGTCGATTTCCAGCCGCATTGCCGTGCTCGAAAGTGAGCTGGGGGTGAAGCTGTTCTCGCGGCGTGAGCCTGACGCCCGAAGGCTTGAAAGTGCTCGAATATGCCGAGCAGATGATGGACACGATGCAGGCGCTCAAGCACTCGATCGAGACACGCTCGAGCAAGGTCGGGCGGGTTCGGATCGGTGTCATGGACACCGTTATCCACACTTGGCTCAGCCCCTTGGTGGCGCAAATGATGGATCATTACCCACTGGTGGAAATCGAGCTGGTGGCCGATACCGCGCTCAACCTCTGCGATCAGCTGCAAAAAGGCTTTCTCGACTTGATCCTGCAAACCGACTTGCTGCGCCAGGAGAGCGTGCGCAGCCTGGAACTGGCCAGTCATCCGATGGGCTGGATCGTCGCCAGCAATTCCATCTACAACCGCGACTATTCGGGTGTCGCCGATCTGGCGCGGGAGCGGATCATTACCTATTCGAAAAACTCCCAACCGCACCAGGCGGTGCTTGCCCTGATGCAGGCCAATGGCGTCATGGCGCCGCGGCTCAACTGCGTGAATTCGGTGTCGGCGATTACTCGGTTGCTGCGGGACGGATTTGGCATCGGCGCGTTACCGCCAGTGTTGGTCGCAGAAGAACTGGCGCGGGGAGAATTGACCTTGCTGGCCATCGATCAACGACCGCCGAATTTGCAGGTGGTGGTGTCGTGGCGGGTGGGCGTGGAATGGGTCGAGGAGATTGTGGCGTTGTGTCAGCAAGTCGTGGAGCGCTATGCGCGCAAGTTGGGTGAGAGTTACATCGTGCTGGCTGATTGAACACTACCCGTGTTGATCGTTCCCACGCTCCGCGTGGGAATGCAGCCCGAGACGCTCCGCGTCCCATTCAAAGCCGAACGCAGAGCGTCCATTGAGGCATTCCCACGCAGAGCGTGGGAATGATCAGGCCCGCTCGGCAGCGATCAGTCAGAGCCCCCTCACATCCCGGTCTTCGATCGGCCGGCTCTGGCGCAAACGCTTGCCGCCCAGCACCACCCAGTCGATCAACCGGAACAGGCATTCAATGCCGAACGACAGCAGCAATGCGCCGCTCATGCCCCAGATCATCGCTTCCGGTGTCAGCAGGATCTGGTAGCCGTAACCGTTCCAGGTTTCCTTGCGAATAGCCGGGTCGGCGGCCAGGGCCACTTGCAGGACGCGTATGTACCACGGGCCCTGCATGGCCTGGAATTGCTTGTCCAGGGCCAGTTGACGGGTGAGCAAGGTGCTCAGGCTGTCGGCATCGCTGCGAAAGATCGGGTCTTCGCTGGCACGGTAATGGGCAACCAGCGCCTGCATATCACCTTTGAAAAACTGATTGGCAGTGCCCTGAAAACCGCTCAGACCGGTCTGCGCCTCGATCAGATGCGCCTCGACCCGCTTGGCATAATCACTGATGAATCCAGGCACCTGGACACCGATCAACAGGCCCGCCGCGAACAACACCAGCCGTAGATAACTGAGCAACATGGGGGAGAATCCTTATTCGGTCTTGCCCTGGCTGACGCATTCACCGCGTCGCCAGAGGCTCCATTGGCCCGGTTCGTAGCGGGTCCAGGTTTCGTTTTCGGTCAAGGGTTCGGTGGCGATCACCGTGACCACGTCGTTAGGCGTGGTTTCGGCCTGGAAGTCGACGATCACATCGACGTCCTTCAACCGCGCCGGGCCGAAGGGTGCACGGCGGGTGATTTGCGCCAATTTGCTCGAGCAGTAGCAGAACAGCCAGTCGCCGTCGCTGAGCAGGCAATTGAACACCCCTTTGCTGCGGTATTCGGCGCAAGCGGCGACCAGGTCCGGCAGCAACGCTTCGATGTCTACCGGCTCGGGGAACGCGGTGCGTACCCGGTTGAGCAAATCGCAAAACGCCGCTTCGCTGTCGGTATCGCCAACGGGCCGGTAAAAACTGGCGGTCGGGTTGAAATCGGCCAACTGGCCATTGTGGGCGAAACACCAGTTGCGCCCCCACAACTCGCGCACGAACGGGTGAGTGTTGGACAGGCAGACCTTGCCGACGTTGGCCTGGCGGATGTGCCCGATCACTACTTCGCTTTTGATTGGATAGCGCTGCACCAGGTTCGCCACTTCCGACTCGCTGCTCGCCGCCGGGTCCTGGAACAGCCGCAGGCCACGGCCTTCATAAAAAGCGATGCCCCAGCCGTCACGGTGTGGCCCGGTGCGGCCGCCGCGCTGCATCAGCCCGGTGAAGCTGAACACGATATCGGTCGGGACATTGGCGCTCATGCCCAATAACTCACACATGCTCGGACTCTCGATTCAGTACTGGGGCACGGTTACAGGCGCGGTTCGACTCGCGAACGCTGAGGGTTGCTCGGCACCGGTGGCCGACCGTAACGATCATCGCCGGCACCGCCGAAAGGCCGATCGTCATCAGGCTCGTCGGCCCGTGCGGCAGCTTTGGCGGCAGCCGCCCGTTCCTTGCGAGCGTTGGAGGCGCGCTCGATGGGAAAACGGATGGCCACGAACACCAGGTAAATACCGAAGACAATCATGCCGTACATGAACAGATCGGAAACAGCGCGCCAGGCGTTATTGCCGACCTTGAACAGCAAGTCGAGGGCAGTAATGGCGATGGCCGGTGCGACCTTTTCTTTCACCGGATCGATGATGGTCGGGCTGAACAGCAACACCGCCACCAGCAACCGCAGCGGCTCACGCAGCCAACGCCACATCCAGCGGGTGATGCGCATCCACACCAACAGGCAGCCTAAAGCGGCAAAGGCGTAAAGGCCCCAAGCGATCAGATAGTCGTTCTCGGTCATGGTGTCCATGGCAAGGCTGGCAAAGAGACGCTTATAGTAACGACTTTTCGCACGTCAGGCTTGTCCCAATACCAGTTGGGCAAGACACAGACTCTGTGGGAACGGGCTTTTGTGGCGAGGGGGCTTGCCCCCGTTGGACTGCGCAGCAGTTCCTTTTTTGGGGCCGCTTCGCAGCCCAACGGGGGCAAGCCCCCTCGCCACAGACAAGCCTGCTCACCATAAGCCCGCTCCCACAGGTTGCGAAGCCCTTATTCCGTACATTGTTCGAGAGCCATTCATGCCTTTATCCACCCACGTCACCAGTGCCCCGATTGCCCACAAGGCCGACGGCTCTGACCCGTATGCCTGGCTGCAGGAGCGCGACACCGACGCGGTGCTCGATTACCTGAAAGCTGAAAACCGCTATCAAGAGGCACAAACCGCCGATCAGGCCGGCCTGCGCGAAACCCTGTTCGAAGAGATCAAGGGGCGGATTCTCGAAACCGATCTGTCGCTGCCCTCCCCGTGGGGCCCGTACCTGTATTACACCCGTACCACCGCTGGCGACGAATACGCCCGCCACTACCGCTGCCCGCGTCCGGCCGATGGCAGCCTGCAGATCGACGAAAGCCAGGAACTGCTGCTACTTGATCCGAATGTGCTGGCCAAGGGTGGCTTCTTTTCCCTGGGCGCGTTCAGCATCAGCCCGGACCACCAGCGTCTGGCCTACAGCATCGACTCCAGCGGCGAAGAGGTCTACACGTTGTTCGTGAAGGAATTGTCCAGCGGCCGCGTCAGCGAGCTGGAGTTCCAGAACTGCGACGGCAGCATGACCTGGGCCAACGACAGCCTGACGCTGTTCTTCGGCGAACTCGACGACACCCATCGCCCGCACAAACTGTTGCGCTATCGACTGGATGGCACCGCGGCCGAAGAAGTGTTTCACGAGCCGGACGGCCGATTCTTCCTGCATTGCTATCGTTCAAGTTCCGAACGGCAACTGCTGTTGTCGCTGGGCAGCAAGACCACCAGCGAAGTCTGGGTACTCGACGCTTCGCTGCCGCATCAGGCATTTACCTGCCTGGCGCCGAGGGTCGAAGATCATGAGTACGATGTCGACCACGGCAAACTCGATGGCGAGTGGACGTGGCTGATCCGCACCAACCGCGACGGCATCAACTTCGCCCTCTACCAGGCCGCCGATACCGGCGTCGCGCCGACCGAAGCCGACTGGCAGAACCTGATTCCCCACAGCGACACAGTGATGCTCGACGGCATGAGCCTGAACGCCGAGGCCATGACTCTGAGCCTGCGCGAAGGTGGCCTGCCGATCATCGAAGTGCGCCCACGGGACTTGGTGCCCTATCGCGTGCAATTGCCGGATGCGGCCTACAGCCTGCATGTGCAGAACAGCCTGGAATTTGTCAGCGACAGGATTCGTCTGCGCTACGAAGCCTTGAACCGTCCGGCGCAGATCCGCCAACTGATTCTGAGCAGCGGCGAGCAGAAGGTCCTCAAAGAAACCCCGGTGCTCGGCCCGTTCGACGCCGACGCGTACGTCAGCCAGCGGCTGTGGGCGACGGCACCGGACGGTACGCAAGTGCCGATCAGCCTTGTGGTCAAACGCGAATTTCTGGGTCAGCCGACGCCGCTTTATCTGTATGGCTACGGCGCCTATGGCGAAAGCCTCGACCCGTGGTTCTCCCACGCCCGCCTGAGCTTGCTGGATCGCGGCATGGCGTTTGCCATCGCCCATGTACGCGGTGGCGGTGAACTGGGCGAAGCCTGGTACCGCGCCGGCAAGCAGGAACACAAACACAACACGTTCAGCGATTTCATCGCGTGCGCCGAACACCTGATCGCCAACGGTTTCACCACCCCATCGAAGCTGGCGATCAGTGGTGGCAGCGCCGGTGGTTTGTTGATCGGCGCGGTACTCAATCAACGGCCGGAGCTGTTCGCTGCGGCGATTGCCGAAGTGCCGTTCGTCGACGTGCTCAACACCATGCTCGACCCGGAGCTGCCGCTGACCGTCACGGAATACGACGAGTGGGGCAACCCGCAAGAGCCGGACGTTTATGAGCGGATCAAGGCCTACGCCCCGTACGAAAACGTCACCGCGCAAGCCTATCCGGCAACGCTGGTGATCGCCGGCTACAACGACAGTCGCGTGCAGTACTGGGAAGCGGCCAAGTGGGTGGCGAAACTGCGTGCGACCAAAACAGACAACAATCCCCTGCTGCTCAAGACCGAACTGGGCGCCGGGCATGGCGGCATGAGCGGTCGTTATCAAGGATTACGTGACGTAGCCCTCGAATACGCATTCGTTTTCAAGGTTTTGGGCATCGCCTGAGGAACTTGGCCCGGTGCGCCGGTCTTAACTCCAGACACCGGGCGCGATCCCTTGCAGGAGCGAGGCTTGCCCGCGAAGAGGCCCTGACATTCAACATCAATGTCGGCTGTGATAATGCCTTCGCGGGCAAGCCTCGCTCCTGCAAGGGATCGCGCCCGGAACAGACACAGACACAAGAAAAAGACCGTGACGACATGTCAGAACCGACCTTACTGAACAACGAAATTCGCGACTGGCTGATGGACTGCGGCCTGTTCGATCAACTGTTGCCCGCAGACTTCGTCGCGGCTTCGGGTTACTTCAGCATCAGCACCATTGCCGAAGGCGAAGAGATTTTCCATGAGGGCGATGCCGGCAGTTTCATGTGCATCATCCACACCGGCCAGGTTGCGGTGCAGAAAACCAACAGCGACGGACAACGAGTGACCATGGCCACCTTGCGCAGCGGTCGGGCGTTCGGCGAAATGGCCGTGCTCGACGGCGAACGACGCTCGGCCAGTTGCGTGGCCGCGAGCAATTGCCAGTTGCTCAACCTGGGCAAGGATTCCCTGGAAAAGATGCTCAACGACGCACCCAAAATCGCCGCCAAGATCATCCGCGCCCTCGCCGTTTCCCTTTCCAAACGCTTGCGCATGGCTGATGGGCAACTACTCTCGCAGCAGCTTTAGTGGCCTGTGCCACCCATCGTATTGGTGAAATCGATACTACCCGCCCGGCGGTTTGATTTTTGTCGTGTTCGGCTCAAGGCCCGGCAAGGTCTGGTCCTTGGGTGGATTGGGCATTTCGATCGGCGGCAACAGCGGTGGCCCGCCACTGCCTGAACCGGCCTTGGGCACACTGGTCGGGGTGATCTGCGGATACGGCGTCGGAGTGGCGGTGCCAGGTGAACCGGGCATCGGCGCGGGGCTGGTGGGGATGGTCTGCAGCTCCTGGGCCGGCACTGCAGTTATCGAGAGCGCGGCCAGGGCAATGACCGCTAGAATGGTGCGCTTCATCAATGGCTCCGTTGGCCTTGTGGTCTTTTTGCAGGCTACTCCCTACTGCACGGGTTTGCCTTCCTCCATCTGTCAATTTCTCCTCAAGAGCGCCCCATGAAACGTTTCGTTCTGCTCGACACCACCCCCATCCCTGAAAACGGCGGCGCCCTGTGCCTGTTCGAATACGGCGAGGATTTCGTCATCAAGATCCAGGGCGGTGACGGCGGGCAGTTGATGAACACCCGCATGCACGGCTCCGAAGATGCCCTGGCCGAAATCCCCTGCCGCAAGGTTGCCGGCCGGTCGAATTCGCGCGTGTTGATCGGTGGCCTGGGCATGGGCTTCACCCTCGCCTCGGCGCTCAAGCATTTGGGCAAAACGGCTGAAGTGGTGGTCGCCGAACTGGTGCCCGGCGTGGTGGAGTGGAATCGCGGGCCACTGGGCGAAAAAGCCGGCAACCCGCTGCTTGACCCGCGTACGGTGATCCGTATGGAAGACGTGGCCAAAGTGCTGCAAGCCGAGCCGCAAGGCTTCGATGCGATCATGCTCGACGTCGACAACGGCCCCGAAGGCCTGACCCAGAAAGCCAACAGCTGGCTCTACTCCGCCGGCGGCTTGAGCGCGTGTGCCAAGGCCCTGCGGCCAAAAGGCGTGCTGGCGGTGTGGTCGGCCAGCGCCGACCGGCAGTTTTCCGACAAGCTGAAAAAGGCCGGCTTCAAGGCCGAGGAAGTGCAAGTTTTCGCCCACGGCAACAAGGGCACCCGCCACACCATCTGGATTGCCGAGAAGCTCAAGGGCTGAGCGTGGGCCTGTCATCACTTATTTACTAGGCCGCATTGCGCCTGAAGGGCCGGTCTGCTGTGGCGCAGGGCTGCGTTGCTCGGAGCTCGTTTGGAATGACCAAACCACGCTCCTCGCGCCTTGCCCTGCGTCACAGCAGACCCGGCGCGGCCTAGTAAATAAGTGATGACAGGCCCTACACTCACGTCATAACCGTCATTAGTCTTTTACAAAGGTGAACCCATGAGTTCGTCCCCCCCAACCAACACATCGAAGCTGGACCGCATCCTCGCCGACAACCAGCGCGACAAGGAAATGGGTTATCGCGACAAAGCCCTGAAGATGTACCCGCACGTGTGCGGCCGCTGCGCCCGGGAGTTCTCCGGCAAGCGTCTGAGCGAACTGACCGTGCACCATCGCGACCATAATCACGACAACAACCCTCAGGATGGTTCGAACTGGGAACTGTTGTGCCTGTATTGCCACGACAACGAACACTCGCGGTATACCGATCAGCAGTATTTCGACGAAGGCTCGCTGAGCACGCCGAAGATTGCCAAGGCGACGCACAACCCGTTTGCGGCGTTGGCGGGGTTGATGAAGAAAGAAGACTGAAATCTTCAGTGTCCTGACTGGCCTCATCGCGAGCAGGCTCGCTCCCACAGGGATCTTCTGTTGATCGTTCCCACGCTCTGCGTGGGAATGCATCCCGTGACGCTCTGCGTCACATTCGGAAGCGGAACGCGGAGCGTCCCTGGCGGCATGCCCACGCAGAGCGTGGGAACGATCACTGAACACCCCTCCCCCAATCCCCGTATAATCGCCTTTTTTCCCCGAAGGCACCCCGCTCGTGGCAGACAAACGGTACAGCTGCATTGGTTTGTACAACCCCAAATCACCGGAGAACGTCGGTTCGGTCATGCGCGCCGCCGGTTGCTATGGCGTGGCGTCGGTGTTTTACACTGGCAAACGCTATGAACGCGCTGCCGATTTCGTCACCGACACCAAGAAAGTCCATTACGACATTCCGCTGATCGGCATCGACGACCTGAAGAAAATCCTCCCGCTTGGCTGTGTGCCGGTCGCGGTCGAACTGGTCGACGGTGCCCGCTCGCTGCCGGAATACACGCACCCGGATCGCGCCCTCTACATCTTCGGCCCCGAAGACGGCTCGCTGGACAAGGAAATCCGCGACTGGTGCGAAGACGTGGTCTACATCCCGACCACCGGTTGCATGAACCTGGCAGCCACCGTCAACGTTGTGCTGTACGACCGCATGGCCAAGGGCAACAACACCCGCTCAGGGCCAAAATTCCGCTGAATTGCCGCATATTCAATGGAACAAGCCGCTCGCCCAGGCAGTCAGCTAAATATCTGCAACCCTTCCCTGCCTGGAGACTGATCATGCGCGAGTTCAATCCTGTAGAACGTATCGAAACCACCCCCTTCCAGAGCCGTTCCGAACAAAACGTTCATGGTTGGGAACGTGCCGGCTCCCTGGCGGGTGGTGTGGTCATGCTAAGCAAAGGTCTGCGACGCGGCGGCGTGTTCGGATTGATTGAAATAGCCATTGGCGGCATGGCCCTCGCCCGGGGAATCACCGGGCATTGCTCGGCGAAAAGACTGTTGGAAAAAAACCGTCAGGACATGGAAAACGCCCGCACGCGAATCGAACGCGCCGGGGATGAGCTGAGCCGTATGAAAGCCAATGCCGAAGCGGCGACCAGCACCGCGACCGTGACAGGTAATGATTCGCTGAACTCGCCGAAGGCTGGAGTCTGATCCGGACGTTGCGATAGGCCTCAGGGCCTCTTCGCGGGCAAGCCCGCTCCCACAGGGATTGGCGGTGAGCACACATGTTGTGTACACCGCAGTTCTCTGTGGGAGCGGGCTTGCCCGCGATGGCGGTATGACTGAAGCAACCCACCGTAGCGTAGATCAGGCTGGCCTTGCCGGCGGCCGGGCTCCAGACACCACGGGCCTGCTTGGCGTTTAAACGACGACGCTTAACCCGCACGAAAAATCAGATGGTCTTCCCAATCCTCTTCAGCCACGCTGCCCTCGGCGAGCATGCGCCCGGATTGGGAAATACGTTCTTTATGCACCACCTCGCGATCACCGCACACCAGGTGATGCCAGAGCGGCAAATCCTTGCCTTCGCTGACCAGTCGATAACCGCACGTCGGCGGCAGCCATTTGAACTCATCAGCCTTGCCCGGCGTGAGCTGAATGCAATCGGGCACAAAGTCGCGGCGGTTGGGGTAATCAGTGCACTGGCAGGTTTTGAGATCGAGCAATTTGCAGGCGATACGCGTGTAATAGACGGAGTTGTCGTCTTCGTCCTCGAGTTTTTGCAAGCAGCACAGGCCACAGCCATCGCACAGCGATTCCCATTCCTCTTGATCGAGTTGATCGAGGGTTTTGCGTATCCAGAACGGTTCGACTTTGGCGGCCATGGCTCAAGCATCAACATCAGGTGGTGAAAAGGCCGCCAGTCTAGTGCCAAGGCATCGGCGGGCCAAGCATTGGCGACTATCGGTACAACGGAACTTGTCAGTTACAGCGTCGCCAAGTAGCTTTGCCGTCGCAAGGAGCCATGCTCAAATGCCATTAACGCTCAATCGCGTTGCATTCAGGTGAACTACCCAGGCTCTCGAAAAACCGCATCGCTCAGTTCAACTGCGCCCGCAGGTCTCAGACGCCCCTCACTTTCAAACGTAAAGGAATCTCTTGATGAGTGCTAATCCACGCGTTGCCGACTACGCCATTCACCCTCAGTTCACCGATCGCTGGTCGCCCCGTGCCTTCACCGGCGAAACCATTCCCGTCGAGACCCTGCTGAGCTTTTTCGAAGCGGCTCGCTGGGCACCATCGGCATACAACTCGCAGCCTTGGCGGTTTCTCTATGCGCGCCGCGATACGCCGAATTGGGAGCGCTATCTGGGCCTGCTGAACGAGTTCAACCGCAGCTGGGCGCAGCACGCCTCGGCGCTGGTGATCGTGATCTCGAAAACCACTTTTGCGATACCTGGCGCCACCGAAGAAACACCGGCGCTATGGCACACCTTCGACACGGGCTCGGCCTGGGGCCACCTGGCGCTGCAAGCAAGCATCAGTGGCTGGCACACCCATGGCATGGCCGGTTTCGATCAGGAGCTGACCCGCAAGGAGCTGAATATTCCAGAAGGCTATGCGCTGCACGCGGCGGTGGCGATCGGCAAGCTGGGCGACAAGGCAACACTGGCCGAGTACCTGCAAGCACGCGAAGAACCGAGCCCGCGTCGCCCGTTGAGCGAGTTGGCGGCCGAGGGTGATTTCACCCTCTAAACGCGCCGGACTCGATCGTTCCCACGCGAAGCGTGGGAATGATCAGCTGGGTGAATTCAATACCCGCGATTGAAATCCACTTCCCCACGCAACGCTTCGCCCGCCTGATACGCCCGCAAGTTTTCGACGAACAGCTTCACCATCATGGGTGGCGAAGTCGGTGCCGAACTGTGGCCGGTCAGCAGCAGGCCCCACGCGGTCCAGAACGGATGGCGCTGTGGCAGTGGTTCCTGACGGCAGACGTCAATCACGGCCCCGGCCAGATGCCCTTCCTTCAAGGCTTGCACCAGATCCGCATCGACCACCGCCACGCCGCGCCCGACGTTGATGAACAACCCGGTCGGCTTGAACTGCTTGAACAGTGCGGCGTCGTACAGGTCATGAGTGCTCGGGGTGTTCGGCAGCAGATTGATCACGTAATCCACCTCGCCGACCAGACGCGGCAAGTCGCTCAGCGCGCCGACTTCGACAAACGGCGCCTGCTCGCGGGCTTCGCTGGCGATGCCGTACAACTTGACGCCAAAGGGCACAAGGAACTGCGCCACGGTCTGGCCGATGTCACCGGAGCCGACGATCAACACCTTGCGACCAGCCAGGCTTTGGCCCTGACGACTGTCCCATTTGCGCTCGACCTGGCTGACCAGCCGCGGCAGTACTTCGCGCTCATGGCCGAGCATGTAAGTCAGTACGTATTCGGCCATGACCTGACCGAAAATCCCTACCGCGCGAGTCAGGCGATAGTGCCGTGGCAGGCCGTCGGCCAGCAACGGCGTGATGCCGGCCCAGGTCGACTGCAGCCATGCCGGCATGTGGCCCTGACGCAACAGCGTCGCCAGCAGGTCCGGCTGGCCGAGCCAGACCTGGCACTCGGCGGCCTGACGGGCCAGTTCGGCGGAATCGCCACTGGTCAGTACTTCCAGATCAGGCGCTGCCTGACGCAACAGTTGGGCATACATAGGGTGGTCGTGTTCAGCAATCAGAACGCGCATGGTTCAAACCTTTCAAAAACAGTGCAGACGGCCGCCGACGGAGCATCACTCCATCGCCCTGGCCTTCGCCAAAATCATTCCAGTGTTTCATAAAGGCTCTGAACAGAGCCTGTCTGCCGATTACATCGGGTCGTTGCGTCGCAGCAATTCTTCCGGCAAATGCTCGATGTATTCGTCTTCGGCTGGCGGCATTTGCAGGTGATAGCCCTGCTTCTCGAGGTTTTCCAGCACTACGGTGATGTCTTCGCGCGACAGCTTGCGCTCAGGCGTCAGCACCAGATCGAAAGCGTGATGCGGTTTGCCGAAAGCCGCCATCAGACTTTCCGGAACGCGCTCCAGTGCATCGCTTTTAAGCACATAAAGGTACATCTCGTTTTTCTTCAGGCTTCGATAGATGGAACAAATACGTTTCAAGGCTGTTCTCCGGCGGTGGCCAGGCTGTCGAGCAGCGCCTGGCCCATCAATTCGCGGCGCCAGCCACGCAGCGAATCAGGCAATTGGTAAGGACCATTGGGGAAGCCGCTTTTGAGCAGCGCTTCCAGGGTTTTCTTGCGCAGCATCAGTTCAGGAGCGATGTTCAGTCGCTCGGCTTCGGCCTGGCCGATGGCGCGCAGCTGTTTGACCAGCGTAGCGGCATCTACCGGCAACGGCTCCGGCACTGCTGGCGGCCATTGATCAGGCGACACACTGCCAGAGCGCTTGATCAGATCAAGCAGAAATTCGCCGTCCTGACGCACGGTACGCGGGTGCATGTCTTCGATTTTCGCCAGCGCCCCGAGGTTGTCCGGTTGCGTGCGCGCCAACGGCCACAGGGAATGTTCACGGATGATGCGGTTGCGCGGCAGATCACGGGCGCGGGCTTCGCGCTCGCGCCAGGCACAGAGCTCACGCAATACGGCGAGTTGGGCGCGGGACAGCTTCCAGGCCAGTTTGGCGTCGCGATAGACCTCATACGGGTCGACCTCGCGACGCAGATTGGCCACCAGCTCGGCACCGTCTTCCAGGACCCAGGCGTATTTGTCCTCAGAAAGCTTCGGACGCAGTTGCACGAAAACTTCTGCCAGATGCAAGGCATCTTCGGCGGCGTAGCTGATCTGGGTGTCGGACAGTGGACGTTGCAGCCAGTCGGAACGGGTTTCGCCCTTGGGCAGATCGATGCCGAGCACTTCCTGCACCAGCCGCGAGTAACCCATGGAAAAACCCAGGTTCAGGTAAGCGGCGGCCAGTTGGGTGTCGAACAACGGCGTTGGCAGGCTACCGGTCAGACGCAGCAGCACTTCGAGATCTTCGCTGCACGCATGCAGGACTTTGACCACGGCCGGGTTTTCCAGCAACGCGGCCAGCGGCTGCCAGTTGTCGATGGTCAGCGGGTCAATCAGGTAAGCGCGTACGCCATCGCCAATCTGCAGCAAGCCTGCGATCGGGTAAAAGGTGTCGACCCGCATGAATTCGGTGTCGAGGGCAACGAATGGCAGCTGCTGCCACTCGGCGCAAAACTGACCGAGGCTATCGTTGTCGCGAATCCAGTGAATATCGATGGCCACACGGCTCTCCCTTGAAGAATGGCGCGCAGTATATATCGCCCCCGGGGATTTCCGCGCATCCACTGCACAAGAGCTTTAGCGAAAATACCTGCTGGATCGCAAGAATTGTCTGACAGAAGGAAACTAGCTGGTCTTACGCAGCACGTAGACCCGCATCCGCGCGCAACCCGGCAGGAAGTCCTGATGGCTGAGCAAGCGGAAACCCGCCTGCCTGAACTCGGCCTCGAGTTCGGCCTTGCTCGCCTGCGGCTGGACATAGGCACCTTGCGCAGTCGATCGGCGCAGCGTGAAATGCGCATCGACTCGCGCCGCCACAATTACTGTATCGCGACTGACCCGATGGAACTCACCCAGCATGGCTGACCGATGTTCAGGACTGGCGATATGTTGAAACAATTGCATGCAAAAAATGCAATCTACCGCGTTCGCCGACAAACCGATGGTGAAGGCTGAACTCTGAAAGGTCTTGACCCGTTCCAGCAGGTGCTGCGGATGGTGGGTACGGGCATGATCGAGCATGTCCTGCGACGGATCGGTTGCAAGAATCACCCGATTCGCATGCTCGGCCAGTATCGACCAGAAGCGCCCGACACCGCAGGCAACATCAAGAATCAATCCCGGTTCGCCAGCGACCTGAAGCGCATTACGCACCAGTTGCTCGTCGCGCCAGAACGACAGGCGCCCCGCCAGCCCACGCGGTCGCGACTGAAGGCAGACGCGGGCATGTTCCTGATCGTAGCGCCGGGCGAACTCCAGTTCGATGGCGGATGGGGGCTGCGCGGACATGTGCAAGGGCTCTGGTTGGAGTATCGACTGAGGGCAGGTTACTGACTGGCGCGTGAAAAAAAGGTCGACGGACTCATTTTTTGGCCAGCACTCCGTCAATGACTGCACCACGGCAGCCGACAAACAGGTCCAGCCCCGGGTCGTAAACCTTGCTGTTGACCTCCAGCAAGCCAAGCATCGAATGGAACAGGTTGTCCTGGCTCAAGGGCTTTTCGCGGCTCAACTGCAGGCAATGCGTGTCGACCGAGAACGATTTTTGATAACTGTCGGAGAACCACGCCAGCATCGCTACATGCTTCTGTTGCTCCGGCGCCAGCATGTAAGGCGTGCCATGAAGGAACAGATTGTATTCGCCCAGGGATTCGCCATGGTCCGACAGATAGAGCATGGCGGTATCGACTTTGTCCTGATTACTGCGCAACAGGTCGATCAAGGTCGACAGCACATGGTCGGTGTACACCAATGTGTTGTCGTAGCCATTGACGATACTTTCGCGGCTGCAATTGTTCAGCGCATTGCTTTCACACACCGGCGTAAAGTGCTCGTACTCTTTCGGGTAGCGCTTGAAATATTCCGGGCCATGACTGCCCATCTGGTGCAGTACCAGCACCGTGTCTTTATCCAGGGTGTCGATGAAGTGCTGCAAACCTTGCAGGAGAATTTCGTCGCGGCACTCGCTATAGGCGCACAGCACCGGGTCTTTCAGGTTACTCACGTCATCGACGGTAACCCGATCGCAAGTGCCTTTACAGCCTGACTGATTATCCCGCCAGATCACCTCCAGACCGGCGTGCTTGAGCACGTCCAGCAGCCCTTCCTCATTCTTTGCCTTGCTGGCGTTGTAATCCTTGCGGCCCATGTTGGAAAACATGCAGGGCACCGATACGGCGGTTTCCGTGCCGCAAGAATGCACATCGGTGAAGGCGATCAGGCCGGCTTCCTTATCCAGTTGGGGGGTGGTGTCGCGGTCGTAACCCAGGATGCCAAAGTTCTCGGCCCGGGCACTTTCGCCCACCACCAGGACCGTCAGGGATTTACGGCCGTGGGTCTGCCAGACCGGGTTTTTCCGGGCATCTTCACCGAGTTTGACAAAGGGTTGCCGGGCAGAAACGACTTGCTCGCGCAGATAACCGAGCGAGGCCCCGATGTAGTTGCTGGGTACCACCATCAGGCGCAATTCATGGTGATTGCGAAACAACGACGACAAGCCTTGATAGTTGACCAGGGCAACACCGCCAATCACTGCAACCGATGCGACACTCACCAGCACTTTACTTAATAACTCGCGGTGCCAGCGACGATAGTTGACGGGGATTTTCCACAATAGCCAGGACGGTAATATTCCGAGCGCGACAATATAAACACACAACTTCACGGACACTAAGTCACGCACTTCTGTGGCATTGGTTTCTGCGAAGTTACGAAACATACCGGCGTCGATCAATACACCGTATTGGCTCATGAAATAGGCAACCCCGGCACTGACCAAAAAGATCAGGGTCAACACGGGTTTCATTACCAGTCGAAACGCCAGCCAGGTCAGCACTATGTTGAAGACCGCCAGGATCATTACCCCGAATGCAATACCCAAGGCGATGCCTTGACCCTTTGCCCCGGTGATAACGAACAGGTGACCCCAGAGTTCCGAATTGAACCCAGCCAATAAAAAGACACTGACAATCAACGTCACCCACTCGGGGCGTACGGCTTTTAACTTCAACATGATGGTCGGCTGTTCCTGAAAGAAGTGTCCGCGGCAAATGTGAAAAACTCATTGCCGCGACAACACAAATCTTAAGCAGCCCACTCTCAATTTTTCGTGAAAAAGAAGCCAACGATTAGTTGGCGCATGCCAGGAGACTCAAACGTTCAAAAGACTCACTTCACGCCTGATGCAGATACCAACGCCAGTCCTGCTCGCCGACTTCGCCCATGAACTGCCGGTACTCGGCACGTTTCACCGCCAGGTACACACCAAGAAACTCACTGCCGAATGCCTCCCGCGCCCAGTTCGATGCCTCCAGCGCGCGCAACGTGGTCAACCAGTCGGTGGGCAACAATGCCGTAGCCTGGGCGTACCCGTTGCCTTCCACGGGTGCTCCAGGATCAAGCTGCTCGCGGATGCCGCGATGAATCCCGGCCAGAATCGCCGCCGCCGCCAGGTACGGGTTGGCGTCGGCACCACAGAGGCGGTGCTCGATATGCCGGGAGAATGCCGGCCCGCCGGGCACTCGCAAACTCACGGTGCGATTGTCCACGCCCCAGGTGGCCGCCAGTGGTGCGTAGCTGTTGGTCTGGAAACGACGGTATGAGTTGGCGTTCGGACAGAACAGCAGCAATGAATCGAGCAATGTGCTGAGCATTCCGCCGACCGCTTGTTTGAGCAGTGGCGTGCCGTCCGGGGCTTCGCTGGCGAACAGGTTCTTGCCATCCTTGTCTGCCAGGCTGACATGCATGTGCATGCCGGTGCCGGCCAGATCATCGAAAGGCTTGGCCATGAAACAGGCGGTCATTCCATGCTTGTGGGCCACGCCCTTGACCAGTCGTTTGTAGCGCACCGCTTCGTCCATCGCCTGCAAAGCATCGGTGCGGTGTTCAAGGGTGATTTCCACCTGCCCCGGTGCGTATTCGGAAATCGCCGTGCGCGCCGCAATGCCCTGAAGCTTGCACGCGCTGTAGAGGTCGGCCAGAAATGGCTCGATCTGCTCAAGCTCACGCAAGCCATAAACCTGCGTGGAGCGTGGGCGCCCGCCATCAACATCCCGCGCCGGCTGCGGCCGACCGTTGCTGTCGCGCTGTTGATCCAGCAAATAGAACTCCAGCTCCGCCGCCATCACCGGGTAATAGCCGTCGGCCTGCAAGCCTTCGATGACCTTGGCCAGCAGGTGCCGTGGGTCGGCGATGGTCGCGGGCATGCCCTCTTTTGGATGCATGCTGACCTGCACCGCCGCCGTGGGAATCAATCGCCACGGCATGCGCTGTAGACTGCCGCTGATCGGGTAGGCGCGGCAATCGATATCACCGACGTCCCAGACCAGACCGGAGTTTTCCACGTCATCGCCATTGATGGTCAGGCCCAGAATGGTACTTGGCAGCGGCCGCCCGCTTTCGTACACCGCCAGCAGTTCATCGCGATGCAGCAACTTTCCCCGTGGCACACCGTTGTTGTCGAGGATGAACAGCTCGAACATCTCGATGTCCGGATTGTGTTCCAGGAAGGTCAGCGCTTCTTCTTTCGTGGCGAAGGATGTCGTGGCACAGCTCATGGGAATTCTCGTCTATCCGCGTCAGGCAAACGCACAGCGCGCCGCCAGTTTGATCCCGGCACACGGCGCGGGACCTGTCAGAACAATCAGCGAGACAGGCAGGAATCTGGCGGGCGCGCGTGGCGGCAGTGCCACAGTGCCCAAAAGGCCAGTTCGGAAGGGAGTGCGACCGGACAACCGTCCATAAAGAAGACCGCAGTAAACAGATGAGCAGCAGCGTCACACGGGCGGTTAACTCGTTAAATCGGGATTTGAAGAACCTTGGGTGTGGACAGACTAAACAATCAATTTCCCAAACGCCCTCTATCGCTGTGGGGAATGGGCTTGCCCGAGATGACGGATTTACATTCAGCCAAGTTGTTGACCGGTCTTCCGCTATCAAGCCCGTTCCCACAGGAATTCTGGAGGTAGCGATACCGCTATTTAATTTTTAAATACCGCTCCAGACTTTCTGATTTGCGGCCTCCAGGGCTCGCGCGCCTAATCGGCTCCTGATTTTTGAAGGTCCGATTATGGAAAACGTTCGCACAACCTCCCGCCCTGCCTTCTGGCTGATGTTCAGTATCATGCTTGTCGCCCTGAACCTGCGCCCATCCATGGCCGCTGTCGGTCCTTTGCTATCAGCCATTCGCGGTGATATTGCGCTGAGTTTCAGCCTGGCCTCGCTCCTGACAATGTTGCCAGTCATGGCCATGGGACTGGCGATGTTCTTCGGTATCGGTGTCAGTCAGCGCCTGGGCGAACAACGCACCGTGGTGCTGTCGCTGCTGATCATCGGCCTGGCCACGGTGTCGCGGCTGTTCCTCGATTCTGCAGCGCAATTGATCTTGAGCGCGGTGGTGGCCGGCATCGGCATTGCGTTGATTCAGGCGTTGATGCCCGCGCTGATCAAGTCCCGTTTCAGCGACAACGTTTCCGTGTGCATGGGCCTCTACGTCACCTCAATCATGGGTGGCGCGGCAATCGCGGCGTCGTTTGCGCCGCTGGTGATGACTCGCACTGCAAGTTGGCGAGTGGGTTTGGCGATCTGGGCGGCGCTGGCGCTGGTGGCGCTACTGTGCTGGTGTGTCCAACGCTCGAGAATGCCGACACTGGATACCAGATCATCAGGCAAGGAATCCTTTTTCACCCATTCTCGCGCCTGGTTACTCGCATTCTTCTTCGGCCTCGGCACCGCGTCCTACACCTGTGTGCTGGCGTGGCTGGCGCCGTATTACGTGGAAAAAGGCTGGAGCGAACAACAGGCCGGTTTGTTGCTGGGCTTTTTAACCGCCATGGAAGTGTTGTCAGGGCTACTGGTTCCCGCCATCGCCAACCGCAGCCGCGACCGCAGACTGGTGCTGGTGGTCTTGCTGATATTGATCATGGCCGGTTTTTGCGGGTTGATTCTAAGCCCGCAACACCTGAGTCTGCTTTGGCCTTGCCTGCTCGGACTGGGCATCGGCGGGCTGTTCCCGATGAGCCTGATTGTGTCATTGGATCATCTGGACAACCCCCAGCGCGCCGGCGGATTGACTGCCTTCGTACAAGGCATCGGTTACCTGATTGCTGGCCTCTCGCCGCTGATGGCCGGGATATTTCGCGATCAGTTGGGCAGTTTCGAATGGGCCTGGTGGTCACTGACCGGCGTCATGGCATTGATGATTTTGATGGCCCTGCGCTTCGATCCGCGGCATTACGCCAAGCACATTCACTGACCCGAGACCCTCATCATGAAACCCACAGGTTTTGCTGCGGCCCACGTCGGCATGCTGCTCTGGGCATTGTTGATTGCCGTCTCGTTTTCCGCCGCAGCCCAGGTCAGCCAAGCCATCGATCCAATTCTGCTGACCGGTTTGCGCTTGCTGTTTTGCGCCCTGGTATTTTTGCCCCTGCTGCTGGTAAAGGGTGATACCGCCATGAACATCCAGGGGCTGCTCAGCCATGCGCTGCTCGGCATGTTGCTGGCGCTGTATTTCGGTTCATTGTTCGAAGCACTGCGCTACACCTCGACGGTCACCACCGGGACGATGTTTGCTGTGGTGCCGTTATCGACGCTTCTGTTCGAAGCCTTCCTGATACCCGACAGCAACCTGAAACAACGCGTATTGCCCATGCTGACTGCCGCAGCCGGTGCCGTGCTGCTGGTGTTGAAAGGCGCCGGCCCCGACGAGTTGCCGTCGCTGTATGCGGTGTCGGTGTATGGGATCGGTTGTTTGGCAATGGCGCTCTACTCACCCCTGAGCCAACGGCTCAAGACCAATACTCTCAAGGGGCGCGGACCGGTGGGCATGACTTTCTGGAACATGCTGTTCGGCGCGCTGTTTCTATTGGCAATCTGTGGGCTCAGCGGCGGCTGGCGATCGGCGTCGTTGCTGACTGCGAGCGATCTTTGGTGGTTGTTGTACCTGGCACTGTTCGCCACGCTGGCGACCTTCTGGCTATTGCATCGAGCCATTGGCGTCATCGCCCCTTCCGCGGTCATTTCCTACATTTACCTGAGCACTCTATTCATCACGCTGTTCCACTGGTTCTGGCTACGTGAGTCGCCGCTCGCCCTGGAAATCATCGGCGCATTACTGGTGGGCATCGGCATGTTGGCGCTGCTAACATCCAGTCGCCAGGCGATTCCCGCGCAGCCATCAGCCTTATAAGCCTCTGGCCAGCCATCAAGCGATTGAATTCAAAAGACGTGTTCGTACATTTTCTGCCCCACAACTCATGAAAAATCCTACAAGGCATTCTCTTGGCACCATCGTTCCGCTAGGATCATTCGCACACGTTTGCGCACAGTCAGCGCAAGGAGCACAGTGAGACAGAACGGATGCTGAACAGTAACTTGCTTAGAAAACTCGACATGCAGGACCTCATGGTGTTTGTCGCCGTGTATGAGCAAAGCAGCGTCACCGGCGTGTCGGAAGCGCTCTGCGTCAGCCAGTCCACCGTGAGTTATTGCCTGAAAAAACTGCGCATCAGTTTCGAAGACGAGTTGTTCATCAATACCCGCACGGGGATGCGACCCACCTACAAAGCCAGCACCATGTATACCTACGTGCTGAAAATTCTCGAAAACATCAACCTGTGTCATGCCGGAGCACCGACCTTCGACCCGACCTTGCAAGCGGTCACTTTCAATATCTGCGCGCCGGAATACTTCGAGCAGTTAATCCTGCCGCGTCTGTTGAAGAGCTTCGATTTCGCCAACCTGCCAGTGATGGTCAACATGCACAAGTTCGAAACCGACATTCCGGCCGACGAACTGCGTGACGGTAGCCTCGACCTGGTGGTCTGTTTCGGCCCGAATTTTCATCGCAGCCATACCGATTTCAACTGCAAGAGGCTGCTGGAGGATGACCTGGTCTGCGTCTTCGACAAACGGGCCACGCCACTGGAGCCGCGCTTGAGCCTGCAAGCGTTCACTCAACGCCGGCACGTGTTCCCGACGCCATGGACATCTACTACGAATATGGTCGACGGTTGGCTTGCTCAACAGGCCCACAAACGACAAATAGTCGCGCGCTCCAACAGCTACAGCGCGGCGCTGAAGATGATCACCGGCACCGATTTCATCCTGACCCTGCCCCGACGCATTCAGCAATTGCTGGCCAACGAAGCGATCTTCAATCACTGCGAAGCACCGAACGGCTTGCCGGGCTTCACCCTGGACATGCAGTGGAGTCAAAGCGTCGATCAGGACAGCGCCAACACCTGGCTACGCGAGCAAGTGATCAAAGCCTGCGCCGAGCAGGAAATGGCCTGAAGCTCAGCGGCTGATGGCGGTCTTGGTGTAAGACTCTCGATCGATGTCGAGGATTTCAACACACAGTTGGACCTCAACTTCTGCCGGCCACTCACACACATCCTGCACCACGGCCAGCAGGCTTGCAGATAACTGCTTTTTGGTCTCCGGCGAACGACCGCTCAACAGCGCCAGTTTCACATGCACGAAACCCCGCTCGCCCAGTGCAGTGCCCACCCTGAAAGTCTCGACCTTCACGGCACGCGCCTTGATATCGAACTCAGCGCCAAACAGGCCGGAAGCGACCAACGCGTTGTTGAGTCGCATCAACGCCACATCGGCATTCAATTCGGGCAAGTTGGCGGTGTATTCCATGTGCAAGTGAGGCATAACGGGGCTCCTGAAGATTGATAGGAAAAATGATCCTATCCTGAAAACCCGAAACACTTATACGAGCGTTCAAAAAAAAGAAGCTGCTCTGAGTGAGCAGCTCCACCGCCCGAAACCTATATTTCCCTGACCGGTGTCTGATCATGAGTCCCTTTGATCAAACTGATGGCATGCACGCAATCAGACTTGTTGACGTAAGCCTCTCCACTGGCAATCGTTTCATGATTCCCCGCCCGTAAACGCCAGCGCCATTGCCCCTTGCCGGTTTGTGCGGTGCCACGGGTTTGCCTGTAAATCTCAAAATACATTGATCGCTCCTTGCGACTGCTGATTACGACAGGTCAGTGACCTGCAAAACCAGAGTAGATGAGGAATTTTTGCGGCAGTGTCTTTCAATGTGAGGGGATATTTCGAAGATAACCTCTTGATTCACGAGACAATCAACAAATACAGGAGGTGGTAATTAAAGAGACCCAGTGGAGGTACTTTTCTCGGGAACAGTCATATTTTTCTTACGCAGTTGAGCTGATTTACTGACGCTGAAAACCTGAGGCACATGCAGTGAAAGTGGCCGGCCGAAAAATCCACACAAACGAAAAAGCCCCGTAGCTTATTCAGCTACGGGGCTTTTCTATGTAATGGCGGAGAGATAGGGATTCGAACCCTAGGTAATGTCGCCACTACAACGGATTTCGAATCCGTCCCATTCGGCCACTCTGGCATCTCTCCAACGGCGCGCATCATAACAACACTTTTGCCGGAAGCGAACCCCCTAAGCGAAATTTTTCCGTGCTATCAGATGCTTGCGTCGATTAAAGCGGTACGCCCAGACGATTGGCGACTTCTTCGTAGGCTTCGATGACGTCACCGAGGCCCTGACGGAAGCGGTCCTTGTCCATTTTCTTGCCAGTGGCCTTGTCCCACAGGCGGCAGCCGTCCGGGCTGAACTCGTCGCCCAGAACGATGGTGCCATCGGAGAAAACACCGAATTCGAGTTTGAAGTCGACCAGCAGCAGGCCGGCGTCGTCGAACAGTTTGCTCAGGACTTCGTTGACCTTGAGCGACAGTTCTTTCATACGAACCAGTTGCTCGGCGGTGCCCCAACCGAATGCCACGACGTGAGATTCGTTGATGAACGGGTCGCCCTTGGCGTCGTCCTTCAGGAACAGTTCGAAAGTATAAGGGTTGAGCTTCATGCCTTCTTCGACGCCCAGACGCTTGACCAGGCTGCCGGCGGCGTAGTTACGCACGACGCACTCGACCGGGATCATGTCGAGTTTTTTCACCAGGCATTCGTTGTCGCCCAGCAGTTTGTCGAATT
The DNA here is from genome assembly GCF_002286815.1 of Pseudomonas sp. PICF141. Classification (GTDB taxonomy): domain Bacteria; phylum Pseudomonadota; class Gammaproteobacteria; order Pseudomonadales; family Pseudomonadaceae; genus Aquipseudomonas. Next base: position 81,860 of record NZ_MUNM01000022.1, read on the forward strand.
GAGTCGGTACGCCGGCTGCTTCGAGTTTCTGCATGATGAAGGCGTTGAACTTGTTGTTCACCATGCCTTTGCGGTCGAGCTGCTCGATGCGCTTGCCGTCGAACGCCGAAGTGTCGTTGCGAAACAGCAGGATCAAGCGGTCAGCGTCATCGGTCTTGTAAACCGATTTGGCTTTGCCGCGGTAGAGTTCTTCACGTTTTTCCATGATGGGCTCCGCTTGCTAAGTAGGTGGGCTAGGCGATATGTCGCCAGTCGAGCCCTGAATCTTGATCGGCCAGTTGCAGCCAGTCCGGGTCGCACCCGAGGGTGTCGACAAAACATTGCCGGGCCAGCTGCGGCAGGTTGTTCTTGCTGCTCAGATGGGCCAGGACCAGGTGTTGCAGGCCTTGCCAGCCCAACTCGGCCACCAGGAATGCCGCCTGATGGTTGTTCAAATGTCCCAATTCACCGCCCACCCGCTGCTTGAGAAAGTACGGATAGTGACCGCGAGCCAGCATGTCACGGCAATGATTGGACTCGATCATCAATGCATCGAGGTCCCGGTAGCCGTCCAGCACTGTATTGCAATACGAACCCAGGTCGGTCAACAGGCCGAAACGCCGCTGACCATCACTGAAGACATACTGCGTCGGTTCCTGTGCATCATGGGCCACGGCAATGACGCCGATGCTCAGGTTACCGATCTGCAATTGCTCGCCGCCAGCCAGAAAGCCTGCGGGTTCAATCGGTTTGCGCATCCCGCGCAGGGTCCCGCGACTGAGGTAGACAGGCAGATTGTAACGCCGAGACAGCAAACCCACGCCATGCACGTGATCGGCATGTTCGTGGGTCACGAGTATCGCGCTCAACTGCGACGGGTTCACCCCCAGTCGCAGCAGGCGTTTTTCGGTTTCCCGCAGGGAGAAACCACAATCCACCAGTACATACGTGTCGTCGCTGGCTATCAGCGTGCCGTTCCCTTGGCTACCGCTGCCGAGAACGGCAAAACGCATGTGATCAGCCCAGGTTGTCCTGAATCACGCTCAACACTTTGCGCGCCACGTCTGCTGGCGCCACGGTGTTGATGTTTTTCTCGACGGTGACCTGGACGTTCTCACCAACCTTGCTCAGGCGAACCTGATAACGCTCGGCGCGGGCTTCAACTTCTTCCTTGTCCGGCTTGCTGCCGAACAGACCGCTGAAGAACCCTGGCTTCTCGTCCTTTTTCTCGGCTTTTTCGGCGAGGTTGATGTAGTACAGGCCCAGGCTGCGGTTGATGTCTTCAACGCGCCATTCGCCCTGTTCCAGCGCACGACCGACACTCGACCAGGCACGATCCAGATCGGAACCGACGTTGAGCACCGGGTTGCCGCTGCCGTCCTCGGTCAGGCTGACACGGCTTGGCGTATCGAAATCACGGGAAGCCAGCATGGAGACCGAACCGCCCTTCTCCGAGGTGCGGCTCATGCTCGCGAGCATGTCATCGACCAATGCGGCGTCCAGGCCGGTATTGACCGAACGATTGGTGAAATCCACGTTGGCAGTGCTGCCGGCAGGACGCTCGGCGCTGACCACGTAGACTTCACTGGTGTTGCGTTGCACGCCCGGCTCGATACGCACCCGTACGCGGGTTTCGCTGTCGGTGTCGACACCGGCCGCGCTCAGGCGCTTGGCCATGGCTGCGGACAGTTCGTCGGAACGTTGCCAGGTGGTGGTGAACTCGCCGGTTTGCGGGCGTTGCTCGTCCAGACGGAAACCGTTGTCCTGGAAGAACTGCACGGCCACGGGCCAGACTTCAGCCGGTGGATGCTGGGCCATGACCCAGCGCGAATCGCCGCTCTTCTGCAGGGTGTAGTCGCTGGCATCAGCCGCTGCCGACAGCGGCTGTGGGCGAGGCACGATGTATTCGCCCTTGGCGGTGTCATCCGGCACATTGCGCGGGATCGGCAACAGCGGATCCAGACGCTTGGCGGTGCTGACGTCCGGAGGCAGTTGCATCGGTGCAGTCTGTTGCGCTTCCAGGTAGTCGCTACCACGGTCACGGAAATAACCTTCCGGGCCCCAGACCCATCCGCAGCCACTGGTGCTGGAGATAATCAAGGCAAGTGCGGAAAGTCCGGCCAATCGCTTCATGCGTAGTACTTCCTCAATTAAACCAGGACGCCGGACTGGCGCATGGCCTGTCGCAGCGGTTCGTGACAGGCAGCGCTGAGCCAGGTGAGCGGCAGACGGATACCGTCCGGCATCAAGCCCATTTCATGCAGCGCCCATTTCACCGGAATAGGGTTGGATTCGATAAACAGGGTTTTATTGAGTGGCATCAGTTTTTCGTGGATCGCCCGGGCCTTGACGGCATCACCGGCCATGGCTGCGGCGCACAACTCACTCATGGCGCGCGGCGCGACGTTGGCGGTCACCGAAATATTGCCCTTGCCGCCGAGCAGCATCAGCTCGACCGCGGTCGCGTCGTCACCGGAATAAACCAGGAAGTCGCTGCTCACGCCGGCCAGGATGTCCTTGGCACGCTGCAAATCGCCCGTGGCTTCCTTGATGCCGATGATGTTCTTCACGGTCGACAGGCGGATCACCGTCTCGGCCAGCATGTCGCAGGCGGTACGGCCCGGCACGTTGTAGAGAATCTGCGGGATGTCGACGGCTTCGGCGATTGCCTTGAAGTGCTGGTACAGGCCTTCTTGCGTCGGCTTGTTGTAATAAGGGGTTACCAGCAGGCACGCATCGGCGCCGGCGTTCTTCGCGTTGGTGGTCAATTCGATCGCTTCGCGCGTCGAATTGGCGCCCGTACCGGCGATCACCGGAATACGCCCTGCAACCTGGGCAACCACGCGACGAATCACTTCGATGTGCTCGTTCACGTCAAGCGTGGCCGACTCACCTGTAGTGCCGACGGCCACGATGGCGTTGGTGCCCTCTTGCAGGTGGAAGTCTACCAGTTTGCTCAGGCTGTCCCAGTCAAGACGACCTTGTGCATCCATGGGTGTGACCAGTGCCACCATACTGCCCGCAATCATGCAACCGCTCCTGCCGGAAAAAGAGAGCGGTAATGGTACTGGCGCCAAGATGCTTGTACAAGCGAAGTACTGCGCTGCTGCCATTCCCCTTGGCGCTGCTTTTCGCTACCCTTCAGACTTTGATCGGTACTGATAAGCTCGTACGCCGCGTTCCAGCCTCCATTTTCGGCCTCACAAGCCCCGATCCAGCGTTGCCACCCCTCGCTCTCGCCACTCTGGAGCACGTCGCAACCTTCGGCCGGGGTTTCTGAATTCGCATCCGCAGGCTGGTCCCGGTAAAAAAAGCCCATAAAAGTATCGACCGCTCATCGCTTTAGGAATGCTGCATGTCCACCCCCACAGTTCGCGAACAATTCCTTGTCATCAGTGCCCTCGGCGCCAACCCCATGGAGCTGACTAACGTCCTGTGCCGTGCCAGCCATGAAAACCGCTGCGCCGTGGTCACCTCTCGCCTGACCCGCCACGGCGAATGCAGCGCGCTGATCCTCGAGATCTCCGGCAGCTGGGACGCCCTGGCGCGCCTCGAAGGCAGCCTGCCCGTGCTGGCCAAACGGCACGCCTTCACCGTTAACGTGGTCCGCAGCGCTGCCCTGGAGAACCGTCCCCAGGCCCTGCCATACGTTGCCTACGTCAGCTCAGCCTACCGTCCGGACATCATCAACGAGCTGTGCCAGTTCTTCATGGATCACAACGTCGAACTGGAGAACCTGACCTGCGACACCTATCAGGCCCCGCAGACCGGCGGCACCATGCTCAACGCCACGTTCACCGTCACCTTGCCGGCCGGCACCCAGATCAGCTGGTTGCGTGACCAGTTCCTGGATTTCGCCGACGCCATGAACCTGGACGCACTGATCGAGCCGTGGCGCCCACAAAACCCAATGTAAGGAAGCTTTCATGGCCGTAGCCATCGACCAACCGGTTGCCGACTTCGAAGCACTCGCCACCAACGGGCAATCCGTCAGCCTCGCGGGCCTCAAAGGCAAGCAAGTGGTGATTTACTTCTATCCCAAAGACAGCACGCCGGGCTGCACCACCCAGGGTCAGGGTTTCCGTGATCAGCTTGACGCCTTTAAAGCCGCCGATACCGAAGTTTTCGGCGTGTCTCGCGACAGCCTCAAATCCCACGAAAACTTCAAGGCCAAACAGGCGTTCACTTTCGAGCTGATCAGTGACAAGGAAGAAGCGCTGTGCCAGCAGTTCGACGTGATCAAACTGAAAAAGCTCTACGGCAAGGAATACATGGGCGTTGATCGCAGCACATTCCTGATCGACAAGAATGGCGTGCTGCGTCAGGAATGGCGCGGCGTGAAGGTGCCAGGGCATGTGGATGCGGTTCTGGCTGCTGCTCAGGCGCTGAACAAGGCTTGATTCGGCTAGTGCCCGTTCTGACGCCATCGCGAGCAGGCTCGTTCCCACAGGATTTGCGCAAACCTTGGGGGACCGAGCCTGCTCGGGATGAGGCCTTCTGCCCCAACCACATAACCCGCACCGACGATTAAAGCAGCGGCGCCACCACAGGTTCTTTGCGCGGCCAGGCATCCAGCACAGCTTTGAACAGCGTCGCCAGGGGAATCGCAAAGAACACTCCCCAAAAACCCCACAATCCACCGAACAGCAGCACCGCGCAAATGATAGCTACCGGGTGCAGATTGACCGCCTCCGAGAACAGCAGCGGCACCAGCACGTTGCCGTCCAGCGTCTGGATGATCCCGTAGACCGCCATCAAATAGATGAACTGGTCGCTCCAGCCCCACTGAAACAGTGCAATCAGCAGCACTGGCACGGTCACCACCACTGCCCCGACGTAAGGCACCACGACCGAGACACCCACCAGCAATGCCAGCAACGCCGAGTAGTTGAGCCCCAACGTCACGAACGCGATATAGGTCACACCACCGCAAATGAAGATTTCGATGACCTTGCCGCGAATGTAATTGGCGATCTGCCGATTCATTTCCTGGGCAACCCGGGTGATCAGCGCCCGCTCGCGCGGCAGATAACCGCGGACCCACTGGCCGATCATCTCCCGGTCCTTGAGAAAGAAGAACACCAGTATCGGCACCAGCACCAGGTAAATCATGATGTTCACCAACAGTGGCAGGCTCGACAGCGAAAACGTCAGTGCCCATTGGCCGAACTTGCCGATCTCGCCCCGCGCCACTTCGATCGCCTGCAACACCTGTTCATCCGACACCAGATGCGGATAGCGTTCGGGCAGCAGCAACAGCAGCGACTGCCACTTGACGAGCATGCCAGGCAATTCGTTGAACAGCGTGATCAATTGGTGCCAGAGCAGTGGCACCACGACGATGATAAAAACCAGCAACAACCCCATGAATAACGCGAATACCAGCCCCACCGCCGCGCCACCCGGCATGCGCAGGCGTTCGAGCGTCACCACCAGCCCCTGCATCAGATACGCCAGCACCATACCGGCCAGTACGGGCGCGAGCATTCCACCCAGGGTGAGCACCGCGGTAAATGCCAGAAACAGCAGCACCGCCAGCACCACGGCTTCTTCATCCGAGAAGTAGCGCTGAATCCAGTCGCGTAACACCTTGAACATCAATAATCCTTAGAAACGAACGCAACAGGTTTCAGGCTTTTTTCAACCAATAGCGGTAAACGCCCGCCTCATCTTCTTCACGAAGCAGCGTATGACCGGCCAATCGGGCAAAGGTGCGAAAGTCGCGCTGGGAACCTGCATCGGTAGCGATCACCTTGAGTACCGCACCGCTGGCCAATCGGTTGAGCTCCAGTTTGGCCTTGAGCAACGGCAACGGGCAATTCAGACCGCTGGCGTCCAGTTCGACATCGTGGGTTACTGCGTCAGTCATCAAATCACTCCGGGGCGGGGGTTAAGCCGCTTAGAATATCTGGTCCCAAGCGTAGTGTCCGGCTACAGTAAGGTCTTTGTCGACTAAGGCTTTGTGCATGACTTTTTTGCGCCCTACCCTGCTGACGCTCGCTTGCCTGCTCGCCTCACCGGGCTTCGCTGACGACTTGCCGTCACTTGGTGATGCCAGCTCTGCCATCGTCTCGCCGCAACAGGAACACCAATTGGGCCGTGCCTGGCTGGCGCTGTTGCGCAGTCAGGTGTCACAGCTCAACGATCCGCAGCTCAAGGATTATGTCGAATCCAGCGTCTACCGTTTGGTGGAAACCAGCCAGGTCAATGACCGGCGTCTGGAGTTCATCCTGATCAACAGCCCGCAGCTCAACGCTTTCGCCGCCCCGGGCGGAATCGTCGGCGTCAACGGTGGCTTGTTCCTCAATGCCCAGACCGAGGGTGAATATGCTTCGGTCATGGCCCACGAACTGGCTCACTTGTCGCAGCGTCACTTCGCCCGCGGTGTCGAAGCGTCGCAACGCATGCAAGTGCCCATGATGGCTGCGTTGCTGGCTGGCATTGTGATTGCCGCGGCCGGTGCAGGCGATGCAGGGATCGCGGCCATTGCCGGTACCCAGGCAGCGGCGATTCAGGAACAACGACGCTTCTCGCGCCAGAACGAACAAGAGGCCGACCGTATTGGCATCATGAACCTGGAAAGGGCCGGTTACGACCCGCGCTCGATGCCGACCATGTTCGAACGGCTGATGCGCCAGTACCGTTTCGACGCCAAGCCACCAGAATTCCTGCTGACTCACCCGGTCACCGAATCGCGGATCGCCGACACCCGCAACCGCGCCGAACAGGCCAAACCGGGCGGCATCGAAGACAGCATGCGTTACCAACTGATTCGCGCCCGCGTGCAATTGATCTATGAAGAAACTCCAGGCTTGGGTGCCAAGCGCTTTCGGGCCCAACTCGATGAAAATCCGAAAAACGACGTCGCACGCTATGGCTTGGCGATCGCCCAGATCAAGGGCGGTCAACTGAATGAAGCTCGGGAAAACCTCAAGCTGCTGCTGGCCAAATCGCCGAACGAGATCATCTACAACCTGGCGCAGGTCGATCTGGACATCACCAATAATCGCCTGCCCGATGCTCAATCCCGGGTTGACCGGATGCTCACTCAATACCCCGGCAACTACCCGCTGAATCAGGTGCGTGTCGATTTGCTGCTCAAGCAGAATCGAGCGACCGAAGCGGAGAAAGCACTGGAGATCCTGCTCAAGAGCCGACCCTATGATCCGGACGTCTGGTACATGGTGGCCGAGACTCGAGGCCTGTCGGGCAACATCATCGGTCTGCATCAGGCTCGCGCAGAATACTTTGCACTGGTCGGCGACTATCGCCAGGCGATCCAGCAACTGGACTTCGCCAAGCGCAAGGCTGGCAGCAACTTCCCGCTGTCATCGCGCATCGACGCACGCCAACGCGAGTTGATGGAACAGGAACGCATGGTCAAGGACATGATGGGTTGACCTCTTCGGGAACAAAAATCCAGGCATAAAAAAACCGCCTCTTTCGAGGCGGTTTGTTATTCAGCCGACAACCGGTTTATTCAGCCAGTTTGAAGGTGATGAAGCTGGCACGACCTTGACGCAGAACTCGCATCGACACCGAGCGATTCTTCGGCAGCGCCTTGGCAATTTCCGTGAACTCCTTGGAGGAACCGATCGCCTGATTGTTCAGGTGAGTGATCACATCACCCGGTTGCAAGCCGATCAGGGCAGCAGGACCGTCCAGAACTTCCTTGATAACCACGCCACCCTTAAGGTCGAGGGTTTTCTTCTGCTCCTCAGTCAGCTCGGCCACGGAAACACCCAGGCGATTGCTGCTGCGCTCGATGCTGGATTGAGGAAGGGCTTCCAACTCCTTGCCTTCTTCGGGAATAGCGCCGACGGTCAGCTCGACGTTCTTGCGCTTGCCTTCGCGAATGACTTCAAGATTGGCTTTCGAGCCAGCCTTCAGCGCACCCACCAAATGCGGAAGATCGGCGGACATGACGATCGGTTGACCGTTCATGCTGAGGATCACATCGCCCACTTGCAGGCCACCCTTGGCAGCCGGACCGTCATCCTGGATCTGAGCCACCAGCGCACCGGCCGGCTTCTCGAGGCCGAACGATTCGGCCAGATCCTTGTTCACTTCCTGGATCACTACACCCAACCAGCCACGACTGACTTTACCGCCACTTTTAAGCTGATTGGAAACGTCCATCGCCACATCGATAGGGATCGCGAACGACACGCCCATGAAGCCGCCGGAACGGGTATAGATCTGCGAGTTGATGCCGACCACTTCACCGGCCAGGTTGAACAGCGGACCACCGGAGTTGCCCGGGTTGATCGCCACGTCGGTCTGGATGAACGGTACATAGTTTTCGTTTGGCAAGGTACGACCGATGGCGCTGACAATACCTTGGGTGACTGTGTGATCAAAGCCGAATGGCGAACCGATGGCCACGACCCACTGACCGGCTTTCAAGTCTTGCGACTTGCCAAGCTTCAGAACCGGCAGGTCCTTGCCTTCGATTTTCAGCAAAGCGACATCGGAGCGCGGATCGGTACCGATCAGCTTGGCCTTCAACTCACTGCGATCGGCCAGACGCACGAGAATCTCGTCGGCATCGGCAATCACATGGTTGTTGGTCAAAATGTAGCCATCGGGCGAAATGATAAAGCCTGAGCCCAGCGACTGCGCTTCACGCTGACGGTCACCGCGCGGGGACCGTGGCTGTTGCGGCATGCCCCGCTCGAAGAACTCTCGCAGCATCGGCGGCAAGCCTTCAAGGTCGGGCATTTGCTCGCTGGAGATCCGGCGATCGGGCAGCTTCTGGGTGGTACTGATATTCACCACCGCGGGCGAGGCCTGCTCGACCAGCTGCGTGAAATCGGGCAACTCGACCGCTGCTTGTGCGGCGACCGCCTGACCGAGTACTAGCACGGTGGCAACGATGGAAAGATAAGACTTCAAGCGTGGTATCGACATACGGCTCCCGTTACGACGAGCATGGTTAAGCGATATGGAGCAAGGAACACCGGAAACGATACGCCGGTATTTTTGTTCCGGGAACAACAAACAAGGCCAGAGCCGAGGGGTTCTGACCTATAAAAAATTTTCGGAATATTTGCAAATGAAAATGCTCGGCAAAACATTTCGAGACATTAATGGCGCAGTAGCCATTACCGATTCCCGCTCCAAACCAGCCCAGATAGGCGAGCACGGCTGACTCAGCTTACTGCTTGCTGGTAGCCGCGGCATCGTTGCGCATGGACAGCGCAATCCGTTCGGCGGTGCCAATCGGTATTTCACCGACAACGGTCACCATCATCTCACCTTGCGGTGTAGTCAATCGCCGGGAGACAGCAACGGTTGGCCCCAGCTGGGTGCGCGTATCTGTGACTGTTGCGCCATTCAATGGCTCAAGGAATACCGAGAAACGGGCCAGACCGTCGTCGAACATCAGGCTGTTGACCTGGGCTTTGGTCGCCGGGTCCTTGTGCGAGGTACTGCTGACCAGCTCGAAACCTGGTGGCAACCAGTCCGAATGCCAGACCTGTGCAGTTTTGACGGCGGAAGCCTTGTCACTATCGAAAGTAACAGGTTTGCAATCAGCACCTGCCTGCATATCGCTGTCGGCAGGCATCTGCGTAGTGTCCAGCCGGGTGAACTGGAACCGCTCGAGCAGTTGCCCTTTGTCATTGAGCAGCAATGACTTCAATGGCAAACCGGTTTCCTTGTCCAGATGCAGCTCAAAACCGTAACGATGCTGATCGCGAGGCTTTAACGACACGATCACCGCCGCACGCCCGGCCACACGCGACTTGCCAATAACGGCAAGGTCATACCAATTCTTTAGCTTTTGTGGATCGAGTGCCCGAGCGGTGGAGTTGGGTGTGTCCCCCAGCCCTGCTATCAGGGTGCCGCTCACGCATTGAGTATGCCCATCAATGCGCACGACTTCCTGTGCGGAGCCGTCGAGCTGGAGTAAACGCTCGCGGACCTTGCCATCCTGGACACGATGCCAGATGTTATGGGTAGAAAAACTACCGTTACGCTCGTAGACGAAAGTACCTTGGAAGCTCTGCGTTTGCTCCGCCTGTCCCAGACGCTTCAGCCAGTCCTGGGCTTCATCGGCGTGGGCTGGAACAACAAACCAGCCGCTGAGCAGAAGCGTAAGTAGAGGTATGGGGCGCATGATCCTCCTTAACGGTTTTCCAGGCTTGCTGCACGAGCGTAAGGCAGAGCGCTCTCGGTACCTTTCAATGCTGCTTGTTGAGCATGTTGGCGCAAATAACCTGGCAGACGCTGATCCTGCCAGCCTGGCTGACCTTGCAATACGCCGTTGGCCATAGGGCCAGTGGCTTGCGAACTCTCATTGTAGCCTGCCAATACAGCGGGACCCTTGACCTGTGGAGCGGTCAGAGCCGGTTGACTGGATTGCTGGGCCAATTCGACACCGGCGATCTCATCCTGGTTATACAGACGAACACCTGCCAGCACGGCAACAGTCACAGAAGCAGCGACTGCCAGACGACCCAGACTGCGCCATGGACCGCGAGAGGCTTTTGCCGGTACGGCTTCGTCAGCCAGTGCAGCAGAGACTGCCGCAGCGATGTCCAGACGAGGAAGCAACAAATCCTTGTGCATAACTGCCCGAGCGATCTGGTAACGAGCCCAGGTATCGCGGGTTTCAACATCGTCGAAGGCGTTCAACACCCGACGCAATTCCAATTCGTCCGCTTCGTTATCCATCACTGCGGACAGCGATTCCTGCAGGGCTTCACGACTCATGGCGTTCCTCTCTTGGCTGTCGCCGCTGTCTCAGTTTTCCTGCAACAACGGCTGCAGGGCTTTATCGATGGCCTCCCGGGCGCGGAAAATCCGGGAGCGCACGGTACCCACCGGACACTGCATGACGCTGGCAATGTCCTCGTAACTCAGACCATCGAATTCACGTAAAGTTAACGCCGTACGCAAATCTTCTGGCAGTTGCTGAATGGTTCGATGGACGGTGCCTTCGATCTCATCCCGCAGCAATGCACGTTCTGGCGACTCGAGATCCTTGAGGCCATGATCGCCGTCGTAGAACTCTGCATCCTCGGAACTGACATCGCTATCCGGCGGCCGGCGGCCGCGTGAAACCAGATAGTTTTTCGCCGTGTTGATGGCGATGCGGTAAAGCCACGTATAAAACGCGCTGTCTCCGCGAAAATTGCCAAGTGCACGGTATGCCTTGATAAAGGCTTCTTGTGCGACATCCTGGGCTTCATGGGTGTCGTGCACGAAACGCACGATCAACCCGAGAATTTTGTGCTGGTATTTCAGCACTAGCAGATCGAAAGCTCGCTTGTCGCCGCGTTGAACGCGCTCGACCAGCTGCTGATCCTCTTCCTGGGTTAGCATGAACACTCCTCGATAAGCTCGAAGGAGGCTTGCATTACTGAACAACCAGACTTGCAAACATAGACTCGGGCTTTTCGCAAAAGTTCTCCCCCCTCCAAGCAAGTTTCCTGCGGGCTCTGATTTGGCACGCACGAAAAGCGCAGCGCGGGATAGCCCGGCTGCGCGAATAATCTTGTCATCGGATTCATGAGCAAGGACCCAATCGCAAGTCCTGCACCGAAGCCGACGCTGTCCCTTGTTTCAGGCAACCGTCTATTGATCTTGGGCCTTTGGCAAAAGTTCCATATTTATAGCTGCCCGAAACCGACATTGTGCAACCCTGAAGAGAAAAAGACTGTTAAATCCGCGATACAGTCGTGTTGTCGCCGAAGCCTTCGAAAAACTTCCGACGAAGCGTCCAGCGTTTTCCGTCACAGTAGTTTCACAATGCCATGCTGGCACGGCTATTGTGCCGCTCCCCCCCTCTATATACTAGTGGGCTGTGTGGCTGTCTTGACTCGCCGATCCAGCTGTCTTGCGCCAACCCCGACCCGGTTCGCTTTGAGCGGAATCCTGAAATGAGCCAACAGTTTCAACACGATGTTCTGGTAATTGGCAGCGGTGCTGCCGGCTTGAGCCTTGCGCTGACCTTGCCCGGTCATTTGCGCATCGCCGTATTGAGCAAAGGCGACCTCGCCAACGGTTCAACCTTCTGGGCCCAGGGTGGTGTCGCTGCTGTTCTGGATGACACTGATACTGTCGAGTCCCATGTCGATGACACCCTCAACGCCGGCGGTGGCCTGTGCCATGAAGATGCCGTGCGCTTTACGGTCGAGCACAGCAGGGAGGCGATTCAATGGCTAATCGACCAAGGCGTGCCTTTTACCCGCGATGAACAGTCCGGCACCGAAGACGGGGGTTTCGAATTTCACCTGACCCGCGAAGGCGGTCACAGCCATCGGCGCATCATCCACGCGGCCGATGCAACGGGCGCAGCGATTTTCAGAACCCTGCTCGATCAGGCCAAGCAGCGTCCCAACATCGAACTGCTGGAACAGCGGGTCGCGGTCGACCTGATCACCGAAAAGCGCCTGGGACTTGAAGGCGACCGTTGCCTCGGTGCCTATGTGCTCAACCGCGGCACCGGTGAAGTCGACACTTACGGCGCACGCTTTGTGATCCTTGCTTCGGGTGGCGCGGCAAAAGTCTACCTTTATACCAGCAACCCCGACGGCGCTTGCGGTGACGGCATCGCCATGGCCTGGCGTTCGGGCTGTCGAGTGGCGAACCTGGAATTCAACCAGTTCCACCCCACCTGCCTTTATCACCCGCAAGCCAAGAGCTTCCTGATCACCGAAGCCCTGCGCGGCGAAGGCGGGCATCTCAAGCTGCCCAATGGTGAACGCTTCATGCAGCGTTTCGACCCACGGGCCGAGCTGGCGCCACGGGACATCGTCGCCCGCGCCATCGACCATGAGATGAAGCGCCTGGGTATCGACTGCGTCTATCTGGATATCAGCCACAAGCCAGAAGACTTCATCAAGACGCACTTCCCGACGGTCTATGAACGCTGCCTGGAATTCTCCATCGACATCACCAGACAACCGATTCCGGTGGTACCGGCGGCGCACTACACCTGCGGCGGCGTGATGGTCGATCAGCGGGGGCGCACCGATGTGCCGGGCCTGTATGCGATTGGCGAAACCAGCTTCACCGGCCTGCATGGCGCCAACCGCATGGCCAGCAACTCGCTGCTGGAGTGTTTCGTCTACGCTCGTTCCGCGGCGGCGGACATTCTCGAGCAGTTGCCAGATGTATCAATTCCAACCGCCCTGCCCGTGTGGGATGCGAGCCAGGTCACCGATTCGGACGAAGACGTGATCATTGCGCACAACTGGGATGAACTGCGGCGATTCATGTGGGACTACGTCGGCATCGTGCGCACCAACAAGCGCCTGCAACGGGCTCAGCACCGGGTGCAACTGTTGCTGGACGAAATCGACGAGTTCTACAGTAACTATAAGGTCAGCCGGGATTTGATCGAGCTGCGCAACCTGGCTCAGGTAGCCGACCTGATGATCCGGTCAGCCATGGAGCGCAAGGAAAGTCGGGGCCTGCATTACACCCTCGACTATCCGAACATGTTGCCGGTCGCCCTGGACACTATTCTGGTGCCGCCCACCTACGCCGACTGAACTTGAGCCGAACCCGCAGGCGCCGGTGCATATCCGCCGCCTGCGAATCGCGCGGCACACAGATCGCCCTGATCCGTCGCTCATCGCGCAGACGAAAACGCAGCACCACAATCAATGGCAACGCCAGACTGTCCGGCCGCAGCTGCACGGGCTGCCAACCTGCCGCCTGATTCCACAACTGCCAACCATCGGCATCGCGACGCAAGCCGCGAAACGCCTGTGGGTGTGTCAGCAAAATCTGTCGCGGCAATGCCCAGACGCCATGAGCCAGACAGCAAAAAGTGCCGAGCAAACTGGCCCAGACCGGTATGGAAAGCAGAAACAACGAACCCAGCGCGAACAGCTGGGCCAGAAGATACGCCGCCAGCAACTGCCGTGAGGCATGCCAGCGGCATTCGAACACATTACTTGGGCTGGACACGATCCAGAATCATGCGAACCATGCGCTGAAGCTCCGGATCGTCCGATTCGGCACGCTCCATGAACCAGCCGAACATGTCCTGATCTTCGCATTCAAGCAGCCTGACGTAGCATGCGCGATCAACCTCGTTGAGGTGCGGGTAAACCTCTTTCACAAACGGCACCAGCAACACGTCAAGCTCAAGCATGCCACGGCGGCTGTGCCAGTAGAGGCGATTCAGTTCAACATCTTCGACCATGGAGCGCTCCTCAAATAGGCGGCAAGTATACAGCCCCGGGCCCGCTCGAACAGTCAGCTTTGGTCGCCCCCACCGATCCTTTGTGAACTACCCATTTCATGGGCGTCCCCTTATGATGTCCCTCGGACTCTTTACCCTGCGATGACCCATGGCCGATTCTGCTTTTTTCTGCACCCTGTCTCACGAAGGCGTTCTCGCGGTACGCGGCGCGGATGCCGGCAAATTCCTGCAAGGCCAATTGACTTGCAACCTTAATTACCTGAGTGACAGCCAGGCCAGCCTTGGCGCGCGCTGCACGCAGAAAGGCCGGATGCAGTCGAGCTTCCGCATCCTGCTCGAAGGCGACGGTGTGCTCATGGCGATGGCCAGCGAACTGCTGGAGCCGCAACTGGCGGACCTGAAAAAGTACGCGGTGTTCTCCAAATCGAAACTGACTGATGAAAGCGCCCATTGGGTTCGCTTCGGCCTTGAGCATGGCGATGCGGCACTGACCAGCCTGGGCCTGGAGCTACCGGCGCAAACCGACAGCGTCGTGCGCAATGACGGCCTGATCGCCCTTCGCGTCTCGCCGGATCGCGCTGAACTCTGGGTTCGCGCCGATCAGGCCGACGTCATCAAGGGCAAGCTGTCCGCTCTGTTGGCCGAAGGCGAATTGAACCAATGGTTGCTGGGCCAGATCCGTGCCGGCATCGGCCAGGTCATGCCGAGCACCCGCGAACTGTTCATTCCGCAGATGCTCAATCTGCAAGCCGTCGGTGGCGTGAGCTTCAAGAAAGGTTGCTACACCGGCCAGGAAATCGTCGCGCGCATGCAATACCTGGGCAAGCTCAAGCGTCGGTTGTATCGCCTGCAACTGGAGGCCGGCGAATTACCGCAGCCGGGTACCCCACTGTTTTCCCCGACCCACGGCAGTTCGATCGGTGAAGTGGTACTGGCCGCCCGCGCCGGACAAAGCATTGAACTCCTTGCCGTGCTGCAAGCCGAAGCTGCAGAAGATGGCAACCTGCACCTTGGCGCACTCGAAGGTCCGGGCCTGCATCTGCTCGACCTGCCTTATCAACTGGATCGCGATCGCGAAATCCAGCGTTAATAGCAGCACTTGTCGCAATACCTAGAGAAAAGAAATGAGCGAGCTGGCGGATAAGGTCCAACAGGATTTGGTTGAGGCCATCGATAACGATGACCTGGTTCTGCCAACGTTACCGGAAGTGGCCCTGCAGATTCGCAAGGCCGCCGAAGACCCGGAAATCAGTGTCAGCACACTGAGCAAAGTGATTGGCCGCGATACCGCGCTGTCGGCGCGCCTGATCAAAGTGGTCAATAGCCCGTTGCTGCGCGCGACCCAGGAAGTGACTGATTTGCACACGGCCATCACCCGGCTGGGCGTCAATTACAGCAGCAACCTGGCCATCGGCCTGGTGATGGAACAGATCTTCAATGCCCGTTCCGAAGTGGTGGAACAGAAAATGCGCGAGGTCTGGCGCAAGAGCCTGGAGATCGCCGGCGTCAGCTATGCGCTGTGCCGCAATTACACACAGCTCAAGCCCGATCAGGCGGCGCTCGGCGGGCTCGTGCATCAGATTGGTGTACTGCCGATTCTGACCTATGCCGAAGATCATTATGAATTGCTGTCTGACCCGGTCAGCCTCAACCACGTGATCGATCGAATTCACCCGCTACTGGGCGATAAATTGCTCAGGGTCTGGGAGTTTCCGGAAATGCTGGTGCAATTGCCGGGGTTGTATCTGGATTTCAAACGGCAATCGGAGCGGGTCGACTATGTTGATCTGGTGCAAGTGGCCAGCCTGTATTGCCGCAAGGACACCGATCATCCGATGGCCCGTATCGACCCCTTCAGCGTACCGGCCTTCAAGAAGCTGGGAATCGATCCGGAGAACGAGGCGATGTGCAAGCCTCTGGAAGAATCGCGGTCGATGTTTTACTGATTCTGTGGCGAGGGGGCTTGCCCCCGTTCGGCTGCGCAGCAGTCGTAAAACCTGTTATGTATGATCTACCAGACGGAATGCTGGGGACCGCTTTGCGCTCCAACGGGGGCAAGCCCCCTCGCCACAGGGCTGTGTTCACTCTCCGGCAATAAAACTAACCCGCACCTTCAGCCCCGCTTGCTCGCCATCGTGCAAGCTGATCTGCGCCAGGTGGGCGCGGCAGATCTCCCCGACGATGGCCAAGCCCAGTCCCGATCCGGCCACCTGCTCATTACGCCGATAAAAACGCTCGAACACCCGATCCCGCTCCTCAAGGGGAATTCCCGGGCCATCGTCCTCGACCTCGAGCACCGCCGGTGCCATGACCCGCAAGATCACATTGCCGCCCGGTGGCGTGTGAGCCAGTGCGTTGTCCACCAGATTGCTCAACAATTCGTTCAACAGCGTCGGCTCGCCACGCAGCCACACCGGTTCGTCTGCTTCCAGTGCCAGCGCCACGCCACGCGCATGGGCCAGCGGCGCCATGGCCATGCCCAGTTCACGGGCCAACTGACTGAGGTCGAGCAACTGCGCACCGCCCTCGGCGATTGCCCGGGCGCCATTCTCGACCCGGGCCAGCGAAAGCAATTGATTGGCCAGGTGAGTCAGGCGATCAGTGCCTTGGGCGGCGGTTTCCAGGGTGTCGCGCCAGGTGTCGGGTTCGTTCGAGCGCAAGCCCAGTTCGAGCCGTGCCTTGAGCGCCGCCAACGGAGTACGCAATTCATGGGCGGCATCGGCGATGAACTGCGCCTGACGCTCGAACTGTCCGCGCAAACGCTCGGTAAAGTGATTGAGCGCACGCACCAGCGGCCAGAGCTCGTGCTGCACTTCCACCAACGGCAAGGGTCGCAAGTCATCGGGCTGACGCTCTTCCACCGCCGTGCGCAAGCGCTCCAGCGGACGCAACGCCGCACTGACCGCAAACCAGACCATCAGCAATGCACCGATCGCCAGCATACCCAACCGCAACAAGGTGTCGGCCATCAGGCTACGAGCCATGCGGACCCGCGCTTCATCGGTTTCCGCCACGCGAATTTCCGCCATGCCGTTCATGTTCGGCTCGCTGACCGCTTTGAGCAGGCTGACCACTCGCACGTTCTGCCCTTGATAAGTGGCGTTATAGAAACGCGCCAGCGCCGGATAATCATCGGTGCGAGGCGTTCCCGGCGGCGGCGGTGGCAGGTTTTCGTAGCCCGAGATCAGCTTCTGGTTGATGTCATTGACCAGGTAGAAAATCCGCCCGGCGCTGTCGTAGGCAAATGTATCGAGGGCCACGTAAGGCACGTTGGCGCTGAGGCTGCCATCGCGCTGGGACAGGCCCGCGGCAATGGTCCGCGCCGAGGCCAGCAAGGTCCGGTCATAAGCAGTGTCGGCGGCTTCGCGACCGTTCCAGTACGCGCTCAAACCACTGGCGAGCATCAACACCACCAACAACAGCGCGAGGTTCCACAGCAACCGCCAGCGCAGGCTGCTGAGCTTATGCATCGCGGCTTTCCAGCAAGTAGCCAAGGCCCCGGAACGTCACGATGGCTACCGGCTGCCCATCGAGTTTCTTGCGTAAGCGGTGAACATAGATTTCGATGGCATCGGGACTGGCTTCCTCGTCCAGACCAAACACCTGGGCGGCCAGTTGTTCCTTGCTCATCACCCGACCGGGACGGGCGATCAGGGCTTCCAGCACCGCCTGCTCACGAGAGGTCAGGGTCAGCAATTCTTCGCCGAGGGTAAAGCGCCGGGTGTCCAGGTCATAGGCCAGCACGCCACAACGCTGCTGACGTTCACCGCCGAGCACACTGCGACGCAGCAAGGCTTTGACCCGTGCTTCGAGTTCCGTCAGCTCGAAGGGTTTGGCCAGGTAATCGTCAGCCCCAAGGTTCAGGCCATGAACCCGATCCTTGACGTCGCTGCGAGCGGTCAGCATCAGCACCGGCAGGTTCTTGCCCCGGGCCCGAAGGCGCGCCAGCACTTCGAAGCCATCCATGCGCGGCAGGCCGACATCGAGGATCGCCACCGCGTACTCCTCGCTGCTCAAGGCCAGGTCGGCCGCCACACCGTCGTGCAACACATCCACGGTCAGCCCGGTGCTCTTGAGCGCCTGAGCGACACTGTCGGCAAGCTGCAGATGGTCTTCAACGAGCAGGACACGCATGGATCTTTACCTCATTCAGGGATGGTCAACGCCCATTCTTTGGCGCGGAGTTTACAGCCGCATCCGTCGCTGTGAAGCCCGAAAACCGTGAAAGTCAGCTGAAAGGTTAGCGAAAGGTTGGCCGGTTAAAGTCCAGCCACGGACAGTTTCGACTGCCGTCGCTGTACGAAAAACGCCCCGAAGCGTTTTCGCCAATAAGAACAATAAACGGAGTACGTCACCATGCTGTCCATGCAGCTTCAGGCTCGCCCGCCTGCCCGTTTTTCCCGTCTCAGCCACACCGCCCTCGCCAGTGCCGCCGCCCTCGCCGGCTTTTCGCCGTTGAGCCAGGCTGCCTTCTTCGAAGACAGTACGGCAACCTTCGAAACCCGCAACATGTATTTCAACCGCGACTTTCGCGACGGCACCAGCGCCCAGCAATCCAAGCGGGACGAATGGGCCCAGGGGTTCATGCTCAATCTACAATCGGGTTACACCGACGGCACCGTGGGGTTCGGTGTCGATGCGCTGGGCATGCTGGGGGTGAAACTCGATTCAAGTCCGGATCGCACCGGCACCGGCCTGTTGCCGACCCATGACGACGGGCGCGCGGCGGATGAATATTCCAAGCTCGGCCTGACCGGCAAAATGAAAATCTCCGCCACGGAACTGAAAATCGGCAGCCTGATTCCGGAATTGCCGATTCTCAAAGCCAACGACGGGCGCATTCTGCCGCAGACCTTCGAAGGCGGTCTGCTGACCTCCAAAGAAATCAAGAACCTGACCTTCACCGGCGGGCGCCTGGAGAAAGCCAAGGACCGCGACAGCACCGACTTCGAGGACATCGCCCTCAACAACAAAAACAGCCGTTTCGCCGGCACCGTGGCCGGCAAGCACTTTGATTTTGGCGGCGTGGATTACAAGTTCACCGACAAGATCACCGGCAGCTACCACTTCGCCCAACTCGATGAAGTCTATAACCAGCATTTCCTTGGCGTGGTCGCCTCGCAACCGTTCGGCCCCGGCACGTTCGGCACCGATCTGCGATTGGCCGTCAGTGACGACGAGGGTGCTGCACGGGGCGGCAAGATCGACAACCAATCCCTGAACGGGCTGGTGAGCTATGCCTTGAGCGGGCATAAATTCAGCGCCGGTTATCAGCACATGTCCGGTGACAGTGCCTTCCCCTACGTCGACGGCAGCGATCCTTACCTGGTCAACTTCGTGCAGATCAATGACTTTGCCGGTGCCGAAGAACGCTCCTGGCAGGCACGTTACGACTATGACTTCGCCAAACTCGGCATTCCCGGCCTGAGCTTCATGAGCCGTTACCTGAGCGGCGACAACATCAAGCTCAAGAACGGCGACGAAGGCAAAGAGTGGGAACGCAACACCGAGATCAAATACGTCGTACAAAGCGGCACCCTCAAAGATGTCGCTGTGCGCCTGCGCAATGCCACCTACCGCTCCAATTATTCCGCTCGCGATGCCGATGAAGTGCGTCTGCTGGTGAGCTATAGCGTTGCCCTTTGGTAATTCAGTACGTCCATAACAAAAACTCCAAGGAGACTCGAATGAATCTGTCATTGCGTAAAGTTGCTCTGGCCGCTGGCGTCATGTTGTTCGCCGGCCAATTGATGGCCGAACCCAAACGCCCGGAATGCATCGCCCCGGCCTCGCCAGGCGGCGGTTTCGACTTGACCTGCAAACTGGCGCAGAGCGCGCTGGTGAATGAAAAACTGCTGACCAAACCGATGCGCGTGACCTACATGCCCGGCGGTGTCGGCGCGGTGGCGTACAACGCGGTGGTCGCTCAGCGTCCGGCCGATGCCGGCACGCTGGTGGCGTGGTCCAGCGGTTCGTTGCTGAATCTGGCGCAAGGCAAGTTCGGTCGTTTCGATGAAACCAACGTTCGCTGGCTGGCCGCTGTTGGTACCAGCTATGGCGCCATTGCGGTGAAAAGCGATTCGCCTTACAAGACCCTGGACGATCTGGTTCAGGCACTGAAGAAAGATCCGAGCAAAGTGGTGATCGGTTCCGGCGGCACCGTCGGCAGCCAGGACTGGATGCAGACGGCATTGATCGCCAAGGCAGCCGGAATCAACCCGCGCGACTTGCGTTATGTCGCCCTCGAAGGCGGTGGTGAAATCGCCACCGCCCTGCTGGGCGGCCACATCCAGGTCGGCAGCACCGACATCTCCGACTCCATGCCACATATCCAGAGCGGCGACATGCGTCTACTGGCGGTGTTCTCCGAGAAGCGTCTGGACGAGCCGGAAATGAAAGACATTCCGACCGCTAAAGAGCAAGGCTACGACATCGTCTGGCCAGTGGTTCGCGGCTTCTACCTCGGGCCAAAAGTCAGCGACGAAGACTACGCCTGGTGGAAAAACGCCTTCGACAAACTGCTGGCGTCCGAGGATTTCGCCAAATTGCGCGATCAGCGTGAACTGTTCCCGTTCGCCATGACCGGCCCGGAGCTGGACACCTACGTGAAGAAGCAGGTCGCGGACTACAAAGTGCTGGCCAAAGAGTTCGGCCTGATCCAGTGATCGCCTCTGTCTAGCGGCCACGGCCCCGGTTCTCGGGGTCGTGGCCCAGGAGTTCCTCATGCTCATACAACGCATTTTCGCTTCAGTGCTGTTGCTGGCCTGCATCGCTCTGGCCCTGATGGCGTGGCCGTATCAGGCGGCTTTTTCCTACGAACCGGTCGGGCCTCGGGCCTTCCCGCTGCTGATGCTCGGCCTGATGGGCCTGGCTTTGCTGTACATGGTATTTCGACCGACGCCGATCGTGCACAGCGACGATGACCCGAAACTGGACCGCGAAACCCTGATCAAAATCGGCATCTGCGTGCTGCTGCTGCTGGTGTTCGCCGGGACCTTCGAACCTCTTGGCTTCATCGTCGCCAGCATTCTGATCGGCGTCCCGATGGCACGTCTGTATGGCGGCCGCTGGCTGCCTAGCACGGTGATCATCAGCCTGATGGCCATCGGTCTTTATCTGCTGTTCGACAAGTTGATGGACGTGCCACTGCCGCTGGGCGTGCTCGACGTTCTGGAGAACTGATATGGATACTCTTGGCTATTTGGGTCAGGGCTTTGGCGTCGCGCTGAGCCCGTACAACCTGGTGACCGCGCTGTGCGGCACCCTGATCGGCACCGTCGTCGGGCTGTTGCCCGGATTGGGGCCGATCAATGGCGTGGCGTTGCTGATTCCAATCGCATTCGCCCTCGGTCTGCCACCGGAGTCGGCGTTGATCCTGCTGGCGGCAGTGTACCTGGGTTGCGAATACGGCGGCCGGATCAGCTCGATCCTGCTGAATATTCCGGGCGAAGCCTCCACCGTAATGACCACCCTCGACGGTTACCCGATGGCCCGCAAAGGCCTGGCCGGTGTAGCGCTGTCGCTGTCGGCGTGGAGTTCGTTCATCGGCGCGCTCATCGCGACCTGCGGCATGGTGCTGTTTGCCCCGCTGCTGGCGAAATGGGCGATTGCCTTTGGGCCGGCGGAGTATTTCGTGCTGATGGTGTTTGCGATTGTCTGTCTCGGCGGCATGGCCGGCGACCGACCACTCAAGACCTTCATTGCGGCGCTGATCGGTCTGTTTCTGTCCTGCGTCGGGATCGACGCCAACAGCGGCGTATACCGTTTCACCGGGGACAATATTCACCTGACGGACGGTATTCAGTTTGTCGTGCTGGTATTGGGCCTGTTCTCCATCAGCGAAATACTCCTGCTGCTGGAAAAAACCCACCGCGGCCAGGAAGCGGTGAAAGCCACCGGGCGCATGATGTTCAACTTCAAGGAAGCTTCGGCGGTGTTCCTGGTAAACATCCGTTGCGGTTTGCTGGGCTTCATCATGGGCGTATTGCCGGGTGCCGGCGCGACATTGGCCAGCGCTGTGGCCTACATGACGGAGAAACGTATCGCCGGCGCCAAAGGCACGTTCGGACAAGGTGACATGCGCGGCCTCGCGGCGCCGGAAACCGCCATTGGTGGCGCCGCCTGCGGTGCTCTGGTGCCGATGCTGACCCTCGGCGTTCCGGGTTCGGGTACGACGGCGGTGATGATCGGCGCACTATCGCTATACAACATCACCCCTGGCCCGCTGTTGTTCCAGCAGCAACCGGACATCGTCTGGGGCCTGATCGCGTCGTTGTTCATCGCCAACGTGATGCTGGTGATCCTCAACATTCCGATGATCCGCATCTTTACCCGCATCCTCGCTGTGCCTAACTGGGCGCTGGTGCCGGTGATCGCGATCATCACCGGGATCGGTGTGTATGCGGTGCATGCGACAACGTTCGACTTGTTCCTGATGATCGGCATCGGCATCTTCGGCTACATCCTGCGCAAGCTAGACTTCCCGTTGTCGCCCGTGCTGCTGGGCTTCATCCTCGGTGGCCTGATGGAACAAAACCTGCGTCGCGCCCTGTCGATTTCCAATGGTGCGCTGGAAATCCTCTGGTCGAGCCCGATCACATTCGGTTGCTGGGTGTTGACTGCAATCATGCTGCTGATGCCGCTGCTGCGGATCTGGCGCAAACGTGCGGTTGCCCGGCACGCTATCGCCGATGTCTGATCGCTCCCCGTTCAAAAGCTGGTGGGGAACACCGCTGGTCGGTCTGCTGGGCGGCTACCTCGCCAGTCAGATCGGCTGGCCACTGCCGTGGATGGTCGGCTCGTTGCTGGCAATTATCCTGGTGCGTTGCCTGACGCCCTGGCAATTGGCGGAAATCCCGGGCGGGCGCAAATGCGGCCAATGGGTTGTCGGCATCGGCATCGGCCTGCACTTCACTCCGGTGGTGATGGAGCAGGTGCTGAGCCACTTTGGTCTGATCTTCTTCGGTGCTTTGGTCACCAGCCTGTCCGCCGTGGTCGGGGTCTGGTTGATGCGGCGTACCGGGGAAGATCGCGCCACTGCATTCTTTTCCAGCATGCCCGGCGGCTCCGGGGAGATGGTCAACCTTGGCGCTCGCAATGGTGCAGTACTCAGCCGTGTTGCGGCTGGGCAGAGTTTGCGGGTGTTGGTGGTGGTGTTGTGTGTGCCGGCGGCCTTCAAGTATTTGATGGGCGATGGTGCGCCGATCGCCCATGCCGGCAGCGTCGACTGGCGCTGGCTGGCCATTCTGTTCCCGGCGGGCGCCCTTGCCGCCTGGATCTGGGAGCGGCTGCGCCAGCCCAATCCCTGGCTGTTCGGACCGTTGCTGGTGAGTGCTACGGTGAGCATTGGCTGGGACTTGCACATCGGTCTGCCCAACGGCGGCAGTCAGATCGGCCAGTGGCTGATCGGCAGCGGGCTGGGATGTCACTTCAATCGGCAGTTCTTCCGGCGGGCACCGTCGTTCATGGGCCGAACCTTGCTTGGCACAGTGTTGACCATGTTGATCGCGACCCTGGCGGCATTGGGGTTGAGCGCGCTGACCCATCTGGATCTGCGTTCGCTGACCTTGGGCATGATGCCCGGCGGGATCGCCGAAATGAGCCTGACGGCGGAGACCTTGCAATTGTCGGTGCCGTTGGTGACGGCCATGCAGGTGATGCGGTTGTTATTTGTACTGTTTCTGGCGGAGCCATTGTTTCGGTATTGGAACCGGGAGCCGGACTCTCCCTGATAGAGCCCTGTGGCGAGGGGGCTTGCCCCCGTTCGGCTGCGAAGCAGTCGCAAAATCTGAGAATTCGGTGTTTTTAGGGCCGCTGCGCGACCCAACGGGGGCAAGCCCCCTCGCCACAAATGCCCGCGAAGCTTTTTAGACCGACGGCAATCGCCACTCGATCGGCGTCTCGCCGTTCTGCTCCAGAAACTTGTTCGCCCGGCTGAAGTGCCCACAACCAAGGAAGCCGCGATAGGCGGATAACGGCGAAGGGTGGACCGAGGTCAGCACCAGGTGTTTGGTGGCGTCGATGAGTTTCTGCTTGCTCTGGGCATGTGCGCCCCACAGCAGGAACACCAAATGTGGCTGATGCTCGCTGACCACTTCAATAATCCGGTCGGTAAAATGCTGCCAGCCCTTGCCCGCATGGGCGTTGGCATTGGCGCGCTCCACGGTCATGGTGGTGTTGAGCATCAACACGCCCTGCTCTGCCCAACTCTGCAGATAGCCATGGTTGGGGATGTCGATGTTCAGGTCGCGCTTCAATTCTTTATAGATATTCACCAACGATGGCGGTGCCGGCACGCCAGGTTGCACCGAGAAGCACAACCCGTGGGCCTGACCCGGGCCGTGATAAGGGTCCTGTCCGAGGATGACCACTTTGACCTTGTCCAGCGGCGTGGAATTGAGCGCGTTGAAAATCATTGGTCCGGGTGGATAGATCTCTTTGCCCGCCGCGCGCTCCTGTTGCAGGAATGTGCGCAACTCTGCCATGTAAGGCTGGTCGAATTCGGCACGCAGAGCCTCCTTCCAGCTCGGTTCGAGTTTGATACGGTCGTCAGCAGTCATGGTTACATCCGGCAAAAACAATGGGGCGAACCCTAGGAAACCCTGTCTCCCTTGTCAATTGATCCGATACAGATCCGGCACTTTCCTCTAGAGCGATCATACTAAACGCTCAATTTACCGATCGAGGTCACGATGAATCTGCACTTCGAAGAACTCACCGGCACCGACGGCGCACGCATCGGCATCGCCAGCCTGGATGCCGAAAAATCCCTCAATGCCCTCTCCTTGCCGATGATCAACGCCCTGCGCGATCAACTGGACGCCTGGGCCAAGGAGCCCCAGATCGTTTGCGTACTGCTGCGCGGCAATGGCGCCAAGGCTTTTTGCGCCGGCGGCGAAGTACGCAGCCTGGTGGAAGCATGTCGCGCCCATCCCGGCGAAGTGCCGCCTTTGGCCGCACATTTCTTTGCGGCAGAATATCGCCTCGACTTCAACCTGCACACCTACCCGAAACCGCTGATCTGCTGGGGTCATGGTTATGTGTTGGGCGGTGGCATGGGGTTGTTGCAAGGGGCGAGCATTCGAATCGTCACGCCGAGCAGCCGGTTGGCGATGCCGGAAATCAGCATCGGCCTGTACCCGGACGTCGGCGCCAGTTGGTTTCTGTCGCGGTTGCCTGGCAAGCTCGGATTATTTCTCGGCCTGACCGGTGCCCAGCTGAACGGTCGCGATGCGATCGATCTGGACCTCGCCGACCGCTTTCTGCGCGATGATCAACAACATGAGCTACTCGAAGGTTTGCTGCAACTGAACTGGCAGGAACAGACAGCCATGCAGCTCAACAGCTTGCTCAAGGCCTTGCAGCAGGAAGCGATCACACAACTGCCCCAAGCGCAGTGGCTGCCTCGACGCGAGCTGATCGACGAACTATTGGATGTCAGCGACGTTCGTTGCGCCTGGAAGGCCATTTGTGCGCTGCGCGATCATGCCGACCCGCTGCTCGGTCGTGCCGCCAGAACCATGGCTGAAGGCTCACCCTTGACCGCTCATCTGGTGTGGGAACAGATTGTTCGCGCCCGGCATCTATCGTTGGCTCAAGTCTTTCAGATGGAATACACCATGAGCCTCAATTGCTGCCGTCATCCGGAGTTCAGCGAAGGTGTGCGGGCGCGGTTGATCGACAAGGACCAGAAACCTCACTGGCACTGGCCAGACATCAATACTGTGCCGGAGGCGGCGGTGGAGGCGCATTTCCATAAGGTCTGGGAAGGACGGCATCCTCTGGCGGATTTATCGGAATACTAAAATTCAGGCACAAAAAAAGCGGCGCTTCATGCGCCGCTTTTTTATTGGATGTTTACCAGCGATGGCCTCGGCCATCGTGATCGCCACCACGGTGATCGCTTCTATGGCCCCTATCGCCACGATGATCTGACCTGCTGTGGCCTCGATAGCCATCACCCCGACCGCTGCGGTGACGGCCATCCCAGCCCCTGCGGTCATGACGGTCCCATCCACGATTCTGATAGACCCGGTAGTCTGCACGCGGTGCGGGCTGGTAATAGCGCGGTGCCGGTTGATAAACCCGCGGCTGGTGGTAATAACGCGGGGATGGCTGGTAATACCGTGCAGGCGGTGAGTAATACCTGCGCGGTGCGGTGTAGTAACGGCTGTCGGAGTAATAAGACCCGCCACCGGAATAATACGGCGCTGGGGACGTGTAGACCTCGGAACGGTAATAGCCCGACCCTCCATCGGAATAGGGCACGCATGCACCAAGAGACAATCCCGATAAAACAATCAGCAGAATTTGGCGGAGCTTTTTTTGACAGAGCATGGCGGCCTCCTGGACCGCGGGTGAGCCATACCAGCGACGCTGGCAGGCGACAGTCAATGGTTCGGCGACTGTCGAAATATCAGACAGTGAATTCGGAATCTGGTGCGCTTCTGCAACACGTTGAAACAAGTAGCCGATGAAAGGTTTTTCATCTTTCCCACCAGAAAAACGGCGCGCCCGGGAAGCCGGACGCGCCGTGGTATTCGTGAGCTGATCAGCGATGCCCGCGATGATATCCGCCGCGATGGTGATGACGGGGACCACTGAAATAATAGTAACGATAGCCCCCGTAAAAACGCGGGCCGCCATAGTAGTAAGGCGAGTAGTAGTAATAGCCGGGGTAGTAATAGGGGGCCGGATAGATATCGGCGCCACCGGCATAGTAGTAACAACCGGACAGGCCCAGACCAAAAAATGCACTCAGCAATATTTGGCGGAGCTTTTTTTGACAGAGCATTGAGGCCTCCTGAAAGACCTGCAAAAGCAGTCGACTGACATCCGTTTTGACCTTTAAACCGGTACCGAGTGCCAGACGGTTCCGGCCTTCGGATCAGCGGCCAGCTGCAGCCGGCTTGCGCATGGCTGCTTGCCGGCCGATCATGCGCAGCTTCGGGCCAGATAAACCGGCCGTAATCGAATGCCCTTCATGAACAAACCTGACCTCTGCCCGGCTTGCGGCGCCTCCAATGACTGCAGCCTGGCTGACCCGCGAACCGTCGATCGTGCCTGCTGGTGCTACGGCGTCAGCATCGATCCGGCGGTGCTCCAGGCATTGCCCAGCGAATTGCGCGACAAGTCCTGCCTGTGCCCGGCCTGCGCTCAGGTCGAGATGCAGTTGCAAGCAGTCGCCTGGCCGATCGCCTAAGATGCGCGCCCCTTTTCCCTCGATCACTCGTCATGCGCGTTGACCGCTTCCTCAGCAATCTGCCCCGCTTCAACCGTAAGCAGGTACGCCTGTTGCTGGTGGAAAAACGCGTCAGGATCGACGGCACTATCGTTTGCGACCCCCACGCCGAAGTACTCGAGTTCAGCCGCGTGGAAGTCGACGACGAAGTGCTGCAAGTCGGCAAGCCGGCCCGCTACTTCATGCTGCACAAACCACCCGGCTGCGTCAGTGCCACCCGCGACCCGCAACACCCGACCGTGCTCGACCTGATCGACGAACCGGACAAGGAAGACTTGCACATCGCCGGTCGCCTGGACTTCAACACCACCGGCCTGATGCTGATCACCAACGATGGCAGCTGGTCCCGACGCCTGACCCAACCGCAGACCAAACTGCCCAAGGTCTACTATGTCGAAACGGAGCAGGACATCACTGCCGAATACGCGATCACCTTCGCCAAAGGGCTGTATTTCGCCTTCGAAAACCTCACCACACAACCCGCCGAACTGGTTGTACTCGGGCCAAAATCCGCGCGCCTGAGCATCGTCGAGGGCCGCTATCATCAGGTTAAACGGATGTTCGGCCACTTCGATAACAAGGTGATACGCCTGCACCGCGAACGCATGGGGTCGCTGGTGCTCGACGCTACGTTGAAGCCCGGCGAATACCGGCCGCTGAGCAGCGATGAGATCCGAATGATCTAAGCAGGCGACCGCTCAGCAGAAGCCGCTGAAAATTTTACGAAAGATACTTGCGCGATGACGTGACCCCTGCTTGAATCAGGACGTCGGCGCGAAATGTGACCGACGAGTCACCAAAACTACTCTAAGAAACTTTTTGCCGGTAGAGAACCTCAGGTTCCGCCTTCCCCCGGCAAACTGCCCGCTTATAACAATACCCGTCGACCAGCGTGCAATGGATCGACATGGGCCTTCAAAAATTCCAGGCGTATGCCTACCTGTCACAAAGCTCGTGCAATCTGATTTGCGCGCATACCCGCTTGCCAGGAGTCTTATGTCATGAGGCCAGAAATCGCTGTGCTGGATATACAAGGTCAGTATCGGGTTTACACGGAGTTCTATCGCGCAGACGCCGCAGAGAAGACCATTATTCTGGTCAACGGATCGATGTCCACGACTGCGTCGTTTGCACAGACCGTGAAAAACCTTTATCCGCAGTTCAATGTGGTGTGCTACGACCAGCCCTATGCGGGCAAGTCCAAGGCTCACAACCTGCATGAAAAAATGCTGACCAAGGAAATCGAAGGGCAGATCCTCCTGGAGCTGATCGACCATTTCGCCGCCGAACACGTGCTGTCGTTTTCCTTTGGTGGCGCCGCCACGCTCGTCGCCCTCGCCCATCGGCCGCGGCGCATCGAGAAGGCTGTGATCAGCTCGTTCTCGCCGGTGATCAACGGGCACATGCGCGACTACCTGGAGCGCGGTGTCGATTACCTCGGCAGCCGTGACGGTAATCGTGTCGGCCATTTGGTGAACAGCACCATCGGCAAACACTTGCCTTCGCTGTTCAAGCGTTTCAACCACCGTCACGTCAGTTCGTTGGCCGAACATGAATACGGGCAAATGCACTTTCACATCAGCGACGTGCTCAATAGCGATCGCAACTGCTATCTGAACACGGCAAAGAAAATCAATGTGCCGGTGCTGTTCATGAACGGCGAATGGGATGAGTACACCGCCGCTGACGATGCCAGGCTGTTCGCCGGCCATGTGCAGCACAGCACCTTCACCACCCTTCAGGCCACCGGCCACTTTCTGGACATGGAACACAAAACTGCCTGCCAAGACAGCCGTAACGCACTACTGGGCTTCTTGAAACCGGCGCAACACGAAAGCCGACCGCGTTACCGCTACGTCCAGGACCACCATGCATTGGCAATCTGAAACAGAGTCATCGCGAGCAAGCCCAGCCCTGTAGGAGCGAGGCTTGCCCGCGAATGACCGCAATGCGGTCTCTGCTTTCGTTTCCCCCGTGTTCCCCGTGTTAAAGCCATCGCGTGCAAAGAAAAACTTCATTTTCACGCCCACATCTGGTACAAAGTCAGCCGCTCTGAGCGGGTGTCGTATAATGGCATTACTCCAGCTTCCCAAGCTGATAACGAGGGTTCGATTCCCTTCACCCGCTCCAATCGAATTTTTGTCTCACGTCAGTTTTTGACGGGGGATGCAGGTAAAGAAAACCGGCCTTGATGGCCGGTTTTTTTGTGTCTGGGGTTTGGTGGAATCGGGCTCTGAGACGTCCCCCAATATCCGCTGATCGATGAGTAAGTGCGCTCGGGACATTAGCGACTACCCTGAAGTCTGTTAGCGTTTTTTTCGAAAACCCCGGATTTATTATCAGATTTCATCAAGCGTTAACATTTTCATAGGGTTTGGGATTCCTCTACGAATAGCTGACAGGAGAACGCCTGGATGTGGCGCTGCAATGCCGAACTCGTCGGCGCACGACAAGCCCAATGCCGCCATCCAAGCCTTGACGCCACCATCCCAACATGCTAGCGAATGCTATACTTCCTACGAATTGCATCAAGCGTGCAACGTTCCCCACGTGCACAGACATCGACTGCAAATCTCGGTTAAAGGCTGCAGGACAAAGGAGGTCTGCAGCCGACACGAGATGGGAGGTGTGGCATGAATCGGCACTATTACATCAGTGAAAATCTCGATGATCTCGAGGCCGTTGAAAATGAACTGGAAGCCAACGGCATCAATACCGAACAAATTCATGTGCTCAGTGAACAAGTTGCCGAGGTTGAAGAACATCACCTCCACGAGGTCAACTCGTTAATGAAACAGGACGCTGTTCACTCTGGCGAGATTGGTGCGCTGATCGGCTTGCCGCTCGCGGCGCTGGTCCTGGGCGGCGCCTATTGGCTGGGTTGGACTGAATCCGCCGCAGGCTGGGTACCTTTTATCTTCCTGGCCATTGTCATATTTGGCTTCTGCATCTGGGAAGGCGGCTTTTTTGGTTTCCAGGTGCCGAATGCTCATTTCCGCAATTTCAAACAGATGGTAGAAGAGGGAAAACATATCTTCTTCGTGGATGTTGAACCGGATCAGGAACCGGTATTGAACCGGGTCATCGAACATCATCCAGCGCTGACGATTGCCGGCACGGGAACGGCAGCCCCCCACTGGACAGTGGCCTGGCAGCACAAATGGCATCAGTTCAAGCGAGTGATATCCGGTTAGCCCGAAAGATTCAAGGCCAACCGGAAGCTGCCTATTGGCCGAAGGAAATGACCCGGCTGAGGAACACATAATCTGCTTCGGAGGCCATCAGTCCGACGAGCACCAGCAAACTCAACGGTGGCACCAATATGGCGTAGACCATGGCCAACCGTTCCCAAGCCATGTGCATGAAAATGGAGACAATCAAACCTGCCTTCAACAACATGAAAATGATAATCAGGGACCACCGCAGGTAACCCTGAAAGTGAAAATAGTCGACGAGATACGACAGCGTGCTGAGGACAAACAACAGCCCCCAGATCTTAAGATACAAACTGATTGGATGTTGCTGACCCTGAGCATGTGCCATCACCAAGTGCTCCTCTACCATAAATAGAAGAAAGCAAAAATAAACACCCACACCAAATCCACGAAGTGCCAGTAGAGCCCGGCTATCTCGACGTTATGATAGTTTCCGGAGCGCTCATAATCCCCTCGCAATACTTTCATCGCCACAATGCTGAGGTATAGGGCGCCGATTGACACATGCAGGCCGTGGAAACCGGTAATCATGAAAAAGCTGGCTCCAAATTGCGCCGCCCCCATCGGATTGCCCCACGGACGCACCCCTTCTGCGATGAGCTTGCTCCATTCAAATGCCTGCATACCGACGAAAGTCACACCCAAGGCAGCGGTCGCCAGCATCAGGGCAGCTGTTTTCGCGCGATTACGGCGATAGGCGAAATTAACGGCCATGGCCATGGTGCCGCTGCTACTGATCAGCACGAAGGTCATGATGGCGATCAGAATAAGCGGGATTTCTTTACCAGCAATCGTCAAGGCGAACACTTCACTGGGGTTTGGCCAAGCGGTGGTGATGGTCATGCGTACCGACATGTAGCCGGTCAAAAAACAGGTAAAGATAAACGTATCGCTGAGCAGGAATATCCACATCATCGCCTTGCCCCAGTGGACCTGCTTGAAAGCTTCCTTGTCCGAGGCCCAGTCGCTGACGATGCCCTGCCAGCCTGGTGGCGACATGACGGGGGAATTGGATGAATCGGACTCGCCGGGGGTGAGCGGGTGCGTTGCCATGGCTTTTCACCTCAGGCCGCAGAATCTGGCGATGGCTTCATAGGTTTGCGGCGTGCTGGCCAATAAAGCGAACAGCACGAACCAAAGACCCAACAAGTAATGCCAATAGAGGGTACAGAGCTCTACGCTGGCGCTGAGTTGCGCCAAGGGCACGCGATGCAGGAATTTAGCGACGATGATGCTCCAGGCTATCAGCCCGCCCAGCAGATGAAGCCCATGCAGGCCGGTCAACAAGTAGAAGAAACTGTTAGCCGGATTGCTGGCGATAAAGTAGCCCCAGGCGACAAACTGCTGCCAGACCCACAGTTGCCCTATCAGAAAGGCAATCGCAAATACGCCCCCCAATGCAAATCCAATGGCCGTTGCGCCCAGTCGAGCCTGCCGGGCAGCCATACGCGACCACTGCAGTGCAATGCAACTGAAGACCAGAAAAGCCGAATTCAGCCATAGCTGCCAGAGATCGGCTAACGGTGCCAAGGGGTCTGTCAGGGGGAGCCAGTCAGCCATTTGCGAACGGGCAATGAAGGCGAAAAGAAAGAGAAAGAACAACGAACTCACCACGACCAGAAACAAGCGCAGGCCCACTTTTGCGGTATGGCTTCTAGCGGAAGCCTCGGCGGCCTGAATACCGTCAGGATCGTGGTTCCAACTGCCGCCTGGGTCAGCACCGTCGGCGGTTCTCAATAGCAGCCTTTTCATGTTTTAACGTCCGCTATTCTGGCTTCGGCACTCTGTTGCCGCATCTGCTCCAGCTCCTCGGCGGAGACCGTTTGCGGAACGAAGTCCTGCTCTATCCCCGGCACACTGTAGTCATAGGCCCACCGATGCACGACCGGCAACTTCGCTCCCCAGTTACCGTGTATCGGCGGTGTGTTCGGCGTTTGCCATTCCAGACTCGCCGCTCCCCACGGGTTACTGCCTGCGGGCTTACCCTTGAATGCACTCCAGGCCAGGTTGAACAGGAACAGCAACTGCGCAACGCCAACGGTCAATGCGACTACCGTGATAAAGGCATTCAACTCTTGCGCCGACTGCGGGATGAACGCGTAGTTTTCAAAGGCGTAGTAACGACGCGGCATACCCTGAAAACCCAGGTAGTGCATGGGGAAGAAGATGGCGTAGGTACCCAGAAAGGTTATCCAGAAATGCAACTTGCCCAGGGTGTCGTTCAACATGCGCCCGGTGACTTTCGGGAACCAATGATAAATGCCGCCGAACACCACCAATACCGGTGCGACCCCCATGACCATATGGAAATGGGCAACGACGAAATAAGTGTCCGAGAGCGGAATATCCACGATCACATTGCCGAGAAACAATCCGGTCAGACCGCCGACCAGGAATGTGACGATAAAGGCCAGGGCAAACAGCATCGGTACGGTCAGATGGATGTCGCCCCGCCACAGGGTCAGCACCCAGTTATAGACTTTCAGTGCGGTCGGCACCGCGATGATCAAGGTGGTGACGGCGAAGAAAAAGCCAAAGTAGGGGTTCATCCCACTGACATACATATGGTGCGCCCAGACCACAAAGCTGAGTGCGCCAATTGCAATAATGGCCCACACCATCATTCGGTAGCCGAAGATATTTTTACGCGCATGCGTGCTGATCAAGTCGGAGACCAGACCAAACGCAGGAAGAGCCACGATGTAGACTTCCGGATGACCGAAGAACCAGAACAGGTGCTGGAACAGTATCGGGCTGCCACCCTGGTGATCGATCTGCTGCCCCAGCGAGATCATCGACGGCATAAAGAAGCTGGTGCCCAACAATTTGTCGAACAGCATCATCACTGCACTGACGAACAACGCCGGGAAAGCCAGCAAAGCCATGATCGAGGCCATGAAGATTCCCCATACGGAGAGCGGCATGCGAAATAAGGTCATGCCGTGCGTGCGCGCCTGCAACACCGTGGTGACGTAGTTCAGCCCGCCCATGGTGGCTGCAACAATAAAAATAGCCAGCGAGACGAGCATCAGGACGATGCCCCACTCGACCCCCGGTGTTCCCTGAGAAATGGACTGTGGCGGATAAAGCGTCCAGCCCGAACCGGTGGGACCGCCGGGGACAAAGAAACTGGAGAGCAATATCACTACCGCAAGCAGGTAGAACCAGTAACTCAGCATGTTGACATAGGGGAAGACCATGTCGCGGGCGCCCACCATCAGCGGGATCAGATAGTTGCCGAAGCCCCCCAGAAACAAGGCCGTGAGCAAATAAATGACCATGATCATGCCGTGCATGGTCA
Organism: Pseudomonas sp. PICF141; assembly: GCF_002286815.1. GTDB lineage: Bacteria > Pseudomonadota > Gammaproteobacteria > Pseudomonadales > Pseudomonadaceae > Aquipseudomonas. The sequence continues at coordinate 115,756 of NZ_MUNM01000022.1, forward strand.
TCGCCTGATAGTAAGCACTGGCGTCCATGAATTCCAAAGCGCCGGGAAAGCCAAGTTGTATACGCATCAAACCGGACAACACCACGGCGATAACGCCCACGAATATAGCCGTCAAGGAATATTGAATGGCGATGACCTTGTGGTCCTGACTCCAGATATATTTGGTCAGGAAGCTTTTAGGCTCGTGGAGTGTTTCTGTTTCGGCTTGCTCCGCATAGGCCATCACGTCATCCTCCGGTTCGAAGTTTCGGTGCATTCCTGGCGACTTACGGTTACTTCCCTGGCTCCGCCTTGCTCGCATCAGCGTCGGCATTCGCTTTGGATTTGATAAAAGCGATCAGTGCCTTCAACTCCTTCTCATTCGGAGCATAGGCCGGCATGACGGCTGCATAGCCTTTGACCAGTCTGGCGCCGGGATCAAGAATCGATTCCTCTAGATAACCCTCATCGACCTTGATACTCGTTCCGTCGGAAAGGGTTTCGGTCTCGTCAAACAGGCCTTGCCAGCTGGGGCCGACCCCCTTGCTGCCATCGACACTGTGGCAGGCCAGACAGCCGAGCGACTCGGCCAGCCGCTGCCCCTGCGTCGCCAAGTCGTCACCTCTGTCCAGCTTTTCGCTGGCAGAAGGTCCTTGCTGTGCAACACCGAGAGATTTGATCAGGGCGACGATAGCGTCCAGTTCATCTTCAGTGAGAGTATAGGCCACCATCACTGGCGGGTAGCCCTGTACCAGTCGGGCCTTCGGATCGAGGATCGACTCTTTCAGGTAGGCCTCATCGACCAGCGCACTGGTGCCATCGGCAAACTGTTCGGTGCGACCATACAGCCCCTTCCATCCCGGACCGAGACGGGTACTGCCATCCTGGCTATGGCAGGCACTGCAGCCGTATGTTTCGACCAACGCGCGACCTTTTTCCAGCACACTGTCCTGACTGGGTTTGGCCGCTGTCGCTAATGTCTGCGCAAAAGTCGGTTGGCTGTTCAGCCATTGATCGAAGGCGCCCTGCTCTTCCACGATCATTTGACCGCGCATGTTGTAATGTCCGACACCACAAAACTCAGCACACAGAATTTCATACTTGCCGGTTTGAGTCGGTGTAAACCAAAAGTACGACACCATTCCCGGCACCATGTCCATCTTGCTGCGAATTTGCGGGATATAAAAATTGTGCAGTACATCTTTAGAGCGCAGTAAAACTTTTACTGGCTGATCGAGCGGAAGGCGAACTTCATTGTTTTTTATAAGCACATCGTCCTGACCAACAGGGTCTTTTGGATCCAGGCCAAGGGGATTGGTGAATTCAACAAATTTGATATCCGATTTACCCAGCTTGCCGTCCCGGCCGGGAAAACGAAAGGCCCACTGCCACTGTTGGGCGACCACTTCAAGTTCATAAGCATTTTTCGGCACCCGGATAAAGTCATTGTAAACAATCAGGCCTGGCGCCAACATCGCGGCAATACCTATCGAGGTCACGATAATCAACCATGTTTCCAGTTTTTTACTTTCTGGTTGATAGTGCGCCTTGGCCCCCTCCTTGTGACGATAACGCATGACGGCTACCGCCATAAAGACCGTGATGGCGATGAAAAATACTCCACTGATAATCAGGGTGATGAACAGAGTGGCATCTATAGACCCCCAGTTGGAAGCTGCCGGGGTCGCCTGCCAAGGCGCTATTAGATGGAACAATACGGATGCAATAACGATTAGTATCAGGATAATTGCTATTGCCATTTTCTGTTCATCCTATTCCTGTTGTTCACTGGTTATGCAAACGCATCGCCACTGACGTCCAAGCAGGGCAGAAAATACCGTCCCATTCGGCGGTAAAGTCAGCACGAAGTATAGTGCATGGATGGAACAAGTGCTTTTTTGAACAACCTGATACAGGGACATTCCAACGAACATTAGTTAATCGTTTAAAGCAATTCGCTACATACAACTATGGATATTCGGCATTACGTTTCTATGGACTAAACGGGCGTAGCGGACAGCAAGCGAGATCAGGGGCCAGCTATACTCAACCCTGATGACGGGATCACAGAACGAGCCAAAAAAGCGGATGGTTTGACAAGACACGAGCGCTACACAATCCCAGCAGTCCACGACGGAGGTTTCGTCATGAGCAACCTGACGATCAAAGGCTGGTGCAAAGCCAGCGGTGAGCAAAAGTCCAGCCAAATAGGTGAGATCAGCTTTGATGTCGATGGCCCCCTCCACCTGCGTCTGGAGGAAGCCGAAGAACACCTGCAGAAAACCCATGAGCCCGAAACCATGGTCGATGTCGACATGAATTCATTGGATTTGAACTTGCCGGAGGGATACGGCCCCTTGTCCGACTGCAAAATGCGCGTGTACTTACAGCACGAGCGCGGTCAATTCCATTTGGTCGGGCATCAAGCCAAGGATGGAAGCTTGATCTATTCCAACGCGGTTTTGATTGATCAGCTGATTTAGAAGCTAGATTGGTTTTCCTTCAGGTTCGATTGCCCGCTGCCCGCGCCAATGCAGAAAAATCAAAAACCGGTCCGAAGTGACCGGTTTTTTATGCATGAAATTGATCTCCCTCGCTCTTCAGCACCTCGGCAAAACCCTGCAATACAGAGAGCCGGCCCTTTCCCGAGCCATCGCAAAATGCCCTCCTAGACTCATTTCATGTCGCTAACACATCGGCCTCCGGATGGCATCGGTGGTTATAGTGTTGATTAATGAATTTCAGTAGGTATAGTACCCACAAGCACACCACAGGGAGGTGATGTGAATAGCCGTTTTTTGATAAGCCAAATCGTTGCAGATGGCTGGTATCTGGTACGAATCAAGGGTAGCCATCACCATTTCAAGCATCCGACCAAACCAGGGCTGGTAACGGTTCCTCATCCAAAAAAGGATCTGCTGAAAAAAACAGCCATCAGTATTTTGCAACAGGCGCTGCTCTGACGAGACAAGGACAGCGCCTTCGGAGGATGACAAAACATGCTTTACCCAATTGCGATTTCCATGGGCGATGATGAACACGCCTGGGGCGTGGAAGTACCGGATATTCCGGGTTGCTTCTCCGCCGGGGAGGATCTGGATGACGCCATGGCCATGGCACGCGAAGCCATCGAAGGCCACTTCGAAATATTGGCCGAAGACGGCTCCCCGATTCCACCCGCTAACAAAGTGACCTTGCATGCAGCCAATCCGCAGTACGCAGGGTGTACGTGGGCCGTGGTGGACATCGACGTCACCAAATACCTGGGCAAAGCCCAGAAACTCAACATTACCCTGCCCGGGTACTTGCTCAACCGTATCGACGAATACGTACTGCATCATCCAGAAGAAAAAAGTCGCTCCGGATTTCTGGCGTCGGCCGCACTCAAGGTTTTGCAGCAGGGCTGATAGTTCGACGGTGGGTCAACCAAAGGGACAAACGACCAGGCGCGTCCCTTTGTCGGTCAGCGCGTCGCCACTATGAACAACCGCGGAAATGGCAACAGCACCGAACCATCGCTCAATGCCGGATAGGCCTTCTCGATCTCTGTTAGATACTGCTTGAGATATTGCTCCCGCTCCGCTTCATTTAGCGGCTCCAGAAAAGGCCGCAAACCGCTGCCCTTGAACCACTCGACCACGCCCGATGCACCGTCGGCGAGAGCATGATAGTAAGTGGTGCGCCATACATCGACCCGACTGCAGTGGGCACGCAGCATTGAGTAGTAACCACCCGCATCCTCCATTTCCGTTCGCAGGCCAGCGACGCTGGCCAGTTTGTCAGCCCAAGGGCCGTTCGCTGCGATTTCGCGCATCAACCTGTGCGACGGTTCGTTGAGGTTGTCGGGCATCTGAATCGCCAGGCTACCACCAGGGGCAAGCCTGGCCACCAATGACGGTAACAACCGGGCGTGATCAGGCAGCCATTGCAACACCGCGTTGGCGAAAATCACATCGAACGGGCCGGCATCGTTCCAGACATCGATGTCTGCGGTGTCGAATTGCACCTGAGGCAAACGCTGGCGGGCGGCTTCGATCATATCGGGTGAACTGTCCAACCCACGTACCGCGGCATTGGCAAAGCGTTGCACCAGCAACTCGGTGGAATTACCGGGACCGCAACCGATGTCGATGGCCGATCGGACATCCATTGGGGGAATGGCGGCCAGCAAATCACGCGCCGGGCGCGTGCGCTCATCTTCAAACGCTACGTATTGTTTGGCGGACCAACTCATATCGTTCTCCTGCTGTGCATGGTTGTAGACAGAGGCAGACAACCGGTTCGGTACGATACATCGACCGGTCACTCTGCCCAACCTGACTTCGGAGGAGACATGAATCTGAATGGCCAATTTCTTATCGCCAATTCATTGAGAGCAATAACCGTTCGTCGACAGTCGCACAAAGCGATTTTGACAGTATAAAAATGGCATCTATAGTCCTATTCGCGGCCTGTTGGAAGGAACCCAACCCGTCATTTCAAGGCAAGGAGCAAGGCCAGCTCGCACCCGTGATCGAGTGGGTTCCCCCGTAGTGTGTCCGCAACGGCCGCAAGGCAAACAAGCGTTGTCGTACCTGGCAGGTAGCCAGGTAATCACTCTGTTCAAGGAGCTTTACTATGTCTCGAGTCACGGATGTACTTGTTTCGATCGACACCGAAACCATTCTGAAAAACTACCCCAACATCAGCAAAAACCCTGCTGCGCCGACGATGATCGACGTCAATCACGTATACATGGTGACCAATCAGAACAACGTGGTGAGTGGCCAGGCCGGTGGTGAGCTCAACCTGAAAGCACAGGTAGGCGATCTGATTCGCTGGCGTGAAACCAGCCTGTCGCTGGGCTTCGAGCAAGCAGTTATTTTCTACAAGTTCGTCGGTAACGCAGGCAACGAGTTGATCTCTACGCCCACGCCACGCAAGGCTACCGCCTCCTTTGCAGTCCCCAACACCAGCAATCCGTCGGTGCCCAGCTGCCAGAAGGTCGATAACCATTACTGGTCTTCGGAAACCCTTGCCTGCGGCAGCGTGACCTATCACTTCCAGTTTCTGATCGTGAATCGCGACTGCCAGATCATCGGCTGCTGCACATGGGATCCGTTCATTACCATCCATAACTGATGCTGGAGCGGGCTCCTTGGCAACGAGGGGCCTACCAGGCTCGTTGCCGCCTCGGCTGGAATGGATTTCTTGCGTGACCGAAGCGGCTATCGATATGCGTCAACATCATGAAAGGAATCCATGATGACTTCAGAACCGATTACCTCCCCTTCGGCGAGCGTCGTGACAGTCAACAATGTGCTGCTGATCGTCGATGCCGAATCGCTGCTTTCCCGTTATCCGCAACCCAGTCTTGAATCGCAGAACCCGACGGTGATTGAAGATGGCTTCATCTTTCCCGTGACTAGTAGCACGACGACACAAAGTGCTGAAAATGACAGCAAAATAACGCTGACCGCCAGCAACGGAAAGGTCTTCCATATTCGCGGCAGAACCGTCAGCCTGCTGACCGAACATACGGTGGTATTTCACGACCTGACGGTGGACGACGCCGGGGTTCTTTCGCCGCCCAAACTGATCGTTCACAGCGACCAGACAGTCCCCGCGCCCGACCCCGCCAACCCGACGCAACCGGGCAGTCACAGCGCCGATGATCATTATTGGGAGTGTTCGCAACTGAGCGCGGGCGTGACGGCTTGCGAACTGAACTTCGTGCTGATCAACCAGAGTTGCGAAGTGTTGGGGTATTTCAGCTGGGAGACTGAGGTGACGTTGTCGGCGTGAACCAGACACGTACAAAAGCCGGTCTCAAGGGCTTATGCCGGTCAGAATCGTCAAATGCAAG
>NZ_MUNM01000023.1 GCF_002286815.1 Pseudomonas sp. PICF141
ATGGTCACCAGCGAGGTTTCGCCGACTCTCAACGCCGTGTCTGCGACCACAATGGTGGCCGTCGGGCGCACGGTGTCGACCGCATAGGTATTGGAGTCGGTGGTGCCGACGCCGGCGGTGCCCAGAATGTTGATCACACCGGTGTTGTCCAGAGTGATGACGTTGCTTGTATCGGAAATACTGGCGGTCGGCGTGAACGTTGCGGTCCAGGTGAGGCCGCCATCGCTGCTGCTTACCGCCGTCAACGTGCCGTTGGTGACTGTAAGATCCGCATTGCTGAAACCGATGACCACCTCGGAGAACGTAATGGTCACCAGGGACGTTTCACCGATGCTCAGCGTGGTGTCAGCGATCACAATGGTCGCGGTCGGCGGCGGTGCATACGCAGTGTTGAGTACGCCGCCGTCGTTATAGATGGTCCCGACTGCGGTTGGCGAGGTGCCGGTGCTCCCACCGCCCTGCGCGGTACCGCCTGCGCCACTGGCCGCGGCATTACCGGCCAGAGCGGCGAAGTTGGCGGCTGTGATCAACAGCGTGCCTTTGTTCCAGATCGCACCGACGCCACGGCCGCCAATGCCGCCATTGCTGGCATTGCTGCCTTGGCCACCACCACCGCCGCCGCCACCGCCGGCACCGATGTTGTTGCTGATGGTCGAGGTGCCAATGATGGTTATGGTGCCGCTGCTGGCGTTGTAGATCCCGCCCACCGCGTTGCCGCCAGCGCCACCGACCTTGTCCCAACCGGCCCCGCCGCCACCGCCGCCAATGGAAAGCGTGCCATTGGTGGCCGATGCACCGTTACCGCCGTTGCTGTAATAGGAAACGCCTACGCCGCCAGCCCCGCCGGTGGTGGTACCGCCGCGACCGCCCATGTGGGTGGCGTCATAACCGCCGCCGTAACCACCGACACCGCCGCCGCCCGCCTGGCCGCCCAATGTGCCGGTGCCCGGCCCTGCCGAACCGCCATGCCCGCCGCCCTGGCCGCCCAAACCGCCGCCACCGCCACCGCCACCGCCGTAAAAAGCGCCGGTGACACCGCCGCCGCCACCACCACCGGAAGCGGCGTTGGAGGTCACGCTGACGTTGTTCAGGGTCAGAATCCCTGCGTTGAAAATCCCCCCGGCCATCGCGCCCGTGGCGCCGTAGCCACCGTTGCCGCCATTGCCCGACACCAGGCCACGGGTAATCACCAGGCCATCGAGGGTCACGATACTGCCAGCCGTCACTTCCATCACTCGGGTCCGGTACTGACCGTCGAGAATCACGTCAGCCGCGCCGTCGTTGTTCAAGTCGCCATCAACGGTGATGTTCTTGTTGATCAGCAGCTCGGACGTCAGCTGTACCGTCATGTTGCTGCTAAAGGTGACGATATCGCCGTTCTGCGCCGAGGCGATGGCCGCGCGTAGCGAACCGACGCCCGTGTTGGCGTTGTTAGTGGCGGTCCAGGTGGCCAGGCCCCACTGATAGTCGGTCATGGCCGTGGCCGAGAGGACGTTGGCGCTTTCGATGTTGCCGGTGGCAATTTCCAGCTCCCAGTCGCCACCCAGGCCGGTGCGATCGCTGGAGGCGGCCACATCGCGGCCGGTCAATTGAGCCAGCGAGTCGATAAAATTCAAGCCGCGCTCGCCGTCGGCGGTGTAGCAGCCGTAAATCAGGATATCGCCGCCGACGTTCATGTCCTTGCCGATTTCCGCCAGCACTGCGCTGCGGGCCGCGACGTTATCGGCAGACAAGTAGCTGTTGCCCAGCCACAAATCGCCCGCATTGCCGTGAGCAATGATCTGCACCGAGCTGATGCCCTGATGGCCGTCCAGATAATCGGCGATTTGTTGCAGGCCATCTTGGCTGGCATCCAGCTGAACCACCTGGGTGCCGGGCGCAACGCCTTGAAGCAGGCTGTCGACAGCCTTGACCCGCGAATCGACAAACACCACGCTCTGCCCGGGCACTGCAACGGGTGCTGGCGTCGGTGTTGCATCGGCCTGGCCGTGAGTATCTTTGCTGGCCACCGGTTGATCGGCCGTCGGCGCTTTGACCGCCTCGGCGGTGGCAGGGCTGTCCGCCTGGGCAGTATCGGCAACCGTGGCGGCCACCGCGCCGTCGAACAGCATGCGGGGCTCCAGGGACATGATCATCGGCGAGGCCAGCGCTCGTGCGCCTTCGGTAACCCGCGACTTGCCTTTGCTCCACCACATGTTGCTCACCCGGACTCGAACTTTCTGAGGCATCAATGAAAACGCCGCAATCAACTGATCGCGGCGTCGGCTTTCATACGAATGACATTGGCGGCGCTGGCTGAACCATCGAGCCAAAAGGACAACTCGGCGTACTGCTTGAACAGGTCCGGCGGCAGGATCGTTCGCCTGGATTGCAATTGGACCTTGGCCTTCACCTTATGCAGCCCCGAAAGGCCGAGGGCCTGATCGAATTCCGGTGCGTCGTAGGCCAAATGGTCGAAGTCATGTTCGAACCAGGGTTCGCCAATGAAATCGTAGACCAGGCGCATCACCCGTTCCGGCGCCTGGCTCAGCAGGTCGTAATCGATGATCAGCAACGAGTCGGCATGTTCGCCGTAATAGGCTTCCTTAAGGGCGGCCCAGGAAAACCCCACCAGCCGATTGCGCTGGGCCAGGGTTTCGCAGCGGCTATAGACCGTGTTGCGTTCGACCGCATCGCCGAACAGCTTGGTGTTTTCGAAGGGGTTGGCACGGTACAAGCGCTCGATGCTGTCCATGACCCAAGCGACATTGCGTACGCAGGCAATGATTCTGGCTTGAGGGAACAGATCGCTGATCGCCGGCAGGCGCGAACTCCACAGGCGGTTGGTGTCGAACACCACCGGTTTGTCGGCCTTGTCGGCGTAGTAAGAGTCGAACAGGCCACGCAACAGACGGCGACGCAGGTCGGTGTCGATCACCGCACCGAATTCGCTGCCGGCGCTGCACTGTTCCAGAACACCGGAAAAGAGCGCACCCACGGGGCTGGTCATACCGGCATGAAAACGCGGATTCTGCAAAAGAATGGCAGAAAGAAGGGTCGAGCCTGAACGCGGCAAGCCGGAAATAAAGTGAAAGCGCTGCATCCATTCACCCGCCAGAAGTCCATTTGTATGACGAGCGTAGACCATGAATGGCCATACGACTAGTGGTGTTTTGATATCAAATCGGAGCTAAATCGACTGAAAAAGGCGATTCATATAACTGACTTAAAGATGAATCGATTAAGCCTTGGATGCGGCTTACCTCAGCACATATAAACGTGCCTTGGCGCCACCCACCCCGGTTTCACTCAGGCGCTGCCAACCCTGTGGCAAAGTCCACATAGCTGACCATGACGCTGATCTGATCGTTGCTATCCACCGTGGCATTGTTCTTCAGCCCCACCAGCTCGATGCCGACAAACAGCACCAGCACAGCCAGCGCCACTACTTTGAAGTCCGCGTACAAACGATCGATGGCCAGCGCTACAAGCATCGGCAAGCCCAGGGCATAAGCGCTCAGGTAGCGCTCGATGAACACCGGGGCTATGAACGACACCGCAAATACCAGCAACAATGGGAGAACGGTATAGATCAGCGCCAGCGCACTGCCACGGAAAACACTGCGATCGCGCGTCAGCGCCACACCCGCCAAGGCCAGCAACGCCAGTGGCAGCGCGATAAAAATCAGCGTGGGCAAGTTCTCGCCATCGTCCTGGATCAGGAACGACCAGATCATCGAAGGTAATGAGCCGAGCGTGACGAACGCCTCCCATCCCCTGTCGCCATTGGTTTTGAGCTGATCCGTATGCTGTAGCAGATCGAACAGATTGGGCACCCACGGCAGGTACAACGCCACAATCGCCATATTGGCCAGCCACCAGCCTGAGCGCTGAATGTGCCGCAATCGATACCCTGGCTGCACACGGATCAATCCCAGATACAGCCAATGACACAGCACGCAAAACGCCGTGAAGTAATGGGTGTAGAACGCCGCGCTCATCAGCAGGGTATAAATCACCAGGTAGCGCGTTTGTCGCGGCCGCTTGATCCAATACATCAAGGCAATCGTGGCACCGATCAGCCACAGCCCCAGCCACGAATACATACGCACTTGCTGGCTGTAATGCACCGCCGTGGGCAGCAGCGCCAGCAGGACCCCGGCCAGCAACGCGGCACGGCGGGTAGCGAGCAAGTCCACCAACCAGACGCCAAGCCCCACCGTGACAATCCCCGGCAGCGCGCTCAGGCTGCGAATCGAAAAAATGCCATCTCCGAACAGGTCGACCCAGCCATGCAGCAGCATGAAATACAGGGGTGGATGCACACCATGGGCCGCGTGCTCCCAGATCCCGGCCAGGGAATATTGGCTCAGCAACAGGCTGGACCCTTCGTCGCCCCGGATCGCTGCCGTCGTCAGGTGGTAAAAACGCACCAGCGCGGCCAACATCAGAATCGACAGAAGCCAATGCTCCCGCGCCCATCGCAGCAAGCGACGGGCAGCCGCCCACGATCCCGGCATCGCATGCGGGTCCTGGGTATCGCCCAGCGGTGTTTCTCTGCGCGCCTCCATTGCCTTCCCTCTGCAACGGCCAAGTGAAAAACCGAAGCTTTCCCAGCACTGTAGGACAGGCGCGAGCCCGACGTCGATGCTGGCCTTGCGACGGACGACGTCCGGCAATCATTCCGATCAGCGTCTACGCTTTGGCGTGGCGTGAACCAGCCATGGAGATGAAAGGAGTCGGCTGATAGCGCGAACTGCCCGTAACCGGGCCTGCAACGTGACGCATCAGACACTAACCTGAGGGATGAGGAACCATGGAAGTATTCATCGGCACTATCCAGTCTTTCGCCTTTAACTTCGCCCCCAACGGCTGGGCCCTGTGCAACGGCCAGACGCTGAGCATCTCGCAATACAACACGGTTTTCGCACTGCTGGGAACCTACTACGGAGGCAATGGCACCACCAATTTCATGCTGCCCGACCTGCAGGGTCGCATGCCAGTCGCCATGGGCAACGGCTTGGGCCTGACCCCGCGGGTCATCGGCGAAGTCTCTGGCACCGAGAACGTCACCGCGACCATTAATAACCTGCCCAACCACACCCACGCTCTGTCCGGGCTCACTGCCACCACTACCCTGCAATTGGCCAGCCCGGCGAGCAATCCGGTCACCAACCCGACCGCAACCAACTCGTACATCGGCGCCTCGAGCGGCGGGCCGGGCTCGGCGAGTATCTACTCCGATCAGCAAGGCGCCGCAGCCGTGCCGCTCAAGGGCGTAGCCACCACGGTAACGGGAGAAATCTCGTCCGCCGGCAACGGCTTGCCCATGGCGGTGATGAACCCGTTCCTGGTGCTCAACTTCAGCATCGCCCTGAGTGGTCTTTTCCCTTCGCGTAACTGAGGGTCTGGCTGGGGGTTCAAATCCCCCGGCCACTTTGCTTATGGAGTGATGCCATGCTGCAACAGGTTCAAAGCCGCCATTTTCAGGCACTGCTGGGCAAAACGGGAACGCTGCGGCTGCCCGATGGCAGTGAATTGCCGATCCATATCGAAACCCTTGCAGAAACGCCCCGCTCACAGCTGCCCAACAGCGAGCGCAAGCCGTTCAGCGTCGAGTTCAATAGCCTGCAACCCACTGATTTTGTCGATGGCTTATGTGTGATGCAATTGCCGGAACTGGGTCAGGTAGAAGATATTTTTGTGTCGCGAGTGCCGGCCATGGGGCGTGATCCGCAACGGGGGTATTTCTACATCGCGTTCAACTGAGAACTTTGTGGGAGCGGGTTTGTGGCGAAGGGGCTTGCCCCCGTTGGGCCGCGCAGCGGACCCAGGATCTGCGAGCGCTGCGCACTCGAACGGGGGCAAGCCCCCTCGCCACACAAGGCGCACCCACAGTTGATCGGCGGTGGGTTCAACCCTGTGGGTACCACACCAACCGCTCCGCCGCCGGATTGCGTTCTTCAACCTGAAACCCCAGCGCCAAGTAATGCTGGCGCGCATGGGGGTTATTGGCCCAAACCACCGTCGCCACCGGGCAGCGAATTTGCTGCGCAGCTTTTTGTACGCCTTGCAGCACCGTCCGACCGTATCCCTTGCCGCGGGCCTGGGGGATAAACGCCAGGTACAGCACGCGAATTTCGTTGGGGCCGAAGTCGGTGGTCAGTGCGCCGATGGCTGTGTCGAGTTTCTCAATCACGTAATGCATCGCATTGGGAAAGTTCTCCCCCAGCCCTTGTTCCTGCACCCTGAATTGCTGGGCAACCACCTGCTCAACCACTTCCTGCTCACCGTCGATCCATTGCAGATCCGGCCGCGCCGCTTGGTAAAGGCTGTGCAGAAAAGGTCCATCGCTGGTCCGCGAAGGCCTGACCACCAAGCCGTCCGCTGCCACTGAATCGGTTTTCGCCATCGCTGTTCCTCCTTAGAAACCGCTTTCCCTGACCCCCAGCGCCGCCATGCGTCGCCAGGCAACGCCCAATAACGATTCGCCACTGCCCTGCAACACCACAATGCCGCGCAACGGCTGCACCGGCGTCGGGGTATTTTCGAGGATGCTTAACCGCGCGCCGTACTGTGCCTGCACCGGCTCGGCGCGCTGATGCTGATCGCGGCGCACGGCAATCGGCCCGTGGTGATCGGAAGTCAGTGCTTCCTGATCGACATAAGCCACGCCGTTGGTATCGATTTCGCTCAATTGCACGGCGATCGCCGGGTGCATCGGGTCATCGGCGATGAACCGTCCGCTGGCTCCCGGGGCGACACGCCAGAGTTCGGCTTCGGCCAGATAACCGCGCAACCGCGCGCCGTCCTCGACCACCCGTGCCAAAGGATCTTTGGTCGAAAGCCAACGGCCGACCGTTAATTGCGGCAACAGATCGCGCACCTTGCCACCGTGGGGCGCGCGCAGCAGCAGGCGTTCGCGCTGAGCGGCCAGGCCGCGATATTCGGCCACGGCTTCGGCCAGGCGCTGTTCGACGATTCCGGCGTCGGCGGCGGTTTCGCTACGGCCGGCCTGACGACGCATCTGTAATTGCTGAATCTGGATTTCGCGACGGACGATGGCCTGGCGTGAATCCAGATCCGGTGATTCCAGTTCGATCAGCACCTCACCTTGAGCGACGATCTGACCATCATGCACATTCACCGTTTTGACCCGCGCCGCCACCGGCGCGTGCAGAGCGCTGGCGCGTCCGGCCTCAAGCATCGTCGGCAACTCCACCGCGCTGCGCCATGGCAACGCCAGCAGCAACAACAGCCCAAGCAACGCCAGACCGCTGACCAGTACCCGAGGCGCATGCGCCTGTTCGCGACGGCTCCACCATTGCCGCCACTCGCTCAGGATCGGCAGGAAGATGAACCACACCAGTTCCACCAGCATCAGGCAAATCCCCAACACTTTGAAGAACAGGTGGTAGACCGCCAGCGCAATGCCGAAAAACAGCACCGCCCGCCACAGCCACGCGCCATACCCCCAGAGCAACAAATGCCGCTGCATCTTCGGCGACCACGGCTCCGGCGCCGGGGCTGCGTAGCCGAATAAAACCTCGCGCAGCCGCCAGCGGCACAAGGCAAAGGCCCGCCCCTGAAGGTTGTCCACTTCCCAGAAATCACTGAGCAAGAAGTAGCCGTCGAAACGCATGAACGGGTTGAGGTTGATCACCAGTGTGGTGATCCAGGTCGCACTGGCGAGCATGAACGCCGCCGTGCGTCCGGGGCCGTCAGGCAACAGGGACCAGGCCAGCAACGCAACACACGCCAACACCAGTTCCGCCAGCACCCCGCCGGCACCGATCAGCAACCGCGCACGGCGATCATTGACGCGCCAGGCATCGCTGACGTCCGTGTAAAACATCGGCAGCAGCACCATGAACGCCACGCCCATGCTCTGCACTCGACAACCGGCACGCTTGGCCATGAAGGCGTGACCGAACTCGTGGCACAGCTTGGCGAAAAACAGCGCCACAGCGAACGCCAAGGCACCGCCGAGGCTGAACAGGTGCGGAAAGGTGGCGATAAACCGCTGCCAGTCCCGCGATACCAGAAACACCCCGAGCCCCAGCGTCACGGGTAATCCGTAGCGCAATGCACGCGGGCCGAAACGCTCCAGCCACGGCCAGGCGCGATTGAGAAAGGCGTTCGGGCGCCACAGCGGAATCCGGAAAAACAAGTATTGGTGCAGCAGGATTTGCCACAGGCTCTGGCGCTGGGCCGCGGCCTTCAGGCTGTAACTGGCGCGCTGCGACGGGTCGAGAGCGCTGATCAGGTCGTGGCCGCGCAAAAACGCCAGCAATTGCTCAAGCGCCACGTCATCCAGTGGCAGCCCCGGTTCGCGGTTGGCGGCACGCAGCACGTGTTCCGGATCGCCCAGGGACCAATGGCGCAGCAGGCGCATCGCCGCCGCACCGAGTTTGAAATAGCGCCCGCGCACCGGGTCGGCCAGGGTCCAGCGCGGCGACCCGTCGAGGGCCGGAGCCGCCGTCGACAATTGCAGGTCTGCCCGCAGGCTCGGCAAATTCATCTACAGGCCCACGCTCTGACGCAACGCGGCCAGCGGTCGACGCAACAGGTACAATGCCAATGGCGCACGTTCGCCGAAGACTTTCGCGGTGCCGCGCAGGCCGATACGTGGCGGCGCAGCCTCGAACGTCGCATCCAGCCGATAAGCCAGTTGCCCGGCCGCGGTGGGCTGTGCTTCGTAGGCCGAACGTTCGAGTTTGGCCAAGTGCCGCTGCAGCGGATCGCTGTCGAGAAACAGCGCGACTTGTGCGCCCGGTTCCAGGGCAATTGCATCGCCCACGGCCAACTCGATGCGCAACTCGGCCTGGTTCGGGTCGGCGATCTCCATCAGCCGCTCGCCGGTTTGCACCGGTTTGCCGGTCCAGCGCTCGGCGTCGGCAAACACCGCGATACCGTCCCGCTCGGCGCGTACTTCGCTGCGTTTGAGCAGCTCCCGGGCGTAATCCCGTTCGGCGCGCTTTTGCTCGACTCGCGCCGCCAGCAGATCGATTTTCGAACTGGATTCGGCATCGGCGAAGGAGCGTTGGGAATTGGCCTTGAGTTCCGCTTCGGCAACGCCCAGGGCGCGCCCGGCCACATCGGCCTGAGCCTTGAGCGTGGTGCTTTCGAAGCGCAGCAGCAGGTCGCCGGTTTTTACCGTCTGGTTAGGTTTGACGAGGAATTCGGCGATCACGCCGTCCAGCGGCGCCGCGACCACCCGACCGCCTAATGGGACGACTTCGGCCGGGGCCAGCACTGATTGGCGCACCGGGATCAATAGCCCGAGCAACAACACGGCAACCAGCGCCATCTGACGCTTGCGCGTCCAGCGCAACCGCCAGGGTTTGCGCGGTTGCTGCGCGAGCCAGGCATGGCTGTAGGTGTCGCCCAGTTGCGACAACAGCACTTGTTCGGAAGGGTTCCACGGCACATCCCGCGCCAGCCACAGGCCGCCGAACACCTCGCCCTGAGGATCGATCAGCGGCAGCCAGAACACCTGAGCGGCTGACAGGCTTTGCCAATCGGCCAGAATCGATTCGCTGAGAAGATCGGGCGCAATCACCCGCGCCTGTTTCAACACATCAAGCTTGAACAGCTGCGCGACAGCTTGTTCGACAAACGCCACGAACGGCGCATTCGGGTCCACGGCACTGACGCCCGTCACCGCCTGCACTTTGCCGGCAATCAACAGCGCGGCATGGCGGAAACCGAACAGCGCCTGGCCGTCGTTGACCAGGCTGTAAGCCAGTTGCGAAGGCGTGCGCGCGGCGCGGGTCTGGCGTTCGAGATCGAGAAACCTGGCGAACACCTGCTCGGCGCCGCCGGTCACCGGGGCGTTCATTTGAACTCCGCGAAATGCGCCGTTCCGCTCATGCCGGCCAACAGACCGTTGGCATTGGGCAACGCCGCCACCAGCAGCAAGGTCTGGCTGCCTTCGTCGATTCGAGCGCCCAGGCGTTTGACCGTGGCATCCAGCGGCTGACCGGTTTCATCGGGGACAAAACTGAAGGTCTGGCCGGGCTTGAGCTTGCCCATCCAGCGCGACGGCACCAACAGGTGAATTTCCAGGGTGCGGTTATCGACCACGTCCAGCAGCGGCGCGCCGGCGGCAACGCTTTCATAGCGCTTGACCTTGCGCTCGACGACCTGACCATCGAACGGCGCCACCACGCTGCAGCGTTTGACCTGAACCTGATAGACCTGAGACTGCGCCTGAGTCTCGCTGACCTTTGCTTCGGCCCGCGCCACTTCAAAGCGCCCGACCGAATTCAACGCCGCCAGTTGTTTGTTGTGCGCCAGTTCTTCACCCGCACCACGGCTGGCGGCCTGAGCCGCATTGAGTTGAGCCTGATAAGCCGAACAGTCAAACCGCGCCAGGGTGTCGCCCTTTTTGAACGACTCGCCTTCACTGAACGGCAACTCGACAATGCGTCCCGACAACTCGCTGGCCAGCACCGCCTGATCCCGGGCTCGCAGCACACCACGGGCTTCACTGCCGGCCGACGCATTCGCGCCAACCGCGCTGTTTTCCAGCAGCGGATCATCTGGCGCAGGCGTTTGCGCCTGTACTACGCACGTTACAAAGGTCAATCCCGCAACCCAAACACGAAAACGCCGCATAACCGTAACTCCCTGACGGATGAGCGGAGTCTACGACAGCGGGGGTGAGCGTCAAGCTCGCCCACAGTGATCTTCAATGGAAGCGGACTATGTGTTCGACACAGAACCCTGTGGGAGCGGGCTTGCTCGCGATGGCGCCAGATCAGTCACCGCAAAACTCAGCGCTGCATCCCCCACCGCTTCACCGTCACCCGCTCCAACGTATCAAACACCAGATTTTCCACCAGCAACCCAATCAGGATCACCACCGCCAACCCGGCAAACACCTTGTCGGTGTACAGCTCATTACGATTCTGGAAGATGTACCAACCCAAACCGCCCTTGCCGCTGGTCGCGCCAAACACCAACTCAGCAGCGATCAGCGTACGCCAGGCGAAGGCCCAGCCGATTTTCAGCCCGGCAAGAATCGACGGCAGTGCAGCCGGAATCAGGATGAACAACACGAAACGCATGCCCTTGAGGCCGTAATTACGCCCGGCCATGCGCAAGGTTTCCGAGACACCGAGAAACCCGGCATAGGTGTTCAAAGCCAACGCCCAGAGCACCGAATGCACCAGTACAAAAATCAGGCTGTTCTGCCCCAGGCCAAACCACAGCAGCGCCAAGGGCAACAGCGCAATCGCGGGCAATGGGTTGAACATCGAGGTCAGCGTACTCAGCAGATCGCGACCGAACCGGGTCGACACCGCCAGTGTCGTCAGGACAAACGCCAGAACGATGCCGATCAGGTAACCCTTGAGCAAAACAACCAGCGAAATCCACACCTTGCCCAGCAGTTCGCCACTGAGCAGGCCGTCCTGCAGCGCGCTGGCGGTTTGCAAAAAGCTCGGCAGCAGCAGGTCGTTATTCTGGTAACGGGCGACGGCCTCCCAAAGCACCGCGAGCAAAATCAGGATCAGGCTTTTACGTAGCCAGCCTTGCTGCCAGAGACGCTGGCCGAGCGGCAATTCACGCTCCAGCGGTACGCTGGTCAGCGGCTGCAAAACAGTTTCGTACTCTTTACGCGCAGATGATGAATGGCTCATCGGGCAATCCTCCAATGGCTCAATAAGCGATGCGAATGTCGGCGAAATCCAGCGCACGCTCGGTTTCCGCCGACTGACCTTCATCGAACAACAGCCGATGAATCCGCCGCGCCGATTCCTGGAACGCCACGCCACCCAAACTGTGCAAGTCGTATTGATGACTGTGGACTTCCGCCCGCACCCGACCCGGATGGGGCGACAGCAGCAAGATCCGATTGCCCACCACCAACGCTTCTTCGATGGAGTGAGTGACGAACAGCAGCGTAAAACGCACCTCTTCCCAGAGCAGCAACAACTCTTCCTGCATCTTGCGTCGGGTCAGCGCGTCGAGGGCGGCGAAGGGCTCGTCCATCAACAGGATCTTCGGCTGCATCGCCAAGGCGCGAGCAATGGCCACGCGAGCTTTCATGCCACCAGACAAGGTATGCGGGTAGGCATCGGCAAACGCCGCCAGACCGACCTTGTCCAGATAGTGCAGCGCCCGCTCCTCAGCCTCTTTGCGTTTGAGGGTTCTGGAAGCGAGCAGCGCAAACATCACGTTCTGTTTGACGGTCTTCCACGGTGGCAGTTGATCGAACTCCTGGAACACCACGATCCGGTCTGGCCCAGGCGCATCGACCCGCTGGCCTTGCAGGCGAATCTCACCCTCACAGGGCGGGATGAACCCGGCAACGGCTTTGAGCAACGTCGACTTGCCGCACCCCGAAGGACCGAGCAGCACAAAGCGATCCGCCGGATCGATCTCGAAACTGACTTGATGAGTCGCCCGCACCACCCGCTGCGGCGTGCGGTACTCGAGGCTGACGTTATCGACCGACAGCAGCGCTTGAACTGCCGCGATCGGTTTGCTGGCCGTGTGGCCTTGCAAAGGGGCGTTCATATCGGTCAGCTCCCTTGCAGCGGTGTGGTGTCCTGGAAGAAGTAATCCTTCCACGAATCCGGCTTGTTTTTGATCGCGCCAACGCGATAGAGGAACTCGGCCAACGGGTAGGTATTTTTCGGTGTGATGCTGAACTCGAACTGCGGGTTGTCGATGATTTTCAGCAACGCCGCACGATCGATTTTGGCCTTGGTGACACGGATGTAAGTGTCGGCCGCCGCACCTTTATCGTTCTGCGCAAACTCGGCCGCTTCGGTCAGTGCGGCGATGAAGGCTTTGTAGGTTTTCGGGTTTTCGTTGCGGAATTTCTCGGTGGCGAACAGCACGGTCGGCGAGTTCGGACCCAGCAAGTCATAGGTGTTCAGCACCACATGCACGTTAGGGTTTTCCAGCGCCTGATCCTGGAACGGCGGGTTGGAGAAATGCCCGCTCAACTCGGTACCGCCAGCGATCAGTGCCGCGGTGGCATCCGGGTGCGGAACGGCGATGGTGTACTTGTCGAGGCGATTGAATTCCTTGTCGCCCCATTGCTTGGCCGCCGCGTATTGCAGGAAGCGCGACTGCACCGAGACCCCAACCGCCGGCACCGCAATGCGGTCCTTTTCGGTGAAGTCGGCGATGGTTTTGACCTTGGGATTATTGCTCACCAGGTAGTAAGGGAAGTTGCCCAGGGAGGCCACGGCTTTGACGTTTTGCTTGCCGTGAGTGCGGTCCCAAATGGTCAGCAGCGGGCCGACGCCGGCTCCGGCAATGTCGATGGAACCGGAGAGCAACGCATCATTGACCGCTGAGCCGCCGGAGAGCTGGGTCCAGTCGACCTTGATGTCGATGCCTTCCTGCTTGCCGTACTTCTCGATCAGGTTCTGATCGCGCACCACGTTGAGCAGCAGATACACGATGCCGAACTGTTCGGCGATACGAATTTCACCTTCGGCGTGAGCCACAGTCGGCGCTACCAGGCTGCCGGCGAGCAGACTGAAACCCAGGCCAATGGCCGCAGCCAAGGGTGCAAATGGAAGACGTTTGGACATGGGAATTCTCCGAAATCAGTAAGGCGCGTCGCCCTGGATGGTGGTGCGATACAACTTGCGGCGCAGATGGCTGGGGCATCCGGCGGCGAGGTGAATCAGCGAACGGTTGTCCCAGAACACCAGGTCGTGGGCCTGCCATTGATGGCGGTAAATGTTTTGGGGCAGCACGCTGTGGGCGTAGAGCTCGTCGAGCAATTGTTGGCTCTCGTCTTCCGGCAAACCGACGATGCGGGTGGTGAAGCCCTCGCTGACGAACAACGCCTTGCGCCCGTTTTCCGGGTGGGTGCGGACGATGGGGTGAACCACTTCGGCAACCTGAGCGAGTTGCTCCGGCGTCAGGGTCGGGCGCCAATTGCCTTCGAATTTGCTCTCGCTGTAGCGCGCGGTATAGGAATGCGCGGCCGAGCGCCCTTTGACCGCTTTGCGCAGTGCTTCGGGCAGGCTGTCCCAGGCTTTGTGCATGTCGGCGAACAGCGTGTCGCCACCTTCGGACGGCAGCTCTTGGGCATGCAGCATCGAGCCCAGGCTCGGCAGTTCTTTATAAGACAAATCCGAATGCCAGAACTTGCCGGCATCACCAAGACCGATGGATTGGCCGTTTTCGATGATGTTGGAAACGATGAGGATTTCCGGATGCCCGGCCAGCAGGAACTGCTTGAGCACATGGATCTGCAACACACCGAAACGGCGGCTGAAGGCGATCTGCTGTTCGGGGGTAATGCGCTGATCGCGGAACACCACCACGTGATGATCCAGGTGCGCGCGATGGACGCGGGCGAAGTCCCGGTCGTTGATCGGGCGGGACAGGTCCAGGCCGATGATTTCGGCACCGACGGCGCCGCTGAACGGGCGGATTTCGAAGGGCTGTGACGCAATGGCGGCGACGCTGGTTGACACAGGCTTTGGAGAAAAAGAGACAACTGACATAAAAATCACTCCCACGCACAGCGCGCTCAAGGGCGCGCATCGATCAGAAACTCACGGAGGCCCCGTGTTGGTTCGTGTCGTGCGGCGCGCCGATTGGTCGGCAGGTACGCAGGGGAGTGACTTTATAGGTATAAGAATTGAAATTTAAATACCGTTAGTGAATAACGATATGGCTTTTGAAGTGCAGCGTCTTTGAGGCCGTCTTCGCGGGCAAGCCTCGCTCCTACAGAAGCCCGCGTCCCTGTAGGAGCGAGGCTTGCCCGCGAAGAGGCCATCACCCCCAACCGAGAATCACCGCTCGTGCAACGCTTCGGCGCGCGCCCGAATAATCGGCTTGAGCAAATAACTGAGCACGGTCTTCTTGCCGGTAATGATATCCACCGACGCCACCATCCCCGGGATGATCAGCAACGGCTTTTCATCCGTTCCGAGGTGGCTGCGCTCGGTGCGCAGCTTGATGATGTAGTAGGTGGTCTTCTTGTCTTCGTCGGTGATGGTGTCGGCGCCGATCTGCTCCAGCTTGGCTTTCAGGCCGCCGTAAATGGTGTAGTCGTAAGCCGTGAATTTCACTGTGGCGTCCTGCCCCGGATGCAGGAACGCGATGTCTTGCGGACGGATCTTGGCTTCTACCAGCAAGGTGTCATCCAGTGGCACGATTTCCACCAGATCGCTGCCCGGCTGGATCACGCCGCCGATGGTGTTCACCAGCAACTTGTTGACGATGCCGCGCACCGGCGATGTCACCAGCGTCCGGCTAACCCGGTCTTCCAGGGCCTTGCCAGTGGCTTGGGCCTTGTTCAGGTCAGTGCGTGCTTCGTTGAGTTGGGTCAGGGCTTCGCTGCGGAATTTGCCGCGAGTTTCGTCGATCTTGCGCTGCACTTCCTTGATCGCCGATTCGGCCCGAGGAATCGCCAGGGTGGTGGCGTCCAGTTGGCCACGGGTTTCAACCTCGGCACGCTTGAGTCGCAGAACCTCCACCGGCGACACCGCGCCCTGAGCCACCAACGGCTCGGACATGTTGATTTCCTGACGTTGCAGCGACAACGCGTTGCGATACTGAGACTGTTTGGAGGTGAACTCGCGCAGCTCTTGTTGACGCTGGATCAACTGCTCCTTCAAACCGCCGATTTCATCGTGCAGTTGCTGACGACGACTGATGTACAGCGATTCTTCACTGGCGGCCTGGACGGGAACAGCCTTGAGCACATCGGCGGGGAAATTCAGCGCACGGTCATCGACCTCGGCGCTCAAGCGCTCCACACGCAGCAACATCGACAGCCGATCGGCTTCGGTTTCACCGACATTGGAGGCAAACCGTGTGTCGTCCAGACGAATCAGCGGCGCGCCGGCCTCGACGATCTGCCCTTCGGTGACGAACAGCTCGGAGACGATACCGCCCTCAAGGTTCTGGATTTTCTGGATTTTCGATGACGGAATCGCCTTGCCATCGCCCTTGGTCACTTCATCGACCACCGCGAAATGGGCCCAAAGCATCAGGAACACGAAGAAGCCGATGATCGCCCAGATCGTCAACCGCACCACGCGCGGGGCGTCTTCGATCAGCGCTTTGTTGACCTCGGGAAGGGGCTGGCCTTGCAGCGATGCGGAGCCTTTGAAGTAGCGGCGGATGGAATCTTTGACCCCGGACTTAAGCAACACTGATCTGCCCCTTCTTCAACGCTTCCATCACGGCGGCTTTCGGCCCATCGGCGAGTATCTGCCCACGGTCGATCACCAACAGACGATCCACCAGCGACAACAGCGAAGCCCGGTGCGTCACCAGCACCACGGTCTTGTTTTCAATCACCGCAGCGAGGCGTTGCTTGAGGCGTTCTTCGCCGGTGTTGTCCATGGCGCTGGTGGGTTCGTCCAGCAACAGGATTGGCGGGTTGAGCAGCAGTGCTCGGGCCAGGGCGACATTCTGGCGTTGACCGCCGGACAGGTTCTGCCCACGTTCACCGACTTGCAGTTCATATCCTTGCGGATGCAGGCGGGCGAACTCGTGGACCCCGGCCAGTTCCGCGGCTTGCAGCACCAGTTCGTCTTCGACATAGCGTGCGCCCGACACCAGATTGTCGCGCAAGGTACCGGCGAGCAATTGGATGTCCTGGGGTACGTAGCCGATGTTGTGGCGCAATTCGCTGACGTCGATCTGACGGATATCCACACCATCCACCAGGAGCGCGCCGTCGTCCGGCTGATAGAGGCCCACCAGCAGTTTGGCCAGGGAGCTTTTGCCCGAGCCGCTGCGGCCGATGATGCCGATCTTCTCACCGGGCTTGATGATCAGGTTGATGTTCTTCAGCGCGGGGTTCTGCTGATCCGGGTAAGTGAAGTTCAACTGACGGCATTCAATGGCGCCTTGCAGCACCTTGCGGCTGAGTGGACGCTCATCGAAATTGCGCTCCTGGGGCAGCTCCATCATTTGATCGACCGAAGTCATGGTCACACGCGCCTGCTGATAGCGGGTCAGCAGGCCGGACAACGAAGCCAATGGGCTGAGGGCACGACCACTGAGCATGTAGCACGCGATCAAGCCGCCCATGCTCAGGTGGCCGTCGATGATCTGATACACACCGAAGACGATCATGATCACCCCGGCCAGTTGCTGGATCAGCAAGGTGATGTTCATCGCCAGACCGGACAGCATTTTCACCCGCAGCTCGAGGCGGCTGAGGGTGCCGATGGTTTGCTCCCACTGATACTGGCGTTCGCTTTCGGCATTGTTGACCTTCACCGCATCGAGGCCGGCGAGGGTTTCGATCAGGCTCGACTGGCGCTCGGCACCCAGGGCCATGGTTCGTTCCATGGTCGCCACCAGCGGTTTTTGCAAGGCATAACCGATCAGCAAGGCAATCGGAAACGCCAGCACCGGAATCCACACCAGATGCCCGCCCAGAATGGCGATGACCATGAAGATCAGCAGCGTAAACGGCAGGTCGATCAGGCTGGTGAGGGTCAGCGACGCGAGAAAGTCCCGCAGGCTCTGAAATTCATGGATGTTCTGGGCGAAGCTGCCGACACGGGCCGGACGGTATTTCATGGCCATGCCGACGATGCGCTCGAACAGCGTCGCCGAAATAATCAGGTCGGTTTTCTTGCCGGCCAGGTCCAGGCACAAGCTGCGCAGACTCTTGAGGATCAGGTCGAACAGATAAGCGCCCGTGATGCCGATGGCCAGGACCCACAGGGTCGACTCGGCCTGGTTCGGCACCACGCGGTCGTAGACATTCATCACGAACAGCGGCGCGGCCATGGCGATGATGTTGATCAGAAAACTGGCGGCGATGGCGTCGGCGTACAGCCAGCGCGAACGCTTGAGGGTGTCGCGAAACCACGAACGCGCGCGCGGGATCAGCGTGCCGTGGTTAACGTCGAATTTATGTTGGGGTTGGGCGAAGAAGACTTTGCCGCTGTAATCGTCGGCCAGCAGTTCACGGCTGACACAAACTTCCCCACCATCGCTTTCGCTCAGCAGCAGGCGGGCCTGATCTTCACCGTGCCAGCCGAGCAGCACTGCGCTGCGACCGTCCTTGAGCAGCAACAGCGCTGGCATGGCAATCGCCGGAATCTGCTCCAGCTTGCGTTGCAACACCCGCCCTTGCAGCCCGGCGCGAGCGGCCGCGCGGGGCAGCAGTTCGACGCTCAGGCGTTGTTTGGGTAACGGCAGGCCGGTGGTCAGCATCGCAGCGCTGGCCGGTTTCTGGTGCAAAGTGCAAAGGGCTAGCAGGCCGTCCAGTAACGGATCGTCATGCAGCGCGCGCGGATCATGAATGAGTTGAACTCCACTGACTTCTGATTCCACGCTCGACACTCTTGGCTAACGATTGAAATGGGGCAGGACTCAATTCATCCCGGGCAGCTGAACCTTGGGCTTCACATCGTTCTGCACAACGGATGCCAACGGTGCGACCACGCCCTGACTTTTGAGCAATTGGCCCATGGTCGCCTTGATTCGGTACTGAGTAAATAACTGAATGTTTTTGATCTCGGCCAAGCGACGGGAAGCGCTGAACAGCTCGTTTTCACTGTCGAGCAGGTCGAGCAAAGTACGTTCGCCGAGGCTGAACTGCTTCTGATACGCACTGCGCACGCTGGCGCTGCGATCGACATATTGCTGGGCGATCGGCACTTGGGCGTTGGCGTTGTTCAAGGCATTCCAGGCCAGGCCCAGCTCTTCGTTCAATACACGCAGAGCATTGTTGCGAATATCCAGCGCCTGGTTCGACAGGTAGGACTTGGATTCCAGATCAGCCTTGTTGCTGCCACCGGCGAACAAATTGAAGCGCATGCGCAGCATGGCTTGCCATTCATTGTTGTGACCATTCTGACCGTCAATATCGTTATCGGCGCTGCGGCCCAGTTCGGCATCGAAGCGCGGGTAGAAGCTCGACTTGGCAGCTTCGTACTGCTTCTCGGCGGCGGCGATATCGGATTCGGCTGAACGCAGGATCGGGCTGTTTTCCAACATCTGCGCCCGCGCTTCATTCAGGTTGGCCGGCAATAGCGCCATGAAATCGGCGGGCCGCTCCAGTTGATCGGGCATCTGGCCGACGGCGCTGAGGAAGTTGGTTTCGGCATCGGCCAGGTTGGTCTGTTCGGTGATCAGGTTGTTGCGGGCCTGGGCCAGGCGCGCGTCAGCCTGATCGAGGTCGGCGCCGCTGCCCACACCGCGCTGGGTGCGCAACTTGATCTGGTCAAGAATCCGCTCGTGGCTTTTCAGATTATCTTCGGCCAAGCGCACGAATTCGCGGCGAGTCAATACATCGAGATAGACCTGAGCGACGGTCAGCCCGGTACGTTCCGAGGTGCCCAGCAAGGAATAAGCGCGGGAATTAACGGTGGCTTGTTGACGCCCCACTTCGCTTGACGTCGCAAAACCGTCAAATACCATCTGTGACAGACGTAAATTTGACTCGCTACGGTTCAGCGTTTCCCAGTGGTTGCTGTTGCCAGCGGCGCGGGTGGTGACGCTATCAGTGCCTTCGCGACCGTAACCACCCAGCAGATCGACCCTTGGCAAGTATCCACCTTTGGCGGCCTTTAACTGATAATCCGCGGCCAATCGGCTGTTAACCCCTGCCTGAATTTCCGGATGGACATCCAGCGCCTGCTGCATGGCCTGGGGGAGGCTTTGCGCCTGAACAAAGCTGGCGGCAAGGGCGAAAGGTAGAGCCTTGAACAGGTGCAAACGCATAGTTGGAATTTCCCGGGACTTCTTGTCTTGAATCACTGCAGAACGTGGCGCTGCATCGGATGATGGCAACCGGAATGACCGTATGTCGGAAAGTTCAAAATCGGAACTGGCTCACACGTTGCAGGACAGGTCGCCGCTTAAATATCAATGTGACATTACAGGGACGATTGTTTAGGATGGCACCCATAAGGTCAATAGTTTGGCATAAAGTTAATTTCGAAAAAATATAGCCAATTTATTGGCGATTAACGCGTCAAACTTATGTACCGAATACCTTGAAAGTACGTCCAGCCCCGATCGACGATCACGCCGAGCGGTTCATGGAAGTCAACTGAACGTGACACCCGGAGAGTCTTCAATGAGCAGTGTTGTTGCCATCGTCAAAAGCATTGTTGGTCAGGTTTTCGCGGTGTCGCCAGAAGGCATCCGCCGTGTACTCGTTGAAGGCGACCGTTTGTTGGTCGGCGATCAGGTTGACACCGGTGCCGCCGGCGCCATTACGCTGGAACTGGCTGATGGCCGGACCCTGGACCTGGGCCGCGACACTCAGTGGAGCGGCAGCGATCCGGATTCCAGCACCGACCTTGCACAAGCCACTGCACAAGGCGCGCCATCGGTTGACGAATTGCAACAAGCCATCGCCGCCGGTGTCGACCCGACCACCGCTCTTGAAGCCACCGCGGCCGGCCCTGCGGCTGCGAGCGGGGGCGGCTCTATCGGTGGTGGCCACAGCTTTGTGACGCTGGAAGCAACCGCGGCCCGGGTCGACCCGACTATCGGCTTCCCGACTGAAGGCCTCGCCACGGCTGCATTGGCAACACAAGACACCCCCGGCGGCCAGACTGTCGATACCAGCGCCAATATCCTGCGCGAGTCGACCCTGAGCCTGAGCGCCACGCCGACCATCACTGAAGCCGGTGGCGTGCTGGTTTACACCGCGACCCTGACCGAAGCGCCGCTGACGGACCTGATCATCACCCTGTCCAACGGTTCGGTCATCGTCATCGCAGCCGGCCAAACTACGGGCACCGTCAACGTTCCGCTGGCCCCGAACGACACGGTTTATAACGACTCGACCCAGATCAACGTGACCGTCACCGGCACCACGGGCGGCAGCGGTATCGTGGTCACCCCGCCGACCGGTCCGGCCGTGACCCAGGTTACCGACACTGTCGACACCACCACCGTCACCCTTTCAGCGGGTTCGACCGTCACGGAAGGCGGGCAGATCACCTACACCGCAACGTTGACCAACCCGGCGCAGACGCCGGTCACCGTCACCTTGTCCAACGGTTCGACCATCACCATCG
>NZ_MUNM01000024.1 GCF_002286815.1 Pseudomonas sp. PICF141
ATAGCTACGTTGTTCATGGCAATGATCTCCGATGAGCCCCCGGTGAAAGCTTAGTGGGCGATCACAGGGGGGGAGGCGGGGGTAGCCATTTCATTAGGTCCCGGATCGCCAAGTTCGCCACCGCCCCCGTAGGAGCGAGGCTTGCCCGCGAAGGCGCCAGACCAATCAGCACAAGGTCCGGATCAGTCGGCTTCGTTAAGAATCAAACTCCGATAATGCCCAGGATTGGACCCCGACCACTTGCGAAAGGCCTTGTAGAACGAGCTGGTGTCGGCAAACCCCAAACGGGTGGCGATTTCGGCGAAGCTGATGGCAGGCTCGGCCAGCCAGACGATCGCCAGCTCCTTGCGCACACTGTCTTTGAGCCCTTGATAAGTCTGGCCCTCTTCGGCCAGGCGGCGGCGCAGGGTCGAGGCGGACATGCACAATCGCTGCGCCAGCGCCTCGGTTTCCGGCCAGTGCTCGGCGGGCAATTGCCGCAAATTGTATTTGATTCGGCTGGCCAGGCTCTCGGGATCGCGGTATTTGACCAGGATATTCGCTGGCGCATGAGCGAGGAATCGCTTCAGTTCTTCAGGGCTGCGCTTGATCGGCAAGTCCAGGCAGTCAGCCGAGAAAATCATCCGCGTGCGCGGTCGGTCGAACCGCAGGTTCTCGGAGAACATCACCCGGTAGTCATCGCAAAAATCCGGCGCCGGACAACGCAGTTCGATGGCCAGGATCGGTATCCGCCGCCCCGCCAGCCAGCAGGCCACGCCATGCACGATCATCCAGTAAGTGAAGTAGGTAAAGGCGCGGCGCGGGTCTTCGTCGTCCTCCAGCAGGACGATTTCCGCCAGGCTTTGCTGGCGCACCAATTGCGCGGGCAAGCGCTCGAGCATCAACGACAGAAAGCTCAAGCCCGAGGTCAGCGCGGCGGACAGGGTCGGCTGAGCCATGGAGCAGCGACACAGAAACTCCAGACTGCCGGACTTGAGTTTGCGCGGGTCCATGCCAAAGAATTCATCGTCCCCGCGCCGGGCCAGCAAGCGCCACAGCCGTGCATAAGCAGTGGCAGGAACACGGGCGTCGCTGGTTTGCAGCAGCGCAGGA
Source organism: Pseudomonas sp. PICF141 (assembly GCF_002286815.1). GTDB lineage: Bacteria > Pseudomonadota > Gammaproteobacteria > Pseudomonadales > Pseudomonadaceae > Aquipseudomonas. The sequence continues at coordinate 1,093 of NZ_MUNM01000024.1, forward strand.
TCGATGCCGACCTTATTCAACACCTCTGCGGTGGCAGCGCCCGGGGCGCAACTTTGCAACAGCGCTTCACGCACCAGTTGAACGGCGATGGTGTCTTTTTCCGACATTGACCGAGGCGAGCCTTGTTGTTTGAGTGGTGAGCATATTAACGCACAGGCACCACACCTGCCTCGCCGTGCGGGGACCTACAAAATCCGATACAACAACCGCTCGATCCGTACCCGGCTCACACGCTTGAGAAACTTGGCCACCCCCGCCGGATAATCCGGCAGCGTTTCCAGATCCTGATACCGCTCGATGCGGTGGGTGTGCAGGAAAATCTCCGCCAGCTCTTTGTCACGCGGCGCCAGTAATTCGCCTTTCGGATCATCGATCAGCAACGCGTTTTCCAGGTCGAGACGGAATGCACGCGGGTTGAGGTTGTTGCCGGTCAGCAAGGTGTAGCGCTGATCGATCCACATGCCCTTCAGGTGATAGGTGTTGTCATCATCTTTCCACAAATGTAGGTTCAGCCTGCCACTGTCGATGCTGCGCTGATGGCGCTTGGCGAAGCGTCGCAGGCTGATTTCGTAAAGGTAGGGCAGCGCCGCGATCACCTTGAACGGTTCGCTGGGCGGGATGTAGAAATCATTGGCGGTTTTGTCGCCGACGATGATGTCGATCTTCACCCCCCGCGCCAGCGCCCGGTTGATTTCCCGGGTTACGGCCAGCGGCAGGTTGAAGTACGGCGTGCAGATGGTCAGCTGATGCTGGGCGCTGGCAATCAGCTCGCAAATCACCCGACTCAACGGGTTGTTTTTGCCCACACCGAGCAATGGACTGACCGATAAACCGCCCTTCACCGTGCTGCCTGCCGTGGTGTCGTATGCCGCATGCTTTAAACGGCTGCGCAAATCGCCAATGTCGTGACGCAAGCTGCGGGTGGTCGGCAGGTTCGGCAGGTCGAGGCGATGCACCGCTTGGGAGGCGATCAGGCCGTGCTGAATCAGGTGCTGCATCGAATCGGCCAGCGCCTGATTCTGCAATAAGTGATAACGATCGAAGCGGTACTTGCCGAATTTATGCAGGTAAACATTGTTCAGGCTCGCGCCGCTGTAGAGCACGCAATCATCGATCACGAAGCCCTTCAAATGCAGCACGCCGAACAGTTCGCGAGTCTGCACCGGTACGCCGTACACCGGCACAACGCTTTCGTGGGTCCGGGTCATCTCCTGATACCAGGCCGCGTTGCCCGGCTGCTTGCCGGCACCGATCAAACCGCGTTGGGCGCGCAACCAGTCCACGACCACCACCACGTCCAGTTCCGGGCGCGCCAGTTTGGCGGCATGCAGGGCATCGAGAATTTCCTGCCCGGCCTCATCCTGTTGCAGGTACAGCGCGACGATATAGATGCGCCGGGTTGCCTGAGCGATTTGCTCCAGCAGGCAACGACGGAATTCGGCAGCGCCGGAAAGGATGGTGACGGCATCGGCGGTCAGCGGAAAACTGCGCAGTTTAGGCAGCAGAGAGCGTTTGAAAAGCGACGGCATAGGGCTCGCAAAGGGTCGAATCCGAAGAACCCGAGAGCTTACACCATGGATGGGTTTGGGTCTTGTTACTGTCTGTAATGGCCTCTTCGCGGTAAGCCTCGTTCCTGCGGTTGATTGCATTCCCCTGTAGGAGCGAGGCTTGCCCGCGAAGACAATCTCACAGCCACCAGAAATAATTTCTTGACCAAGGAGAACGATCATTCTACTGTTGGCCACATGAACGAAATCACTAGCAACGACACACGCGACATCATTCTGGATGTCACCGAAAAGTTGATCTACAAAAGTGGCATCGCGGCCACTGGCATGGATCTTCTGGTGAAAACCGCCGGCGTTTCCAGAAAAAGTATTTACCGCTACTTCGCCAACAAGGAGGAGCTTACCGTCGCGGCCCTGCAACGCCGTGATGTGCGCTGGATGCAGTGGTACCGAACGGAAGTCGGCAAGGCAAAAACCCCGGCCGAGCGGCTGCTCAACCTGTTTACCGTGCTCAGGACCTGGTTCGATTCCGAAGGCTTTCGCGGTTGCGCCTTCATTAACACCAGCGGCGAAACCGGCGATGCCCAAGACCCGGTTCGCCTGGTTGCCAAAGACCACAAACAGAAACTGCTCGACTACCTGTGCGAGCTCTGTACCGAACATGGCGCTACAGACCCGGAGACGCTGGCCAGACAGCTGCTGATCCTGATCGACGGTGCCATTACCGTAGCGCTTGTGATGGGTGATCACAGTGCCGCCGATAATGCGCAATGCATGGCGCGAAAGTTATTGGACCTGTAACACTTTAAATAAGCCGACAACTTGCTGGAACATTAATTTGATAGGGAGACTTGATATGTCTACTGCCGAAGTTCGTCCGCCATTGCCACCCTTTACCCGGGAATCGGCCATCGAAAAAGTTCGCCTGGCCGAAGATGGCTGGAACTCCCGCGACCCGGAACGGGTGTCGCTGGCCTATACCCTGGACACCCAGTGGCGTAACCGCGCCGAGTTCGCTCACAACCGCGAAGAAGCCAAAAGCTTTCTGACCCGTAAATGGGCCAAGGAATTGGACTACCGGCTGATCAAGGAGCTTTGGGCCCATGGCGACAACCGTATCGCCGTGCGTTATGCCTACGAATGGCATGACGATTCGGGCAACTGGTTCCGTTCCTACGGTAACGAGAACTGGGAGTTCGACGAGAACGGCTTGATGTTCAACCGTTACGCCTGCATCAACGACATGCCGATCAAGGAAAGCGAGCGCAAGTTCCACTGGCCGCTGGGTCGCCGACCGGATGATCACCCGGGCTTGTCCGATCTGGGTCTGTAACTTCACCTCACCTCGATGATCGTTCCCACGCTCCGCGTGGGAATGCATCCCATGACGCTCCGCGCCACATCCGAAGCGCACATACCGGCATTCCCACGTAAGGCGTGGGAACGATCGGCTGTATCAGGATAACTTTATGGGTAAGATACCGGCCTTCCCCCGCAGCCCATCTTCTGCGCCCTGCCGAATAAGCCGATTCCATGCCTTTCGAACTCAGCGTTGACCTCACTACCTTGGCCGTTCTGGCCCTCGTCGCTTTCATTGCCGGTTTTATCGATGCCATCGCTGGCGGTGGCGGTCTGTTGACCACCCCGGCGCTGCTGACCGCCGGCCTGCCGCCGCACTTGGTACTGGGCACTAACAAACTCAGTTCGACCTTCGGCTCGGCCACCGCCAGTTTCACCTTCTACCGGCGCAAACTGTTTCATCCACGGCAATGGATGCACGCCATTGTCGGTACGCTGGTGGGCGCACTCACCGGTGCCGTGGTCGCTCATTACCTGCCGGCGGAATGGCTGAACAAGATGCTGCCGGTGATCGTGTTCGCCTGCGGTCTGTACCTGTTGTTCGGCGGCACACCAAAGGCGCCACTGGACAGCGACGCACCGATCAAGAAGAAGTGGCAGTCGAGCCAGGGCTTCAGCCTCGGCTTCTACGACGGCGTGGCCGGTCCGGGAACGGGGGCGTTCTGGACCGTCAGCAGCCTGCTGCTCTACCCCATCGACCTGGTCAAGGCCAGTGGCGTGGCACGCAGCATGAACTTCGTCAGCAACATCGCGGCGCTGTCGGTGTTCATCTTTTCCGGACAGGTGGACTGGATCATCGGCCTGAGCATGGGCCTGTCGGTGATGGTCGGCGCCTTCTTCGGGGCGCGCACCGCCATCAGCGGCGGTGCGAAATTCATTCGCCCTGTGTTCATCACCGTGGTACTCGGCCTGACCGTCCGGTTAGCCTGGCAGCACTGGTTCAGCGTGGCCTAAGCGCCGCGCCACATAGACGTCGATAAGGTAACGGGCAATCGAGCGCGACGCCGGCAACGGCGGCAGCTCATGCACGTTGAACCACTGGGCGTCTTCGATCTCGTCCTCCTGACAGACAATCTCGCCACCGGCGTACTCGGCATGAAAACCGAGCATCATCGAATGCGGGAACGGCCAGCACTGACTGCCCATGTACTGGATGTTCTTGACCTCGATCTGCACCTCTTCGCGGACCTCGCGAATCAGGCAATCCTCGGCCGATTCACCCGGCTCGGCAAACCCCGCCAGCGTGCTGTAGACCCCGGTGACAAAACGCGGCGAGCGAGCCAGCAGAACCTCGTCGCCACGGGTCACCAGCACAATCATGCTCGGTGAAATGCGCGGATAGTGGCGAATATCACAGGGTTCACAGTACATCGCTCGCTCACGGGGCACCTGGTTCATCACCTGCCCGCAATTGCCACAAAAACGGTGTTCACGGGCCCATGTACCGATTTGCGCCGCGTAGCCAAGCACCTTGTAGACGGTGTGATCGTCCTCGAGCATGAACGCTCGCAAGCCTTTCCAGTTACAGCCTGGCACGTCGCTGTGACTACGCAGCTCCAGCAAGTAGACCGGTTCGCCATCCAGAAGACCAATGCCATGCTCGCCGAGAATCGACAGGTCCTGGCGCTTGAGCCATTCGCGCGGAAACAGCGCGCCATTGTCATCGAACAAAAAACCTTCAGGGCTGCGCGCCACGGCCCAGCCGCCGGGTTGATCGGTGTCCAGTACTGCGGTGGTCCAGCGTGAAATCATGGTTAATCAATCCAGAAATTCGGGTTTCTGTTTGCTCAAATGGGCGGCCATGGCCACGCGCAGATCGGTGGATTGCAGCATGGCGGCGTTCCAGGTAGCGACGTATTCGAGGCCGTCGTCGATGCGATGGTCACGCATGTAGCTGATCATTTCCTTGGTGCCGGCGACGGCAATCGGCGACTTGCTGGCGATCTCGCGGGCAATGCCCATCACACCTTCAAGCAGGCTGACGGTGTCGCTGTAGACGCGGTTGACCAAGCCGATGGAACGCGCTTCGTCGGCGCCAAAGGTGCGACCAGTGTAAGCCAGTTCACGCAGCATGCCGTCACCGATTATCCGTGGTAAGCGTTGCAAAGTGCCTACATCGGCCGCCATGCCGAGGTCGATTTCCTTGATGGAAAATTGCGCATCCTGGGCCGCGTAACGCATGTCGCAGGCTGAAATCAGGTCGATGGCGCCACCCAGGCAATAACCCTGAATCGCCGCCAGCACCGGCTTGCGGCAGTTGTCGACGGCATTGAACGAAGCTTGCAGCCTGAGGACCGTGCGCCGCAGGATACGTGCATTGCGCCCGACATCCTTGCCCAACTCGTTGGCCACGCCGGCGAGCATCATCAGGTCGATCCCGGAAGAAAAATGCTTGCCGGCACCGCCGAGCACCACCACCCGGACTTCATCGGTGTCGTCGATCCACCGGAAAATTTCGATGATCTCGCTCCAGAACGCGGCGTTCATCGAATTGATCTTTTCCGGACGATTGATCTGCACATGGGCGATGTTATCGGCCAGTTCGACGCTGAAGGCGGTGTATTGAGACATGGCAGTGATCCTTTACCGGGTAGAAAACGAGGCCCGAACTATAACAAGGCATCCGTACTGGCAGTAAGGCTGCGGTTCGGCCAAATGCGGGACTGTTCCGGGTTCTGTGGTGTCTGCACCGGTCTCTTCGCGGGCAAGCCTCGCTCCTACGGGTTATGTGTCGGTCGCACGTTATGTATCCGACACCATTCCCCTGTAGGAGCGAGGCTTGCCCGAAGCTGAACGCTCACCAAGACTGGTAATTCTTGTGGCGAGGGGGCTTGCCCCCGTTGGGTCGCGAAGCGGCCCCTTGCATTTCTTCAGTCACATCACGGGGGACAGGATTGGCGACTGCTTCGCAGCCGAACGCGGGCAAGCCCCCTCGCCACAGGGGACGGTGAAAGAATTCAAACAAGTGTCGGCAACCAAAGCCGAAACCGCGCGCCCCCCAGCGGCGAAGCTTGCACGGTGAGTGTGCCGCTCTGTGCTTCCAGCGCCCGGCGGCTGATCGCCAGCCCCAGACCAAACCCGCCAGTGGCGCGGTCCCGGCTGCGGTCCAGCCGATAAAACGGCTCGAAAATCCGCTCCCGCTCTTCTTCCGGAATGCCGATACCATCGTCATCCACCCAGATCTCACAGCCTTTGGGACACACCTGCACGCCGATCTGAATCCGTTTTTCGCAGTACCGCATGGCGTTGCGCAGCAGGTTCTGGATCGCCCGCGCGGTCAAGCGCGGGTCCAGTGAGAAGCGTTCGAGCTGGCCGTTGAGCAGCACATCGATGACGATTTGCGGTGATTCAAGTTCTTCGTCGACGCTGCCCAAAATGCTGTCGATAAACTCATCCAGCGACACATCGACCTGTTCCGGCAGTTGCCCCGGGTTTTGCAAACGGCTGTAAGACAGCAACTCCAGCACCAGCTCATCCAGCTCTCGAATGTGCGCGACCAGGCCTTGCAGGCGTTCGCGGCTGGTGGCCGGCAAGTCATCGGACAGCGCCAGGGCCAGGCCGAAATCCAGCCGCGTCAGTGGCGTGCGCAACTCATGGGACACGGCGTTGAGCAGATCGCGTTGCTGGTTGAGCAAGTTTTCGATGTCGCCGGCCATGGTGTCGAAAACATTGGCCAGGTTGCCGATGTTGGAGCTGGGGGAAATCTGTGTGCGCTCGCTCAGGTGTCCCCTGCCAAAACGTTCGGCGGTACTTTTGAGGCGCTCCAGGTCGCGCCAGTGAGGGCGCAACCACAGCAACAGACAGGCAAGCATGGTCGCGCCGATCAGCACGTTGATGCTCCAGTACAACCAGCTGACGTCCGTCGGGTCCGGCGGCACGACCATCTTGACGACCAGTTTCTCGTTCAGCGGTGCCACGGCCAAGGTACGCCAGCCCCAATCACCGATGCGCACGACGTTTTCCCCGCGCTGCAAGCGCGCACGTTCATCCAGCGTAAATTCGGCATCATTGTTCCGGGCCAACACAATGTTCAGCGGCTGGAATTCCTTGTCCATTTCGTCTGCCAGCGCCGGCCACTGCTCAGTAGGCACCGCGCGAAACTGCTTGACGATCAGCGTTTGCAAACCTCGGGAATAATCGAGGTTGTAGGTGACAAAACGCTCATGGAACACCTGGATCACCAGGTCCGGCACCAGGTAGATCGCCGCGCTGAACGAGACGATAGTCACCAGGTAGAGGCGAAACAGGATTCTGAACATCGACTCAGCATTCCCACTCGGAGCGGCTGAACAGGTAGCCTTTGCCCCACACGGTCTTGATCTTGCGTGCCTCGCCAGCGTGATCGTCGAATTTGCGCCGCAGCTTGGAGATGGCGACATCCACCGAGCGGTCGGTGCCGTTGAATTCGATACCGCGCAAGCGTTGCAGAATCTGGTCGCGGCTCAGTACTTCGCCGGCATGCCGGGCCAGCACCACCAGCAAGTTGTATTCACCGCTGGACAGTTCGACCGGTTGCTCGCGCCAGGTCACGGTGCGCTCGGACAGGTCGATGCACAGATTGCCCATCAGAATGCGGTCGTTGGCGGTCATCGGTTCGCTGAGGCTGCTTCGGCGCAGCAACGTGCGTACCCTGGCCAGCAAAACGCGTGGTTCGCATGGTTTGGTGACGTAATCGTCGGCCCCCATTTCCAGGCCCAACACTTGATCGTGGCTGTCGTCGCGAGCGGTGAGCATCAGGATCGGCAAAGTCGCCGAATCGGCGCGCAGCAAGCGGCAGACCTGCAAACCGTCGAGCCCCGGCAGCATCAGGTCGAGAATCACCAGGTCCGGAGGATTGAGCCGCGCCCGTTCGCGCACATGATCGCCACGGCTGATCACGCTGACGCAATAACCGTTGCGCTCCAGGTAGCTGGCAATCAGTTCCGAAAGCGCGGAGTCGTCTTCGACCAGGAGGATGTTGGGCATGGGGTGTTTCCAGAAAGTGCTGTGGTGACCATTAGGGCCTCTTCGCGGGCAAGCCTCGTTCCTACAGGGTTGCGGTTGGTCGGCGGATTGGCGTCCGGCACAAATCCTGTAGGAGCGAGGCTTGCCCGCGATCGAGCGCGAAGCGGCCGCCAAGGATATACGCCCTCACGCCCGCGTGAGCAAAACCCTTACACAATTTCACACAGCGCCTACAAAGCTTCACCGCTACCCTCGTCGGCCCCCCGTAGGATAAGGGGGTCAATATTGGGGTGTTTACATGTCAAAGAATCTGCTTGCCCGGCTCAGCCTGATTGCACTGGCGTTGATGCTGAGTGCTTGTGATCAGTCCTCGACCGCCGAAGAACAGGCGCCGCTGGCCACCGTGCGGGTTGAAACCGTCGAAGCCCGGCCGCTGTCGATCAGCAGCGAACTGAGCGGGCGGATTGTCGCACCCCGCATTGCCGAAGTGCGCGCCCGTGTGGCCGGCGTGGTATTGCAGCAGGCCTTCCGTGAAGGCAGCGACGTTAAAAAAGGCGACGTTCTCTTCCGCATCGACCCCGCACCGTTCAAGGCTGACCTGGACAGCGCCGAAGCCGCGCTGCGAAAGGCCGAAGCCAATGCATTCCAGGCCAGATTGCAAGAACAGCGTTACGCCCAGTTGATCGAAGGCAATGCCATCAGCGGTCAGGATTACGACAACGCCCGGGCCAATGCCCGGCAGACCGCCGCCGATGTCGCCGCCAACAAAGCTGCCGTGGAGCGGGCGAAACTGAACCTGGGTTATGCCACCGTCACCGCGCCGATTTCCGGGCGCATCGGTCGCGCACTCGTGACCGAAGGCGCGCTGGTCGGGCAGAACGAAACTACGCCGCTGGCATTGATTCAGCAGTTGAACCCGATCCACGCCGACCTGACGCAATCGACCCGTGAACTCAACGATCTGCGCCGAGCGTTCCGTTCCGGTCAATTAATGGAAGTGGGCCAAGGTCAGGCCAAAGCCACCTTGATTCAGGACGACGGCAGCCTCTACCCGCTGCCGGGCAAATTGCTGTTCACCGACATCACCGTCGACCCGGGCACTGGTCAGATCATCCTGCGCAGCGAGTTCCCCAACCCGGACCTCGACTTGTTGCCGGGCAGCTTCGTGCGCGTGCGCCTGGAGCAAGCGTTCAATCAGCAAGGCATCAGCGTGCCGCAACGGGCTATCCAGCGTGACAGTGCCGGCATCGCCCAAGTGCTGGTGCTCGACGCCGAACAGCGCATTGGCCAGCAACCGGTCGAACTGGGCGCGGTGCAGAACGATCGCTGGATCGTCACCCACGGCCTCAAACCCGGCGACCGCATCGTCACTGAAGGCCTGCAACATGCGCGCCCCGGTGAAAAAGTCCAGGTAGATAACACCCCTCTTCCCCTTGCCCAGGTTTCTGGTCAGTAAGCAGGATGCTTTTTTATGCCGCAGTTCTTTATCGACCGTCCGGTGTTCGCCTGGGTGATCGCCTTGTTCATCCTGCTGGCCGGTGCGCTGGCCATTGTGCAGTTGCCGGTGGCGCAGTACCCGAACGTTGCGCCGCCAAAAGTCGAAATCTATGCCACCTACCCCGGCGCCTCGGCGCAGACCGTGGACGAAAGCGTGGTCAGCCTGATCGAGGAAGAGCTCAACGGCGCCGACCATCTGCTGTACTTCGAATCCCAGAGCAGCCTCGGCAGCGCGACCATCACCGCAACGTTCCAGCCGGGCACTGACCCGGAAATGGCGCAGGTCGATGTGCAAAACCGCCTCAAAGTGGTCGAGTCGCGTTTGCCGCAAGCGGTCACTCAGCAAGGCTTGCAGGTGGAGAAAGTCTCCGCCGGTTTCCTGTTGCTGATCACCCTCACCTCCAGCGATGGCAAGCTCGACGACGTGGCGCTCAGCGATTACCTCGCGCGCAATGTGATGAACGAGATCAAGCGTCTGGACGGCGTCGGCAAGGCCCAGTTGTACGGTGCCGAACGAGCGATGCGGATCTGGATCGACCCGCGCAAGCTGATCGGGTTCAACCTGACCCCGGCCGATGTCAACGCCGCCATCGTTGCGCAGAATGCTCAGGTTTCGGCGGGCAGCATCGGCGACTTGCCGACCCGCACCACCCAGGAAATCACCGCGACCATTCTGGTCAAAGGTCAGCTGTCGACACCTGAGGAATTCGCCGACATCGTGCTCAAAGCCAATCCGGACGGTTCAACTGTGCGCATCGGTGATGTGGCGCGGGTCGAGATCGGCAGCCAGGAATATCAATTTTCCACGCGCCTGAACGGCAAACCGTCGACCGCCGTCAGCGTGCAACTGTCGCCAGGCGCCAATGCCCTGAACACCGCGACGCTGGTGCGGGCGAAGATGGACGAACTGGCGCGCTACTTCCCGGCCGGGGTGGAATACAAGATTCCGTATGACACCTCGCCTTTCGTCAAAGTCTCGATTACCAAAGTGGTCTACACCCTCCTCGAGGCGATGGTGCTGGTGTTTGCGGTGATGTTCCTGTTCCTGCAAAACATACGCTACACGCTGATTCCGACGCTGGTGGTGCCGGTGGCGTTGATGGGCACTTTCGCGACCATGCTCGCGCTGGGCTTCTCGATCAACGTGCTGACCATGTTCGGCATGGTGCTGGCCATCGGCATTCTGGTGGATGACGCGATTGTGGTGGTGGAGAACGTCGAGCGGATCATGGCCACCGAAGGCCTGTCGCCCAAGGACGCGACGCGCAAGGCGATGAAGCAGATCACCGGGGCGATCATCGGTATTACCCTGGTGCTGGTGGCGGTGTTCATTCCGATGGCGTTCATGCAGGGCTCGGTCGGGGTGATTTACCAGCAGTTCTCGCTCTCCATGGCCACGTCGATTCTGTTCTCGGCATTCCTCGCCCTGACTTTGACTCCGGCCCTGTGTGCAACCCTGCTCAAGCCAATTGCCAAGGGTGAACACCACGCCAAGGGCGGTTTCTTCGGCTGGTTCAACCGGCACTTCGAACAACTGACCGAGCGTTATCAGGGCTGGGTCGCCTATGCGCTGAAACGCACCGGTCGTTATCTGTTGATCTACGGTGTGCTGCTGGTCGGCCTGGGCCTGTGTTTCATTCGCCTGCCCTCCTCGTTCCTGCCGGTGGAAGACCAGGGTTACACCATCACCGACATTCAACTGCCACCCGGCGCGAGCAAGAATCGCACGGTGCAGGTGGTCGAGCAGATCGAAGCGCACAACGCCACCGAATCAGGCGTCGGCGACAGCACGGTGATTCTCGGTTTCAGCTTTTCCGGCAGCGGGCAGAACGCCGCGCTGGCGTTTACCACGCTCAAGGACTGGTCGGATCGGGGCAGTGACGACTCGGCGAGCTCGATTGCCGACCGCGCCAACATCGCGCTCAGTCAGATCAAGGATGCCATGGCCTTTGCGGTCTTGCCGCCGCCGGTCGATGGCCTCGGCACTTCCAGTGGTTTCGAGTTCCGCCTGCAAGACCGTGGCGGCCTGGGCCATGCCACGCTGATGCAGGCGCGCAGCCAATTACTGGCCGCCGCCGAGAAGAGCCCGGTCCTGATGAACGTGCGCGAAAGCGCCCTCGCCGAAGCACCGCAGGTACAACTGGAAGTGGACCGCAAGCAAGCCAACGCCTTGGGCATTTCCTTTGCCGATATCGGTAACGTGCTGTCCACCGCCGTAGGTTCGGCCTACATCAATGACTTCCCCAACCAGGGGCGGATGCAGCGAGTGGTGGTCCAGGCTGAAGGCGATCAGCGCAGTCAGGTCGACGACCTGCTGAAGATTCATGTACGCAACAACGGCGAGAAGATGGTGCCGTTGTCGGCTTTCGTTCGGGCCAACTGGACCCAGGGCCCGGCGCAATTAACCCGTTACAACGGCTACCCGGCCATCAGCATTTCCGGCGAACCGGCGCCCGGTTACAGCACCGGCGAAGCCATGGCGGAAATCGAACGGCTGGTGGCGCAAGGCCCGGCGGGGTTGGGTCAGGAATGGACCGGGTTATCGTTGCAGGAGCGTTTGTCCGGCAGTCAGGCTCCAATTCTGCTTGGGCTGTCGCTGCTGATCGTGTTCCTGTGCCTGGCGGCGCTGTATGAGAGTTGGTCGATTCCGACCTCGGTATTGCTGGTGGTGCCGCTGGGTGTACTCGGTGCGGTATTGGCCGTGACGTTGCGCGGGATGCCCAACGATGTGTTTTTCAAGGTCGGGCTGGTCACCATTATCGGTCTGTCGGCGAAAAACGCGATCCTGATCATTGAATTCGCCAAGAGCTTGTACGACGAAGGTCACGACCTGATCGACGCCACCCTGCAAGCCGCGCGCCTGCGCCTGCGGCCGATTGTCATGACGTCGCTGGCATTCATCCTTGGCGTGGTACCGCTGGCAATCGCCACCGGGGCTAGCTCGGCGAGCCAGCAAGCCATTGGCACCGGCGTAATCGGCGGGATGATCACCGCGACCCTGGCAGTGGTATTTGTCCCAGTCTTCTTCGTCGTGGTGATGAAGCTCGTACGCAAGCGCCACAAAAACATCTAAGCCACAACACATCCCCTGTAGGAGCGAGGCTTGCCCGCGAAGACGGTGCGTCAGTCGACATCAATGTTGAATGTGACGGCCTCTTCGCGGGCAAGCCTCGCTCCTACGAGGGATTATCGTTGTGGTCACAACCTGGGCTAAGGTATTTAGACACCCAGGCCCATCGAGTTCCCATGCCCCTGCTCGCCCGCACCCACCCACGCCTGTCCGCCGCGGCCACATTCGGCCTCGCGGTCGGCATTCTGGCCCCCGCCGACTCGATCATCAGCAAAATCCTCATTGGCTGGAACACCGGGGTCTGGACGTATCTGGTGCTGATGCTCTGGCTCACCATGCGGGCCAAGGCCCCGGACGTGAAACGCATTGCCGAAGTCGAAGATGAAAACGCCGGTCTGGTGTTGCTGCTGGTGAGCATCGCGGCGCTGGCCAGCCTCGCCACCATCACTTTCGAACTCGCCGGCAGCCGGGATCTGGAAACCACCGGCAAACTGCTGCGTTATGGCGTCACGGCGTTGACGGTAATCGGATCGTGGCTGCTGATCGGAGTGATTTTCAGCGTGCACTATGCAAGGTTGTATTACACTTGGGACGGCAAGGAACCGGCGCTGCGTTTTGCCGAGGGCCTGACAACGCCCAATTACTGGGACTTTCTGTACTTCTCGTTCACCATCGGCGTGGCGGTGCAGACGGCCGACGTCGGCGTGGCGACGCGGGATTTGCGCAAGATCGTGCTGGCGCAATCGTTAATCGGATTTGTGTTCAATACGGCGATTCTGGGGTTTTCGATCAATATTGCGGCGGGGTTGTTTGGTTGACCTGTCAACTCTGATAGTTATCGGGCTTTTTTATTGCGAGTACTCTGTGCTTTCACTGCTCATAGTGAATCTCAACATCGGCCCAAGGCCAAGGAGCACTGCGATGAATAATGGAACCCCCCACAATACCACCGGCACCATGTCGGCTAACGTCAGCTATTACAACGAAAACTTTGTCGCAAATAGCAAGTTCGCGATCGTGAAGTACTCTGACAGATTCTTTCTGCAGGCTTGCATGGCGTTTGAAGGTGTTAGCCAATATATCGATTTCTGGATTCCCGCTAACATTCCCGGTGACGGTTCCATAATTGAACTGTCATTGGCTGCAAATGGCGGCAATCTCGCATCCTACAGCCGATTCCCGGACGGTGTCGCTTTACGTGCGAGGAGCGGCAGACTTCTAATGAAATATGACTGGCAAACAAAAAGGATGGAGGGCAACTTCAGTTTTGAAATCCAAAACGGTTCCACTATCGTACAAATCAGCGATGGCACTTTCGATTTGACCGGTATTGTCGACGGGGTCAGCAACTCTTCCATTTATGGCGTCGGTACATTCACAGCCTACAGTGATCAATTGGGCAGCTTCGAGGCCCAAGAGGTCAGCATTGAACTCAAGGATAGATCCCACGTCGGTCTCCCGAATTACTGGCAGATCATTGGCCGAATGGAGAAGCCTGAGTTTCCCCATCCACAAAGGTCACATATTGCACTTCAAGTTGTGGAACATGTTGAAACCAAAATACATACACTGGGAAACAACCCGGATGCATGGGCCAGTTATTTTCAGGAACCCGATGTAGGTATTATCCCTGCTGTTAACGGGACGCTGGAATTCACCACCCTTCCCAATACCGGGCACACTGAAGGCAGATTGGACGCGGATTTCCGGACCGCTGAGAACGTCCTTATACATGTCAGCGGCATTTTTGACATCAAACAGGCAAAACGCTGATCCGTGAACCGCGCCGAAAACCGGCAGAGCAGACACGCACTGCCCGTGCCGGCATGGCAATTATCCGGGCGTTATCGAGCAAGATGATTTTTGCTGGGGTGCTTTCAACCCCAATCAGAAATCGGCATGGGGGACGGCCTTCATAGGCCGCTCCCCTGCCATACCCTCCCGGGTCCGCACCGCACTTGCAACAACGCTTGCTGGATCGAGCGGGCGGTGACCGTCGGAATACCCAACTCGCGTTCGCCGCCGTCAGGTTTGGAAGGACTACGCGTCGTACCGGACTGGGCCGGTACTTACATCAAAAGAAATAGCTCACTCTCAAACTACCGCTCCAGTCCTGACTGACTGTGGTGCCTTTACTGCCACCCACCTGACCGGAAACCTGCCAATTACGTTGAGCCGGAGTCCACTTCAAACCCGCCCCATACTCAATCGAGCTACTGGCGCGGTCATCATCGAAACTGTCGTCATTGATCTTGACCTCATTGCTTTTCACAAACTCGTGATTGACCGCCGTCATCAGGCTGGGCTCCACCAGGCTGCCATTATCGAGGATGATGACTCGCCCGCCTTTGACCCCCACTTTGCCCTGCACTGAACGCATGGTGTCGCTTTTCACTTCCAGGCCATTGTCGAGCCGGTACTTGTCGCTTTGAGTAACGCCGGTCGATAGCTGCACTTGAGGTTCGACAAAGTAGTCGTTTTTCAAACGAATATGCTTGCCCACCGCAACCGAGCCGCTGGCGCCCAAGGCTTTGTAATCGCCCTTGGTGCGTGTGCCATCGCTCATGGTGACTTTGGCCTTGTTATCGAACTGATTGATCTTGGCCATGACATTGACGAACACCCCGCTCTCAACGTCGAAGGTGCTGCCGTAGACACCGGCATTCAGACTGTCAACAGTGGCGCTGGAGCCGTATTTGAGGTCCATTTTGGTGTGGCTGGTCCCGACGAATCCGCCCAACACCCACAACCTGCCGCCCAGGTCCACCGTTGTGTCGGCGCCGCCAGTAATACCCGTCTGGTTCTGGGTGTATCCATCACCGTAGGCGTTATCGACGTTGTACTGATTGCCGTAAGTGCGAACCCAGACACTGTTGCTGAGATTTTTCACCGAGCTGTCGTTCATCGCGCGCATCGATGCTTCGGGTCGGACGCTCATGCTGCGATCACCCAACTGATCGCTGAGCATGGCCATTTCAGCATTCAGCACACTGCGTGCGCTGCCTGCCAGAGCCAGTGCCGTATTGGCCGAGGTACTGACTGTTTCCTTGTCCGGGTTCAGGTACAAGCCCTGGCCTTCCTTCGCCAGTCTGTAGACAAACGTACCCGCATCCACTGTTTCGCGATTGCCCAACGAGAAGCTCGCATCACCGGAAGCGATATTACCGACCTTCACCGCCTCGGCAGTTACCGGATTGGTACCCGTTGCGGAAATTTGCAGTTGATGTTGTCCGCTGGCGTTGCCCGTCACGTTCAGGAAGTCGGTGTTGCCGTTGCCCAGGTCGGTGCCCATTACAAAGGTACCGTTACCGGAAAGATCGCCCACATTCAGTTGCTGGAACTGTTCGTTGGTGCCCATCTGAACCACGCCGCCATTCAGGGCAAGACGCTGGGCGTTGCTGTCTGCGGTCATCACCCATTGAGCTGCGTTGCTGATATTCAGGTTGCCTGAATTGTTGATCTGACCGGTCAGCAGCGAGCCGTTGTCCAGCTGCACGCTGCCATTGGTGTCGGTGGTCACGTCACCGGTCATGCTGCTGCCATTGTTCAATGACAAGCTGAAGACATCCTCGACATTGCCGTTGATCACCGATCCGTTGTCGAGACTGACCGTGGCTCCGGTGCCTGCAACCGCCAACACATTGCCGTTCAAGGTACTACGGGTATCGAGATTAACCTGAGTGACGTTCTGCAAATTGCCGTCAAGGGAGGCCGCGTTTTGCATCAGCAGCGCAACAGTGCTGCCGGTATCGGCGATGACATTGCCACTCACGTTGCTTGCATCGACTTTAAGGTTGGCCGTGGAACGATTGGTCGCTTGCAACAATGTGCCGTTGCCGCCGATCAGTTCGGAACCAGCGAGAACATTGATGTTGGCGGCGGTTCCGGCACTGCCGGACGAACCCAGCACGATCGCCGACCCTGTACCGCCCGTTACGCGAGTGCTGTTGAGCGTAACAGTGCTGGCATTGACGCCCGTGCTGTCAGTAACGATTTGCAGGCCATCCTGCCCGCCAGAAATGGTGCTGCCTGTCGACGAGAGTGTTGCGCCGCCCAATTGCACACCGTAGCTGGTTGCACCGGTGCCAAGTACGGTTGAATTTTCGAGATTCAACACCGCAAAACCAACGGCATTCGCGCCTCCCGGAACGCCGGTGATTACGCTATTGCCAGTAACCGTCGCACTGGACGACGTCGGAGTATTGATGTCACGTCCCAACAGAAGCCCAAAACTATTGGTGCTCGTGATGATGCTGCTATCAATAGTGGCAGAACTGTCGCTAAGCGAAATGGCGCCTCTTCCCGATGCGCTGTTTACTGTTGCACCTGTCAGTGCAAGCCTGGATCCCTCACGGGCATCGACCCGCTGACTCTGACCACCGTTGAAAATGACACTGGCGTTTTGTGAAAAGATCGTCAGTGCTTCGGCATTATCGACCGTCAGTATTCCGCCTTGGGATACCGACCATGCTTCTGGCGCAGGTGGATTGGTTACGGTCGCGTTCTCACCGGGCAAGAGTATCCTGCCGTACACCGCAGGGGCGCACAGCATGATGGCGGCGAATAGAAATCCGGTTGTTTTGCAGCGTTTGAAGCTCGATAGAAGTGGCATGAGGGTTCCCTATTAATGCTCCAATTCGAAAGCGAGCTTTCTTGCACCAAGAAATACCGCCCCCAAAAACGTCCGACAGACTAATCACCAATCTGCAAGTTAGATGTAGGAATAGTCCTCACCCCTGCCGGATTTATCTTCAAACTGAGCGGGATTTTTGGATGTTGATCTTCCACAGAACATCAAAAGCGCGGGGAGAACAATCTCCCCGGCGATTGACCTCATTGAATATTAAACAGCAGCAGGAACAGGTAACCGGTCACAGTACTCACTGCTGGAAGTAATGGAGTCCAGCGGCATGATGATCGGCTCGGAAGTTTGTGTGCCACCTATATCGGCCGTATACCAGTACTTGCCAAAAGCTTTCGTACCTGTCACCGGCTGCGCCGCCTTGAAATTATCAGCTTCGCCAACTGCACCGAGATTTCCCATGAAAGAGATTTCAGGCTTACCGGTCCGAGCAGGTGTAACTACGAGTTTTACAGCCGCTTTGATGGTATAGGGAGCCGAGGCCTCGGTACGTAGAATCAAGTCGGTACCTTCGGGGTCTCTGTAGGCAGCAAAATGTACGGTGATTACTTTTCCTATTGGCAAATTGATTAGATCTTCGGGAATCAAAACCCCCAACTGCCAGGTGGTCGTGGCATTAATCATTGCAAAGCAATCAATTTGATTTTTGAGTTCCGGATTACGCACTTTCACGGCCGGTGCCAGCAAATCGATTTTTTTACCACTGACCGTCACAGTTTTCGGACTGGAACTAATTACGTTTTTGTCGATTCCCGATTTCTGGCGCGTCCAGCGGGCCGGCACTGTTGGGGTCGGTAGCGCGGCGATGATAAGAGCGGAAATGGTGACAGAAAATTCAATGGCAGTGGCGTCACCAAAGGGCGAAAAGTCCCCCACGAGTTGATTATTAAGATAACACTTGGCCGTTTCACCGGATGTAATGGGCGGATCAGTCAGGGCAAGGGTCACTGTAAATTTACCTGGTTTGTCGCGATCGCCAGGTAGCAGTTGGTCTGTCGTATTAGAGGCCCCGGTCACCACGGGCAAAGCGAAAGCCGGGTTTGTCAAATCAGGCAATTCCGGATAAATCCCTCCTGAAGGGTAGAGATTCGTTGTGAAAAAAAACGCCGGAGAGCGAAATAAGTCCATGCCCCGGACGAGATCAAAATAGACTTTTATTTGTTTATCGCTTTGCGCCGTGCCATAGATTTCATTAAGTTGCGAGTAAGTAACAGTGAATGGCACATCCGCATCTGCAAGCGGTTGAGTACCAATTTCCACAAAAATCGTTGGATCGTTCGGATCTTCTATAGTTAGAGTGATCTCATCGCCCGGCTCGGCGTTGTCAATGGATGCACGCTCGACAATTGCAGTCAGGCCTGCAATGTTATCAAGATAGATCGTGGTCGTTGCGTTCGGATCAGTGAACGGCACCAGAGGTGCTTTGTTCAATTTCGGATCAAGTGCAAGCCCCAAAGTCAAAACGGCGGCAGGCGTAGAGCTCGCGCTTCTGTTGCCAGGAAGGTCTGTCCAGAAATAATGGATCATGACCCGCCCGTTCGGCAGTTTCCGCAGTTCAGTGCTCTGCACCGTAAATGCACCGGTGGCGTCCACCATGCCTTTGAACACCTGTATGCTCACGCCGGCTGATGTCAAATGAACTTCAAGGTCATCATCGAGCCGACGTAATGGATAACCGACATTCACGGTGAATTTCAGTTCCGCATTCGCGGGATCTTTCATCCATGCCTCATTAACAAGCCTTTGAGCATCCGCTGGGGCATTGGTAAACGTTGGGGCAGGCGTCGGAGGATTTTTGATGCGCGACGGATACTTGACCTCGAACGGCGCGGTACGGTCAATATTGAACGTTACGATGTTCGAAGGGTCATCGGTACCGCCGCCGCCCTTGTAGACAATCAGTTGCACTTGATAAGGAGTCGGCGTGGCCGGCTGCGCGTCCTCGACAAACATATCTGTCGGAACCTTGATCTCAATCGCAGCCGGATCACGGCCCGCGATCGGTCCCAGTGGAATAAATCCCTGCAACAACTCTAAGCTGCCAGTCCCTTTCGCAAAGTACACATCTACTTCGTCGGCATCATCTTCTTCAGTGAAGCGAGCCAACTTGAAAGTTAATTCCCCCGACTCCAGAACACTGATAGCAATAGACTCATCAGCCAACTTGTCGATGTTGACCGATGTAGCCAAAACACCGAACGGTTCTTGACCGAGACTTTCAGGGCGAGGCCTTGGTTGCCGTACAATCTTTTCTTGAGCTGTCATTTTTATTTCTCCATCGTTAAGGCCGGACGGGCCACTTTCACCAGGTGTTACTCTGTCAATTTTCACTAAGCCTTTGTTTGACTCCGCAATGAGTCGCCCGCCCCTGAACAATTGGCAAATCACAACGGCCGAATCATCATTGAATAAGAGACTTATATGCGACAGAAATGGCACCACATGATCAAATCCGTTTGTTATATCTGCAGCGGAGAGCGGTTTATCCCAAACACCGTAAGTCCCCGGGACCTCTGGCCCACTGCCGTTGAGACTGCTGTATCCCCGCCAGTGGATTTTTGCAACATCGCCGGGCACAGCGATGTTTATAAAAGCGGGAATTACAACCGTGGCGCCATTTGTCAGAGGAGGATCCGTATTGTTATTCAGATAACCCCAAAGTGTGGCATGCCGAAACCGGGGTTCTGCCAAAGTTAAAGGTGGCCTGTGATCGATGGTCAGTTGTCTTTCCGGTGAAGGGTCATCGGTACCGCCCGAACCTTTCCAGATTTTGTAATACAGGAATGCGATGCCGTCAGTTGCCAAGTGTAGTGCTGTCAAATCGAAATACAAGAACGGGACGGTCAGAGGCGCTGGATAAAACTCCGTGTAGAGCCTGCGCTCCACACCGTTCTGACGCAATACCACCCACAGTTCATCGTTAGGTACCGGATCAATCCAATACGGAATAACGATACGAGTCCCCATAATCAGAAAGTCGCGGGGAATATGTCCGGTCGGATCGTTGTCGTCGACGCCCTCCACTGAAAGCGGCTTTGCCAATACGCCTGCATTTCGTGATTGATAAAATGTCATCGAGGTCATTCTTCTATCACCGACTCATACAAAACATTCGAAAGGCTTTTTTTTTAAACTTGCTGTCCAGTCGAGGGAATTAGGCGCGTCAACGTGGTTATTTCCAACTGTCAGATCTGACAGGTTTTGCTACCGTCTGTCGGATATAGTGACTTTTTACCCTGCAGCCGGAAGCATCTTCACTTGACGCGACCAAAGAGACTGGTGTTAGCTGAAACCGGTTTCAGATAACAAGAAGACTCAGACTTTGAACGATTTCTCAGCCGCCCAACGCAGCCGCGTGACCATGCTTGACGTCGCCGAACACGCGGGCGTGTCCAAGGCCAGCGTCTCGCGGTTCATCGGCGACGACCGCGCCCTGCTCTCCGATGCCATTGCCCTGCGCATCGAGCAGGCGATCAGCGAACTGGGCTATCGCCCGAACCAGATGGCCCGCGGCCTAAAACGTGGGCGCACGCGTCTGATCGGCATGCTGGTGGCCGATATCCGTAACCCTTATTCGATTGCCGTGATGCACGGGGTGGAAACCGCATGCCGTCAGCACGGTTACAGCCTGGTGGTGTGCAATACCGATCGCGATGATGAGCAAGAGCGTCAACACCTGGCGTTGCTGCGCTCGTACAACATCGAAGGCCTGATCGTGAACACCCTCGGCCACCACCTGGATGAGTTGCATGAACTTCATCAGGAAATGCCTATGGTGCTGGTGGATCGCAAGGTCGAGCAGCTCGAGAGCGATCTGGTGGGGCTGGATAATCCGGCCGCTGTCGAGATGGCCATTGCCCACCTTGAAGAACGCGGTTATCGCGATGTGTTGTTGGTCACCGAACCTTATGACGGCACCAGTTCGCGGATCGAACGGGTCAGCAGTTTCAAGGCGCAGATCGAGCGGCGTCCGGCGCTCTCCGGCGCGGTAGTTGAAACTGGCGACGATCTGACCGCTCGTTTGAAACATTTTCTGAAGACGCCTGGTCGCGGGCCGAAAGCGCTGTTTTGCGCCAACGGTATCGCCGCACTGGCCAGCACCCATTCGTTGCGTGAGTTGCAGTGCAACCTGTTCGAGGATGTCGGGCTGATTGCCCTGGATGATCTGGATTGGTATCCGTTGGTGGGCAGCGGGATTACCGCGCTGGCCCAGCCGACGACCGAGATTGGCGCGAGTGCGTTCGAGTGTTTGCTCAAGCGGCTGCGTGGGGATGACGGGCCGGTGCGGAACCTGGATTTTTCGGCGCGGTTGATAGTGCGGGGGTCGACTCTTGGAAATCTTCGGTGAATGTTCGGGCCTCTTCGCGGGCAAGCCTCGCTCCTACGGGTCTTGTGAACACCACAGATCCCTGTAGGAGCGAGGCTTGCCCGCGAAGAGTCCCCAAAGACCACCCCGCAACTCACATCAATATTTTTTTGACCAAAAATGAAACCGGTTTCAGAGGTGAATAACAATGAACAAACCACCCGTTTCCATCAGTCTGTCCAGCTACGGCGCCGACCTCGTCCGCCAACGAGGCCAAGGCAGTTTTGTCGAGGTTTTGTCCGCCGCCGGCGCCACCCACATTGAATGGCGCGAAGAGCTGCTGACGCTCGAAGACCCTGCGCATTTGGCTGCTGCCACGCAATCCCGGGGCCTGGAAAGTGTGTATTCCTCACCGATGGAATTGTGGCTGGCCGGGCAGTCGGCCCCCAATCCTGAACTGGTCCCGACCCTGAAGCGAGCCGAGTCATTCGGCGCCCAATGGCTGAAAGTCTCCCTGGGCTATTTCACCGACAACAACGATCTGCAAACGCTGGCGCTGCAGTTGCAACAGAGCGCGGTGCAGTTGCTGGTGGAGAACGATCAGACCTTGCACGGTGGCCGCATCGAACCGTTCCAGCGCTTCTTCGCCGAAGTGGAACAGCACGAGCTGCCGATCAAAATGACTTTCGATATCGGCAACTGGCAATGGCAGGATCAGTCCGCCACCAACGCCGCACGGCTGCTTGGTCGATACGTCGGCTATGTGCATTGCAAAGCCGTGGCGCGCCGGGCCGACGGCAAACGGGTCGCGGTGCCGCCGGCCGCCAGCGACTTGCGTCTGTGGAGCCAACTGCTGCAGCACATGGATCAAGGCGTGATGCGCGCGGCGGAGTATCCGCTGCAAGGCGATGATCTGGTGCAGTTGACCACCGAGCACGTCGCCACCCTCGCCCGCCTCGGTCAATCCCGTCTGGAGCCCGCTCATGTCTGAGATCGATATTCTGTCGTTCGGTGAAACCATGGCGATGTTCGTCGCCGAACAGAACGGAGATCTGGCTGACGTAGGCCAGTTCCACAAACGCATTGCCGGAGCCGACAGTAATGTCGCCATTGGTTTGTCGCGGTTGGGGTTTAACGTCACCTGGCTGAGCCGGGTTGGCGCGGACTCGTTGGGTCGGTTCGTGATCGATACGCTGGAGAAAGAAGGCCTGGATTGCAGCCACGTTGAGATTGACCCGGCGCACCCTACCGGTTTTCAGCTCAAGTCCCGTAGCGACGATGGCAGCGATCCGGTTGTCGAGTACTTCCGGCGCGGCTCGGCGGCCAGTCATTTGTCGGTACAGACCATTGCACCGCAACTGCTCGAGGCCAGGCACTTGCACGCCACGGGCATTCCCCCGGCGCTGTCTGCGTCGGCCCGGGAAATGTCTTTGGAGCTGATGACCCGCATGCGCAATGCCGGGCGCAGCGTGTCGTTCGACCCCAACCTGCGCCCGAGTCTATGGGCCAGCGAACAACAGATGATCGGCGAGATCAACCGTCTCGCCGCCCTCGCCCATTGGGTGCTGCCGGGTTTGAGCGAAGGACGTTTACTGACCGGCTTCGAAGCCCCCGCCGACATTGCGGCGTTTTATCTCGACCAAGGCGCTGAAGCCGTGGCGATCAAACTCGGGCCGGCCGGTGCGTATTACCGAACCCATCTGAATGAAGGCTTCGTTGCAGGCGTGCCGGTGGCAACGGTGGTCGATACGGTCGGCGCCGGTGACGGGTTTGCCGTCGGCCTGATCAGCGCCCTGCTGGAAAACCACAGCGTTGCCCAAGCGGTGCAACGTGCCAACTGGATCGGTAGCCGCGCGGTGCAGAGCCGTGGGGATATGGAGGGATTGCCGACCCGAGCTGAAATGGACGCTGAATTTGAGGCCGCCTTCGCGGGCAAGCCTCGCGCCTACAGGTCTTGCGCGGTCCCGTAGGAACGAGGCTTGCCCGCGAAGAGGCCATAACAGTCACTGCAAAAAGTTGATTCACCCCCGTTACCTGCTGCGACAAAAACAACAAGCTCAGGAGCATCACTATGAAAACCGCAACACTGGCCACCCGCCGCTGGTGGTACATCATGCCGATCGTGTTCATCACCTACAGCCTGGCGTATCTGGACCGCGCCAATTATGGATTTGCCGCCGCCTCCGGAATGGCGGCGGACCTGATGATTACCCCCGGGCTGTCGTCCCTGCTCGGCGCGCTGTTCTTCCTTGGTTATTTTTTCTTCCAGATTCCGGGCGCGATCTATGCCCAGAAGCACAGCGTGAAGAAGCTGATTTTCATCAGCCTGATCCTCTGGGGCAGCCTGGCGACCTTGACTGGCGTTGTCTCCAACGCCTACTGGCTGATCGTGATTCGCTTCATGCTTGGCGTGGTCGAAGCGGCCGTGATGCCGGCGATGCTGGTGTACCTGTGTCATTGGTTCACCCGTGCCGAACGTTCGCGCGCCAATACTTTCCTGATCCTTGGTAACCCGGTGACCATGCTCTGGATGTCGGTGGTCTCAGGCTACCTGATCGAGCATTTCAGCTGGCGCTGGATGTTCATCATCGAAGGCTTGCCGGCGGTGCTGTGGGCGTTTATCTGGTGGCGGCTGGCCGATGATCGTCCGGCCCAGGCCAAGTGGCTGAGCGAGCAGGAAAAGCAGGATCTGGAAAGCGCCCTGGCCGCCGAACAGGTTGGCATCAAAGCGGTGAAAAACTACGCCGAAGCCTTCCGCTCGCCAAAAGTGATCATCCTTGCCTTGCAGTTTTTCTGCTGGAGCATCGGCGTCTACGGTTTCGTGTTGTGGCTGCCATCGATTCTCAAGGCCGGCGCGCAGATGGACATGATCGAAGCCGGTTGGCTGTCGGCGTTGCCCTACCTGGCCGCAGTGATCGGCATGCTGCTGGTATCCTGGGGCTCGGACAAGCTGCAAAAACGCAAGCGCTTCGTCTGGCCACCGCTGTTGATCGCCTCGATTGCGTTCTATGGCTCCTACGTTTTGGGCGCGGAACATTTCTGGTGGTCCTACACGCTGCTGGTGATCGCCGGCGCCTGCATGTACGCCCCGTACGGGCCGTTTTTTGCCATCGTCCCGGAAATCCTCCCGGCCAACGTCGCCGGTGGGGCCATGGCGTTGATCAACAGCATGGGCGCACTCGGTTCGTTTGGTGGCTCTTATCTGGTGGGTTACCTGAACAGCTCCACCGGATCGCCCGGCGCTTCCTATTTGCTGATGAGCGGCGCGTTGCTGCTGTCAGTGGTGCTGACGATTTTCCTCAAGCCCGGTGCCAGTGACCGGGTCGCTGTGCGCCGGCCGATGGCGGCTCATTCCTGAATGGATGTTGATATGACGACGATGAAAAAACAGGTTGTGCTGTACAAGAAACTCTCGCCGCTGCTGATGGCTCGCCTGCATGAGCAGACCGAGGTGACGCTGATCGACAATCTCGACGCCGAGGGGCTGGCAAAGCTGCGCCAGGTCCTGCCCCACGCTCAAGGTCTGCTTGGCGCCAGTCTGAAACTGGATGCCGGGTTACTGGATCTGGCGCCGAACCTGGAAGCCATTGCCAGCGTGTCCGTCGGTGTCGACAACTACGACATCGACTACCTGACCGAGCGGCGAATTCTGCTCAGCAACACCCCCGATGTGTTAACTGAAACCACCGCCGACACCGGTTTCGCGCTGATCCTGGCCACCGCCCGGCGCGTAGTCGAATTGGCGAACATGGTTCGTGCCGGCCAGTGGAACCGCAACATCGGTCCGACGCAATTCGGCAGCGATGTACACGGCAAGACGCTGGGCATTATTGGCATGGGGCGGATTGGTGAAGCCTTGGCGCAACGTGGGCATTTCGGTTTTGGCATGCCGGTTTTGTATCACAGCCATTCGCCGAAACCGGCGGTGGAGCAGCGTTTCAACGCGCAATACCGCAGCCTGAGGGATCTGCTGCAACAGGCCGATTTCGTTTGCCTGACGTTGCCACTGACCGCTGAAACCGAAGGGTTGATTGGCGCTGAACAGTTCGCCCTGATGCGTCCCGAGACGATCTTCATCAACATTTCCCGAGGCAAGGTGGTGGATGAGGCGGCGCTGATCGAGGCGTTGCAGCACAAGCGGATTCGCGCGGCGGGGCTGGATGTGTTCGAACGTGAGCCACTGGGGAATGACTCGCCGTTGTTGCAGTTGAACAACGTGGTGGCGACGCCGCACATCGGGTCGGCGACGCATGAGACGCGGGAGGCGATGGCCCGGTGTGCGGTGGATAATCTATTGGCGGCGTTGGCTGGGGAGCGGCCGGTTAATCTGGTGAATGCCGGGGCGTGGAAGGGCTGAGAACATTTGGCGTCTGTGAGTCAGTCTTCGCGGGCAAGCCTCGCTCCTACAGGGTTTTGTGAACGCCAAAAATCCCCTGTAGGAGCGAGGCTTGCCCGCGAAGAGTCCATCAAATTCAACACAAATCGATCAGGCCCTTTTATCAGAAGGCAGGTAAATCGCCGCGCACCAAACGCGCAAGGGTCCGCTCGATGTCGCACAGGTGCGCATACGCAAGGTTTGCACCGCTTGGCGCATGGCCTCGTTCAAAGGCATGCGGCAGCCCGGTTCGATAGCAACCCGCGTCACCTTTCGGTTATCCATTTAAAGTCATGGAGCAAGCTCCTCGATGGCTTTTCCAACCAGTTCGGACAGATCGATGGTGTTGCTGGCGTGCAAGATGCTATTGCTAGTGAAGGCCTGAATGCCGGCCGCTTGCAAATCCCGTTCGGCGTGTTCTGCATACACTCCATGTACCGCCAGGGCCACCGGTGGGCGCATACCTGCTCGTTGCAGATGACTGGCGGTTTCGAGCAGGGTACGCCCCGTCGAGATGATGTCGTCGATCAGCACCGGAGTGTGTTCACGCCAACGCTCGATATCGGGCACGGAGACCGCGACCTCCCGATCACCGAGTCGCACTTTCTGCAGCACGATGAATGGCGCTTTCGCCAGCCGGGCGACCTCCGACACCCATTGCTCGCTTTCGCTGTCGGGACCGATCAACAACGGCTGCGCGATCTCACTGGTAACCCAGGCGGCCAGGGCCGGTGCGGCATGTACGACTCGATGCGGTACCGGGTACAGAGTGCCCAGATCATGGATACGATGCAGGTGCGGGTCCACCGTCACTAACCAGTCGATGTGCGGTGCCAACAGGGCGGCGAACAGGCGCGCGCTGACGGCCTCCCCCGGATGAAAACGCTGGTCCTGACGCATATAGGCCAAATAGGGAGCAACCAGGCCCACGGAGCGGGCACCCAACTCGCGCAGGGTTTCCATGAGCAAGCACAGCGGTATGAACAGGGTGTCCGGGCGGTGCAGGCTGCACAAAACCACCGCATCGCGGCCCTGCACGTCGCTCAACACACGCACATAGCTTTCCTCGTCGGGAAACTGCCGCAGCTGGCAGGCAGCGGGTTGCAGCCGCGCATGGGTCGCGAGCCCGGTCTGTAAGGCCAGGTTACCGTCGAGACAAAACAGCAGGGGATTCATGGTGCGTCCTCCTCGATGAAGAAGAGTTCCGAGTGCTGCTGCGCATATTCCAACGCATAAGCCAGTTCGCCCGGGCTTTCAGCATGCACGGTATAGAGCGGCTGATCGGCCTCGACCCGTTGTCCGAGCGCGGTACCGAGTACCAGCCCGGCTGCGGGGGCCGCCGGCGCCCCAGCCAATTTGCCAATGCGCGACAGTATGCGGTTGTCGATGCGACACACACGGCCGTCGCAGTCAGCCAAAACCGGGTGCCTATAGCGCGCCTGCGGCGGCTCGCGCAGCCCGCCTTGGGCGTTCGCGATGGCCTGGAATTTCCGCCAGGCGCTGCCACTCGCCAAAGTTGCGGCGGCGAGCGTATAGCCACGACCGGTCGGCACTTTGCCGGCCATTTCCAGCAACAGGCCGGCGAGGTCGAGGGCACGCTCACGCAAGTCCTGTGGCGCCTGCGCATCGCCGCGCAGCACCGCCAGCACATCGAGTGCTTCCAGTGCCGGGCCAATGCCCCGCCCCACTGGGCCATCGCCGTTCGATACATGTGCCTGGACGTTGAGGCCAAGCAGGCTGCCGACTTCGACCAACAACGTTTGCAGTTGGATCGCTGCTG
Source organism: Pseudomonas sp. PICF141 (assembly GCF_002286815.1). Classification (GTDB taxonomy): domain Bacteria; phylum Pseudomonadota; class Gammaproteobacteria; order Pseudomonadales; family Pseudomonadaceae; genus Aquipseudomonas. The sequence continues at coordinate 28,574 of NZ_MUNM01000024.1, forward strand.
GCATATCGCGTACTTTCGCGGTAGCGCCGACAGGGATGTCGATCAATACATGACTCGCACCGGCCGCCAGTTTCTTCGACAACACCGAGGCTACCAACTGGCCCTGGCTGTCCAGGTCCAAGGCTCGTTCGACCCGGATCAGAACATCATCGGTCGGACTCAGTTGCACGGCCCTGCCCCAGACGACGCAACCACCCTCTTGTTCCACGACCCTGCGCATCGTTGGCAAATCGAGATCAACCGGGGCCAGGGTCTCCATGGCGTCGGCTGTGCCCGCTGGGGAGGTAATCGCTCGCGAGGAGGTCTTGGGTATGCACAGGCCGTTGGCCGCGACGATGGCCACCACAATGGGAGTGGTCCGATTCCCCGGCAGCCCACCCACGCAGTGCTTGTCCAGAATCAGCGGTCGGTCCCAGTGCAGACGCTCGCCGACTTCAACCATGGCGTCGGTCAGGTAGCGGATTTCGGTGAGCGACATTTGGTTGCCGGCACAACCGGTTAGAAAGGCCGCCAGCTCCACGTCGCTGAATCGGCCGGCATCGATGTCATTCACGATCGCCGTCAGCGCCTCCCGCGACAACGCACTTCCATGGATCTTCCCGCGCACGGCACTCATCGACTCTACCGGCGCCGGGTGATGCACGGTAACGCTTTCGCCCTCCTGCGCACCGAGCAGCCTCCACGCCGACTCCGATAGTCCAACTTCACCGCCGCCTAGCCACTGTCCATCTACCACCATCAGCGTCGCGATCACGCGGTGCGTGCCTTTGACCAGCTCGATGCGTGACAAGGCGGAAAAACCTTCCGAGCGGCAGACGTGGCAATCACGCGGCATGAACGCCACCGGCTGCTGGTGGGTATCAATGCCAAGCCGGCGCACGCGCAACTCAAGAACACTGTGTATCGGCATGATCACGCTCCCTTCGGCGGTTTGCCGCAGCAAGTCGATTCAACAGGAAGTACGCGGCAATGGCGAGGAAGCCGAGGAAGAACCCGTTGATGCGGCCGGCGCTGCGAACGGGAACGTAATGGGGTTTCATGGCAGATTCTTCCTTTGCAGTTTGCGACGGGCCTCTTCCATGTCCTTATCGAATTGGCGCACACCGCGAAAAAGTTGCACCCCGACCAAGACCGGGCACATCAGGAAAATCGCTGCTATAGCGAACGATTTGCCAGTCAGCCCCAACAGGTAAACCACCGTTGCAATGCCCACGATGCTCACCAGAAGACAGATAATTAAAACTTCGCGGTTCATGAATTAGCCTCCTGACCCAAGCCAATGCGGGCACGCTTGAGCAGCGCGGAGTTGGCGATTACCGATAGGGAGCTGAGTGCCATAGCGGCGGCAGCGATGATGGGATTAAGCAGCCCAAAGGCCGCGATTGGAATGCCGATACTGTTGTAGATGAATGCCCAGAACAGGTTTTGCTTGATCTTGACCATGGTTGCGCGCGACAGCTTGATCGCGTTGACCACGTCGCGCACATCGTTTTTGAGCAGGATGATGCCGCCGGTTTCCTTCGCTACATCGGAACCCGACCCAATGGCGATGCCGATGTCGGCGGTGGCCAGGGCCGGTGCATCGTTGACACCATCGCCAACCATGGCCACGACCTGCCCTTCGCTTTGCAATTGACGGATCACTGCGACCTTGTCGTCCGGCAAGACCTCGGCAATCACTCGCTCAATGCCGACCTGTCGCGCGACCGCTTCGGCAGTACGGTGGTTATCACCGCTCAGAAGCACGACCTTGATACCGCTTGCCTTTAATGCCGCAACGGCTTCAGCCGCTTCGGGTTTAATGGTGTCGGCCACCGCAATCACCCCGACCAAACGGTCGTCGACACCGACCAGCATGGCGGTCTTGCCATCGGCTTCCAGGCGGATAAGGTGCTCCTCGCCAGCTTCGGTCGAAATGCCTTGGCGGGCGAATAAGCGCCGATTGCCCAGCCAGATTTTACGACTGTCGATACTGCCTTCGATGCCGTGACCGGCGATCCCGTTGATGCCGGTCGCTTTCGGCAGGTTGATGTCACGATGCCGGGCGGCGCGCACTATCGCAGCTCCAAGCGGATGTTCTGAACCGGACTCCACGGCGGCAGCGAGCTTCAAGACCTCGTTCTCCAACGCTGAGCCTAACGAAATCACATCGGTTACATCGGGTTCGCCTCGGGTAATGGTGCCGGTTTTGTCGAACACCACCGTACTCAGTTTTTCTGCCCGCTCCAGTACTTCGCCGCCCCGGATAAGGATGCCGTTATCAGCCCCTTTGCCAACACCGACCATTAACGCGGCAGGCGTCGCCACGCCCAATGCGCAGGGACAGGAAATGATCAGAACCGCGATAAAGGCCAACAGCCCCTGCGGGAAATTCCCCGCAAGCGACCAGCCGACCAGCGCCAATAGCGCGACGGCCACCACCGCAGGCACAAAATAGCCAGTGACCTGATCGGCCAGGCGCTGGATCTGCGCGGTGCTGCTCTGTGCCTCCTCGACCATTTTGATGATCTGCGCCAGTGCGGTATCCGCACCGATCCTGCTTGCCTTGAAAGTGAACACCCCACTGCCATTGAGCGTACCTCCGATCACCGGACTGCCCGGGTGTTTGTCGACCGGCATCGACTCGCCAGTCAGCATGGACTCGTCTACCGTTGACTGACCGTCACTGACATCGCCATCGGTAGGGATTTTTTCGCCAGGCTTGACTACCAGAAACTCGCCGGCCATGACGTTCTCAGCGGGCAAGTCGACCTCTTGCCCATCACGAATCACATGCGCGATCGCCGGTTTGAGATCGAGTAAGCGCCGTACCGCAGCCGAAGACTTTTTCTTGATGATCTCCTCCATGTACCTGCCCAGCAGGACGAAGGCGATGATGACCGCCGAGACCTCGAAATAGACGTCGCGCTCGGCCACCTTGACCGGCAGGACGTCGGGGAAGAACAGCACCGCGACACTGTAGAAATAGGCGACCGACGTGCCGAGGGCGATCAGGAAATCCATGTTGATGTTTCGGGTGCGAATGGCGTTCCACGCCCCCTTATAGAAACTCCAGCCACCGATGAACTGCACCGGAGTGACCAACAGGAAAAGCCATATACCCCACGTGAACCAAGGAAGCGCAGGGATCGGTACCCAAGTCAGTAGCGTGGCACCGGCGGCCAGCGCGATGAAGGCGCCCGCACGCAGAAGCGCCAGGGCCAGTACACCGGTGAGGGCGATAGTCACACGGGTTTTCATCGCCTTCAGTTCTCTTTCTGGCGACTCGAAGGTGCGCAGGCAGGTATCGCTGCAAAAGTAATAACTGCGCCCGCCACGTTCCCGTGACAATGCTGTGGTCTTATCGACCATCATCCCGCAGATCGGATCTTTCGCCATGTTCCCTGATGCAAACGCCGGCTGGTGCTGGCTGTGCTGAATGTGTGATTCGTTCATCACTGTCTCCCGCCTGATGCGGCTATCAAGACTTGCCGTGGAGCTTGCCGGACAGCCAGGCAAACAAGGTGCCGACTATCGCGCCCCATACGGTCAAGACCAGCAGTGGCCCGACGAAAGCCGTCAACCCGTAGTCTTGCGGAGCTTGAAGACGACCGAAGTCGAGTCCATGGAACAAGGCGTTGAGAAAAGCGATACCTTGCGCCGGCCATAGCGCATAGAGCAGCGCACAGACCGTGTAGGAAATGGCCATGGTCAGGGCCAGAGCAATGCCGGTTTTCCAGGGAGCGTTCATGATTGTTTTCCTGAACTGGGAGGCGCGTCAGTAGGGATGTCGGGACTGCGGGGGGTTGACCAGGGCAGGAACGCCGGCGTCTGTTCACAGTAAGTGCGGTAGGCGTTGCCGAAGTGCGCAAACATCTCCCGTTCTTCCCGCTTCGCCAGCTTGGTGTAGACGAACAGGAGGATTGGAAACATCACCAGAGTGATCAATGTCGGCCACTGCAATAGAAAGCCGAACATGATCAGCACGAAGGCAACGTACTGCGGGTGCCGGATCCGTGCATAGGGCCCCTCGAGCGCGAGTTGCCCACTACCTTGGGCCCTGTAGAGCACGCGCCACGCGGACGCCAATAACCAGAAGCCGCCAGCGACCAGCAAGTTACTGATAATGTGAAATGGCCCCCAGTGCGGGTTGACCTTCCAGCCCAGAACCGTTTCGAGCAAATGCCCTGCATCGTGCGAGAGGAAGTCGATGCCGGGGAAGTTGCGAGTGAGCCAGGGCATCAACAGGTAGATCGTCAGCGGGAAACCGTACATCTCGGTAAACAGAGCCACCAGGAACGCCGAGAACATACCGAAGGAGCGCCAATCGCGACTCGTCTTAGGCCGGACGAAGCTGAAGGCGAACAAGATAAACACCAATGAGTTGATGATGACCAGCGACCAGAGACCGTAGGCCGATTCGGTAGGGTTCATGGTGGATACTCCTCTTTGTCCGGTGTGTTTGCTGTTCGCCTTTTTGTGAAGAGGTGAGCAGGAATAACCGAGTCGCGAAAAAACGACGCAGCAGGACAGAGCAACTCGTGCTCTGCCACTCTGAAATAGGGGAGTTAATCGTTGAAACGGACGAAAGTCAGGCGGACTGGGACTTCCGGCGGTGCGGGGCGCTTGAGTACAAGCGCGGCGAAGGAGAATTTTTTCTCGGGCTCAAGCACCCTTATTACTGCTGCAGTTAACAGCAAAAGGACGGCCCAGTGGACAGGATCCAATGCAGGAATCTGCGCAGCAGGTTTTATCGCGGTGGCAGTGTCCTCACAGTTTTGCAGGCAACCGCTGGCGTGGAGGGCATGGCCATCCACCCCATACAGCTCGGCATTGTGTGGCACGGTTATATTGTGATTCGTTTGTACCAGGCAACCCTGGATTGCCATCACGCTCACAGCTGACATCCACACCAAAAGGATAAGGTGCAACAGGCGTCGGCGGTGACGGCGGAACCAGTACATGGAGTACAACCTCGACTGACACGTCGTAGTGATATTCAGTCTAGCCAGCAAAGCAATGGAGAGGTTGATCAAAATCAAACTAATGGATGACTCAATCGAGATCGGCCTCGATATGCATGGCAAGACGCTGGGCATGTATGGCAGGCATCTGTTGGATACCAGGGCATGGAAGGCTCAAGACATTCGGCGTATGAGAGTCAGTCTTCGCGGGCAAGCCTCGCTCCTACAGGGGATTTTTGGCGTTTACAAAACCCTGTAGGAGCGAGGCTTGCCCGCGAAGAGGCCATCAAATTCAACACAAATCGATCAGGCCCGCCGCACCTGCAGCAACTGCGCCGCACACGACGCAATCCGCTGGCACGCATCTGCCAGCCTCGCCTGATCCACCACCAGGCCAATGCGAATATGCCCCGCCGCGCTTGGCCCGAAGGCTTCGCCGGCCAGCACCGACACCCCGTACCCTTCCAGCAAACGCTCGGCAAAATCCTGCGCACCGAGCCCGGTCTGGCGCACATCGACCATCACGAACATCCCGCCATCCGGTTTGATCGGCCGGATACCCGGGCAACCGCTTAGCCTGGCGCACACCAGATCGCGACGCTGGCGATATTCCTCGCGCATCAGGGCCACTTCCGGCAAGTCTTTATCGAGCGCTACTTGCGCGGCGTTCTGGACGAAATCCGGAAGGCCGAACAGCATGCACAGCGACAGATGCATCAAATGTTCAGCCAACGGTTTGGGGCCGATCATCCAGCCCACCCGCCAACCGGTCATGGCATGGGATTTGGACAGACTGTTGATCGTCGCGGTGCGCTCGGCCATGCCCGGCAGACTGGCCGGGCTGATGTGCTCGCCCTCGAACAACAGGTCGCTGTAGACCTCGTCGCTGATCAGCCAAAGGTCATGCCGCACACACAATGCTGCCAACGCCTGCCAGCTCTTCAACGACAGACTGGCACCGGAGGGATTATTCGGGCTGTTGAGCAAAATGACGCGGGTCTTTGCGGTGATCAGCGCCGCGACATCGGCCGGTTCAACCCGGAAGCCATTTTCCGGATGCACCGCCACCGGCACCACGCTGGCTCCGCAGGCGCCAAACACGCCTTCATAGGTCACGTACATCGGTTCGGCGACGATCACTTCATCGCCGGGGTCGAGCAGGCATTGGGCAACCGAATACACCGCGCACTGCGCGCCGGGCAGTACGATCACATTTTCGGCATCCACCAACTGGCCGCTGCGCCGCTGATGACGGCTGGCGATGCTGCTGCGCAGCGTGCGGGTGCCGCGTACATCCGAGTAATGGGTGTCACCCGCCAACAGGCTATCGATGGCCGCATGAATGATCGGCAACGGCGTATCAAAATCCGGGTCGCCGATAGAAAGCAGCAGCACATCGACGCCCTGCTCACGCAGCTCCAGCGCTCGATCATGAATCCTCCAGGCTGCCGCTCCGTCACCATCGATTCGTTGGGTCAAGGCTGAGTAGCGCATGTACTTCTCCTAACGCGCGAGTTCCAGTTTCAACCCTATCTCAAATCACGAAACGCGCCACCATCGCGTTCAAATCAACTGCTAATCGTGACAGCTCGTGGGTGGCGGCGCTGGTCTGGTTGGCACCGGCGGCAGACTGGGTAGCCAGGTCGCGAATGTTCACCAGATTGCGGTCGACTTCACGGGACACCTGAGCCTGTTGTTCCGAGGCGCTGGCGATCACCAGGTTGCGTTCGTTGATCAGTTGAATCGATTGGGTGATCTGCTCCAGGGCGATTCCCGCAGCACGAGCCATTTCCAGCGTGCTTTGGGTGCGCTGATTGCTTTGCTGCATCGATGAGACCGCTTCGCCGGTGCCGTTCTGGATACCGGCGACCATTTTCTCGATTTCCTGGGTCGACTGCGCGGTGCGATGGGCCAACGCCCGGACCTCGTCCGCCACCACCGCAAAGCCACGCCCTGCTTCCCCGGCACGGGCCGCTTCGATCGCGGCGTTGAGGGCCAGCAGGTTGGTTTGTTCGGCAATGGCACGAATCACATCCAGCACTTTGCCGATGTCGCGGCCCTGAGTCGCCAGCCCTTCGATCATCAACGCGGTGTTTTGCACGTCGTGGGTCATGGTCTGGATCGCGTCAACGGTTTCCACCACCCGGTCACGACCTTCACGGGCCGCCTGGGTCGACTGGTTCGAGGCTTCGGAAGTCGACACCGCGTTGCGCGCCACTTCTTCCACGGCGGCCGTCATTTCGTTGACGGCGGTGGCGGCTTGTTCGATTTCGTTGTTTTGCTGCTGCAGGCCACGGGATGCTTCTTGCGTCACGGTGCTGAGTTCTTCTGCGGCGGCGCCCAGTTGCGTCGCGGAGCCGGCAATCTGTTCGATGGTTTTGCGCAGGTTGCTCTGCATGGCGGACAAGGCGCCGAGCAAACGCGCCGGTTCGTCATTGCCGTCGACTTCGATGACCTTGCTCAGGTTGCCGCCAGCAATGGTTTCGGCCGCGAGCACCGCACGGTTCAGCGGCGTGAGGATGCTGCGGGTCAACAGCCAGGCCAGCAGCACGGTCAGCAACGAAGCCATCACCGCCACGGTCACGATGCCGATAAAGGCTTCGCTGTAATGCTCGCCCGCCTTGGCTGACGCGGCTTTGGCATCGGCGGCGTTGAGCGCCACCAGTTTGTTCAATTGCTCGCCCATTTGATCGGTGCCTTCCTTGATCCGGGTATTGATCAGGGCGCGCATCTCCTCCAGTTTGTTCTGCCGCGACAGCTCCAGCATCTGGCTCTGGGCCTGCATGTAGTTATCGAGGGTTGTCGCGAAGGTTTTGTACAGCGCAGCTTCTTCGGGGCTGGCCGGCAAGGCGGCATAGCTTGTTTGGGAAGTGCGCACTTTGTCGACGAGCACGCCGATGCGGGTCTGGGCTTCCTGCAACGCCGCCGGATCTCGGTTGACCAGCACGCGGAACGAGAGAATCCGCAGCCGCAGGACGTTTTCCGTCACGTTGCCCAGAAACCCGATGCTGGGTAACTGTGTCGTTTCCATATCGACAGAGGCTTGGCGAATGATCGACATACGGTTCACGGCAAACACACCCAGCACAATCACCAGCAAGGCAATGAAGGCGAAACCCAGGAAAGCTCGAGGCGCGATTTTCAGATTACGCAGTGACATAGGATGATCTCGGTAATTGAGGCGGCGAGCATCCTTGCGGTAATCACTGTCGGGCGCGCGGGCGATAGCGCGCACCTTTCAGTTGGGCGCGACTGTTGTAATAGGTTTGTGCGCGCCTGTTAGCTGTATCGGCCGGGCTTGAGGTTTTTTGCAGGGGGTGGAGAAATATTTTTCAGGTGTAGCAGCTGCCGAGCCCGCGAGGCTGCGTTCGGCGGCGAAGCCGTCGTGAATCAAGCGGCGCGGTGTGTCAGGGAAACCTTGCTTGCAGGACCTACGACGGCTTCGCCGCCGAACGCAGCCTCGCTGGCTCGGCAGCTGCTACGGGGATTTTTGTCAGTCCTGGATTTTGCCGGCCGCCACCCGCCACACCCGCGCAATATCACGGGTGCGCTCGCGCAACAAACGCGGTGCGTCAGCGCAGGCCTGCTGCAATGTCATCGGTCCGCTGGCCAAGGCAAAAGCCGCATCGATGCCATGTTCATACAACGCCTGATACCCCTCGCCCAAGGTCCCGGCGATGACGATGACTGGCACGCCGTGCTGTCGTGCGAGGCGCGCCACGCCAAACGGGGTTTTGCCGCGCAACGTCTGGGCATCGAAACGACCTTCGCCCGTGATCACCAGATCGGCGCCTTTGACCGCCTCGGCCAGACCCACCAGCTCAGCGACCACTTCCACTCCGGCCTGAAACTGCGCACCGAGAAACGCCTTGGCGGCAAACCCCAGGCCACCCGCCGCGCCACTGCCAGGTTCGTCGCGCACGTCTTTATCCAGGGCTTGCGCGCAGCGTTCGGCAAAATGCCCAAGGGCCTGGTCCAGTTGCTCGACTTGCTCAGGCGATGCCCCTTTCTGCGGGCCGAAAATCGCTGAAGCACCGTGAGGGCCGCACAGCGGGTTATTGACGTCGGCGGCGATGTCGAAACGCACCTTGGCCAGACGCGGATCTAGCTCACTCAGATCGAGGCGGGCCAGTTGCGCCAGGGCCAGGCCACCCGGCACCAGGGTTTGGCCTTGAGCGTCCAGCAGCTTCACACCCAAGGCCTGCATCGCCCCGGCGCCGCCGTCATTGGTGGCGCTGCCGCCAATCGCCAGGATCACCCGTTGCGCGCCGGCATCCAGCGCGGCGCGGATCAATTCACCGGTGCCGTAGGTGCTGCTGGTGCAAGCATCGCGCAGGTTCGGCGCAACCAGCTGCAAGCCACTGGCCTCGGCCATTTCGATGATCGCGGTGCGGCTCTGTGGCAACCAGCCCCATGCGGCCTCGACCATGGCCCCCAGCGGCCCGCGAACAGGGGTACGGCGCAGTTCGCCGTCGCAGGCGGCCAGAATCGATTCGACTGTGCCTTCTCCACCATCAGCCATCGGGCACTTGAGCAATTGTGCATCCGGCCAGACGTCCGCCAAACCCTGCGCAATGGCCTCGGCCACCCCTTGGGCACTCAGGCTGTCCTTGAACGAATCGGGGGCAATGACGATTTTCATGTGAATTCTCCAGTTCCAATGCGTCCATGCTGCCAGCCGCCATGAACAATAACGCCGGTCCGTTGCACAAGCGGGCATGAGGATTATTGTTCATTTTCACAAAACCCGGCGTGAGCAGCGTCGTTCACAAATTTGTGCACCACCACAAATCACTGTGGGAGCAGGCTTGCCCGCGATGGCGGTGTGTCAATCACCATGCATGTTGAATGTGATGGCCTCTTCGCGGGCAAGCCCGCTCCCACAGGCAATTGTGAGATTCATGGGTTGGCGTCTGCCTGGGGGAGCAGCTGGACGCCAAGGTAAAGCGCGAGCATGCCGTCCAGTTTCAGCGGATCGACACCGCTGAGTTCGGCAATTCTTTCCATGCGGTAACGCAGACTGTTGCGATGAATGCCCAACGCCTCGGCACAGGCCTGACTCTGACCGTCGTGCTCGCACCAACTGCGCAAGGTCGCCAGCAGTTGGCCGTTGCCATCCTTGGCGATGACTTTGCGCAGCGGCCGCAGCAGCTCATCCAGCGCATCGTCGTTGCGGTGTCGCCAGAGCATCACCGGCAGCCGATAACGATTCAGTGTCAGCAAGCGTGAATGCGGCAACACATCACGACCATAGGCCAACAGATCACCGACCCGACGATAGCAACGGCGCAATCCCGACAAGCCATCGGCCTGCCCGCCCACGGCAATGCGCAAAATATTCCAGCCGAGGCCATCGAGCTTCTCCAGCAGCCGCTCGTTCTCGATCGCTGGCGTTGCCGGTCGACACCACAGCAAAGAAGACTTGGCCGAGGTCACGCACCAACTGTCCGGGTAGCGCGACATCAACCAGGCGCTGAGCGCTTCGACGGTCTGGCCCGGACCGTGTTCCAGGCCCAACTCGAACAGATAAGGCACCCGCGTCAATTGCGGCTTGAGCCCTAGCTGCTGCGCTTCGTCCAGCAAACGCGGCGAATCCCCCGCCTCGCTGAGCAGCAGTGCCAGCAGATCATCGCAACGCTGGCGTCGCCATTGCTGCTCGGCCTGTTGATTGCGCTGACCCACCAGCATCTCGGCGGTCATTCGTACCAGCTCGGCATAGGTGCGCAGTTGTTCGGGTTCGCCGGTGATGCCCAGCACACCGATCAAACGCTGATCGAGCAACAGCGGCAGGTTGATGCCCGGCTGCACGCCTTTGAGGTGAATCGCGGTGTGCGCGTCGATCTCGACCACGCGCCCGTTGGCCAACACCAGTTGCGCGCCTTCGTGGCGGGTGTTGATGCGCTCGGGTTCGCCGCTGCCCAGAATCAGCCCCTGGCTGTCCATGACATTGACGTTGTACGGCAGGATGGCCATCGCCCGGTCGACGATGTCCTGAGCCAGGTCGTGATCGAGTTCGAACATAGCGCGGTTCCTTGAAAACGTGACGGAACGGGTTGTTCACCCGCACAGGCCTTGGTCATAAACCCTGTGCTCAGGCACAAAGACAACCACCCAAGGGGTGGCCGAGACTCACTGGGCGATCAACGTTACCCTTGCGTCGCAAAAAATCATAATAAAGAGAGAGCCCGCCATGTCACAGAGCGCCGCAGCTACCCTGGCCACCGCTGACGACAAACATGCCGTCTACAAGCGCATTACCCTGCGTTTGATTCCCTTCATTTTCATCTGTTACCTGTTCAATTACCTCGACCGGGTGAACGTCGGGTTCGCCAAACTGCAGATGCTCGACGCACTGAAATTCAGCGAAACCGTGTACGGCCTCGGCGCCGGGATCTTCTTCATCGGCTACGTACTCTGTGGCGTACCAAGCAACCTGGCCCTGACCAGATTCGGCCCGCGTCGCTGGATCGCGCTGATGATGATCACTTGGGGAACCCTGTCGACCTGCCTGCTATTCGTCACCACACCGACCGAGTTCTACACCCTGCGCCTGTTTACCGGTGCGGCCGAAGCCGGGTTCTTCCCGGGTGTGGTGCTTTATCTCTCGCAGTGGTTCCCGACGTTCCGTCGTGGCCGCATCATGGCGCTGTTCATGTCGGCGATCCCGGTGTCCGGTCTGCTTGGCAGTCCGTTTTCCGGCTGGATCCTCAACCACTTCGGCGCAGGCCAGGCTGGTTTGGCCGGCTGGCAGTGGATGTTCCTGCTGCAAGGCATACCGACCGTTATTCTCGGCGCCCTCGCCTACTTTCTGCTCAGCGACAGTTACGCCAACGCCAAGTGGCTGACCCCTTACGAGCGTTCGGTGCTTGAGGCCGATCACGTGCAAGACCTGGCCAGCAAACCGAAAACCGCTACCGATTCCCTGCTGGCGGTGTTCAAGAACCCGGCGATCTGGGCCTTCGGCCTGATTTATTTCTGCATTCAGAGCGGTGTCTACGCGATCAATTTCTGGTTGCCGTCGATCATCAAGAACCTGGGTTTCAGCGATAACCTGGTGATTGGTTGGCTTAGTGCGATTCCATATCTGCTGGCGGCGGTGTTCATGTTGATGGTCGGTCGTTCGGCGGACTTGCGCAAAGAACGCCGCTGGCACTTGGTGGTGCCGATGCTGATGGGTGCGGTGGGTCTGTTGATTGCGGTGAACTTCGCTGCCAACCCCGCCATTGCCATTCTCGGGCTGACCATCGCCACCATGGGCGCCCTCACCGGCCTGCCGATGTTCTGGCCCGTGCCGACCGCCATGCTCAGCGCGGGTGCGGCTGCCGGTGGGTTGGCGTTGATCAACTCCATGGGGCAGATGGCGGGTTTTCTCAGCCCGTACCTGGTGGGTTGGGTCAAGGACAGCACCGGGTCGACTGATGCGGCGCTTTATCTGCTGGCGGGCGTGATTGTTTGTGGGAGTTTGCTAGCGTTGCGCATGACGCGCACGTTGCGGGTTTAAAAGGCAAGATCAAAAGATGCTTTTGTGGCGAGGGGGCTTGCCCCCGTTGGGTCGCGAAGCGGCCCCGGCATTTCAAAGTTATACCGCATGTAATGGGTTTACGACTGCTTCGCAGCCGAACGGGGGCAAGCCCCCTCGCCACAGGGTGCCCACGAGACTGCGCAATAATTCCGATTGCTCCCGGTCCCGGTTCTGGTATTTGATTAGGGCTTTCTGACCGGTAAAAGGATTTCGTCATGAGCTATCGCACGCTGGGTCATTCGGGTTTACAGGTGTCGACCCTTACATTGGGCACCATGATGTTCGGCGAACAGACCAGCACCGAAGATTCCCTGCGAATCATCGACAAGGCCTGGGACCAGGGCATCAACTTCATCGACACCGCGGACGTGTACACCAACGGCCGCTCCGAAGAGATCGTCGGCGAAGCGATCGCCAGTCGGCGGCAGGAATGGGTACTGGCCACCAAGGTCGGCTTCGGACCGGTGGACGGAATGCCGAACCGCAGCGGCCTGAGCCGCAAGCATCTGTTCAATGGCATCGATGCCAGCCTGACGCGGTTGGGCACCGATTACCTGGACATCTATTACCTGCACCGCGAAGACCACAACACGCCGCTGGAGGTCACGGTGTCCGCCATTGGCGATTTGATCCGCCAGGGCAAGATCCGCTACTGGGGCCTGTCGAACTACCGTGGCTGGCGTATTGCCGAGGTGATTCGTGTGGCCGACAAACTCGGTGTCGACAGGCCGGTCATCAGCCAGCCGCTGTACAACATCGTCAATCGTCAGGCGGAAACCGAGCAGATCACTGCTGCGCAAAACTATGGCCTCGGTGTGGTGCCCTATAGTCCGCTCGCACGCGGCGTGCTCAGCGGCAAATACGCGCCCGACGTGACTCCGGACGCCAACAGCCGCGCGGGCCGTCAGGACAAACGCATCCTGGAAACAGAATGGCGGGTGGAGTCATTACGCATTGCCCAACAGATCCAGGAATACACCCAGGATCGTGGCGTGGGCATCGTCGAGTTCGCGATTGCCTGGGTACTGAACAATGGCGCTGTGACTTCAGCCATCGTTGGGCCTCGCACTGAGGAGCAGTGGGATGCCTACACCAAGGCGCAGGCGGTGAAGATCACGGCGCAGGACGAGGCGTTTATTGATTCGCTGGTGACACCGGGGCACGCCTCGACGCCGGGGTTCAATGACGTGAGCCATTTTGTGCCTGGGCGTAAACCGCGTACGGCTTGAGATTAATCGCGAGCAGGGCTCGCTCCCACAGGGTTTTGTGTCGATCACAATATCTGTTGGCGGTCACCGTCACTGTGGGGGGGGCTCGCCCACGAGCAGGCAAGCCAACTCCCACAGGTTGAGGATTGGTCTGCTGACTATGCTTTGGCTGAGGATCAGGCAGGATGTTGTAAATATTGATCACTCGGCCAATATTCAACACAAAAACCACGTATCCTGCGCGCCCCGTCTGACCTTCAACCTCGCGAGGACAGTTTGTCTAAAGGTATTGCTCTATCGGTTACAGCCTCGATGCTGTTCGCCGTCATGTATTACTACACATCGCTGCTCTCCCCCTTGAGCGGCGTAGAAATCTTCGGTTGGCGGATGCTGCTGACTGCGCCGTGCATGACCGTGTTCATGGTGGTGGCCGGCGAATGGGAGCGCGTGGTCGAGATTGTTCGACGGCTGGCCGGCAAGCCGCAGCTGATTGTCGGGCTGATTGGCTCTGCGGTGCTGTTGGGCCTGCAACTCTGGTTGTTCATGTGGGCACCGCTCAACGGTTATAGCCTCGACGTGTCGCTGGGGTATTTCCTGTTGCCCCTGTCCATGGTCCTGACCGGGCGAATCGTCTATGGCGAGCGCCTTTCCTATCTGCAGAAAATAGCCGTGTTCTTCGCCATCCTCGGCGTGCTCAACGAGGTGTATCAGGTGGGTGGTTTTTCCTGGGCGACCTTGCTGGTGGTGGTCGGCTATCCGATCTATTTCATCCTGCGTAAACGCCTGGCCACGGACAACCTTGGCGGGCTCTGGCTGGACATGGCCTTGATGCTGCCGGTGGCGTTCTGGTTCGTGCTGGGCGGTGAACAAGGGTTCGGCGTGTTTGATCAACATCCATGGCTGTCGCTGCTGATTCCGCTGCTCGGCGTGATCAGTGCTTCGGCGCTGGTGGTCTATATCATTGCCAGCCGTCTGCTGCCGTTCAGCCTGTTCGGGTTGTTGAGTTATGTCGAGCCGGTGCTGTTGCTCGGCGTTGCGTTACTGTTGGGCGAAAGCATCAAGGCCGGCGAATGGCTGACCTACATTCCGATCTGGTTGGCGGTGGTGGTGTTGGTGTTTGAAGGGTTCAAGCATCTGGTCCGGCAACGACGCCGGCCAATGTAATTGTAGGAGCGAGGCTTGCCCGCGAAGCTTTTAGCGTCTTCAAGGTCCCCTTCGCGGGCAAGCCTCGCTCCTACAGTGGTTTTTGCATGATCCAAAAATGGTTTTGCATGATCCAAAAAAAAGCCCGGCCAGCATTGCTGCTGACCGGGTTTTTTCACGCCTGAGCCGGGTTAATCGGTAGAGAGCACGCCCCGACGAACCTGGTCACGCTCGATGGATTCGAACAGTGCCTTGAAGTTGCCTTCGCCGAAACCATCGTCGCCTTTACGCTGGATGAATTCAAAGAACACCGGCCCCATCAGGGTTTCCGAGAAAATCTGCAACAGCAGACGTTTGTCCCCCGGTTCGGACGAACCGTCCAGCAGAATGCCCCGCGCTTGCAATTCGTTGACCGGTTCGCCGTGGTTCGGCAAACGGCCTTCGAGCATTTCGTAATAAGTGTCTGGCGGTGGCGTCATGAAACGCATGCCGATGCTTTTCAAGTGATCCCAGGTCTTGATCAGGTCATCGCTGAGGAAGGCCACGTGCTGGATGCCTTCACCGTTGAACTGCATCAGGAACTCTTCGATCTGCCCGGCGCCCTTGGACGACTCTTCGTTCAGCGGGATACGGATCATGCCGTCCGGCGCGGTCATGGCCTTGGAGGTCAGGCCGGTGTATTCGCCTTTGATGTCGAAGTAACGGATTTCACGGAAGTTGAACAGCTTCTCGTAGAAGTTGGCCCAGTAGGCCATGCGCCCGCGATACACGTTGTGGGTCAGGTGATCGATGATTTTCAGGCCGGCCCCGACCGGATTGCGGTCCACGCCTTCGATGAACACGAAGTCGATGTCGTAAATCGAACTGCCTTCACCAAAACGGTCGATCAGGTACAGCGGCGCGCCGCCAATGCCCTTGATCGCTGGAAGGTGCAGTTCCATCGGGCCGGTTTCGATGTGGATCGGCTGGGCGCCGAGTTCCAGGGCACGCTTGTAGGCCTTTTGCGAATCCTTGACCCGGAACGCCATGCCGCACACCGACGGGCCATGCTCGGCCGCGAAGTACGACGCCACACTGTTGGGCTCATTGTTGAGGATCAGGTTGATCTGGCCCTGGCGATACAGGTGCACGTCTTTGGAACGGTGGGTCGCGACCTTGGTGAAGCCCATGATCTGGAAGATCGGCTCCAGGGTGTTAGGGGTTGGCGATGCGAATTCGATGAACTCAAAGCCCATCAGGCCCATTGGGTTTTCGTATAAATCTGCCATTTTGGCGCCTCATCATTTCTTATCAATTAACCGATCGTTAGTTGCTAGCAATGCTGAGACTGGCGGGTGGCGCGCAGGAGATGCCCCGCACGCTGCGGGCGAGGAAGTCACCGTAGATCAATTGAAACCCAAAACTCTTCATTGTCGACCCAAGGCTATTACGGGCGAGGCTTCTGCTGCCAGAAGACGATTATTCTTATATGCGTAAACCGATTCTACACAGCGTAAATCAATTTGTCCGCCTTCTTATAAAATCCCCCTTTTTGCGGCTTGCGCAAGCGGTTTGTTGCACAGAAAAATCCCCGCCAGAATCAGTCCTCCGCCCAGATACATCACCGGGGTCAATTGCTCGCCCAGCAACAATGCGCCAAACAGAACGGCGGTCAGCGGGTTCAAGGCAATGAACACACCCGAACGCGTCGCACCGATTTTGCGGATGCCGTCGTAATAGCCAATATAGGCCAATGCCGAACCCAGTACGCCCAGGTACAACAGGCTCAACCATTGTTGCGTGCCGAGTTCAGCCAACGCCGCGACATTCAGCTCACCCCGCACGGCGCTGGTCACCCACAGCATCAGCGTGCCCAGCAAAATCGAGTACGTCACTGTCTGCACCGGCCCCAACGTTTGATTCAGGCCTTTGGAGAACAAGGAATAAATGCCCCAGCCGAGCACGCAGCCGAAAATCAGCAGATCGCCGATCCAGGCATCCGTACCACCGGCCAGCAATTGCGGATTACGGCTGACGATCACCAGGCTGGCGCCGGCAATGCAGATCGCAATACCGGCCACTTTTGCCCCGCTCAGTCGTTCCTTGAACAACAGCCACGACGCCAGGCCAATCACAGCCGGATTCAACGCCACGATCAACGACGCCCGTGATGCATTGATGTAGTGCAGCCCGTAAAAGAAGCACAGGTTGTAGAAGAAGATGCCGAAAAAACCCAGCAGCATCAGTTGTAGCCATTGCCCAGGATTGGGTCGCACCAAAGGCACCCGCGCCAGCAGCAAAAACAGCAGCAACGCCACGCTCGCCAGCAAGAACCGCAGGCTCGCGGCCAATAACGGGCTAAGGCTGTCGGCCAGAAATCGCCCGGCGACGAACGTCCCGCCCCAGATCATGGTGACCGCAGCCAGTTTCAAATAAACCGGTACATCAGAAGTTTTCGCAAGTGTCTGTTCGTACGTAGTCATTAAGTCTCCCCATCAGAAATCGGGTACATGGCATAACCAGTCAGTAAGCCATAACGCACCCGTAGCAGCTGCCGAGCCCGCGAGGCTGCGTTCGGCTGCGCAGCAGTCGCAAGATCAGGGATCTGCGAGACCGCCCTCGGCACATGGCGTATCATTCGACTAATGCCAGATCATCGTAAAATGAGTAAACACTCATGACTCTTACGCAACTCGAGATTTTTTCGCTGGTCGCCGAACTGCGCGGCTTCACGGCGGCGGCCCATCGCTTGGAGATTTCCCAATCCGCGGTATCCCACGCACTCAAGTCGCTGGAACAGGAGTTGGGCGTTGAACTGCTGCGCCGGCATCAGTCTCAGGTAGAGCTGAGTGACATCGGCCAGCAGCTGCTATTGCGCGCTCGGGCGATGCTCGGGTTGGCCAACACGTTGCGCCAGGAAGCGGCGGATGCCAGAGGAATGAAACGCGGCACCCTGCGCATCGGCTCGTTTGGCCCCACTTCATCGATCAAACTGCTGCCGAAAATCCTTCAGCGTTACCGCGCCGCACACCCGGGCATCGAGGTACATATCGATGAGGGGCCGGATCGCCAGGTGATCCAGTGGCTGGAAGAACGGCGTATCGATATCGGCTTCGTGGTGTTGCCCCAGGAACGTTTCGACACGTTCAGACTGATCGAGGACCAAATGGTCGCGCTGTTGCCAGCCGACCATGCGCTGGCCGGTCATGACAGCTTGAGCTTGAGCGATTTGTGCCACGACCCTTTTGTGCTGACCGAAGCCGGCTCTTCGGAACTGGTGTCGCGTTTATTCAATGCCGCGCGGTTGACGCCGAATATTCGGTATCGCTGCTCGCAGTTGCTCAGCACGCTGGACACCGTAGCCCGAGGCGATGCCCTGACCGTTGTCGCCGAAGGCTCTTTGCCTGACCACAACGACAACCGCTACGTGAGAAAACCGCTGTCGCCACCGGTCAGCCGCTTGGTCGGGCTGGCGGTGCTCGATCAGCGCCAGTCATCACCTGCGACGCTGGCCTTTATCAAACTGGCTTCGAGCCTGAATGAACATTGAACGGCATAAGTGCTGTCGGCCAACTATCATGGCTGAACGCTTCTGGAAGGGGGGTCGCCCTGCCAGCCTTTGAAAGCCTTCTTTTGTCGCGATGGATTTGCGAATGCCACTGAGCGTTAAAAGCCGCCGCAAACGCGGTACCCGGATCGTCGTGACTATTCTGAGCGCACTGCTCCCGATGGTGTTGGGGGGCGCCATTCTCTATCTGCAGGCTGAACGTACGCTCAAGCAAAGTACTGAACTGACGGGCGAAGAAGCCGTTCGCCAATTCGAGCTGATGCTCGACAACACCGCACAGGCGGCGCAAGAACTACTGCCGCTGGCCGGCCAGAATTGCGACGACGTCAAACTGGCCCTGCGTGAACAAGTCACCCGCCGACCCTTCGTGCGCTCGACCAATCTTGTATGGAATACCAACCTCTATTGCAGTTCGTTGTTCGGTGGGTACCAGGAAAAGATCAATCCCGGCGATTACACCCAAGGCAAGCTATGGCTCATGAACGGCAACCCTGTCACGCCCCATACCGCGTTGCTGGTGTATCGGCTGAGCGATGGAGACCAGGGCGCATTGACCACGCTGGACGGTTATCACCTCAGTAACGTGCTGCGCCTGATCGGTCGCAAGACATTATTGTTGTTGCAAGTCGGCCCTTACTGGTTGTCGGCCGACGGCAAGGTCCACGAAGACGCCCTGCCCACCTTGCCGGTGGCGCAGAACATACTGGCATCCTCGCGCTATCCCTTTACTGTCGCCGCAGGTTTTCCCGAAGGAGAAACCTGGCGCTACATGCGCAGTGAGTACCCGCCGCTGTTCAGTCTATTGATGTTTTTTGGTGTGGTGTCCGGCTCGATCGGACATGTGCTGCAGAAACGCTCGATGTCGCCGAGCCGTGAAATGCAGCGGGCGCTGGAGGCAGCAGAGTTCATTCCTTATTTTCAACCCGTGGTGCATGGCGCCAACAAGCAGTGGTCCGGCGCCGAAGTATTGATGCGTTGGCAACATCCCAAAGAAGGCCTTGTGCGCCCTGATCTGTTCATCCCGTTTGCCGAACATTCCGGGCTGATCGTGCCGATGACTCGCTCCCTGATGAGACAGACTGCCGTATTGCTGGCACCCTTGTCGGCCTCGTTCTCGGAGCCATTTCACATTGGCATCAACATCACCGCCAGTCACTGCCGGGATCTGGAACTGGTCGAAGACTGCCGTGAATTCCTCAGCGCTTTCGCCCCGGGCAGCATCAACCTGGTGCTGGAGCTGACTGAGCGCGAACTCATCGAGCCGACAGCCATCACTGTGCAATTGTTCGAACAGCTTCGCGGGATGGGCGTGATGGTCGCGATCGATGACTTCGGAACGGGCCACTCAAGCCTGGGTTATTTGCGTCAATTCAATGTGGACTTTCTGAAAATCGACCAGAGTTTTGTCGCCATGATTGGGGTCGACGCCCTGTCCCGGCACATTCTGGACAGCATCATCGAACTGTCGGCCAAACTCGATCTGGGTATTGTTGCCGAAGGCGTGGAAACCGTAGAACAGAGTGATTATCTGACGGCCCACGGCGTGGACTTCCTGCAAGGTTATCTGTTTGCTCGACCGATGCCCGGCGCAGACTTCATTAGCGCATTAAGTGATCGTTAACTAACCGCTCTAAGGGTCAACGTCATGAAGATGCGCACCAATAGACTACTCTTGTTACATGAAGAAAAAGTCAGGATTTACTCTTGGCCGATTAACTACTACAATTTTTCATGCCTGTGCTGAATTGGCAGGTGCGCCATTATCACCGAGTCGCTTCAAGGCTCTTGGCTTATAGCTTTGTTTGCGGTTGGTATCAGCCAAACACACTATTGGAGTAAAGATATTGTCCAGACTCGCTGAATTCCGTGCAGCTGAAAAGGCCCTTCAAGAACAGCTCAAGCAGTTGGAGTCGCTGAAAAACGATGCCGGGCTCAAGAAAGAAATCGAATTCGAAGAAAAGCTCCAGGGGCTGATGAAAACCTACGGCAAGAGCTTGCGCGACATCATCGCCATCCTCGATCCGAACCCGGCAAAATCCGGCCTGCAGCAGGCAGCAGCGCCTAAAACCCGCCGCGCTCGCGTGGTCAAGGTCTATCAGAACCCGCACACCGGTGAACTGATTGAAACCAAAGGCGGCAATCATCGCGGCCTGAAAGCCTGGAAGGAACAATACGGTGCTGCCACCGTTGATTCCTGGCTGCGAGGCTAAGCACTCGCGCTCATAAAAAAGCCCTGCAATGCAGGGCTTTTTCATGGTCCGCGTCTAAATGCAACGAAAGTCGCCGATCAACTCGTTACATATCGCCCAACTTTTTGCTAATCCCTTTGGTTATCTAAAAAATTCCGCACACGCTGAAATTTACTGATACGCAAACCTTAAACTAAAGTATCAAGCTGTTTCGAGCAGCCGCTATGTCGTCCTGACTTGCCTTATAAGCCTCTGCCTGCCCCGCGTAGGAAAGAACATAGGCCTTATCGGCGTCTACCGCGGCGACCAATGTTTGAGACAACACATGTCGACCGTTCTGCGTAATCGTGCAGGTAGTTTCCAGTGCCGATAGCCGGCTCAAGGTAGTCTGGTGAATTTTAGTGCAAACGCTCTGATACCCACTCTGAAAAAAGTCCTTTTGTACCGACTTGCGCATTTCCAGCAGCACGCCTTCCAAATTCACCTGGTGACCGGTTTCCACTTGCGTCATGGTCAACTCCATCACCATCACCGGCGTGCCGTCCTGATCATGTTTTACTGCACGTTGCCGGGATACCTGTGGCTTGGCCTCATCTTGCGCAATAGCCTCGACGGCCCACCCGCTTGGCCAGGTCACGACTGGAGCCTCTGCATAAGCAGGAGTAACAGCTGAAAGCAGACACATCAGGACGAACATCGTTTGACAGAATCGGGTCATTGCAATGGACACTCACGAATTGAGCCGTAAAGTCTGAGCCTCACCTGGCCGCCAGGCAAGCCTGCGGTTTTGGTTTGGCGATGCCGCAGCCCTTGCGTATCATTGTGACCATTCTTGGATTTTCCGGAGGGCCCCATGAGCCTGCACGAACTCAATACATTCCCCGGTGTGACCGCCCAACCCGACACCGCCACCCAGAAGTTCGTCTTCAACCACACCATGCTGCGGGTCAAGGACATTACTCAATCGCTGGATTTCTACACCCGCGTTCTGGGTTTTTCGCTGGTGGAGAAACGCGATTTCCCGGAAGCCGAATTCAGCCTGTATTTCCTGGCGCTGGTCGATAAAAACCAGATCCCGACCGATGCCGCGGCGCGCACCGAATGGATGAAGTCAATTCCCGGCATTCTTGAGCTGACTCACAACCACGGCACCGAGAACGACGCGGATTTTGCCTATCACAATGGCAACACCGACCCACGAGGCTTCGGCCATATCTGCATTTCGGTGCCGGACATTCGCGCCGCGTGCGAGCGTTTTGAAGCGCTGGGCTGCGATTTCCAGAAGCGCCTGAACGACGGTCGCATGAAAAGCCTGGCCTTCATCAAGGACCCGGACGGTTACTGGGTCGAAATCATTCAGCCTGCACCGCTGTAAGCCCCACGCACAGAAATGATCGTTCCCACGCTCTGTGTGGTAACGATCAGAGCAAGACACAAAAAAACCCCATGATCATTCATGGGGTTTTGTGTTTTCGGCGTCGGCGTTTATGCCGGCGCCGAGGTGCGAATCAAGTGATCGAATGCACTCAGGGAAGCCTTGGCGCCCTCGCCCACTGCAATCACGATCTGCTTGTACGGCACAGTGGTCACGTCACCGGCCGCGAACACGCCAGGCATCGACGTTTCACCGCGGGCATCGACGATGATCTCGCCACGCGGCGACAGCTCGATGGTGCCTTTGAGCCAGTCGGTGTTAGGCAACAGACCGATCTGCACAAAGATCCCTTCCAGCTCGACAGTGCGCAACTCGTCCGACTGACGATCCTTGTAGCGCAAGCCGTTGACCTTTTGGCCATCGCCGGTCACTTCAGTGGTTTGCGCACTGGTGATCACGGTCACATTCGGCAGGCTGTGCAACTTGCGTTGCAGCACGGCATCGGCGCGCAGTTGTACGTCGAACTCCAGCAGGGTCACGTGGGACACGATACCGGCCAGGTCGATGGCCGCTTCAACGCCGGAGTTACCGCCGCCAATCACTGCCACACGCTTGCCTTTGAACAACGGACCGTCACAGTGCGGGCAGTACGCCACGCCCTTGTTGCGGTATTGCTGTTCACCGGGAACATTCATTTCACGCCACCGGGCGCCGGTCGCCAAAATCACGGTCTTGGCTTTCAAAGAAGCGCCGCTGGCGAAATGGATTTCGTGCAGCTCGCCATTCTGGCCTGGCACCAGCTTGTCGGCGCGTTGCAGATTCATGATGTCCACGTCGTACTGCTTGACGTGTTCTTCCAGCGCCACAGCCAGTTTCGGCCCTTCGGTTTCCTGCACCGAGATGAAGTTCTCGATGGCCATGGTGTCGAGCACCTGCCCACCAAAACGTTCCGCCGCCACACCGGTGCGAATGCCTTTACGAGCAGCGTAGATCGCCGCCGAAGCACCGGCCGGGCCACCGCCGACGACCAATACATCAAAGGCTTCCTTGGCGCTGATTTTCTCGGCTTGACGCTCGATGCCGCTGGTGTCGATCTTGGCGAGAATCTCTTCCAGGCCCATGCGGCCCTGGCCGAAGTTGACGCCATTCAGGTAAATGCTTGGCACGGCCATGATCTGGCGCTCGTCGACTTCAGCCTGAAACAGCGCGCCGTCGATGGCGACGTGACGGATGTTCGGGTTCAGCACGGCCATCAGGTTCAATGCCTGGACAACGTCCGGGCAGTTCTGGCACGACAGCGAGAAGTAAGTCTCGAAGTGGAACTCGCCTTTGAGCGAGCGGATCTGTTCGATCACTTCAACGCCGGCCTTCGATGGGTGGCCGCCCACTTGCAGCAGGGCCAGCACCAAGGATGTGAATTCGTGGCCCATCGGGATACCGGCGAAACGCAGGCTGATGTCGGCTCCCGGGCGGTTGATCGAGAACGATGGTTTGCGTGCGTCGTCACCGTTGTCGAGCAACGTAATCTGGGTAGAAAGACTGGCAACGTCTTTGAGTAATGCGAGCATTTCCTGGGATTTCGCACCGTCATCGAGGGAGGCAACGATCTCGATCGGCTGGGTGACCCGTTCCAGGTACGATTTCAACTGGGCTTTAAGATTGGCGTCCAACATACGGGCGATTTCCTTTATTCGTGTCGAAAAAAAACGCCCGAGCGAATCTCGCCCGGGCGTTTTTGAGGGCGGTGCAGCTTACTTAGGAGGTGCGGAGTTCCGCCCTGGTGAAGCGCGTCACAGACTTAGATCTTGCCGACCAGGTCCAGGGACGGAGCCAGAGTGGCCTCGCCTTCTTTCCACTTGGCAGGGCAAACCTGGCCTGGGTGAGCAGCAACGTACTGAGCAGCCTTGATTTTGCGCAGCAGCTCGGAAGCATCACGACCTACACCGCCGTCGTTGAGTTCAACGATTTTGATCTGGCCTTCCGGATTGATCACGAAGGTGCCACGGTCCGCCAGACCAGCTTCTTCGATCAGCACGTCGAAGTTGCGCGAGATAGCGTGAGTAGGGTCGCCGATCATGGTGTACTGGATTTTGCCGATGGCTGGCGAAGTGTTGTGCCAGGCAGCGTGGGCAAAGTGAGTATCGGTGGAAACGCTGTAGATCTCGACGCCCAGTTTCTGGAACTCGGCGTAGTTGTCAGCCAGGTCTTCCAGTTCGGTCGGGCAAACGAAGGTGAAGTCGGCTGGGTAGAAGAACACGACAGACCACTTGCCTTTCAGGTCAGCGTCCGACACTTGTACGAAGTCGCCATTTTTGTAGGCGGTAGCTTTGAACGGTTTAACTTGGCTATTGATGATAGGCATCGTTGACTCTCCGTCAGGGGTTAAGAAGTTGATGGCGTGAATCCTAACCAGTCGATCGCCGATTGGCTCATTGGCAAACCTGATGTTGCTGATTGGTTTTCGCTATTAGCAGACAGTATTAATAGAAGAAAACGTGATCTACAGCGTCAATGGCTTTTCAGCGATGCGGGTCATCCCGATAAACGGGCTGGATTCAACATAGCGCATGGCGGACTTCATATCCTTCCAGCCCACGTAATTCATCAACGACTTCAAATCCCAACCGTTTTGATGAGCCCAGGTGGCAAACCCACGCCGTAAGGAGTGGCTGGTGTAATGCTCAGCCGCAATACCGGCGCGCTCCAGGGCCTGGCGCAACAACGGGATTACGCTGTTGGCATGCAATCCCTCCTCGCTCAAATGGCCCCAGCGGTCAATACCCCGAAATACCGGCCCGCGAACCAGCGCGGCTTCAGTGATCCATTGAATGTAGGCCTGCACCGGACACAAACGCTGCAAGGCTGGCGTCTGGTACGTCTGACCGAGGTTGTCGCGGTCGCTCTTGCTGCGAGGCAGGTAAAGGGTGATGCCTGAGCCGGCGCTGGCCCGCACATGTTCGATCTGCAGGCGACACAACTCATCGCTACGGAAACCGCGCCAAAAGCCCAGCAGGATCAACGCCGTGTCGCGCTTGGCCCGCAGCAAACCTGGTTGATCGCCTTGTTCCTTGGCGGTTTGGGCTTCCTGCTCCAGCCAGGCCACCACGTGCTCCAGCTGCTGAAGCTGCAATGGCTCGGCCTGTTTCTCCTGCGCCGGGTGCAGGGCGCGAATGCCCTTGAAAACCTTGCGCACCACCGGCGCCTTGGTGGGATCGGCAAACCCCTGACTGTTGTGCCACTGGGCCAGCGCGGACAAGCGCAACTTCAAGGTATTGATCGACAAGACGCCTGCGTAGGCCACGAGATAGCGCGCCACGCTGTCACTGGTCGCGGGCAGGAACCCGCCCCAATTGACTTCGAAATGCTCGATGGCCGCGCGATAGCTGCGACGGGTGTTGTCGCGGGTGGCGGCTTGCAGGTAGCGATCCAGCTCAGTCATGGGTCCAGCTCTCTAAAACGTACCGTTTTGGCGGATGAAACCTGGATTACAGCGCATCACACGGGGTAATACCAGTATATCCCGCATGATAAATCACGAATTTTTAACTTTTACCATATCATGGTATCGTGCATATATTAGTGGTACGTACCACAGTATCAAATCGTAGGAGTATTCATGGCACGTGGCGGCGTAAACAAGGCATTGGTGCAAGCAGCACGCTCAGCAATCCTCGCCCGGGGCGAACACCCAAGCATCGATGCAGTGCGAATCGAGATGGGCAATACCGGTTCAAAAACCACCATCCATCGCTATATGAAGGAGCTCGAGGACGGCACCGAGCCCGCACAAGCACCTTCCGAGCCTATCGACGATGAGCTGACAAGCCTGGTGTCGCGCCTGGCACAACGCCTGAAAGAACAGGCACAAGAGCCCATCGATCAGGCACGCGAACAGTTCGAGCAACAACGAAAAGAGCTGGACACCCAGCTGCACGAGGCGCACGAAACCAATACCGAATTGCAGCAGCAATACGAAATTCAAAGCCTGGCGCTGACCCAGGAATCGGCAGAACTGCAAGACGCCCGCTCCATGCTGCAAGGCGAGCAGACCCGCAACGCTGGATTGAATCAGGCGCTGGCGGATTTCGAATTACGCTTGCAGGACAAGGAGGAGCAGATTCGCTCGCTGGAAGAAAAGCACCTGCACGCTCGCGAAGCACTGGAGCACTACCGCAATGCCGTCAAAGACCAGCGCGAGCAAGAACAGCGCCGCCACGAAGGTCAGGTTCAGCAGATTCAGATGGAGTTGCGTCAGGCACAACAAAGCGCGTTGGTTCGCCAGGATGAAATCACCCAACTGCATCGCGACAACGAGCGCTTGTTGACGGAAAACCGCGGAACGTTGCGAGAGTTGAGCCTGTCGCAAGAGCAACTCAAGCACACCAACAGCCGACAGGATCAGTTGCTGGAACAGGTCAACCGTATCGACAGCGAACGCACCCTACTCCAGGAACGCTTGCGCATTGCCCTGCTGGAAAATCAGTCACTCAAGCAGAGCATCGACGAACAGTCGCATATCAACAAATCACTGGAAATTGAACTGATCAAGTTGCAGGCAAGCCTGGATGAAAGCGCGCGACTGGCCGCTGTCGTTGCGACAGGGCCAGACGCATCAGCGCGTAAGGACGATTAACTCGCGACCGGCGTGCGCATGGTGACGAACTCTTCGGCGGCAGTCGGATGCACGCCGATGGTTTCGTCGAAGTCACGCTTGGTCGCGCCCGCCTTCAGCGCAATTGCCAATCCCTGGACAATTTCGCCAGCCTCCGGACCGACCATGTGGCAGCCCAGGACCTTATCGGTCTTGGCGTCCACCACCAGCTTCATCAAGGTGCGTTCCTGGCACTCGGTCAGGGTCAGCTTCATCGGCCGGAAACGGCTTTCGAAGATCACTACCTCGTGCCCGGCTTCTCGCGCCTCTTCTTCGGTCAGGCCGACAGTGCCGATGTTCGGCAAGCTGAACACGGCGGTCGGGATCATCTTGTAATCCACCGGGCGATATTGCTCGGGCTTGAACAAGCGCCGCGCCACTGCCATGCCTTCGGCCAGCGCGACCGGCGTCAATTGCACACGACCGATCACGTCACCGAGAGCCAGGATCGATGGCTCTGCGGTTTGATACAGCTCATCAACCTCGACAAAACCTTTCTGGTCGAGTTTGACGCCAGTGTTTTCCAGCCCCAGATTATCGAGCATCGGACGCCGGCCAGTGGCATAGAACACACAATCCGCCTCCAGCTTACGACCGTCCTTGAGCGTAGCTATCAGGCTGCCATCGGCTTGCTTGTCGATGCGCTCGATGTCGGCATTGAATTGCAGGCCCATGCCGCGCTTGGTCAGCTCTTCCTGCAAATGCTTGCGCACCGCACCATCGAAGCCGCGCAGAAACAGATCACCGCGATACAACAGGGTGGTTTCAGCGCCCAGCCCGTGGAAAATCCCGGCAAACTCCACCGCAATATAACCACCACCCACCACCAGAACGCGTTTGGGCAACTCTTTAAGGAAGAACGCCTGGTTGGAACTGATCGCGTGCTCGTGCCCCGGAATCTGCGGGATCTGCGGCCAGCCACCGGTAGCGATCAGGATATTTTGGGCGGTGTAGTGTTTGCCATCGAACTCGACGGTATGTGGATCGACGATTTTCGCGTGGCCTTCATGCAAGGTCACGCCGCTGTTGACCAGCAGGTTGCGATAGATGCCGTTCAGGCGATTGATTTCGCGATCCTTGTTGGCGATCAACGTCGCCCAATCGAACTTCGCCTCGCCCGGGGTCCAGCCGAAGCCTTGCGATTGCTCGAAGTCTTCGGCGAAGTGCGCACCGTAGACCAGCAATTTTTTCGGCACGCAACCGACGTTTACACACGTACCGCCCAGGTAGCGGCTCTCGGCCACGGCGACTTTCGCGCCGAAACCGGCCGCAAACCGCGCAGCCCGCACACCGCCGGAACCGGCGCCAATCACATACAGGTCAAAATCGTAGGCCATTTCTATCTCCTCGGCAGGCCACCAGCATACCTGCGGGCGGCCGTTGGGCAAACGTTGCAAACTATTTGGGGGCCGGAAAATGAAAAAGCCACCCGAAGGTGGCTTTTCAATACAAGCTCAGGCGCTATCAGTAGGCCTTGCCCGTCTTGTAGAAGTTCTCGAAGCAGAAGTTGGTCGCGTCGATGTAGCCTTCGGCGCCACCGCAGTCGAAACGCTTGCCTTTGAACTTGTAGGCCATGACACAGCCGTTCTGTGCCTGCTTCATCAGGGCGTCGGTGATCTGGATTTCGCCGCCCTTGCCTGGTTCGGTCTGTTCGATCAGGTCGAAGATGTCCGGGGTCAGGATGTAACGGCCGATGATCGCCAGGTTCGACGGTGCATCTTCAGGCTTTGGTTTTTCAACCATGCTGTGAACGCGGTAGATGTCGTCGCGGATCATCTCACCGGCAATCACACCGTACTTGTGCGTTTCTTGCGGGTCGACTTCCTGAATGGCAACGATCGAGCAGCGGAACTGCTTGTACAGCTTGACCATTTGGGTCAGTACACCGTCGCCTTCCAGGTTTACGCACAGGTCATCCGCCAGTACTACGGCAAACGGTTCGTCGCCGATCAGTGGGCGGCCCGTCAGAATCGCGTGGCCCAAGCCTTTCATTTCGGTCTGGCGAGTGTAGGAGAACGAGCACTCGTCGAGCAGTTTGCGGATACCGACCAGGTATTTCTCTTTGTCGGTGCCCTTGATCTGGTTTTCCAGCTCGTAGCTGATATCGAAGTGGTCTTCCAGAGCACGCTTGCCACGACCGGTGACGATGGAGATTTCGGTCAACCCGGCGTCCAGTGCTTCTTCAACGCCGTACTGGATCAGTGGCTTGTTTACCACCGGCAGCATTTCTTTGGGCATGGCTTTAGTCGCTGGCAGGAAGCGAGTACCGTAACCGGCTGCTGGGAACAAGCATTTCTTGATCATATAAGTCCTTGAAAGGGCTGTGTGTACGAGTTTCGGCGCAGTCTAATCAGGCGGCGTGCACCTTACAATGCCCCGCGCTGGCTAACCGATGCCATCATAGAGAAATATTCTGATGGATAGTTCCGCAGATACATTGCACAACCTCTTATAGATAGCAGAGATCGGCAGATCCGTGCGGCCTCATCGCAAAGGCAATTGGCCCCACCCTACACGCATCGGCACCCGTTGAGGGCATTTGGCGCTATCATTGCGCGATTGAACCAGCCAGCGAGGCAGATAGATGTCGGCAGCAAAAAGCGTTAACGGGTACCTGATCAATCAGGCAAAAGACGGCCAGTGGTGGGTAGACAGCGTCGGCGGCGAGAATATTGCCGGGCCTTTCCCTACACAAGCGTTGGCGATTGAGGTGGCATCGGTGCTGCAAGATCAACCCGCAGGCCCCAAGCGGCGCGGCAAGGACAAGCCTTGAGCTGAACCTGACACGACGCAGCCCTGCCTTTGCGCAGGGCTTTTTTGTGATTGTCCGCAACGAAGTGGCCATTCGCTACAATCTTTCGATGCCGCCGCTGTCACAGCCTTTAGCCTCCATCACCGACGACCACCACGACATGAATAAATTTTTGCCACTGATTGCAGTCCTGGCCCTGAGCGGCTGCGCCACGTCCGAAACCACTTACCTGAAAAATGGCGAACAAGGCCTGAGCATCGACTGCTCCGGGGAAGCCAACGACTGGGCCACCTGCTACGAAAAAGCCGATGCCTCTTGCGCTGGCACCGGTTATCGAATTGTCGGTACCGACGGCACACCTGCGCTTCAGGAAAGCGACAAGACCTTGGGCGTTGACGTCGGCAATTATAAAAACCGCAGTGTGGTAGTGGTCTGCAAGTAGGGCTCCCAATGTCGAGAAACTTGAGCTACGCAAATCCTGTAGGAGCGAGGCTTGCCCGCGAAGAACGATGACGCGTAATACCTGAAAAACCGTGGTGCATTCTTCGCGGGCAAGTCGGATCGCCGCACCGCTCGCTCCTACAGGGTTCTCGCTGCCCTACATATGGATTTCGGCGAATTTGATCCCAAGCCCGCGCACGGTCTCGATCAAATCGTCGAGGCGACTGAAAGACTCGACTTCATCGTTATCATCCACCAGGAAAAAACTGCGCCCGGCGCTTTTCTTGAAAAACACGATCCACTCCCCCGGGTTTGCCGGGTTCTGAATCACGTGGGTGGCAGAGATATGACCCTCTGCATGGCGCTCGCGCACCTGCTCTCGCTTCATGCTTGACTCCAGAAATGACAATGCCGTCAAAGCGCGACTTTGACGGCATCGATGCTGACGAGGGGTAGTTTATCAGCCGGATATGCAAGCAGTGGCGGCATTGCGCACATCCCATGGGCGCAACGGCACATTGGAAATGCGTTCATGCAGCTTGATGCTGCTGCCGCCAGAGCGGTCTTCAATTTCAAATACCGCGGCCGGCCCTGACGAGAACTTTTGCGGCACGATAACTCGCACGCTTTCCTTGTGCGGCTCGATTTGCAGGGCTCCACGGCTATCGGCGAGCTTTCCGACCAGGCATTGGGCGTACTCATGGGGATTCTTGCCTGATATCACGCTCATCGTGGGCAGTGTCTCATTGATGTCCGAGACACTCGCACATCCACCCACTGCCAACGCCAACGGCCCGACCAGCACTCCCCACTTCATACAGAACCTCCGATAAAGACCTTCCGACAGCTCAAATGCTGGTTTTCTCCGAGGCTCACTGCTTTTATCGCTCATAGAATTCCGTATAACTGTTTTAAATTGTCAAAGCGCACCACGAGAGCCGGATAATAACCTGTTCGGGCTGATAAACTGCGTCAATCGCCCATGCTATCGTTTTGATTTTGTAGAAAAAGCCCTTCTGGAGGCGCCCCATGAAATTTATCCACCAGCGCGAGCACCTCAACGAAGACGACATCGTCGTCATTCAATGCTCCCAAATGTGCAACATCCGCTTGATGAACGACGCCAACTTCCGCAGCTTCAAAAATGGCGGCCGTCATACTTATCACGGCGGCGCATTCGACACCTTCCCGGCCCGCATCACCGCGCCAAGCACCGGCTTCTGGAACATCACTATCGACACGGTCAACCGCCGGCCGATCAGCGTCACCCGCAAGCCGACCCTGACGCACTCGATCAAAATCATCCGCCGCTCCAGCTCGAAATTGAGCTGAGCCCACCCCGAAAACAGGCAGGTATGACCGTGGCCCAAACGACCAAATACGTCATCAAATACAAACTCAACGGCGAGCGCCGCTTTGAATTCGCTCAACTGGAAAACGGCACGCAAGAAGAAGCCAAGGCGGCCCTCGACGTCATTCATGGCCAGACTGAAGATGTCATCAGCGAGATCAGCGTGAGCAAAGCGTTGTAATGCGATCTGGAGCGACAACATGGACGTCTGCTCCCCTTTCGAATTAGACCGCAAGCGACGGAGTGCCCGCTCCCGCCACGCTCACTAAACTGGCCGCCTCGACCTTATGGTCAAGGAGTCAGAACCTTGTTTACCGACCCGATTCATTACGATGCCATCGACTGGGCCAGGCTTGAGCAGCAACTCGACCAGGATGGCTGCGCCCTAATCCGGTCGTTTTTAGACCATCGGACTTGCGATGAAATAAGCACCCTGTACGACCGACCCGAGCCCTTTCGCTCGAAAGTGGTGATGGCTCGCCACGGCTTTGGCCAAGGCGAATACAAGTATTTCACGTATCCGCTGCCGAAGCCGGTGGCCCGGTTGCGTAGCGCGCTCTACCCTCGACTGGTACCTATCGCCAATCGCTGGTACGAATCCATGGGCCTGCCGACCCGTTTTCCCGAATCGCACGAAGCGTTTTTGCAACGCTGTCATGCCGCCGGTCAGGAACGCCCGACACCTTTGTTGCTGCAATACGGCCCGCTGGATTACAACTGTTTGCATCAGGATCTGTACGGCGAACACGTCTTCCCGCTGCAAGTGGCGATTCTTCTGTCAGAACCGGGACAAGACTTTACCGGCGGCGAATTTGTGCTGACTGAACAACGCCCACGGATGCAGTCGCGCCCGCAAGTCATCGGCCTGAAGAAAGGCGACGCGTTGATTTTTGCCGTGAATCAACGCCCGGTAAAAGGTGTCCGCGGCTATTACCGGGTAACGATGCGTCATGGCGTAAGTCGCCTGCACAGCGGAAAACGGCATACCCTTGGAATCATCTTTCACGATGCGTTATGACCCCATGAGCCCGATTACCCTCGATTTGTTTGCCAACGCCGAACCCGAGCAACAACCCAGACGCGAGCAAATCGGCGAACAATCCTACGTGCTTAGAGGCTTCGCCCTGCCCTGGCTCGACCGGTTGCTGCCGGCACTGGAGGCAATTCTGGCAGCAGCCCCTTTTCGGCAGATGGTCACGCCCGGCGGCTTTACCATGTCAGTGGCGCTGAGCAGTTGCGGCACCTGGGGCTGGACCACCGACCGCAGCGGCTATAAATACACCCGTAACGATCCGCAGACCGGCGCGCCCTGGCCTGAAATGCCCGAGGTGTTTTTTGAACTGGCCCAAGCAGCGGCGCGAGAAGCAGGGTTTATCGATTTCGTACCGGATTCCTGCCTGATCAACCGCTATATTCCCGGTGCCAGAATGTCGTTGCATCAGGACAAAGACGAAGGTTCCTACGCGGCGCCCATCGTTTCGGTGTCCTTGGGGTTGCCGGCGACGTTTCTGTTTGGTGGCTTTGAACGCAGCGCCAAAAGCCAACGCGTGTCGCTGCTGCATGGGGACATCGTGGTCTGGGGCGGCGTCGACCGTTTGCGTTATCACGGCGTATTGCCGATCAAGCAGGGTTATCACCCTCAGTTGGGCGAACAACGGATCAACTTCACCTTTCGTACGGCTGGATGAAACCGTTGAATTCAACCGCAAGACCCGGAGTGTGACGTCTCTGTCGGCTGATTAATCTGCATTAAACGGTCAACGGACATGAAGCCATGACAACTCAATCGACAACAATCGCTACCGAGAACGATCCTCGCTGGGCTGCCGTGGTCGCACGCGATTCCCGCGCCGACGGCCAGTTTGTGTATGCGGTGAAAACCACCGGTATCTATTGCAACCCCAGCAGCCTGGCGCGCTTGCCGAAGCCGCAGAATGTCGAGTTCTTCGACACCGCCGAGCAAGCTCAGGCAGCGGGTTATCGCCCCAGCAAACGGGCCGCGAAAGATCAAAGCGACGTCGCCGCACAACACGCCACGACGGTGGCCGCTGCATGCCGCCACATCGAATCCGCCGAGACGCTGCCGGCGCTGAATGAACTGGCGCAGGCCGCCGGCCTGAGCAGTTTCCACTTCCATCGTGTGTTCAAATCTATCACCGGCCTGACGCCCAAGGGTTACGCCACCGCCCATCGCTCACGCAAGGTTCGCGAGCGTTTGGCGGATGGCGGTACGGTCACCGATGCGCTGTATGACGCCGGATTCAACTCCAACAGTCGTTTCTATGAAGCCGCGGATCAAGTGCTGGGCATGAAGCCCGGCGATTACCGTGCGGCCGGGCAGAACAACGACATTCGTTTTGCCGTTGGCCAGTGTTCTCTGGGAGCGATTCTGGTGGCGCAAAGTGAACGCGGCGTCTGCGCGATTCTGTTGGGGGACGACCCGCATCAATTGGTCTGTGACCTGCAGGACAAGTTTCGGCGCGCCAACCTGATTGGCGCCGATCATGAGTTCGAACAGCTGATCGCTAAAGTGGTGGGCTTTATCGAGGCCCCGGCCCTGGGCCTGGACTTGCCGCTGGATGTACGCGGCACGGCGTTTCAGGAGCGGGTGTGGCAAGCCCTGCGGGACATTCCCGCTGGCCGCACCGCCAGTTATGCCGATATCGCTCAGCGCATCGGCGCACCGAAAGCCGTGCGCGCCGTGGCCCAGGCCTGTGGTGCGAATAGCCTGGCGGTGGCAATCCCTTGTCATCGCGTGGTGCGCAGCGACGGCAACCTGTCGGGCTATCGCTGGGGTGTGGAGCGCAAGCGTCAGTTGCTGGAACGTGAAAACGTGGCTGAGCCCTGGATGCAAAGATAGACCACACATCGCCGCAGCCGACTTTAAGCCAATCTTCAAACTCGACTGGCCTTGCGTCAGTCATTACTGATACAAATTCGCTTCTACCGACGTCGGAGAACACTGCACATGAGTCAATGGCCAGACACCCGCATTCTTGATTTGCTCGGGATCGAACTGCCGATCATCCAGGCTCCCATGGCCGGCGCGACGACGTCAGCCATGGTGATTGCGGTGAGCAACGCTGGCGGCCTGGGCTCGATGCCCGCCGCGATGTTGAGTATTGAGCAACTGCGTGAAGAGCTGAGGACGATTCGCCAACACACCCGGGGCCCGCTCAACGTCAATTTCTTTTGCCATCAACCTCCACTGCCCGATGAGCAACGCGCCCGGGACTGGAAGAATCTGCTGGAACCGTATTACCGGGAATTGGGTGTCGATTTCGACGCGCCGACGCCAGTGTCCAATCGTGCACCGTTCGATCATGCAGCCTGCGAAGTCCTCGAAGAATTTCGTCCTGAAGTGGTGAGTTTTCACTTCGGCTTGCCGGCAAAGTCCCTGCTGGATCGGGTAAAGGCTACCGGGGCGAAAATTCTCTCTTCGGCGACCACCGTCGAAGAAGCCATCTGGCTGGAACAACATGGCTGCGACGCGATCATCGCCATGGGTTACGAGGCCGGCGGTCACCGGGGGATGTTCCTCAGTGATGACCTGAGCAGCCAGGTAGGAACCTTTGCCCTGGTGCCGCAAATCGTCGATGCGGTGAACGTGCCGGTGATTGCGGCGGGCGGGATTGGAGATGCGCGGGGCGTGGCGGCGGCTTTTCTGTTGGGTGCTTCGGCGGTCCAGGTGGGTACGGCTTATTTGTTCACGCCGGAGGCCAAGGTCAGCGCGTCTCATCACAAGGCGTTGCGCACGGCCAAGGAAAGCGAAACGGCGCTGACCAACCTGTTCACCGGGCGCCCGGCGCGCGGGATTCTCAATCGGGTGATGCGTGAACTGGGGCCGATGTGTGACAAGGCGCCGGCCTTTCCCCTGGCGGGTGGCGCGTTGATGCCGTTGCGGGCCAAAGGAGAAGCGGATTTCAGCAATCTATGGGCTGGGCAGGCGTTTACGTTGGGGGTTGAAATGACTTCGGCAGAGCTGACCCGGCGGTTGGCGGATGAGGCGCTGGCCAAATTGACTCACTGCTAAACATTGTGGCGAGGTTGATGACTGTGGTGAGGGGGCTTGCCCCCGTTGGGTGCGAAGCGGCCCCGTAGATTTTTTGCGAGTGCTACGCACTCGAACGGGGGCAAGCCCCCTCGCCACAGGCAAGCCCCCTCGCCACAGGCAAACCCCTTCACCACAGGCAAGTCCCTTCACCAGAGGCAAGCCTCTCACCAGAGAGAAGTTCCTTGATCATAAGCAAGCCTCTCTCTACAGCCCCTTCATCACAGCTGAGCTCTTCACGCCGCTAGAAAGTTCCGTTTACAGGCCATTCGCTATATATTCCGCTATATAGCGTTTCACTCGCCTGCCACGGAGCCGCTCCATGTTCATTCCTGCCTCACGTATTGCCCCCGCGTGTCTGATCGCTGTGTTTGTTTTCGGCTCCGTTCGGGCGGATGAAGTCCAGGTCGCTGTTGCCGCCAACTTTACTGCGCCAATCCGAACCATCGCGGCTAATTTCGAGAAAGATACCGGGCATAAACTGGTCACCTCCTTTGGGGCAACCGGCCAGTTCTATACCCAGATCAAGAACGGTGCGCCGTTCGAAGTGTTCCTCTCGGCAGACGGCGCCACTGCGCAAAAACTCGAGGCCGAAGGCGACACGGTCAAAGGCTCGCGCTTCACCTACGCTGTCGGCACCCTGGCGCTGTGGTCGGCCAGGGACGGTTATGTCGACGCCCAGGGCAAGGTGCTGAGCGAAAAACAGTATCAGCATCTGTCCATCGCCAATCCGAAAGCCGCCCCGTATGGCCTGGCTGCCACTCAAGTGCTGGCCAGGCAGGGCCTGACCGACAAGGTCAAAGACAAGCTGGTCGAAGGCCAGAACATCACCCAGGCTTACCAGTTCGTTTCCACTGGCAATGCCGAACTCGGTTTTGTGGCCTTGTCGCAGATTTACAAAGACGGCAAAGTCACCAGCGGTTCGGCCTGGATCGTTCCGGCCGATCTGCATGATCCGATCAAACAAGACGCGGTGATCCTCAATAAGGGCAAGGACAACCCCGCCGCCAAGGCACTGGTTGATTACCTCAAAGGCCCAAAAGCCGCCGCCGTCATCAAATCCTACGGTTACCAACTCTAAATGACGCTATCGAGTGCCGACTATTCAGCAATCTGGCTGACCCTGAAACTGGCGTCCCTGACGACTGCGATACTGTTGGTCATCGGCACTCCGATTGCGTTATGGCTGTCGCGTACCCGGTCCTGGCTGCGCGGCCCTATCGGAGCAATCGTTGCCCTGCCCTTGGTGCTGCCGCCGACAGTGATCGGTTTCTACTTGTTGCTGGCGCTCGGTCCAAACGGCTGGATCGGTCAATTTACCCAATCGCTGGGCCTCGGCACCCTCACCTTCAGTTTTGCGGGGCTGGTGATCGGCTCGGTGCTGTACTCGATGCCGTTCGTGGTCCAACCCCTGCAAAATGCTTTTGCCGCCATCGGCACTCGCCCACTGGAAGTGGCTGCAACCTTGCGGGCCAATCCCCGGGATACGTTCTTCAGCGTAGTGGTGCCGTTGGCCCGTCCCGGCTTCATCACGGCGGCCATTCTCGGTTTCGCCCACACCGTCGGCGAGTTCGGCGTCGTGCTGATGATTGGCGGCAACATTCCCGACAAGACCCGCGTGGTCTCGGTGCAGATCTACGATCACGTCGAAGCCCTGGAATATGCCCAGGCTCATTGGCTGGCCGGGGCGATGCTGGTGTTCTCGTTTGTGGTATTGCTGGCGCTCTACTCCAGCCGTAAAACCAAAGCGGTCTGGAGCTGATCGATGATTCATGCGCGCCTGAAACTCAATTATTCGGGATTCTCCCTGGATGTCGCCCTGCAACTGCCCGGCCGAGGGGTGACGGCGCTTTACGGCCATTCCGGCTCGGGCAAAACCACGTGCCTGCGCTGCATCGCCGGGCTGGAACGCGCCGAGCAGGGTTTTGTTCAGGTCAACGATGAAGTCTGGCAGGACAGCGACAAACGGATTTTCGTCCCGCCGCATAAGCGCGCCCTGGGTTATGTTTTCCAGGAAGCCAGCCTGTTCCCACATTTATCGGTGCGGGGCAATCTTGAATTCGGTCTCAAGCGCATTCCTCGCCAACAGCGGCGGGTCGACGTGGCCCATGCCACTGAGTTGCTGGGGATCGGCCATTTGCTGGAGCGCGATCCGCAGAACCTTTCTGGCGGCGAGCGCCAGCGGATCGGCATCGCTCGCGCCCTGCTCACCAGCCCGAAACTATTGTTGATGGACGAACCGCTGGCGGCGCTCGATACCCAGCGTAAAAACGAAATCCTGCCGTACCTGCAACGGCTGCATGACGAACTGGATATTCCCGTGCTGTACGTCAGCCATTCCCAGGATGAAGTCGCGCGGCTTGCCGACCACCTCGTTCTGCTCAGCAACGGCAAGGCTTTGGCCAGCGGCGCCATCGGCGAAACCCTGGCCCGGCTCGATCTGCCGCTGGCGCTGGGCGACGATGCCGGCGTGGTGATCGAAGGGCATGTCAGAACCTATGACGCTGACTATCAGTTGTTGACCTTGCAGCTGCCCAACACGGACCTGAGTATTCGGGTTGCCCATTCATCGATGGCCGAGGGCCAGGCACTGCGCTGCAAGGTCCAGGCGCGGGATGTCAGCCTGAGTCTGCAAGGCGTGGAGCAAAGCAGCATTCTCAATCGCCTGCCGGTCACAGTGATCAGTGAAATCGCTGCCGATAACGCCGCCCACGTGCTGATCCGCCTGAACGCGGCGGGCACACCACTGCTGGCGCGAATTACCCGTTATTCCCGGGATCAACTGGGCGTACATCCCGGGCAGCAACTTTGGGCGCAAATCAAAGCGGTGGCGGTTCTGGCCTGAATCCGTCGGCACCCCGACGATGGCGCGTGGTCAATGGCTTAACGCCCCCATGATTCGTCGCCCAGGATTGCCCGACATGCCAGATACCGCGTTGCCCGATGTTCTGCCGCCCGACCTGCATTACGTCGATGACAGCCAGCCCGGCATCACCCGCAAGCTTCTGCGCGGCAAGTTCTGCTACTTCGACCCGGCGGGTCAGCGCATTACCGATCCGGATGAAATCAAACGGATCAATGCACTCGCGGTGCCCCCCGCCTACACCGATGTGTGGATTTGCCCCGACCCACGCGGCCATCTGCAAGCTACCGGCCGCGACGCTCGTGGTCGCAAGCAATACCGTTATCACCCACGCTGGCGCGAAGTGCGCGATGCTGACAAATACTCGCGTTTGCGGGACTTCGGCCTGGCCCTGCCGAAACTGCGCAAACAGCTTGAAACTCTGCTGGCGGCCCCCGGATTCAGCCGCGACAAGGTCATGGCCACAGTGATTACCTTGCTCGATGCGACGCTGATCCGGGTCGGCAACACCCAATACGCCCGGGACAACCGCTCATATGGCCTGACGACCCTGCGCAACCGCCACGTCGAGGTCAACGGCAGCGCGATTGTGTTCCAGTTTCGCGGCAAGAGTGGCATCGAGCACCAGATCACCGTAAAGGACCGGCGCCTGGCGCGGATCATCAAGCGCTGCCTGGAGATTCCCGGGCAAAATCTCTTTCAGTATCTGGATGAAAACGGCGAGCGGCACACCATCAGCTCCTCCGACGTCAACGCCTACTTGCAGACGCTGACCGGCGCTGATTTCACTGCCAAGGACTACCGCACTTGGGCTGGCAGTGCACTGGCATTGGCGGTGTTGCGCGAGTTGCAGTGGGAATCGGAAGCCGACGCGAAGCGGCATGTCGTGGAAATGGTCAAGAACGTCGCCCGGCAGCTGGGTAACACTCCAGCGGTTTGCCGCAAGTGCTACATCCATCCGGCGGTTGTCGATGGTTTCATGCAGGGCGCCTTATCGAAACTGCCGCGATCCAGAGGGCGTAAAAGGTTGAGGGCAGAAGAAGTCGCATTGGCTGTGCTTCTGGAGAAGCTTATCGAGACGGCTGAAACACCCTAAGCGCTCTTCGAGGCGAACTAAACCGACGAACTGACCTGCCCTTTTTTTGCGTGATTGCAAAGGGCTTCTATGCTTGACCTGAACACGAATAGCTTCGGGTGACGCCATGGAAGACATTTTCGTTGTGAAGCGCTGCAACAAGATCATCATTCATGGCCGCCGGGCCGGAGAAGCTGATCACCCGCCACCCGATGCTGCCGTCTGGTATCGCATCGCCGATACCCGTACTCGCGGCTTCATTGGTGACGGCTTCGATCTTGAAGAGGATGCCGCGCGCGAATGTCGGCGGCTTAACGCGGTCAGCTCGCCGAAATCCCGGCTGGCCTGAAGCTGGTCTGTTTTGTTTCCGGGTCTATACTTAAAGGTGCTGAAGGATCGGCGACCCATCGGCAGAAAGCTCGCTCCCCGCGGGCTTTTTGTTGCCCTTTACCCGATTTCTTTGAACGGAGGTGTATGTCATGTCCGAGAAAGAGTCCATCACCACCCTGCTTACCCTGCTTGACTCCCGTCAGGCGCGCCTAGCCGCTGCCTGCAAGGAAATCGCCGATTGGGTTGATAATCAAGGAGGGCATCCGACAGCCCTCAGGATTCGCGATCGTCTGAATGACATCGAGAAAGACACGCCGCAGATTCGCAGCGCCCTGTCTTCACTGAAATCTGTCGAGCCGCCGCTTCCTCGGTTCAGATGAGTAGGCCCAAATACTTGAGCCAAGCACGAAGCCCTATCAAGGGCACTGAACGGTAACCATCGTCGCCAGGTTCATGCCTGCCCGCCTGTATGCCCCACACATCCGCCCGGCCAGATTTGCCGGGATTTTTTTGTTGGCGTCTTTCCCCATTTCACACGGCCTTCACAACTCATCCCCTACAGTGCATCCACTCCTTTCAAGAAATCCCTCTGGCCCGCCCGCATGCGGGCCTTTTTTTTTGCCTGCTATATAGCGAACGAACGCCCTCGCCCGTCTGTCGAACGATTACACATAACGAAGGAGATGCCTCGTGGTCACTCACTTCAAAGTCGGCGGGCACCTGGCCTGCGGACACAAAGGCAGCAATCTGACTTCAAGCCGAATACTGACCCGCGTGAAATGCCGAAGCTGCCGAAACACCGATGCGTTCAAAGAAGCACGCAAAGCCGAACGCAACGCTGCCCGTCGCGCCGCACGCAAGGCCAAAGCCACCCACACTGCCAATGACTGGCGCGCAGCCTGGACCCAGCGCCTGATCGAAATGCCCGGGTTGCAAAGACTGCCGCGTGGTTTCACCGGCCAGCCCTTCGTGTAGCTGAATTCCATCCCCGACAGGGGCGCTATAGGAGAGGAAATACCGATGAACAGTAGACTGCTTGGGCTTCTGATCGTCTGCCTGTGCCCCACGTGGGTGATGGCACAAGGATGCGACGTCAAGACCCGCTCCCAAAGCCCTTCCGTTCCCGTGATCGAAACACACTCCTGCTATGAGTACGAAGGCATGCCGGTGGACTCTATCGATTGGTCCTGCAGCAACGAGAGCAAGGAAATGCTGACCAGCACCAAGAAAAAAGTTGCCCAGTGCAGCGATCACTATCGGGCCACCTGCCTGGGTACATTGACTGCAGAGGCGCTGGCCAACCCTCAGTCGATAAGCAAGGACAAGAACAGCAAACCGCTGAACATTCCCGACAATGCCCAGGTCATCACCTATTACTACAGCGTCGAGAACCTGCCGCAGGCCAGGATCGATTGCGAGACCGCGGGTGGCAAGTGGACGCAGAAATAGCGGCTTTAAGAGCTGACACCACCCATCGCAGGCATAGCCAAAACGATCAATCGAGCAGGTCCTAAGTTTCCGACTGAACAGGTAAAGATGCAGTCATACGAGCGTGGCAAACCTCGAGTATTTCATCAGCCAGCGCAGAGTCGTCCGGACAAGCACGCGACAATATGATCGCCCCTACCGCATGCGCCAGCATGTCGATCATCTTCACTCTCGCATCCCCGGGCGGCGCATCTGGCGCAGTTGGATACTTACTTCCCAGCGTTTGCAGCATGTGTTCAATCCCATCGGCAAATGCCGCTTTCAACGCATCCGGCTGGCGCGCAGCGTCGCCACACAATGCAGCCATGGTGCAACCGCCGCTGCGGTCGTCCCGGTGAGCCCTGGATACATACACATCGATGAATCCTTGAACATCGAGCGCTTCGGCATTGGCTAACGATCGGGAAAGACTGTTGGCGGATGCCTCTGTCATCAGGTCAGCCTTCGAGCCGAAATGTTTGTAGAAGCCTCCGTGGGTGAACCCGGCAGCCGCCATGAGGTCCGCCACGCCCACGCCGTCAAAACCTCGCTCGCGAAACAGCACAGAGGCCGTCTCGACGATGTGCTCCCGATTTGCTTGCGC
Source organism: Pseudomonas sp. PICF141 (assembly GCF_002286815.1). Classification (GTDB taxonomy): domain Bacteria; phylum Pseudomonadota; class Gammaproteobacteria; order Pseudomonadales; family Pseudomonadaceae; genus Aquipseudomonas. The sequence goes on from NZ_MUNM01000024.1 coordinate 70,086, forward strand.
CTGGGCCTTGGTCACTCTCACGTGCACACCTCGTGTTCTGCTCAAAAATCATGCGCCAATGATACATAGATGTTGAGCGTAATCAAATTACGTTGACAGTTTAGATTTCGATCATCATCCTAAATGCAAGTACTCACTCCCTTGACGCGCAACTGTGTGGGTGAAGGCTTCGTACTTAGCGCGAACCATGCATCACCCGTGATTTCGCGCATCAATTTCTATCGATGTCCCTGAAAAGAGAGAAGGCCATGACCATTCGCCCCACCGTTCTCATTACTGGCGCTTCCACCGGCATCGGCGCTGTTTACGCCGAGCGCTTTGCCCAACGCGGGCATGATCTGATTCTGGTCGCCCGAGATCAGGCGCGCTTGCAAACGCTCGCAACCAGGTTACGCAGCGAACATGACGTCACCATCGATGTGCTGCAAGCGGACCTGACCCAACTCAGCGACCTGACGGTCGTCGAAGCTCGTCTGCGCGATGACGCCAGCATTGGCATCCTCGTCAATAACGCCGGTGCCGCGCAGGCCGGTAACTTCATCGAGCAGAGCACTGACAGCGTCGCGCATCTGGTAGCCCTGAACACGACTGCGCTGGTGCGCCTGGCCAGTGCTATTGCTCCGCGTCTGGCCAGAGCGGGTAACGGCGCGATTATCAACATCGGTTCGGTGGTCGGTCTGGCTCCGGAGTTCGGCATGTCGGTCTACGGGGCGACCAAGGCGTTTGTGCTGTTCCTTTCCCAGGGCCTCAGCCTGGAGCTTTCGCCCCAAGGTGTGTATGTGCAAGCCGTACTACCTGCCGCCACCCGTACAGAGATCTGGGATCGCGCCGGTATCGACATCAACACCTTGAGCGAAATCATGGAGGTGGGTGATCTGGTGGATGCGGCGCTGGTCGGCTTCGACCGTCGCGAGCCGGTGACCATCCCACCGCTGCAGGAAAGTGAGCGTTGGGATGTCCTGCAAACAGCCCGTCAGGGGCTGCTGTCGCAGATCAGGCAGTCCGCTGTCGCGCAACGATACCAAGCTCGTTGACCTGGCTCGGCTTCTCACTCGGCGGATTCGTCGCACAAGACCTCAACGCCTGACAGCCTCGACGCCTTGTTTGCATCAAGATCAAGGTGGTCGGGGCTCCTCATTCCAACAGACAAGAGCAGCATCATGAAGGCATTTTTTATCGATCGCTATGGCAAGCAGAACGGGGTTATTGGCGAAGTACCCGACCCTACGGTAGGTGCCCATGAGGTGCTGATTCAAGTGCATGCCACAAGCGTGAACCCGTTGGACTCGAAAATCAGAACGGGCGAATTCAAAATGATCCTGCCCTATTCATTTCCATTGGTCCTGGGCAATGACCTGGCCGGAATCGTGGTACGCACCGGCCCGGCGGTGAAACGGTTCAAGCCAGGGGACGAAGTCTATGCACGCCCTCCCGAGAAAAGGATCGGCACGTTTGCTGAACTGATTGCCGTGAACGAAAACGCACTCGCGCTCAAACCCTTGAATCTCAGCATGGCCGAAGCCGCGTCCATTCCCTTGGTCGCTTTGACTGCCTGGCAGGCACTGGTTGAAACCGCTCAATTGAAAAAGGGCCAGAAAGTGTTGATCCACGCCGGATCCGGCGGTGTCGGCACGCTGGCCATTCAACTCGCCAAACACCTTGGAGCTTTTGTTGCGACGACCACCAGCACGTCGAATGTCGAGTGGCTGAAAGCACTCGGGGCGGACGTGGTCATCGATTACAAACAGCAAAATTTTGAAAGCGAATTGCACGACTATGACGTGGTGTTAAACAGCCTCGGTGCCGATGTACTGGAAAAATCATTGAAGGTGCTCAAGCCTGGCGGCCAGCTCATTTCCATATCGGGGCCGCCGACAGCGCAGTTCGCCCTTGAACAAGGTTTATCCTGGGCACTGCGGCAAGTCATGCGTCTGCTGAGCGGCGGTATTCGAAGAAAAGCGCGCAAGCATGGTGTCAGCTATACATTTTTGTTTATGCGCGCAAATGGCGCACAACTACAAAACATCACCACCCTCATTGAAGCTGGAGTGATCAAGCCCGTCATCGACCGCTCCTTCTCTTTTGAATCGACGGCAGAAGCGTTGCGGTATGTCGAACAGGGCAAATCAAAAGGCAAAGTCACCATAACGATCAACCAAGCGCCCTAAAAAAATGTCAGCGGATAACGTGCATGCTGCCGAGCATCAGACGCAGGCACCTGAACCAGAAGAGCAGCCCTCGTGCAACATACCGGCACCGGAACAGTTGCAACCGGAAGTCTTGCTGAATCAGCCGATCATCATTTGGCGCAGCTTGATGCTTGAGCAGTAACGAAGACCTCGATTGTGCATTGCGCATCGCTCGCCATGCGAGCCCGTCTCGCGATGGCTAGCATGGGGAGGCGCGTAGCGCCCGAACCTCTGCAGGATCCGATCGCGACACGAACAGTGCGAGCGCGGCAGCTATCAAAAGAAATACTCCACTTGCGATGAACGTAGCCTGATAACCCATTGCGTCATATAGCAACCCACCCAATGTCGCACCCAGTGTGATAGCCAACTGAATCACCGCGACCATTAACCCCCCTCCGGTTTCGGCATCTCGTGGAAGTGTGCGTGACAGCCAGGTAAACCAGCCCACAGGCGCGCATGTAGCAATCAGCCCCCAAATACCCAGCAAAACGGCGGTCGTCCACATCGAGCTGCCAAAGACCACCAGAGCCGCCGCAATGCCCGACATCAGGAAAGGAATGATCACCAGCACCCGATAAAGACTTCTGTTCAAGACCGAGCCGATCACCAGAGTGCCTCCCAATCCGGCCATTCCTATAATCAGCAATAGCAGGGAAAGCCCCGAAACATCGACGCGAGTCACCAACTCCAGGAACGGACGCAGGTAGGTGAATAGCGCGAATTGCCCCATGAACAAAAATGCCACTGCGGCCATGCCTAGCGAGACGTTGGCGTTACCTAACAGCCGAAACACTCGAAGTGCAGATCCAGACTCATTTTGACCGGGCATTTTCGGCAAGGTGAATGCTTGCCAACAGAGCGCCAAAGCAGCGAGCGGAACCACGCAAAAGAACGCCCCTCGCCAGCCGATCAGCCCGCCCATGAAACTGCCAATGGGTGCTGCAACTGCAGTGGCGAGTGCCGTACCACCCTGGATCAAAGCAATGGCTTTCGGTACGAAGCTCTCAGGTGCAATCCGCATCATGACGGCAGTCGACATTGCCCAACTGCCGCCAATAGAGATCCCCAAAATGGCTCGACCAACCATCAGTGCCGAGTAATTCGGGGCAAAGGCGACGAGCGTGCCCGAGGCAATCATCAAGGCTGTCAGGAAGAGCAAAACGGGTCTTCGGTCGAGCCGGCGAATGACTGAGGAAATGAAAAGACTGGTGATGACCGCGAAGAGGCCGGAAATGGAAATCGCCTGTCCGGCCTGCCCCTCGGTCAGCGCGAGATCGTTCGCAATGGGCGTGAGCAAGCTCACTGGCAGAAACTCCGAAGTCACCAGGACAAAGGCGCACAGCGACATCGCCAGGACTGCGCCCCATACCTGTCGACTGGCTGCCTGGGTGGGTACGATCAATGTCATCTAAGGTGCGTCAGGAAGAACGAGGCCAGCTTGGAAAACGGGATAAGACCGACCCGATCATAGAGATCCACGTGGCCCGCACCTGGAATGATGACAAGCTCTTTGGGTTGACCCGCCAGTCGATAAGCCTCTTCACTGAACTCACGCGAGTGAGCATTTTCACCGGCGATGAACAGCATTGGGCGCGGCGAGATTGTCTCGATATCGTTGAAGGGATAGAAATTCATGAACTTGGCATTGCTGGTCAGCGTCGGGTGAGTGGTCAGCAACGGTGACTGTCCTTTGGGGGTGAACTCACCACGCGGCGTGCGGTAGAAATCGTAGAACTCGCGCTCGATAGGGTTGGATTCTTCCGTCAGCGCATGAACCGTTCCACTGGTGTACCTGGTTTCGCCACCGGTGAACTCGACATAACGCTGCTCGGCGGCAGCGGCGATGGCTTGCTTGCGTTGCTCGACAGTGACGGAGTGCTTCAAGCCGTTTCGGTTGGCCGCACCCATGTCATACATGCTGACCGTCGCAATCGCCTTCATCCGAGGGTCGATCTTGGCAGCACTGATGACAAAGCTCCCGCTGCCACAAATGCCCAAGACACCCATCCGATTCCGGTCCACAAACGTCTGCGTGCCAAGGTAATCAACAGCTGCGCTGAAATCCTCAGCGTAGATATCGGGCAAAACCGCATTGCGTGGCTGCCCTTCACTTTCGCCCCAGTACGACAAATCAATGGCAAGGGTCACAAAACCTTGCTCTGCCAGTTTCTGGGCATACAGGTTCGAACTCTGCTCCTTGACCGCGCCCATGGGGTGGCCAACGATGATCGCCGGGCTTTTACTGCCTGGTTTCAGATCCTTGGGAACGAACAGATTCCCTGCCGTTTTCATCTGGTACTGATTTTTGAAGGTCACCTGTTGCATCGTGATCTTCTCACTTTTGTAAAAGTTATCGGCTCCGTTAGACATGTCTGCCCCCAGTGCGGAGAGCGACGCCATCAGAAGGCCGAGCAAAATAACGAGTTTTCTCATGAGTTGCTCCCATCAGTGAATAGATGCTGATCGCCGTGGTTGCCGGTCTGAATCAGCGGATTGTACGAGCCCTGCCTACAGGTGAGGCTTGCCCTATTCTCCGGGGATGCATCATGCTTGATAAGCTAATGAAAGCTTCTTGAAGTTATAAGCACAGCTATTCAATCACAACAGGCAGATTTCGATGCCGCGACATAATCTGAACGATCTTTTGGGCTTTGTGACAGTCGCAAGGGAGGGCAGCTTTACCCGAGCGGCCGCCCACTTGGGTGTCACGCAGTCCGCCCTGAGCCAGACTGTTTCCGCGCTTGAAAAGCGGCTGAAAATTCGTCTGCTTACGCGCACCACGCGTAGCGTCTCGCCGACCAGCGCGGGTGAACGCCTGATGCAAGCCATTGGTCACCGTTTCGACGAGATTGAGTCCGAGCTCGATGCTTTGACTGAGCTTCGTGACAAGCCTGCCGGTACGGTACGCATTACCTGCGGCGATTTTGTTCTGAAGACGATCCTCCTTCCGCGACTCACTCCTCTACTCCTTGAATACCCTGACATCAAGGTTGAGTTTGATATCAATTACGGCTTCCGGGACATCGTGGCCGATCGCTTTGATGCAGGCATAAGATTTGGCGACACTGTCGATAAAGACATGATTGCCGTACCAATCGGACCCGAGGTCAGGATGGCTGCCGTAGCATCGCCCTCCTATTTCACGCGCAACCGCATGCCGAAGAAACCACAGGATCTGGTGAATCACGCCTGCATCGACATACGCTATCCAACCCTTGGCGGAGTTGACGCCTGGGAATTCGAAAAACGTGGTCGAAAAATCAACGTGCGTGTGGCAGGCCAGATCATTGTGAACACCAGCGCACATGTCCCGGCGGCGGCAGTGAACGGCTTGGGAATAGCCTATTTGCCAGAGGAAGAATTTGCCCCGCACATTGAGGAGGGTCGCCTGGTACGGGTACTGGAAGACTGGTGTCCCTTGTTCCCGGGTTATCACCTGTACTATCCAAGCCGTCGTTTGCCGACTCCAGCTTTCTCGCTGGTTTTGAATGCGCTGCGAGGTGAGGATTTGTTTTAGCGCAGTTTATGGGGCCACAAGATGCGCCCTGCAAAGGGCAGGTAGCGAATTGCGAAAGCGGCTTCCAAGACCAGCTTTTCGGAATCGTCTGATACTCGTCTCGCTCTCGCCTCGTTAGGTTGGCGGGATGAAATTGAAGAACTACCTTCACCAGATCAACCCCCTCCTCTCCACACCCAATGCCGCCCGGCGCCTGCTGCGTATCTTTGGTGTGGTGCTGCTCGTCGGCATACTCAGCGGTGTCTACAGCTTTCTTCTGTTGACATTCAATGCCGAGGTATCGCGCAGGCGAAGCCACATGAGCAGTGCCATTGCCGAGGCCCATACCTTCTTCACGACCCGTGGGGCATTGCTGGAGAGTTTGAGCCTGTCCGCCGTCCGCAAACCCGAGGGAGTCAAGCCGCAAGTATCATCCGAGGAGATTCATCTGCTGCTGGGCAACACACAGGGCAAGCAGTGGAGTATCTGGTTGACCGAGCGGGTCAGGGATTATTTGACCAGCAAGCAAGTGAACTTGCTCTACGTCAGCAGCGGCAATGACGTTCAAATGAAGCGGCTTTATACGGCAATCCCCGCCCCGACTGATTTCCCTCCGATAATGCTGGAGCGTTTGCAAACGTTGATAAGTGACAGCAGAGCTTCGGTCGATGAACTCTGGCTGACCGATCATTCGACCAGCCATTCGCAGCTGTACATGTTCATTCGTCTTGACAGACGTGACCTCGATTCCGGATGGCTGGGTTTGGAAATGGACGGTCGCGAGGTGTCCCGCGCCCTGGACGACAGAAGCGCCGGGCAATTCATGATGTTCAATCCCAGCGGCATGCTGGTTTTCAGCAACAGCCAGCCAGCACAACTCAGCCAGAACCTGTTACAGGTACAACAGCGGAACTTCTTTGGTTTCGTAGGCGATGCCTGGCTGCCCGATCAGCTGGTCATGCGCAAGCGACTCAAGTCTACCGACTGGCAATTGGTGTACGCCATCGACGTGCATGACGTGCTCGTGGCGCAATGGCCGCGCCTCGCAGGTGCCTTGCTGTTCTGCCTGTTCAGCATCAGCCTCATATGGATCCTGATTCGCCGCCTCGAACATCGCTTCATCGCACCGACCATCAGTCGTATCCAGGCGCTGGTGGAAAGTGAGCTATTCAGTAGCGATGTGATCCAGACGGCGCCAGTGGCTCTGTGTGTGCTTCGTCGCGCCAATGGCCAGGTCGTGCTGGAGAACACCCTGTCGCAACAGTGGCTGGGGCAAAGCGGCGAGCGCGAGCGACTGAGTCCTCGATGGATTTACCGGGCCTTTGACGCAATGGATCCTCAGGTCACTGACTATTTCGAGGCGGCCGACGGACGCCACTTGTACCTCAGTTGTGCCCCTACCCGCTACAAAGGCGAAGACGTGTTGCTTTGCGCGTTCAGCGATATCAGCACCCGCACGCAAATTGAAGAAGCCCTGGAGCAGGCGCGACAACTGGCCGACGCCGCCAATGAAGCCAAGACCTTGTTCCTCGCGACGATGAGCCATGAAATACGCACCCCGCTGTACGGCGTGCTCGGAACGCTGGAGTTGCTGGCGCGAACCGATCTGAATGCTCAGCAAACCGACTACCTGCGCACCATCGAGAGTTCTTCGGCGACGCTGCTGCAATTGATCTGCGACGTACTGGACGTGTCCAAGATCGAGGCAGGACAACTAGCCCTCGAACTCACCGAATTCAGCGTGTTAGACCTGATTCACGAGGCGACCCAGGGCTACGCGGCCGCGGCCCACGGCAAAGGTCTGGAGCTGTACGCCGTCATCGATCCGAAAGTACCCAAGCGAGTCATCGGTGACGTCTCGAGAATCCGCCAGATCCTCCACAACCTGTTGAACAACGCCGTCAAATTCACCGACGCAGGCCGCATCGTGCTGCGGCTGAAACTGGCGAGCCGGGACGGCGAGCGAGTCAGCCTGTTCTGGCAGGTTTCCGACACAGGCAAGGGCATTACCCAGGAAGACCAATCGCGTATTTTCGAACCGTTCTATCAGACCCGCGGCCATACCAATGTGATTGCCGGTACCGGGCTGGGCCTGCCCATCTGCCAACGTTTGACGCATTTGATGAACGGCAGTATCCGTGTGGTCAGCGAGCCCGGGCTGGGCAGTAGTTTTTCCCTGACCCTCTCACTCGAACAACCCATGGCGTCTGCGTCGGCGAGCAGCGTCTCCCCTCTTCTGCCGAAAGTGGTCTTCGTGGTTTCCCCCATCCGTGAACTGGCCGAGACCATGAGTGGCTGGTTGCGTCGATGGGGCGCCCGTCCACAACTCGATCGACCTTCCGGGGGCGCTGCAACTCCGGGTGCTGTACTGCTCGAGTTGCATCCAGGTTCCTTCGAACGACGCCTGGATGCTCAATGGACCGGATCGCTGGTGTTAGCCACCGGTGACGGTTACAACCAACCTCAGCAAAGCGGCGACGGTTGGGTGGTGAACATCAATCACCTGAACGCGATTCATCAGGCGGTCGGCCGCGCCCAAGGGCTTGCGGTCATCGAACCTGAACATGACATCCCACAGCGACACCTGAAAAAGTTGCACCTGCATATCCTCGTGGTCGAGGACAACGTCATCAACCAGTTGATCCTTCATGACCAATTGCAGGAACTGGGCTGCACTGCAGAGCTGGCCGGCAATGGTGAAGAAGCGCTGGCGATGTGGCGTCGGGGCCGCTTCGATATCGTGCTGAGCGACGTCAACATGCCCCGTATCAACGGCTACGAACTGGCACGCGAGCTGCGCCGCCTGGGCTGCGAGGTGCCGATCATCGGCGCAACCGCCAATGCCATGCGCGGCGAAGAAGCCTTGTGCCTGGCCGCGGGTATGAACCACTGCCTGGTCAAGCCTTTCACGCTACAGGCCTTGCACAACCAACTAGCGCCTTACGAAACAGCATCCTCATGAAACCCATCAGCATACTAGTCGTCGAAGACCATCCATTCCAGCAAGTATATTTACAGAACCTGCTCAGCGAGCTGGGGGATTTTGACCTGCAATTCGCCCAGGAAGGCAGCGCGGCATTGGGGTGCCTGAAAAAGCGTGACTTCGATCTGGTCCTGACCGATCTATTGATGCCCGGCATGGATGGCATTCAGTTCATTCAGGGTCTCGCCGCTTCTGGCTCCCGGCCCGCGCTGGCGATCATGAGCGTGGCTTCCAGACGAATGCTGACAAGCGCAAGCCTCGCCGCTCGCAACTTGGGAGTGAACGTCATAGGACTGATTTCCAAACCCGTCAAGACTGCCGCGTTGCGCAATCTCACAGATCAACTGGGCGGTCTGCGCCAGGCTGTTCTGCCCCTGCCTGGCCCGCAAATTGACCACTTGGCCATAGGCAATGCCTTGGAGAGCGGTGAGTTGCGGGCCTGGTTTCAGCCCAAGAAATCTCTGGCCAATGGGCGGATCGTGGCCGCCGAGGCGCTGGTGCGCTGGGTTCATCCCGAGCATGGGCTACTGCTGCCGGGGGTTTTTCTGCCGGCACTCAAGGCGTTCGACCTGGAAGAATGCCTGCTTTGGCATATCCTGGAGCAAGCGATCACCGCCCAGAACCAATGGTGCACCCGGGGCTATGCCATCCCGGTGTCGATCAACCTGCCCACGCATCTGCTCAACAGCCCTGACCTGGCGGACCGTATCCTCGCGTTCGTTCTTGAGCGCCATGGTGTCCCGGCGATGATCTGTTTCGAGTTGATGGAGTGTTCCATGCCCGAAGACATCAGCAACTTCTACGCCGGTGCATGCCGGTTACGCATGAAGGGCTTCGGCCTCTCCCAGGATGACTTCGGCCAGGGCTACAGCTCGTATATGAATCTGGTCTCGACACCGTTCACCGAGTTGAAGATCGATCGGGCGCTGGTGCATGGCTGCACCACCAATGAAGAACTGACCCAGGCCCTCACCAGCATCGTCGCACTCGGCCGTCAGTTGGGCCTGACGGTCGTGGCCGAAGGGGTTGAAACGGCGCAGGAGCTGGCACTATTGCGTAGAATCAACTGCACCCAGGTGCAGGGTTTTCTGATCTCCCATGCCGTGTCGTCGAGCGAGTTCCAGCAATTGCTGACTCAGGATGGACCGGCCTTGGTCGACTGACGACTGGAAGTCCATTTTCATTTTGTCCAAGGGCGCGCGGTGCGGAGCATTTCCGAGCGCCCTTCAAAGGTTGGCCCAATGACTCGTTCCGATGATCTTCTACAGAAACTGACCAGCAGCTCCTTGAGGATGAACAAAGGGCTGATCGTGCTGGGCGGTCTGGCGTCGCTATTGATCGGTCTCAGTGCCTGGGGCTTGAATCGAATGATCGAGGAGCAGCGCGATACCGTTCGGTTTCACTTCGCCAGGCTGATGGAAAATATCGGCGAACAGGACGCCTTCCTCGATGCGATTGCCCGGCAAAGCGCCAAAGGTTTGCCGCTGGATACCGGGCGATTTCAGATGTTTGTCGAAGAGCCGTTGCCGGACGAAGGCGATGGCATCTACAAAGGACAGGAACTGTCTTTCTCCCTGCCTTTCAGCGTGAAGATCAACCCGGCCACCATCGAGTCGGGCGAACGCCACCGGGTCTTCGGCTTGGGTGCCCACCTGGCCAGCTACTACAGCGCCTTCTGGTCGGCGTCGTATTACCAGTCGCCGCAGGTGTTCCTGTTCAACATGCCGGACAACTTCGATATCGCCGTACCCGCTGCCGGCCGCCTGCGCGGCGTTGGCCAGATCCAGGGCGGCACCTACCAGCAGGTTATGAACCAGATATTGCAACGGCTGCGTGAGGACAACCCTCGGCCTGAGGACAGTCGTGTCCACTGGGTACGCTACAGCGCCGAAACAGATACGAGTGTCCCGCCAACCGTCCTGGCCTACATCAACATCGACATGCCGGCCGCCCAGCTGGGTATCCGGGGTGCCAGCCCCTGGGTGGTGGTGGCTTCGCTGTTGAACCTGAACCAGCTCAACGAGATCGAGCGCATCATGGAGTGGTCGATCTACGATCGCTTCAGTCTGATAGCCCCTAACGGTGCCCTGCTGGTAGGGCCCGAAAAGCCTGGGCAAGACCTCAAGGATGGGCTCAACTTTCGCCTCGACGGCCTGGTGTTCAAGATTTCCAGCGACGGGCAACAGCCCTGGACAGCCGTTTATGTGGTCGGTTTCAAGAGCTTCATCGACTATGCCTGGTGGCCCCTGCTGGGCATGTTGACACTGATGCTCGCAAGCATCGGCGGTGGCTGGGCTTTCAACCGTTGGTACAAGACCCGCGTGGTCTTGCCCGCCCATGAGGCCCATCAGAGCATTGCCGAAAGCGAGGCCTTCAGTCGCGCGATCATTGACAGCGCTCCCACCGGCCTGTGCGTGATACGCCGCAGCGATCACCAGATACTCCTGGAAAACCAGCGTCTTCAACAATGGCAGCCAAGCGACAAACTGATCGCCGCGCTCGAGCAAAGGCAACTGCTCACCCATGCGAGCCAGACGGAGCTGGAGATCGACGGTCGCCATCTGCAGGTGGGTTTCGTCGGGGCTCGCTATCACGGGCAGGAGGTCTGGATTTGCGCATTCAACGATGTGACCCGCCACATCGAGGATGCCGCGGCGCTGGAACAGGCACTGCAGGCCGCCGATTCCGCCAACGCGGCGAAAACGCGCTTCCTGGCGACCATGAGCCATGAAATTCGCACGCCTTTATACGGCGTACTGGGAACCCTGGAGCTATTGGGCCTGACCAACCTGGGCCCGCGGCAGCAGGAATACCTGCGCACGATCCAGCGCTCGTCGGCCACCTTGTTCCAATTGATCAGCGACGTACTGGATGTGTCGAAGATCGAAGCCGGGCAAATGACCATCGAAGCCCAGGAATTCTGTCCGCTGGAACTGACCGAAGAGACGTTACGGGCCTACAGCGCTTTCGCCCAAGCCAAGGGCTTGCAGTTGTACGCCTGTATCGACGCCTCCATTCCCGATCAGGTGCGAGGAGATCCCCTGCGGATCCGCCAGATCCTCAATAACCTGGTCAGCAATGCGATCAAGTTCACGGACAACGGGCGGGTTGTAGTGAGGTTGCGACTCCTGGACAAGGGGGCCGACGCTGCCCACCTGCTTTGGCAGGTCAGCGATTCCGGCATCGGGATCTCCCAGGCACAGCAGGCACAGTTGTTCGACCCCTTTTATCAGGTTCGCGATGCGTCCAGCGAAGCAGGCGCCGGTCTGGGCCTGGCGATCTGCCGATGGTTGTGCGAACTGATGGCCGGTGAACTGAAAGTGGTCAGCGAACCCGGGCTCGGCAGCAGCTTTTCATTGCAGCTCAAACTCATCTGCGTGCAGGGCCAACTGAGCGACAGCCCCGAGTTCAGTCCGAACGCCCCGCCCGTCTATGTGCAGGCACCCGCACCCGAGCTGGCGCAGCACGTCTGTAACTGGCTCGATCGAATGGGCCTGGAATCCCGGATCATCAGCCCGCAACGGCCTCCTTGTGCGTCGTCGCTGTTGCTCGATGTACTACCCGCGTCCCCGGAGTCCTGCTGGACAGGTCCACGAATAATCGCCAAGGCCGCCGGACCTAACCCCGCGGAATACACCAGTGCGGGGTGGACGGTGGATGCGTACGATATCCGGGCGATGGCGTGGGCAATACGATTTGCCCAACAAGGGGCTGATTCACGAACACTCCCATTGCCTACGGAACAACCTAGGCGCCTGGATTTGAACATTCTGGTAGCCGAGGACAACCCGATCAACCGGGCGATCATCAAGGAACAACTGGAAGCACTGGGGTGTTCGGTGGTCGCCACGGCCGACGGCGAACAGGCCCTCCATCAATGGTTTCCCGGGTTGTTCGACATGGTTCTGACCGACGTGAACATGCCTGTCATGAATGGCTACGATCTGACCAAGGCGCTGCGCAGGAATGACCCGGATCTGCCGATCATCGGCGTGACCGCCAATGCATTGCGTGATGAAGGAGAGCGCTGCGCAGCGGTTGGCATGAATGCCTGGCTGGTAAAGCCGCTTAACCTGCACACTCTGCGAACACAGCTGTTGAAACACTGCAAGCTCGCCGAGACGGCCCCGTTCAGCCCCTCTCCGACCTCGCCTGACAAGGCGCAGAGTGCCGACCGACCACAGTTGTCGCCGAAGATGAGGGAGCTGTTCTTCAGTACGATGCAGCTGGATATCGACGCGCTCAATGTCTCGCTCGTAAACAGTGACGCCGCTGCGATGACCCGCCAACTGCACAGCATGGCCGGGGCATTGGGCGCCGTGCAGGCGGCAGCCCTGGCGCAAACGTGCATCGATCTGGAGAACCGATTGGAGGGTCAGCTCATCACGCCTGATCTGGTCAGCGACATCGGGAGTATGCTCGGGCGATTGAGAGCGATGCTCGACGCACTGGCGTAACGGTATGACTCAACAACGTATTAGGGATATCCAACATGGCCAAACTCAACGTCGTGATCGCTGATGATCACCCCATCGTCTTACTGGGCGTACGTGAACTGATAGAACGCGACGACCGCTTCCGGGTTGTCGGTGAAGCAGTCTGTTCGAATGGACTGATAGAGCTTCTGCAACATCAGGCGGTCGATCTGGTGATCACAGATTTCAACATGCCGGCCGACTCACCCTACGGTGACGGACTCAAACTGGTGGAATACCTGCGGCGCCACTTCCCGACCGTGAAGATCCTGTTGCTGACAATGATCTCCAGCCCGTTGATCCTGACCCGCCTCCACGAGTTGGGCGTCGTCGGTGTCATCCAGAAAAACCAGTTGCATGACGATATCCAGCTTGCGCTCACGGCCATTGCCAAGGGGCGCCCATTCAAGAGCGCCAGCCCCCTGCCCAATTGCGTCAAAGAACAGAACGTCGCCCTGGATGAACGGCTGTCGCGGCTGTCACCCAAGGAGTTCGAGATTCTGCGCCTGTTCGTATCGGGTCTGAGTGTCACCGCGATTGCGAGAAGTCAATCCAGGAGTGCAAAGACCGTCAGTACACAGAAGATTGCCGCCATGCGTAAGCTTGAAGTTTCCAGCGATCAGGATCTTTTGACGTATTGCCTGGAAAACAAAATTTTCAATTGATCAAAAAACTTTATCCCCGCCTGACTGAATAACACCTCCAAACTTTCGATCAGCTCTTCGTCCAAATATTCACTTCATTAAAGGCCTGTGTGCAAAGCGCAGGTCTGATCATTTCCTCAGTTTTTTACTTGGCGCTGGCAAGTTGCCGCTATCAGAATCGTCTGATAGCCCGCTTCATTACAAAAATTTAAATTGGCCTGGCGTTTAGAACGTAACTTATCTCCGACATATGGATATTAGAAATGAAAAAAATCTCACTGACACTGCTGACACTATCCATCCTCGCTGCCGCAAGCCCATCGTTTGCAGCTGATCCAGTGACCCCGACAAAAGCAGGCAGTGGCACCATCAATTTCAGCGGCATCATCAATAACGACGCCTGTTCCATCGAAAGTGCCGGCCTGAATAAAACCATTTCGGTACCTATGGGTGAAGTTTCTATCAAAGACATGGGCACCGCTTCTGCACCAAAAGGCAGCGGCAAATTGAGTGCAGAGAACTTCGACATGAAGATCAACTGCAACGCCGGCACCAAGGTGGCGATGCTTTTCGAGCCAACCAAAGGCGCGGGCTCGGGCATCGTGACTGGCACCAAGGTTCTCAAACTGACTAACGGTGTGGGCGCAGCCAAAAACATCGGTATCGCCCTGCTCGACGCCAATGGCGACCAGATTGACCTGAGATCTCCAACCGCGGCGAGAATCGAAAACACCCTGCAGGACGGCAGCACAACCCTGAAGTTCTCCGCTGCTTACGTGACGACTGCCGATCCGAAGACCGCCGTGGCCGGTCGCGGCGACGCCACCCTGCCATTCACTTTGCAATACGAGTAAAGGCAGTACGGGGCGGACACTGCGCGGGACTTTACGGTCCCGCCTTTCCTTTCAATTTCAGGCATCCAGTCATGTTCAACCGACACTTCCTATCGTTGTGCGTAGGCTTGCATTGCGCACTGGTCGCAGCACAGGCGCACGCCGGCATCTCGTTGAGCGCAACCCGCCTGGTGTTCGACGCCGATCACAAAGAGGTCAGCATCAAAGTACGTAACAATGGTGACGACCTGTTGATTCAATCCTGGATCGATGGCGAGTCCGAGGCGGCGCCAGCTCCTTTCGCCGTGACACCGCCGCTGGCCAGAATCATGGCCAAGGAACAGCAATTACTGCGGGTTATCTATGAAGGCGCCGGCATGCCAACCGACAAGGAGTCGGTGGTATGGCTCAATGTCCAGGAGATCCCCCAGGCCGCCAAGACGACGAACACCTTGCAACTGGCAGTACGCCAGCGCATCAAGGTGTTCTTCCGCCCCGCCGGCCTTGCATCCAGAGCGTACTCCGCGCCTGCACAGTTGTTGTGGCAGCTGGGCGAACAGCAAGGCCATACGGTATTGAAGATAAGCAATCCGAGTCTGTATCACGTTTCATTGTCGGAGGTGGCCGTTCATTCAGATTCCAGCACTGAACATCCGGTGGATTCCATGATGATTGCTCCCGGCGAAACCAAAACACTTGCGCTTAAACAGGCGACACGCTCGAATTATTCAAGCGTCAACTTTTCAATCATCAATGATTACGGTGCGCAAGATCGCTATGTTGCGACGTTCTCCGGCGCATCGGCAGTCAGTGGAAAGGCTGTGCAATAACTATTGCAGCACACACTCGCAGCAGACCTCGATATTCCCCGATTTTAATAATCAACCTTAACTTCCGTCGTCCGAAGCTATATAGGGCTGGGCATGTCTTTATCCCCACGCGGCAACTCAAACTCTCCGATAAAAACGACGCCATCCATTAACTTTGGCTTTAATGCATTATATCTGGCGATGCTTGCGGGCCTGGCACAGTTCGCAGAAGCGGGCGAGCCGGCGATTGCACAACAACTTCAGTCCAGCCAGTTCAATACTTCATTTCTTCAAGGTGCAGGTACATCCGTTGACCTCGATCTGTTGCTCTCGGCCAATAGCGTTTTGCCGGGAAATTATCGGGTGGATGTCTACAGCAATGACGTACTGGTCGGTCGTCGCGATATCGATTTTCGCTACGTTGCAAAATCCGGAAAAGTGCAAGCCTGCCTGACTCTGGAAATGTTGCAGCAACTGGGGATCAACTTGAGCCGGCCCGAGGTGTCGGAAAAACTGCAAGGCGCTGCGCCGGACGCCTGTCACGATCTACCGGCCTTGATCGACCAGGCGACTGTCAATTACGACCCCAGTCGCCTGCAACTTTCGATCAGCATTCCTCAGATCGCCATGCAACGGGGCATGCGCGGTTATGTTGATCCCCAGCTGTGGGATGCGGGGGTTCCCGTCGGGTTCATCAACTATCAGCTGAGCAGCAATCGCAACAGCACCGACACCGCCACGACGATTTCCAACAACCTGGGTTTGCGCAACGGCATCAACCTGGGGGGCTGGAGGCTGCGCAACGAATCCAACTTCAGCAGCCGCACCGACCAGTCGAATAAGTTCACCAGCAACCGTAGCTATGTTCAGCATGACGTCACGGCCCTAAAGGGGCAGTTCAGCGCGGGCGACATTTTTTCCGATTCGCAGTTGTTCGACAGTGTGCGGTATCGCGGGGTGATGTTGAGTGCCGACGAGGGCATGCGGGCCGACAGCGAACGTGGCTACGCGCCGGTCATCAGAGGTGTTGCAGAAAGCAACGCCACAGTGGAGATTCGCCAAAACGATTACCTGTTGTACAGCACCAGCGTGCCGCCTGGTCCCTTCGAGATCAGCGATATCTACCCCAGCGGCTCCAATGGCGACCTCCAAGTGACGATCGTCGAAGCAGACGGCAGACGACGGGAAACCCTCCAGGCCTTTTCCAGCCTGCCGATCATGATGCGCAAGGGACAGGTCAATTACAGCGTCTCGGCGGGCCAGTACAAGAGCAACACCGAGGGCCTGGCGTCGCCGCAGTTTCTCAGCAGTACCCTGGCCTACGGCCTGAGCAGCAACATGACCGGCATCGTCGGCGTACAGGCCACCGATCGTTTCAAGGCCCTGTCGCTGGGCATGGGGCGCAATACTTCATTGGGGGCGGTGTCGTTCGATCTGACCCATTCCTCCAGCGAGGCCCGCGGTCAAACGGCCCAAGGCAATAGCCTGCGAATGCTGTACGCGAAGACCTTTAGTGGCACTAATACCAACTTCACCCTCGCCGCCTACCGTTACTCGACTGAGGGCTATCGCACGCTGACCGAGCATATCGAGGATCAGAGCTTCAATGATCAGCGCCGCGGCACCTCCAAGACCCGCACGGACCTCACCGTCAGTCAGAGCCTGGGCCGCAATCAGCAATTCGGTAGCCTTTACCTGAACGCGACCGACCAGCGTTATTGGGGACGAGGTGGGTCACAGAGCCTGTCCGCGGGGTATAGCAGCAACTGGGGTGACCTGACTTACAACCTCGGCATGACACATACCAAGGATGTGAGAAGTTTCGGCCCGTCGAACAACGACACGCAGATGAATCTGTCGCTGTCGTTTCCCCTGGGCGCCACACCGCGGGCGCCACGCGCGTATCTCTCGGCCTCGAGCCAGAAATCCAGCGACAGCACCCAGCTGGGCGTGAACGGCTATCTGACGGAAAACAGCGACACCTATTATTCCGTGCAGGCTGGCAACAGCAGCACCAGCGGCAACTCGGGATCGACGAGCATCAGCTCCCGACAGTCTTTCATCGACGTCAATGCGGGCTACAGCCTGGGGCGCGGCTACACCTCTCAGAACCTGAGCCTCGCCGGCTCGGTGGTAGCCCACGCCGGAGGGATCAACCTGGGACAGACGCTGGGCGAAACCTTTGCCTTGGCCGAGGTGCCCGGCGTGCCGGGTGGGGTCAAGGTCAGCAGTTTCAGCGGAACCGAAACCGGCCGTAATGGCTTTGCGGTCATTCCCAACACCCAACCCTATCGGGTCAATTGGATCAGCCTCGACATGCGCGACCTGGGCGCCGATGTCGAGATCGAAAACGCTACACAACAGGTCGTGCCTCGGCGCGGCGCCGCCGTATTGGTCCGCTACGCCTCGCAAACCGGTCGGCGAGTTCAGTTCGAACTGTTTGACGCCGAACACAAGCACTTGCCGTTCGGCACGGTGCTGGAAGATTCAAGCGGTAAACAGATCGCAATGAGCGACCCCTCCGGCAAGGCTCTGGCGCTGGTGCAGGATCAGAGCGCCACGCTCACGATCAAATGGGCGGACATGCAATGTCAGGCGAGCTATGCCCTGTCCGAGCGCGACAAGGCCCTCAATTATGAGAGGGTAGAACTCAGATGCATGCCGTGACGGGCGCCTTTTGGCCTCGTCAGCGCCATACCTGGGGGCCTCGCCACACGCGCAGTTCGAGCACGGCGTATAGGAACTCTCTGATTCCCAGCGCCGGCGACGGATTCTATCGTCAAATTCCAATCGCCCTTTCACGCCGTAGTTCTCCAGCTTCAAATAAATCCACGCGCAGCGCCGCGTCCATTCCGAGCAAGTGTCAAATGATTCCAGGAAGAATTCTAATACCCATCGTTTTTTTGGTATTAACGAGCCAAAAAGCCGTGGCAGCCTGTTCTTTTGTAGATGGACACGGCCTGACCACCATGCAGTTCGAATTTCCACCGACGATATCGGTACCACGGGATGCACCCAATGGAACGATACTTTATGAAACGCCGACAAAAAGCTTGCAGGGCGTAAACAGCTCCTATAAGTGCCCATCAGGGTACTCCTACGGCATTAAAAACAGCCTTGGGACTACGACGTCTGGCAATAACCTATTCCCGATCGGGAATACAGGCATCGCCTGGCAGTGGCTACGCGTTGAGATTAACCGCATAGCACGCGGCTACCCCAACATTGACAATGGGCCCTCCGGCATTTGGGGGTGGAATGGTTCGCAGCACGCGCTACGCCTGGTAAAGATCGGTGATACACAGGGGGACCTGAAGATCCCTTCGGGCATCTTTGGCTATTATTACTTCGACAGTATCACCCCCGTCGCGATGAGCGTGACCAGTAGCACTTCCGTCGTAGTCCAATCCTGCGACACAACTGACGTGGCCGTGGACATGGGTAAACACAAGCTCAGTTCCTTCCCCGAATACGGTTCGCAATCGACCCCTGTCAATTTCAGTATCAAGGTCAACAACTGCCCCAAGGGGATCAACAAGATCACCTACACCCTGGCTCCGACTCCGAACAGCCCGGCCTGGAACGCCAACCTGGGCATCGTCAACCTCAATAGCACTTCGACCGCCAAAGGTTTGGGGCTGCAAATACTCGGCGATAATCAACAGCCGTTGGAGCTCAACAAAAGTTATGTCCTTGATGAGTCCCCCGCAGCAGGAGGAAACTTCAGCATCCCCCTCACAGCGCGCTACTTTCGAGTCTTGCCGACAGGAAATAGCGGGATACTCGATCTTGGCTTGAACGCAGGAACTGCGAATGCTGATGTCTGGTTCATCATGAACTATCTGTGAAGGGACTTAGCGCTCGGAAAAATTTAAAAAGCACGCGTGCGCGTAAACGCGCGTACCTGTACCCACTACGCATACACGGGTGGGAGGCATGAACAAGGTGGACCGGGGGGACGGCGTGAGCCAGAGGGATGCCCACGTGCGAATTGCGGAAAAGATTTTTTGATTGGGGAAAAATAAGGGCTTGCATGAGGAACCTCACGCAAGCCCTTGATATTCATGGTGCCCGAAGCCGGAATCGAACCGGCACGCCCTTACGAGCGGGGGATTTTAAGTCCCATGCGTCTACCAGTTTCGCCATTCGGGCGGTAGCGCGGTAAAGCCGTCTGAAAAACTGACCAATAACGATCTGGCCGTTCTGACGCTTGTGCAACAGAGGGGGAAATATATACATCCCGCCCCGGTGAAGCAAGTTCGCAAAGATCCTTTTCAAGACTAAATCTTGCAGGACTGCGAAAATAAAAAAGCTCCGTAGATCATGGATCTACGGAGCTTGTTTAAAGTGGAGGCCGAAGTCGGAATCGAACCGGCGTAGGTGGATTTGCAATCCACTGCATAACCATTTTGCTATTCGGCCTCAAACATCTGATGTCAGTAAAACAACATCAAACGTGTAAACTCGTATCTGGAAACAAGATTCTGATCTAGCTTCCAACCCTTTGAAATCTAAGGGGTTTTCGTGTTCCCTAAGCAGGAATGGACGCAATTCTGGACTGGTTCGAAAGGCATGTCAAGAACTGGAGAAAAATAATTCCAAGTCCGTTCCCTCAGCCTTAAAAGCTCGCAGACTTCGGCGGCGCCCACAGGCGCGCGAAGCTGCCGATGGCTGCGAGCTTTGGATCTTGTGCTCTTTAATGATTGACCGCCACCACCCTCTGCAACCGCTGCCGATACTGACTGGGAGTTTCCTGCATTTCATGTCGGAAGTGCCGATTGAAATTCGACAGGTTGGCATAACCCACTTCAAAGCAGATATCTGCAACGCTGAAACTGCTTTGCGCCAGCAAACGGCAGGCGCGCTGGACCCGCAGTTTGCGTGTCAGGTCGACGAAGGTATGGCCAGTGGCGCGCTTGAAGAATTTGGAGAAGGCCGGTTCGTTCATGTCCAGGCGCTGGGCGATAACGGACATCCGCAGCTCATCCGCGAGATCGTTGAGGATGTAGTCGAAGACAATACTCATGCGCTGGGCCGTCAATGCGTCGAGCATCGGCGCATATTGCAGGCTGGCGAGCGTTTGTCGCTCGGTGTCGGGGGCCGATGCCAACAAATGCAGCAACGACACGAACAGGCATAACCTCTGTAATCCTTGGCACTGACCGATTTCTTCCAGCAGTCGGGCCGCTTTTTTACGGGTCACGCCATGAAACTGGATGCCCCGGGCCGCCTGACGAAACAGGCTTTGCAACTCGCTAAGTTCAGGGACCTTGTCGCGCAGCTGCATCAGCATCTGACCATCGAATTGCAACACGACGTCGCGGCCGGCAATCACCTCCCCTTTGTTCAGGTCACTAATCCAGTCGTGAGGCAGGCCTGGACCGATCAGGGCGACGTGGCCGGCCTCGAACAGGCCGATGTAGTCACCCGCCAATAGCCGACCACTGCCTTCGCGGATCAGGTGGATCTCGAATTCCGGATGATGATTCCAACGCGCAAGGTCGAAGGGATAGTCATGCTCATACCAGCGAAAGCTGTGCTGGGGCTCGTTCAGAATGACTTCAAGCGCTGGTGGCTTGTCTGCAGTTACGTAATGGTTCATCACCCTGGCGATTCCATTTTTGTTGGTTTTATCAAGGCTACCGCGAAGCCGGGACGAATCGAAGAGACTCGAAACTCCACGGCGCTGTTATCAGATTCACACTAAGCAGACAGCAAGCCTAGTGCCCTGTGTGGCGGTCACTGATACTTTTTTTCCACTGTCCTGCCCGGTTAAAAAAGTATCAGTGCGGTGTATGCCGTTCATTTGTTCACCACTTGGGTTGCTGTAATCCTGTGTTCATCCCGTTGCGGCTATGACTTGCATCCTGGATTACAACAACAATAAGTGCCTCTGCCGCCCAAGGCGCAGAGCGGAGAACACGATGAAGATCATCCCAAGCGCGTTTTTCTATCCGTCGGCCTGTCCTCTGCCCTCGCGCGCTGATTATTCAGAATAAGCAACATAACGATAAATCAAGACGCAGAACCAGTGGGAGAACCTGTAGGAGCGAGGCTTGCCCGCGAAGAATGCGCCGCGATTTTTCAGGTATTACGCGTCATCGTTCTTCGCGGGCAAGCCTCACTCCTACAGGGGGCTTCGCTGATTGACGAGCGCTTTTAGTGCCCTCAACGGGCATCTCTTTAGCTCTAACGATTGGATGGGAAAAATGAAACGTTTGGAAGGAAAAAGCGCCCTTATCACCGGTTCTGCCAGAGGCATCGGAAGAACGTTCGCGCAAGCCTATATCCGCGAAGGCGCTACGGTCGCGATCGCAGACATCAACCTGGAACGCGCGCAAGCCACTGCGGGCGAGCTGGGGCCGAATGCCTATGCGGTCGAGATGGACGTGACCGATCAGCAGTCAATCGACGGCGCTATCGCAGCGGTCATCGCCACCTCAGGCAAGCTCGATATCCTGATCAACAACGCGGCTATGTTTGATCTCGCACCGATTACGGAAATTTCTCGCGAGAGCTACGAACGGCTGTTTTCGATCAACGTGTCCGGCACTCTGTTCACCCTGCAGGCCGCGGCCAAACAGATGATCCGCCAGGGCCATGGCGGCAGAATCATCAATATGGCCAGTCAGGCCGGTCGACGCGGTGAAGCGCTTGTCGCGGTGTATTGCGCGACCAAAGCAGCAGTGATCAGCCTCACGCAATCGGCCGGTCTCAATCTCATCCCCCATAACATCAACGTGAATGCCATCGCACCGGGCGTGGTGGACGGTGAGCATTGGGATGGCGTCGATGCGCTGTTCGCCAAATATGAGAACCGGCCGCTTGGGGAAAAGAAAAGGCTGGCGGGTCAGGAAGTGCCCTACGGACGCATGGGCACGGCAGACGATCTTGTCGGCATGGCGATCTTCCTGGCATCAAACGAGAGTGAGTATGTCGTGGCGCAAACCTATAACGTCGATGGCGGCAACTGGATGAGCTGACGAGTATTGAACCCGAATTAAAGCCCGTACCGAACAGGCCATGTCTACTGCACCGTAGCCATGGCCTGCTCGTTCCCGTCCGGCCCTCAATGCCCGCGAATGTAGTGCTCCAGTTGCCGAATCAAGTCGGCCTGCTCGACGATGGCTTCCTTGACCAGATCACCGATCGACAGCAGCCCGATCAGTTCACCGCTCTCCAGCACTGGCAGATGGCGCAAATGACTGTCGGTCATGACCGCCATGCAGCGCTCGATGCTCTGCTGACTGTCGGCGGTCACCACCGGTGCGCTCATGATCTCGCGCACCGGTGTACCGACCGAAGAACGGCCCTGTAGAACCACTTTGCGTGCATAGTCGCGCTCGCTGATGACGCCGACCACCTGCCCGCCTTCGATGACGGGTAACGCGCCTACGTTTTTTTCGGCCATCATTTTCAGGGCGTCGAGGACCATCTGGTCCGGCGCAATGCTGTGCACCTGCTGGTTTTGCACGACTTTCAGTTTGAGCAACTGTGCGGCTGTCTTCATCAACGTTCTCCGATACGGTTCAGGGCGGCAGTCAAGCCGCCGCGACTTCCACGACGCCGGCGTTCAGGCGCACCGGCCACACCCGCAAGCGCTGCTCCGGGTATTCCAGGCAACTGCCGTCCTCGAGACGGAAATGCTGCTTGTAGATAGGCGACGCCACCACCAGATCACCCTTGAGGCTGCCGATCAGTCCGCGGCCGATGACGTTCGCGCCGGATTGCGGATCATGGTTGTCGATGGCGTAGAGGGTGCGGCCCTCGGCCTGTGGCAGGTAAAACAGCGCCACCTGCGCGCCGTCGAGCCAGACGACAACGCCGGAGTTGCTGACCAGATCCTGCTGGCTGCACACCGCCTGCCACGCCTGAGCATTGGCCGCGGTTGCAGGGACTTCGACACGCTGGGTATTGGACTGACTCATCAGGCATTCTCCTCGGTGACAGGGATAAGGTTGAGTTCGGCGGCCATGATCGGCCGGCGTTGACCGCGTTCCTGAACAAAATGGATGTCCGGGTCCGGGCGCTGATCGTTGACGAAGGTGCGGAAGCGCTTGAGTTTTTCAGGGTCTTTGAGGGCGTTGGCCCATTCGCATTCGTAGCGGTTGACCACCAGTTGCATCTGCGATTCGAGCTCCGCGCCGAGGCCCAGGCTGTCGTTGATGATGACGTCCTTGAGGTAATCGAGGCCTCCTTCCAGGCTTTCGCGCCAGACCGAGGTGCGCTGCAACTTGTCGGCGGTGCGGATGTAGAACATCAGGAAGCGGTCGATGTAACGGATCAGCGTTTCGTCGTCCAGGTCAGTGGCGAACAGCTCGGCATGACGCGGACGCATACCGCCGTTACCGGCCACGTAGAGGTTCCAGCCGTTCTCGGTGGCGATCACGCCTACGTCCTTGCTTTGCGCCTCGGCACATTCTCGGGTGCAACCGGAGACGGCGAACTTGAGCTTGTGCGGTGAGCGCAGGCCTTTGTAGCGATCCTCGAGGGTCAAGGCCATTTTCACGCTGTCCTGCACGCCGTAGCGGCACCAGGTGCTGCCCACGCAAGACTTCACCGTGCGGGTCGATTTGCCGTAGGCATGCCCGGTTTCGAAACCGGCCTCAATCAGCTCGGACCAGATGTCCGGCAACTGATGCAACTGTGCGCCGAACAAGTCGATCCGCTGGCCGCCGGTGATTTTGGTGTAGAGGTCGTATTTCTTCGCCACCACGCCAATCGCAATCAGCTTGTCGGCGGTGATCTCGCCCCCGGCGATACGCGGTACCACCGAATAGGTGCCGTTTTTCTGCATGTTGGCCATGAAAGTGTCGTTGGTGTCCTGCAACGGCACCAACGAGGCATCCATGATCGGTTGGTTCCAGCACGAGGCGAGGATCGAACCCACCGCCGGTTTGCACACGTCGCACCCGGTATGACCGCGACCGTGCTTGGCCAGCAGTTCTTCGAAAGTGATCACCCCTTCTACCCGCACCAGCGCATAAAGCTCCTGCCGGGTGTAGGCGAAGTGTTCACACAGGCTCTTGTCGACACTGACACCACGGGCAATCAGCTCATGTTCGAACACTTGCTTGAGCAGCCCCGCGCAACCCCCGCAACCGGTGCACGCCTTGGTCTGGGATTTGAGCAGGCCCAGGTCGGTGCAGCCGCCGTCGATGGCTGAGCAGATCGAGCCCTTGGTAACGTTATGGCACGAACACACCGTCGCGGCCTCAGGCAGCGCGCCCGGGCCCAGGGTTGGCGCGCCGGTCGACGATGGCAGAATCAGGCTGGCCGGTTCCGACGGCAAGGCAATGCCGTTCTGCATGTATTGCAGCAACGTGTCGTAATAGCTGTTGTCGCCGACCAGCACTGCGCCGAGCACGCGCTTGCTGTCAGCATCCACCACCAGACGACGGTAGCTGGCCGTCGCTTCATCGATGAACTGGTAGCTGCGCGCACCCGGGGTCTGGGCATGGGCATCGCCGATGGAGCCGACGTCAACGCCGAGCAGCTTGAGCTTGGTCGACATGTCGGCGCCCTGGAACGGCTCCGCCACTTGATTGCACAGCAGCGTCGCGACGCCACGGGCCATCTGATAACCAGGGGCGACCAGACCAAAGAGGCTGCCATTCCAGGCCGCACATTCGCCAATCGCATAGATATTCGGATCGCTGGTCAGGCATTGATCATCAATCACCACGCCGCCCCGTGGCCCGATGTCCAGCGCGCATTGGCGGGCCAGCGCATCTTGCGCACGGATCCCGGCGGAGAACACGATCAGGTCGGCTTCGAGGAATTCGTCATTGGCAAAATTCATCCGGTAACGGTACTGCTCGCCGGCAGTGATCGATTGCGTGCCCCGGGACAGATGCACACTCACGCCGAGCCGTTCGATTTGCGCCTTAAGCGCCAGGCCACCCTGCTCGTCCAGCTGCACCGGCATCAGGCGCGGGGCGAATTCCACCACATGCGCTTCCAGGCCAAGGCTTTTCAGAGCGTTGGCGGCTTCCAGACCGAGCAAACCACCACCCACCACTACGCCACGCCGGGCATTGGCCGCCGCGGCACGAATCGCGTCGAGGTCTTCAAGGGTGCGATAAACCAGGCGTGAGTCGCCTTCTGCACCTTCAATAGGCGGAACGAAAGGATAAGAGCCGGTGGCCAAAACCAGTTTGTCGTACGCGACGCAACCTTGTGCGGTAATCACTTGACGGCGGTCACGGTCGATTTCCAGCACCGGCACGCCCAGGTGCAGCGTGACGCCCGGCGTCTGGTACAAAGAAGCTTCACCCAAGGCCAGCGACTCGGCATCGCGACCGCCGAAATACTCGGACAGATGCACCCGGTCATAGGCACGCATCGGCTCTTCGCTGAACACATGCAGCCGGTAATGGTCGAGGGCGCCGCGCTCGATGAGCTGTTCGACACAATGATGTCCGACCATGCCATTGCCGATCACGATCAGCGTTTGCAGTTTATTCAATGCGGCAACATTGGAATTCATAGTAAGCACCCAGCCAAAGCCAATCACGGTTAAAAAAGCAAAAAAAAACGCCTGAAACCTCTCGGTTCCAGGCGTCTTTGCCTGTTCTTCGCGGTGTTCGACCTGGCGCCTTCGCCGGATCCACCGATGTTGCCCACGACCTGCTCGGCCGGTCGATCTTCGTTGATCGACGGGGCTGCCCATCTGTTATCGATGGACCTGAGGGGAACAATGCAGCCTTTGTGCCAGTCTGCAGTTTATGATTTCCTCAGTGTTGGAACATCGACCATCTGAACGATGGAAGAATGCGATGAAGACCGCGATCCAGGCGGGTCTCATCAGGCGAGAGTCAACTTTGCAGGTCTGCGCGAGCGGCTAGGCAAATGGTGGAATTGGAGGAAGGAATAGCTCAGCAAACCGCTTCGCACTGGTGCACGTTGTCAGGCCTGCTCTTTAAAAGTGCATTCAGCTACGTTCTATTTGGGTTTGAGCAATGCCAGTGAGTTAAGCGCGTGTTTAAAAGCCACCCAATCCCTAATGCGATTTGTAGCAGCTATCGAGCCTGCGAGGCTGCTGCTACGAAGAGCGCGTCGCGGCTTAACTTACCGGTATCTGCAATGTGTCCGTGCATGGGGCATTTGAATTTTCATGTATCCCGAGGCCGCGACCTTTTGGCGCATGACCGGCGGGCCATCGATTGAGCGCCATAGCGCAACAGTTTGTTAACATCCGTGCGCTTTTTTTCGTCTGATTGATCAGCCACTGTAGATTCCCGGTCGCTACACAGGATGCTTTTTTCCATGAGTACGTTGTATACCCGTCGTGCGGTCCTGCAAGGCATGAGCCTGTTGAGCCTTGGCCTGCTCGCCGGCTGCGATGACAGCAGCAAGCTGTCGTTCAAGTACGGCAAGGACCTCAGCGACAAGATCATGGGGCGTACCTTCAAACTCAAGGACGCCCAAGGCGAAACCCGGATGCTGGGCAGCTACCGGGGCCTGATGCCGATGGTTTTTTTCGGTTTCACCCAATGTCCGGCGGTCTGCCCGACGACGCTGGCCCGTGCGGCACAGGCGAAAAAACTGATGGGCCGCGATGGCGAACGCCTGCAAGTGATCTTCATCACCCTGGACCCCGAACGCGATACGCCGCAAATGCTCGACGCCTACGTCAAAGCCTTCGATCCAAGTTTCGAGGCGCTGTACGGCACGCTGGAAGAAACCGCCGCCACCGCCAAGGAGTTCGGTGTGTTCTTTGAAAAAATCCCGAGCGGCTCGACCTATACCCTCTCCCACACCGCGACCAGCTTCGTTTTCGACTCCCGAGGCACTTTGCGCCTGGGGCTGTCCGCGTCCCTTACCGCTCAAGAGTGTGCAGAAGACCTGCTCACCGTCATGGAGGTCTGCTGATGACTTCAATCTACGCACCACGTATTAAACAGCTGACCCTGGGCCTTTTCCTGATCGGCATGGCCTGGCAGGTGTGCGCCCAAACCGAGGTGAACGATGCTTGGGTCCGCGCGACGGTGGCCGGCCAGCATTCGACCGGCGCCTTCATGACCCTGCAGGCCGACAGCGACAGCAAACTGCTCAGCGTGCAGTCGCCGGTCGCAAACACCGTGCAAATTCACCAATCCAGCATGAAAGACGATGTGATGAGCATGAGCCAGGTCGAGTCCGTCGCGCTGCCGGCCGGCAAACCGGTGAGCTTTGATCCCCATGGCTACCACATCATGCTGATGGACCTGACGACTCAGGTTAAGGAAGGCGATAAAGTGCCCCTGACCCTGACCGTGGAAAACGCCAAGGGCGAAAAAGAGACGATCAAGGTTGACGCCCAAACTCGGGCGCTCGGCATGCAGGATCACAGCAAAATGCATTGAGAGGCTCAATCCTGGCCCGTCTGAACGCCACTGTTGCGGTGGTGTTCGGCTCGCGTTGAGAATTATCAGCGACACTTCGTCAATAACGAATTATTGGTAAAGAATATTCGATTTTTCTTCGCTGCAACCTCCCCGCTAGCATGATTCCGTCGACTCCAGAATAAGTCCAGACAAGGAGAACGACATGCAACCCTTGAACATTGGTGAACTCTGGATGTGGGTCGCCTTCATTGTCTTTGTCGTCGCCATGCTGGCGGTGGATCTGTTTGTCTTTGGCGGGCGCAAAGCGCATCGGGTATCGGTGCGCGAGGCGTCGTGCTGGGTGATTGCGTGGTGTGCACTAACGCTGACCTTCGCCGGATTGCTCTGGTGGTACTTGCATGGCGAGTTCGGGCCTGAGATTGCGCGACGCAAAACACTGGAATTCTTCACGGGCTATTTGATCGAACAGTCGCTATCGATCGACAACATGTTTGTCTTCGTGATGATTTTCAGCTACTTCGCCGTACCTGCGGAGTTACAGCGTCGAGTGTTGCTGTACGGTGTGCTCGGGGCCATCGTGATGCGTGGGATGATGATTCTCGCGGGTGTGTGGCTGGTGTCGCAATTTGCGTGGTTGTTATATGCGTTCGGGGTGTTCCTGATCATCACCGGAATCAAGATGCTGGCATTCGCCCATCAGCGGCCTGATCTCGATAAAAATCCCTTATTGCGTTGGATGCACGGCCGTCTGCGCGTCACCGACGAGTTTCATGGCGATCACTTCTTTGTGATGAAAGAGGGTCGGCACTGGGCGACGCCAATGTTTCTGGTACTGGTGCTGATCGAGGCCAGCGATCTGATGTTTGCAGTCGACAGCATCCCGGCAATCTTCGCCATTACCACCGACCCGTTCATTGTGTTCACCTCGAACATCTTCGCGATCATGGGCCTGCGTGCCCTGTACTTTTTGCTGGCCGACATGGCTGACCGTTTCCATCTGCTCAAATACGGTTTGGCGATCGTACTGGTGTTTATCGGCGCCAAAATGACGCTGATACCGTGGCTTCATATGCCAATCGAATGGTCGCTGGCCGTTGTCGGCGGGATCATTCTGACTTCGGTGCTGTTGAGTTTGATCTTGACCCGCAAGGAGGATCAAATACGCTCCTTATAGGCGCTGCCTGTCTTATCTTCCGGTGTTGCGGTGGCATTCGCCTGCCCTCAACTGGTAGCCTGAACCCCCTTGCCTGCATGTCTCTGATGAATCATCGTCGCGCAAAGACGCCGCGATGATCACTGCCCCCTTTTAAATCAGACAACGGTGACTCTTTTGACCAGCAGCACCCCCGCATTTGCCCGCGATATCGACGGCAAAGCCATTTCTGCCCAGGTTCTCGATGAAGTCCGGGAAGAGGTTCTGGCCCTCGCCGGCCAGCAAATCTATCCAGCTCTTGCCGTCCTGTTGGTTGGTGACGACCCGGCCAGCCACGTTTATGTGCGCAACAAACTGCTGCGCGCCAAGGAAGTCGGTATCCGCTCCCTTGAATACCGCCTGCCGGAAACCGCCAGCCAGACCCAGGTTCTGGAACTGATTGCACAACTCAACGCCGATCCCACGGTGACCGGCATCCTGGTGCAATTGCCCTTGCCGGCCTCGATCGATGAGCAGGCGGTGATTCATGCCATCGACCCGATCAAGGACGTGGACGGTTTTCATCGGGAAAACGTCGGTGGGCTGGTGCAAGGCATGGAGGTCCTGACCCCGTGCACGCCCAGTGGCTGCATGCGCTTGCTGCACGAGACCTGTGGCGATGACTTGAGCGGCTTGCACGCGGTGGTTATCGGCCGTTCGAACATTGTCGGCAAACCGATGGCGACCTTGTTGTTGCAGGCCAACTGCTCGGTCAGCGTGGTGCATTCGCGTAGCGTCGACGCCCCGGCGTTGTGCCGGTTGGCAGATATCGTGGTTGCCGCGGTGGGCCGGCCAGAATTGATCGACGCCAGTTGGCTCAAACCCGGTGCGGTGGTGATCGATGTTGGTATCAACCGTATCGCAAGCGAATCCGGCGATCGTCTGGTGGGCGATGTCGACTATGCCAGCGCCCGCACCGTCGCCCGGGCGATCACCCCGGTGCCGGGTGGCGTCGGGCCAATGACCATTGCCTATCTGCTGAAAAACACCTTGATCGCCTGCCAGTTGCAGCTCGCTGCCCAAGCCCGGGGGCAGCAACCTGCGGACGACTTGGCGTTGAACTGAGCACAACGCACGGAAAGACCTGTGGGAGCCCCCTCGCCACACAAGCCCGCTCCCACAGGGATTGTGCTTGGCCGTTACTTCCCGGCGTGCAGCACCTGCGTTTGCGGCATCGCCGAAGAGTGGTGGTTGAGAATCTTCCACTGCCCGCCAACCTGCTCATAGACGAAGGTGTAGCGCGCCTGCACCTGACGGGTCTTGCCATCGGCCTCGGTCAGGAAAAAGGTGTAGACGCCGCTGTCCATCGCCACATTGGCGCCCAATGGACGGATCTCACGGAAGTTGATCTGGCCTACCGGCTTGAGCGCCATGAAGTGATCGAAGTAGTCCTTGATCTGCGCCGGCGTGGTGCGCACCTGATTGGAAACCGTCGGCTGCAGTACGGCGTTCGGCGCGTACAGGTCGACCACGCTCTGCACATTGCCGCTCTTCAACGCGCTATTCCATTGATCAAACAGCGCGGCGATTTCACGATCCTTCGCGTTGACCGGTTGTTCGGCCACGCTGCTGTAGACGTAAGGCACTGCCTCCAATGCCTGGGCCAACGGCGCGGTCAGGGCGAACAACAGGGCGATGGTTGAGGTCTTGAATTTCATTGCGCTATTCCAAGGGGTGGTCGATGGCCACACTGTGCCGCTCGACACAACGACTGCCATCGGCCAACCGGAGTCATTTGCCTATGCCATTCGGCAGATAGCGCGCGGCCCCGTCAACAAGGTTTAATGACGCCCCAGCCCGAACGGGCGCGCCTGCGCTGGAAGATGTCCATGCAAAATCCTGATCATGACCCCGGTAGCGCCCTGGCCATTCGCACTCAGTATCGGCAAGCGCAAAGTCGCGCCGCGCGCCTGCGGTTGTTGGTGGATACCGGCCAGGAACTGACGCAACTGGCCCCCGATGCCATGCGTCAACGGGTGCTGCAACGGGCCTGTGCCTTCCTGGCGATGGACCACGCGTTACTGCTGGAATGGGACGTGGAGGCACAGGTCAAAACCACCGCCAGTCACGGTAGCCGAGAGCGTCTACACAGCCTCGAGCGCCTCGCCGATACCGCGATGTGCGCCCCGCAATGGCAGGAGCAACCAAACGCGGTCCTGCCCAATGTGTTGCGGGTGCCTTTGCGCAGTGGCGATGGCATGGCCTTCGGTGCATTGGTGCTGGCCAACAGTGTCAGCATCAGTGCACCGGACACCGAGGACATCGAGTCCTTGCAATTGCTCGCCACCCTGCTGGCCGCGCACCTGGAAAACCAGCGCTTGCTGGATGCTCTGGTCGCGCGTGAGCGCACCATGTCCGATCTGGTGCATCGGCTGTTCAGGGCGCAGGAAGACGAACGCAAACGCATGGCTTACGACCTGCATGACGGCCTGGCGCAAACCCTCGCCGGGCTGCATCAGCGCCTGCAAGGTTTTGCCGGCCGCTGCCCGCCACTGCCCGATGGACTCGACGCAGACTTACAGACCATTCTGGCACTGGCCCAGCATTGCGTGGGTGAAGGCCGGCAATTGATCAGCGGCCTGCGCCCGACGGTACTCGATGACTTTGGCTTGCTGAAGGCGGTGGACAAAGAAGCGGATCGCCTGCGCGACGCCGGGATCAAAGTGAACTGGAATGGGCGTTGCGAAGCGCGTTTGCCCAGCCAGGTGGAAATCGCCCTGTTCCGGATTGCCCAGGAAGGCATCAACAATATTCTCAAACATGCGCAGGCCAGCCACGTTGTCCTCGCGCTGGAACTGCACGAAGGCCTGGCCTCGCTACGGCTGGACGACAACGGCAAAGGTTTTGCCATGGAGCAACGTCTGGACACCTGCGGCGCCCGGCATCTGGGGCTTGCGGCGATGCAGGAGCGCGCAAACCTGATGGGCGGCGATTTCACTTGCCTCAGCCATGCGCATGGCGGGACGCAACTGCGCGCCACCGTCCCCTGCGACCTCAATGGAACAGCTCAATGACTGAAGTTTTACGCCTGGTTCTGGCGGACGATCATGAGGTCACCCGAACCGGTTTCGTCGCGCTGCTGGCGGGCCATCCGCAATTCGAAGTGGTCGGCCAGGCCCGCGATGGCCAGGAAGCGGTGGACGCGTGCGAACGCCTGTTGCCCGACATCGTCATCCTCGACATTCGCATGCCCGTGCTCAATGGGTTGGGCGCGGCGCGAATTCTTCAGCAGCGCCTGCCGGCCCTCAAAGTGGTGATCTTCACCATGGACGACAGCCCGGATCACCTGGAAGCGGCGATGAACGCCGGTGCCGTGGGTTACCTGCTCAAAGACGCCAGCCGTGATGAAGTGATCGACGCCCTGCAACGCGTCGCCGCGGGCGAGGAAGCCCTCAATAGCGCCGTCAGTGCCCGCCTGCTGCGGCGCATGACCGAACGCAACACCAGTGGCGCCGCGCCTGCCGAAACCTTGACCGTCCGTGAACGCCAGGTCCTCGGGCTGGTAGCCAGCGGCTTCAGCAATCGTGAGATCGGCGAAGAACTTGGCATCACCACCGGAACGGCCAAAGCCCACGTGGAACGGGTCATCGGCAAACTGGGCGCCGCCGACCGAACCCAGGCGGCCGTTCGAGGCATGGCCTTGGGGCTGGTGACTCAGTCATGAAAGTTTCAAACGCTCGACGCTGGGCCGATCTGCCATTACGCGGCAAAGCCCTCGTGGTGATTTCCCTGCCGTTGGTAATCCTGTTGCTCTCGCTGGTGCTGATCTACATCACCGAACGCCAGACCGCACGCGCGGAAGAAGATGTACGCCGGGTGCTGCTGGTGCAAGGCGACATTCAGGCCGTGCACACCCTGCTCGCCGAGGCCGCCGCCAGCGTGCGCGGTTATCTGCTGACCCGTCGCGAGGATTTTCTGCCGGGTTATCGACAAGCCAAGCCCTTGATCGAATCGGCCCTGCACCGACTCGACAGCAATGTTCGCGATGAGCGGGTGCGCAAACATCTGGCGGTCATCACGCCACTGATCGAAACCAAGGTCGAGGGCCTGGTTGAACTGCTCGACGATCGCAGCGCCACACCCGAGTCGATCACCACCATCCTGATCAACAACAAGCACATCCTCGACGAACTGCGCGAACGCATCAGCGCCATGCGCACCCTCGAGGATACGTTGCTGGCCGAGCGCACCGCGGCCGCGGCATCCACGCGACAGCGATTGCTGTTCTCCACCCTGCTGGCCGCCGCCTGCGGATTGTTTGGCGCCATCGTGGCGGTACTGTTTCTGTCCAAAGGCATCGTCGCCCGGGTCAAACAGGTCCAGGGCAACGCACAACGGCTGGCACTCGGTCAGCCGTTACTGCCACAACCGCCGGAGAATGACGAGATTGGTCAATTGGGTACGCGCCTGGTTGAAGCCGGGCTATTGCTGGCCGAACGTGAGCGGGCATTGCGCGACAACGAAGAGCGCCTGCGGCTGATCATCGACGGTGTTAAGGACTACGGTATTTTCGCCCTCGACACACAGGGCTTCGTCACCAGCTGGAATGCGGGCGCCGAACGGATCAAGGGCTACACCGAACAGGAAATCGTCGGGCAGCATTTTTCGGTGTTTTATCTGTCGCAAGAATGCCCGCAACATCCCGCCATGGCGCTGCGTGAGGCCACTCGCGACGGTCATTACATGGAAGAGGCCTGGCGTTGCCGCAAGGATGGCAGCCGCTTCTGGGCCAGCGTGGTGATTACCGCGCAATACGACAGCAGTGGCGCCCTGCGCGGATTCTCCAAGATCACCCGCGACATCACCGATCGCCGCGTGGCGGAAATAGCACTGAGCACCGCACGGGAAGAAGCCGAACGCGCCAGCCGCGCCAAAAGCGAATTCCTGTCGCGCATGAGCCACGAACTGCGCACCCCGCTCAACTCCATTCTCGGCTTCGCACAACTGTTGGACATGGACTCATCCAAAGGGCAGCGGGCACAGATTGGTCATATCTTGCGGGCCGGACAACACCTGCTGACCTTGATCAACGAAGTGCTGGACATCGCCAAGATCGAAGCCGGGCGCCTGCCGCTCAATGTTGAAGCGGTGCCTTTGGCGGCGGTGCTGCAAGAAGCCCTGACGCTGGTTTCCCCTATGGCCTGCGACGCCGGTATTCAGCTGGTTGAGCTGCCGATGCTGGCCGCCGACAGCGGAATCGTCGCCGATCGGCAACGCCTGGTTCAGGTGCTGCTCAACCTGTTGTCCAACGCGATCAAATATAACCGGCCCCAAGGCAAGGTGCACATCGAAGTCAGGGTTATTCAACAGCGAATTGCCGTGTCGGTCTGCGATACCGGCAAGGGCATTGCGGCGGATCGACTGGAGCAACTGTTCAAACCGTTCGAGCGCCTGGAAACCGATCCGAACGTGGAAGGCACCGGCCTGGGCCTGGCGTTGAGCAAAAGCCTGCTGGAAATGATGAACGGCAGCCTGACGGTCGAAAGCCAGCCCGGCGAAGGCGCCAGTTTCACCCTGGAACTGCCCTTCGTGCGCCTGCAGCCCATCACCGAGCCACCGATTGCACGAATCAGCCACCCAACGGTCACGGCCACCCTCACCGCTCCCGATTACCAGGGCAAAGTCCTGTGCATCGAAGACAATCTTTCCAGCCTTGCCCTGATCGAAACCCTGCTGCAACGACGGCCGCACATCCAGTTGCTTTCAAGCATGCAAGGGCAAATGGGTCTGGACCTGGCCCGTCAACATGCGCCGCAGCTGATTTTGCTCGACGTGGCACTGCCGGATCTGGATGGTTTCAATGTGCTGCAACGCTTGCGCCAATCGTCCGTCACCCGTGCCATTCCCGTGCTGATGATTACCGCCGATGCCAGCGACCTCACACATCTGGCTTTGCTGGAGGCAGGCGCGACGGCGGTGCTGACCAAGCCGATTCACATCCCTTCCTTTCTTGCCCATCTTGACCAGCATCTACCGGAGCCTGTGTGAACACCGACCTGCGCATTCTGATCATCGACGACCAGCGGCCCAACCTCGATTTGATGGAGCAGTTGCTTGTCCGCGAAGGGCTGACCAATGTACTGAGCAGCACCCAGCCGCTGCGAACCCTGGATCTGTTCAACAGCTTCGAGCCTGATCTGGTCATCCTCGACTTGCACATGCCGGAGTTCGACGGGTTTGCCGTACTGGAGCAACTCAACCGGCGCATACCGACCGGCGAATACCTGCCAATCCTCGTGCTCACCGCCGACGCCACCCGCGATACCCGCCTGCGCGCGCTGGCTCTGGGCGCCAAAGACTTCATCAGCAAGCCACTGGACGCCCTGGAGACCATGCTGCGCGTCTGGAACCTGCTCGAGACCCGCGCGCTGTATAAAGCCTTGCGTACCTTGGTCCCGGCGGATCAGATCGAGTTGCTGCGTCAGTTAAAGCCGCACCCAGTTAGCTGATTGAAGGGGCGGAATCACTGACGCTTTGCTATTGAACGTCAGGTCACGGGGCTGGCTCGGTATTTTGGCGACCGGCTGCAGAAAGCCCAGCAAGGCCTGCTGGGTGTCAGTCCAGGCCGTCGGGTGTTCCATATCGAGGAAGTGCCCGGCGTTCTTGATGGTCTGAAATTGCGCCTGAGGGCTATGCGCCGCAAAAAGACGGGCGTCTTCCACCGAGGTGTACTCATCCCGTTCGCCGTTGATAAACAGCAGCGGAACTTCGATGGCATCGGCACAGGAAACGTAGCAATGAGTGTCCTGAGTCAGCACCTCGTTGACGTGAAAATGCATCTGCCGGTATTCGTGTTCGTCCAGGCTGCTGACATGGCGTTCGTTGAAACGCTTGAACAGCGACGGCAGGTGCTTGCCGATCGTGCCGTTGATCAAGCGTGCAACATTGCGCCGATCACAGGCCTGCAGGAAGTGCCGGCCGCTCTCCAGATAGTCGCGCATCGGCGTATTGATTCGTGCTGCGAATGAACTGACCACCGCTTTTTCGATTCGCCGTGGGTGCTGGGCCAGCGCCAGCAAAGTCGCCGCGCCGCCCCAGGAAAAGGACAGCACATGCTGGGCCCGAAAGTGCTCGATCAACTCCAGCAATATTTCGGCTTCATCTTCCTTGCGGATCGGCCGGTCATGCTGGTTGTGTTGTTTCGATTGACCGGCGTAGGGCTGATCGTAGAGGACTACGTTGAAACGTGGCCGCAGGTAGCGCACGGTCTGGGCAAAAGAGGCGGTCGTTGCCAGCGAGCCGTTGACCAGAATAATGGTCTTGTCGGCGGTGGCGTTGAGGTAATGCTCGGTATAAACCTTGTACTTCTTACCAATCTGGACAATCGCGGTTTTCAACGTCATTTCATTCTATTCCTTGAACAAATTGGGTCAGACACACGGTTTGATCGACCATCCGGCTTCCTCCGGGCAAGCCTGACAGCACAAACCTGCGCTAACGGTACAAGGGCGCTTGGATGAACGCCATGACCAATAAGTCACAAACCGACCAATGGTTCATTCTAGAGGCGTTTCTTCCCTTTGCAGCACACAAATTCGAGAGTGACCGCCCTGACGCACTGCTCGCCATCCGCCTATGATTGTTCATTGCCCCTGCTTTTTTTATTACAGGGCCTTGCGCTTCCCCCCTGCGATCCAACGAGGAGGTGAAAGATGTCGCTGACGCTTTACTACCATCCACTGGCGTCGTTCTGTCACAAAGTACTGATCGCGCTCTACGAAAACGGCATCGAATTCGAGAGAAGAATCATCGATCTCGGAGACGCGGCCGACAGCGCAGAACTTCAGGCATTTTGGCCAATCGGAAAGTTCCCAATAATTTTTGACGCTGTCGACCAGCGGAGTCTGCCGGAGTCCAGCATCATCATTGAGTACCTGGATAGACGCTTTCCAGGCGCGCACCCTCTGGTTCCAGACGATTGGGAGACCGCGCTGGAAGTCCGATTATGGGATCGATTTTTTGACCAGTATGTACAAGGACCGATACAACAGATTGTCAGTGATCGGCTACACGCGACCAACGGTGATGTCACCAGAGAGCGATCCATGCTGAAAACGGCTTATGGGATGCTCGAACGCCGGATGGCATCCAGAATCTGGGTGGCCAGCCCGGCGTTCAGCATGGCCGATTGCGCCGCTGCCCCGGCACTCTTTTATGCCAGGACGCTCGTGCCGTTCCCTGATGACTACGGCCACTTGAGCGCCTATTTCGAAAGGTTGGCAGAGAGACCGTCATTTCAGCGTGTGATCGACGAAGCCCGGCCCTGGTTTTCGTTCTACCCGTTTGCGGAAGCAATCGAGCAACGGTTTCGTGTGATGAGCCCCTCGTAGGCGATCGTCGAAATGACACTTTCATTTCATGATCGCTCCTCTTGTATGATGCCCCGCTTTCAAGCGTGAGCCACAGACCAAGACTCCCCAAACCCGGGCCCGCAGTCGTCGAGGATTTTTCATGAATAGGCTTTACCGGACCTCCCGCCAGGGAGTGGCCGCCCCGCGGTTTGCGCTCAATTCCCTGAACCTTGGCCTGGGCCTGCTGCTGTCCAGCACCGTGCCTTCGGCCTGGGCCGCCGCGACCGAACTGCCGGCGGTGACCGTTACCGGCGAAGATTCTTCCGGTTATCAGGCCGACAGCGCTTCGGTCGGTGGGTTCGAGGCGGCGCCATTGCTCGATACGCCGGCCTCGATTTCGGTCGTCAACGAGGCGATGATCAAGGATCAGCAGGCCCGCCTGCTCAGCGAAGTACTGCGCAATGACGCCTCGGTGGGTGAAAGCTACGCACCGGTCGGCTACTACGAAAACTTCGTCGTGCGTGGCTTTTCCCTCAATTCCGCCAGCAGCTACAAAATCAACGGCCGCACCATCACTGGCGAGCAGAATGTCGGGCTGGAGAATAAACAGCAGGTGGAATTGCTCAAGGGCCTTTCTGGCCTGCAAAGCGGTGTCAGCGAG
Organism: Pseudomonas sp. PICF141; assembly: GCF_002286815.1. Classification (GTDB taxonomy): domain Bacteria; phylum Pseudomonadota; class Gammaproteobacteria; order Pseudomonadales; family Pseudomonadaceae; genus Aquipseudomonas. Next base: position 107,991 of record NZ_MUNM01000024.1, read on the forward strand.
CCTGGCGGATTGGTCAACTACGTGACCAAGCGGCCTGGCGACGTGCGTTCGGTCACCGTCTCCACCGATGATCGCGGCAGTGGTTACCTGGCGACCGACGTCGGTGGCTGGTTCGGCAGCGAGCAGCAGTTCGGCCTGCGCGCCAATCTGGCCCACGAAGACCTGCATTCCTACGTCGAACACACCAATGGCCAGCGCGATTTCGCCTCGCTGGCCTTCGACTGGAACATCAGTCCCAATGCGCTGCTGCAACTGGACGCCGAGTATCAGACCAAGGAGCAGCGCTCGGCACCGGGTTATCAATTGCTCGGCGGTTCCAGCCTGCCCCACCACGCCTCGCCAAAGAAACTGCTGGCCCACCAGAGCGGTTCGAACCCGGTCAGCACCGATGCGCTGAACCTCAACGGGAACTTCGAGTACCGCTTCAGCGACCAGTGGAAAGGCAGCCTCAGCGCCTCGCGCAGCCGGGTAGTGATCGATGACTACAGCGCGTTCGCCTGGGGCTGCTACGGTTCCGCCAGTTGCGCTGGCGCGGCGGTACCTAACTACTTCAGCCCCGAGGGCGACTACGACATTTACGATTTCCGCAGCCCCGACGATACCCGCCGCAACGATGAAGTGCAGGCGCTCCTCAGCGGTCACTTCGAAACCGGTGGCCTGGGCCACGAACTCAGCGTCGGGACTAGCGCGTTTCGCCGCGTGGTGGACAAACGTGATGCCATCAATCAGATGATCGGCAGCGCCAACATCAACAGCGAACCGGCTGATTTTGCCCCTTACGACGGCCCGCTCAACGATTCCTACCGACGCCTGGACAGCCGCCAGTACGGGCTGTTTTTCAATGACCGGATCAGTTTCAACGAGCAATGGCAGGCAGTGCTTGGCGGGCGCGAAGTGCGCCTGGATGAAGAGACCTTCGACAGCCAGGGCGAGACCACCCGGCACACCCAACGCTATGAGTTCCTGCCCCAGGCCGCGCTGATCTACAAGCCGGTGCAAAACCTGTCGCTGTACACCCGCTACAGCAAGGGCCTGTCCCTGGGCGGCGAAGCGGCGTGGTTCAACACCAATGCCTATGAAATTCTGGCGCCCACCGTATCGCGACAAATCGAGGCCGGTATCAAATACGACTGGCAGCGCATCAGCCTGGCCGCGGCGTTGTTCCAGATTCGCCAGGCCTACCAGTATTCGCGACCGAATGACGATGGCACGTTCACATTCACTCAACAGGGCGAACAGAAGAACACCGGGCTGGAGCTCTCGGCCAATGGCTGGGCCAGCCAGCGCCTGCAGATCGCCGCCAGTGTCGCGGCGATTCGCGCGCGGGTCACCGACAGCGGCACGCCAGCCTATGAAGGCCACCAGGCAATCAACGTTCCGACCCTGCGCGCCAACCTCTACGGTGACTACGCCCTGCCCTGGCTCGATGGCCTGGCGCTGCTCGGTGGCGTGCAGTACAGCGCCAGCAAGTACGCCAACCGCCAAGGTGAAGTGCAGACCGGGGCCTACGCCATCTTCAACATCGGCAGCCGCTACAGCACTCGCATCGACGGATATGACACGGTGTTCCGCCTGACCGTGGACAACCTGTTCGACAAACGCTACTGGCGCGATGCCGGTGAATACATGGGCGACGGCTACCTGTTCCAGGGCGCGCCACTGACCGCCCGGCTGAGCGCCTCGATCAACTTCTAGCGTCGGGCCAACTCATGCCGGATGCACTGCTCGTAATACGTTTGCTTGATCGCAGCCGGCTTGAGACGCGAGGCACTGTTATAGGTTTGTTCGGTGATCCCCATGGCCGTCATGCGCATCCACGGCCGGGGGAATTTTCGCGACTGCAGTTTCTTGCGTGCCCCGTAAAGCGTGAAACCGGAAAGCTTCGCCGCTTGTGCATCTGCGGCGATGTCCGAGCCCCAACTGCAGACGAAACGACTGTTCTTGCTCAAGTCCTTTGCCTGAGCCTCCAGCGAGAGTGTCACCAAGGCAAATGTCGCAGCCATCCATACCAAAGTCCGCATATCGCCGATGCCTAACCTTTTGAAAAGAAAGCAAGTTTGACAACGAAACGGAAATCGGGGGGCCAGCAGTTCGCCTCATTCTCATCTGTTTTTTGCCCCGAACGGCACCGCCGTTTCGTTGACGGCGTGCGAAAATTTTTTGAGCTTTAACTGAGCCTTGCAGTCTCTAATTTGAGAGCGTCGTGGTCAGCGACAGGTCATTTGCGGCGAGCGCGCGGTCAGCCGGTGGAGGCTAGCGATGTCGGATCTTGAGCATGTCATTCAGCCCTTTGATGCCCGGTTGGTGATGATCGGCTCTGGCTGTATCGGAAAAGGTGTACTCCCGTTGTTGTTGCGCCATCTTGTGCTTGAACCGCAACGCCTGTTGATCCTCAGCCCCGATGACGATGGCCGTTTACTCGCACAGGAATTTGGCGTTGCCCACCAAGCCGAGCAACTGGACCAGAACAATTACGAGACGGTGCTGGACCCGCTGTTGAGCGCTGGCGACTTCCTGCTCAACCTCTCGGTGGGCGTATCGAGCCTGTCCCTGATTCAGTTCGCCCAGCGTAAAGGCGTGCTGTATCTGGACACCTGTATCGAGCCGTGGGAAGGCGGTTACACCGCCCCCGACAAATCCCTGTCCGAAAGATCCAACTATGCATTGAGGGAGGCGGCACTTCAGCTTCGCAGGGAAAGTGCGCAAGGTCTGTCCACCGCTGTCTTGACCCACGGAGCCAATCCGGGGCTGGTGTCGCACCTGATCAAGCAGGCACTGGTCAATCTCGCTGAAGAGTTGGGTGACACAACGCCGCAACCCACGACGCGCGAAGAATGGGCGCAGTTGGCCAACCGCCTGAATATCCGCTGCATTCACATCGCCGAACGCGATTCGCAGTTTTCATCGAAACACAAAATTGCCGATGAGTTCGTCAACACCTGGTCCGTGGACGGCTTCATCAGTGAAGGCAGCCAGCCAGCGGAGTTGGGTTGGGGCAGCCATGAGAAAGCGCTGCCCGAGGATGGCTATTACCACGCCTTCGGGTGTCAGGCCGGGATCTACCTGCAACGTCCCGGTGCCTCCACGCGGGTTCGAACCTGGACACCCTCGACGGGTCCCACCCATGGGCTGCTCGTGACCCACAACGAAGCCTTGTCGATTGCCGACTACCTGACCCTTGGCCAGGGAAGGCAACCGACTTACCGGCCGACTGTCCACTACGCTTATAGGCCTTGTGACGACGCCTTGCTCTCGGTGCATGAACTCGCCGAGCGCAACTGGAAACCCCAGAGCGGCCAGCGTCTGCTCGATGACGAAATCCTCGACGGCAGCGACGAACTCGGCGTGCTGCTGATGGGGCATGCCAGAAACAGTTATTGGTATGGCTCGCGCCTATCAATCCAGCAAGCCCGGGCTCTGTGCCCCTATAACAGCGCCACCAGCCTGCAAGTGACGGCGGGAGTGCTGGCCGGCGTGATCTGGGCCATTCGCAATCCACAACGCGGCATTGTCGAACCGGATGAATTGCCCTTCAGGGAAATCCTGCAGATCTGCATGCCTTACCTTGGCAAGGTAGAAGGCATTTATTCCGACTGGACGCCGCTTACCGGACGTCACTCATTGATGCCCGAGCAGACCGATGAGTCCGATCCATGGCAATTCGTGAACGTCAGGATCACATGAAGGCCTGACGTGGTTTGCTCCACGCCAGGCAACGACTCAAATGCCGGAACCGTTCTGAAAGGAGTCGCCCGAACCGGACTCTCTTTGCCAGGCCCGGTGCAGAAGATCGATGACCTCTTCGTCGGATGTCTGCGAAAAATCCGTGTACCAATGACCGATCGAAATCATCCAGTCGGGGATGAGCGGGCAAATCAGTTCGTCCACTTCATCGCGCAGCGCCTCTGCCGTCTCCTGCGGTGCCACCGGCACGGCAACAACGATGCGCGATGGCGCTTGCAGGCGCGCGGCCTGTATCGCGGCCATCATCGTGGCGCCTGTCGCCAGGCCGTCATCGATCAGAATCACCACCTGATCCTTGAGCGCCACAGGTGCACGGGATGCCCGGTATAGCTTCTCGCGACGTGATAACTCCTGGGCTTCCTTTGCCACCACGATATCGAGCGTTCGTTGATCAATACCGTTAGCCCGCAGCGCATCTTCGTTGACGATTTGTATGCCACCGCTGGCAATCGCGCCCATGGCGAACTCCTGGTGGGACGGTACGCCCAGCTTGCGCACCAGCATCAGGTCCAGACGAACCTCCAGGGCCGTGGCGACTTCATAGGCCACCGGAACGCCGCCACGGGGTAAGGCGAGAACGATGACATTGGCTCTTTTAGCGTATTTGAGCAACGGCTCCACCAAGCCTCGGCCGGCTTCCACCCGGTCATGCAAGATGGTTTGCAATGAAGGACTAGTCATTTGAAAACCTCCCTGGGGCAGGAACCCCAAAAATGGGCATTCGTTTGACGGCGGCCATCATTCCGATTGGGGCGCCCGCCCCTAGACCGCCAGAATGCTGCAAGGCACCTGATACAGGATATGTTCGGTCGTGCTGCCAAGCAGCCGCTCCAGGCCACGGTATTGGGTTCTGCCCACCACGACCACATCCATCTGATGCTGGTGGGCGAATTCGCTCAGCACCGAGACAGGGTGACCCATGATGAAATGCCGACAGTCAGAGGGTACGCCGAACCGACCGGCCAGCTTGAGAAAAGCCTTTTCCAGATCGCTGCGCAGTTCACGGGTGAGTTGCGCGAGCGTCAAATCACCGCCCATATCCGCCAGAAAAGCGGCCGAAATGTCACAGGCGTACAACAGATGCAACTCGGCATTGCACTGCAGTGCCAGGCCCGACGCCTGCAAGATGATCCGGTCATTGAGTTCACCGTTGGACGGCTCGGTATCCGATATGTCAACCGCGGCCACCACCTTCTGCGGCAAGGCATGGCCTTCACCCCCCACCAGATAGACCGGTACCGGACAATGGCGCAACAAACGCCAATCCAGCGGTGTGAAGAATGCGCGTTTGAGCACGGGTTCATGCTGCACTTGCTTGATCAACAGATCGGGCTGCATGTGCGTGACATGGTCAAGAATGTCCTGGCGCATGTTGTCGGCCCATGCAACTTCGGTTGTCACCTCAATTCCCCGGCCTCGCATCTTTTCCGCTTGTTCATCGAGCCAGTCGCGGTGTTCCTGCAGGTAGGTTGCCCGAGCCATTTTGCGGTCGCCTTCTTCGAGCAGCGACAGAATATCCAACGAGGGGATCAGGCCGGCAATGTGCAAGCTCGCCCCGCTGGCCTTGGCCAGGGCGGCGCCATGGTTTATCGCAGGTGAATGGCGCAGCAACGGGTTGATGACCATTAATAACCGTTGATACTGGCTCATGGGCAGCCTCCAGACAGGTTGATCCTCGACGCCGGCTCGAGAATCCAGCATCAGGCCCAGATTCGTCCCTTAAAGCTCCTTAAGCGTTGATTTATATCAACTCCCTTGAACGAGGCATTGAAAGGGCCACTTGAAAAGAATAGTTCACAACGCTGCTGTGCATCCCCTGGCAGGCTCTTACGCGATGGCCGTTCGCCTGAAAATGGCATTGGGCAATCGCCGGTTTGGGTTTGTGACTCGGGTATTCATCAACCAGTCCCAAGAACAAACAACTCCAACATGGCCCAAACAGCATGCACCCGCAAAGACTGATCCTGCACAACGAGTTGCACGCGCGCCCGTCCCTGTATTTCGATGAGCCCGCCCATGTGTTTCACCTGGCGTTTCTGGCGAACGACGGGCAGTGCGACACCCTGCTGAGTCGCTGCTGCCCCGGCCCGGTCGACCCGGATGCAGCCCAGGGCATTACCGAGCTGGAGGGCCATGCCCTGAAATGGGAACGGCACGCAGAATTCCTGACGCTGACGCTGGTGGTGCCCTCCTCCAGTCAGGAGCCATGCTGGAGCCTGCCACCCAGAGCCTTGATGGACCGGGTCGAGCCGTTCATGCAGCACGTGATCAACGCTGTGCAGATTGTGGTGCGCACCGATACGTCTTTTTCCGGCGATCTGTCCGTTTATGGATTCAAGGATCCCAGCGGCTCTTGCATCGGCGGTGGCGATGCGACGGTCTGGAGCGATTTTCGCCTGAACGAGGACGGCACCAACCGTTTTCTTTTCGTGAACAAACGCCTGAATGCCTATCGCCTGGGACGGATGATCCGCCGTCTGCTGGAGATCGAAACCTACCGAATGATGGCTTCGCTTTCACTCATCACCGCGAAAGCCTTGAGCACCCAGCTCAACGTCTTCGACAAGACCCTGGTCAACCTTTCCGAACGCAACGCCGGCCCCGATACCGGAAATGCAAAAGCGTTGCTGACCGATATTGCCAACCTGTCGGCGCAAGTGGTCAGCAGCAATGCAAAAACCCGACACCGCTTCAGCGCCACTCAAGCCTATGCACAGCTGGTTTTCGAACGCTTGGGCGAACTGCGCGAAAGTCATGTGGGTGATTGCCAGCGACTGGGTGTCTTCATCGAAAGGCGCTTCAAACCCACGGTCAGGTACTGCGCCGTCACCGAACAACGCCTGGAGCAACTGGCCGAGAGCGTGGCCAACCTCGGGGACTTGTTGCAGGCCCGTGTCCAGGTCGAAATGGAAGAGCAGAACTCGGAAATCCTGAAGAGCCTCAACGCCCGCGCCGATACTCAAATCAAAATCCAGCGTGCCGTCGAAGGCTTGTCGATTATCGCCATCACCTATTATCTGTTGAGCCTGTTCAAGCTGTTTTACTCGGGACTGCACGTCATGGGCGCAGGCATTTCCGCCAGAGACGCCCTGCTGGCCATGACCCCGCTTGCGCTCTGCGTCCTGCTGTTTATTTTGCTCAGGATCAGGAAGGCCAAGGAGCACTGATACTGCACTCAATCGTGCGTGGGCGGTCTGGCCACTTTGCGGTAGGTCGCACCGTGCAAGACGTTAGCGCGCCTTCCAGTCCCGTAACCATTGCAAGCCGGCTGATGTGTTGCCATGCGGCCGGTATTCGCACCCAACCCAGCCGTCATAACCCAACTGGTCGATCAGCTCGAACAGGTAGGGATAGTTGACTTCGCCCTGGTCCGGTTCATGTCGATCCGGCACGCCGGCGATCTGGATATGGCCGATGCCGTGGAAATCCCGACGCAGTTTAGTGGCCAGGTCACCTTCGACGATCTGGCAGTGGTAGCAGTCGAACTGAACCTTCAGGTTAGTGGCGCCCACTTCCTTGCAGATGGCCTGGGCCTGGTCCTGGCGGTTGAGAAAAAAGCCTGGCATGTCCCGCGTATTGATCGGCTCCAGAAGCACCGTGATGCCAACCTTGGCGGCCTGCGCGGTGGCGTACGCCAGGTTCTCCAGGTACACGCCGTGATGCCGTGGGCGATCTGTTTCCGACGGCAGCAAGCCAGCCATCACATGGATGCGTGAGTTGCCCAGCACCGCGGCGTATTCCAGCGCGCGATCGAAACCGCTACGAAATTCACTCTCCCGCCCCGGCAACGACACAGTGCCGCGCTCGCCCGCCGCCCAATCGCCGGGCGGCGCGTTGAACAGGGCCTGCACCAGGCCGTTGTCGCTCAAGCGCTGTTTGAGCTCCTGAGCGCTGTGGTCGTAGGGGAACAGGTATTCCACGGCGTCGAAACCATCGGCGGCAGCGGCGGCGAAACGGTCCAGAAACTCATGTTCCGGATAGAGCATGCTGAGGTTTGCAGCAAAGCGAGGCATGGTAGCTCCTATCTATGTTTTTGTAGGAGCCAGGCTTGCCGGCGAAGGCGATCTCAAGGACGCTTTCGCCGGCAAGCCGTGCTCCTACAGGTGTCGATCGCGTCGACAATTTTCGTTAGACAAACGGCCAGATCAACAAGGTAATACCGAAACCCAATGTGCAGAGCAAGGTCGTCAACACCGTCCAGGTTCGCAAGCCACAGGCCACGACCATCGATGTGGTCGCGAGCTATGGCGAAGGAGCTTGCCCCCGCCGGGCTGCGAAGCAGTCCTGAAAATCTCTGGTGTAGCAACGATTGTGTGAGCGCTACGCACTCAAACGGGGGCAAGCCCCCTCGCCACAGTTCATCGTGTGCTGACTGACTTGAACGCTTTGGAGTCGGACTAAATTTTGAAGCGCGCCACCGTCTGGTGCAGTGCGCCTGCCATCTGCGCCAGTTCCAGCCCGGCGCTGTCGGTATGCCGAGCACCCAACAAAACCTGTTCGGATAAGTTACGAATGCCCACCAGATTGCGATCCACCTCACGGGCGACCAAGGCCTGCTCTTCCGTGGCACTGGCAATCATCAGGTTGCGCTCGTTGATCTGGGAAATTGACCGGGTGATTTCTTCCAGCGCTTCGCCGGAGCGTTGCGCGACTTCCAGGGTTGTCTGCACCAGATGAGCACTGCTTTGCATGGCGGTCACGGCATGCCCGGTATCAACCCGAATATTGCCAATCATCTGTTCGATTTCCTGGGTCGACACCTGAGTGCGATGGGCCAGTGCCCGCACTTCATCGGCGACCACTGCGAAACCGCGTCCGGCATCACCGGCGCGGGCCGCTTCAATCGCTGCGTTGAGGGCCAGCAAATTGGTTTGCTCGGCGATGCTGCGAATCACATCCAGCACCGTGCTGATGTCCTGCACCCGCCCGGCCAATTGCTGGATACGCTGCGAAGTGTCGGTCATGCCGTGTGCCAGCGTACCTATCGAGGCCACCGTTTCCTGTACTTGATCACGACCGCGTTGCGCGGTTTGCTCGGACATCCGGGACGCTTCGCTGGTGCTGACCGCATTGCGCGCGACCTCGTCGACAGCCGCCGTCATTTGATTGACCGCTGCCGCTGCCTGTTCGATTTCCAGGCCCTGCAACTGCAAGCTGCTACTGGTCTGGCTGCTGACTGCACTGAGTTCTTCACAGGAACTGGCCACCTGATCGACCGATGCCGCGATGTGCTTGACCATCGCGTTCAAGCTTTGCTGCATCAGGTGCATGTTCATCATCACGCTGCCATCGGCACTGGCATTCACCGGCACTTGAATCGTCAGGTCGCCCTGCGCGATTTGATTCAACAGCCGTGCCGCATCATCAGGCTCGCCACCCAAAGGCCGGCTCACACTGCGCGCAACAATGATCGCAGCAACGATGACCAGCACCAGGCAGAACAGGAACAGCCCGAACATGTTGCGCCGGGCATCGCTGTACAAGCGCTGCGCCGACAGTTCACGGTCGGTGAACATCCGTCCTTGCAGGGCCATCAGTTGATCCAGGCTTCTATAGACCTCGTGTTCTGCCGGGATAACCTTTTGTTTGAGCTGCGCCATAGCCTCTTCCAGAGCCCCTTGCCTGATCAGCACCTGTACTTGGGTGAATGCCGCAACGTATGCCTCGCGGTTCTTTTTCAGGGTGGCATAAGTGGCTTTGCCTTCTGGCAAATTGAACAATGGCTCAAGCGTTTCGAGCGCCTGAGTGATTCGTTTTTTGGTGATATCAATGGCCTGCTGGACGTGCTGATTGTCTTTCTCGATGAGCAAGTCCCGCGTGTTCCTGGCGTTATCACGCACGCCAGTGGCGATGACCATGATCGGCTCGATCTTTGGCCAGTCCTGTTTGACGATAATCACCGACTGTTCCTTGAGCGTTGCCAAATCGTGCAACGCATAAAACGCCATGCCCATCAGTGCCAACGGCGCAATTAAAAAACCGATGACGATGCGTTGTGCCGTGCTTGATTTGCCCATCATTTATTCCCCGATTAATACCTGCCAAATGGGCAGCACAACAGACGGTCGGCGGTCACCACCAACGGGTTCATAAAACAAAAAAAACGCCTGAAACCTTTCGGTTCCAGGCGTCTTTGCCTGTTCATTCGCGGTGTAAGACTGGCCTGTTAGCCTGATGCACCCTTATTGCCTTGCAATCTGCCCGGCCAATCGATCGTCATTGACCGAGGGCTCTACCCCGCACGAATGCATGGAAGCTGGCTTGATGCGAGCGATGCAGGCTTTGTGCCACACAGCAGCAGGGAGAATCCTGAGCGATGGCGAATTATCGCGACGACGGCGGCCTAAGCGAGTGCAGGCAGGGGTAAGCCAACATCGCTGGAAAAAACGGATGATCAGGCCACCCGTTTGCAAGTTGAAGGCGAACGTTGATTACGCCGCCTCCCACTGGTGCAGGTTGTTCATGTGGCGCTTTATAAAAGTGCGCCCTGAAACGCGCTCTACAAGGTGTATGAAATTCCCATCTGCACGGTTCTCGGCGCACCCGGATAGGCGTAAACGTTGCCAAAGGCGCCTTCATCGTAGTGGCTGTCGAACACGTTCTTCAGGTCGAGGTTAAGCCGCACGTGCTCGTTGACTTTGTAAAAACTGAGCAGGTCGAACACCTTGTAGCTATCCATGGAAAAGGCATTGGCCGCGGTCTGGCCGGCGCGCTCGTCGACATACTTGGCGCCCAGTCCCAGGCCCAGACCTTTGAGGCCACCGTCCTGAAACTCGTAGACGTTCAGCAGGCTGAAACTGTTGCGCGGAATGTTCATCAGGCGGGTGCCTGACTTCAGCACGTTGTCCTGGGTGACTTCGGCATCCACGTAGGCGTAGCCACCGATCATGCGCCACTCTGGGGTGAGGTTGCCGGCCACGTTCAGATCAAAGCCACGGCTACGCACTTCACCCGCCGCAACGCTGAAGGTCGAGTCCACCGGGTCTGTCGTCAGGACATTGCGTTTTTCGATCTGATACACCGCGGCATCCACACTCAACTGACGATCAAGGGCCTGCCACTTGACGCCCACCTCGTAGGATTTGCCTTCTTCAGGCTTGAAACCGCCGCCCGTTCGACTGGCACCGCTGTTGGGCTTGAAGGACCGCGCTGTGTCGGCATAGATCGCCACGGTCGGGGTCAGATCGTAGATCAGCCCCAGGCGCGGAGTGACGGCGTTGTCGCTGTTGGTCCAGCTTGTGCCGTTGACCAAGTAGCTGTCGTAATCCTGTTCGAAGCGTTCGAAACGCACACCAGCCAACGCTTTCAAACCTTCGGCCAGGGTCACTTGGTCTTGCACGAAAGCGGCATAAGTCTTGAGGTTTTCCTGATCGTGGGTGGTGGTGCGAGTCAACGCCGGGCGCGGCTGGCCGTAAACCGGGTTGAAAATATCAATGGGGTAGGCACTCACCGCGCCACTGGAGCGACGGATGATCGACTTGTAATCGTAATCCTCATACTCGATGCCCGTGAGCAACGTGTGATCGAATCCACCGGTGGAAAAATGCCCGGTCAGGTTCAACTGCACATCAAGGTCACGCCATTCCAGTTTGCGGTAGTTGAAATTGCGCCCCAGCGTTCGGCCGTCGGCAGCGACCCCGTTGCCTTCAATGCCATTGCCTTGCAGGCTGCCGTCGAGAAATTGCGTGCCGCCGCCCAAGGTCCAGTTGTCGTTCAGGAAATGCTCGAAACGCAGTTGCGCCATGTTGTTGTCGTTGTGCAGCTTGCCGACATCCTTTTCACCGAAAAAAGTATCTCGCGATGCGACACCGATCTGATTGCGATAGCGGGTCACACCCCGATCGAGCGGCGCGTTGTTGCGCATGAAATCGCCTTCGAAGGTAATACGGGTAGTGTCGTTGACCTGCCAACCGAGGACCGGCGCCACACCATAACGCTCGTTTTCGACATGATCACGGAAGGTGTCGCCGCCCTCGCCTATCACGTTCAGCCGATAGGCCAGTCGCCCTTCATCGTCCAGCGGCCCTGTGGCATCCATCGTTGCGCGACGCATGCCCTGATCATTGAGCTGACTGCCCAGGGTGACAGTGGGTTCGGCCAGGGGTTGTTTGGACACCACGTTGAAAGTGCCACCCGGGTCGCCACGGCCATAGAGCGTGGTGGCTGGCCCGCGCAGGACCTCCAGGCGCTCGATGGTATTGGCATCGGGCATGTTCGGGTAACCGCGGTTGATCGGGAAACCGTTACGGTAGAACTCACCGGTGGTAAAGCCACGTACGGTGAACGTGGTCAGGCCCTGGCCACCGAAGTTGTTCGCACGGCCCACGCCACCCGCGTAATCGAGAGCATCTTGCAGGCGGGTGGCGCCGAGGTCTTCCACAACATCCCGGGTGACCACGCTGATCGATTGTGGAGTTTCATGAATGGGAGTGTCAGTGCGCGTTGCACTGGCGGAACGGGTCGCTCGATACCCTTGGACCGGGCCCTGGGCCTGCTCTTCGAATGTGCCATTGATATCGATCGCTTGTAACTCTATTGACGCCGGATCAGTCGGTGCCTGGTCTGCCCAGGTGGTTTGGGAAATGGCTTGAATCACACACAGAGAAACGAGAGTTCGACGCATCGACAGACAACCTGAGAAAGATGCCGGGCGCAACAGGAGCTCGGCGAATAAAGAGTGAAACGCCCCCCGCTCCAACCGGTACAAACACCGGCGAAACGGGGTCAGCGCGGTAAAGCAGCGCGATCAGAACGTCACACTGGCGCTCAGGCGTGCCGTGCGCGGCTCGCCGACATTGACCGCCAGCTGGGTGCCGGTAGAGGACGGGTAGTACTGCTTGTCGAACAGGTTGTCGACGTTGAATTGCAGCGAAGTCTTGTAGCCAAACATTGGCGCTTCCCAACGCACGAAGGCATCGGCCACGGTGTAGCTGCTCAGCCAGAAATCGTTGGCGTTGTTGGCCGCGCGCTCGCCGACGTAACGTGCGCCAGCGCCGGTATGCCAGGCCCCGAATTCCGTAGGCACGTTCAGGTGATGGGTGAGGTACAGGCTTGCGGTGTGCTTGGGCGCATCGGCAAGGCGATGCCCTTCGTCATCCGGATCGTCGAGGATTTCCGTGTGGGTGTAAGCGTAGGTGCCGATCAGGTCCCAGCGCTCGGCCACACGCCCGGTGATGTCCAGCTCCAGGCCCTGTGAACCGACCTTGCCCGCCGCCTCCGAAAGGCTGACGCCACCGATCGACTGGCTGGTCACGACGTTTTTCTTGACGATGTCGAACAGCGCAAGGTTGATGTTCAGCCCCGGCAGCGGATCGTACTTCGCACCCACCTCGTAGCTGCGGCCCTCCTCCGGATCGAAGGTATGGCCGGCGTCGTCGACTTCGGTATTGGGTTTGAACGATCGGCTGTAGTTACCATACAGCGACAAGGTATCGGTGGCTTTGTAGACCAGGCCCAGAAACGGCACGAAGGCGTCGCCATTATCGTCGCGGTTGACGGTATAGCTGCTGCCTCGGCCCTGATCGCTGTACTGATCGTAATGTTGCTGACGACCGCCAACGACCAGGATCCAGCGGTCATCGAGGTGCCAGTTATCCTTGAAGTACACCGAGCTTGAGGTCAGCTGGTTGCTCAGGTCACTTTGCGTGGCGCTGACCAGGCTGGGCTCGGCCAAACGTCCGTAAACCGGCGCGGTGATGTCGAAGCCTGACCGCGGTGTATTGCGGTAGGTTTTGCCCCGGAACTGGTCGGACACTTCGTTATCCGCGCCGATCAGCAGGTCATGGCGTTGGCCGAACAGCTCCTGCTGGCCGATAAAATCCCAACTGGCATAGCGAGTCTCATCATCGTAGTGAGCACCGTTGGCAGCACGTCGCAGATTGTTGCCGGTCAACGCATTCGGCTGGGCAATCGAGAGGCTGTAGCGGTCGTTGTTCCAGCCGTAAGTGACGCGGGTTTTCCAGTCGTCACTGAGCTGATACTCGAAACGCGCGGTGGCCACTTCACGGATACCGACGCTTTTGGCCCAGCGCTCGTCGAGACGCTTGTCGTAGTCGATGTCCGCCGGATGACCGTTGGTGAACACGGTGCCACGGTCGAAGGGGCTGGAATAATCGTTGTATTCATAGCTCAGGGTCAGGTTGGCCCGCTCACCGGTCCAGCTCAGCGATGGCGCGACCAGGGTGTTCTCGTTCACGCCATAGTTGCGCCAATAATCCTCATGGCCGCGCTCGGCAATCAGGCGATAGGCCAGGCCCGTGTCTCCCAAAGGCCCGGTGGTGTCCACCGCCAGGGTGCCGCCGCCTTCGCTGTAGGCCGAGCCGCTGAGCGTTGTGCTCTGGGTGTATTCAGGCTTTTTACTGATCACGTTGATCAATCCGCCAGGCTCCAGCGCGCCATACAGCATCGAAGCAGGCCCTTTGAGCACTTCCACACGATCCGTGGTGGCGCTGAAGTTGTGGCCCATATTGGAACGCACGCCATCGCGCAGGATCGAGCCGTCGTCGTTGCTGCCAAAACCGCGCTTGACCAGGGAGTCTCGCGAATTGCCCAGGGTATTGCTCTGGCTGACACCACTGACGAACTTCATGGCGTCGTCCAGCGAGCGCACCTGATAATCAGCCAGGGTCTGTTGGGTAACCACATTGACCGATTGCGCCTCTTCCTTGATCGGCACATTGCTTTTGCTTGCCGTGCTGGCATGAGTAGCGGTGTAGCTGGTGTCTTGGCTGACACGGTTCGCCTGAATATCAGTGGTCGGCAGTTCGAGGGGAGCCTGTGCCCACAGAGGACTGGCAAACATAACGCAAGAGAGCGTCGGCAACGCGTGTTTGATGAAAACCTTGCGGCGGGCAAAGAGGTGGGGCTGGCTCAAGACGTCGCACTCGATGAGTTAGTAGTAACGATTCTCATTGTATTGTGCGATCTATTTGCAGTAAACCCTGGACCGCCATCCTCCCGCATTTTGATTCGGGAGGTTTTGTGTGTTGTCTGCCGGTCCATTTCGGCAGGCACTTTGTGCGCGTCAAAAAAAATACCCTGCCAAAACAAATGGTTGAGGGCTTTTAATCGATTATTGGACAGAAGGTTATATTTTTGACTAGTGACATTTGACAGGCCGTCTGGAGTGGTCGATACCTAACAGGGTCGACGTATAAAAAGAATGTAATTTCATTAATAGATATACGTCACCCCCCTGCGCTTAAGTTCACGATAGAAACAGTTTATTTTTCATAGGACCGAAAGTTCGGACCCTGCGGTAGCTTTGGCCATCGCCACCGAACACGTCCTATGATGACACCGAGACATCACTTACATCGTTAAGTAATGCTTACACTTTTTGATTCAGCGCTGCTCCAGCGAAGTGCAACTAAGCGATCCTCGCGCCAGATTTTTGACTTCGTTTGCATCGTGACTTTCACCTAACCTGCTTCATTATTGATACACCTGTTTCACCCATTTAACACGTTTGCCGCGCGACACTTCTCTACAGCGTTCGCCTGCAGACTTAATGGCATTGCGGATGCGTGAAACAGGCCTGCTTAACCAATATTCCGGAGCTTGCCAGAATGCTGACGAGTACCCAAGGTTCAAACTGGTATCTTTTACAGTGCAAGCCGCGTCAGGATGAACGGGCCCAGATCAATTTATTGCGACAAAACTACGTTATATTTTGTCCGCAAATTATTAGCGAACGCCTGATTCATGGCAAACCCCATCAATCGCTTGAACCGCTCTTCCCGGGGTATCTTTTCATTCAGCTGAGCCGTGATGACAAATGGGGGCCCCTGCGCTCTACCCGCGGTGTCAGCCGCATCGTCGACTTCAATCATGGCCCGGCAATCGTCCCGGACGATGTCATAGAGCATCTGCGTACCCGGTGTTTTAATCCCCCCATCATGCAGGCCTCTCAACCATTCAAACCTGGGGAAACACTGCAAATAACCCGAGGACCACTGTCGACACTGGAAGGTATTTTCCTGAGCATGTTAGGGGATGAACGAGTTATGATACTTCTTCACTTTTTAAATAGAGAGCATCACGTTCGCGTGCCATTAACCGACATTGCACGCCCTCGGCATTATTTATAAACATCTCACTAACACTTTTTAACTTTTACACCTGACAACCCATTATCAAGTTCAAATAAAAGCCTGGCATTTCCACCACCCTATGAACGAGTAAACGCCAACAAAAACAAACTCACACACTTACCCTCGACTCATTAATTATTGATTGCCACCGGCATTGCACACCCTCGATTCACCCATTGTTTTTCCGGTCTATAGTCATTGAACTCACCCCCAGGAGCAATGATATGACTCTCAAGACCCGCGGCCCTTTCGCACTGTTCATGATCTATTTGTGTCCCGGAACGGCCTGGAGTCTTGATCCCCAGTCCATTGATATTTATGGGTTCGACTTCACCCCTACCCTGCTGTTTTCAGAAAGTTATGATGACAACTTCCGCGAACTGGAGCGGGCGCAATCTTCGATGGTGACAAAAGTGGCGCCCACTTTCGAACTCAAGGCTGAAGACCGCAACAGTGGTACCCGACTCATCTGGCAGCCTACCCGATACATTTATCATGACGACTCGGAGGCCTCGAACACGGCGCAACGCCTGCGCCTCAATAGCATCATGGAATTCACCGACCGCCATCGACTGAAACTTGATGCGGAAGCACGTAAATACGAGCGGACGACGTCGACCGCTGTCGATGGCGTCAATGACAAGATTCGCAGTCAACGCGCCAACGGTCTCTATACCTACGGTGCCAGAAGCGCTGCCAACCAGATTGATCTGGGCGCCAGTTACGCCCGACTTCGCTACGACAACTCAGGCGGTATCAACGACGACAAAGAGCGCGATACCACTGGCCTGACCACCACGTGGTACCACCGCATCGGCAGCAATACACGTGGGTTACTGCAGTACGACCACACCGTCTTTGATTACGAGTCCAACACCCGTCTCAATAGCACATCCGATGCGGTTCTCGCCGGTGCCGAATGGGATTTCACCGCACGCACCACCGGCAAAGTCCGTGTCGGTTATGAGCGCAAGAACTTCGACGACAGCGAGGTCGATGACCTCAGCAACCCGACCTGGCAAGTGGATCTGCGCTGGAAACCACGCACCTATTCGACTTTCTCCTTTGTTGCCCGCCAGGCCATGGCCGAGGGCGATGACGGTGCGGATGCCGTCAAGACCACCACGGCGCTGGTCGGCTGGCGTCATGGCTGGACCGAACGCATCACCACAGTGGCCGAAGTCGGACTTGGCCGTTACGAGTACGAAGGGCAGGACCGCACCGACGACCTTCGTGACTACAACCTCGGCGTGGAATACGCAATGCGCCGCTGGCTGGATATCGCGCTGGGCTATCGCTACCGCAACAATGACTCCGATACCGACGACCAGAGTTTTGAACGCAACATCTTCTTGCTCAGCTTCAACGTAAGTCTCTAAGAGAAGAGGTTTTCCCCATGAACTCGCGAATGCTTGGCTTGTTGTTCGTGCCGTGGCTGTTGCCCGTGACGTTTGCAGCAGACACCGGTGCCCAGTACAAACTGGCAGCCGGCGATGTATTGCGTATCACCGTATTCGGTGAGCGGGATCTGAGCTTCGAAAAAATCCGTCTCAACGATGCCGGAATGTTTTCCTATCCATTTCTGGGCGACATTGCCGCCAAGGGACTCACGCCCCGGCAGGTAGAAAAACTCATCGTCGACGGGCTTAAACAAGGTTACCTGGTCGACCCCAAGGTCAGTCTCAACCTGATCGCTTACCGCTCGTTCTACATCAATGGAGAGGTCCAGAAACCCGGCAGCTATCCGTTCGAGCCCGGGCTGACGCTGGAGAAAGCCATCGCCCTGGGTGGCGGCCTGACCGAACGAGCCTCGATCAAGCGGGTGACCATCGTGCGCGGCGATGGCTCCCCACCGCTGACCGACAAGATCACGCGCAGCACTGCCATCGGCCCCGGTGACACCATTTCCATTGCACAAGGCTTTTTCTAATCATGGACAACAGCCCTAGCGTCTATGTCGAACGCCCGATCCAGCCGCATGTGCCGCCATATCAGCCGTACAGCGAGGAAAAGGACACCATTGACCTGCTCAAATACGGGAGGGTGATCTGGCGCGCCCATTGGAAAATCTGCTGGTGGGTGCTGTTTAGCTGTGTGTTGGCGGTGGTTACGCTGTCGTTCATTCCTTCGCAGTACATCGGCAGCACCACATTACTGATCAAAGAGAAAACGCCACCGTTGCTGGCTTTTCAGCAAGTCACGGATTCGAGCGCCGGTACCGTCGATTATTTGCAGACGCAATTGGCGCTCTTGCAATCGCGCGATCTCGCTGAACGCGCCGTCAGAAAACTGAACCTGACCACGCACCCAGTGACCGATCCACGCCAGCAACCGCAGTCATGGTTTGCGCCGCGCAAATGGTTGGCAACGCTTGAACTTGGCCAATGGCTGCCAGTGCTGGGCCGTTTGGTACCGGTGCAGGTGGTGCCTTCCGAGGCCGAGGTGTTCAATCAGGTCACACAGAACCTCATGCGGCGGACCCGCGTCAAATTCGTCGGCAAGAGCCAGCTGATCAAAATAGAAGTGGAACTGCCCGACCCTGGTTTGGCGGCCGCTACCGCCAATGCAATTGCCCAAGGCTTCATCGACAGCCAGCTCGATAACAGCCTGAAGTCTTCGTTGACCAACGCCAGCTGGATGAACTCACGCCTGATCGAGTTGCGCAACAACCTGCGCAGTGCCGAAGACAAACTTCAGGCTTATCGGGAAGCACAAGGCCTGGTCGACGTCGGTGGTGTCGCCACCATCAGCGCCAATGAACTGGAATTGACCGGCAATCGCATGATCGATGCCCGTCGTAATCTGGCAGAGGCCGAGAGCCAGTACCGCCAGGTACAGGCCCTGAGCAACGGCAACCTGAGCAAGCTGTCCAGTGTGCCGGCGGTCTTGAGCAACCCTTTGGTGCAGAAATTCCAGGCCCAGCGGGCCAAGGCCCAAGCCAAGGTCGAGGAGCTGTCCGGGCGCTACGGTCCAAAACATCCGACCCTTGCGGCCGCCCGTGCCGAGTTGCGCACGGCTACCGACAGTTTGCGCTTGCAGGTTCAGCAGGTGGTTGCCGGTATCGAGCGTGAATATCAGCTATCACAAGCCAATGAAAACTCACTGCGCAAATCCTTCAACAGCAACAAGGCGCAGCTACAGGATATTTCGCGCAAGGAGTTTCAACTGCGTGAGTTCCAGCGTGAAGTCGACAGCAGCCGCGCGCTGTATGAAACCTTTATCACCCGTTTGAAAGAAACCGCGGCCACCTCAGACATGGACTCCACCAAGGCGCGCATCGTTGACCCTGCGATCGTTCCCCTGGAACCCAGCAAGCCACGTAAAAAACTGATTCTGGCCATTGTCGCCGTCGTGGCTGCGTTGATCGGGGTAGTGCTGGCATTGCTGTCCGAAACCCTGAACAAAACCTTCACAAGCGACGAAGCCATTGAAAGCACGCTTGACGTCCCTCTGCTCAGCGTCGTGCCGCTGGTCAGGAGAAAAAACCGCCGGCAACTCGCGCGTCTGTTCGATGACAACGACCATCCGCGCTTTTGCGAGACCATTCGCAACCTGCGCACCTGGTTGATGTTGCACGGCGGCGACATGCCGTCCCAAGTGGTACTTGTGGCCTCGACCATGGCCGAAGAAGGCAAAAGCACCATCGCCAACAACTTGGCCTACTCACTGGCCAAGCTGGAGCGGGTCCTGTTGATCGACGCCGATATGCGCAGACCCAGCCTTTCGCTCAACTTCGATTTCCCGGCAGACAGCCCGGGATTGGCCAACGTGCTGGCGGGCACTGCGCGGCTCGAGGCCTGTATCCGTTCTGTCGGTAACCTCGACATGCTGCCGGCCGGAAAACTGTCGCCGCCACCTCTGGATCTGCTGGGCTCGTCGCGCCTGGCCCCGATGCTTGAGGCGCTGAAATCGCGGTATCAACGCATCATCATCGATTCCCCGCCGGCACAAATGGTCAGCGATGCACTGTTGCTGGCCAAGCATTCAGACGCGGTGATCTACGTCATCAAGGCCGAAAGCACGCCTGTCAGCGAGGTACAGAAGTGCCTTGCGATCTTGCAGCAGTGCCATGCGCCGGTGTTCGGTGTGGTGCTTAACCAGGTTGACCTGAGCAAGGCCCGCAAACAAGGCTACAGCCATTCCGATACGTTCCAGAATTATGACTATCTGCCCAGGTAGAACCTTGCTTCTGTCTCATCCGTAGTCCTCTTCAAACATCTATCAAAAGTGGCTTTACCCAGTCGAGCTATACCAGCGTGCGGGAACGAGGGCGTGCAATTAGACGCCGATGTCCAACCCATGCCCGGAGGTTGCGCCGATGACATCGCTTTACACCGCTCAAATGACGCGCCGCCGAGGTCTGACCTTCTGGGGCCAATGGCTGTGCGCGCTCACGCTGGTCAACCTGCTGCTGATGCTGCTGGTGTATTGGCGCGTTGGCAGCCTGACCAGTGAATACCGTGTGCTGATGATCCTCACCGTGCTCGGTTCGGTGCCGATCTACAGCGTCATGCAGGTTTACCACAAGCGTCATGAATGGTTGTCAGGGCTCGCTCGGCTGCTGGCGGCCTGGATGATTTTGCTGGCGGTGCTGATCAGCATTGCCTTCGTCACCCAGACCAGCGTGATTTTCTCCCGTCAGGTGATCATCGTCTGGGCCGTATTGGGTTACCTGATCCAGGCGGCGAGCTTCTTGCCCCTGCATTACCTGGCCCGACTGTATTCGCAAAAGCTCTGCAACGAGCGCCGCGCAGTGATCATCGGAACCTGTCCGAGCGCACATACGCTGGCCAGAAAACTGTCCAGGCGCAATCGCGTACCGCTGCTGGGTTTTATCGCAACCGCCGACCACACCGGCCCGGCCCCGAGCATTCTGCCGCTACTGGGGCGTATCGACGAGGTTCGCGAAATCATCACCCGCCTGCACATACGCCGCGTTTATATCGTTTTGCCGATGGCCCAAGCCGCCATCATCGAGGCGCTGTACATCGATCTTCTGGACATGAATGTCGACGTGGTCTGGATCCCGGATTTCGGCAGCATGGTGCTGCTCAATCATTCGATCTCGGAAATAGAGCGAATGCCCGCCATTTACCTCAATGAAAGCCTGATCAGTTCACACCCCGGCAGCCTGCTCTGCAAAGAACTGTTCGAACGCAGCCTGGCCGCGATGGGCATTATCGTGCTCAGCCCCTTGCTGCTGATCGTGGCGGCCGCCGTGAAGCTGTCTTCCCCCGGCCCGGTGCTGTTCAAACAAAATCGCTATGGCTGCAACGCTGAGGTGATCAAGGTCTGGAAGTTCCGGACGATGCGTGTGCATGACGACAGCGAAGTACGTCAGGCCACCCGCGATGATGAACGCATCACCCCGCTTGGGCGGTTTTTGCGCCGTAGTTCCATTGATGAGCTACCGCAACTGTTCAACGTGCTCCTCGGCGAAATGGCCCTGGTCGGCCCGCGACCGCACGCCGTCACGCACAACATTTACTACACCGGCAAAGTCCGCGCCTACATGGCCCGTCATCGCCTCAAGCCAGGCATCACCGGACTGGCGCAGATCACCGGGCATCGAGGTGAAACCCAGACCCTGGAAAAAATGCAGCAGCGCGTCGCCCAAGACCTCAACTACATCAACCAATGGTCGCTGTGGCTGGACATCAAGATTCTGGTCAAGACGCCTTTTACGTTGTTCTCAAAAGACATCTATTAATAGGGTCGGTTGACCCTGGGGTTCAGCCAATGATCGACCTGGAATTAATCGGACATTACGCCCCCAATCTGATGGACGCCAACCGGGCATTTTCCTTCATCAATTTTGCGTCCGTCGGCAGTCTGCTCGACCGGGCCCCGACATCCATTGCCTATTTTTGCGACGGCATGCTGATGTCGACCTTCATGTCGCGCATCACCGGGCGCACGATCGGCCGGGTCAGTTTCGACTTCACGTCCATCGCCGATTCTGTGTTCAGTTATGCCGAGAAACACGGCAAGCGCCTCTATTTTGTCGGTGCCCGGCAAGCCGAACTGGACCTGTTCCTCGATAAAATCAGGGCTCGTTATCCGGCGCTGATGATTGCCGGGCATCACAATGGCTATTTCGATGCAACGCAGGCCACGTGCATCCTGGCAGACATCTGCCGCAGTGAAGCGAACATCCTGATCGTAGGCCTGGGTGCCGGGCTTCAGGAACAGTTCGAGCAGGATGCCCTGCGTGCCGGCTTCAACGGTGTGGCATTCACCTGTGGCGGTTTCATTCGCCAAGAGGCCGCCGCCAATCGTAATTATTACCCTGAACTGATCAACCGCTTGCATCTGCGGGCGTTCTATCGGATGTACCGCGAACCGCACACCATCAAACGCTACCTGATCGATTACCCGACCAATTTTGTTCATCTGTGGGTGATGATCGTTCGGCGAAAAGTGACCATCAATATCATTGATCCCTGAGCATCCAGCACCCGAGCCACAACCATGCATATCTTGTTCACCCTCAAGGACTTCAAGCCCGATGGTGGCCTCGAGCGCGTTCAGCAACGCCTGGCCAGACAGTTTCTGAAAGATGGCCAGCGTGTCAGTTATTTCGTCATGAATGGCGACACGCCCGACGATGAAGGAACGGCCACGCTCAATGGCGGCGGCAATGGAATTGTCGGCCTGCTCAAGTCCATCGTATTGCTGCGCCGGATTATTCGTCGCGAACGAGTAACCCACGTCATCGCCGCCAAAGAACAAGCCAACCTCTGCACCTGGTTTGCCACCTTGGGTAGCCCCTGCAAGGTGATTTATAGCCGTCATGCAGCACTGGATTGCGGTGAACAAAAAATCAGCCCCGCCACCCTGCGCCTGCTCTATGCGTTGTACCTCTGCGGCAACGGCCAGGTAGTGACCGTTTCCAACGGCTTGCGCCAGGCCCTCTCTGACCTGGTGCCCTGGGGTCGCGAACGCATTCGTTATTGCCCCAATGCCGTGGTGACTGAACAGCTGCTCAATGCCGCACAGACGCCCATGTTCACCGGTTTACCGGCGCAGTTCTGGCTGGCCGTGGGACGGCTGATAGAACCGAAAGGCTTCCACCTGCTGCTCGATGCCTATGCCCTGGCCTTGCGCCGCGCCGCGCTGCCGGATCTGGTGATCATCGGCGATGGCCCGCAACACGCCGCGCTGATCTCACAGGCCAGCCGCCTGGGCATCGAGGACCGTGTGCATTTCACCGGTTTCCTGAGCAATCCCTACCCTTTTATCAGGCAGGCGAGACTGCTGATCCTGAGTTCGTTTCATGAGGGCTTGCCGACTGTGCTGATCGAAGCCCTGGCGTTGGGCACCCCGGTGCTGGCCTGCGACTGTGAAACCGGGCCCCGGGAACTGCTGGATAACGGCCGCCTTGGCGATCTGGTCAAGGTCAATGATGTATCGGCGCTGGCCGAAGGGATGTTGCGCAGCCTGATCTCACACAGCCAGGCGACGCCACACGGGGAAATGGCTGCTGAAGCCGTCCGGCAGTACACCAGTCAACACGCCGCGCAAGCGTATTACCAGGTTTGGAATCAATGAAAAGGCTGCTGATTATTCTGCAGGACTTGAATGGCGGCGGCGCCGAAAAAATGATGGCGCGTCTCGCCGGTGCGCTGGCTGAGGCAGGCAATGAGGTGACCTTGTTGACGCTCACTGGCACAGGTGTGAACTCGGCATACCTCGACCCCCGGGTCAGACAGGTGCAGTTGCACAGTGCGCGCAGCTCCAGTGCCGTACCGGCGCTGGCACGCTTTCTTCGCCACAATCGCTTTGACGCACAACTGGCCGCCCTCACCCATGTCAATGTCGTAGCCATCGTCGCGGCTGCGCTGTCAGGTACGCTGGCGCGCCTGCATGTCAGCGAACGCAATGCGTTTTCCCATGACAGACACGTCAATCCGGCATGGATGGTGCGTATTGCCTATCTGTTGGCACCGCTGCTGTATCGGCTCATTCCCAACCCGGTGATTTGCGTCTCGCGCGGTGTTGCTCAGGACCTGGTGGACACTACCATTACGCGACCGAAGGATGTCACCATCGCTGACAACCCGGTGCTCGACAACGATTTTCGCGATAAGCCACCGGGACGTCCAAACCACCGCTGGCTGTCGAAAAAAACCACCCCGGTAATTGTCGCCGTAGGTCGTCTGGCACGGCAAAAAGGCTTTGACGTATTGCTCGATGCCTTTGCCCGACTGGCCGATCCCACTGTTCGATTGATCATTTTCGGCGAAGGCGTGCTCAGAGCCGAATTGCTCGAGCAGGCCGTAGCCCTGGGCGTGGCCGAGCGCTTCGATCTGCCGGGCTATACCCACGATCCATTGGCGGAGGTAGCGGCGGCCGATTGCTTTGTACTGTCGTCGCGTTTCGAGGGCAGTCCCAACGCACTGGTCGAGGCCCTGTCCACGGGCACCCCGGTGGTATCGACCCGCTGCCCCTATGGCCCGCCAGAGATTCTCGACAATGGCGCGATCGCCCCGCTGGTGGCGGTCGACGACCCTGATGCACTGGCCCGGGCGATCACCGTGGAACTGACGTTGCCGCGTGATGCAAACCGCCAGGCGCGCATCGATGCCGCTGCCCGTTTCGTGAGCGCCTGCGCGGCGAAGACCTATCTCGATGCCTTGCTAGGCCCGTTTCAAGAAGACAACGCGCCGGGGAAACTCACTGAGGACGTCCCCTAGGGAGCCCATCGTCATGAACAAACTGGAAGTCAGGTACACCACCCTGCGCGACGCTTTCACATTGTTCGGCGTGCTGTTCTATACCCAGGTCATCGGATTTTTTTTCGGGTTGGCCGTTACCTCGAATCTGGACGCCGCCCAAAAAGACCTCGAGGGCAATGTGGTCAACCAGATCTGCGGCCTGATCACCCTGCTGGTTCCGTTGTTCTTCTTCATCCGCAACAAGGTCTTCATCAGCAAAAGCTTTTACAGGAACAACGCCTTCCTGCTGATATTCATGCTTAGCCTGGCCGTATCGATCAGTTGGTCCTACGACCCGATGTTGAGTTTCAAACGGTTTGTGGCGCTGATCAGCGTGGTGTTCTTTGCAGGTTTCATTGCCTACAACTACAGCCTGGAGAAAATCGCTTTCATGCTCGGCTGCACCCTCGGCGCAATAACGTTGTTCGGATTGATACTTGCGCTGGTAAGGCCCGACATCGTCTTCATTGATGGCGGCATTCGTGACGGTGCGTTCAAGGGGATCTTCCCGGAAAAAAATGCCGCGGCCCGGATCAACGCGATCGCCATTCTGTTACTGCTGCCGATGATCCGTCAGCGCAATCCCTGGGCCATCGTCTACTCGTTATTCTCACTGATCGCGATTGCGCTGGCCCAATCCGCCACGGCAATCGCACTGATTGTCGCCGGCACCGTGAGCTATTGGTACTTCCACACCCTGATCCGCTTGCACATCAACCGCTCACTGACAGCATTCCTTGTTACCACATTCATTTATTTGCTGATCTGCCTGTTTCTATACGGCAATTACACCCTGCTGCTGGAACTGATGGGACGTGACGCCTCACTCACCGACCGCACGCTGATCTGGGAGTTACTCACACCGCTGATCGACGCCGAATTCCTCAAGGGTTACGGCTTCGGCGCTTTCTGGTCCAGCCCGGGCGCCGAGACATTCATCAACCGCTGGGGTTACATCGGCAATGCCCACAGCGGCTACATGGAGACCTTGCTCAACGGCGGTGTCATCCAGCTGACGGCGCTGATCCTGATGCTGATCGAGGCGTTGATCAAACACTACCGGGCCGTGGTAGCGGATCAGTCGGCGCGGTTTCATGCCAGCGCAATGGTCATCATTGCAGCGTTCATGCTCACCAACTATGTGGCGTACGTCGTTCCCAACTACCGCTCTGCAGAGTTTCTGGTGTTCTGCATCCTCGCCCTGTCCTTTCGGCATCACCACGCGACCTACCCTGAGTTGTCACGGCCAACCCTGGGTCAGCGTCCGCCTGGCAAGGCATTACCACGCGACTCAGCCAATGCGTAAGAAAAAAGGAGAAATAACCGTGCCAGACCAAGCCCCCCCTTCAGCCCAAACAGTATGCGTCGTGATTGCGATGTACAACGGCGCCGACAGCATCGAGCAAACACTGGCGTCCGTGGCCGGGCAAACCCGACTGCCCGATCACGTCATCGTCGTCGACGATGGGTCCACCGATGATGGGCCACAACGCGTCAAGGACTTTGCGGCGCCGTTTCGCCTGACGCTGTTGCATCAAGCCAACGAAGGCCAGGCCAGCGCCCGCAACCACGGACTGCAGCACACTGAAGAGACTTATGTGGCGTTTCTCGATGCCGATGACCGATGGTATCCGCAGAAGCTGGAGCGACAACTGGCACTGTTTGACGAACTGAGTCGTCAGGGACGGCCAGTGGCGCTGATCGATTGCTACGTGCACAACGACTACAGCGACGGTACGCGAATACTGGAAAACCGACAAAAAAACGGCAGGCATTTCGACGATTTCATCCGCGCTAACGTCCTCAATGGCGTGTCCTCCGCGATGGTCAGACGTGACGTGATCATGCAACTGGGCGGCTTCAATCCCAGCCTGCGTTACTCCGAAGACCGCTTCATGTGGACCCGGATCGCCGAACACTGGGAGGTTCACACGGTGCCAGAGGTGCTGCTGCAGCGCATGGTCAACAGCGGCAACATGACCGCGCAACCGACAAGGTACTACCCGTCCAAGATCAGGTTCATCGAAGCGTTCCTCGACCACTTTGGCCCGCGGTTGAGCAAGCAGCAACGGATCGATTTCGCGCTGGGCGCCCACTCCGACTTTCTCGAACTGTTTTCCCGCAGAGGCGAGCATGCCCAAGTGATCGATGTGTACCGGCGAATGCTGGAGTACTCCTGGCAAACGCTGATCTTCAGGAACGGCAAACCGACATTGCGCTTGCTTTATGCATGCCTGCAGTCATTGCGCAAGGCAGTTGCGTCAACCACCGCTCATTGAGCCGGTATCCGCCATGGCCAATCACCGTCTGGTTAAATTGATCTGGATTTTCACCGAGAAATTCGGCCTGATTTTCCTGTCGATGATTACCTTTGTCGCGTATGCCAGGCTGCTGTCGCCCACAGAGTTGGGAGTGGGCACGGTCATCATCGCCATCGTCGAGTTGATCGGCATGATGTATTCCTCGGTTCTGGAAGACCCGCTGGTACGACTCGAGCGGCTGGAAGACAAACACATCGCCACAGCCTTCTGGGCCTCGGTACTCGTCAGCCTGGCGTCCATCGTCGTCATCTCGGGCGCGGCGATGCTGTACACGCCTGACCCGATGCTGCAATGGATGACGGCGGTGGCCTCGGTAAAAATCCTGTTCACCATGATGGCGCGGGTCTATGTGGCGCAAATGCGCCGTAGCGGCAACTTCAAGATGCTGGCCTCGCGCACGCTGCTGGGCAAGGTGTGTGGTGGCGTGGGCGGCATCGCTGTCGCGCTCTGGGGATTGGGCGCCTGGGCGGTCATTGCCCAGGCGCTGATCATGGAGTTCGTGTCCATTATCGTATTGATGCGCGCAGACCCGCGCCGCATTGCCTTTTACATTGACGGCCCGCTCTTGCGCGAACTGTTGAGGGCCGGCGCACCGGTTGCCGTCAACGCGCTGAGTTCACAAACGCTACAGCGCGGGGTCACCGTCATCCTGGGCATGACGGCCGGCACCAACGCGGTTGGCATGTTCAACATGGCGATGCGCATCATCGATCTGCCGCGCACGGCGATCTATCACGGCCTGATCAGCTATGCGCTGCCGGTGTTTGCCCGACGCAGCGCCGATCCATCGCGGTTGCGCACCATCATCAGCGATTCGACCGCCGTCAGTTGCTTCTTGCTGACGCCCCTGTTCATCGGCATCGCCCTCACGGCGCACGACCTGATCCTGTTGATCTTCGGCGCCAAATGGACCGAGGCCATTGTGCTGCTGCAAGTGCTTGCGTGCACGGCAGCCATCGGTAATACCGCCATGTACGCCACGACCGCACTGGTCGCGGTCAATTGCAGCCACCTGACCATCAAGGCCGAAGTGGCAACCACCGTATTGGCACTGGCGCTGGTCTATGGCTTCGGCAGCCTCTATGGCGCCATGGCCGCCGCCCTCGCCCTGCTGGTCCGGATGGCAATCATCACGCCACTGCAAATCCGCGGGTTGAACAGTGCCATCGGCTATGGCTGGCGGCGATTTTTCGAAACCAACTATCGCAGCGTGATTGCTTCGTTCGTCATGGCAGCGGTCGTCCTGATGGTTTCTCCCCGCCTGGGTGTTCAGGGCTACTTGCACCTGATCAGCACCATCGTGGTTGGCGCGCTGAGTTATGCCGTGGCGTACAGCGTGATGCATCCGCGCTGGCCGCAAGAATTCAAATCGGTCTTCACCACCCGCTGAGAGGACGCACCCGACAACCTTTTCCCTTCCCGGACCCCATTCTCCTGACTCGTGCAATTTCCTTGTGACAGGAATGCCTCATCATGCACAAAACCACGTTGATTACCGGCGGGGCCGGCTACATCGGCTCCCATACCACGCTGACCCTGATTGACGCCGGTCGACAGGTGCTGGTCCTCGATAACCTGTGTAACAGCTGCCGCGAATCGCTCACGCGCCTGGAGTATCTGACGGGCAAACGAATCGATTTCATTGAAGGCGATATTCGCGACAGCCACCTGCTCGACGATATTTTCAGCCGCTACGACATCGATGCCGTCATGCATTTTGCCGGCCTCAAATCCGTCGAAGAAAGCGTTCACAAACCGCTGGATTATTACGCCAACAATGTGGTCGGCACGCTCAACCTCTGCCATGCAATGGCCCGCTTTGAGGTCTTCAAACTGGTGTTCAGCTCGTCGGCCACCGTGTATGGCCCCCCCCGCCAGATACCGATCATCGAAGATTTGGGTGCAGGCAAACCGATCAATCCCTACGGCCGCACCAAGCTGCTGATCGAAGAGTTGCTCAGCGACCTGTGCCTGTCCAATCCGCAATGGAGCATTGCGGTGTTGCGCTACTTCAACCCGATTGGTGCTCACGCAAGCGGGCTGATCGGAGAAAACCCCAACGGCAGGCCCAACAACCTGCTGCCTTGCCTGACACGGGTCGCGATGAGGCAAGTGCCCGAACTCATGGTGTACGGCAGCGACTATCCCACTGTCGACGGAACGTGCGTGCGCGATTACGTCCATGTGGTCGACCTTGCCGATGGCCATCTCAAAGCGTTGCGGGCGTTGCAGAACACCAACGGCATCCACATCTGGAACCTGGGAACAGGCATTGGCTATAGCGTGCTGCAGATCATCCAAAGCTTCGAGAACATTACCGGCATTACCATCCCCTTCCGGTTCGCACCGCGCCGCGACGGCGATATCGCCGAATGCTGGGCCGACCCCACCAAGGCAGGGCGTGAACTAGGCTGGTACGCTCAGCGCGACCTGATGCAAATGATCATCGACACTTGGCGATGGCAATTGTGTAATCCGCATGGGTACCACTCCCCACCCGGATTGGCGGCATCGGCTGCGTTGAAGCAATGGATATGAGCAAGTTCATTGTTCTGGCGGCCCTGCTATCGCTCGTTTGTAAC
Organism: Pseudomonas sp. PICF141; assembly: GCF_002286815.1. Lineage (GTDB taxonomy): Bacteria > Pseudomonadota > Gammaproteobacteria > Pseudomonadales > Pseudomonadaceae > Aquipseudomonas. Next base: position 137,447 of record NZ_MUNM01000024.1, read on the forward strand.
GCGTTGGGGGGCACTGCCCCGCCGCAGGGCAACGGCCTGGTGCTGTGGCTCGACGCCACCGACGCGTCGACAATGACCCTCGATGCCCAGAACCACCTCCTGCGGTGGCACGACAAGTCCGGCGAAGCCAATCACGCTACCGTAGACCATGGCGCAGACGCCGCACTGCCGCAGCGTGTGGAGAACGCCATGAATGGCCATCCGGTGGTGCGTTTGAGTGGTACTTCAGCCTTCCTTGGCAAGGCCATTCGTACGGCAAAAGGCCCTGCAACCTTATTGATCGTGTCACGCAGAGTAAACGAGCAAAGCGGCGGCGAGACCTGGCAGCGACTGTTCAGTTCGCGCCCGATAATCGGCGATAACGACAACGTGCCGCCGAACTTCGCGATCAGCGTGCAACAACGCACCGCCTACGATCCGACCCTTTTCGTCCTGGAACTCAACGACGTGCCCATCGGCCCATACGCGGTGGGGCGGAACGTGGTCGGCAGCGTCGAACATTTGCGCGGCGACATCGCCGAAATACTGATGTACGACCGCCACCTCGCCTCCCTGGAAGAACGGCAGCGTGTATTTAAGTACCTGGCGGACAAGTGGTCCGTCGCCCTCCCCAAGGCTGCCAATTCCTGGACCCGCGTCGGCCCGCTGGGAAAGGTACCGGAACAGACCAACAGCGGACTGCCGTTGTCCGATCAGGACAATGTCGGCCAGTGGATGCTGGATACACGATTCTCCGACGATTTCGATGGCAAGCACCTTGACCCCAGTCGCTGGCACGTCAACAACGCCACGGGCACCGACTCGCTGGGCCGCAAACCGGCGCTGTTCATGCCGGACAACGCTTACCTGAGCGATGGCCATCTGAACATCGTTTTCCGTAAGCAAACCTTGCCGCAAAAGTACGTAAAACTCGGCTTTGAAGATTACAGCTCGGCGATGGTACGAACGATCGAGCACAGTTTTTACGGCTACTACGAAGCCCGCGCCAAACCGATGGACTCGGCCGGCTCCAGCGCCTTCTGGCTCGCGTTTACGGGGCTTGCCGACAATGCCACGGAAATCGATATTTTCGAAATCGGTGGCAAGACCAAAAATGGCACCTTCGACCGTCGCTACAACATGAATGCCCACGTATGGGCCACGCCGCACAGTACCGAACATTTGAGCGATGGCAGCAGTTGGGTCAGCCCATGGCGGCTGGCCAGTGACTTCCATGTCTATGGTTTTGACTGGCAGCCCGACACATTGCGCTGGTACGTCGACGGCGTACTGGTGCGCGAGGCAAAGAACACCCACTGGTTTTTCCCCATGTATATCCTCTTTGACAGCGAGGCCATGTGGCAGTGGTTCGGCGTTGTCGACGACGCCGATCTGCCCTCCACCTTCAGCGTGGACTACCTCAAGGTGTGGCGTCGCGGCAGATAGTCGTCGACCGGTTTTCTTGAAAGGCTTCCACCGCTTTTCACCGGTGCCAGGCATTACTCAACATCCAGGAACCCCCCATAAAAGAGGTCGCAACAATGAACGGTACGATGACTTCCGATCAAGCGATAGCCTGCCTGAATCTGGCGCTTGAACGTAACCAACAACTGTTCAGCGACGCCTATCACTTGAGCCACGCCGCCTTTGATCTTCTCGATCAGCCCAACATGGACGCCGAAAAGTTCACCCAGTATCAGAGGAAAAGACGGCAGGCCGATCTTAAATACCTGGAAGCTATCGAACACTTGCGATTGATCATGGCGGAATATCCTGTCCATCTCTTTTCAGTTGCGCATTCAGCCCATGCGCCGCAGGTTTCGGCGGGCAAATGATGGCGAAACCCGACCTCAGCGGGTCGCTGCTTCACCAAGGATGAACAGCATCATCATCAGCAGCCACAGCAGATACAGCCAACCAAACAGTCGCACCCAACCCTGATGGCGATAAAGGCCCAGGTAAAATATCAACAGCAGCAAAAATTGCCCGGCACCGGCAAGCATAATCAAGCTGCTGTTACGCGGCCAGAACAGCGCGATCAGCACTTCTGCTGCCAGAAGCAGGAGCAAGCCGACGTAGACTTTCAACGCGTTCGCCGTGCTCATCTCAGCGCCCTGCCAGGTAGAGGGTCGGAAACAGCAGAATCCAGATCCCGTCCACCAGATGCCAGTACAGGGTGACCATTTCCAGACGTGTGCGTGTCCCACGCGTTAACAGGGTGTCTGGAGCCAGTCGCAGGTAAAGCCACAGTCCCAAACCGACCGCCACCAGTACATGCACGGCGTGCAGCGCCGTGGCGATGAAATACAGGTTCATGAACAAACGCGCGGATGGCAGAGGCAGCGGTGAGTCGACGGCGAATCCTGGCAGCAGTCCTTCGCGGTATTCAAGACCGTATTCGACGCCTTTGCACATCAGAAACAGTACTCCCGACAGCGTCGCCCCCAGCAAGCAACGACGCAGACGCCGCGCATACCGCGGCGTGCGAGCCGCCAGCGCCAGGGTCATCAGCAAACTGCTGGTCAACAACATGAAGGTGTTGGCCGCTGCCAGTTGCCAGTGCAAAACCGCCACCGCTTGCGCCACACCGTCGGGGTGCTGCAGCTGGTAAAACCATGCCACCAGAATCAGGCTGCCGAACATCATCACTTCGGTGGCCAAGAACAGCCACATGCCCAGCCTCGCGGCCTCACGCTGCTGCGCCCAGGCCACGAAGGGCTCGGCTGGCCTCTCGTCAGACCGGATCACGGCGCGCCTCGGGAGAATAATCATAGGCTTCGAAATCCACCGTCACCGGCACCTCGAAGTTGTGCGACGGCGGTGGTGACGGCACGCGCCACTCCAGGCCCGCCGCCTCCCAGGGATTCATTGGCGCCCGCTCGCCCCAGCGCAAGGAGCCCAGCAGATAAAAGAACGGCAACACGTAGGCCAGGGCCAGAATCGAGGCACCAGCCGATGACAGGACGTTGAGGAATTGAAAATCCGGGTCATAGCTGTGATAACGCCGGGGCATGCCGAGGTACCCGAGCAGGAATTGCGGAAAGAATGTCAGGTTGAAACCGCAAAAAACCAGCACCGCGGTGATCTTGCCCCACAGCTGCGAATACAGGCGTCCGGTGATTTTCGGCCACCAGAAATGCAACGCACCAAAGTAACCGGCCACCGCCGCGCCGACCATGATGAAATGGAAATGCGCGACCACAAAATACGTGTCATGGGCATGCAGGTCGGCGGCGAGCAATGCCAGGAACAATCCGGTCACTCCACCGATAATGAACAGCCCGATAAAAGTCAGAGCGAACAGAAAAGGCGCATGCAAAGTCAGGTCGCTTTTGTACAGGGTCGCGCTCCAGTTGTAGGCCTTGATCGCCGACGGAATCGACACCAGGAAACTCAGCAGCGAAAACACCAGGCTGGCATACATCGATTGACCGGCGGCAAACATGTGATGACCCCAGACCAGGAAACCGATGATCGCAATCGCCACACTGGACCCGGCGACAAAACGATAACCAAAGATGCGCTTGTGCCCCGCCGCCGTGATCAGTTCGCTGACCACCCCCATCGCGGGCAGGATCATGATGTACACCGCCGGATGGCTGTAGAACCAGAACAGGTGCTGGAACAGCAACGGATCACCGCCCAGGCGCGGGTCGAATACGCCAATGTTGAACAGGTGCTCGGCGACCAACAGCAACAAGGTGATCGCCAGTACCGGCGTCGCCAACACCAGAATGATCGAGGTGGCGTAGATCGCCCAGATGAACAACGGCAGACGCATCCAAGTCATGCCCGGCGCGCGCAACGTGTGCACGGTGACGATGATGTTGATGCCGGTGAAAATCGAGGAAAACCCGGCGATGAACACACCGCAGATCACCGCCACCACATGGCCGTTACTGAACATCGTCGACAGCGGCGTGTAGAAGGTCCAACCGGTGTCGACCCCGCCGAGCAACAGCGCCAGTAACGTGAACAAACCACCGCCGAGCAGCAGGTACCAGCTGAACAGATTCAGGCGTGGAAACGCCATGTCCCGGGCGCCGATCATGATCGGCACGAGGAAGTTGCCGAACACGCTGGGGATCGACGGAATCAGGAAGAACCAGACCATGATCACGCCGTGCAGGGTAAACGCACGGTTATAGCCATCAGCGGTCAACAGATCGCCTTGCGGAGTGACCAGTTCGAGGCGGATCAGGGTCGCGGCCAACCCGCCGGCGAAAAAGAAGAAGGTCACCGTGACCATGTACAACACCGCGATGCGCTTGTGATCGCGGGTCAGAAACCACGAAAGCAGACCTTGTTGATGCAGATAGCCGGGAGCGCTCATTTCGGCTCCCCGGAAGCCGTGGCAGGCAACGAACGCAGGTAGGCCACCAGACGCTGCACAGCCTCTTCGTCCAACAGGTTGCTGTAGGTGGGCATGACCGGCAGGTAACCAGTCACCAGGTGTTTTTGTGGCAACACAATGCTGTCGCGCAGGTAGACGTCGTCCGCCACGACCTGGCTGCCGTCAGCCAGGCGCACCATTCGATTGAATACGCCGGCCAAGGACGGCGCGTTGCCGGAATCGTGGCAACGGCCGCAGCCGTATTGGCGGTACAAGGTCTCGCCCTGACTGATCAGGTCGGCGGCATTGCCGTTGTCCCTCAGCCATTGCTGATAGTCACCCGGCTCGAGCACCACCAGCCGGGCGAGCATCGCCGCATGGTCGGTGCCGCAGTATTCGGCGCAATACACCTGATAGGTGCCGCTGTGTTCGGCCTGGAACCAGAGCATGCTGTAACGCTGCGGTAACACGTCTTGCTTGATCCGCAAGCTGGGAAAAAACAGGCTGTGGATCACGTCTTCGGAAATCATCGTCAGCTTCACCGGGCGCCTTGCCGGGACATGCAAGGTGTTGATCTCACGCTGCCCGCCCTGATGCTGAAACTTCCACATCCATTGCCGCGCCGTAACCTGGATTTCCAGGGCATCGGCGGGAGGCGTGCGGGCGAAAAAGAACAGCCGTGCCGAGAACAGAAAAATCACCAGCGAGCCAATGAACGGCAAGATGATCCAGGCCAGTTCGATCGGCAGATTGCTCTGCGCCCGATGATCCCGATTTGCCTCGCGCCCGCGTCGATAGCGCCAGATAAACACCCAAAGCGCGACAAACACGGGCACTACAAACAACGCCATCATTGCGGTGAAGCCGATCACCAGCCAATCGACCGAGGCGGCGTAGTCCGAGCCCTGCACGGGCCACAAGCGCAGGAAGGGTTCGCTCATGGCTGTCCCCGCCGATCGCGGCACAACGCCAGAACAATGAACAGGCCCAATACCGATACGGTCACCAGTCCCGCCACTTGCAGCAACACCATGATCCGACTGCTGTAGGTGCCGCTCTGCGGGTCGTAGTGGTAACACAGCAGCAGAAGCTGCTCCTTGAATGCGCCGAGCTTGCCCTGCCCCGCTTCGGTCAATGCCAGACGCACATCGCTGGCCTGATAACCGAGACCGTAGAGCCAGCGCGACAGGCGTCCATCACCAGTCAACACCGCCACCGCCGAGCTATGCGCGTATTGTTGCTGTTGCTCATCGAAGCGATAACTGAAACCCAGTGAATGGGCCAGGGCCTGCCCCGCATCGGCGTCGCCGGTCAACAGATGCAAGGCCGGCTCAGCCGCCAGCGACGGCCAACGCTGACTCAGTCTGGCCAGCTCTTCGCGGGCGGCATGGCTGTCTTCCCGCGGATCGAAACTGAACGCGATCACCTGAAAATCCCGGCCCAAGCGGTAAGGCTGAATAGCCAATTGGCTGAACAGGGTCGAGAGCGCCGCGCCACAGACGTTCGGGCAGCGGTAGTACAAAGGCACCAGCAGTGTTGGCCGCCCGCCAAGCAAATCGCCGAAGCGTACCGAGCGACCGTGGTGGTCGGTAAATTGCCCGTCCAGCGCCAAACGCTGGCCGACCTGGGCCGTGTCGATAGCGGCGGCGGAAAACGGGTCGAACGTTTGCGCGGCGCTGTGTTGAACGGCGATCAGCCACAGCAACGCCAGCACCCGCCAGACCCGTTCACGGTTCATGCGGGGCGTCCTCGGGTATTGGCCAGCCCTGCTCCAGCAGCACTTGCCGCGCGTGTTCCAGCGGCAGGTGCACAATGCGCCGCTCGCGGTCGACCCAGCCGAAGCTGTCGAGGTGAATACGCTCGGCGGCAAGCTGGCGTTCGCCTTCCTGCCGAGGCTGGGATTGCAAGCGCGGGGCCGGTGGCAACAGCCGCTCACGCTCTAGAGCGCTCAAGGGTGGCTGCCGCGATTCCGCGCGGTGCTGATAGCTGATCAGCCACCAGGCCACGCCGGTGAGGCACAACAGCACCGCCGCCAGAAACAGCGCCACCAGGCTCCAGACGGTGTCACTGTCGACCGTGTCGGGTTCGTATCCGAGCGGTTTTTCAGACTTCATGGCGCCTCCGTTGCCATTGCCAACGCCACCATGCCCACAGGCCGAGACCGTAAATCCCTTGGCAGAGCACGGCCATCAGGCCGGCTCCGATTTCGACGTCGGGGAATATCGACGGCAAGCTCATCCAGATCGACTCGACACTGCCCAGCAGCAGAATCGCCGAGCAACCCCAAATCAGGACCTTTGACCGAGCGCCCCAAGGCGAGGCCAACGCCAGCAGGCACATCACCTGCCCTGCCATCAGCAACCCGCTGAGCGCACCCCAGACGCCTGCTTGGCGTACGCGATACCACTGGGTTTCGTCTTGAAGATTCACCGACCAGATAATCAGGTACTGCATGAAATGCACGTAGGCCCAGAACGCCAAGGCACTGATCAGCAAGCCGCGCAGCACCTGACGCTGTGGGGCCGGTAGCGGCACAAGGTTCCAGCACAGCACGCAGAGGCCGGCAAACGCCAGGCCATCAAGCAATTGCCGGGCAATCAGCAATACACCGAACAGGCTGGACACAAATTCCGACTGCAACGACATCAACCAATCCACCGCCGCCAGGCTGACCACCAGCCCATACAGGATCAGCCCCGGGCCACTGCGCTCGGCATCCGGACGCTGCGACCAGCCCAGCAGGGCCAGCGCAAGCCCGGCGTAAAGCAGCGTGCGCAGCACAAAAAACCACGGCGACAGCCACAGCCCGCGAAACCCCGGTGTGTCGAGGTGGAACCACGGATACAGCCAGTTCATGGCGAGCAGCACCGGCACCAGCATCGGCACAATCAGCAGCACCGCGCCGCTCCCCAGTCGGCTGCCCGGCGCCAGCAGCATTTGCCAGCGGCCACTGATCAAGGGCGTCAGCAGCGCCAGCAGCAGGCAACCCCACACAATGTTGCTGCCGTTGACCGCGGCCGCCAACACCCCGGCGCCTACCCAGGCCGGCCGCCAAACCCCAAGCAGCAATACGCCGACGGCGCCGATGGCGAATGTTCCCGCTAACCGCCTCATCAGTTGCTCTCCTCGAACGCCTGACGCAGCTCGGCTGGCAAGCGCTCCAGAGGCGCGTGCTGGCTCAACTGCAGCAGGCGCACATGAGCAACGATGGCCCAGCGTTCCGCCGGCGGGATGCGTGATTCATAGCCGTACATCAGGCCTTTGCCCTGAGCGATGACCTGCATCAGTTGAGCATCGGAGGCGTTGAGCAATCGCGGTGTGGTCAACGCCGGTGGTGCCGGAAAACCACGGACGACCACCAGACCATGGCCTCGCCCGCTCAGGCCATGGCACGGGGTGCAGAACGTTTGATAACTCGCTTCGCCACGGGCAAGCAACGCAGCGGTCAATGGCGGACGCTGCTGCACAATCGCTTCACGCTCCAGTTGCCCTCGGGCGACGGTACCGAGGGGTGGTTGTCGGCTGCTCAGGCCGTCCTCGAACAAGGCGCCGGGGCGTTGTTGGGCAATTTTCGCCTGACGCGACATGTCATCGCAGCCGCTGCCCAGCACAGCGATGATCAGCGCCCACGGCCAGGCTTTCATGGCTGGACCTCGCGCACGCTGATCGCCCGCTCAGCCAGCCAGGCTCGGGTAGCCTGCGCGTCGAACAATGGATCGCCGGCTTCGATAAACAGGAAAAACCCATCGTCACTGGCCCGTTCGAAACCCTCAGCGGCAAACAACGGGTGATGCAAACGTGGCAGGCGGCTGCTGATCAGCAGCGTAAATACCGCAGCCATCGCCGCCCCGACCACGGCGAACAGAAAGGTCACTGCCATCAGCAACGGCAGGGCAATCAACGGCCGGCCGCCGACATTCAGCGGATAGCTCCACACCGAGCCGATCTGCATAAGCAGCGCCAGGCCGATGCCGAGCAATCCGCCGATGCAGGCCATGCCCGATACCCTGGAGGCCTTGGGTTGCAACAACGGTTGCAGCGCCTCAAGCGGAAACGGCGCGAACGCATCGAGCTGTCGGTAGCCGATGGCCCAGGCGTGCAGGCTGGCTTCTACCAGCGGTTGCGGCGCATCGAATTCAGCCAGTAACCCCACGGATTCAGTCATCGCCGCGCTCCTGATGCAGCGCCTGCTTGACCTCGAACGCCGATACCATGGGCACGTAGCGCAGAAACAGGCTGTAGGGCAAAAGAAACACACCGAAACTGCCAATGAACAGCGTCCAGTCCCAAAGCGTCGGGGTGTAGCTGCCCCAGGTCGAGGCCAGAAAATCGCGGGTCTGGGGCGGGATCACCAGCATGAAACGCTCGGCCCACATGCCCACCAGTACCGCCAGCGCCACCGCCGCCAAAACACCCGGACGCTGACGCACCGAACGCCACCACAACGCCTGGAGTACGCCGACGTTGCAGATCATGGCCAACCAGAAACTCCAGGCATGAGGGCCGCTCAGGCGTGTCAGCAGTACTTCGATCTCATGGGAATCGCCACTGTAAAACGGCATGAACAGATCCATCAGGTAGCCATAGGCGGTGAGCCAACCGGTGGCCAGCAGCAGGCACCCGAGCGTGTCCAGATGACGCAAGGTGATCAGCGCTTCGATGTGCAACAACCAGCGCACGCCAATGGCGAGCAACGTCACCAAGGCAAATCCTGAAAACACTGCGCCAGCCACGAAGTACGGCGGAAACAGCGTCGAATGCCAACCGCTTTGCGGGCCCATGGTCAGCAGGAATGAATAGCCGCTGGACACGGCAAACACCAACGGGATCGCGAGCATCGCCAGCACCCGACTGGTACGTCGCCACAACGCCCAATGCTGCTGCGAACCGCGCCAGCCCAGCGCCATCAGGCCATACAGCGTTTGCCTCAACGAACCTTGGGCACGATCTCGCGCCGTGGCGAAATCAGGAATGGCTCCCACCAGCAGAAACAACAGCGACACCGTCAGGTACGAAAGGATCGCAAACATGTCCCAGGCCGTCGGGCTCTTGAACTGTGGCCACAGGCCCATTTGATTGGGGTACGGCAGGATCCAGTAAAATAGCCAGGGCCGGCCCAGGTGCAGGATCGGGTACAGCGCGGCGCAGATAACCGCCATCAGTGTCATCAATTCGGCCAAGCGATTGAGGGTGTGCCGCCACGGCCGCTCGATCAGCAACAGCACAGCCGAAATAAAGGTGCCGGCATGGCCGATGCCCAGCCACCAGATGTAGTTGAGAATACCCAAGCCCCAATGCACCGGCTGATTGTTGCCCCACATGCCCACGCCGTTGGCCAGCAGTACCGCGGCCGAAGCCAGGTACATCAGCAACAGCGTGATGGCAATTGCGAACAACCAAAGCCACGCCACCCGCCGGGGAAACTGCTGCAAGGGGCCGAACACCTGCCGTGACACTTGCTGATCGCTGAGGTCCCGTGGCAGAAAATGCCCGGTATCGTGCAGCAGCGGTTCAGGCCTCATCGCCACCCCCCTCCTCGATCCGCGCCAGGTAAGTGGTGCGCGGGCGTGTGCCGAGGGCTTCGAGCAAGCGGTAATGACGCGGATCCTTGCGGGCATGGCTGACCGCGCTGGTGGCGTCGGCGATGTCACCAAAACGGATCGCCTGGCTCGGACAGGTTTGCTGGCACGCGGTGACGACTTTTGTGGTGTCGACGTCGGTGCCCTGCTGTTTGTCTTCGATGCGTGCGGCGCTGATGCGCTGAATGCAATAGGTGCATTTTTCCATCACGCCCCGGGCGCGCACGGTGACGTCAGGGTTGCGCTGGGCCTGAATTGACGGAGCGCTGTCGGCGCTCCAGTCCAGCCAGTTGAAGCGCCGTACTTTGTACGGGCAATACGAGGCGCAGGTGCGCGTGCCGATGCAGCGGTTGTAGACCATCTGATTCAAGCCGTCGCGGCTGTGCACCGTGGCATTCACCGGGCAACCGGTTTCGCACGGCGCCTGTTCGCAGTGCATGCACGGCAAGGGCTGGAAGCGTGAGCGTGGCGCATCCAGTGATCCCTGGTAGTAATGGTCGATGCGCAGCCAGTGCATGTTGCGCCCTTTGGCCACCTGCTCGGCACCGACCACGGCGATGTTGTTTTCCGCCTGACACGCGGTGACGCAAGCATTGCAGCCGGTGCACAAGTCGAGGTCGATGACCATGCCCCACTGCGGGCCGCTGTCAACGACCGGGCTGTAGAGCGAGGCCGGAATCTGCTGCGCCGGCAACTGCGGCGCCTGGCGCTGCACCACGCGAATTGGCGGCGCTTCATCGCTGGGTAACTGATGATGGGTCTGGGTCATGGCCAGGGTATGGCGCTCGCCACTGGAACGTACCGAGGCACTCACCGACCAGGACTGGATCGGCCGTACCGCATAACCCAATCCGTTACCGACTCGCCCGGCATGGCTGCGCCCGTAACCGGTGTACAGGGCAATCACCTGATCGGCCTGGCCCGGCTCGATCCACGCCGCGCCGCGCAATAATTGCCCCGGCAGCGCCACTTCGACGCCCTCGCCATTGCGCACGCCCACCTGTTCCGCCAACCGTGGCGACAGCCCGACCACGTTGCTCCAGGTCAGGGTGCTGATGGGTTTGGGCAACTCCTGCAACCAGCCCAGATTGGCGAATCGCCCATCCCATACGCAAGGGTCCGGACGCACCACGGCTTCCAGGCCATCGATATCGAACAGGTTCAGCACCCATGTCGCCGCTTCAGGGACATCCACCGCGGGTGCTGAGGTTTCGATCCAGCCATCGGCCAAGGCCTGGCGCCACTGATTTTGCGGAACGTGGGACCAGGTGAGTCGCACCAGATCCAGAGCATCGCTGTCGGCGGAAGTCAGCAGCAATTCGATGATTTGATGCAAGGTCCGGGTCGAGTACAGCGGCTCGATCAGCGGCTGCACAATGCACGCGCTACCGTCCGCTGCCCGGGTGTCGCTCCAGCCATCAAGCGCATGGTTGAGCGGCAAATGCCAATGGCAATGTGCGGCGCTCTCGTCGTAGTAAAGCCCGGCATGCAGGCGCAACGGTACTTTTTGCAGCAACCCTTCCAGCCCCAGATCCGGCGCCGAGGTCAGCAGCGGGTTGCAATCGAGCAGCCACAATTGGCTGACGTTGCCACCGGCCAATTGCTGACTCAGTTGCTCCAGCGATGCCCAGAACCGTCCGCGTTCATAACCGAGCAACGTCGGCGTCTGCCAATCCAGCGTCTGACCGTGCGCACCCAGCCGTTGGTTGAGCCGCATCACCTGCGCCTGCACATCACCTGCCGCTTGCTTGCTCACGCAAATCAGGCCACGGCCGGGATGAGCCTTGAGCGCCGAGGCGGCTTCATCGACCCAGTCGAGCTGTCGCGCACTCAGGCGCGGCTGATCGGCCACGTTGTCGCCCAAGGCGCGGCTCAGCGCCAGCACCAGATCAGGCTGCCGCGACGGCGCAATCGGCAACCGTCGCGTGGCGGCAGCCCCGGTCAGCGTCGGAATGCTTTCGGCGACAAACGACAACGCCGCACCGTGCCCTTGCGCCGCTTGCCGTCGACGTTCCGCCCAGCCGCGTTGCAACAGCGTCTGGCGCGGACCGCTGCCCAGCGGATCGTCTTCCAGGCAAACCAGCACCTCGGTGCGTTCCAGGTAACGCCGGGCATCCAGCGGCTGGCCGAATACCCGTTCGCTGACGTGCAATGCCTGGGTCTCGGCGAATGGTTCGGCGTGATACAGCTGCGCTTCAGGCCAACGCCGACGCAGCGCTTCGAGTTGCCGACCAAGGGTCGGCGAACTGCTGGCTGCACAGACGATATGCAAGCCTTTGCCTCGCGTGGTGTCCAGCGTCAACCGTTGTCGAGCCAGCGCACCACGCACTTCGTCCCAACTGGTTTCCCGGCCCTTGAAGCGCGGCGTCTGGGAACGGTCCGGGTCGTACAGTTGCAGGATTGCGGCCTGGGTAAAGGCATCACACGCGCCACCGGACACTGGGTGCTGCGGATTGCCTTCAAGTTTGATCGGGCGCCCGGCGAGGGTCTTGCCCAGCACGGGTTGGGCGATGCCACAAAACGGGATGGCCGTGGCATACCAGCTCGCGATGCCGGGAGTCAGTTGAGGGGCTTGTCTGATCGCCGGCACGGCGTGCTCAGGGGTTTTGCCACACGCGGCCAAGCCTGCCATGGCCAGGGACGCCGCCATCAGTTGCAGAAAATGTCGACGGTTCAACAAGGGCGCGGCACCGGGAAATTCGGCCTCGATCAGCGCCTGCGCCTCAGGCGTCGCCGCCAGCGCTTCGAGGCCGCGCCAGTACGCGGCGCCTTTGAGCCCGGCGAGCTGCTCGCGCCATGCGGCGAAATCCTGCGAGGAGGCGCTCATCGGTGACAAATCCCGCAATCGCTCAGGCCTCGGCGGTCGATTCGTCGCTGCCTGATCAATGGTTCACCCGGCGCCCGACGATCCTGATCGGTGTGCCATTGCCCCTGGGTCACTTGCCCCGCAGGGCGCAAGTGCGTTGCCGGATCACGGTGACAGGCCAGGCACTGGCCCATGCTCAGGGGTTCGGCCTTGAACATCAGCTGCATGCGGTCCACCGCGCCGTGGCATTCGCTGCAACCCACGCCCGCCTTCACGTGCACGCCATGATGGAAGTACACGTAGTCCGGCAATTTGACCACTCGCTGCCAATGCAACGGCTGTGATTGGCGCAGGCTTTTGCGCAAGGGTTCGAGCAGGTCGGCGTTTTTCCAGATTTGCGAGTGGCACGTCATGCAGGTTTCGGTGGTCGGCAGACTGGCCATCGCGGAAGATTCCACGGAACTGTGGCAGTAGCGGCAATCAATCTTCAGCTCACCGACATGGTGGGCGTGACTGAACGGCAGCGGCTGTTCGACCACCCAGTTACGGCCGGTTCGGTAATCGGAACGGTCCAGGGCCACTGCCACAAGCAAACCTCCCGTGACGCCGACGAACAGCACCAACAGCCCCAGGCGCAGCCAGGTATCGGCCGAGCGGCTGAAGATCTGCGCCATCGCCGGATTCCAGAGTTCACGTTCTTAAGGCTATGGCTGCGTTTGCGCTCAGGAGTTCTTTATTTCCGATGCACGTCATCACGACTGCATGGATCCATGTTGGAGCGAGGCTGTGGCAGCTCTCCATCACCTCGGCGCAAATCAACCGACCTTGTCGTTATCCTGTTCTGGCGTTTCGATGCCCGGCTCCGCTTCGCTGGTTTGTGCCCGGGTTTTGGTTGTCGATGGCGTCTGCTCATCAGGCGCGTCGCGGGGGTAACCGGGCATGCCTCGGGCGTCACTCGGGCCTTGGCGATGGTCTTCAGCATTCCTTTCCTTGTCCCAGTCGGTGGTGGCATTCGGGTCTTCATCGCGGCCAGCGGTACCGAGCACGCAACCGTCGTCATTGGGGTTGCTCAAATCCTGGGTGGGCTCATCCTGGGTGGTGGAAGGATCAGGTTTCATCTCAGTCTCCAATACCAGGTAATGGAACTTCTTTGGAGACCTTGTCCATGCCAAGAGTGCAGCGCAGTTGACGAATGGTGCGTGCGGTCGGAGCGATGATTTGGGTGCAAAAGGTTTTTTTGCGGGCGAAAAAAATGGACCTCTTTTCAGAGGTCCATTTGTTCCCTCATGCCACGATGAGATCGCAGCAAGCCGATGATCGTTGAGTGGTTTTGCCGCACAAGCAGGCCCGTGGACCTCACGGGCCGTTCCGCCTACAAGCACTCATCCAGGAACCTCACCACCGTTCCCATGCAGCCGACCCGCTCCTCGACATGGGGCATATGGCTGGAGTTCTCGAACAACGCCCAGCGAGCGTTCGGGATCTTCTCCAGATAGGGTTTGACCACCTTCGGTGTGGCTTCATCGTAGCGACCGGAAATTACCAGCGTCGGCACGTTGATGCTCTGCAAGCGGTCGACGATGGTCCAGTCTTTCAGGCTGCCGATCACATGAAACTCCGTCGGCCCGCTCATGGCATGGTAAACGGTGGGGTCGGCATCGACCTGGGCAAAAGTACGTGCGACTTCGTCGGGCCAGGGCAGTAAACGACACACATGGTTGTCGTAAAAAACCCTTGAGGCTTCTTGATAGGCGGGCGCTTGAAAATCCCCTGCCTGTTCGTGTTCAAGCAATGTTTCATGCACACCGCCCGGCAGCAGTTTGCGTAAGCGGTTGGCTTCCTCGACCCAGACGCGCATGTCCGAAGGAGCATTGGCGAGGATCAAGGCCCGTAGCCCTGCCGGTTGCAATACGGCGTGTTCGCTGGCGAGCATGCCGCCCCAGGATTGCCCCAGCAGCGCGTAATTGTCGCTGATCTGAAGATGATCCAGCAGATTGTCCAGCTCCTCGAGAAACAGCGCCACGTTCCAGAACGAAGCGTCTTTTTCCGGCAGGTGGGTCGAGCGACCATTACCCAGTTGATCGTAATGAATCACCGGATAGCCGCTCCCGGCGATGTCCTTGAACGCATCAACGTAATCATGTGTGCAGCCCGGGCCGCCATGCAAAATCACCAGCGGCGTTTTTTTGCCGTCAAAGTGACCTGTGACGCGGTACCAGGTCTGATAAGGACCAAAAGGTGCAAAGCCTTCGCGTGTTCCAATAGATTCCATTTCTTCGTGCCGCCCCTGAAAAACCGTACGGCACACGATATCTGGATCAGACCTTCAAAATAACTAGAGAAACAGATAGGTTTTTGCCCCGTTTCAGCTATCGAGTAATCGATAGTGGGTGGCCCGAACCACGGCCTGGACTCGATTCTTGGCCCCGAGTTTATGCATGGCGGACGTCAGATGAAGGCTGATGGTGGCCAATGAACGATTCAGTTGATTGGCAATCTCGGCGGCGGTCAGCCCCTGGGCCGCCCATTTAAGGCACTCGCGTTCACGTTTGGTCAGATGAACGGGAGGCGTGTGAGCCTCCTTGCCAAGCAACGGATAGGCCGCCTCCTGTAACGCATGGGAAATCAGGCTGAAGTCGGCCAGGGTCTGCCGGGCATCGTGCAACACACTGGCGCTGCTGCCGGTACGCAACCCCGTCAACGAAGCAAAACCGCCTCTGGGCAGATGAATCGGAACCGAGACACCACACGTCATTTGCGTGTCTTCCAGATAGCTCACCACGGGGGCATGGCACTGATTGATCACCGGCTCCAGCAGGGTGTCAGTCCCGGGTTTGTAGGACCAGACAAAGGGTGAAACACGATCGAGTGCCACCTGCTGGACAGGGTCGATCTGGTAGTAACCCTCCGTACACCAACGCGTATGCCAATCGGATGGCGTGTTGCGCAGTTTGAGTACCGAGGGCGTGATCAACTTGCCTTCATGGTCCAGCGGCACGGGGCTGTAGTCGTACACCAAAGCATCGAAGCCCAGCTCCTGGGCCAACAGCAAGGCGTTGTCCATCTGCTCATCCAGGCTCTTGCCCGATAAAAGACGGGGATTGACGTCAGATAGCTTGCTCTGCATCCATTGCGCTCCGTAATTAATTTCAATCCTGAAATTCAGCACGTAGAATGCCACGCCTCGGCGAGGGACTGCCAGACCAAACCTATAACAAATACTAGCTTTTGGGCACATGACTTACTCAGTAAGGTAGGCCATTTAGTTTGCATCCGAACCGGTCAGCATCATAAAGGGAGAGTTGCGATGTGGCGTGAAATCGAGCCGGACCAGCACTTTAATGTCGAAGTCGATGGCCACAATCTCGTGGTTTACAGCTTCGGCGAGGGCGATGAAGTCCTGTTGTGCCTCAATGGCGGCCCGGGGCTTCCTTGCGATTATCTGCGTGACGCCCATGGCTGGCTCAAGGACAAGGGGTTGCGCGTGGTCGCCTTCGACCAACTCGGCACCGGCGCGTCTGACAGACCTCAAGACCCATCACTGTGGGATATTTCCCGTTATGTCGCTGAGGTGGAAACCGTTCGGCAGGCCCTCGACCTGGGCCGGGTGCACTTGCTGGGGCACTCCTGGGGCGGCTGGTTGGCGATCGAATATGCCATTTACCACCCTCATGCAATTAAAACCCTGATTCTGGAAAATACCGTAGGCGATATCCCGCACCTGTCTCAGGAACTGGAACGTCTGCGGGGTGCACTCGGCAGCGAAACCGTGGCCATGATGCAGCGCCATGAAGCCATGGGCACCCTCGATCACCCTCAATACCAAGCGGCAATCACCCTGCTCAACTATCGCCACGTCTGCCGCCTGGACGAATGGCCGGCGCCGGTCACACGCTCTCTGGGCGACTGGAACATGGGCCCCTACACAACCATGCAGGGGCCCAATGAGTTTCTCTACGTCGGCAACCTGAAAGACTGGAACCGTCTTCAGGAAATGGCCGACTTCACCATGCCGGTATTGATTACCACCGGCCAGCACGACGAACTGACGCCCGCCTGTGCCATGCGCATGAAAATGGCGCTCAAGGACGCGGCACTGCATGTATTCCCCAACAGCAGCCACATGCCCTTCTACGAAGAACCTCATGCCTACTTTCCGGTGTTACTGGATTTCCTCCAGCGGCACCGAGGTTAGTCGATGAATCTGTCGCGTTACCGTTTCATCCTGTCACGCCCCCTGCAGCTGCTGCCGGTGCTGTTCGGCATCAGTCTCATCACGTTTGTGCTGGTGCGATCGATTCCCGGCGACCCGGCGCGCGCCCTGCTCGGCTCGCGCAGTACGCCAGAGGGGCTGCTCAGGGTGCGTGCTCAGTTCGGCCTCGATCAGCCGCTGTGGATGCAGTACTTCTACTTCCTGAAAAACCTGTTCAACGGCGACCTTGGCCAGTCATTGCTGTACAAGGTCGACGCCTTGAAGCTGATCAGCACGCGCATCGAGCCCACGTTGTTTCTGGTGCTGGGCAGCGTGCTGCTGGCCATGTTGATCGCGGTGCCGCTGGCCACCGTTGCGGCCCGGCACAAGGGTGGTTGGGGCGACAACCTGATCCGCCTGTTCACCACCGCCGGCCTCGGCATGCCGGCGTTTTGGCTGGGGATCATGTTGATCCTGCTGTTCAGCGTACAACTGGGCTGGTTCCCGGTTTCCGGCTACGGCCGTTCCTGGCTGGACAAACTGCACCACATGGTCTTGCCCTGCCTGACCATTGCCCTGGCGTTATCGGCGGTTTTGATACGTAACCTGAGGGCAAGCATGCTGATGGAGTTGCAAGCCGACCACGTCACGGCAGCCCGGGCTCGCGGCCTGTCTGAAGACGCGGTGTTTCGTCGCCATGTGCTGCCCAACTCCCTGGTACCCGCCGTCAACCTGCTGGCGGTGAACATCGGCTGGCTGATCAGCGGCACGGTGGTCATCGAAAGTCTGTTCGCCATTCCCGGGATCGGCCAGTTGTTGGTCCGAGGCATCTTCACCCGTGACTACATGGTGGTCCAGGGCGTGGCGATGGTGCTGGCCTGCGCCACTGTGGCGGTCAACTTTCTCGCCGACGTGGTGACAGTCGCCATCGATCCACGGGTGAAAATCCGATGAACAGCCAGGCAACGACGGTTCCTCGACCGAATCTGCGCCTGGGTTTGCGCAATCCTCGACTGGCAATGGGATTGGGCCTGGCAATCCTGCTGGGCTGGCTGGTGCTGGCGATCTTCGCGCCCTGGATCGCACCCTTCGATCCGATCGTCCAGAACACTGATATACGCTTGCTGGCGCCCCATCTAGCCCACCCGTTCGGCACTGACAATTTTGGCCGCGACGTTTTGTCCCGAGTGATCTGGTCGGCCCGCGTCGACTTGCAGCTGGCGGTGATCGGGGTGATTTTCCCGTTTCTGATCGGCACGTGTGTCGGGGCGTTGTCCGGCTACATCGGCGGGCGTTTCGACACGTTCTGCATGCGCCTGATCGATATCATCCTGGCCTTCCCGTTCCTGGTGTTGATGCTGGCCATCATGGCGATCCTCGGTCCCGGCCTGATGAGTTTCTATATCGCCATGGCATTGGTGGGCTGGGTGTCCTATGCACGCTTGATCCGCTCGCAGATCCTGATCCTCAAGGAAAGCGATTTTGCCCTGGCCGCCAAAAGCCTTGGCTTCGGCCATGGACGCATTCTGTTTCGGCACCTGCTGCCAAACGCGATGTTCGGCTCGATCGTGTTTTCCATGTCCGATGCGGTGCTGGTATTGCTCAGCGGCGCGGCGGTCAGTTACCTCGGTCTTGGTGTTCAACCACCGACCGCCGAGTGGGGCACGATGGTCGCCGAAGGTCAGAGTTTCATCACCTCCGCCTGGTGGATCTGCACCTTCCCGGGATTGGCGATCGTCACCCTGGCCATGGGCTTCAGCCTGCTGGCCGATGCGGTTGCCGAACACTTGGGTGAACGTTCGTGAGTGCGCCTGTGCTGAAGGTCGAAGAGCTCAGCGTTATCGCCCGCAAGGGTGAGCACGAGGTGACGCTGGTGGATCGCTTGTCCTTCGATCTGGCCGAGGGTGAAGTGCTTGGACTGGTGGGCGAAAGCGGCTCCGGTAAAACCATGGCCTGTCGCGGTTTAATGAGGCTGCTGCCATCGCCAAACCTGCGTGTCGAAGGCACCGCCGTGCAACTGGCCGGAGAAAATCTGCTGCGCCTGGACGAGGCCGGCATGCGCCGCATGCGTGGGCGTCAATTGGGGATGATTTTCCAGAACCCCAGCAGCCATCTCGACCCGTTGATGCGCATCGGCGAGCAGATTGGCGAAGGTATTCGTCTGCACCAGGGCGCCAGCAAGCGTGAAGCCCGCGCCCAGGCCATCGACGTCCTTCGGCAAGTGGGCATTCCCGATCCGCAGCGGCGGGTTGACAGTTACCCTCACGAATTCTCCGGCGGCATGCGCCAGCGAGCGATGATTGCCGTGGCGCTGGGTTGCAACCCGCACGTGCTGATTGCCGACGAACCGACCACCGCCCTCGACGTCACAGTCCAAGCGCAGATCCTGCGCCTATTGCTCGATCTGCGCGACCAGCGTGGCCTGTCGATCATCATGATCACCCATGATCTGGGGGTCGTCGCGCAGACCTGCGACTCGATTGCGGTGATGTACGCCGGACGCTTGTGCGAGCACGGCAACAAGCACGAGGTACTGGCTCATCCACGCCACCCGTACACCGCGGGGTTGATCGACTGTCAACCGGCCACCAGCCACGGTCACGCATTGCTCAAAACCATCGCCGGGCAACCGCCCTTGCTCGACGCCCTGCCCCAGGGTTGTCGCTTCAATCCGCGCTGCCAGCAAATCGGCAACAAGTGCACAACACTGATGCCGGGTTTGCAGCCGGTCAGCCATGGACACCGCATCGCTTGTCATTACCCCTTGGCCGCCGGAGACCGCTCATGACCCTGCTCAAGGTCAAGGATCTGCATGTGCGCTTCGCCGCGCCGGGCACTGGTTTTCTGGGCATGAACCGGCAATGGCTGACAGCGGTCAACGGCGTTTCGCTGAGCCTCTCGGCGGGTGAAACCCTCGGGCTGGTCGGCGAGTCGGGCAGCGGAAAAAGCAGCCTGGGGCGGGCGATCCTGCACCTCAACGAGATTCACGCCGGGCAGGTGCTGTTCGATGGCATCGACATGGCCCATGCCGGGAAGATCGATATCGAGAGACTGCGTCATGAGACGGCGATGGTTTTTCAAGACCCCTATGCCGCGCTCAATCCACGCTTGAGCATCGGCCAGACCCTGGCAGAAGTGCTTCGGGTACAACGCAAGGTGCCGGAATCGCTGATTGCCGCCCGTGTCGATGAACTGCTGACGTTGGTCGGTCTGCGCCCGGAATTAGCCGCCCGCAAACCGCACGCCTTGAGCGGCGGCCAATGCCAGCGTGTCGGAATCGCCCGTGCGCTGGCCGTGGAGCCACGCCTGATCGTCGCCGATGAATGCGTCGCCGCGCTGGACGTGTCCATCCAGGGGCAGATCATCAACCTGCTGCTGGAGCTGCGTCAGCGCATGAACCTGGCGATTGTGTTCATCGCCCATGATCTGGCGATCGTTCGCCGGCTCTGTGATCGGGTGGCGGTGATGTACCTGGGCAAGATCGTCGAGGAAGGCCCCGTGGAGGACGTATTTCGCTCCCCGCGACATCCCTATACCGCCGCGCTGATCCAGTCGATTCCAGAAATCGATCCAGCCCGGATGCTACCCGCCGACCCATTGCCCGGTGAACCGCCCAGCCCTTTGCAGTTGCCATCCGGCTGCGCCTTCCACCCGCGCTGTCGCTACGTTCGTGCCACTTGTCGCCAGGTGGCGCCCCCTACCCGTCAACTCGATGCTCGCCGTTACGACTGCGTGCTCGAGGAGCCTTTGTTTTAAAAAACCACGTACTCATCAAGAAGGAGTTTGACCATGAGATCCAGGCATTTGAAATTGCTTGCAGCCGCCACATTGACCGCTTGCACCCTTGCCAGCGGCATTGCCCAGGCAGCGGGTGTACTCACCATCGGTTGCCGTGAAGAAAGCACCACGTTCGACCCGATCAAAAGCGCGCAAAACCGCGATACCTGGGTGTTTTCCAATGTCTACGACACGCTGATACGGGTCAACAAGGCCGGCAGCAAGATGGAACCTGGCCTGGCTGAAAGCTGGAAAGTCTCCGACGATGGCCTGACCTACACCTTCAAAATGCGCAAGGCGAAATTCTCCGACGGCTCGCCGATCACCGCCGATGATGCGGCATTCAGTCTGTTGCGGACTCGCGATAACAAGGCCTCGCTGTGGAGCGATGCCTACAAACTGATCGACACCGCGAAAGCGGCCGATCCGCAAACCCTGGTCGTCACCCTGACCGCCCCGTCGGTGCCGTTCCTTTCGCAACTGGCCTCGCCGACTGTGTCGGTGCTCTCGCAGAAGGCCATGACCCGCATGGGCGAAGACGCTTATGCCCAGGAGCCTGTGGTGTCAGGGGCATTCTTTGTCAAGGAATGGCTGCGCGGCGATCGCGTGAAGCTGGAGAAGAACCCGCATTTCTGGCAGGCCGACAAGGTCAGCCTGGATGGCGTGGAGTGGATTTCCATTCCGGACGACAATACCCGGATGCTCAAAGTACAGGCAGGTGAGCTGGATACAGCGATTTTCGTACCGTTTTCGCGCGTCGATGCGCTGCGCAAGGATCCCAACCTGACCATCCACTCCGACCCTTCCACTCGGGAAGATCACCTGCTGATCAACCATGAGCACGGGCTGCTGGCCAAGCCTGAAGTACGTCAGGCGCTGGACATGGCCATCAACAAAAAATCGGTGGTCGACACCGTCACTTTCGGCCATGGCCAGGAGGCTTACTCCTACATTCCCAAAGGCTCGCTTTACCACTACGCGGACAACTTGCAGCGTCCATTCGACCCGGTCAAAGCCAGGCAAATGCTGAAAGATGCCGGCGCAGCGGGCATGAAGCTGAATTACGTGGTTAACGCAGGCAACGAAGCCGATGAACAGATTGCCGTGCTGGTTCAGCAGCAACTGGCGGCCGTCGGTGTGACCGCCACCCTGCAAAAGGTCGACCCCACCCAGAGCTGGCAGATGCTGGTCGACGGTGACTACGACCTGTCCGTGATGTACTGGACCAACGACATTCTCGACCCGGACCAGAAGACCACCTTCGTTCTGGGCCACGACACCAACATGAACTACATGACCCGCTACAAGAACGACAAGGTCAAGGATCTGGTATCAGCAGCCCGCATTGAAGCGGCCCCGGCCAAGCGTGAACAAATGTATGTCGACCTGCAGAAGATCGCCAAAAATGACGTCAACTGGATCGACCTTTACTACAGCCCTTACATCAACATTTCGCGCAAGAACATCGAAAACTTCCAGCAGAATCCACTGGGGCGTTTCTCTCTTGAGGAAACAGTGAAGAACTAAGCAATCGTTACGCTGAAGCATGGAAAAACAAAGGACCTCTTTTCAGAGGTCCTTTTTTTATGCCTGTAGCGGATGCTGAAAACCCGCATCCAGCACCCGCTGTCCAGATCCAGAAATTTCTATACAGGCTGGGCCATCAGACTCGAGCGGGAGACACGATGATTTTCACGTTGTGCTCCTTGTTGTTGACCAATTCCTCAAAGCCCTGCCTCACGATCTGTTCCAGCTGAATGCGCCCGGTTACCAGGGGTGTGATGTCCAGCCGGCCGTCGGCAATAAAGGCGATCACATCGGCGAACTCGCCGTTGTAGGCGAGCGCACCCAGCACCTGTTTTTCGGTGGAGACCAACTCAAAGAAATTGAACTCGCTGGGTTCCTCGAAGATGCCCACCAGCACACACATACCGGCCTTGCGGATGAGGTCAATAGCGAGCTTGGCCGTGTGTTTGTTGCCGATGCATTCGAAGCTGACATCCGCGCCAAGTCCGCCGGTCAGGCGCCGCACCTCTGCCAGAGCGTCGCATTCATTGGGGTCCAGCACATGGCTCGCCCCAACCTCCAGAGCCTTGGCCTTGCGCGCTCCTGACATTTCCAGGGCGATGACCTGGGCCGCACCAGCAGCCTTGGCACACATGATGGTGCACAGGCCGATGGTTCCCGCGCCAACCACCACTACATTTTTCCCCAGTACACTCCCGGCCTTTTTCACCGCGTGCATGCCCACGGCCAGCGGTTCGATCAGCGCCCCGGCCTCGGCGGGAAAGTTGGCCGGCAACTTGTACAGCAGATTGGCCGGCACGTTGACCAACTCGGCGAACGCACCATTGTTCATCAGTCCGGTGAAGGCCAGGTTCTCGCAGATGTTGTACAAGCCGTGGGTGCAGTAATAACAGGTGCCACAGTGCTGACAGGCGTCGGCTGCCACTGGCTCACCCACACTGAACCCCTCGACACCGGCTCCCAGTTCGACGATTTCACCACAGAACTCATGACCGAGAATGCACTGCCCCTTGATTCCGGTCAGCGGGTGCGGCGCCTCCACCGGAATGAACACCGGCCCGGCCACGTATTCATGCAGGTCGGAGCCGCAAATACCGCACCATTGCACGCGAATCTGGACCCAGCCCGCAGGTGGCGACACGGGCAACGGAACGTCTTCGACACGGATATCGTGACGGCCATGCCACACAGCGGCGCGCATGCGGCGGGTCGGATCAATTGAAAGGCTCATGTTGCTATCTCCTTGAAGTCGTTGGCCTTGGCGACCGGCAAGCGGTCGCCATGGGAGCATCAGTGTTGTTGCACAAAGTCCAGAATCAGCCGGTTGACCTGCTCGGCCGCTTCCATCTGCACCATGTGCGCCTGGCCCGGCAGGATCTCGACCCGAGCTGTCAGGCCAGCACTGTGGGCGGCAGGAATGATCGCGTCGTCACCGCCCCAGATCAGCAACACCGGCTGCCGGCTTTCTTGCACCACGTCGCGCAGATCGAACTGTTGCCGTCCTTCCTTGAACAATCCCGAAACCAGCTGGCGCAGGGCTGTGTCCACCCCTTCGAGGCGCTTGTACTTGAGCATGTCTTCGAGCATCTGCCGATTGACCAGTTCGGGGTCGGAGAACAGTTGCACCAGCGGTGGCTTGAGGGCATTGCGGCTGGCCGCCTCGACAAAACCTTGCAGGTAATCGCCGTTGATGTCCGCGCCCAGACCGGCGCTGCCGATCAAAGTCAGGGAACGAACCCGTTGCGGCGCCAGACGCGCTGTGTTCAGTGATACCGCGCCGCCCATGGAGTGACCCACCAAATGCGCTGAGGGGATGTCCAGGTGATCGAGCAATGCCAGCACCACGCCGCTCAGTTCATCCAGGTTTCCGTGCTCCAGCTGTTTGGTCGATTCGCCATGGCCCGGCAGATCCAGAGCAATCACCCGGCGCTCGGCAGCCAGTGCTTCATGATTGAACATCCAATTGTTCAGATCGCCGCCAAACCCGTGCACCAGCAGCAACGGCACCCCGCCCTCACCGCGCTCGAAGTAACGGATCAGCCGCCCGTCCAGTTCGACTTTCTGCGGTTTCGGCCCAGTGTCTTCCTCGGCGCCGTCACCCGGCACGAACGTGGCCTGAAACTGCTCGATCACTGCATCGATTTCGGCCTCGCTGGCTTCGCCGTCGACCACGATGCCGAGCAACGCACCGACCGCAAGGGTTTCATCCTGGCGCGCGATCTGCCGACGCAGCACACCGGAAAACGGCGCCTCGACGCTGCTGGAAATTTTGTCGGTTTCCACATCGAGCACTTCCTCACCCTTGGCGATCGCCTGGCCCTCCTCCTTGAGCCAGACATCGACCCGGCCTTCTGTCATGGACAAGCCCCACTTGGGCATTGTCAGGGTATGAATCTGGCTCATGAACGCTTGCTCCACTCGATCAACTTGAGCACGGCGTTCTCGATCTTCGCCGCATCAGGGATATAAAGGTCTTCCAGGGCGTCGGTGAAGGGCACCGGGGTGTGCGGCGCAGTCACCATCTCGATCGGCGCCTTGAGCGAGGCGAAGGCTTTTTGCGCCACCAGGGCCGAGATGTCAGTGGCCATGGAACAGCGCGGGTTGGCTTCGTCAATCACCATCAGGCGCCCGGTCTTTTCCACGCTTTCGAGAATGCTATCTTCGTCCAGCGGACTGGTGGTGCGCAGGTCGATGACCTCGCAGTCAATGCCTCGCGCTGCCAGGTTGCGGGCTGCATCCATCGCCGTATTGACCGTGCGCCCATAGGAGACCAGCGTCACGTCTTTACCATCGCGCAGGAAATTGGCTTCACCGAACGGGATGGTATAGAGCTCTTCCGGTACCTCGCCCTGCATGCTGTAGAGCAGTTTGTGTTCGCAGAAGATCACCGGGTCGTTGTCGCGAATAGCCTGGATCAACAGGCCCTTGGCGTCATAAGGAGACGACGGGCAGACGACTTTCAGCCCGGGGATGTGGGTCCACAGCGATGTGAGCATTTGCGAGTGTTGAGCCGCTGCCCGCAGGCCCGCGCCGACCATGGTGCGAATCACCAACGGGGTGGAGGCCTTGCCACCGAACATGTAGCGAAACTTGGCCGCCTGATTGAGGATCTGGTCCAGGCAGCAACCGGCAAAGTCGACAAACATCAATTCACACACCGGGCGTACACCACAGGTCGCTGCGCCTACCGCGGCCCCGACATAACCCAACTCCGACAGCGGCGTGTCCAGCACACGTCCGGGGAACTGGTGATAGAGGCCCTTGGTCACGCCTAGCACCCCGCCCCAGGCGTCGTTTTCACCGGGAGCACCGGCGCCGCCAGCGACGTCCTCCCCCATGATGAACACGCTGGAGTCGCGACGCATTTCCTGGGCCAGGGCTTCGTTGATTGCCTGCTGATAACTGATTTTTCTCGCCATGATGAAGGTCTCGATTCTTGTTATGGGGGCGTTCAGGGATAGGAAACGTAGACGTCGGTCAGCAGGTCGGCCGCGCTCGGCTTGGGGTCGGACTTGGCCTTGCGCACGGCATTTTCGATCAGCAGGTCCACTTCGCTATCGATCTGGTCCAACTGGCTGGCATTAATCAGACCGGTCCGGGTGGTGCGTTCGCGAAACTGCATCAGGCAGTCGTTGTGCTCGCGGAAATACTTGACCTCGTCCGGTGCCCGGTAGGTCTGGGCGTCGCCCTCGAAATGGCCGTAATAGCGGGTCAGCTTGACCTCGATCAGCGACGGTCCTTCACCGGCGCGAGCCCGCTCCACGGCGGCACCGGCGGCTTCATGAACAGCGAAAAAATCGAAGCCGTCGACGGTGACCCCGGGCATGCCGAAGCCGGCTGCGCGGTCGGCGATGTGATCGCACGCCACAGACCAGTTGGAGGCCGTGGCCTCGGCATAGCCATTGTTCTCGGCAACGAACAGGCACGGCAGGTTCCACACCGAAGCCATGTTCATCGCTTCGAATACCGCCCCTTCATTGGAGCCGCCGTCACCGAAGAACACCACCGCAACGCTGTCGGTACCTTTGAGTCTGGCGGCCAGAGCCGCGCCCACAACCAGCGGTGCGCCGGCGCCGACGATGCCGTTGGCGCCGAGCATGCCCTTCTCGAAATCGGCAATGTGCATGGAGCCGCCCTTGCCCTGGCAGACCCCGGTTTTCTTGCCGTAGATTTCGGCCATCATCCCGTACACATCAACGCCCTTGGCGATGCAATGACCATGGCCACGGTGGTTGGAGGCGATGCAATCATCATCCCCCAGGTGCGCCATGACACCGGCGGCCGAGGCTTCTTCACCGGCATAAAGATGAACGAAACCGGGAATCTCGCCAGTGGCGAACTCCACGTGCAAGCGCTCTTCAAAGACGCGGATGGTGCGCATCACCCGATAGGCATGCAGCAATTGATCAGCGGTCAGCTGTGTCGACATTTTTATTCTCCAGGGTGTCTTGAGGCTCAGGTTTCAAGGTGCAAGGTTCAAAGGGTGTTGCGGATGTTCACGACCGATGGCCAGCAGCCGCTCTCGCGCTGCATAGGCCAGCGCCGCATTGACATCGATGCTCAGCGGACCGCCGGCATCGAGGGTAACGGTGGGTAAATCAGGGGCGTTGAATTCGATTTCCCGCTCGCCATCCAGGGCCAGGGTGCCGCTGGTCAGGCTCAGACCATGGGCAACGCCCGGTTCAAGGCTGGCGGCGGCGAGCACGCCGCAGCCTTGCAGCAGGCCGGGCGCCAGTGGCACCAGCAACGCTTCGCAAGAGTGCGGATCAAGGCGCATCCAGGCGCCATTGGGGGCTTGGCGCGATACCGGAAACCACAAGCCACAGAGCGCCGAAAGGCCAATGGACTGAGGTTCGGCGAAGGTGACAAACACCTCCGCCAGATCGATCCCACGGCTGATGGCGCGGGCACCGATAAACGGCAGCGAGGACACCGCCACGTCCACCAAGGCCACTTCGCACAGGTCGCGGTTCGCAATCCGCACCAGCAGACGTTTATTGCGGCGCAAAGCGATTTCGGGTGGAATCCGCCCGCTGGCGAATAACCCGCCGGCCAGCCCGGCACTGGTGGCCTCACGCAGTTCCGGAAAGGCATTGTTGGTCCCCGTCGACAGTGTCAGCAGTGGAATGTCGCCGACTTCTGCAGCCACCGCTTTGTGGGTGCCGTCACCGCCAAGTACGGCGATCAGCGATACGCCGCGTTCAGCCATCCAGCGCGCAGCCTGGCGGGTGTCCGCCACGCTCTGGCGCAAGGTAAGGTCGAGGAACTCCAGGGCAGGCCAGTGGCTGTCACGCGCCTGGCGGCCATGACTGTTCTTCAACACCGCGGCGGCGATGCCGGTCATGTCGGTGGGCATCAGCACCCGCTCGACACCGGTGGCACCAAAAGCTGCCAGCAACCGCTGGATCACCGAGACCTTGTCGGTGCTGGAAAACAACCCGGCATTCGCCGTCAGGCGCCGTACATCCCGGCCGGACGCGGGGTTGGCAATGATGCCGACGGTCAATGGCAAGCGACTCATGCCAGCACCACGGGTAGAACAGGGAAAAAGCCTCGGCAGGAGGACATAGGGCACCTCTTTTTATTATCGGGTTGGCAGCGCACTGGTTGCTGGGGCTACGTTTCAGGGGCTAGAGCAAAGCCGGTGCCAGATTTGCAAAAAAGCGCCAGGAGGCCTGTTCCAGAGCGGCTCCGACCTGAGTCCATGAAGGTTGGGATCACGCTCGATTGAGACGTCCCATGTCAGCCGGCACCGGGTCGTGGTGAGACCTTGAGACGTTGCGTCTCACTGACGCCGGGCGTGAACCGATGCTTGTCGAGCGTCCGTGAACGGCGCTTAATGGCCGCACAACTAAAAGAACATCGAACCGGAGACCTTAAATGCTTTCCGCCCACTCGAAGGCGCACGTGGATTGCGTCAGCCGTGTTTTGAAGAACGCAGCGCACCTGCCGCAGCTGCCCGTGCCGGACTTGATTCTGGACTCCTGGCGCCGCTCCATGGAGCAGCACCACCTGGACCCCGGCTCATTACAAGGGCCACGGATCCTTTCGCAAAACGTGCTGCAAGAGTGTCAAGAACGCTCAGAGCTGTTCCTGCGTATCGCCAGCGAAGAAGTCGCCCGCCTCCATGGTCGGGTGCGCGATGCCGACTACTGCGTGTTGCTGACCGATGCCCAGGGCCAGACCATCGACTACCGCGTGGAAAGCGCGATCCGCAATGACTGCCGCAAAGCCGGCCTGTACCTGGGCACCTGCTGGTCAGAAGGTGAAGAAGGCACCTGTGGCGTGGCCGCGGTGCTGACCGCACGGACGCCGGTCACGGTGCATAAGCGAGATCACTTCCGCGCCGCTTTTATCGGGCTCACCTGCTCTGCAGCGCCCGTCTTCGACCCTCGAGGCGAACTGCTCGGCGTGCTCGATGTGTCCGCGGTGCGCTCTGCGGATGACCGCCGCTCGCAACACCTGATCCGGCAAATGGTGGTGCAGAGCGCGCGGGAAATAGAACAGGCGTTTTTCATGAGCAGTGCCCAGGGCTACTGGGTGCTGCGAGCCCACAACAGCCCGGGCTACGTCGACAGCCAACCCGATTACCTGCTCGCCTGGGACGATGACGGACGACTGCAAGCGCTGAACCCCGCGGCGCGGCAGTGGCTGTCGCAAAGCTTGGGTCGAGTGCCGGAACACATCGACCACGTGTTCGATCAACAGCTATTGCATCGGGCCAGGGACGAATCGCTTTGCCTGTTTCACTGCCAGGGAGCCCGCCACACCTTGCATGGCCGACTCAACGCGCCACGGCGGATCAAACGCACCCCGGCGCGTCGGGTACTGTCCCCCGCCGAACTCGACCCGCGACTGGAAGAAAGCCTGCGCCTTGCGGTACGGGTCAAGGACCGCAATCTACCGGTGCTGATCCAGGGAGAAACCGGTTCTGGCAAGGAAGTCTTCGCCCGCCAACTGCATCAGGCCAGCTTGCGCCGTGATCGACCATTTATCGCGCTGAACTGCGCAGCGATTCCCGAAAACCTCATCGAAAGTGAGCTGTTTGGTTATGTGGCTGGCGCCTTCACCGGTGCTTCGAGCAAAGGCATGCAAGGTCTGCTGGAACAGGCCCACGGCGGCACGCTGTTTCTCGATGAAATCGGTGATATGCCCCTGGCCCTGCAAACCCGCCTGTTGCGGGTTTTAGCCGAGGGCGAAGTGGCGCCTCTGGGAGCGTCGCGAAGCAAAGCGATCGACATTCAGGTCGTCTGCGCGAGCCACCGCGATCTGCAAGCATTGGTGACCTCTGGGGAGTTTCGCGAGGACCTGTATTTTCGCCTCAGAGGTGCGCGGTTCCAGTTACCGCCGTTGCGCGAGCGCAGCGATCGGCTGGCCTTGATCAACCGGATCCTCGAGGAAGAGTCGTCGGCCTGTGGAATAGCGGTACAACTGGGAAGCGCCGCGCTGGAATGCCTGCTCGGCTATCGCTGGCCGGGAAATGTGCGCGAATTGCGGCACGTACTGCGTTACGCCTGTGCGGTGTGCGAGACCCATTTGATTCAGTTGAGTGACTTGCCGGAACAACTGCTCGGCCACCGACTCAATGATCCCGCTTCAGCTGACACCGTGGAACGCTGCGCCAGTCCGGAACGCCAGGCACTGATCGATGCCCTCGTGCGTCATCGCTGGAAACCCACCGCCGCGGCCAAGGCTTTGGGCATCTCACGGGCAACGCTGTATCGACGGGTGCATCAACATGACATCGACATGCCTGGCAGAGGCTGACCACAGTTTCATCCGGTTGCCGCTCGTCAGCGGAGGGGCCTGTGGGTGCTGATCAAGCATTTCGCCGCTACAATGCGCACCTCGACCGTGACAAGCCCGACTAAAAAAATATGTCCCTGCCCAAACATCATCTGGAATTGCTTAGCCCCGCCCGCGATGTAGCCATCGCCCGGGAGGCCATCCTGCATGGCGCCGACGCCGTGTACATCGGGGGCCCGAGCTTCGGGGCCCGCCACAACGCCTGTAACGAGGTGAGCGATATCGCCCAATTGGTGGAATTCGCCCGTCGCTACCACGCCCGGGTGTTCACCACCATCAACACGATCCTGCACGACAACGAACTGGAGCCGGCGCGCAAGCTGATCCACCAGTTGTACGACGCCGGCGTCGACGCGCTGATCGTCCAGGACCTGGGCGTGATGGAGCTGGACATCCCGCCGATCGAGCTGCACGCCAGCACCCAGACCGACATCCGCACCCTGGCGCGGGCGAAATTCCTCGACCAGGCCGGCTTCTCCCAATTGGTACTGGCCCGCGAGCTGAACCTGCAGGAGATCCGTGCCATCGCCGACGAAACCGATGCGGCGATTGAATTCTTCATCCACGGCGCGTTGTGCGTGGCGTTCTCCGGCCAGTGCAACATCTCCCATGCGCAGACCGGCCGCAGCGCCAACCGTGGCGACTGCTCCCAGGCTTGCCGCCTGCCCTACACCCTCAAGGACGAAAAAGGCGGTGTGATCGCTTACGAAAAACACTTGCTGTCGATGAAGGACAACAACCAGAGCGCCAACATCCGCGCGCTGGTGGAAGCCGGCGTGCGCTCGTTCAAGATCGAGGGTCGCTACAAAGACATGGGCTATGTGAAGAACATCACCGCCTGGTATCGCCAGCGCCTGGACGATGTCCTCGAAGACCGCCCGGACCTGGCTCGCGCGTCCAGCGGCCGCACTGCACACTTCTTTGTGCCCGATCCGGACAAAACCTTCCACCGTGGCAGCACCGACTACTTCGTCAGCGACCGCAAGATCGACATTGGCGCCTTCGACACACCGACCTTCACCGGCCTGCCGGTAGGCGTGGTGGAGAAAGTCGGCAAGCGCGATCTGCTGGTGGTTACCCACGAACCGCTGTCCAACGGCGACGGCCTCAATGTGCTGGTCAAGCGTGAAGTCGTGGGCTGGCGTACCAACATCGCCGAGCCGAAGGGCGAGTTCGAAGAGGACGGGGAAAAGCGCTACCGCTACCGTGTGGAGCCCAATGAGATGCCAAACGGGTTGCACCAGTTGCGACCGAATCACCCGTTGAGCCGCAACCTGGACCACAACTGGCAGCAGGCCCTGCTCAAGACTTCCGCCGAGCGCCGGGTCGGTGTTGCCTGGGTCGCTCGCCTGCGTGCGGAGCGCCTGGAGCTGACCGCCACCAGCGAGGAAGGTGTCAGTGTGAGTGTCACCCTGAACGGTCCGTTCGGTCTGGCCAACAAGCCCGAGCAGGCGCTGGAGCAACTGCACGACCTGCTCGGCCAACTGGGTACTACTCAGTATCACGCCACGGCGATCGAACTGGATGCACCGCAGGCGTATTTCATTCCCAACTCGCAGCTCAAGGCCTTGCGCCGCGAAGTCATCGAAGCGCTGACCACAGCCCGCATCAAAGCCCACCCTCGTGGTGGTCGCAAGGCCGAGACCGAGCCGCCACCGGTGTACCCGGAGTCGCACCTGTCGTTCCTGGCCAACGTCTATAACCAGAAAGCCCGCGACTTCTATCATCGTCACGGCGTCAAGCTGATCGACGCGGCCTATGAGGCTCACGAGGAGACCGGCGAAGTGCCGGTGATGATCACCAAGCACTGCCTGCGTTTCTCCTTCAACCTCTGCCCCAAACAGGCCAAGGGCGTCACCGGCGTGCGTACTAAAGTCGCGCCGATGCAACTGGTGCATGGTGATGAGGTGCTGACGCTGAAGTTCGACTGCAAGCCTTGCGAGATGCACGTGATCGGCAAGATGAAGGGACACATCCTTGACTTGCCGCAACCGGGCAGCGTGGTGCAGCCGGTTGTCGGCCACATCAGCCCCGAAGAGCTGCTCAAGACCATCCCTCGCGCGCCCCACTGAGTGACTGGCGAGCGCGCCGCTACGGCGCCGCGCTTGCTGCACTCGCAAGACGGCTGAACGTCAAAGACGTCACCCAGAGGGATTTACAGGCATAAAAAAACGCCAGGCCGGATCGGCGTTGGCGTTTTCTGTATGACGACTCTCCAGGACTCCCCGCACTGCCTGCCGGCGGGGCCATACTTGGATGAGTATCAGGAAAATGGCAGGGGCGGCTGGATTCGAACCAACGCATGGCAGGATCAAAACCTGCTGCCTTACCGCTTGGCGACGCCCCTGTATCTGTAGCGAATGCCCTTGCCCTATAAACCCTGTAAGGGTTGCTGCAAGAACGGGCGGCAATTTATCAACTTTCTCTTCGCCTGGGAAGGCCAACACAAAAATATATTTGTTTTAAAACAGATGCTTACTCTTGATGCTGGAGGGTGCCATGGCAACTGATACTGACTCCCTGAAGCTGTTTCTCGCCGGCGACGTCATGACCGCCCGTGGCATTGACGCCATACTGCCGCATCCTGGCGATCCGCAGCTTTATGAAGACTACGTCAAGAATGCCGGCGTTTACGTCCGGCTGGCAGAAAGACTCAATGGCCCGATTCCCCTCCCCGTCGATTTCACCTATGTCTGGGGCGCCGCATTGGATGAGTTTGAACGTCGCCAGCCACACGCACGCATCATCAATCTGGAAACAGCAGTGTCCCGCCGTGGACGACCGGCGCCAAAAGGCATCCATTACCGCATGAGCCCGGAGAACTTCCCGGTCATCAGCGCAGCCGGCATCGACTGTTGCGTGCTGGCCAACAATCATGTGCTGGACTGGGGAGCCGCCGGCCTGGTCGATACGCTGGATTCCTTGTCGAGCAACGGCATGCGTAGCGCCGGCGCCGGGCACAACCGGCAATCTGCCGAGGCACCCGCTGTGTTGCCACAGCCTGGCGGGCGACGCTTGCTGGTGTATGGCCTCGGCGCACCTGACAGCGGCATAGCGTCGGACTGGGCCGCCACGGACAAAGGCGCAGGCGTTGCGTGCCTGGAGGATCTGTCGAAGCACAGCCTGCGCCCTGTGGTCGAACGAATACTCCGGGACAAAAAACCACGGGACCTGGTGGTCGTCTCCATTCATTGGGGCGGCAACTGGGGATTCGATATCCCACGCGAACAGGTCCGGTTCGCCCATGCCTTGATCGATGAGGCCGGAGTTGACCTGGTGCATGGACATTCCTCGCACCACATCAAGGGCATCGAGGTGTACCGCGAACGCCTGATTCTCTATGGCTGCGGTGATCTGCTGAACGACTACGAAGGCATCGAGGGCCACACAGCCTTTCGCGGCGACCTGGGGCTTCTGTACTTTGCCTCGCTGGCCCCGAACGGGCACCTGCAGTCGCTGGACCTGGTCCCCACTCATTTGCGTGGTTTTCGCATCTGTCGCGCCGAAAGGGATGACCGTCAATGGCTGCACGACACCCTTGCTCGCGAGTGCGCACGCTTGGGCAGCAGCATCCTGCCGGGGGCGAATAATGCCTTCGAGTTGCGCTGGTAAGAGCGCCACGACGCAATCCATGTAGCAGCTGCCGAGCCTGCGAGGCTGCGTTCGGCTGCGTAGCAGTCGTGAGTCCGACAGATGCAGTCTGCCTGACACACCACAACTTCTGATTTTACTCTGTGGCGAGGGGACTTGCCCCCGTTGGGTCGCGAAGCGGCCCCAAAAGCTTTACGACTGCTTCGCAGCCGAACGGGGGCAAGCCCCCTCGCCACAGAAGCAAGCCTGCGTCGCTTTTGCATTTTTGTGCGAAAAATCCTACTTCAGGGACTCCCGTACCACTCCTTGGTGGTGTTAGTTTGGCAACGTTTCTGACTCATCGAGCAGATATTTCTTACAACCTGCCTGCAAAGGAATGCCCCAACAATGGATTTCTCACTCAAGCACCTGGCCGCGACCACCCTGATGGTGGCCAGCCTTTCGTCGTTCACCACCTCAGCCCATGCCAACATCACCCCGCAACAGAGCGCGACCATCCTCAAGACCTTCAGTGACACGTCGGTAACCGATTTCAGGCAATTCCTGGGACGCCTGGCCAAGAGCGACCTTGCCCACGCCAGCGATCTCGGCCCGGCAATCAGTGCCTTCCAGGGCAACAAGCCGCTTACTGCGGAACAACAGAACGAGATCCATCGCCTGCTCGGCCTCTATGCACGGGTGAAATACGGCAACGCTGCCACCGAGACTCTGCGCGAACTGGTGGCAATCCCGACCTTCCGCGTGGACGGCGTTGCCCAGCATGACAATCCCGAATTCATCAAGATCGCCAACAAGCTCAAGGGCCTTGCCCAAGCGTTCAACCTGAACTTTCGCAACATCGACAACCGCGTCTATGAAATCTCCCTCGCGGGCAATGGCGACGAAGTCGTAGGTATTCACGCGCATGCCGATGTGGTGCCCGTGACGCCAGAAAACTGGGTCTTGAAAGACGGCACCCGACTCGATCCGTTCAAGGTCACCCTGGTCGGCGACCGCCTGTATGGCCGGGGCACTGAGGATGACAAGAACGGTATCGTGGTGGCGCTTTACGCCATGAAGATCATCAAGGAAGAGAAGCTGCCGCTGGCGAGGAATTTCAAGCTTCTGATCGACACCACTGAAGAAACCACCGGCGACGCCATCCCTTATTACTTCGAAAAGAATCCGACACCCAACTACAACCTGGCGCTGGATGGCGGCTATCCGGTGGTGATTGCCGAGAAAGGCTATGGCACCGTCATGGCCAGTTTTCCTCGTCGCGCCGCACAGGGCAAAGACGCCGAAATCACAGCAATGACGGGCGGCCTGGCAACCAACCAGATTCCATCGACGTCGGTCGCCACCCTGGTAACTGCCAAGCCCGCCGAATTGGCTGCCAGCCTGCAGAAGGCAGGTAGCGATTATGCCAAGCGCAATGGCGGTAACTTCGAGGTGAGCGCCAAGGTCGTCGGCAAGGACGTCAAGCTTGTGGTCACCGGCGTTTCCGCCCATTCCTCCGAGCCCGAATCAGGCGTCAACCCGGTGGCAAGGATGCTGGACTTCATCAACAGCCTCGACGGGAAGGTCGCGCTCAAGCACAACCACATCACCGATGCCGCCCGCTACGCCGCCGACAACTGGGGGCTGGACTACCTGGGTGGCAAATTGGGGGTCGGCTTTTCCGATGACTTCATGGGGCCGCTGACCGCCTCCCTGACCTACATCGGGATGGATGAAAAAGCCTTCAAGCTCGCGGTCAACCTGCGGGTGCCCAAAGGCAAATCCCCGGAAGTGCTCAAGACCGAAATCGCCGACAAGCTTGGCACCTGGAGCAAGAAGACCCAGATTGCGGCGGCCTTTGACTACTCGATCGCCGAGCCGATGCACCGCAACCCTGAGGGCGAATGGGTCAAGGCCCTGCTGGCCGTGGCCAGCGAAAACCTCGGCATGGAACACAAGTTCGGCACCTCTGCCGGCGCCACTTCGGTCCATGAGCTGCCCAATGGCGTGCAATTCGGCCTGGCCAGGCCTGAAGTCAAGTACACCGGCCACAACGACAACGAGTTCAAGACCGTCGACCAGTTCCTGCTGGATCTGCAGATCGTGACCGAAATGTTCGGGCGCATCGGGCAGATGCCGACACTCTGACTCTTCCCCTTTCGGACCCGCCATTGTGGCGG
>NZ_MUNM01000025.1 GCF_002286815.1 Pseudomonas sp. PICF141
AGAGTAGGTCATCGTCAAGATCAAATTCCGAAACCCCTA
Source organism: Pseudomonas sp. PICF141 (assembly GCF_002286815.1). Taxonomy (GTDB): domain Bacteria; phylum Pseudomonadota; class Gammaproteobacteria; order Pseudomonadales; family Pseudomonadaceae; genus Aquipseudomonas. The sequence continues at coordinate 40 of NZ_MUNM01000025.1, forward strand.
TCTGCATCTGCAGGTAGGGGTTTTGTTTTGTCCGCAGGAAAGTTCGTACGGCATTATCGGACTGCTCCTGGCTGTCACAGTCTGACGACAGTGCTAAGGTTCGGCCCTAGCTTTTGTATTTTTCCAAGGAAGCCTTTATGCCGGACGCTACGTCCCTCAGTGCTGGTTTTATGGTGGTTCACGGCAACCGCCTGGATGAGTTACGCAGTCTGGTGGTCAGCTGGATGCGGCGCTACCCGCTGGCTCCCTTGGAAAATGAAATCGCCCTGGTACAGAGCAATGGTATCGCCCAATGGCTGAAGCTGGCATTGGCTGAAGACCCTGAAGATGACGACACGGGCGGCTGCGGAATCGCGGCAGCCATCGACGTGCAATTACCGGGCAGCTTCATGTGGCAGCTCTATCGCATGGTGCTGGGACGTGACGAAATCCCGGTCAAATCCCTGCTCGATAAAGCTCCGCTGACCTGGCGTCTGATGCGCCTGCTACCGCAGTTGATCGACCAACCGCACTTCGAACCCCTGCAACGCTTTCTTACCAATGACACCGACTTACGTAAGCGCTATCAATTGGCGGAGCGTCTGGCTGACCTGTTTGACCAATATCAGGTCTACCGCGCCGATTGGCTCGAAGACTGGGCAGAAGGCCGTCATCAGTTACGAAATGGCAGAGGCGAAGCCAAAGTCCTGACCTCGGCCAACTGCTGGCAGGCAGAACTGTGGCGTGCGCTGTTGCTGGATGTCGGTGAACAAGGCATGGCGCAAAGCCGCGCAGGCGTCCATCAACGCTTTATCGAGCGCATCACTAGCCTCGATGTAGCGCCCAGTGGATTGCCTTCGCGGGTGATCGTTTTCGGCATTTCTTCATTGCCTGCTCAAGCCCTGGAAGCGCTTGCCGGGCTTGCTCGATTCAGCCAGGTCTTGCTGTGCGTACACAATCCATGTCGTCACCATTGGGCGGACATCGTCGCCGATAAAGATCTGTTGCGACATCAATACAAGCGTCAGGCTCGCAAGAGCGGCATGCCAGTTGTGCTCGACTTGCAAACGCTCCATCAGCATGCCCATCCACTATTGGCTGCGTGGGGCAAGCAGGGGCGGGATTACATTAATCTTCTCGATAGCTACGACGATCCCAATAGCTATCGCTCGGCATTTCGCGACGGTCGCATCGATCTTTTCAGCGAAAGCCAGCCACAGAACATGCTCAATCAGTTGCAGGACGATATCCTGGAATTGCGTCCCCTGAACGAGACACGCGAGCGTTGGCCTGCTGTCGATCTGAAAAACGACGAATCGATCCGTTTTCACATCGCCCACAGCGCTCAACGTGAAGTGGAAATACTTCACGATCAGTTGCTCGCGCGATTCAGTGCTAACACAGACCTGAGGCCTCGCGACGTAATCGTGATGGTCCCGGACATCGACAGTTATGCGCCGCATATACGTGCTGTTTTTGGTCAGATCGATCGCTTTGATCCGCGCTTCATTCCTTTCACACTGGCGGATCAAGGCCAGCGCGGGCGTGACCCATTATTGATCGCTGTCGAACATCTGCTCAAATTGCCCGATAGCCGCTTCCCCGTCAGCGAAATTCTCGATCTGCTCGACGTTCCGGCGTTACGCGCCCGGTTTGGTGTAGAGGAACGAGATCTGCCGACCTTACATCGCTGGATCGAAGGCGCAGGTATTCGCTGGGGGATGAACGCCGAGCAGCGCGCGCGCCTGGGTCTGCCTGACGAACTGGAGCAAAACAGCTGGCGTTTCGGTCTGCGACGGATGTTGCTGGGTTATGCCGTGGGCAGTGCCGGTGCCTGCGAGGGGATCGAACCCTACGACGAAATTGGTGGCCTGGATGCCGCGCTCATAGGCCCTTTGGTGGCGTTGTTGGATGCGTTGGAAGTGGCCCATCAGGAACTCACTCAACCCGCAGCGCCTAAACAATGGGGAGCGCGGCTGCAAGCGTTGGTGCAGCTATTCTTCCTGGCCAGCAACGAACATGACGATTATTTGTTGGCTCAACTTGAAGAGCTACGTGAGACCTGGCTTGAGACCTGTGAGTCTGTAGGTTTGCACGATGAATTACCGCTGACCGTCGTCCGTGAAGCCTGGCTTGCAGGTCTTGACCAAGGTCGCCTGTCTCAGCGTTTTCTTGCCGGGGCCGTTAACTTCTGTACCTTGATGCCCATGCGAGCGATCCCCTTCAAACTGGTCTGCCTGCTTGGGATGAATGACGGCGATTACCCTCGCGCGCAGCCACCGCTGGATTTCGACTTGATGGGCAGTGACTATCGCCCCGGTGATCGCTCTCGACGTGAAGATGATCGCTATCTGTTGCTGGAAGCATTGTTGTCGGCACGTGATCAACTCTATATCAGCTGGGTCGGCCGCAGCATTCGGGACAATAGCGAGCGCCCTGCTTCGGTATTGATAGGGCAGTTGCGTGATCATCTAGGCAGCGGCTGGCGACTGCACGATGATAATGATGACCTGCTTGAGTCCATGACTGAGGAACACCCGCTGCAACCTTTCAGCGCTCGTTACTTTCATGAAGGCGACGATCTATTCAGCTACGCCAGCGAGTGGCAGGTTCTTCATCAAGCCAATGATCTGGCAACTGATATCGAAGTGCTTGAGCCCTATATCCAGGACGAGCCGCTGAGCCTGGCTCAGCTACAGGATTTTCTGCGCAACCCTGTACGGCATTTTTTCAGTCAGCGGCTCAAAGTATTCTTCGAGGCTGCCGAAGTCCCTTTGGCTGATGAAGAGCCATTTGTACTCGACGCGCTGCAACGCTATAGCCTCAGCGACAGCTTGCTTGAAGCGGCACTGGGGCAACTGGATCAAACCGATCAGGTACTGGAGGCGCAGGCAAAACGACTGCAAAACAGCGGGCTCTTGCCCATGGCCGGTTTCGGTGAATGTCTTCAGCGAGAGTTGATCGAGCCGCTGCCGGATCTGCTGCTGCGCTATCAGCAACTTCTGGCGTTATGGCCGACCCCGCTCACCAGCGCGTTGCCGGTGAGTCTGGAACTACAAGGATTGCGTCTGGAAGGCTGGCTCAGTGGCCTGCATCAACGCGCAGATGGCGGGTTGTTGTCGGTGACTACGATTCCCAACAGCATCGGTTCGATCAAGGCCCGCAAATGGCATCGCCTGACCCGACCTTGGGTCAATCACCTGGTTGCCTGTGCCAGCGGCATGCCGATGACCACTGCGTTGGTGGCCAGCGACGACAGCTTGTTGCTCGGTCCGATGGAGGAGGCCGCCGCATCCCGGGTTCTGGGCGACCTGTTGTTGGCTTGGCAAACGGGCATGCGCCAGCCGCTGCCGATTGCAGTAAAAACAGCGTTCGCCTGGCTCGCTCAAACCGACCCGGTCAAAGCTGACGCCGCTGCCCACAAGACCTATGAAGGCGACGGCCAGACCACTGAAGGCGAGCGCAGCGAAAGCCCGGCACTCACTCGGCAATATGCCGATTACGATGCACTGATTGCCGACGAGACCTTCCCCGATTGGTGCAACGCTTTGTATCGGCCACTGTTTGAGGCCCCCTGGCGTTCATCGACCAGCGAGGAGGCGCGCTCATGACCACGAAAACACCGCTGGCCCTGGCATTTCCCCTGCGTGGCAGCCAACTGATCGAAGCCAGCGCCGGTACCGGCAAGACCTTCACCATTTCAGCGCTGTACTTGCGTCTGGTCCTTGGCCACGGCGGCGAATCGAATGGTTTTGGTCGTGAATTGCTGCCGCCGCAAATCCTCGTGGTGACCTTCACCGATGCGGCGACCAAGGAGCTGCGCGAACGTATTCGTACCCGACTGGCTGAAGCCGCTCGGTTTTTCCGCGATGAGACGCCGGCACCGGATGGCCTCATTGCCGAATTGCGCGAGCAGTACTTCCCTGAACAGTGGTCCGGCTGTGCAAACCGCCTGGACATCGCCGCCCAGTGGATGGATGAAGCGGCCGTTTCGACCATTCACGGCTGGTGCCAGCGCATGTTGCGCGAACATGCATTCGACAGTGGGAGCCTGTTCACCCAGACCCTGGAAACCGATCACAGCGATTTGCTCGGCGAAGTCCTGCGCGACTACTGGCGACTGTTCTGCTACCCGATGCAAGGCGATGCGTTGAACTGGGTTCGCGGCAATTGGGGAGGGCCAGCGGCGTTGCTGCCGCGAGTGCGTGGGTTGTTCGCCAGCGAGCGTGACAGCGTTCAAGGTAAAGAGCCTGCCGAGTTGATTGCCGAGTGCCTGCAAGAGCGACGGGCTGCTTTGCTGGAGCTCAAGATGCCATGGCGCCAATGGGCGGATGAGTTGCTTGCCATCTGTCACCAGGGTGTCGTGAACAAAAGCGTCGATGGCCGCAAGATGCAGCCGCGCTACTTCGAACCCTGGTTCGAAAAGCTACGGGCCTGGGCCGAAGATGAGTCTATCGAGCAACTGGACCTTGGCACCGGTTTCACTCGCCTGACCCCCAATGGCATCGCTGAAGCCTGGAAGGGTGAGGCACCTTGTCATCCCGGTCTCGATGCGATGGCCAGCCTCAAGCGCAGTCTTGATGGTTTGCCGACCCCCGATGCCGCGGTGCTGCAACACGCCGCTCATTGGGTCGGTGCACGGTTCGAGGAAGAGAAGCGTCGCCGCGCGGAAATGGGCTTCGATGACATGCTCCTGCGTCTCGATACGGCTTTGCAATCCGAAGGCGGTGAGCGCCTGGCAACCCTGATCCGCGAGCAATTCCCGGTCGCGTTGATTGACGAATTCCAGGACACCGACCCGGTGCAGTATCGAATCTTCGAGAGCATTTATCGCATCGAAGACAACAATCCTCAAACCGGCCTGTTTCTGATTGGCGACCCGAAGCAGGCGATCTATGCCTTCCGCGGGGCCGACATCTATACCTACTTGCGTGCTCGTCAGGCCACCACTGGCCGCTTGCATACCCTGGGCACCAACTTCCGTTCCAGTCATGGCATGGTCAGTGCGGTGAACCATGTATTCGAGCGCGCCGAATCTCGTGAGCAGGGGCGCGGAGCGTTTCTGTTTCGTGAGAAAAACGGGGAGAACCCGGTACCGTTTCTATCCGTCGAATCCCAGGGGCGCAAAGAAGTTCTGCACATTAATGGTCAGGTTGTACCTGCCCTGAATATCTGGCATCTGTCCGCCGATCAGCCATTGTCTGGCGCGGTGTATCGACAACAACTGGCTGCCGCCTGCGCCAGTGAAATCACCGCGCTGCTCAATAGTGGTCAGCAAGGCCGCACGGGTTTCATCCAGGATGGCAAGGACTTCAAAGGTCTGCTGCCATCGGATATCGCAATTCTGGTGCGTGACGGCAAAGAGGCCCAGTCCGTGCGTGGCGAACTTTCGGCCCGCGGTGTGCGCAGTGTCTACCTCTCAGACAAGGATTCCGTGTTCGCCTCACAGGAGGCCCATGACTTGCTGACCTGGCTCAAGGCGTGTGCCGAGCCGGATGTCGAGCGTCCCCTCCGTGCCGCGCTGGCCTGCATCACGCTGAACCTTTCCCTGGCTGAGCTGGAGCGGCTGAATCAGGACGAACTGGCCTGGGAAGCACGGGTCATGCAGTTCCGCGGTTATCGCGAGCTCTGGCGCAAACAGGGTGTGCTGCCGATGCTGCGACGTTTGCTGCACGACTTCCAGCTGCCCCAGGCGCTGATCACGCGCAACGATGGCGAGCGGGTGCTGACCAACTTGCTGCACCTGTCCGAGCTGTTACAGCAGGCCGCCGCCGAGCTTGATGGCGAGCAAGCGCTGATCCGGCATTTGGCCGAACATCTGGCATTGTCCGGTCAGGCTGGCGAAGAACAGATCCTGCGCCTGGAAAGCGACGAACAGCTGGTCAAGGTCGTGACCATTCACAAATCCAAAGGGCTTGAATATCCGTTGGTGTTTTTGCCATTCGTCTGCTCGGCAAAACCGGTGGATGGCAGCCGTTTGCCGTTGTATTACCACGATGCAATGGGCAACGCTCAAGTGAGCTTGAAGCCGACGCCGGAGTTGATCGTCCAAGCCGATGATGAGCGCTTGGCCGAGGATCTTCGCCTGCTCTATGTCGCATTGACCCGGGCACAGCATGCCTGCTGGCTTGGTGTGACTGACCTCAAGCGCGGCAATAACAATGGCTCGACGCTGCATCTTTCCGCGTTGGGTTACCTGTTGGGCGGTGGTGCGCCATTGGCCGAGTCGGCAGGGTTGCGGCATTGGCTGGAAGATCTGCAGCAAGATTGCCCGGCGCTGAACTACGGTGAAATGCCTGAAGCGAACGCCGAGCATTACCATCCACCGCGCAATGGCGCGACCTTGCTTGCGCCGCTGATACCCAAGCGCAAGGCCAGCGAAAATTGGTGGATCGCTTCCTACAGCGCTTTGCGCATTGGCGACCATCTGAGCAGGGGCAGTGACGAAGCGCCGGAGAGTCCGCAAGCACAAAAGCTTTTTGACGACGAACGTCTCGATCCGCAAGCGCCGCGGGAAGTGATTGCCGGCGGCGCGGATATCCATCGATTCCCTCGCGGGCCGCACCCCGGCACTTTTCTCCATGGATTGCTCGAGTGGGCCGGTGATGAAGGTTTTGCCGCTGCACCACAAACTGTGGAAGACGCCATCGCTCGCCGCTGCAATCGCCGTGGCTGGGAAGGCTGGATCACGACGTTGAGTGACTGGCTACAGCACTTGCTCAAATCCCCGCTGCACATCGGTGGCGGGCAAGCACCGGTGGTGTTCGAGCAACTGACCCAATACCGGGTCGAGATGGAATTCTGGTTCGCGAGCCATAAAGTCGATGTGCTTAAACTCGATGAACTGGTGCGCCAGTACACCCACAACGGCGTGGCCAGGGTGGCCGCCGAACCGGTGCTCCTCAATGGTATGTTCAAAGGCTTTATCGACCTGACGTTCGAGCACGACGGTCGTTATTACGTCGCTGACTACAAATCCAACTGGCTGGGCGTCGATGATGCGGCCTATACCGAGCAGGCCATGGAGCAGTCGATTCTGGATAATCGTTACGACCTGCAATATGTGTTGTACCTGCTCGCCTTGCATCGCCAGCTCAAGGCGCGGCTGGTCGATTACGATTACGACCGGCATGTCGGCGGGGCGTTGTACCTGTTCCTTCGCGGTACTCGCGCGATCAGCCAAGGCGTGTACTTCGCCCGTCCGCCACGGGAGCTGATCGAGCGTCTGGACCGCTTGTTCCAGGGCAAGCCAGAGCCCAAGGCCGAACCCGCCTGGGAACAGGGAGTACTGCTATGACTCGTTCCTTCGCCGATTTGCTACCCATGCCATTGGTGGCCGAAACTCTGGCGGATCTGGCCCCGCTGAGTCGCGCAGATGACTTGTTGCTGCTGCTCACGCGCTGGGTCGAACGCGGTTGGCTGCGGGCGCTGGACAAGGCCTTCGTCGCCTTTCTCCACGAGCTCGCCCCCGACGATGATCCACTGGTGCTGCTGGCCGCGGCGTTGACCAGTCACCAGTTGGGGCACGGCCATGTTTGCCTGGATCTGTTCGAAACGCTGAAAGAACCGGACTTCGCCCTGTCGCTGCCGCCGGAAGGTGATCTGCAAAGTAATACGATGTTGCTGCCGTCGCAATTGCTTGAGGCGCTGGAGGGAACTCATTGGTGCAAGGTGCTGGCGTCCAGCCGTCTGGTAGCGCTGGCCGTCGACGGGCGTGAGGCCGCGCAGCACCGGCCGTTGGTATTGTCGGGTAAACGCCTGTACCTGCGCCGCTACTGGGCTTACGAACGGCGCATCGACAACGCCCTGCGTCAGCGTCTGGCGGCACACGAAACAACACCGAATGATTTGCCCCAACGCCTGACCGGCCTGTTTGGTCCAGCCCGGCCTGATGAAATGATCGACTGGCAGAAGCTGGCTTGCGCCCTCGCTGCTCGTAGCGCATTCAGCATCGTCACCGGCGGCCCGGGGACCGGCAAAACCACCACGGTCGTGCGCTTGCTCGCGTTACTCCAGGCGCCCGCGGTGGAAGCCGGAAAACCGCTACGCATTCGTCTCGCGGCACCCACTGGCAAAGCTGCCGCACGATTGACCGAGTCCATCAGCCAACAGGTTCAAACCCTGAAAGTTGCTGAAACGGTGCGGCAGAAGATCCCGTCGGATGTGACCACTGTGCACCGTTTGCTAGGCAGCCGTCCCGGCACCCGGCATTTCCGGCACCACGTCGGCAATCGCTTGCCACTGGATGTATTGGTGGTGGACGAAGCCTCGATGATCGACCTGGAAATGATGGCCAATCTGCTGGACGCATTGCCGGCCCATGCTCGTCTGGTGCTGCTCGGTGACAAGGATCAATTGGCGTCGGTTGAGGCCGGTGCCGTTCTGGGTGATCTGTGTCGCGATGCCGAAGCCGGTTGGTACAGTCCGCAGACGCGCCAGTGGCTGGAGTCAGTCAGCGGAGAAAACCTTGGTGCCAGCGATTTGCACGAAGACCTCAACGGAGCGCATCCCTTGGCTCAGCAAGTGGTGATGTTGCGTCACTCACGGCGCTTCGGCGAGGGCAGCGGCATTGGCCAGTTGGCCCGTTGGGTCAACCGGCAGCAACCGGACGAAGCTCGCAAGTTATTGGCGGCTGGAAGCCATGACGACGTATTTTCCCTGCCTCTCAAGGGTGAGCAGGATCGGGCGCTGGAGCGGTTGTTGCTCGAAGGCCATGGCGAGGGACCACAAGGTTATCGTCATTACCTGAATCTTTTGCGCAGCCAGCGGCCGCCGTTCGACAGCCCGCTGGATGATCCATGCTGGACCCACTGGGCTCGCGTGGTGCTGCAAGCCTTCGATGCTTTCCAGTTGTTGTGCGCGGTACGCAAAGGGCCTTGGGGTGTGGAAGGCTTGAATCAGCGAGTGACCGACGCGCTGCTCAAGGCTCGGCTGATCGACAGCGATCACCAGTGGTATGAAGGTCGGCCCGTGCTGATGACCCGCAACGACTATGGCCTGGGTTTGATGAACGGCGATATTGGTATTGCCCTCAAGCTGCCGGAGCGTGATGGCCCCGACGCGGGACGGCAAGTGTTGCGTGTGGCCTTTCCGCGCAACGATGGTCAGGGCGGTGTGCGCTTTGTCCTGCCAAGTCGGCTGAACGATGTCGACACCGTGTACGCCATGACTGTACACAAATCCCAAGGCTCGGAATTTGCCCATACGGCGTTGATTCTGCCGGACGCCTTGAACCCGGTGCTTACCAAGGAATTGATTTATACCGGCATAACCCGGGCCAAACACTGGTTTACCCTGATTGAACCGCGTGCCGGCGTCTTCGAAGAGGCCGTGCGGCGCAAGGTAAAACGCTTGAGCGGGTTGATGCTGGAGCTGGAGGAGGGGATCGAGCCGGGTCACTGAACAGAAGCGGGCAGACGCCGGAATCTGTCGGAGCTGCCGCGGTCCGTGGCCTCGCTGGTGTTTCGGTGCTGTGCTATCGTTGCGGCATCATTTCGTTGCGATCGTAGAGAATCCGTTCATGAAGGTGGCTGTCTGGACGACAGAGCGCGTAGTTGGCTGCAAGCAAGTGCTGCTTGCCGGCCTTCTCTGTTTGTTGACGGGCGTTGCCTTCGCTCAGCCGGCAACCGATGTGAGCAAGGCCGACCAACGTGCCAGATCGGTCACTCAGGTGGTACTCGGGATCCTCAGCTATGCCCGGTGGCCTGTTGAGCCTCAACAGTTGCGTCTGTGCGTGGTCGGCCCTACCGAGTACACCGACGATCTGGTCAAAGGCACAACACAGGCCACTGGTCGGCCAGTCACCGTGCGACGGCTTTTGGCCGACAACCCGGCGATTGCCGGCGAATGCGACGCGGTGTACATCGGCAAGCTGACCCGCGATGAACGCAGTCGATTATTCGCCTCGCTGACAGGACGGCCGGTGGTGAGCATCAGCGAGGATGGCGATCAATGTACCGTCGGCAGCCTGTTCTGCCTGCGGGTCGGCGATGAACAAGTGTCCTTCGAGGTCAACCTCGACTCGGTCGCCCGCAGCGGTGTGCGTATTCATCCCAGTGTGCTGCAACTGTCGCGCCGCAAGCCGGCGGCATCATGAGTCTATTCAAATCCCGCATGCGTCCGACGCTGGGGTCTATTATCGGCCGTGGACATTTGACCGTCGCCCTGGTGGGCGTGGCCATGGCCAGTGTTTCGTTGACCCTGCTGGGTGTGCTGGCCTTGCGGGTTTACGCCGATCACAACCTGCATCTGATCGCCCGCTCGATCAACTACACCGTAGAAGCTGCGGTAGTGTTCAACGATAAGGTCGCCGCCACCGAAGCGCTGGCACTGATCGCGTCGACCGAAGAAGTGGCCGATGCGCAGGTGATCGATAAGCAAGGCGAGTTACTCGCACGGTGGCAACGACCGGAAACGGGATTGCTCTCCGATCTTGAAATGCAGATCGCCCGGGCGATTCTGGAAAAACCCATCAGCATGCCGATCGTCCATCAAGGTCAGGCAGTCGGCAGCATCGTGCTCACCGGTCACGGCGGCAGCCTGATGCGTTTTTTGCTCAGCGGCCTGATGGGGATTGTGTTGTGTACCGCTGTCAGTGCCTGGGTGGCGCTCTATCTGGCGCGCCAACAATTGCGCGGGATCATCGGCCCGTTGCGCAGCCTGGCTACTGTGGCTCACGCGGCCCGCAGCGAGCGAGCTTTCGATCAACGCGTGCCACCGGCCGACATTGCCGAGCTGGACAACCTGGGCAATGACTTCAATGCCTTGCTCGATGAACTCGAATCCTGGCAGACCCACCTGCAAAGCGAAAACGAGACCCTGGCCCACCAGGCCAGTCATGACAGCCTTACCGGACTACCGAATCGGGCGTTTTTCGAAGGCCGCTTGATGCGTGCCTTGCGCAATGCCGGCAAGTTGGACGAGCGAGTGGCCGTGCTGTTTCTCGACAGTGACCGGTTCAAGGAGATCAACGACAATTTCGGCCACGCCGCCGGCGATGCGGTGCTGATCGCCGTCGCAACCCGGGTTCGTGCACAACTGCGTGAAGAGGATCTGGTCGCGCGTCTGGGCGGCGACGAGTTTGCAATCCTGCTTTCACCACTGCACAAAACTGAAGACGCAGAACGGATTGCCGACCAGATCATTGCCAGCATGGAAGCACCAATCCCCTTGCCGGGCACTTCTCAAGTGCTGACTTCACTCAGTATTGGCATCGCCGTGTACCCGGATCATGGGGTCACACCGGGCGCATTGCTCGATGCTGCCGACGCTGCGATGTACCAGGCCAAACGCCTTTCCCGAGGCGCGCAGCAAACGGCAGGGGCGGAGTTCCCTGCCGCTCATGTTCAAACCAGGAGCTAATTTCTGTGTTCACCTTCAATCAGCATTCGCTACGGCTTTTCACGATCTCTCTGGTCCTGGGCTTGCTGGCCTTGACCGGCTGCCAGACAGCACCGCAAAAGGGCCTGACCCCGGCGCAGATCGCTGTGCTCAAGCAGCAAGGTTTCGAAATGACGGATGATGGCTGGGCCTATGGCCTGTCAGGCAAAGTTTTGTTCGGCAGCGATGTCGAGAGCCTCAATCCTGCCAGTACCGAGATCGTGGAGCGCATTGGCAAGGCGTTAGTGAGTGTGGAAATCGAACGGGTGAGGATCGATGGCCACGCCGATGCTTCGGGCAAAGAATCCTATAACGAGCAGCTTTCCCTGCGACGGGCGAAAAGCGTCGGCAAGGTGTTGGCCGCAGTCGGTATAAAAGAAGAAAACATCCAACTGCGCGGCCTGGGCAGCAGTAAGCCCGTCGCCACCAACGACACTGCGGACGGACGCACTGAGAACCGTCGCGTATCGATCGTGGTCAGCGCGGATTAATCGGCGAACACCATCTCCCGACTTTCCCCCATCAACAGCGCTTGGTTCTGCTCGGTGACGCCACGGATGTAATCCCACAACAGGGTAATCCGCTTGAGCTTGCGCAGGTCTTCGCGGCAGTACATCCAGAACTGCCGGGTGATAGTGATCTCTTGCGGCAACACCGGCAACAGTCGCGGATCCTGAGCAGCCAGAAAGCACGGCAGAATCGCCAGCGACCGTCCTTGCTGAGCGGCTACGAACTGGGCAATCACGCTGGTGCTGCGCAAATTGGCAGTGGCACCGGGCAACACATTCGCCAGATACAGCAGCTCCGAGCTGAACGCCAGATCGTCCACATAACTGATGAATTGATGCTTGCCCAAGTCTGCCGGGCGGCGGATGGGTGGGTGCTTGTCCAGATAATCCTGGGTCGCATACAGCTGCAACCGGTAATCGCACAGTTTGCAGCAGACATAGGGGCCATGTTCCGGTCGTTCCAGTGCGATGACGATGTCTGCCTCGCGCTTGGACAGGCTGATGAAGTGCGGTAGCGGCAGGATGTCCACCGAGATCGCCGGGTAGGCGTCGACGAAATGACTCAGCTGTGGCGTGATGAAAAAGCTGCCGAACCCTTCGGTGCAGCCCATGCGCACATGCCCGGACAACGCTACGCCAGAGCCCGAAACCTGCTCGCAGGCCATGTGCAGCGTGCTTTCGATTGACTCGGCGTAACCCAGCAGACGCTGGCCTTCGGCAGTCAGGACGAAACCGCTGGTCCGGGACTTTTCGAACAGCAACGTGCCCAACGAGGTTTCCAGTGAGCTGATGCGTCGCGACACAGTGGTGTAGTCCACCGCCAGGCGCTTGGCGGCGGTGCTGGCCTTGCGAGTACGGGCAACCTCGAGGAAAAACTTGAGGTCATCCCAGTTCAACGAGCCTAGAGACGTGATGTTTTTTTGCATGATGGACCGGCTTTTATGTGCGTTCTTGTTAGAAGTTTGCACATCTATACTCCAAAAACAGTCCGATCACCAATCGCGACACACGTCTCATCTCAAGGCGACTTTCTCGCCTTGGCCACAAAGATCGCTCTCTAAATAAGAACAACGTCCGGAGACCAATATGAACGCATCGCTAGAAACCACCGTGCAAACGGTCAAGCTGTTGATCGATGGCGAGTGGGTCGAATCCCAGACCACCGAATGGCACGACATCGTCAACCCGGCGACTCAACAAGTGCTGGCCAAAGTGCCCTTTGCCACAGCCGCCGAAGTTGATGCCGCCATCAGCGCCGCCCATCGCGCCTTCCAGACCTGGAAGCTGACGCCGATCGGCGCGCGGATGCGCATCATGCTCAAGCTTCAGGCGCTGATTCGCGAACACTCCAAACGCATTGCCGTGGTGCTGAGCAATGAGCAGGGCAAAACCATCGCTGACGCTGAAGGCGATATCTTCCGCGGCCTGGAAGTGGTGGAGCACGCCTGCTCCATTGGCAGCCTGCAGATGGGCGAATTCGCCGAGAACGTCGCTGGCGGTGTCGACACCTACACGCTGCGTCAACCGATCGGCGTCTGTGCCGGCATTACCCCGTTCAATTTCCCGGCGATGATTCCGCTGTGGATGTTTCCGATGGCCATTGCTTGTGGCAATACCTTCGTGCTCAAGCCGTCCGAACAGGACCCGATGTCGACCATGCTGTTGGTGGAACTGGCCATCGAGGCCGGCATTCCGCCAGGTGTGCTCAACGTCGTTCATGGCGGCAAGGATGTGGTGGATGCGCTGTGCACCCACAAAGACATCAAGGCTGTTTCGTTCGTCGGTTCGACCGCGGTCGGCACGCATGTCTATGACCTGGCGGGCAAACATGGCAAGCGCGTGCAATCGATGATGGGCGCCAAGAACCATGCCGTTGTGCTGCCCGATGCCAATCGCGAGCAAGCGCTCAATGCCTTGGTCGGTGCCGGTTTCGGCGCGGCGGGGCAACGCTGTATGGCCACTTCGGTGGTCGTGCTGGTTGGCGCGGCCAGACAATGGCTGCCAGACCTGAAAGCGCTGGCGCAGAAACTCAAGGTCAATGCCGGCAGCGAGCCGGGCACTGATGTTGGCCCAGTGATTTCCAAGCGAGCCAAGGCGCGGATTCTTGATCTGATTGAAAGCGGTATCAAGGAAGGCGCCAAACTCGAACTGGACGGCCGCAACGTCAGCGTTCCCGGCTACGAGCAGGGTAACTTTATCGGCCCGACCCTGTTCTCTGGTGTCACTCCAGAGATGCAGATCTATACCCAGGAAATCTTCGGACCGGTGCTGGTGGTGCTGGAAGTCGATACCCTCGATCAAGCCATTGCACTGGTCAACGCCAACCCGTATGGCAACGGCACGGGTTTGTTCACCCAGAGCGGTGCGGCGGCGCGTAAATTCCAGGCGGAAATCGACGTTGGCCAGGTCGGCATCAACATCCCGATTCCGGTGCCGGTGCCGTTCTTCAGCTTCACCGGCTCTCGTGGCTCCAAGCTCGGCGACCTCGGTCCTTATGGCAAGCAAGTGGTGCAGTTCTACACTCAAACCAAGACCGTCACGGCACGCTGGTTCGACGACAACAGCGTCAACGACGGTGTGAACACCACCATCCACTTGCGTTAAGGAGCCGGACATGAAAATCGCTTTTATCGGTCTCGGCAACATGGGCGCGCCGATGGCGCGCAATCTGATCAAGGCCGGCCATTCACTGCGCCTGGTCGATCTGAACAAAGTTGTGCTGGCGGAGCTCGAGCAACTGGGCGGCAGCATCAGTGCTTCGGCACGTGAAGCGGCTCAAGATGCGGAGCTGGTGATCACCATGTTGCCAGCCGCGGTGCATGTGCGCAGCGTCTGGTTGGGCGAGGAGGGCGTGCTGGCGGGCATTGCCAAGGGCGTGCCCGCGGTGGATTGCAGCACCATAGATCCGCAGACGGCGCGCGATGTCGCCGCCGCTGCCGCCAAACAAGGCGTGGCCATGGCCGACGCACCGGTCTCTGGCGGTACCGGCGGTGCCGCGGCCGGGACGCTGACCTTCATGGTCGGCGCCACACCTGAGTTATTCGCGACCCTGCAACCGGTACTGGCGCAGATGGGCCGCAACATCGTCCATTGCGGCGAAGTCGGCACCGGGCAAATTGCCAAGATCTGCAACAACTTGCTGCTGGGGATTTCCATGGTCGGCGTCAGCGAAGCCATGGCCTTGGGTGATGCGCTGGGGATCGACACGACGGTGCTCGCAGGGATCATCAACAGTTCCACCGGGCGATGCTGGAGTTCGGAGATGTACAACCCGTGGCCGGGAATCGTCGAAACAGCGCCGGCTTCGCGTGGGTACACCGGCGGTTTCGGTGCTGAACTGATGCTCAAGGATCTGGGGCTGGCCACTGAGGCGGCACGTCAGGCGCACCAACCGGTAATGCTCGGCGCGTTGGCACAGCAGTTGTATCAGGCGATGAGTCAGCGTGGGGAAGGGGATAAGGACTTCTCGGCGATCATTAACAGCTATCGCAAACCCCAATAGGGTTTTTCCGGAAACTGTGGCGAGGGGGCTTGCCCCCGTGGGAGTGCGTAGCGCTCCCTCTGCATTCCTTCATTCATACCGCATAGGCAGGTTTGACGACGGCTTCGCCGCCGAACGGGGGCAAGCCCCCTCGCCACAAAACCACGGGTATTGCGTATTCCAGTATTTACCGAGGGACCACGTCGGGTGGTCTCTCGGTTTTTTGCATCAGGCAAACACGAAATACTTGCGCACAGTCTCAACCACTTCCCATGTGCCCTTCATCCCTGGCTCGATAACGAAAATGTCACCGGCCCGCAGATGGATCGGCGCCATGCCTTCCGGTGTGATGATGCAGTAGCCTTCCTGGAAATGGCAGTATTCCCACTTCACGTATTCCACATACCACTTGCCTGGCGTGCAGATCCAGGTCCCCATGATTTTGCTACCGTCTTCGCTGGTGTAAGCGTTGAGATTGACGGTGTGCGGGTCGCCTTCGAGTTTTTCCCATTTGCAGGCGTCGAGCACGGGCAGTGGGTGGGTATCGCGTAGGACGGTGATAGGTGCGGGCATGTCAGCTCCAGGCTAGCGGCAGGATTGAAGGACCAGCCTATTCCGAGAGGGGGCATCCCGGATGTCTGGGGTCGACATTCAGTTACCTGTAAACGCTGAGAACAAGAGACTGTGCAAAGCTGTTTCGCCCCATTGCCGTGCCTAAGTGAAGGTTTTATAACAACGCACGATCAATAATTTTCTGGACGTTGTTGGTGGGTAAAGTCTGCCCCTCAGGGGAGAGTCAAGACGTTCAGCAAGGCCTGGGCATAACCAGGCAGCACGGTGAAGTCCCGGGCGCACAGCAACAGTTTGCGGCGGGCCCATGGCTCTTTCAGTTCGATGCTTTTGAACGGCGTTTCCATCGGCCAACGTTCGACTGCCGCCAAAGGCACGATCGCCAGCCCGGCACCTCGGCCGACCATGCGCATCACCCCATCGAAGCCATCGGCACGGATGCGAATCTGCATCCGTAAACCACTGTGCAGGGCTTGTTCTTCCAGGTACACGGCCAAGGCGCTGTTGGCGTTCAGGCTGACGTAATCGTGCTGCAAAGTGGTGCTGAAACTTAATGGCCTGGTGTCGCCCAAAGGATGATCGAGCGGCAGAATCAGCACCAGTGGATCGTCCCGGAAATAGCGGGTCTGAAGGCCGTCGGTATCCACCGCGTCCGACACAATGCCCAAGTCCGCCGCACCTTGGCGCAAGGCGTGGGTAATGCGCGTGCTGGGCAGCTCTTGCAGGTCGATGTCGAGGTTCGGATGGTCGCGCAGAAAGTCCGCCAGCAACTCCGGCAGGTATTCGGTGATCGCTGTGGTGTTGCACAACAACCGCACTTGGCCTTTGACCCCTTTGGCGTATTCGGCCAGGTCCTGCTGCATGCGCTCGGCCTGTTGCAACAGGACTCGGGCATGCTGCGCCAGGGCCTTGCCGGCCAGGGTGGGGCTGACA
The DNA here is from genome assembly GCF_002286815.1 of Pseudomonas sp. PICF141. GTDB lineage: Bacteria > Pseudomonadota > Gammaproteobacteria > Pseudomonadales > Pseudomonadaceae > Aquipseudomonas. The sequence goes on from NZ_MUNM01000025.1 coordinate 16,891, forward strand.
CCGCGGCGACCTCGCTCAAGAAACTCGATGCCCAGTGACGCTTCCATGGCGCGGATTCGCGCACTCGCCGCCGCCAGCGACAAATGACTGCGAACGGCGCCGGCGGTGATGTTGCCGGTGTCGAGGATGTTCAGGTAGAGGCGCAGGTCGGTCAGGTCGAAGTGCATCGTTACAGCCTCGGGAGGTTTGTTGTCTGAACGGGGCCCTTCGCGGGCAAGCCTCGCTCCTACAGGGACTGAGTGATCGACACATCCTTGTAGGAGCGAGGCTTGCCCGCGAAGACGTCATCAGCCGCCACGAAAACTTTAGCCTCTATCAAATCAAGAGGCAGCCTCAGTATATGGCAGATGTTCAAGGCAACCTTCAGGGCTCACCATAGCCCCCATGAATACACTCGCCGCGTTCTACCAACATCTGGGTTTGGCCCTGTCTTTATTGGTTATCGCCACCTTTCTACTGGCCGGGATGATCAAAGGTGTAATCGGCCTCGGCCTGCCGACCATTGCGATGGGCTTGCTCGGTCTGGCTATGGCACCGTCGCAGGCTGCGGCGTTGCTGATAATTCCCGCGACGCTGACCAACGTCTGGCAACTGGCCTTCGGCGGTCATTTGCGCGGGCTGCTGAACCGGTTGTGGCCGATGCTGCTGACCATTTTCATCGGCACGGGCGCCGGTACACTGTGGATCGGCATGGCCGACGGGCATTGGGTCGTGCGGGGGCTGGGGGCGGCATTGTTGATATACGCCTTGAGCGGGTTGTTCCTGCCGACCTTGCGGGTCGCAAGTCGCAGCGAGCGTTGGCTCGGTCCGCTGTGTGGTGTGCTGACGGGCATCATCACTTCGGCCACCGGCGTCTTCGTGATTCCGGCGGTGCCTTATTTGCAAGCGTTGGGCTTGAGCAAGGATGAACTGGTGCAGGCGCTGGGCCTGTCGTTCACCGTCTCGACCCTCGCGTTGGCCGCCGGCCTGTTATGGCGCGGCGCCCTCGGCGCAGGTGAGGTGAGCGCGTCGTTGCTGGCGCTGGTTCCTGCGGTGCTCGGCATGTTGCTGGGGCAATGGCTGCGCCAGCGGATCAGTGCCGTGTTGTTCAAGCGCGCGTTCTTCATCGGCCTCGGCCTGCTTGGCGGCCACTTGCTGATCAGCGGCTAGCGGACGAAGTGCTGAGCATCTCGATCGGCCGGATATCAAAATCCCGTTCCAGGTATTCCATGCGCATGTCGAGGAACTGCTTCATATGTGGCAGGTTCGAGTGCACGTCCAGATGGGCCCGGGATTGCCAGATCTCGTAGAAGATAAACAGCGTCGGGTCCTGTTTGTCTCGCAGCATGTGGTACTCGATGCAACCGGGTTCGGCGCGACTCGGTTCGACATAAGCACGGAAAAACGCTTCGAAGGCCTCGGCCTTTTCCGGGCGGGTCTTGGCGTGCAGGATGAAGCCTTGCATTTCGTTCATCAGGTTCTCCTTGAAAATCAGAATCGGCGCAAGTTTACGGCAACAATCTGCTGTCGATTCGTGCGTATTAGTCAAATGAATTTTGCTGAAGGAGGGCTTATTCCACGCGAGGCCGATCTCTATTCTGCCGTCATCGAATTTCAACCTTGCGAGACTTCTCATGAAAAAAGTCCTGTTGCTCAATGGCGGCAAAAAATTTGCTCACTCCGATGGTCGCTACAACAAGACCCTGCACGAAGCGGCGCTGAGCGTGCTGGATCGCGGCGGTTTGGATGTAAAAGCCACGTTCATCGACGAGGGCTACGACGTCGCGGAGGAAGTCGCCAAATTCCTCTGGGCCGATGTGATCATTTATCAGATGCCCGGCTGGTGGATGGGCGCACCGTGGACCGTCAAGAAGTACGTCGATGAAGTCTTCACCGAAGGCCATGGCAGCCTCTACGCCAGCGATGGCCGCACGCGTTCCGACGCGTCGCAGAAGTACGGCAGCGGCGGTTTGCTGCACGGTAAAAAATACATGCTGTCGCTGACCTGGAACGCGCCGCAGCAAGCTTTCGACGACCCGACCGACTTCTTCGAAGCCAAAGGCGTGGACGCGGTGTACTTCCCGTTCCACAAGGCCAATACCTTCCTTGGCATGACCGGTTTGCCGACCTTCCTGTGTGTCGATGTAATGAAGCGCCCGAATGTCGAAGCTGATGTGGCGCGTTATGAACAGCATTTGAGCGAGGTGTTTGGTCTTAAGGCATAACGCTCGGCTACTATCGATAGCTGAAGCGGGACTGAATCTGTGACGCAGACAACTCTGTGGCGAGGGGGCTTACCCCCGTTGGTGCGCGAAGCGGCCCCAAGACTTGCCAACGAGGTGGTTCAGATAGTCCGCAGGCACTTATTTTACGACGGCTTCGCCGCCGAACGGGGGCAAGCCCCCTCGCCACAGTAGAGCCGCGCAGGACTATCGATAAGGGACACACGTGAAAGCCAGATCCGATGAATTGCAGATTTTCGTCTGCGTGATTGAATGCGGGTCGATTTCAGCGGCGGCCGAACAGGTCGGGCAAACGCCTTCGGCGGTCAGCCGTACGCTGTCGCGACTGGAGGCCAAGCTCGACACCACGCTGATCAACCGCACCACGCGGCGCATGGACCTGACCGAGGAGGGCAAGTATTTTTTCGAGCAGGCCAAGCTGATTCTCGATCAGATGGACCAACTCGAAGAGCGCCTGTCCTCACGCCAGCAAACCCCCTCCGGGCGTCTGCGAATCAATGCTGCCTCGCCGTTCATGCTGCACGCCATCGTGCCGTACATCGATGAGTTCCGCCGTCTTTACCCGGACATCCAGCTCGAACTCAACAGCAATGACCTGATCATCGACCTGCTTGAACAAAGCACCGACATCGCCATCCGCATCGGCACACTGGCCGATTCGACCCTGCACGCCCGCTCACTGGGTTGCAGCCCGCTGCACATCGTCGCCAGCCCGGCATATCTGGAACAACACGGCGTACCGACCGCCGTTGCCGACCTGGCCGAACATACGCTGCTTGGGTTTACCCACAACGAAGGCCTCAACCAATGGCCGCTGCGCTATGTCCACGGTGATCGCTGGCCGATCCAGGCGTCGATCAGTGCGTCCAGCGGCGAGACGATCCGACACCTGGCGCTGGCGGGGCAGGGCATCGCCTGCTTGTCGCACTTCATGACCATCGACGACATACGTGCCGGTCGTTTGCAGGTGCTGCTGGCGGAGTTCAACAGCGGATATCGCCAACCGATCAACGCGGTGTATTACCGCAACTCACAACTTGCCCTACGGATTCAGTGCTTCCTTGATTTCATCCAGGGCAAATTGGCGGCGTATGCGATTGGGGATTTCAAGGGCTGATTCGCAGATTGCGTCATCGTTCATCGTTCATCGCGAGCAGGCTCGCTCACACGGGGTTTGTGTTGATCCCATTATTGTGAAACGGCACAAGTCCATTGTGGGAGCTCGCCTGCTCGCGATTGCGTTTCCGGCGTCCCATTCACTGGCCGGCCCGCCTTCGATTCCGTAACATCCGCCCTCTCTTCTCCCGCCTGTATTTTTTAGGTAAGCCATGAAACCCAAACGTCTGCGCGCCGATGTCCTGGCCGGACTCACCACCTCTTTTGCCCTGATGCCCGAATGCATCGCCTTCGCGCTGGTAGCCCACCTCAATCCATTGATGGGGCTGTACGGCGCTTTCATCATCTGCACCCTGACGGCGCTGTTTGGCGGACGGCCGGGGATGGTGTCCGGTGCCGCCGGGTCAATGGCCGTGGTGATCGTCGCGCTGGTGGTGCAGCATGGCGTGCAGTACTTGCTGGCGACGGTGCTGCTGGGTGGGTTGATCATGCTGGCGTTTGGTCTGTTGAGGCTGGGCAAGCTGGTGCGCATGGTGCCGCACCCGGTGATGCTCGGTTTCGTCAACGGCTTGGCGATCATCATTGCCCTGGCGCAACTGGAGCATTTCAAGAGCGGTGAAACCTGGCTCACTGGCGAGCCGCTGTACATGATGATCGGGCTGGTGGCGCTGACGATGGCCATCGTCTACCTGATGCCGCGCCTGACGCGTGCGGTGCCGCCTGCGCTGGTGGCGATTCTGAGCGTCGGGCTGGCGGTTTATCTGCTCGGCCTGCCGACCCGCACTTTGGGTGACATGGCGCACATTGCCGGCAGTTTGCCGAGCTTCGCGCTGCCAGACATCCCCTGGAACCTGGAAACCCTGCGCATCATCGCCCCTTACGCGATATTGATGGCGCTGGTCGGCCTGCTGGAGACCCTGCTGACCCTGAACCTGACCGACGAGATCACCGAAAGCCGTGGCTACCCCGATCGCGAGTGCGTGGCGCTCGGTGCTGCCAACATGGTGTCTGGCGTGTTCGGTGGCATGGGCGGCTGCGCCATGATCGGGCAAACCGTGATCAACCTCAGCTCAGGCGGTCGTGGCCGGCTGTCCGGGGTAGTGGCCGGTGTGATGGTTCTGTTGTTTGTGCTGTTTCTTTCGCCACTGATCGAGCGCATCCCGCTGGCCGCATTGGTCGGCGTGATGTTCGTGGTATCGCAGCAGACCTTTGCCTGGGCTTCGTTGCGGGTGCTGAACAAGGTGCCGCTCAATGATGTTTTGGTGATCCTTGCGGTTACGGTGATTACGGTGTTCACCGACCTGGCCACCGCCGTGTTGTGCGGGATCATCATTGCGGCGCTCAACTTTGCCTGGCAACAGGCTCGCGAGCTGTATGCCGACAGCTATCAGGAAAGCGACGGCAGCAAGCTCTACCGCCTGCATGGCACACTGTTTTTCGCCTCTACCACGCCATTCCTCAATCAATTCGATCCCGCCAACGACCCGCCCCAGGTGACCCTTGATTGTCGTCACCTGAGCTTCGTCGACTACTCGGCCATCGCTGCGCTAAGGACATTACGCGAGCGCTACGCCAAGGCTGGCAAGCAGCTGCGCGTGCTGCATTTGTCTGAACGCTGCAAGAAACTGCTCAAACGCGCCAGCGAGCATCATGATTAAAAACCGATCTGTTCGGGAATCGGTTGATGTTTACCCATGCGATCAAGGGTCTGGGGCCGTTCGGTAGTTTCGCAGGTTTTGATGGAGCAAGTTGTGTTAGCCTCAATCAATGATTTCATTGATTGCAGGAGCCCATCATGGCCAGCATCACGATTCGAAACGTGATCGGTAGATAGCCTTCGCGGGCAAGCCTCGCTCTTGTAGGAGCGAGGCTTGCCCGCGAATGAATCTGTCTTCACCACGGACTTAACGTCACACCCGGAAATGGCTCACCATCATCTGCAACTGATTACCCAACCGTGCCAGTTCAACACTGGACGCCGCGGTTTCGTCGCTGGCGGCGGCAGTCTGTTCGGACACATCGCGTACGTTGATGATGCTGCGGCTGATCTCTTCGGCCACGGCGCTTTGTTGCTCGGCGGCGGCAGCGATCTGCTGGTTCATCGACTGGATGTTGGACACTGTGCGGGTGATGTTTTCCAGTGACACGCCGGCTTTGCGCGTCAACGCCACGCTGCTGTCGGTCAGGGCGCGGCTGTTGTTCATCACCACCGACACTTGTTGAGTACCGTTTTGCAAGCCGGCCACCAGGCCTTCGATTTCCTCGGTGGATTTCTGCGTGCGCTGGGCCAGGCCACGCACTTCGTCGGCCACGACGGCAAAGCCACGACCGGCTTCACCGGCACGGGCTGCTTCGATGGCGGCGTTGAGCGCCAGCAGGTTGGTCTGTTCGGCCACGGCCTTGATCACGTCCATGACACTGCCAATCTTGTCGCTTTCCTGCTGCAGCACACTCATGGCTTCGGTGGAGCGCGCTACTTCGTTGGCCAGGCGCTCGATCTGGGCGATCGCTTCGTTGACCACTTTGTCGCCTTCGCGTGCTTCGCCATCAGCGGCGGCTGCGGCCTGGGACGCTTCTTCTGCGTTGCGCGCGACTTCCTGCACGGTGGCGGTCATCTCGTGCATGGCGGTGGCCACCTGATCGGTCTCGATTTTCTGGCTGTTGACCCCGGCGCTGGTTTGCTCGGTCACGGCTGACAATTCTTCGGCGGCGCTGGCGATCTGGGTGACGCCATCGCGGATACCGCTGATCAAGTCACGCAGGGTCACGCCCATGCGAGCGATGCCTTGTTGCAGCACGCCAAGTTCGTCGCGGCGAGTCACTTTGACGTCTTGGGACAGGTCGCCGCTGGCGATGCGCTCGACCACGGCCAGGGTATCGCGCAATGGGCCGGTGATCTGGCGGGTGATGATCACGGCGGCGATGACGCCCACCAGCAATGCCAACAAGGTGCTGATCAGTTGCAGCGTACGGGCCTGGGCGCTTTCGGCGTCGCGGCGATCGAGCTGGATCTGGTACAGCTGATCGCTCAGAGTCACGATGGTGGCGCCCTGTTCGGTCATTTCCTTGCGCGCCTGCACCGCCTCGGTGTTGGCGGCTTTATACGCTTGCAAGGCGCTGCGGTAGTTGCTCAGCGCGGTTTCCAGCTGACGCAGCGTATCTTGCCGGGTCTCGGCGAAATGCACATTGAGCTGTTTCAGGCTGGCGATGGCCGTGTCCAGTTGGGCGACGGCTTTTTGCTCCGTTTCGGGGTTGGTGCTGGCCGTGTAGCCACGCACTTCGTAGCGCGCCAGGATAAACGCTTCCTTGGCCGCGGTAATGGCCTGGAACTGTTCGAAGCGCTGGTCGCTCAAGGGCATTTGCTGCACGCCGGTGCTGATCGCCTCAATCAACGTGCTGGCGGTTTCGGCATTGGCGCCCATGGCGTCGCGGGCGCTGTTACCGGTGCGGTAGGCACTGCGCATTTTGTTCAGGGAAATCTGGTAGGCACTGATGGTGGCGCTCTGCTCTTTGAGCAGTTTGACGTTTTCCGGGCTCTTGAAACTCGACAGCAACGCTTGTTGCTGAGCGACGAAACCGTCGAGGGTGGTCTGCACATTCTGTGCGGCGGTTTCATCACCGTTGGTTAGCATGTACTGCAGGCGAACCACACGCAGTTTGGTCAGTCCGGCGTTGAGCTGAGTGATGTCGCTCATCCAGTTGCTGCGGTCAATCAACCCGCCCAGGCTCGTCCAGCCGGTGAGGGCGAGGACAAAGGTCAGTGCCAGGACCAGGCCGAATCCCAGGCCCAGTTTCAGGTTCACGCTGATATTACCGAACCAGCTATTCATCAATATTCCTCCAGGAACGTTGTGCTTCTTGATCGTCGGTTGGCTGGAAGATTGTTGTTTTAAGAGCCAGCAAGGGGTGGTTAGCAGGTTTGTATCGGCAGCAAACCCGGGAGCTGAAAGGTTTTTGTCAGGCGATGTTTGTAACAAGGTTTTCACCGGCTGCCGACAGTGGCGCATGCCGGCAAGGCGGCCGTCTGTTCGAGCAAATCACCCATAAATGGGGCGGGCTCATCCCGAACAGGACCGCTGAAGTGGCAATTACCTGAGTAGCCGTGTCCTTCCTGACGCTGTTACTGTCTGAGCTGACGGAGTTTGAATTCAAGGAAGATGCAATGGAGTTTTCGCTGACGCTGGGCACTCACACATTGAGATTGAGTGCCCCCGACCCGCAATGGGATAAAGCGTTGCAGCACGCGCTGAACGTCAGTTTTACCGCCCATTGCGAATTTCTACCCTGGGCCAAACCCCACACCACCGAGGAGGAAGCCCGATCATTCCTGGTGCGGGCAGTCGATGAATTCCAAAGCGAAACCGGTGAGCGGCGTCTGTTCATCGTCGACGATGAAGCGCGCGCGATCATCGGCTGCATTGGTTTGAAGCCCCGGCGCCGCAACCGCTATGTTGTCGGCTACTGGGCCAACACCGAGTACTCGGGCAAAGGCTATATGCGCGCCGCACTCGAAAAGTTGATCAAAAGCCTGCCCGGTTTCACCTTTTACCTGACCACAGACGTGGCCAACGTGGCGAGCCAACGGCTGGCCGAAGCGGCCGGTTTTGGTTTGATCAGGAAGTGTTATCAGGCGCGGTGTTCGCAGCAGCCTAGGGAACAGGAATTCTTGTATCGACTCAAATGCCTGTAGGAACTGCCGAAAGCTTCCCATACGCGGGCTACATGAACTGACCGGCAACAAAACCGCAGACAAAAAAAGCCCGCGGGGCGCGGGCAAACTGTAGTTTCTTGAATGAGCGAGGGCAATGTACAGGTTGGGGAGAAGGGGTGGGGTGAAGAAAAATTCATGCGGATGGAAGGCCTTCGGTATGGCCACTGAGTGAACGAAACCCGGGGAGTCGCAAGTGTGTATTTCATTTTCCACGATGTAGCAACGACGGCATCAGCAAAAATGGGCGACCTCAAATGAGGCCGCCCATTTTGCTTTTCTACGCCGAAATCTGCGCTTGTAGTCGTCGCTCGATCACTCAGTGAAAAACAGGAGGCTTGCCAGCCGGCACCGAAGCGTTCGGATCGACGTTATCCCGCGCTCGGTTGACCAAAAGCTCGGTCAGCATCGTCAGTTGCTGAAGCGCCAGCGCCACATTGCGCTGTGGGCCATCGAGTTTGTTGGCAAAGTCCAGCGTCATGACATTGAGAGACGCCAGGTTTTCGCTGGCATGAGTGAGCAGCGTAAGCGTGTCGACATCGGGGCGGACGGTGAAGATGTTCCTGTTCACGTTGCGCCGGCGGGCGTTAGCGCGCTCGGTGGTTTGGGGAAGTGGGGTTGGGTCGAGGGTTTCAGGCTTTGAAGTGGCCGGATCTTCAACTAAATGCAGGGTGATTTTTTTCATAAGGGTGTTCCATGAGGTGAGGGATCCTTACGCTATTTCGGGCTTGTCAAACCGTCCGCAGGGTTTACAGCGAAGCGTGAAGACTATCTGCCGCAAATGTTGTTCGCCAGTTCATGGAAGTCGCTACGGTTTGCGGGAAATTTCCCAGGAGGACGTGGTTCTGATCTGTCAGTGAAAACCTTTTTTTACACAAGGGCGAAAGCGTGGCGTTCTGCGTCCATTGGGTCGACATTATGAAACCTGTGTTGAGCCATCTAGTGCCGCTCAATCCCAAAAAGCACCTGCGATATGTTTGTCAGGTGCGTGGATCAGTTGCATGCCAAGCACCTGAGCTGGACGGGTTGATGTTGTTCGCCGCGGGCACAAAGGCTTAGGCTTTGCGGCATTCAATCGGGAAGGGATGGCATGGTCATAGACAGAAAGATCAATTCGGCATCGGTGCGAATGAACGCGTTGGACCCGCTCGACCACGCCCTTGAGCTGTTGCATTTCGGCTTTCGCGGGCTGACGGTGGAGGCCGATGCGTATCTGCAAACCGAGGGGTTGTCGCGGGTGCATCACCGCATGCTGTATGTCATCGCCCGCGCCGAGGAACTCAACGTCGGTGAGCTGGCCGCCACATTGGGGGTGAGCAAGCAAGCGGCGCACAGGCCCTTGACCCACCTGTTCGAGCGCGAATTGGTCTGCTACAGCCGTCAACCGCAGCGCCACCGCTTCAAGCTGCTGGCGCTCACTGAGCAAGGGCGGGCGCTGGAGCAGCGGGCCACCGAGCTGGAGCGGCAGACACTGCGCGAGGCGTTCGCCCTCACCGACACGCTGGGGCAGGAAGCCTGGACCCTGATCATGCGGGCATTGGCCGAACGCCTCAATTGAGGCCATCAGGTGATGCGCTCACGGACCACGATGCACTTGGCCAGCGGTTGCACCAGCGCGTCGGTGGCTTCGTCGCACGAGACCACGGTCGGGCTCACCATTAGCGGATCACAGCGGCCGCTGCCGACCAGGTCGAACACCTTGCGAATATGCGGGCGGACGTTGCAGGCGCCCACTGACAGGGTGACGCCGCGCATGTACAGGCCAAACAACGGGATCTTCGGATCGTCGAAAATGATGCCGATGCATGAGCAGTGACCACCCGGCGCCAGGGCCAGCAAGCCGCGGTGCAGGGCGTGGGGGTCGCGGGTGGCAGAGACAACCACGTCGTAGCGCTCATCCAGCACCTGGCCGGGCTCAATATTGGCGCCGCTGCGCCGGGCCAGGTCGCGGCGGTAGTCGTTGTCATCGAGGTAGTCGACGCTGCCCGCGCCAGCGGCAACGGCCATCTGCACCGCCAATACCCCGAGGCTTTCGGTACCACCGACCACCAGCACGCGGGCGTCCTGCCGTGTCGCAATCGGGGTGCTGGCGGCAACCCAGGCGTCGGTCAGGTTGTCGCTGGCGCTGGCCACGGCCAATGGGTTCAAACCGGGGGGCAGCGTCACCAGCATGGCGTCGGCGAACGGCACCTGAACCACTTCGGCAAACAATCCGCCCCAGTTTCCACCGGCCGGCACTCCGTAGGCCGCATGGCGCGGCACCGTGGTGCAGGCGGTGGCGCGACCGGCCAGACACTGGCGGCACTCGCCACAGGCGATTTTCCACGGCACCGACACCAGGTCGCCACGTTTCACGCTGCGTACGTCGGCGCCCACTTCCAGCACCTCGGCCACGCATTCATGGCCAAGGGCGAATGGCGGTTTGAACGGCGTGAGGCCGGCGATCAAACGTCGGTCCAGGTCGCACGAAGCCGAGGCGATGGGGCGCACCAATGCGCTACGCGGGCTGGTCAGCCTGGGCGTGGGGACTTCCACCCAAGCAAGATGGCCGGGGTCACGAACAATAAGCTCCTGCATGACGCTAGCCCCTGACCAGGAAGGTAGTGGTGGCCTTGGCGTAGAGCTTGCCGGCGCCATCCACCACCTGGGCGTCGCAAATTGCCAGGCTGCGCGTCCGTTCCACCAGCCAGCCCTGCACCTGGTAAACCTCACCGACGCGTAGCGGGCGCAGGTACTTGACGTTGAGGTCGACCGTCGAGTGCGGGGTATTTGCCTCAAGGGTGGAGAACAGCGCGAGCGCCGCTGCACCGTCCAGGCAGGTGGCCGCAAAGCCGCCGTGTACAGTTGAGGTGGCGTTCGTCGGGACGGGCTTCGAGAGTAATGCGGCCTGGCTCCACGGCCACTGCGCTGAGGCCCATGGTGTGGCCAATGGAAGGGCCTGGCAGTTCACCGCGGATCAGGGCGCGCAGGGCCTGCAGGCCTGATGGAGTCGGCTCAGTCATGACGGATTCCTCGGGTGCCGCGGCACTGTTGAGAGCGGGATGAATGGCGGCCAGTTGGGCCGCGGTATCGGGATATTCACGGAAAGCGCCCTGAACGACGTCCACCACCAGCGAGCTGGGCGTAAAGCCGAGGAACTCCAGGTGCTGATCCAACTGGGCGATGAACGCCAGCACTCCGGCATGGCCATGATGCTCGCCCACCCAGGGCATGAATGCCGAGAGCCCAGGCGCCTGCCAGCAACAGTCCTGGGTGCAGAGCGGCAGCAACTGCTGCGGTTGGCGAGCGGCGAAGGCGGCATAGGCGGCCTCTACCACTTGGGTCAGCGCGTGACGATCAGGCATGCGAACCTCGCAAGGTAGCGACCGGAAAACAAGGTCTGGTGGCTAACCTATACGGGCGCTACTAATCACGTCAACATTGTTGATTTGACAATGGACAGGCCATTTTTGCCATCGCTCAATAACGCTGAAATGACTTCAGCGTTTGCTCAAGGCACTGGCAAACTGCTCGGGCGTCGGGCTATGTGGCCAGCTTGGAACGCCGTCGGGAAGGGCCAGCCAGGTCTGTTTGCTGTGCGTCCAGATATGCGCCGCAGGCACCAGATCAACTGCTCGCGTCAGTGTGCCGGCACGTAATACAAGCAAGCCGGGCGCGGCACTGGTGGTGTTGAACAGCCGCGTGTGGCACACCGCGCAACAGCGCTGGTTAGACACCTGGCCTTGATGCTCATGGCTGTACTCGGTCAGCGGCCCGGTTATGCGCAGCGCCCCCTCTGGCAGCAGCGCATGCAGGGCAAAGGCGCTGCCACTCCAACGTTGGCAAATGGTGCAGTGGCAGGCGTAGACGGTTGGCAGGGTGTCCTGAGCGAGGCTGTAAGTGACGGCGGCGCAGTGGCAATGGCCGGTGATGGGCATGTAAGGCTCCAGAGCTATGACAAAAGGCCGGGCAGGATGGCGCATTTGGCAACCTGCTCAAATCGGCAAAAGTAAACCAGCGGCTAGTAGGAAATGTATGAGCGTCGATGACCTGGAATGGGAAAACCAACGAGTCTTTCTGGCCGTGTTGCGCAGTGGAAGTTTATCCGGTGCGGCGAGAATGCTGGGCATTGCCCAGGCCACTGCGCGCCGACGTGTTGAAAAACTGGAAGCCGCACTGGGCACTAGTCTGTTCACCCGCACACCCTCGGGGCTGGTGCCGACTGAGCAGGCCCATGCCTTGGGCGAACATGTGGACGCCATGGACACCGCTGCCCGCGCCTTCAACCGCCGGGCCAACGCTGGCGCCAGCAGCGTGCGCATCACCAGTAGCGAACTGCTGGGTGTGCAAGTGCTGCCGCCGCTGTTGGCTGGCGTGCGCCAGGCATTGCCGGAGTTGCGTCTGGAACTGAGCGTCAGTGATCGCCTGGAGGCGCTAGCGCGGCAAGAGTCGGATATCGCTGTGCGCCTGCAGCGGCCCACCGAGGCCAATGTCGTGACCCGCAGGGTGGGCGCGTTGCAGGTGGGCCTGTATGCGACCCCGGCGTGCATCGAGTGCCATGGCCTGCCGCTCTCGTTGGCCGCGTTGAAGGATATGCCAGTGATTGGCCCGGACCGCCGTCTGGCCGACCATCGCCGTCTGGTGCAAGAGGGTGTATTCACGCCGGAGCAGACGTTTCTCATCTGCAGCGACAGCCACCTGGCTCAATTCGCCGCGTTGCGTGCCGGCCTGGGTTTCGGCCTGTGCCCGCAACAGTTGGCTGAGCCGGCGGGGTTGGTTCAGGTGCTGGCGGCCGAGGTGAATATGGCCGTTGATATTTGGATTGCCATGCACCACGACCTGCGACGGGTAAAACGCGCAGCGACAGTGTTCGATTTACTGGCGGCGGCGCTGGAAGGCTTCCTTGCCGGAGCCTTGAACCAGCCACCAAGCTCAGCGCACCAGCCTTAGCACGGCATGCATACCGCAGCAGCCAGCGTGAATTCATCGGTCGCGCCACTCATGCCACGTAGTCGCAAGCGATCCAGTTTCAGGATGCGCTTGAGGTGGGCAAACAACATTTCGACCTTCTTACGTTCGTGGCGAGAGCGCACGTACTCCAGCGTCGCCGCGATGCGTCGAGCCACATCACGAGCGGCTTCATGGACGCTGCGGACGATCTTGCGAATCGAAGTGTTCGGGCAGCACTTGGCTTTCATCTGACATGTCGCGCAGTCGGTCTGTCTGGATCGGAAGACGATGGTGTTGGCTTTGGTGACGTGCGAACGCTCGTTCTTGAAGGCTCGCCATTCGCTGCGTAATACATTGCCGGCTGGGCAGCGGTATTCCTCAGCCTCTTCATTCCAGTGGAAATCGTTACTCGAAAAGCTGTCGTTCTTGCGCTCAGTTTTGTCCCACACCGGCACGTGAGGTTCGATGTCTTTTTCCTCCACCATCCAGGCCAGCATCGGCGCGGTGCCGTGTCGCCAATGAGGCGCTCCGGCTTGCTGTCGAATTGCGCTTCGACCCGATCGATCATCGTCTTGGTGCAAATCTATCGAAGTGAGAATCTTCGTTGGGGCTTGGTGCATCAGACGGAACATATTGATCGTATTGGGTAGGCTCGCGCATTTAAGCGGGAACAAACCCGGCGCCCTGCGCCGGATCTGGTTCTTCTCGAAGCAACAAACTTGTGTGCAAGCCGGGCTTTCGGGCGATCACATCGTTTAGCGCGATGATCCGGCGGAGCTGGCTTGGGCAGCTTCAATGATGAGCGCTGTAACTTTCTGCGGGTTGGACGTCATCACCACATGGGATGCACCTTGGACGGTAATCGTCTTTTTCGAACCCGCGCGATCGGCCATAAACTTCAGCGCAGCCTCAGGAATGTTTTTATCCGCCGAACCGTATATGAACCAGGACGGCAGTTTTTTCCAGGCCGGTTCGCCAGACGCTTCCTTCAATGCAGCCTCGCTGATAGGGCGTTGTGTGGCGGCCATCAGTGCAGACTCTGCCGCGGGTACATCGGCGGCAAATTGTTGGCCGAATTTGTCCTGCAGAATATAGAAATCTTTAGTGCCGTCCTTCAGTTGCACCGGAGCGGCCAAGGTCGGACCAAGGGTCCCTCCCGGATAGCGACCGGAGAGTTCGATGGCGGTTTCGCCTTTGTCCGGTGCAAAGGCCGCGACATAAACAAGCGCCTTGACCCTCGGATTGTCGTGAACTGCGTTGGTGATCACGGAGCCACCGTAGGAATGGCCGACGAGGACTACCGGACCGGCGGTATGCTCGACAATATCTGCGACATAATCAGAGTCCTGCTTGACTCCACGCAATGGGTTAGCCGCGGCAATGACTGGATATCCCTGTTTCAGCAACTGAGCGGCAACACCACTCCAGCTGGACGATTCGGCGAATGCGCCATGCACCAACACTACGGTGGGCTTGGCGGCGCCGGGTTCAACGGCAGCCGCGCTATGCAGAGATGTCAGTGCCAATGCAGCGGTGATGGTGACAGCCAAGAGAGATTTGATATTGAGCATGATCTTTCCTTTTTCATTTACTGGAGACTGCTGGAGAGCAACATTCAGATGTACCCGTCGTCATGTGCCGTCCTGAACGGAACATGAACGACCGGGACTGGCTTATTTGCCCAGGAACGCCAACAGATCCTGGTTGAGACGATCCTTGTGAGTGTCCGTCAGACCGTGTGGTGCTCCCGGATACACGATCAACTCGGCGTTCTGCACAAGCTTGGCAGCGGCATGGGCGGAGGCGTCAATTGGGACGATCTGGTCATCGTCGCCATGCACGATAAGTGTCGGTACGTCGAACGCGACCAAGTCGGTGCGAAAGTCCGTTGCCGAGAACGCCGCGATACAGTCATAGGTGTTTTTGTGGCCTGCTTGCATGCCCTGCACCCAGAACGAATCGATCAGCCCCTGAGAAACTTTTGCCCCGTCACGGTTGAATCCGAAGAACGGACCGGACGCGATGTCACGGTACAGCTGCGAGCGGTTGGCTAGCGAGGCAGTGCGCAGGCCGTCGAAAACCTCGATCGGCAGGCCGCCCGGGTAGTCTTCGGTCATTAGCATCATTGGCGGAACAGCGCTGATAAGTGCGGCTTTCTTCACTCGATCGGTACCGTGACGGCCGATGTAGCGTGCGACCTCTCCACCGCCAGTTGAAAAACCAACCAAGGTGACGTCTTTAAGATCCAGGGTGGTGATCACAGTGGCCAAGTCATCGGCATAGTGATCCATGTCGTTACCCTCCCACGGCTGGCTGGAACGGCCATGGCCGCGTCGGTCGTGGGCGATCACCCGATAGCCTTTGTCAGCCAGGAACAGCATCTGGGATTCCCAGCTATCCGAATTCAACGGCCAGCCATGGCTGAAGGTGACGACTTGTCCATCTTTCGGGCCCCAGTCCTTGTAGTAGAGCTGTACCCCGTCCTTTTTGGTGATATAGCTGCCGGCCTGGGCTTGATTGGCTGCCTGAGCGGCGTGGTTGCTATTGCTCATTGTTGCTTCCTTGTTTTTAGGCAATCGGAATGAATGCCGCTGAAAATGTATTGAAGAAATATGTCGTACTGGAGAAGGCTGCTTCGTTTACTGCGGGCGCTTCCTGTTTGGTAAATCAGCAGGCGCCCGCCTCTCGGTGCATCGACGCTTGCCTGGTTTGGCTGCGCTTGTTGGCTATGGCCAGCTTGCCCATCAGTCGAATCGCGACGCCGGCGCAGGTCATGCCGAAAGGAAGCACATACCAGTCGCTCATCGGGATGCGTTTGAAATTGGAGAAGGCGAATACGGCGGCGATGACCCACATGCCGGTAACGTGCAATGTCTTCCATGCCTTGGGTCCCAGCAGTCGGGCGGGCCCTTTGAATGACGTCAGTGCCATCAGCAGGATGAAGGCGTAGGCGGTTCCGCCTGGAATGTTGTTGGCAACGGTGCGGGCTGGCCAGAACTCGGTATTGAGTTGCCCATATGCGTAGATCAGCACGGCATGGATCAAGTGGGAGAAAGCAAAGGCGAGGCCGATGAAGCGCCTCTCGCGAACCAGTGCCTTAGAGGCAGGCGAAGGCACCAGTACGGCAAAGGCCGACGCGGTGAACGCGATCAGAAACAATGCGAAGGAGGAACGGGCGGTGGCGCGGATGGCGCTGCGCAGTCCCTCAACGAGGTCGGGTTGTACCGCGACAGCCGTGATGCTCATCGCTACCACCAAGGCGGCAATCAGGCCGAACAGCTGCCAGCCCTGAGGGCGGTAGAATTGGGTATTCATGGCAAGAACTCCTGTAGTAAGGGCTCGCCATTCGGGGATCCGGTGGCGAGTCGATGGGGAGAATTCTTGCAAGGGCATGTATACCGGCTATGTTCGACAACCGGCGGTTATGCGTCTTTTTGAGTATGCAAATGCGCTGGATACAGTGGCTTACAAATGCAGGCCACTGTATCCGGCCGATAGAGGCCGCAGTCGATGTGCAGCCCGCGCGGCCTAGTGATAGGCGCCGATGTCGAGGGTCACGCACAGACCGCCACCGTCGCGGTTGCGCAAAGTCAGTGAACCACCAATCGCGATGGCCAGCTGCTGAGCGATCGCCAGCCCCAGACCGGTGCCGCCCGTGCTGCGGCTGCGTGAATTTTCCACCCGATAGAACGGCTTGACCACTTCTGCCAGAACCTCCTCTGGAATGCCTTGGCCCCGGTCAAGCACACTGATCGAAACGCCAGTGCTTGCGTTTGCGCAGATTTCCACTTCGGCGGTGCCAGCGTATTTCAGAGCATTGTCCACCAGGTTCACCAGAATACGGCGCAGGGCATGGGGTCTTGTTTCGATGATCGCGCCGTTCTTGCCGCGCAGGCTGACCTCTCGACCGGTGTCCTGGTAGTCGCAGACCAGACTGTCGAGAAAGGCGTCCAGACTGATGCGGCAACTGGCCTCGGTCGCGCCATGGACACTGCGAGCGTATGCGACACCCTCGCGCACCAGGTGCTCGATTTCGTCGAGGTCGTTGCCCAGTTTGTCTTTTTCTGCCGAGTCCTCCATGAACTCAGCGCGCAGCTTCATACGCGTAATGGGCGTCTGCAGGTCATGGGAAATGGCCGCCAACAATTGCATGCGCTCTTTCAGGTAAACGGCGATACGTGCCTGCATGCTGTTGAAGGCACGGGCGGCATAGGCCACTTCACGCGGACCGCTTTCATCCAATTGCATAGGATGTGCGTTCGGATCGAGGTTCTCCACCGCCTCGGCGAGGCGGCTGAGCGGGCGTATCGCGATTCGCACGGCAAGCCAGGTGCAGCCGATCATCAACACCAACTGAGCAACCAGGGCGAAGGGCAACCAGGGCGACAACGGCCTGACAGAGGGGCGTACGTCGATGGTGACCGGACTACCGTCAGACAGTCGCACCTGTGCCTGAAAATGCGGGCGTGGACCCGGGATTTCGACAAAGGTCAGATCATAGTGGCGGCCCAGGGAGACTTGAAGTGATTGCGCCGCAGTCCCGGCGAGATCGTTCGAGGTGAGAGGACTTCCGGAATCATGCTCGCGCAGCAAATAGTCATAGTTGCGACGCTGCAGGCGCTTGGTCCACTCCGGACGCTCGCCGGCAGGCAGACGGTCGAGGATCGCGATGGAGGTCGCGGTGTCATGTTCGAAATTGCCCAGCATGGCCGTCTTGGTGCTTTCGTAACGTTCGTAGTACTGGGCTGCGAACGTCAGGGACTGGGCGAGTATCAGGCCGACAAGGAACACCAGCCACAGGCGCGAGGCCAGCGTGTGAGGCCATTGCAGCGCGAGTTTCATGCTTGCTCCTCGAGCACTTCGACCGCAAAGGTAAAGACGTACCCTTCATTGCGCACGGTCTTTAAGTAAAGAGGTTCGCGTGCGTCATCGAGCAAACGCTGACGCACGCGACTAACCAGCAAGTCAATGGACCGGTCGAAGATGTCTGCGTCACGGCCCTGGGTCAGGTTGAGCAGTTGGTCGCGACTCAGTACTCGCTGAGGATGATCGAGAAATACCCGCAGCAGCCTGTACTCGGCGCCGCTCAGCGAGACGAGCGTATCGTCCTCATCGAGCAGATGGCGGGCGGTGGTGTCGAGGCGCCACCGCCCGAACTTGAGCCGTCGGCCACTTTCACTGACAACAAAGTTGGGCGGTAGCATGCGCGTACGTCGAAGAACGGCATTGATACGTGCGAGCAGTTCGCGAGCAGCGAAAGGCTTGGCCAGGTAATCGTCGGCGCCCATTTCCAGACCAATGATACGGTCGGTCTCGTCGGTGCGCGCCGTCAACATCAGCACGGGTGTTGCCTTGTGCTTTCCGGCCCGCAGTTGACGGCACAGCAGCAGTCCGTCGTCCCCCGGCATCATGATGTCGAGCACGATCAGGTCCGCCTGATTGGTTTCCAGAAAAGCCCGCATCTGACGGCCATCCGCGACCACGGTGGTGCGCAGACCATTCTTGTTCAGGTAGTTGCCAACCAGTTCCCTGATCTCGCGATCATCATCCACGATCAATACATGATCGACATGTTCCATTCCCTGCTCTCCAAAATGAGCGCAACTATTGCGCGGCTTGGCGATGCCCTATTGCCCGTCGGAAGGGGCCCGTATGCGAACTACTCAAGTCCGGCGAGGCGCCAACTGCAACAATGGAGGTCGCTAATTCACAGCGCGCGTATTACGCCTTTAAACGCCGATGGCAGTCCAGCTTTTTGGGGAACACTGCCGTTTTCTTGTTTGCCTCTTTGGACTCGGCGAAGTCGAGCGCGTCCTCCCGGGTTTAGCTTGCTGTCGAATGGTGGATAGGCCCAAGTGGGCGTCCACCAGCAATTCCAGAATTTGAATTGTGGGTCGCGTTTGGTGCAGATTTTATGTTGGTCGGCGAAACGCAAAAGTCGCTATTAGCGTGCGTGTGTTGCACTGACTGAAAGAAATTCAAATGAGAACGATTGAAGCGGCCCACCTATCGAAGGCAAAATTTGAAAGTCCGATTCCGGCCGGTTTCTACCCTTAGGAACGACTGCTTCTGGCCGATTCTGCCTGTCACGAAGGGCAGCAACCGACCCAGGCTGTGTGAAAACGCACTGAATACGTCGAAAGTTGAGAACTACGGGCGTTGTCTGCGACAACCAGCAGACGGAAATGCGAATTGCCTTAGTCAGCTACATAGACGTTCGTAATGCTGTTTGGGCCGCGTCAGCGGCCCAAACGGCTACTAACTGGCGAGCCAAGCGGTTGGATTCACGCCCTGATCGCCTCAAGCAATCCTGCGATGCCGAAGATGCTCATCATTCGTTTGAGGTTGTAGGCGAGCACATGAAGGCTCATTTCGGTACTTACCCGGCGACGGGAAGGCATTCATTCTTCCTGATTTGGGATTTTCATGTCTGAAAGGCGTGTAGCTTGGGCTCCCATGGGTACTCCAATGGATCTGCGTGAAGTGCTATGGATCTCGATGGCGCTGAAAGCCTCGTATTTACTGGATTTGGCACAAAAAAAGACGTCCGTGGACGTCTTTAGATGATGAAGTGGTGGGCCGGGGTAATTTGAATTGATTCTGTATCAGTATGAATTATATAAAAATTACCGTGGAATACCCTTGGAATACCCATGTAGAGCCTTTACGTCTCAAGGGAAGTATCGCTCGGTTGATTATTGCTAATCACTTTTTGCCAAAGCTCTTCAGTGTCCGGAAATCTGACGGTTAGCCCGTGAGCTAGAAGGCCCATACCTTTCATTGTGTCTTGTCGGGCAATATGAAAACGCAGTAATGCTTCCTCCTTGAGCGCATCTGGAGGAACGTGTTGGGCGAACCGGTTTTCAAGCTGCAGTTGGGAAAACACTGACTTCATTGTCTGTAGGTAGAGCGCCTCCTCTGTTGCTTTCAGCACTTGCCTGATGTCGCTAATGGTCTGCGCAGTGTTGCTGAGCTCTTTAAGTCGTCGGGCCTCATCTTTGACTTCCTGTAGAGCATTTTTGTGCACTTCAATTCTTTGGTGCTCTAGCTCAATAACGTTTCTCAGTGCATCAGTAACTGTGCTGCGCATATCCTGAGCGATCGTGTCCAGTTTTTTTTTGGACGAACTGGTCAAAATGAAATTGTAAGCTTTTCGTCCTGAAAGCTTTCTTCTGGCTTTTCTTTGGCGCCAAGCGTTTCTTAATTGTGAGTCAATTTCTCGATGATGCGCATCATCGGGATAAGGGATGTCGGCACTGAGCACTTCGAACGCGTTGGCTTGAACTGATAAGCCTTTTCGCTGCAGATAGACTCGCGCCCAGTGCCTATCCACCTGGGGGATCTTCTTGATCCAGGAAAACAGAATGCCTCGCTGTAGGTAGTCATACATTTCGTATTTCGTAATCCTGTTTTGGTAAGCAGCTGTCGTTACTTGTATCGTTACGTAGAAACGTTACTTGTGGCGTTACGTGGTAGCATTACTTGTACCATTTACTCCGTAACACGGTGCCAGGACTATCTTATTTTTAGCGGGTGTTTTCGCGCTCAGTGGCGCGACTTTTCTCGCAGGTGATTGTCATGGTTTAGGTAGGTAAGGCGGCAGAATTTATCGGCAGGACGTATGAGGCAGACAGGCGCATCAGAGCCGCAGAAGACTCGGCGTATGCCTGCATGATGATGCTCTCGACAGTTCTATTACGACTGAGCCAGACCGGACTCCAGGTGAAAAAATACTCAGCTCGCTGATCCTCTGAACAAATGCGAGGAGCCAGTTCATGAGGATAATTCGCCTGAAAGAGGTCATGAAAATGACGGGCCTGGGTCGGTCCACTGTGTACAAGTACATTGCCGAAGGCACATTTCCTAAGCCAGTGTCGCTGGGGGACAGATGTGTAGGTTGGCTGGAAAGCGAGGTGCTTGGCTGGATCGTCAGTAAGGTTGAGGAGCGAGATTTGCTGGGAGGTATTCAGCTGAGTGAATGAGCTTTTGAGGAGCCGTACCGGGTGCCCGTCTACTTAGTTAGATGCCAAGCAAGGTAGCTGGGAAACCTGCATTCGCCATATTTCTTTTCCGGTGCGGGTTTGATCACGCAAGCACGCTCTAGCCCGCGTCTGGCGTTGCTGGGCAGCTCAATAGCCTTTCTGTGTGGGTATTATGTTTTAGATAAGCATTATCTATCAAATGGAGGGCGGCCAAACATTGGATAACACAGCTACTGAATAGTCAGGCCTAGGGGTACCAACTCCTAGGCCAGGGAACGATGGTGCACCCAAGTGCATAAGTTAAGAAAATACTCAGCTTGTTGTTGATATGTAAATCAACAGCGGAGTAGTAACCATGCAGCGTCATCCATCCAACAGAAACCTGAGCATTCATTGCGGTGAGACCTTTGAGGGTCTCCCGGTCATGGTCAGCAAAGGTCCTTTCATATACGAACATCTGGCAAAGCTGAAATTGACTATGGAGCGTGCTCTCGGTCAGTACCCACGAGTATTCGCATTTCGGTGTGATCTACGATTCCCTACTCACGTTCAGTTGAGTGAACAGGCCTACTCGAATGCTGCGATTGGCGATTTCATGGAGTCGTTCAAATTCCAGATTGAGAGTAACCGTAATATGGCAGTCCAACTGAACAAGCATGCACATACCAGCGAAGTACGCTACGTATGGGCTAGAGAGCAGGGGCAGGGCAGTCGAGTGCACCATTACCACTTGCTCATCCTGCTGAATCAGGATGCGTTCTATACAGTCGGAAGGCTTGGCTCTGCAAACTCCAACATGTTTCACCGACTGGAAGAGGCTTGGGCCAATGCGCTGAGGTTGTCGGTGGCTGAAGTGCAGGGTCTGGTCGAAGTGCCTGACAATGCTACGTACCGCATACAGCGTAATGACCCCGTTGGGCAGGCGGCGTTATTCGAGAGGGCAAGCTATCTCTGCAAAGCGGCAACCAAGCCATTTGGTAATGGCTATCACGTGTTTGACAGTAGCCGTAACTGAAAAAACAAACCCCAAACAGACTACAGCCGAACCCATGATGATAGGGTTCGGCTGTAGTCGACTGGCGTTAGGTTTACTGTTGGCGACAGGCCTTTGCAGCAGCCATCACGTCATGCAACACGCTTTCAGGTGTACTTCATTGTTCAGCCGCCAGCGCCTGGCTTTGCTACTGCGTTTTGCGCTCGTCTAGCCGCTCGGACTTCACTGACTGCTCGGATGCAAACAGATCCGGCGCGTACTCATCTCGTCAACAAAGATCTAGGAGTAACACTTGGGCTTTGGCGTAGCTGAAGCCCTCCTGATACTCCTGCTTCGGGCCAGTTTGTACAACGCGGATGATCACGCGAGGGGAGTTCAAAGAGTATGCCGTTGGCGCTCTTGGCCTCGTCGGGGCTGAAAATCCCCTGCGAAGGCTCACGCGAACCTGCTGGTCAAAAGGTGTCTTGCTGCGGCTGGGCCAGTTTCTATGCGGCTCGGTCGCGTAGGCCGTGATTGCATCCCAGATGGGAGCAAGTTCTCGTACTGATCTCCCAGGCATTCTGAGGCTTGTAGTGCTGACAGCTACGAGGAGATACATCGCTGCTACAGTTGGATGTGTCTGCAATAGGGTGCTTAGGTAAGGAGAATATATGCACGTTCTGACCCGGGAGCAGGGAACATTCGAGTTGGTCTTGCTAAATGCGGAATATGCACAGGAACGTTTGTATGAGGTTCTGTTACCGGTTCATCGAATAGTGACGGGAGCCTGATATGCCATGGAGTCCAGGACAACTCGTCCGCCATATAGACGACCCGGCGAAAACCGGCACGGTCACCGATCAGACCCGGTTGCGCGCCTCCGGCTCCCAGTGCCGGGTAAACTGGAGTGGCCGCCTGGACTGGCATTATGAGGAGGAGCTCGTCGCGGCTGAGTCGGGTGACAACGACGTCTACGAGCTGATCCAGGAAGGGCGCTACGGGCGAGTGGACGACCTGCGAAGGCTGCTCACGCATGTCCACCTCGCGGGACGGCTGGCGAACGTCGTCTACGCCATGGGGTTAACCCAGACTGACTTCTATCCGCACCAGTACAAGCCGCTGCTGACCCTGCTGGATTCACCGGTAAACGGCCTGTTGATTGCTGACGAGGTGGGACTTGGCAAGACGATCGAAGCCGGCTTGATCTGGACCGAGTTTCGTGCCCGTTACGACATGCGCCGGTTGCTCGTGGTTTGTCCCGCGATGCTGAGGGAGAAGTGGCGGCTTGAGCTGTCGTCGCGGTTCGGTCTCGAAGCGCGCGTCGTCGACGCGGCCGAGCTCCTGCAGGAGCTCGAGTCCAGCGAGCGCCGAGAACGGGCATGGATCATTAGCTACCAGGGCATCCGTGTTCCTGGAGGTTGGGATCCCGCCGAGAGCGACGCGTCCCGGCGATCAGTCCGGGCCAGGCTCGCCGATCTTCTCTATCGCCATGCCGACCGGGAGCCCCTGCTTGATATGGTGACCTTCGACGAGGCGCACTACATGCGCAACGAAGGGACAGGTGCGTGGCGAACCGGTAGTCTGCTGCGCGACGTCAGCACGCATCAGGTGATGCTGTCGGCGACGCCGATCAACCTCGGCTCGGACGACCTGTTCAACGTGCTGCGTTTACTCGACCCAGACCACTTCGAATTCCCGGACGATTTCAGGAACGTCGTCTCGGCCAACAGGCCGGTAATCGCGGCCAGCGACATCGTGCGCAACCCATCGAGCGACGCTCTGGACATCGTGGAGGCGATTCACAAGATCAAGTCGTCGCGTTACTTCGAGAGATCCGAGCGCGTCGACCGCCTGATCGAAGAGGCCGAGGCGGTCGACGAATGGACGAACGAAAGACGTGTCGAATTCGCGGCCAAGATTGAGAGGCTCAACCTGATCGCACACATCGTCACCCGAACGCGAAAGCGTGAGGTGGATATGAAGAGGGTCTTGCGCGACGTCACCGTGTTCGAGGCGGAGATGTCGCCCATTGAAGCCGAGCTTTATCAGGCGATCACGGAAGGTACGCGGGAATACGCGCTGATAAACGGCATCGAACACGGTTTCCTCCTCAGTACGCCCCAGCGGATGGTCGCCTCCAGCCCTGCCGCACTGCTACGCACTTGGCGCGAGGATATGGTGGACGCGGACGCAATGGCCGTCGCGTCGGACGAGGCGGACGAGGACGAAGACCGGGTACGGGACGCGTCGTCGGGGCTCAAGCGGTATCTGGCCGGTCGAGTACTCCGCGAGTTCGATGCGGGCGAACTCACTTGGCAGGATTCGAAATTCGCGGAGTTGAAGGATGCTTTGAGAAGGTTCCTGGCCGAGGATCGTGAGGACAAGGCGATTGTGTTCACGACCTTCCGGGGCACGGCCCGCTATCTCGTCAATCGACTTTCCGTCGAGAACGTCGAGGCAGGTTTGCTGATGGGGGGAGAGGAGTTCGACAAGGAGGCCGTGGTCAACGCGTTCCGGGAACATCGCACCTGCCGTGTGCTCGTCTGCACCGACGTGGCGGCAGAGGGTGTCGATCTGCAGTTCTGCAGGCTCGTGGTCAACTACGACCTGCCGTGGAACCCGATGCGCATCGAGCAGCGTATCGGCCGTATCGACCGTATCGGGCAACAGTCGAACCGTATCCTGGTCTGGAACTTCGTACACAAGGAGACCATCGACGCCCTGATCCTCACCCGTTTGGCCAAACGAATCGGGGTCTTTGAGAGCGCGCTAGGTGAAACGGAAGAGATCCTTGGCAAGGTCCGACGTCTCGAGGATGTTCTGCTGTCCAAGCACCTGACGGCCGATGAAGAAACGCGCCTGATTGAGGAAGTGGCACTCGCGATTGAGAACTCCAAACGCAAACAAGAGGAGCTGGAGCGTGAGGCGATCCAACTGGTCGCCCACGGCCAGCAGTTGCTGGCACAGATTGAGGCGGCGCGTGGTGAGGGAAAAACAGTCACCCGGCACGACTTGATTCGATACGTGGACGGTTACCTCAGGACTGTTCCTGGCTGCCGGGTCGTTGCTGCACGTGGCGAGCCAGACACCTTTGACATAGGTCTGAGCCCGAGTTTGGCGGCGGAGTTGGATGAGTTCGTCAGAAAGGAGAATCTGGTCGGAAAGACCGGACTGGGCTCGGGGCAGACAAGGCGTTGCCGCTTTACCGACAGAATCACCGAGAAGCCGAAACCCGGTGAAGAGATCGTCCATCGCTTCCATCCGATCGTCCGTTTCCTGTCACACAAGGCCGAAAACTGCGAGGCTCGCTTTCCGCTCTATGCGTCCAGAGTCACCGCCAATTGCCTCACGGCGGGCCGCTACGCCGTGATGACCCGATTTGCAAGTTTTTCGGGCGTGAAGGAGGAAGAACATCTCCTCGTCGCCGCCATACCGCTAGATCGGGACACCCCCTTGGATGTTCGTGTAGCGGAAGCTCTACTCGATACGGTCAGGAAATCGGGCGTCGACTGGCCGACGGTTGCGCTTGATGTCTCTTCGGAGTCCGGTGTGGCCGCCGTAGAGCGATGCGAGGAAATTCTCAGAGATCGCTACAGGGCACTCAATGGCGAGAAGCGGCGCGAAAACAGTGATCGTGCCGACGTGCTATCGCAGCTATTGGAGGACCACGTCCGCAAGAAGCGTGACGGATTCGAGAAGCGCATCGCGGGTCACGAGACATTCGCTTCGCTGTATGGGAACAGTCCGGATGGCAAACGACGCAAAGGTCTGGCGAACGCGGAGCGCAAGAAAATGGAGGATTTCCTGGCGAGGATGGAGACGCGCCGGGCAACGCTGATCAGGAAGAGCCAGACCTTTTCGGCGGAAACGCGCGAGATCTGCGTCTTACTCGTGGACGTAATGCGGGAGGGGGAAAGGCCATGAAGAGTTGGAAGGAACAGCTACGGGACGTGAAACGAACGTTGCAGGGGGAGCATTCGAACGAGACGCGGGAAGAAAAGCCGACGATAGTCGACTTCATTCCCCCTACTTCTTGGTTAGAGGCCTCCGACAACAGCGGGGACGACACTCTACCTTCTGGCTCCAAATCATCGGTTACCCATGGGCATCGAGATTCCTGCAAGCCGAGTCGGCCCACTGCCGCAGGGACAGCTTCCGCTCCCGCCGGTTCGTGGTCCAAGGGAGGAGGCGGTGCGAATAACCAAAAGGAAGATGCAGCGAAGAATTTGCCGGGTAATTCCCAGATATCAGATGACGCGCGATCAAGCACGCAGAACCATACGGCGCCGACGCCAGTCTTTCGGCCACATATCGATGGGGGACGCTCTTTGGCCATGCCCGGCTGGGCTGACGCCAGTAGCTCGTTGCAGCATCCCGAGCACCAAGGTGGGAGAACAGCGCCCATGGTGGTCAGAATCGGGGTGGATTTCGGAACCGCCTTCACGAAAGTAGCGATTCGGGCGGGCGTCGACCTGGTCCCAGTCGACTGGTCCGCGGTCACCGGTGACGAGTCGACAACCGGGCGATATGTGATACCCGGCTTCGTCCACCGTGCACCGGATGGTGAGTACTTCTGGCGGCGACTCGCGGAGACCGATATCCAGGGCAACCTCAAACTCCCGCTCATCGAGATGGCAGGTTCCGATGAGTGCCCGATGTCCGCCCTGGCTTATCTCGCATTGGTCATTCGCTACGCCAGAGCGTTTCTTTATCAGCACCCCGAGGTCGGGCGGAAACTGGCGGCCCGTTCGCTTCGTTGGGAGTTGAACGTCGGATGCCCCACCGAGCCACACGAGCGACCGGAGGTCGTGGACCTTTTCCGGCGCATCGCTCGGACTGCTTGGCAACTGGCGGGAGTAAGCCATCTTCAGGAGTCTAACATCACTGCCGCGTGGAGGAGTGGCGAAGCGGACGTCGGCCTCGAGACGGAGCCGGGCGTCGTGCCGGAGTTCGTGGCGCAGATCGCCGGTTACCTCGGTTCGCCCCAGGTGAGCGAAGGATTGCACGTGCTGATCGATATTGGTGCGGCTACTCTCGATGTGGCGACGTTTAACGTCGTTTTGCCAAATGATCTCGACTCCTCGCCGCGAATTCCAATCTTCTTCTCCGCCGTCCGTCCACTCGGAACCCACTACCTGTACCACAACCGTCATTCCAGGCTCGACCTTGATTTTGCATGGGACGATGCGGCGCCTGTCGAGCCTGCCGATGGCTTCGCGAAACGACACGACAAGCGTCGGGATGATGTCGATACTGTCGACTCGGAGTTCGCGAATCGAGTCGCGAGATGCATCGCCGGGGTGACCGATGGCACCCGTACCAACTCACGGGGAGATCCGCGAAGCTCTGCTTGGAGTGAAGGGCTGCCGATATTCGTCACCGGCGGCGGATCCAGTTGTGAACTCTATCGCCGGGCAATCGAAACCGGAGAGCTCAATCTGAAGCGAAGGATGTACTTACCGAGCAGCTTCCGGTTCATCGAACTGGATCCACTCGGCGCGAAGTTCCCGCACTTCGGTATCGAAATCGGAGGCCGGCTCAGCGTCGCGATCGGTTTGACGGAGGATGCGGAAAGCATCGCCCGTGTCGTTCCACATCGCGATATCGGGCCGATTATGCGGTCTGTGACGGAGCGTATCGACCATACGGAGCTCTATGACGACTGATGAATCGGTGTGAAGCCTTTTTGAATCGCCGAGCTCTAGCAGGGCATGCGCATCAGCCTGATCTGCAAAGGGCGCGGCGATGTAGCCAAAACGCCGATGTCCGACAAGTGCGCGCCCGCAAACTGACCATGCTGGCAAAAAGCATTGAGTATGGCTTTACCCATGTTCAGGCAGTGGATAAGGTGACGGACATCGCATCATGGCAGGCCGTGGTACCCCAGGGTTGGCCAATCTACAGCGTTATCTGCGAGCACGAACGCTGCCGTTTCAGCCCTCGAACTCCACATTTGTACCCAAGTGAATTAGTGCTTTGCGCCCATAAAACGCGCCGGGCATAGGCTTTTGCTCATCCGTATCCATCAGTTAGATGATTACGGTGCTAAGGAGTTAAGAATGACCGCAATGGCGGAAGACAGCAGCTACCGTGATATCCCGGAACCGGGCCAGCTCGTTGAAGTTAGGCGCCGGCAGTGGGTGGTGGCTGAAGTGGATGCTTCCAAGTTGGGCAGCGTGCAGCAGCATGCCGTCATGCTGGCTTCCATCGATGAGGATGCTCTGGGCGAAGAGCTCCAGGTGATCTGGGAAATTGAGCCGGGCGCGCATGTTATCGAGCGTGCTGGTTTGCCCGCCATCACCGGGCAGGACGACTCCAATACCCTGGAAGCCTTTCTCGATGCCGTGCGATGGGGAGCCGCTACCAACGCGGATCGTGGTTTTCTCCAAGCACCGTTTCGCAGCGGCGTGAGCCTTCAGGACTTCCAGTTGGACCCGCTGGTGCGCGCGATCGACATGGCTCGCGTCAACTTGCTGATTGCCGATGACGTAGGTCTCGGCAAGACGATCGAAGCAGGTTTGGTCATCCAGGAAATGTTGTTGCGCCATCGTATCCGCACTGTGCTGATCGTTTGTCCCGCATCGCTGCAAGAGAAGTGGCGTGTGGAGATGATGGAAAAGTTCGGCTTAGAGTTCCGCATCGTCGACAGTACTTACATTAAGGAGATGCGACGCGAACGAGGAATTCATGCCAATCCATGGACCTCGTTCCCGCGCCTGATCACGTCAATGGATTGGGCCAAAGCTGGGGATGGTCTGCGTGCCTTCCGCGATATCCTGCCGGCACATGTCAGCTATCCACGCAAGTTCGACATGCTGGTCGTCGACGAGGCGCACAACGTCGCGCCGGCAGCGAGTGCGCAATACGCCATCGAGAGTCAGCGCACCCGTTTAATCCGCACCATTGCCCCGCATTTTCAGCACCACCTGTTCCTGACCGCTACGCCGCACAACGGCTACACCGAGTCCTTCACTTCGTTGCTGGAACTGCTCGATGACCAGCGCTTCGCACGTAACATCATGCCGGAAGAGAAACAGCTGTCCCAGGTGATGATTCGCCGCCTCAAGAGTGAAATTACCGACAAGGATGGGCAGCTGATCTACGCCCAGCGCAAGCTGGAAGCATTGCCTGTCAACTACACCAACAGAGAAAGAGAGATCCATCGCAAGCTGCAAGAGTTCTGTGCCTGCAGGGAAACTGCGGATGAGGAATTGGGCGGCGTGACAGGGGCGTCCTTCGTCAATCAGCTGCTGCGCAAGCGCTTGTTCTCATCGCCGGCTGCCTTCGCGTCGACCCTTGAAAAACATGTCGCGACTTTGGAGAGCGGCGGAAACGGTAAGGCACGGACGGACTTGTCCGAGCGCATCTTGCTCAAGGCCATTCAGCGTGCGGAAGAGGATTACGCCAACGACGCCGATGTCGAGGTTGCGCAGCAAGAGGCCGTAGAGGAAGCCACGCGCCACTCGCGCCCCTTGAACGCAGAAGAGCGCATCCTGCTTGACGAGCTCAGGCATTGGGCTCAGCAGGCGATGAATCAGACCGATTCCAAGGCCAAAGCTCTGCTCGCCTGGATTGATCGGCATCTGAAGACCGATGGAGTTTGGAACGGCAAGCGCGTGATTCTCTTCACCGAGTACCGCACCACGCTCGATTGGTTGCACCAGATTCTGGCGACTCATGATTTGGGTGGGGATCGCCTGATGATCCTGCACGGCGGCATGGATCATGATGATCGAGAACAAGTGAAGGCGGCATTTCAGGCTGCTCCGGATATTTCCCCCGTGCGTATTCTGCTGGCCACCGATGCTGCTTCCGAAGGTATCGACCTGCAGAATCACTGCAACTACCTCATCCACCTGGAAATCCCGTACAACCCCAACGTCATGGAGCAACGTAATGGTCGTATCGACCGTCACGGTCAACGCGAAAAAGAGGTGTTGATCTGGCACCCGGTCGATGCTCGCGAGGACGAGGGGGCTGTCGGTGGTCACAAGGAAGACATCCTCCGTGCGCTGCGCAAGCTTGACTCCATGCGCGCCGACATGGGCAGTGTGAACCCAGTGATCGCACCGCAGATGTCCGGGCTTATCGAAGGATCTCTGCGCGATCTGGATACCCGCCTGGCGGACGCGAAGATCGCTCAGGCTCGTCGCTTCGTCCGTACCGAAAAAGACCTTACTAATCGGGTGGCCAAGCTGCATGAGCGCCTGGTCGAGACGAGGGAGGACTTTCATCTTTCTCCCGAGCACATCCTGAAAGCAGTCGAGACCGGCCTGGCGCTGGCCGAGAAGCCGGCTCTCAAGCCATTGACGATGGCAGGTATCGCACCGGGGAAAGTCTTCGAACTGCCACCTTTGGGCGGAGCTTGGGAACGTTGCCGCGAAGGGCTAGAACATCCCTTCACCGGTAAGACTCGCCCGGTGACCTTCGACCATGAAGTCGCCAAGGGACGAGATGACCTAGTGCTCATTCATCTCAATCATCGCTTGGTACAGATGTGCTTGCGTTTGCTGCGCGCCGAGGTCTGGGCTCAGGAGGACAACAAGCGGTTGCACCGTGTGACGGTGCGAGTGCTGCCTGACGATCGTCTCGAGGCCCCGGCTGTCGTGGTCGTGTCACGCTTGGTGATCACTGGAGGTAACCATCATCGCCTGCATGAAGAGCTGACTGTATCTGGCGGCTATCTGCGCGAACAAGGCTTCAAACGCGAGGATGGCGTCACTCGGGTGCAATCCTGGCTGGACGAAGCGGAGCCGTGTCTGCTTGACGCCTCAGCGTTCGACAAACTGCGCTATCGCTTCGCCGCTGCCGTAGAGGCCATCCAGCAAACACTCACGACACGATCGCGTAACCGCCTCGAGTTTTTGAGCAACACCTTGGAGACCCGCAAGAAGAAAGAAACGGAAGACATTCTTGCTGTGCTCGACGAATTGGATAGCGCCATTCGCAAAGAGCTGGGCAAGGACGAGCTGCCTGAGCAGTTTTCCTTGTTCAGTGAAGATGAGCGCACCCAAGTCCGCCGTGACAACTCGGCATTGCAGGCACGTCTTGCGCGCATTCCAGCCGAGCGGGAGCAGGAAACCAACGCCATCGAAACACGTTACGCAGAACCACAGGATCGCACCTTCCCGGTAGCCGTCATTTTCATCGTACCCGCATCATCAGCCCTGGGAGGCCGCCCATGAAACCCCTCGATATCCACGATGAATGGTTGTCGCTGATCGAGGTCTCCGGTCCTTTTCTCGCCACGCCCGTACTGAAGCGCGTCTTCTCCACCGGTCTGCCGGCAGTCGAGCCGCGAATTCGACAATATTTGCGCCAGGCCTATGACGAGTGGTGCGAGGCTCGTGACAACGGCGATCCCCGGTTCGCCGAACTGCACCGAGCCTGGATTCACGAAGTGCTCGCCCGTGGCCTTGAGTACGACGAGTCCGATAGCGGTGAGCTTCTCCTGCGTGGAGAGCGCATCCCTGCGGAACTACGCGTCGCTCTACCTGAGCATGGCGTCACCTTGGCGCCTGACTATGCGCTGGTTTCGGGCGGTAAAAGCCAGCTGCTTGTCCAAATCTATCCAGCTGGTACGGAGCTCCAAGCTGCCCTGAAAATCGATGGATGGATCGCCAACCCAGCCGAGCGCATGGAGCGGCTCTGCCGGGCCAGCGGCTGCCGCCTCGGCCTAGTCACTGATGGCGAGCGCTGGATGCTGGTCGATGCTCCTGTTGGAGCGGTATCGACCTTCGCCAGTTGGTATGCACGCCTCTGGGGGCAGGAGCGGCTGACGCTGCAAGCCTTCCTCACCTTGCTGGGTATCAGACGCTTCTTCGGACCTGATGATGAGACCCTACCCTTGATGCTGGACGAGTCTCTCCAGCACCAAGAAGAAGTTACCGATGCCTTGGGTGAGCAAGTTCGCCGTGCGGTCGAGGTCCTGATCCAGGCGCTGGACAAGGAAGACCGCGAGCGCTCGCGGACGCTGCTGCAAGGTGTCGAACCGACCGAGCTCTACGAAGCGGGCCTGACCATCATGATGCGTCTGGTGTTCCTATTGTCAGCTGAGGAGCGTGGACTCTTGCTGATGGGGGAAGAGGCGTACGAGAGCAACTACGCCATTTCCACTCTGCGTATGCAGCTGCGCCAGGAAACCGAGGAGGTGTTGGAGCGGCGCAACGATGCATGGTCCCGGTTGCTGGCTACCTTTCGCGCGGTATACGGCGGCATTGAGCATGAAACGCTGCGCCTTCCGGCGCTGGGTGGTTCGCTATTCGACCCCGATCGTTTTCCTTTCCTCGAAGGTCGCGCCAAGGGCTCCGACTGGAGGGTCGATCCCGCCCGCCCGCTACCGATCGATAACCGCACTGTGTTGCTCCTGCTGGAGGCCATCCAGCAGTACGAGGGGCGTACGCTCTCCTACCGTGCGCTAGATGTAGAGCAGATCGGTTACGTCTACGAAGGCTTGCTGGAGAGAACTGTCGCTCGAACCGAATGGGTGACAGTGGAGCTGACCGGTGGCAAGGGGGCGAAGACCCTTTACGCTCTGGAGAAGCTCGAAGTTTTACACCGTCGGGGTGACGATGCTTTGGTTAATGAGCTTTCCGGTGCCGATGCCATCAAGCGTGGCGCAGGACCAATCCGCAAAGATATCGAACGCTCGGTCGATGCCGCCCTGGCCAACCGCCTGCTCACAGCTTGTGCTGGAGATGAAGAGCTGCGTGATCGTGCTTTGCCGTTCCTCAATCTGCTGCGCACCGATCCTTGGGGCTACCCGCTGATTTACCCTGAGGGAGCCTTCATCGTTACCACCGGCACCGATCGGCGTGAGACTGGCACTCACTACACCCCGAAGTCGCTCACCGAGGCCATCGTCACCGAGACGCTGACGCCGATCGCCTATATGGGGCCGGCAGAGGGAACTCCACATGAGCAGTGGGTGCTCAAGTCATCCGCCGAGCTGCTGGATCTGAAAATCTGCGACCCGGCCATGGGGTCGGGGGCCTTTCTGGTGCAGGTTTGCCGCTGGTTGGCCGATCGTCTGGTTGAGGCTTGGTCACAGGCTGAAGATGTCGGAAAGACAGTGAGCGTGGATGGAGAAGTCCTGGAGGAGCCGGACACCAAGGAGCTGCTGCCTCGCGACAGCGAGTCGCGCACCACCATTGCCCGCCGCCTCATTGCTGAACGCTGCCTTTACGGTGTGGACCTTAATCCATTAGCGGTCGAGCTCGCCAAGCTCTCCATCTGGCTGGTGACGCTGGCCAAGGGGCGCCCCTTTGGTTTCCTCGACCACAATCTGCGCTGTGGCGACAGCCTTCTCGGTATCCATCGGCTGGATCAATTGACTCAGCTTTCGATAAATCCTACCGGCCAGAAGCAACTACGCCTGTTCGGCCAGAACATTGAGCAGGCCGTGCGCGAGGCCATCGAACTGCGCATGCGTCTGCGCGAGATGCCCATCCGCGACATTCGCGATGTAGAGGCGATGGTGCATTTGGATGCCGACGCACGCCGCAGGCTCGAAGTTCCGGAATGCATCGCCGATGCGTTCATCGGGGAAGTGTTCGCATCGGTCGGCAATGGCATGGGGCTGTCGAACATTCAGGCGTCGCTGACAATCCAAGCTGGACAGGCTATCGAGGGCGATCGTGCCGTGCTCACGTCGATGCGTCAGCGATCGATTGCTGCACTCTCAACCGACCTGCCTGCTGACAAGCCAGCGCGCCGGCCTTTCAATTGGCCGTTGGAGTTCCCAGAGGTGTTCGCGCGCGAGCGCGGTGGCTTCGACGGCATCATCGGAAATCCCCCTTTTCTGGGCGGCCAGCGCATCACCGGCGTCGCGGGCACTGCCTTTCGCGATTGGCTAGTCGCGCACATTGCCGAGGGGCGTCGCGGTTCTGCTGATCTGGTCGCCTATTTCTTTTTGCGGGTTTGGAGCCTCCTGCGCGAAGGTGGGGGCTTCGGGCTGCTCGCGGTCAACACCATCGCGGAAGGTGACACGCGACAGGTCGGGTTGGAGGCCATGGTCGGCGCGGGTGCCGTCATCCATGCGGCCTACCCGAACGAACCCTGGCCCGGAAAGGCGAACGTCGTCACTAGTCGCGTGCATGTGCGAAAGGGGGGCTGGGACGGCGAGCACTCGATCCACGGACGCCCCGTCTGCGTGATCTCCGCGTACCTCTCGGATCGTGAGGAATTGAGTCCCAAGAGGCTAAAAGTGAATGCGATTCGCTGCTTCCAGGGTTCGGTTGTTCTTGGGATGGGCTTTGTCCTCACGCCTGACGAGGCCGCACGCCTGCTCAACGACGACTCCAGAAACGCCGACGTTGTTTTTCCGTACTTGGATGGTGATGATCTGAAGTCCGTTCCGGAACAACGCCCAACTCGATGGGTAATCAATTTTTGGGATTGGCCTGCGGAACGCGCTCGCGACTACATGCTCCCGTGGCAGCGCATCGAGGAACAGGTCAAACCGGAGCGGGCCAATAACAGCCGCCGCGAACGACGGGAGAGATGGTGGCAGTTCGGTGAGAAGACACCTGCCCTCTACCATGCGATCGGACTCGGGCGTCATTTCGAGCAGCACCCCGATGACTGGCGCACAGACGCTCCGCCCCCTAAACGCGTGCTCGTCGCCGGGCGCGTCGGAAAGTACTTCAACCCGTCCGTCGTCGAGAACAAGGCCATCTTTCATGAGAAGTGCGTCGTATTTGCAGTGGACGAGATCTACGCCTACGCGGCGCTTTTCAACTCGTCTCCGGTCGACGCATGGGTGTGGAAGCACTCATCGCGGATGAAGCTTGATCTGAACTTCTCGCCTTCCGACGCCGTCGAGACCTTTCCCTTCTTGGAACCCGCCGAGATCACGCGCTTTGACAAACTCGGTCGCGAGTACCTGCAAGCGCGCCACGAGGTGATGATTGATCCGGCCAACCCGATCGGCCTCACGAAGCTCTATAACCGCTTCCACAACGCGGGCGACGCCGACCAGCCCATTGAACGTCTGCGTGAGCTGCACCGCGAGATTGATGCGGCAGTCATGCGTGCCTACAGGTGGGAGGACATCGACCTCGGGCACGGCTACCACGAGCAGCCGAACCTCGCGGAGAATGACCGCGTGCGGTTTACCATCTCCGACGGCGCTCGTGCCGAGGTGCTGCGCCGATTTGCCGAATTGAACCGTCAGCGTTACGAAGAAGAAGTTGTCCAAGGACTGCATAGCGTCAATGCGAGGCGAGCTTCAACCCGCGCTCCGCGTGCTAGTCGATCTACTAGCGCCACTCCAATCCAAGCAGGGCTCGACTTCGATGCTGTGATAACACCCTCTAAGAATTTCGCAGCCTCGGCAGCGGAAATTTTCGGATTTCTTCGAACCAACCAAGGCTGGCACGCCAAGTCCGATATCCTCGCAGCAACAGGTATTTCGGATGGGCAATGGAATTTCGCTATCACCGACTTGATTGCGGGCAATAAGGTCGAGCGCCAAGGTGAAAGGCGCGGTGCTCGTTACCGAGTCAGGAGAGAGGGGAGGCTATGAGTAGAATCCCTCTCGTACCGAGAATAAGAACTTTGCCGTATCAGTGAAGAAAAGCCGAACAGAAAGGACTTGTATATGACCAAACCTAGCGAAGATCGCGCACAGGCGAGCCCAACCAAACAGTTCTTCGTGTCGATGCTGACGCGCGACATTAGTCTTGCCGACGCCATCCTCGATTTGCTCGACAACTGTTTGGATGGTGCATTGCGGCTTGTTCACGGCGCCCAGGTCGACTATGCCAAGCATTTCGTGAAAATCGAGATCGCCGGAGATCATTTCTCCATTGTCGACAATTGCGGCGGAATCCCTCGTGATGTCGCCAAGAACTATGCGTTCAAGATGGGCCGCGAGCCTGACGACGACCGTGATTCGGACGCTGAAACTATCGGGATGTACGGGGTAGGCATGAAGCGCGCCATCTTCAAGATGGGGCGTAACGCGCTGGTGCGGACGCGGCACGGCGAGGATACGTTCGAGGTGCCGATCACCTCGGAATGGCTCGATGCGAAGAACTGGGATCCCCTTCCGATCAATGAGCCAAGCGAGGCGAACGAAAATCTCGACGAGCCGGGTACTACCATCCTGGTTCACGAGCTGCATGAGGGCGTCGCAAGACACTTTGGCAACGCGGCTTTCGAGAACGAGGTGCGTACCGCGATCGCCGAGCACTTCACGATGTTCCTCCAGTGGGGACTCAGAGTGGAGCTCAACGGTGAGCCTGTTTTGCCTGTACGGGTCGAGGTGCTCGTTTCGGAGGATGAGGACCGTCCCGCTCCGTATGTTTTCCAGAAGACGATTGATGACGTGCTCGTTTCCATCACTGTTGGATTGAACACTTCCAAGGGGCTTGGCGATGACGACGAGGATGACGCTGGCTTTGAAGGGGATCGCTCATCTTCGACCTCTGGTTGGACGGTGCTTTGCAACGACCGCGCTGTCATCGTGGGCGACAAGAACCGTTTGACGGGATGGGGAGACGGTATTCCGCTTTACCACCCGCAGTTCTCCATAATCACAGGTATCATCGAGTTCAGGTCGCATCGCGCTGATAGGCTTCCGGTCACCACGACGAAACGTGCCCTAGATACATCATCGAACGTTTGGTTGGAGTCCCTCGTCAAGATGAAGGAGGGGATGCGGATATGGATTTCCTACACCAACCAGTGGAAGAACCACCCACGCGCCGACCAATCTCGCTACTGGGTAGATGCTCGGCCGATGCCACTTGGCAAGGTCATAGAAGCTGTTGCATCACGCAAGCTCGCCAAAAAGTCGAACGGCTTTATCGAGTTCAACCCTCAAAAGGCGAAGGTGTTGCCAATGCCTGATGAGAAGAAGCCTTCTTCCCGAAAGATAGTGTTCTCGCGTCCTATTGAGGAGGTACGTCTTGTCTCGAAGATGCTGTTCGATGACCAAGATGAAAAGCCTGGCATCGTTGGAGAAGCTTGCTTCGAGATGCTGCTCGTGAAGGCCAGGAAGCAGGGGGACTGAGTTATGAGTGCCGGTTCTTCGCTTCCTTATAAGTTGCGGCCCAACAAGGCTGTGGATCGTGAGCTTTTCCTGTCGCTGCTGATGCGGCTTGCTCCAAAACTCGGACTTGAAAAGTATCACTATGTTGGCTTGGGTGGTCCATTCCTTGAAGACTTTCGGCTGGTCCACGCACGATTGGGCATCGAAAGAATGACCTGCATCGAGACCGAAGAGGAGGTTCATAAGCGCCAGCTTTTCAACCGTCCGATAGCTTCAATCGAGTGCATTCATAGCAGCCTTGAAGACTATCTTGACGAGACTGATTTCGACTCGCCCGCCATCATCTGGTTCGATTACACGGAGCCTAGTGGCATCACCTCGCAGATAGAGCGTTTTGCGCGAACAATCGGAACTGTGCCGAGCGGGAGCATTCTCCGCGTTACCCTCAACGCCAATCCGGCGTCGTTGGGCAGGCCAGATCCCAAGGAACTGTCCGTCGAGGCCGATGGTGAGGTTTCGGGGGATCGGGCACAGAAGCCAACGATCCAGGAGTGGCGGCTCGCGCGCTTCAAGTCGCGTCTGGGTGGGCTCTTTCCTAGTGGGCTGAGCGCTGACGGTATGAATTTCAAAAGCTATGGTCCGAGCCTGCTTCGTGTACTCAAACTGGCGGTCGATAGAGAGGCTCTTAGCTTCAAGGACCGACAGGTCGTCTGGGCATTGGCTACTCACTACGCCGACGGTCAACCGATGGTTACGGCTTCACTCGTCGTTTGCCAGAGTGATGACGAGACAACCAAAGAGCTGATCAAGAACTGGGGTTTTTACTCCACGACCGATGTCCCGCACCGGCTGGATTTACCCGCTATCTCGACGCTTGAGCGTTTGACGATGGAGTCAGTGAAGGAACCACAGAAGATAATGGGGTTTGACCTGCCGCGCTCTGATATGGGGGAGGATCCTTTCGGTGTTTTCAGAAAGTTCTACAGAATTTATCCGCATTTCTCGCGGGTCGAGCTATAGGGCTGCTGTGAATATGAAGGCTGGTCGCGTCAAGCACGTAATCGGCTGATGCTCTGGGCTCAGGTGGCTTACTCGGCATACGTCGAGACAACTGGGGCGCTCGATAAGCTGGAAGATATCGTGAATGGGATTTGAAGAATGAGCATAGAAGAGCGACAGCAGAACAGTACCCCAGAGGCTTGGATCGTCGTCGATCGAGACTCTGAGCATGACGCTCGTTTAGCCGACAAAGGAGTCCGGCTGAAGGGGCTGCACCCCGCCGTGCACGAGGGCGCCTGGGTACTAGTGCTTAACTCGAACGGTGGAATCGTGCGTATCGGACGTGTATTGCGTATCCGCGTCGATGCGAAAGGTACCTCGTTCTACTTCGACAAGACCAAAGCGATCGAACCTGCAGTGGGGATCGGTCGCACCGACTTGCTGCCGCCGAACGCTGGCAGCATCGTGCGTACTTCTTGGGCCGAGTTCGCGGAGGCGATTCCGCGTGCGCTTGGCGTCACTCTCGCCGACATTCCACTGATCGAGAATGAGGCTTACGTTCGCGAGCTGCTGCAGTACGCCATCATGGACGATCTTTTGGGGCCGGCCGGTGGACCGGAAGAGCTCATCGTCGATATGAGCGTCCGCGATCGTTACCTCGTCGGCAAGCTTGCGCCGATGGAAAACACCGAACGCGGTGAGGATGTGGCTCCCCCGGAAAAGAATGAGGAGGACGAGCCTGCGGATCTGGAGCCGAAGGCCCAGTCGAACAAAGTCGACTCTCCTCAGAAAACTGGTGGTGGGGATTCCGAAGCCGAAGAGGAAGTGGATACGGCCTCGAACCAATCTCTCGCGCCGTCGAGTATGGGCTTCACTTTTTGCGTCGATGGAGATGCGGAAAGTCTCGAGGTGGTGGTGAGTTGGGGGCGCTATGAGCGCTTCGACTCCGATGACCCCGCACATGCCAAGGTGGTCAAGAAGGCGGTACGTGACGCCGAGGGCCGAGTGATCAAGACCACTGATCAAGTTCTCAAGGCCAAAGTCTGGCGGCGCAAGCCTTCTGGCGGAGCTTTTCAGCTGGCGCTGAAGGATGGAGTGATTTCTCCGGTCATCCCAGATTCGACCTGCCCAGAAGTGCTCATCCAGGGGACGGTGCGTTCACCGAACGAGAAGGGTGAGCGATTGGTGACGCTATTTCTGGTGAACGGCCAAACGGAACCCGATGAAAATCGTGATACCGCCTGGGTGTTCCAGCCGGAAATCCTCGTGCGGGCCAATGACGAAAGTTCGGTGAAAGATATATTCCGTCGCCGTCCTGCTTTGGAGGCGGATGCTGGCGCTGCGGATGATGACGATTTACGCGAACGCTTGGCGCTGGAGATGATCTATCGCGATCGGGTCGAGTTCGCCGTGGGCCATGGCGTCGCAGTGCATGCGGTAGTTGGCCAGGATGTGGCCAAGGCGGTAGAGCTGCGCACGGCGGTGATGCCGCACTACGAAGTGCCGGTCACCGAAACGCCGGGCTTGGATCCGCAGGATCGGCCAGCGATGCGCAGATTGGTCGACGAAGGTCAGCTGGATATGAAGCGACTGGCAGAACTGGAGAGGGGCCAACTCGTCGCTGCACTCGGGATACTGACCGAGGACTATGCAACATGGATCGAAGATCAGCGCGCACGCATCGAGAGCGATGTGGCCGGCTATGCGCAGCAGGCCGATGAGGCGCTGAGCCGCTGTGAGTCGATCCTTATTCGTCTGCGCGAGGGCGTGGGGCTGCTGGCGACGGATGACAAGGCCCTGGCGGCCTTCCGTTTCGCTAACCGAGCGATGGCGATCCAGCGGGTGCATAGCGCGTGCGCTTTGCAGCGTCGTCGCGGGCGTGCTGTCGAGCTGGCGGAGTTCGATGTACCGAAGAACCGCTCCTGGCGTCCTTTTCAGTTGGCATTCTTGCTGCTGTCCGTTCCTGGGCTGACCGATCCGAAGCATACAGATCGCACTCAGCCTCTGCAGGCCCATGCGGATCTGCTCTGGTTCCCAACGGGCGGTGGCAAGACCGAGGCCTACCTGGGCGTGGCTGCATTCACCATGGCGATTCGCCGCCTACAAGGAAACTTGGGGGGCTACGATTCGTCTCGCGGGCTGGCAGTGATCATGCGTTACACCCTGCGTTTGCTGACTTTGCAGCAGTTCCAGCGAGCTACCGCGTTGATCTGCGCGATGGAGCATATTCGTCGGGAAGCTCTGGCCACGGGCGACAAGTCCCTTGGCGAGAGCGCATTCACCATCGGCCTTTGGGTCGGTAACAAGGTGACGCCAGGTACTACGGCGGATAGCCACAAGTTCATTGAGGTCATTCGTACCCCGGGAAGAAACCCTACCGGAATGGCTTCGCCGGCACAGCTGACAGGCTGCCCTTGGTGCGGAACCGAGATAGATCCGCGCAGAGACATTGAGGTCGACAAGATAGCTGGGCGTACGACGATCTACTGTGGTGACAAGCTCAGCGCTTGCGACTTCTCTCGCGGCCGTTCGAGCAAGCAGGCACACCCTGGTTTGCCGGTGATGGTCGTGGATGAGGAAATGTATCACCGCCCACCATCGATGATGATCGCCACGGTGGACAAGTTCGCCATGATGGCGTGGCGTGGTTCGATAAGGAACCTGTTCGGTCGGGTATCGAAGGAGTGTTCCCGGCATGGATTGCTCTGGCCTGGCTCGGATTGCAATACCGGTCACAGGGCTGTCGCGGGTAGGGCGGTTGCGACGGTCAAGACTATCTCTCCGGTGCGGCCTCCGGATCTGATCATCCAGGACGAGTTCCACCTGATCAGCGGTCCCTTGGGAACCATGGTGGGTCTCTACGAGAGTACGGTCGATGAGCTGTGCACGTGGCAGTTGGATGGTGAGGCGATCCGGCCGAAGGTGATCGCCTCTACCGCTACCGTGCGCAAGGCGCAGCAGCAGGTCAACAACGTATTCATGCGCCAGGTCTCGGTGTTCCCGCCCCATGGCTTGGACGTCGAGGACAACTTCTTCTCGGTGCAGCGGCCCATCGGGCAGAAACCAGGGCGGCGTTATCTGGGTATCTGCTCTCCGGGCAGCTCACGGCCGGCGATGTTGATCCGTGTCTACACGGCAGCGCTGACCGCGGCTCAAGCGCTGTTCGATCGATTCGGCAAAGCCGCCGACCCTTACATGACCATGGTGGGCTACTTCAACTCGTTGCGAGAGCTGGGTGGCATGAAGCGTCTGGCCGAGGACGACGTGCAGACTCGTGCGTACCGTGTGCAAATGAGCATGGTGCAACGGCCTGGTCTGGCTCAGCGCAGCGTCATGAATATCCGCGAACTGACTTCTCGTGTTTCGAACCAGGACATCCCCAAGTATCTCGATCAGCTCGAAGTGATGTTCAAGTCCGAATGGGATCCCGAGAAAGGTAGGTACGTGACCAAGTGGGAGGAGGGCGATGCGCGTGCCATCGACATCGTGTTGGCGACCAACATGCTGTCGGTCGGTGTCGACGTCAACCGGCTGGGCATCATGGCTGTCAATGGTCAGCCGAAAGGGACAGCGGAATACATCCAGGCGACCAGCCGTGTAGGGCGTCAATTTCCTGGGCTGGTCTGTACCGTCCTGACATGGGCTCGCCCACGCGATCTATCTCATTACGAGACCTTCGAGCATTACCACGCGACTTTCTACAAGCACGTCGAGGCGCAGTCAGTCACACCGTTCTCGCCGCGCGCGATGGATCGTGGTCTGACCGGGGCGATGCTGTCGCTGATTCGTGCCAAGAGCGATGATTTCGCGCCGAACGAGGGGGCGCAGAGCCTTAAACAGCCGAATCAGGCGGAAATACTGGATGCCATGAAGGTGCTCGAAACGCGCGCCGACAACATTGCGGAAGCTCCTGCGAAGAAGCTCGCGGGCGACATGCTCAAGCAGCGTGCGGATCAGTGGGTGAATGAGGTAATGCAGGGGAACCGCATTCTGGCATATGAGAAGCGGGGGCCAGACAAGGACAGAACTGTTGCCTTGATCAAAGCGCCAGGGGCGCAGACTTGGGATAACTGGACGG
Source organism: Pseudomonas sp. PICF141 (assembly GCF_002286815.1). GTDB lineage: Bacteria > Pseudomonadota > Gammaproteobacteria > Pseudomonadales > Pseudomonadaceae > Aquipseudomonas. Next base: position 58,893 of record NZ_MUNM01000025.1, read on the forward strand.
TACCAATGTCGATGCGTGAGGTTGAGCCTGGGGTTCGATTGGTCATGAACTCGGCGAAGATCAAAGACGATATTCAATGGAGGCCTCGCCCTGCGGCGGCCGATAAGGACGAATGAGTATGGCAAACGAAAAGACCCCAGTTGGCTCGGTGCGGCCGAGTCAGCTGCTTTGGACCTATGGCCCAGGTGCCCTGATCGATTTGCCTAACGTGTCGGTCATAACCTCTGGAATCGACGTTTGGGACAAGGACCGCTGTCAGCCGTTGATCGAAAATCGTCTGCTCGCAGCTGTGCAGAAGGTGCTTGGCCCTCAGGTCGAATCGCTACGTATGCCGCCCTTCAATAAGGGCGATTCAGTCGAGCCTTTTTCGGCAGAAGCCAATGTTGGGGTGCCGGTTCGTCCTTTTCCCCGCTGGCTGCGTTGTGTGAAGTGTGGGCTGCTGTCTCCCTATGACAGTGGTCTGTTCGAGCTCAAGGAAAGTCGGTACCGCCCAGAGGCGACACGTTTCGTTCACCAGGGTTGTCGAGGATCTAAGGGGGATCAACCTGCGAAGGATGCCGATGCCGTTCCGGCACGTTTCCTTTTGGCTTGCAAGAATGGGCACCTGGATGACTTCCCTTGGCAGTGGTTCGTCCACAGTGGCCCCAGCGATTGCATAGGGACATTGCGCTTCTACGAAAGCGGCGCGTCTCTTCAGACAGAGAATCTTTGGGTGAAATGCGATACCTGCGGTGCCGCGCGTAACATGGCCCAAGCGTTCGGGCGGATCGGTAAGGAGAATTTGCCAGGTTGCCGGGGTCGACATCCTCATCTTGATCAGTTCGAACTGGATTGCGATGCGGAACCTCGAGCTGTGCTGTTGGGGGCTACCAACAGCTGGTTTCCGATTTCCTTGTCTGCGTTGGCGATACCTCAGGCGAAGGATGGGTTGGCGCAGTTGGTAGAAGATGGTTGGAGTTTCTTCGGCGACCTGGATGAGCCGGAAGAGGTGCCCCTGACCATCAAGCTGTTGAAGAAGACTGGTTCGTTGCCCGGAATCGATCAGTATTCCGCAGAGGCTATCTGGGCTGCCATTGAGGCGTACCGGTCCGGTGACGACGAAGGCGTCACCGAGGCTGATATCAAAGGGCCTGAATGGCGAGTGCTGATTGATCCGTCACCGGTGAATGATTATCCGCACTTCATGTCCGAAGCGGTAGGCGTTCCTAATGGTTTCCAAGGCAAGATCTCCAGGGTGTTGCTGCTGAAGCGCCTGCGCGAGGTCAACGCTTTGCTCGGCTTTACGCGAGTCGAGGCACCTGGCGACTCTGGCGGTAGCGGATCTGGACCGATCCAGGCACCGCTGTCACGCATGAAACCCGATTGGGTGCCCGCGAATCAGGTACACGGCGAAGGTATCTTCATTCAGTTCGACGAGCAGTCGATCGCCGAGTGGGAGCAGGGTGCCGAGGTTCAGGCTGCTGATGTGAGTCTGCGAGGCGGACATAAAGGTTGGCGGAACTCCCGACACCTACGTCCGCCAGAAGACGGTTACCCAGGTGCCCGCTACGTGATGCTGCATACCTTGGCGCATCTGCTGATCCGAGAGCTGGCGTTGGAGTGCGGATACAACGCAGCCAGCATTAGAGAGCGGATCTATGCTGAAGTGAGTGAAGAGGGTAATCAGTGCGGTTTCATCATCTACACGGCAGCCGCGGACTCCGATGGGACTTTGGGCGGCTTGGTCGAGCTAGGTAAGCCAGAAAACTTGGAGCGTCTACTAATCCAAGCTTTGCGGCGTGCGCGCATTTGCTCCTCCGATCCGCTGTGTGCTGAGCATGATCCGCAGAAAGACCGGAGTCTGCATGCAGCAGCTTGCCATGCATGTTCCTTCGTCGCGGAGACCTCGTGCGAGCGTGGCAACCGTTATCTGGACCGGGCGATGGTCGTACCTACTTTCGAGAATGCCACAGCGGCATTCTTTGAGGGTGCTTGAGGTGCGCGATCTACTTATCGCGATATCCGAGTTGGTTTCCATCGTCTCCTTTGACCGTATCGCCGCTTTGACGACCAAGGTCAGGGGAATTGACGCAGCCAAAGCTGGGGATCTTGGAGCTGGAGTGTTGTCTGCAAAGGCGAGCAATGCGCTCAAGGTGATGATCAATGCTTGGAAGGCGTCACCCTCCAGTGGAGAGACCCTGGCTGCAATGCTTTTGGCCGCTGCTCATGCATTTCGCCATGCGGAGAATCGGCAGAGGATTGAGCTCGTATGGACTGGGCCGACCACCGGGCTCGTTCCTGCTCGGCGAACCGAGCAGGCATTGATCCAGGTGATTGATGCTGCTCAGCAACGATTGTTCGTCACGAGTTATGTTGCTTACGACATTGAGTCGATCGCCAAGGCTCTGAAATCAGCGGCAGAGCGAGGTGTAAAGATCGAGTTCTTGATGGAGCTCTCGAGTGCGCAAGGTGGCAAGGTTAGCATCGACCCTATCGGTAATCTGCAGAAGATAGTTCCGGATGCAGTGTTCTATGTCTGGAAAGACAAAGGTGCAGCGTTCGTTAATGGCAGTGTGCACGCGAAAGTCGCAGTGGCAGATGGGGCATATTGCTTCATCACCAGTGCCAATTTGACCGGATACGCAATGGATCAGAACATGGAGGCTGGGGTCTTGGTCTCTGGCGATCTATTGCCTGAGCAGCTCCATCGACATTTGGAAGCCTTGGCGATAACGGGGGTGATTGTTCCTATTGGTGGGTGATGGACTTATTCAACTTGCGAGGCTACATCTAGTCGATACGAGGCAGGGTACATGTGAGTTCAGGTACGTCGCGAAGCGACATCATGCGGGCCGTCAAGCGTGCCCATACAAGACCGGAGATTGTCGTTCGCCAAGCACTACATGCTTTAGGGCTCAGGTTTCGTCTGCATCGCCGAGATCTCCCCGGTTCGCCGGACATAGTCCTGCCGAAATTCCGGACGGTGGTCTTCGTGCACGGGTGTTTCTGGCACCGACATCCTGACTGCCGCTACGCGACTACCCCTAAGAGTAGACAGGAGTATTGGCTACCCAAGTTCGACGCGAATGTAGAGCGTGATGCGCGGAAGGAAGCTCAGTTGCGAGAACTGGGCTGGCGTGTACTGGTGATGTGGGAGTGTGAAACGAAGAGCCTTGAGGCGCTGGAGGCCCACCTCAGGCTTGAATTCGATCTTCCGCTTGGCGAACCGCTTCATAGGCCCTGATGTGTTGCATCAGGCTTTCTCCAATCACTTCTCCCAATCGCACCGGAACTGCGTTGCCGATCATGCGGCCGACGGCTTTGAAGGTGATCCGCTCTGGCTCCATGAACACGTAGTTTCTAGGAAAGGACTGTAGGATCGCTGCTTCACGCAGTGATAGAGCGCGGGCCTGATCAGGGTGACCGAAACGTCCGTTCCCAAAACCGTAGCAGAGGGTGGTCATCGTCGGGCTGGGGCAATCTGCGCGCATACGCCCGTATACGCTCGGATACGTTTTGCCGCTCGCTTTGCGATGGCATTCGGCGACTAGCTCCGGCGGCCAATCTTTCCAGGTTCCGCCCGGCCTGGAGTGAATGATGCGTCGCATGTTGATCGGAGTGAGTGTTGCTGCCCGGTGAAGTGGATCGTTCGGGTCACATTCTCCGGCCGCTAGGCGAGGCAGTGCGCCGATGACGTCCTCGACATTGACTGGGGCGTCCAGATGCGTGGGAGGGATGATGCTTATGGGCATTCCCAGTTTGGAGGCGAGCAGAACATGGCGACGTCGCTGCTGTGGCAAACCGTATTCGACGCAAGCCACTCGCCCGTCCCAGATCTCGTAACCTTGGTCCCTTAGGCTTTGTACGAAGTCGTGGTAGACCTCGTGCTTGGTGACGTCAGGAACATTTTCCATGGTTACCAGGTGAGGCTCAGTTTCTTCGATGAGGCGGCTGAAGTGATAGAGCAGCGGCCACTTACGATCGTTGCGGGTGTCTTTGCCTTGGTTGTAGGTCGAGAACGGTTGGCAAGGCGCACAACCGGCAAGTAGTCTGTATCGGTCAGGACGATACCAGGCCAGCAACTCTTCGGCTGTCACTTCCTGTACGTCTTTTTTGACAAAAGCAGCCTGGTTGTTCTCCTGATAGGCGTATGCACATTGGCCTTCGATGTCGTACCCGGCATGCACTGTAATGCCGGTGTTGCGCATGCCAGCGGTGAGGCCACCAGCGCCACAGAAAAGGTCAACAGCATCAATCATTGGGATAGGTCCTCTTAGCAGGAGGTATTCTAGCTGGAACCTTTGTAAAGATCGAGCACGATATTTGGCACCGCTATCATATCGTGAGCTGTGTTTCGCGGACTTATGCCTTTGTTCTGATCGCCCGAACCTGTTCCATGCTCAGAAATTTGGTAAGTGGAGGGTATCGGGCTGAACATCCCGAATCCGACCACTGTGAAACGGTGGCGGCAAAAATCCGGTCCGTTCAACCTATGGTGTCCCGGCTCATGCCGATAGTCTAGGTACGCTCGCTGGACAAGCTTTAGCTGAGATACAGGCACTTCAAGCATCTGCTGCTTGCTCACCGTATCCGAGGCAAAATCAGAAGCTGTCAGAACTTGCTTCCATGAACTGTAATCCAGCAGATTGATCGCTCGCTGAACGAGCACAAGTGACTTTATTGGATTCACCTGATCAAACTCCTCGTGCTCAGTGAGACCTTTTCGGTTGAGGTATATAAATCTCGCCGCCGAAGCCAGCGACTCAAACTCTCCCAAATACCATCCGCATTGAAATGTCTCAGTTTGAAAGGGACAGTCGTGGTCAACTGACCGACCGAAAGCGCTGCTACCTACGCGGCCTTTCTTCGCGACCTGTTGTGATGATTTGGTAAATTCTTACTTGCATAAGTCACAAAAAAAGACTGAAGAGCCAACCCTGTAAATGGGCTGGTTCTTCAGTCTTTTTTTGTAGGTGATGGATCTTCTGGGTGCATGTGGGGGAGTGACGGACTTACCGTTGTTTGGCGCTGCTTGAAATGCGGGTGTCTGCTTTTCTCAGGTGGCAAGCGAAAAGACCGCATCCCAGCATGACGGCAATCAACAGAGGCGGAAAGCGCAGCATCAAGCAGATCGCCAGCGCGAAGACACTGCTGCCGGCGAGTACGCAAATGAAAATGAACAAAGTGAGAAAAAATCGAGGCACTGTCATGGACGTCTTTCCTGTAATGGGATGCTTAAAGGGCGAGTGATGGTGTGTCTTGCTGGATTGGATACTTATAGATAGCCGCGTTCAGCCAATGACACGCAGCCTTCCAAACCGACAACGATATGGTCCAGTGTCCGGGTGCCTACCAGGTTGAGTGCATCTTTCAGCGCATACGTCGGCTTGCGGTCTGCCTGGCTGGGTTCCGGGTCGCCAGAAGGATGGTTATGCACCAGGATTACCGCCGCCGCGTTGTGCGCGAGTACCAGCTTCACCACCTCCCGTGGATGGACGCTGGCTTCTTCCAGAGTGCCGCGAAACAACTGATGAAAGCCGAGCACGCGGTGTTTGCTATCGAGTAGCAGCACTGCAAAAACTTCGTGCTCATAGTTTTGCAGTAGCATTTGCAGGTGGCTGAATACCTGATCGGGAGAGGTCAGCAACCGACCTTTGGCGAGACGCTGACGGGCCAACTGATGCGCCATGCGCAGAATGTCGATTTCGGTGACGGGGGAGTCGATGAGGTAGTGGCCAGCGGTATCGCTGGCTTTGAGCTTGTGCAGTTTCATGAGTGGTTGTCCTTTGGCTCACGCCACGAGTTGCAGGGCTGCATCCAGCGCTTTCTGTTTGATCACTGCACCTTGGCCAAACCAGGCGGAATCCATTCGGTACTCCGAGCTTCTGGCACGTCGTTCGTGATCTACGTATTCCGTCATAGCGTTCAGCAAGCCCCAGGCTGTGCCGCGAGCGGAGGCCAGATCAGCGCCTCGGCCTTTTCCTTCGTACAGGCTTTGTACCTTCTCCATCGCCCGCTTGTTGGGCAGCACCTCGGGAATGGGGGCATGGGCGTTGGTGTCGCACAGCACGTTCATAAAAAAGCCAAGGGCCTCTTTCGACTGAACCTTGCGTTCGGCGAGGATGCGCATTCGATACATGAATTCGTCCCATTGCGAGACGGCAATGCCCAGTTGCTTCTTGACAGTTTGCGGGTCGAAGCGGGTGTTGTGTGGCACCTTGATTGCCCGACTGATGCCATCCAAGGCGATGGTTAGGGTGTTGTTGCAGACCACGCGCACGATGGTCGGCGTTGCCGTGGTGGCCAGGGTGCCGTCGCAGGAGGTGGCCAGCACCAGGTAGCCGTTGATCTGGTCATTATCCTTCAGCGCAGCATCTTGACCGGTCCGCGCCAGCGCCCAGAACTTGCGCCCCGCCCTTGAGCACGCCGGCCGTTTCCAGCTCATAGCCGGAGACCTCGGTGAGATCCCGGTAGAACTCCAGCACCTCGCGAGGCTGCACGGTGTGGTATCGCTGGGAAACCACCGACAGCGGAGCCTTGGTATCCGAACGGAAGAGCACCTTCTGTTCCGGAAAGGAATGGATAGCGCCCAGGTGGCCGACGGCATCCGACTTGAAGTGAACGAGGCTTTCTTGAATCTGCCAGTCCATGCCGGCTTCGCGTTGCCAGACTTCGATGGGTTGTTTCTGTGTGAGGTGATTGCCCAGGCCATGCCACGGAGTAGCGCCAGCGTAGGCCATTGTTTCGACGAGATGAGCCATGGTTGAGATTCCTTGGGGTGCATACCGGCATAAGCGCTGCGCGAGGCGCAGCACTGACTGGACGATTGAAATGAAGGGGAGTGATGCCGGAATCAGGCCGGCAGGTTGAAGTGGTGACCGCAGAGCAGGCAGAGGTTGTGGGCCAGGACGTGGCGGTCGAGCGACTCACCGAGCTGAGCGCCGAGTGCGCAGCCGCCCACTCCACCGGCCAGGCCGCCGAAGATGGCGCCCGACACGGATCCGAGGGTGATGCCGACAGGTCCGGCGAATGCGCCAATCAGCGCACCAGCCTGGCCGCCAGCCAGCGCAGCGCTGACGCCGCGCGCAGCACCGCCCACGGTGCCGATGGCCGCGCCGATCTTCATTGCGTGATGGAAAGAAGCGACTTTGGAGGAGTGACAGCGAGGGCATTGCAATGACATGGGGCGAATCTCCTTGGTGGTGATGTCATTGCTGTTATGTAGGGCTGAGATTTTTTCGAATCGAATCAACCCAATGTCGGGCGAGTGATTCAGTTTCTACAGCAGAATGCGACCCGAAACAGCCTCTCGCTCTGGCCGTACCCCTGATGGAGTAGCTTCGTGCTGCTCGCGTTGATGCCTGTCATTCATTACATTGGAGGGCTTGTAGACTGACTTTCGCTTTCGGTCGCGACGCCCGTACAAGCGTAAAGACGAGAACCGCATGAGAGAGGGAATTACATGCGCCTAGCAAATTTGAGCATTCGCAACTTCCGCAATTTTGCGGCGATCGATATTCCGCTTGCCGGCAACGTGGTGCTGCTTGGTGAGAACCGCGTTGGCAAGAGCAATCTGCTTTTCGCCATTCGGTTAGTGTTCGATCCGACTCTTCCTGATTCAGTACGGCAGTTGAAGCTTTCAGATTTCTGGGATGGCTGCGACATGACGGCGAACCCGCAGATTGAAGTGCATCTCGATTTTGCCGATTTCGATGGCGACGATGCACTGATTGCTTTGCTAACCGACTTTCGCACCGCCTGCGATCCCAAAGTCGCGCGACTGAGCTATGTCTTTCGTAAGAAGCCCGAGGTCAGCGGTGCGCCGCAGTCGGGCGAGGATTGCGAGTTCATCGTCTATGGAGGTGGTGATGAATTTCGCGCCATACCAAGTCGGGTACGTCGCAGGATCGCTCTCGACATGCTTGATGCCTTGCGCGATGCCGAAGGACAGCTCGCGTCATGGCGCTATTCTCCACTTCGGCCGTTGCTTGAAGATGCGGTTGCTTCAGTCAGCCGAGGCGACTTGGAAGGCGTCGCCGCCGATTTGGAAGCGGCAACCAAGAAGATGGAAAACTTCTCGTCGGTGAAAGAACTCGAGGACTCACTGCGCTCGGGCATTCTCAATCTGGCCGGCAGTGCGCATGACATCGGCGCACGGTTACGCTTCGCGCCGACCGATCCGCTGCGACTGTTTCGCTCAATTGCGATGTTCATAGACGAAGGAAAGCGTGGTATCGCCGAAGCTAGCCTGGGCTCCGCGAACGTCGCGCTGATTGCATTAAAGCTGGCCGAGTTTGCTTGGCGGCGCGCGAAAAACGAGCGTAACTATTCACTGCTTTGCATTGAGGAGCCAGAGGCTCATCTTCACCCCCAGCTCCAACGAGCCGTCTTCGACAAGATCTTTCAAGATGCCGATCCAGCTCAAGCACTAATCGTCACCAGCCATTCCCCGACACTCGCTGCGGTTGCACCGCTGCGATCAATCGTAACCTTGCGGTCAGTGAGGGGCACGTCCAGCGCCTATTCGCTTGCCACGCTGCCAGTGACGCCCGATGAACTCGACGATATCGAACGATATCTGACCGCTACGCGATCCGAGTTGCTTTTTGCGCGAGGTGTCATCTTTGTCGAGGGCGACGCTGAGGAAGCGCTGCTCCCTGGGTTCGCAGATGCACTGGGCAATAACCTGGACCGACTCGGCATCACCATCTGCAATGTCGCTGGCACCAATTTCACGCCCTATGTGAAACTCGCTGCCGGCCTCGGTCTGCCGTTTGCGGTCGTTACCGATTGGGACCCACTCGACGGCACCAAACCGCCGCTCGGCAAGGCGCGGACGCTGGGGATATATGACGGCTGGAGCGAGGTTACTGGTAAGCCTCCGTTGACGCCCGCGGACCGCGCCTATTGGGAAGCGGCAGATTTCCCAACCTTCAGCAAGGGTTGGGAACCACAAGGCATCTTCCTGAATGACCAGACCTTCGAGGTAGCTGTGGCGAACACGCCCAATCTGCTTGGGGCACTGCTCGACATTCTCGTCGAGCAAGGATTTGGTTCCATACGCACGGCGCGCATCGCCGCTTGGCGCTCAGGCAAGGATGTCAATCCCGACCAGTTACTTGCCATGGTTTCCGACATCGGAAAAGGCCGCATGAGCGGAAAGCTCGCGAAGAAGCTGCCCGGGCTAACACCGCCTGCCTATATCGCTTCCGCCATCCAGTTCGTGGCATCCCGTGTCTAATCGTCTCGCGCTCACACGAGCGCTTGCGGAGCTCGAACGCAACCCGGAGCAATACGATGCAGCACGCGAGCGCAGGCACTGCATCGTCCTGGCTGGTCCCGGCAGCGGTAAAACCAAGACTTTGACCACCGCCATGGCGCGCACGCTAATGGAGGACGTGGTCGAGCCGCGCGGGGTCGCCTGCATCACCTATAACAACGAGTGCGCGATCGAACTTGAAACGCGTCTCGCCAAGTTCGGCATCATGACCAGCGATCGCAGTTTCATTGGTACCGTCCACAGTTTTGCGCTCACTCAAGTCATTGCGCCCTATGCACGCTGCATTGCGGGACTTCTCCCTAACGACTTTCGCGTGGCTACACGGAGTGAGATCAGCTCCGCGGTCGAGGCAGCCTATGAGGCAGTGTTCGGCGATGCAGGCAACCCACAAGACCGCTGGCGCTTCGCCGAGGAAAAACGCCGCCGCGATGTCGATCGCAGCCTGCCCTCCTGGAGAGGGCAAAACTACGAACTTGCCGATTTCATTGAGGCCTATGAGGCCGAGTTACGACGCAATGGCTTGATCGACTTCGACGACATGCCGCTTATCGCTTTTCGCATGATCAAGGATCATCACTGGATCCGTGGCGCACTACGAGCTCGCTTCCCAGTCCTGTTCGTTGACGAATATCAGGATTTGGGCCACGCGCTCCACGAGTTGGTGTTGCTGCTCTGCTTCGAAAGCGGCATTCGTCTGTTCGCGGTAGGGGATGCCGATCAGTCCATTTACGGTTTCACGGGTGCCAATCCAGAACTGCTTCAAAGCCTAACCGAACGGGGTGATGTCAGTACGATCCGTCTGCGCTTTAACTATCGCTCAGGTGCGAAGATCATCCGCGCCTCCTTGGGGGCACTCGGCGAAGAGCGCGATTATCGCGGTGTTGAAGGCGCTCCCGATGGCGAGCTGACCTTCTGGCCTGTAAACGGGGACCACAATATACAGGCGCAACATATCGCCGAGACCATCCTGCCAATGCTGCTCGGCCGCGGCTTTCAATCCGAACAGATTGCCATCCTCTATCGCGCCGCATGGCTCGGCGACAAGGTCGCCGAAACACTTGAACGCTCTAATACGGCCTTTATACGCACCGACAGTAATGCGCTGGTTAAGCGCAGCTCCCGCCTTGCTCGCTTCATCGAAGCCTGTGCCGGTTGGATAACGGGAGGATGGCGTGTAGCAGAGCCACCCTATGACCGATTGCTCGGCCAAGCTCTTGGTCTCGTCTATGGCGGGGGAGCGAGCGAGATCGAGGAACAGGCGCTTTCACGCCAATTGATAGCGTTCCTGCGCAGCTGTATTGATGCGGGTGAGACTACACACGCTTGGTTGCGCCGCTTTTACCAAGAGCTGATCGCACCATGGCAGGCCATAACACGAAACGCCCATCAGGAATGGGAGGTTTGCTCGGAAATGATGGAGCGGACCAATCCGGAGCGGGGCCGTGACATGCCGCTCATTGCTTTCTCTGGCCGGATTGAAGGATCCGGCCGCATCACCTTGAGTACGTTACACAGCGCCAAGGGGCGCGAATTTGATGCCGTCATTCTATTCGGCATCAACAATGGCGATTTCCCCAGCAAGCGTGACAAGCAGAGTGACCGGGCGCTTCGTGAGGCGCGCCGGCTGTTCTATGTAGGTGTGACACGCCCTCGAAAAGAACTGGTGCTTGTCTATCAGAAGAATTTTCACTCGCCCTGGGTCGCTGAACTCTATCAGCGCAGTCAGCAGGGGTGAGATCTGCTTGGTTCGTTTGCGTTACTGCTGACGCCATTATCGTCTCTGAATCACTTTTGAGTTTCCGTACTTTATGGATGGAACTCCCTCTCGCATCTCCGAACTCTCAGCGTATTGAGACGACTTTTCTGTTCTGATTTTCCTTGATAGCTGACATTGAGAGGTTGCCGGTCGATGCTTCGTGGATGTGTTCGCTCCACCAGGACATCATCGGTCGTCTGCGTTCGATGTAGTCCGCCCGGTTATAAGTACTGCGAACCTCATCCTTGTCCACGTGGGCAAGCGCCACCTCGATCAGTTCAGGATCCCAACCGTGCTCGTTGAGGATGGTACTAGCCATTGAACGCATGCCATGGCTTACCAGGCGACCTTCGAAGCCCATGCGCTTTAGCGCCATGTTGGCTGTCTGGCTGTTGCAGTGGGTGCGAGGATTACGGTCTGCAGGGAACACGTACTCTCGGTGCCCGCTGTAGGGCTTGATTGCTTCCAAGAGTGCCATGGCTTGCTCCGTGAGCGGGATAATGTGCGTGCGGCGTTTCTTCATGCGTTCCGCTGGAATCGTCCAGATCCGCTTGTCGAAGTCGATATCTGCCCAGTGGGTGGTTGCTGCCTCGGCTGGCCGGGTCATGGTGTGGAGCTGCCATTCGATCAGGCAGCGTGTCGTCCTTTTTATGCTGGCGTTGGCGATTGCCACCATGAGCTCATTCAGCTCGTCGGGAGGGAGTGCCGCCATATTCTTCTTTTTCGGTTTCTTGAAGACTGAGCGGATCCCGCTAAGAGGGTTCGCGTGAATTAGTCCCGAATTGACCCCGTAAGTCATGATCTCGTTGAGTCGCTGTGTCAGGCGTTTAACGGTTTCGAGGCTGCCCTTGGTTTCAAGAGGTCTGAGCAAATTAATGACCTTAGGGGCACTGATGTCTGAGATCGGTGTGGTGCCCAGGTCCGGGAAGATGTGCAGCGTGAGAGAGCGCCAAATGTCTTCGGCATAGGCTGGGGTGACTGAATCCTTTTTGAGCTCAAACCACGCCGTCGTCACGTTTTCGAAAGTATGCTCTGTGGCCGCTTTTTTCGCTTGTCGATCCGCGTCGCGCCTCTCTTTCGGGTCCAGCCCCTGAGCAACGAGCTCCCTGGCCTCCACGGTTCGCTTGCGTGCTTGAGCCAGGCTCACCTCCGGGAAGGTGCCTAGTCCCATGTTGATCCGTTTTTTGGTTACGGGATGGATATAGTTGAAATTCCACAGCCTTGAGCCATTGATTCTCACCCGCATTTGAAGGCCGTTGCCATCAGTCAGCGTGTAGTCCTTTTCCTTAGGTTTGGCGGCTTTGACTTTGAGGTCTGAAAGGCGCGTGGCTTGGGCACCCATGGTGTACTCCAGTGCTGTTTGTGTATTCCAAAAATTACCAGCTGAGAGCTTGGAATACCACTTGGAATACACAATCCCATAGACGTTCGTGGACGTTCAGGGATCTTGTTAGCGCTGTAGGCCCCGTATTTACTGGATTTCAGGCACAAAAAAAGACGTCCATGGACGTCTTTAGATGATGAAGTGGTGGAGCCGGGGGGATTTGAACCCCCGTCCGCCAGTACTCCGCTGTCGGTACTACATGCGTAGCCGTGTCTATTAAGTTAACCCTCAGCGACCCGACGGGCAGGGTGCTTTGGGCGAGTTGTGTAAGTTTTAGCCGCTTCGTCCACAACGTACTGCACGGCGATTCTGTTCTATATGACAATCACTTTGGGTTTACAGACATCCCCTGATGATTGCTGGACCCGAAGGTACCAGAAGGGAAGAGCTAAGGCTGCTTACGCAGCGAGAGCGTATTCCCCGTAGGTTTCGTCATTGGCAACTATAGAAAGTTGCAACAGTGGATTTACGAGTTCTGTTACCAACTCGGCATGCACCTAAAGTTTCGCAACCGGCGTCGAATCCTGAACGGCCCCGAACTCATTGCTCTATACATCTGAGTGAGCAACAAGCCTGCACAGTGTACGCCATGTGGCTCAGAAGGCCAACCCGAAGGTTGGCCTGAGTACTTTTAGCCCTTACTGTCCTTGTTCGCTTTCTGGATTTCTTGAATGGTTTGAGTGGTTTCGGCGATGCATTTCTCGGTGCCTTCCTTGGTATTCATCGCCTGATAGGCCTTGGCTTGCTGGACGCTGGCCTCTACCCGGGATTGCATTTCCGGTGTCAGGATCTGTGCCTTGGCATTCGCGATGGTTTGCAGGTTGACCTGGCAGAGGTCTTCTGTGTTGCCGGCAAACGAAGGAGACGCCAGCATTGAGGCAGTAACGAACAGACCTAACAGTACAGAACGTTTCATGTGTATCTCCTTGAACTGAGGGGCCAGGCATCGCTGGCCATCAGGACGGGCTGCCAATTTTGGGGAAGGTCCCGCGCTGCGGGACTTGATCAGTGGACTGCGACGGTGCGTCAGGGTTCTATTTTTCTTCAGTTCGCCCTGGCCTGCGTTACTCGATCCACCAGATAAACCAGCCCGTGGTAGTCAATTCCGCCATGTTCTGTCAGACCGATCTCACAGGTGCGGCTGGTAGAAATCCCCTCACTGCATTGCTGTACCGCGTTCTTGAGCGTGCGTAACGAATGGGCATTCAGTTCCGGGGTGGTGAAGCCCTTGTCGCCGGCAAAACCGCAGCAGTGAATGCCTTCCGGGATGACCACATTTTTACTGCACTTGCGCGCCAGATCGATCAACGCCTGGCTCTCACCGAGATGCTGAGTGCTGCACGTGACATGCACCGCAATCGGCGCTTCCTGGGGGGTGAAATCGAGACGATCCATCAAGTGAGTGCGGATGAAGCGCACGGGGTCGTAGAGGTCCAGTCGCACGTCGCCCAGGTCCTGAACCAGCCGCAAGGTGCAGGGGCTGGTGTCGCAGTAGATCGGGTCGAGCCCGCCGCGGCTGGCGTGCAGCAGTGCGCCGATCAGTTCCTGGCGTTTGTGTTCGGCCTGTTCGGCGTAGCCCTTGGAAGCAAACGGCTGACCGCAGCAGAGGTTGTCCTGATTGTCTGGAAAGACTACCTGATAACCGGCCTTTTCCAGCAAACCGCGGGTTTTTTCATACAACGACATTTGCTCTTTATCACTCGCCGCCGGGCCCATGACCCGCGATACGCAGGCTGCCAGGTACACCACCCGAGGCCGTTCGTCCGACACCGTCGGGCTGAAGCGAATGACCCTTTCCGGCTGTGGCATGGCATTAGTCCATTGCGGGATTTGCCCCTTGGACAACCGCGTCAGCGATGCCGACAGTTTTGCCAGGCGTGGTGCTCCCAGCAGCATCCGTGCACCGTTGGCCACGTGCAGGGTGAAACGCGCGCCTTGCAACACGGTGGCGAAATTTCCTTCAATCCAGTTAGCGGTTTTCGTATGCGCTGCCTGACGGCTACGGAATTTTTTCACCAACTCGCCGGTGTTGATTCCTACAGGGCAACGTTGCGCACACAGGCCAGTGGCGGCGCAGGTGTCGATGCCCTGGTATTCGTAAGCGGCTTCGAGCTCGGTGGTGTCGACGCCTGCGCGCTTCTTCGCCTGGATATCTCGCCAGATCACGATGCGCTGGCGTGGGCTCAGCGTAAGGCCTTTCGACGGGCACACCGGCTCGCAGAAACCGCACTCGATGCACTTATCCACAATCTCATCGGCGGCCGGCAGCGGTTTCAGATGCTTGAGGTGGATCTGCGGATCGTCGCTGAGCACCACGTCCGGGTTGAGAATGCCGTTAGGGTCGAGCAGGCGCTTGAGCTGCCACATCAACTGATAAGCATCGCTGCCCCATTCCAGTTCGACGAAGGGCGCCATGTTGCGACCGGTCCCATGTTCGGCCTTCAGCGAACCGCCGAATTCAACGGCCACCAACTGCGCCACGTCGTCCATGAACGCCTGGTAGCGTGCGACTTCTTCCGCACTGTTGAAGCCTTGGGTGAAGACGAAGTGCAGATTGCCTTCCAGGGCGTGTCCGAAAAGGATCGCTTCGTCGTAATGGTGTTTGTCGAACAGCTCGATCAAGCGGTTCACGCCGCTGGCTAACTGTTCCACCGGGAACGTCACGTCTTCGATGATCACTGTGGTGCCGGTTTTACGCACCGCGCCGACGGCAGGGAAGGTGTCTTTGCGGATCGCCCAAAGCCGGGCGTTTTCCACCGGGTCTTCGGTGAAGTCGACTTGCTTCTCCACCGGGAAGCCCGTCAGCGACGCCATGATTTGCGTCAGTTGTTCCTGCAGCAAAGTGGAAGATGCGGCGCGGGATTCGATCAGCAGGGCGCAGGCATGGGTCGACAGTTGTTGTACGAAAGCCGGCATGCCGGGCTTGTCCTGCACCGAACGCAGGCTGCGGCGATCCAGCAGTTCCACCGCCGACACCGGTTGGCTTTTCAGTACAGAGACAGCGTTGCAGCAGGTTTCTACGTCAGGGAACACGATCAGCGCCGACGCCTTGTTCGGGTGGTCGATTACCGTGTCGTAGGTCACTGCGCTGATGAACCCGAGCGTGCCCTCGGAGCCCACCAGCAAGTGGCTCAAGATATCCACAGGCTCGTCGAAATCCACCAGCGCATTGAGTGACAGCCCGGTGGTATTTTTCAGACGGTATTTGTGGCGAATTTTTGCAGCCAGTTCGGCATTGGCGCGGGTCTCGCGCCCTAACGTCGCCAGACGTTCCAGCAGCTCGGCGTGGCTCTTGCGGAAGGCCGCCACACTGGCGGCGTCTTCGGTATCGAGACGACTGCCATCCGCCAGTACCAGACGAATCCCGGCCAGCGTGTGGTAGGTATTTTGAGCGGTACCGCAGCACATGCCGCTGGCATTATTGGCGACGATGCCGCCGATTTTGCAGGCGTTGATCGAGGCCGGGTCCGGACCGATTTTGCGCCCGAACGGCGCCAGCCAGGCATTGGCCTGAGCGCCAATCACGCCCGGTTGCAGACGGATTTGCGTACCCTGGCCGCGGATTTCGCGGCCGTTCCAGTTATCGCCCAGCACGATCAGTACTGAATCGCTGATGGCCTGGCCAGACAGGCTGGTGCCGGCGGCGCGGAAGGTCACCGGGACTTTATCCCGTTGCGCCAGTTTGAGCAGTGCCACCACTTCATCCTCGGACTCGACGCGGATGATCAGTTCCGGAATCAGCCGGTAGAAACTGGCGTCGGTGCCGAAGGCCAAAGTCGATAGCGGATCGTCAAAACGCCGCATTTCAGGAATCAGTTGCCGCACATCTTGCAGAAAAGCCGCCGGTAGACTCATTGGTCCTCCAGAATCAGAACGACCAGATCTTTCGGGCCGTGGGCGCCGTAAGCCAGAACTTGCTCGATGTCGGCGGTCTTCGACGGGCCAGACACCAGCAAGGCGTTGGTCGGCATGCCTTGGGCCCATTCGAACTCCTGCTGCACCTGATAGAAGTTGTCGCGGATTTCACTGGCCTTGAGCAGGGCGAAATGCACGGGCGGCACCAGGCTCATCAGGCGCGGTTCTTCCCGCGTCGGCCAGAGAATCAGGCTACCTGTCGCGGCGATTGCGCCGAGGGTGCCGGTCAGGCTGGCCGGGGTGTCGTTGAACAACTCGGCTTTCCATTCCTCGACCGGGCGGTTGTAGGCTTTGAGCGCTGGCAAGCGAGGATTTTTCGCCCAATGCGCAGTGATGCGTTGACCATGAGGTGTCGTCGGCGCAATCAACAGGCTGGGCAACTGGCGATCCTGCAGCAGTTTCGCCAGCAATTCCGGCCAGCCATCCCCGGACGTCAGATGAATCTCGGTGTGCACCGCTTCCATCAGTTTGCGCAGTTGCGGGATGCGTTGCTCAGGCGTGTAGGTGTAGGGCGCTGTCACCAGTTCGACATCGAAGTTGTCAGCTAACGGCGTAGTGCCTGTCAGACTGTTGCGCAATTTGGCGAGGATATTTTGCTTGGCGCTCATCGACGGTCTTCCTGTTTGGCCAGATGCTCCCGGGCCATGTCATGCAGTGAACGGGCCGCAGGTTTAGGTGCGCTGTGGTTCTGAGTCCACGGGCCGACGTTGCTCGGGGTCAGCGCGCGCAGGCGAGTAGCGAGGAAGCCGAACAGGCGATAGAGCGTTGGCGAGCTGTTGAGCTTCGCCCAGGCGTTCCAGATAAACCGTTCTTTGCGTGAGAACTTGCTGCCTTGGCCGCGCATGACTTGACGCGGGGTGTTCGGGGGTTTGACGTTCTCTTCCCGTAGGCGACGCAGTAATGCGGGAATCGGAATTTTTACCGGGCAGACTTCACCGCAAGCGCCGCATAATGACGAGGCACTCGGGTGATCAGGGACTTTCGCCAGGCCGACCATGTGCGGGGTGATGATTTTTCC
Organism: Pseudomonas sp. PICF141; assembly: GCF_002286815.1. GTDB lineage: Bacteria > Pseudomonadota > Gammaproteobacteria > Pseudomonadales > Pseudomonadaceae > Aquipseudomonas. The sequence goes on from NZ_MUNM01000025.1 coordinate 76,225, forward strand.
GATAGGCCCGGGGTAAACCTCCCCATAGGCATGGCCGCCGATTCGGGTGTAGACCGGGCAATGATTCATACAGGCGCCACAGCGGATGCAGTTCAGGGTCTGGCGCAATTCGCTGTCGGCAAACGCCTGGCTGCGACCGTTGTCGAGCAATACCAGGTGCACTTCCTGCGGGCCGTCGAGTTCATGTTCCTTGCGTGGCCCGGAAATCATGTTGACGTAGGTGGTGATCGGCTGGCCAAGGGCCGAACGCGTCAGCAGCGACAATAGCGGTACAACGTCCCGCAGGTTTTCGACAACTTTTTCGATGCCCGTGACGGCGATGTGAACGGGCGGCACGGTGGTCGACATGCGCCCGTTGCCTTCGTTTTCCACCAACAGCAAAGTGCCGGTTTCGGCCACGGCGAAGTTGACGCCGGAGACACCGATGTCGGCTTCGAAGAATTTCTGTCGCAAGACTTTGCGACCGATCTGAATGAGTTGGTCTACGTCCTTGGTGTACTCCACGCCAAGTTTGTCGTGGAACAAGGACGCGACCTGACCGGCATTCTTGTGGATCGCCGGCATAATAATGTGTGAAGGCTTCTCGTGGTCGAGCTGGACGATGAATTCACCCATGTCCGACTCCAGGCATTCAATGCCTTGAGCCGCGAGGACATGGTTCATTTCCATCTCTTCGCTGACCATCGATTTGCCCTTGATCACTTGCCGCGCCTCGTGAGCGCGGATGATCGATAAAACGATGCCATTGGCCTCGTCCACCGTTTCCGCCCAGTGCACTGTCACACCGTTGCGGGTCAGGTTCTGTTCAAGCTGCTCGAGCAAATCGGGCAACCTGGATAAAGCACGGGCGCGAACAGCATTGCCCAGCACTCGCAAATGTTCTCGCTCAAAGGCATCGCTGAAAGACGCTGCCCGTTTGCTCATCAGTGAATCCATCGCGCTGCGAAAGTTGTTTCGCAGTTGCGTGTCATCCAGCGCCTTGTGAGCCCGGATGCGGAAATCTTCTTCCACGGCAACCGTAGGAATAATCGCGGAAGCGTTCATAGAACACCTCCGGTCCGCTGCCACAGGAAGCTGGCCAGGTGTTGGCCGCGCAATGCTTCCTTCTGTTTCTCCAGCGAGCCGTTGATGTTCATCAGACAGCCGCAGTCGGCACTGAGTACCTTGTGCGCACCGGATTCCTTCAACGACCGGGTCTTGTCAGCCACCATCGCGCCGGAAATATCTGGCATACGGACGCTGAAAGTCCCACCAAAGCCACAGCATTCACTTTCGTGGCTGTGGTCGACTCGCTCCACGTTGCTCAGCTGCGCCAACAACTCACGGCCATGCAGGTGGGTGTTCATTTCTCGACGTGCCGAGCACGACGTGTGCAGTGCCACTTTGACCGGTTCACCGCTGTCCTTGAGCTGCACCTTGCAGACAAACAGCAGAAACTCTGCCAGTTCATAAGTCCGTGCCGCGAGGGCCTGAACCTGCTTCAGCGTTTGCGGCTCGTCCTTGAACAAGTCGGCGTAGTGTTCGCGCAACATCCCCGCGCAAGACCCCGAGGGCACCACCACCGGATAATCACCGGCAAACAGCGCCAGTTGCGAGCGCGCCACGGTCCGGGCCTGTTCTGTGTAACCCGAAGTGTAGGCCGGTTGCCCACAGCAGCTTTGCCCTTGCGGGTATTCGACACGAATGCCTTCGCGTTCCAGCAGGTGGATCGCGTCCATCCCGGCTTCCGGGTAGAACAGATCCACTACGCAAGTCCCGAACAGGTAGACCCGTGACGGTTTCTCGCTGGGGTATTGCCGAGGCTCGGGCAGTGGCGGGGCGACGCGGGTCGCGTTCGGCACTGCGTTGTAAAAAAGCTCGCTCATCAGGCGTGTCTCCGGGTGGTCCCGGTTATCCGTCCGCTGAGGCTGCTGAATATAGTAAGGAAAGCTTTCAGCAGCCTTGCAGACCCGGTTGTGAATAGCTGACGCCGGGGGGCGTAACCCGGCGTCGGTTTTTTCCGTATCGCGTGTAGTGCTTAGTGCACCAGCATGCCGGTGAACCAGTAGGCCTGGGCCAAGGTGATCAGGCCGACGATCGCTGCAAAGAATAGGCTGTGCTTGAGTGTGAAGCGGAACAGATCCGATTCCTTGCCCACCAACCCGGTCGCGGCGCAGGCCACGGCGATCGATTGCGGCGAAATCATCTTGCCGGTCACGCCGCCGCTGGTATTCGCCGCCACCAGTAAGGTGTCGTTGACGCCGATCTGGTGCGCGGTGGTCGCTTGCAGCGAACTGAACAGCGCGTTGGACGAGGTGTCGGAACCGGTCAGGAACACACCGAGCCAGCCGAGGAATGGCGAGAAGAACGGGAATGCCGCGCCGGTGCCTGCCAGTACCAGAGCCATGGTCGATGACATGCCCGAATAGTTGGTGACGAAGGCGAAGGCCAGCACCATGCCGATGGACAAAATCGGCCAGCGCAGCTCGTAGACGGTCTCTTTAAAAGTGGTAAGACCAGTTTTCAGATTGATCTTCAGCACCAGCATCGAAATCAGCGCGGAGAAGAAAATCGCCGTGCCGGTCGCGGAAACCGGATCGAGTTTGAACACCGCCGGAATCGCCGTCGGGGCGGTCACGATCGGGGCGACCTTGATCACCATTTGATCCAGATGCGGGATCGCGAAGTTGAACACCCAGCTATACATCGAGCCGCCCGCAGCGAACATTGCTTTGAACGGTTTCAGCGTCCAGATGGTGACCAATACGGTGAGGATCAGGAACGGCGACCAGGCTTTGAAAATTTCCCCCAGGCTGTAAGGCGAAGCCACGGTGGTGCGTGGCTGGCCGAAACCACCGCTGCTGGCCACTACGGAAGCCGAGACAGCGCCGACGATGTGTTGGCCGGCGGCGCGTTTTGGCTGCCAGATTTTCAGGAATAGCGTCAGGGAAACCAGGCTGGCCAATGCCGAAGTGATGTCCGGCAATTCCGGGCCGATGAAGTTCGAGGTGAAGTATTGGGTAATGGCAAAGCTCAAGCCGGCGACCAAGGCTGCCGGCCAGGTTTCCCGAACGCCGCGCAGGCCGTCCATCATGAACACCAGCCAGAACGGCACGAACAGCGACAGCAATGGCAATTGACGGCCGGTCATGGCGCCGATCTTGAACGCGTCGATGCCGGTGACTTGCCCGGCGACGATGATCGGAATCCCCAAGGCGCCAAAGGCTACCGGCGCGGTGTTGGCGATCAGGCACAGGCCGGCGGCGTACAGCGGGTTGAAACCCAGCCCGACCAGCAGCGCGGCGGTAATCGCTACCGGGGCACCGAAACCGGCGGCACCTTCCAGGAAGGCGCCGAAGCAGAAACCGATCAGCAGTACTTGCAGGCGTTGGTCGTCAGTGATCGACAGTACCGAGCTGCGGATCACTTCGAACTGGCCACTCTTGACCGTCAGTTTGTAGAGGAACACCGCCGCCACGATGATCCACGCAATCGGCCATAAGCCGTAGGCGAAGCCGTATCCGGCAGCCGCGAAGGCCATATCGACCGGCATCTGGAACGCGAAGATGGCTACTGCAATCGATAACGCCAGGGTGATGCTGCCAGCCACGTGGCCTTTAAGGCGGAACACGGCCAAAGCGAGGAAGAAAAATACGATGGGAATGACGGCCGCGAGTGCGGACACGCCGAGACTGCCGAGCGGGCTGTAGAGCTGTTGCCAGGTTTGCATATGGGGTGGCCCCTAATTGTTGTTGGTCAGGCACTGATCAGCGTTCTTGGTTAATTGGTAATACCAATTTACAATCGCTGTTGGCTAGGGTAAAAGCCTTGTATGCGGTGTGTCAATTTGCCGCCCTAAAACTTTTGTCGAATGAGCGGTGCAGAACGCATCTGATCTGTTCGATCAAACGTCGTCTGACAGGTGCTGGTGCAGCGCCAATAGGCCAGAATAGAGAGCCCGGCGAGCCGCCGGGATCGTGGAGAATGAGTAATGGGGTTTGATCAGATTCGGCAGCGCCGTTTGTCTGACGATATTGTCGAGCAGCTCGAGCAGATGATTCTCGAGGGCACATTGAAGGCTGGCGAACGCTTGCCGGCAGAGCGTGCATTGGCCGAGCAGTTCGGCGTGTCACGCCCTTCGTTGCGCGAAGCGATTCAGAAACTGACGGCCAAAGGGCTGCTGGTCAGTCGTCAGGGCGGCGGTAACTATGTGGTGGAATCCCTGGGCTCGACGTTCAGCGATCCGCTGCTGCATTTGCTGGAAAGCAACCCCGAGGCCCAGCGCGATTTGCTGGAGTTTCGTCATACGCTGGAAGCCTCCTGTGCTTACTACGCGGCATTGCGCGCCACTGATGTGGATCGCGAGCGATTGACGGCGGCATTTGACGAGTTGCAAGACTGCTATTCGCGTCATGACGAAGTGAGTCGGCTGGAAGAAGGCGCGGCGGACGCAAGATTTCACTTGGCGATCGCCGAAGCCAGTCATAACGCGGTGTTGCTGCACACCATTCGCGGGCTGTTCGACCTGCTCAAGCGCAACGTGGTGACCAACATCGGCGGCATGTACAAACAGCGCTCCGAAACCCGCGACATGCTGATTGCGCAGCATCGGGAGTTGTACCTGGCGATTATCGAAGGCAAGGCGGAGCAGGCGCGGGAGGTTTCCAGTCGACACATTCTGTATGTGCAGGAAGTGCTGGAAGAGGTGCGTCAGGAAGTGCAGCGCGTGGCTCGGGCGGAGCGGCGCAAGGGGATGTAGTCAATGATCGTTCCCACGCAGAGCGTGGGAACGATCAGATCAGGTAGGAAAATTAATCTTCCTTGCCCTTGTTTCGCACCGCACGCTGCAATTCACGACCGGCGTCGCGCTCGCGTTCGGTATCACGCTTGTCGTATTCCTTCTTGCCCTTGCCCAGAGCGATCTCGCACTTGACCATGTGCTTGCTCCAGTACCAGGAAAGGCATACGCAGGCGTAACCTTTTTGCTGCACGGCAGCGGCCAGCTTTTCCAGCTCCCGCCGGTTGAGCAGCAATTTTCGGGTGCGGGTCGGATCTGCGATGACGTGGGTGCTGGCAGTCGTCAATGGCGTAATGTGGCTGCCGAGCAGCCAGGCTTCGCCATCTTTGAGCAGCACGTAACTGTCAACCAGTTGTAGCTTGCTAGCCCGCAAACTTTTTACTTCCCAGCCGGCCAGGACCAGACCAGCCTCGAACTTATGCTCGATGAAGTAATCGTGTCGCGCCTTTTTATTCTGCGCGATGGTCCCTGTTGGGTGTTTCTTCTGTTTAGCCATAGGGGCGGCATTATAGGGAGTTGCAAGCGAGTCGGCTACGGTGACGCTACGTGCTTGAGCAGGTTGATTGAATCCCGGACAATGCGGCCTCTTTTTTGAACGCTTGGGCGTGATAACGATGTCGACAGACAAGGTTTCTGTCCACGGCAGTTGGGCTAGCCGCTGGGTCTTCATACTCGCCGCGACCGGTTCGGCCGTGGGTTTGGGTAGTATCTGGAAATTCCCTTACATGGTCGGCGTCTACGGTGGCGGAGCCTTTGTGCTGATGTTCCTGGCCTGTATCGCGCTGATCGGTATGCCCGTCATGCTGGCCGAAACCCTGATCGGTCGCCGTGCGCGGCAGAGCCCGGCCAATGCCTTGAAGGTCCTGGCGCTGGAAGCGGGGCATTCGGCGAAATGGTCCTGGGGTGCATTTGCCGGGATGATCACGGCGCTGCTGATTCTGTCTTTCTATAGTGTGGTCGGCGGCTGGTCGCTGGATTACATCATTGACATGGGGCGTGGCGATTTCCAGGGCGCGACCCCTGATCAGGTCGGCGCCTACTTTGGCAATGTGATCGCCGATCCATGGCGCCTGACACTTTGGCACACCGCTTTCATGCTCCTCTCCGCCGTGGTAATCGCCAAAGGCGTAGTCGCCGGGCTGGAGCGCAGCCTGCGGATCATGATGCCGCTGCTGTTCGTGATGGTGATTGTCCTGCTGGGCTACAGCATGACCACTGGCCATTTCATGGAGGGCGTGCATTTCATGTTCGACTTCCATCCGGAAAAAGTACTCGACGGCTTGCTGCCGGCCATGGGTCACGCGTTTTTTTCCCTGAGCGTGGGCGTCGGTTCGATCATGATCTACGGGGCTTATATGCCCAAGAGCTCGTCGATTTCCGGCACCGTTGTCGGTGTGGCACTACTCGATACTTTCGTTTCTCTGGTCGCCGGTCTGGCATTGTTTCCGATTGTGTTCGCTGCTGGCCTGAACCCGAGCGAAGGCCCTGGCCTGATGTTCGTCAGCCTGCCATTTGCCTTTGGTAACGTAGCGTTCGGCCAGTTGATGGGCGTAGTGTTCTTTGTACTGGTGGCGATCGCGGCCTGGAGTTCGGCGATTTCCCTGCTCGAGCCGATGGTGGCTTATTTGGTTGAGCGCACGAAGATCAGCCGCGCCTGGGTCACCTTCTGGTTGGCATTTACTTGCTGGTTCGTCGGTCTGGGCACCGTGTTCTCCTTCAATATCTGGAAGCAAGCCAGGTTTTTCGTGAACGAAGGCGGGATGTTCCACCTCTACCAATGGGGAGCAGCCGGTGGTCTGGACTTCTTTGGTGTGATCGATTTCTTCACTTCGCGGATCATGTTGCCACTCGGTGGTTTGTGTTTCGTAATGTTTGCGGGCTGGGTGATGGGGCGTGAAGCGGTGCGCGACGAATTGTCGATCCGTCGTCCGCTGCTGTTCGCCCTGTCCCTGTTCTTGATGCGCTATGTGGCGCCCATCGGCATTCTTGTAGTGTTTGCCGCCCAGCTGTGGAAGTAACGCTGACATGACGACACACATTCAACGTTCGGCCCTGCTGCCGTATCCGGCGCAAGCGCTTTATGACCTGGTCAACGACGTGGCCCGCTATCCGGAATTCTTGCCATGGTGCTCGTCGGCGCAAGTCCTGGAAAGCACTCCCCAGCTTATGCGTGCCAGCGTCGGCGTGGCCAAGGGTGGCCTTAGTCAGCATTTCGTGACGCGTAATACCCTGGTGCCCGGGCGTTCTATCGAGATGAACCTCGAGGAAGGTCCGTTCAGCCAGCTGCACGGCATCTGGGTGTTCAAGCCGTTGGGTGATAAGGCCTGCAAGATCAGTCTGGATTTGTCGTTCGACTACTCGGGGCCGCTGGTGCGTGCGACGTTGGGGCCTTTGTTCAATCAGGCGGCGAATACGCTGATGGACGCGTTTTGCCAGCGTGCGAAACAGATGCATGGTTGAGGCAATGATCAAGGTCGAAGTGGTGTATGCCGTTGTTGATCGTCAGGTATTGCTGACCATAACGGTGCCAGTGGGCACAACGGTGCGAGAAGCGTTGCTCGAATCCGGCCTGAACAGCGAATTCCCTGAGCTGGATCTGGCCAGTTGTCCGGTCGGGATCTTTGGCAAAGTGATCGCTGAACCGGCCAATCGTCCGGTTCAGACAGGTGATCGCCTGGAGATTTACCGGCCGTTGCTGGCCGATCCGAAAGAAGTTCGCCGGTTGCGCGCCGCCAAGGCTGCCGAGGCTAAAGCCCGGAATCAATGACCCGGTCAAACGCCAGACAATAAAAAACCCGGACATGCCGGGTTTTTTATTGCGTCGCAAATTATTGCGGCGAGGTTTCCAGCGGTTCTGGTGTCGGGACTGGAACGGTTTCCACGTTGTCCACGTCCTTCTGGATCTGGTCCAGCAACGACCCAGGCTTGACCGGTTTTTCTGGCTTCGGCTTCTCGGCATTTTCGGCTGGCGCGGTCACGGTTGTGTCGCTGTCCTTGCCGAGAATGGCTTCGTCGCGGCTCACGCCCGGCATGAAGTCGCCAGAGAGGCTGACAAGTTGATCATTTGGGTTGAAGATAACGCTAATGCGTTCCTGCTGGCGTTCACCGCCACCCGGTTGCAGGCTGTACAGATAATCCCAGCGATCGGCATGGAACGTGTCGGTCAGCAGAGGGTTGCCCATGATAAACCGTACTTGCCGGCGGGTCATTCCCGGGCGTAACTGGTCTATCATGTCCTGCGTGACGACATTGCCCTGCTGGATGTCGATTTTGTAAACCCCGGGGAATGAACAACCGGCGAGTGCGAGCAGTCCCACAAAGGTGAAACTGGTTAGCAAGAGCTTGGTGTTTTGCATCGGTGGGCGACTTCCACTATCTTGGCTGGGACAACGTAAACGCCGATCATACCCGCATTAAGAGAAGCTGCGAAGCAGCATCGCGAGAAAGCTGACCATGGTTGAAAATAGCGAACTACGCAAAGCCGGCCTCAAAGTGACCCTTCCACGGGTCAAAATTCTGCAAATGCTCGATTCCGCCGAGCAACGCCACATGAGTGCCGAGGATGTCTACAAGGCGCTGATGGAGGCTGGTGAGGACGTCGGTCTGGCCACGGTTTACCGTGTACTGACCCAGTTCGAGGCAGCTGGCCTTGTGGTGCGGCACAACTTCGACGGAGGCCATGCGGTCTTCGAGCTGGACGACGGCAAGCATCACGACCACATGGTCAACGTCGAGACCAGTGAAGTGATCGAATTCTTCGACGAAGAAATCGAGCGGCTGCAGAAAGCAATCGTCGACAAGTATGGCTTCGAGATGGTTGATCACAATCTTGTTCTGTACGTACGCAAGAAAAAGTAAGCATGTCGCGCGAACTTCAGGTTCGCGAAACGAACGAAGGCGACCCCAGGGTCGCCTTCGTGCTGTCTGCCGTACTTAAATTTTCGCGGTCACGACCATTTTTTTGGCGTGAGCCAGTGATTCCTTGGTGATATCGATACCGCCCAGCATCCGCGCCACTTCTTCAACGCGATCGGTCTTGCTCAGTTTTGAGACGGCTGTATGGGTAGCGTCTTCGCCCCGGACCTTGTGAACAAATAGATGTTGATGCCCCTGCGCCGCCACTTGCGGCAAGTGAGTCACGGTCAGAACCTGCCCACGCTCCCCGAGGCGTCGCAGCAATTGACCGACAATTTCGGCAGTCGGGCCGCCGATACCCACGTCCACTTCGTCAAACACCAGGGTCGGTACGCGAGAGGTCTGTGCAGTGATCACCTGAATCGCCAGGCTGATACGCGAGAGTTCGCCACCCGACGCCACTTTTGCTAGGGCTTTCAATGGCTGCCCCGGGTTGGCGCTTACCAGCAACTCTACTTGTTCGAGCCCATTGGGCAGCAGTTCGTCGCTGCTGTTGGGGTGCAATTCGATGGTGAAGCGGCCGCCGGGCATACCCAGGCGCTGGATTTCCAGTTCTACGGCGCTGGCCAGGCTGTTTGAGGCTTGATGCCGCAGATCGCTCAGTTCCCGCGCCTTCTCCTGATAATGGCGGGCATAGGAGGCCAGCTCATCGCTCAGTCGTTCGATGGATTCGTCATTGGCATTCAGGGTTTCGAGTTCATCGAGTAGTTTCTGCTGCATCTCGGCGACTTCGGTCGGCTGGATACGGTGTTTGCGCGCCAGGGTGTAGATGGCATCAAGGCGCTCTTCCAGGTATTGAAGGCGCGCCGGATCGGCGTCGAAATTGTCGAGAAAGCGGTTGAGCTCGCCGACGGCTTCTTCAACCTGAATCTGTGCGCTGGTCAGCAGGCTGCTGGCTTCACCCAGGGCGCCGATCGAATTGTTCACGCTCGATAGGCGATTAAGGCTGGCGGTAAGCGCATTCAGTACATTGCCGGAATCACTTTCGCTGCACTGTTCGACCACTTGCCGGCAGATGCCCAGCAGGGTTTCGGCGTTGGTCAGGTTCTTGTGTTCCTGTTCCAGCTGTTCAAGCTCGGTTTCGCCCAGGCCGAGGTTTTCCAGTTCTTCAAGTTGATAGCTGAGCAACTGATGGCGGGCACGTTGTTCGTCGCCGGAGTTGGAAAGGCGTTCCAGTTCCTGGCGGGTCTGGCGCCAGCGTTGGGCGGCCAGTTGCACCTGACGGGCAAGGTCTGTGGCGCCGGCGTATTCGTCGAGCAGGCGGCGATGGGTATCGGTTTTGAGCAGGGACTGGTGTTCGTGCTGACTGTGGATATCGATCAGCAACTCGCCCAAGGCCTTCAAATCGCCGAGGGGGCAGGGGGTTCCGTTGATATAGCCACGCGAGCGTCCTTCAGCGGTGATCACTCGACGTAAAATGCACGGGCCGTCGTTTTCGAGATCGCGCTCCGCCAGCCAGGCACTGGCCTCTGGAATGTCGATCAGGTCGAAGGTGGCCAGGATATCGGCCTTGTCGGCGCCGGGGCGGACTACGCCGCTGTCGGCGCGATCGCCCAGGGTCAGGCCCAGGGCGTCGAGCATGATCGACTTGCCGGCACCGGTTTCCCCTGTGATCACGCTCATCCCGCGATCGAGTTCGAGATCGAGATGTTCAACGATGGCGTAGTTATGTACGGACAGGTGCACCAGCATGAAGGCCGCTCCCAGGCTTTAGGTCTGGTTATTTATACAGTGTTTTGTTTCGGGCTGACAATGCCCTCGCTTAGGTCGATTTGCTTGAGTATTGAAAATCCTTAGTGCAATGAGGAATGACTATGCGGCTGTTTTTTGTGGAGGCAAACATCAAATAGCCCTTGAAGCTGAATTTTGCGGCCCCATATACCGGGGCAGAAGCGCGAGTTGAGCTCGCGGACGATATCGGAAGGAGAAATCTATGGCTGACGAACAGACAGTGGATACGCAGAATCTAGACGCCAACCAGGGCCCCGAGGCTTCGGGTGAAGACCTGGCGGCTCGTGTACAAGTGCTCGAAGAGCAATTGGCTGGTGCGCAGGATCAGGCTTTGCGTGTAGCCGCCGATCTGCAGAACGTCCGCCGCCGTGCCGAGCAGGACGTTGAAAAAGCTCACAAATTCGCGCTGGAAAAGTTCGCTGGTGACCTGCTGCCGATCATCGACAGCCTGGAGCGCGGCCTGGAACTGTCCAACCCTGACGACGAAAACATTCGTCCAATGCGCGAAGGGATCGAGCTGACCCTGAAAATGTTCCAGGACACCCTGAAGCGCTATCACCTGGAAGCGATCGACCCTGAGGGCGAACCCTTCAATGCCTTGCATCATCAGGCAATGGCCATGCAGGAAAGCGCCGACGTCGAGCCAAACAGTGTGCTCAAAGTGTTTCAGAAGGGCTATCAGCTTCACGGCCGCCTGCTGCGCCCGGCCATGGTCGTGGTCAGCAAGGCACCTGCACCGGTTTCGCCTTCGATTGACGAGCAGGCTTGAAATTAGCCGCAAGGCCCCCATTTAGAAGTCAAGCGTTTAAGTGCTACCGCGGTCAGCCACCACTACTGCGGCATCCAAATCCAAAGTTTCGGGAGAGTGAACATGGGCAAAATTATCGGTATCGACCTGGGGACTACCAACTCCTGCGTCTCCGTGCTGGAAAACGGCAAAGCCAAAGTTATTGAAAACGCTGAAGGCGCGCGTACTACGCCGTCGATCATCGCTTACGCCAACGACGGTGAAATCCTGGTTGGCCAGTCGGCCAAGCGTCAGGCAGTGACCAATCCGCATAACACCCTGTACGCGGTGAAGCGTCTGATCGGTCGTCGTTTCGACGAAGAAGTTGTACAGAAAGACATTCAGATGGTCCCTTACAAGATCGTCAAGGCTGACAACAACGACGCCTGGGTTGAAGTAAACGGCCAGAAAATGGCGCCGCCACAAATTTCGGCTGAAATTCTGAAGAAAATGAAGAAGACCGCCGAAGACTACCTCGGCGAGCCAGTGACCGAAGCGGTGATCACCGTTCCGGCTTACTTCAACGACAGTCAGCGTCAAGCCACCAAAGATGCCGGTCGCATCGCGGGGCTGGACGTTAAACGTATCATCAACGAACCAACCGCAGCCGCACTGGCCTACGGTATGGATAAGGCGAAAGGCGATCACACCGTGATCGTTTATGACTTGGGTGGCGGTACTTTCGACGTTTCCGTGATCGAAATCGCCGAAGTCGATGGCGAGCACCAGTTCGAAGTGTTGGCCACCAACGGTGACACGTTCCTGGGCGGCGAAGACTTTGACATTCGTCTGATCGACTACCTCGTCGACGAATTCAAGAAAGAAAGCGGCATGAACCTCAAGGGTGACCCGCTGGCCATGCAGCGCCTGAAAGAAGCCGCTGAGAAAGCCAAAATCGAACTGTCCTCCAGCCAGTCGACCGACGTGAACCTGCCGTACATCACTGCAGACGCTACCGGTCCTAAGCACTTGAACGTGAAAATCTCCCGCGCCAAGCTTGAAGCGCTGGTTGAAGACCTGGTTCAGCGCACCGTGGAACCTTGCCGCATCGCTATGAAAGATGCCGGTATCGACGTCAGCAAGATCGACGACGTGATTCTGGTTGGCGGTCAGACCCGTATGCCAATGGTGCAGAAAGCGGTTTCCGACTTCTTTGGTAAAGAAGCTCGTAAAGACGTTAACCCGGACGAAGCAGTTGCCATGGGTGCTGCAATCCAGGGTGCAGTATTGGCCGGTGACGTGAAAGACGTTCTGCTGCTCGACGTCAGCCCGCTGACCCTGGGTATCGAAACCATGGGTGGCGTGATGACCGCGCTGATCGAGAAAAACACCACGATTCCTACCAAGAAATCGCAAGTGTTCTCGACTGCCGACGACAACCAGAGCGCAGTGACCATTCACGTCCTGCAAGGTGAGCGTAAGCAAGCCGCCCAGAACAAGTCCCTGGGCAAGTTCGACCTGGCCGAGATTCCGCCAGCGCCACGTGGCGTGCCACAAATCGAAGTGACCTTCGACATCGACGCCAACGGCATCCTGCACGTCGGCGCGAAAGACAAGGCTACCGGCAAGACTCAGTCGATTGTGATCAAGGCCAACTCCGGTCTGTCCGAAGAAGAAATTCAGCAGATGGTTCGCGATGCTGAAGTGAATGCTGAAGAAGACCGCAAGTTCGAAGAGCTGGCCAGTGCCCGTAACCAAGGCGATGCCCTGGTCCACTCGACGCGCAAAATGGTCGTTGATGCTGGCGATAAAGTGAGCGCTGAAGAGAAGTCTGCAATCGAAGCCGCTGTAGTTGCCCTGGAAACCGCCATCAAAGGCGATGACAAGGCTGCTATCGAAGCCAAGGTTGAAGAGCTGTCCAAGGTTTCTGCGCCAGTGGCTCAGAAAATGTATGCCGAACAGGCTCAGCCAGCTGAAGGCGCGGCACCGCAAGACGAAAAAGCCGAAAAAGCTGATGACGTCGTCGATGCTGAGTTCGAAGAGGTTAAAGACCACAAGTAAGTTGTTGGTCGCCCGGTTGACTGCCTTCAGGCGGTGACTGGTAGGATGTCGCCGCGCGGGAGCTTGCTCCCGCGTTGGCATGTCTGGAGTTAGAGAATTTTTACAGCATGCGACAACCGTTCGGGTGCTGATGGTATGGCCGGAAATGCTCCTGCTTTTCGAGCCAGAAGTACCGTATTGAATCAAAGACCAGGATCGTTGAATTGACGTGAGTTGGGTCCGGGCCTGCATTGGGGCTCAACGAGTTTGGCGAGGCTCAGGAGGGGTTTGCCGAACGTCCTTAAGAGTGCAAAGACTTATGGCAAAGCGTGACTATTACGAAGTATTGGGTGTTGAGCGTGGTTCAAGCGATGCGGACCTGAAAAAGGCCTACCGTCGTCTGGCGATGAAGCATCACCCGGACCGTAATCCCGATGACAAAGCGTCGGAAGATATGTTCAAGGAGGCCAACGAGGCCTACGAAGTGCTGTCTGATTCCAGCAAGCGCGCGGCCTATGATCAATACGGTCATGCCGGTGTCGATCCGAGCATGGGTGGCGGCGGTGCCGGTTTTGGCGGTCAGAACTTTTCCGACATCTTTGGCGATGTCTTCAGTGACTTCTTCGGTGGCGGTCGCGGCGGTGCTCGTGGCGGCGCTCAGCGCGGCAGCGATCTGCGTTACACCCTGGAGCTGAATCTGGAAGAAGCGGTGCGTGGCACGACCGTGAATATCCGCGTACCAACACTGGTCAACTGCAAGCCGTGCGATGGCTCGGGCGCCAAGAAAGGCTCCTCGCCGGTCACGTGCCCAACGTGCGGTGGTATCGGTCAGGTACGCATGCAGCAAGGCTTCTTTTCGGTGCAGCAGACCTGCCCGCGCTGCCATGGCCAGGGCAAGATCATTTCCGATCCGTGCGAATCCTGCCGCGGCGAAGGTCGAGTCGAAGAGTACAAGACCCTGTCGGTGAAAGTGCCGGCCGGTGTCGATACTGGCGACCGTATTCGCTTGTCTGGCGAAGGCGAGGCGGGTGCGCAGGGTGGGCCGACCGGCGACCTGTACGTGGTGATCAATGTGCGCGAGCACGCGATTTTCCAGCGTGACGGCAAGCACTTGTTCTGCGAAGTGCCAATCAGCTTCGTTGATGCAGCGCTGGGCGGCGAGCTGGAGATTCCGACCCTCGATGGTCGGGTCAAGCTGAGAATTCCGGAAGGGACTCAGACCGGTAAGCAGTTCCGTGTTCGCGGCAAAGGTGTCGCGCCGGTTCGTGGTGGCGGTGCTGGCGACCTGATGTGTCGCGTGGTGGTCGAAACCCCGGTCAACCTGGGTCGTCGTCAGCGCGAACTGCTGGAAGAGTTGCGCAACTCCATGGCGGGTGACAACAGTCATTCGCCAAAAACCACCGGTTGGTTTGAAGGTGTGAAGCGCTTCTTCGGCGATTTGTAAGGAGTCGACATGCGACGTATAGCTGTGATGGGCGCTGCCGGGCGCATGGGCAAGATTCTGGTCGAGGCGGTGCAGCAGCGCGCGCCGCTGACCGGCCTGACGGCCGCCATCGTGCGCCCCGGCAGCACGCTGATTGGCGTGGATGCCGGTGAGCTGGCATCGCTGGGGCGAATCGGTGTGCCGCTGTCCGGCAAGCTGGATGCGGTAGTCGATGAATTCGATGTGTTGATCGACTTCACGCTGCCGGAAGTGATGCTGAAAAATCTGGAGTTCTGCCGTCAGGCGGGCAAATCCATGGTGATCGGTACCACTGGGCTGGACGCGGCGCAGAAGCAGTTGCTGGCCGAGGCGAGCAAGGATATTGCGATTGTGTTCGCGGCCAATTTCAGTGTCGGTGTCAACCTGTCGCTGAAGCTGCTCGACATGGCGGCTCGTGTGCTGGGCGATGACGCTGACATCGAAATCATCGAGGCTCATCATCGGCACAAGATCGATGCGCCTTCAGGCACGGCTCTGCGCATGGGCGAAGTGATCGCCAATGCGCTGGATCGTGATCTGCAGAAAGTTGCGGTTTATGGTCGTGAAGGTCACACCGGTGTGCGTGAGCGTGAAACGATCGGTTTCGCGACTGTTCGCGGTGGTGATGTGGTTGGTGATCATACGGTGCTCTTCGCCTGCGAGGGTGAACGACTGGAAATCACACACAAGGCATCCAGCCGTATGACCTTCGCCAAGGGGGCGGTACGTGCCGCTTTGTGGCTGGACGGTCGTGAGCCGGGTCTTTACGACATGCAAGACGTGCTCGACCTGCGGTAAGATGTGCCCGAAATCGGGTTCAAACCAGGCGTTTGAACCCGGTTTTGTTCCGCCTGGCGACGTCCTGTCGCATTCTCCGGCCTTTAGGGCTCATTGGCGGTAGACCAAAAATGCCTTTTTCTGTAAGCTACAGCTTTAGTGTGTCCACTAAAAGCGCGCAGAATAATTCGATGAAGAAGCGGGGTGACGTGTCCATACGTCACTCCGCTTTTTTACAACCTGCGATCGCCCTTTCAGGCTTTATTTACGGGAGGTCTTCTTGACTAAGCCAGCCATACTCGCCCTTGCTGATGGCAGCATTTTTCGCGGCGAAGCCATTGGAGCCGACGGTCAAACCGTTGGTGAGGTGGTGTTCAACACCGCAATGACCGGCTATCAGGAAATCCTTACCGATCCTTCCTACGCCCAACAGATCGTTACCCTGACTTACCCGCACATCGGCAATACCGGCACCACGCCGGAAGACGCCGAGTCGAACCGTGTCTGGTCGGCCGGCCTGGTCATTCGTGACTTGCCACTGGTTGCGAGCAACTGGCGTAACACGATGTCCTTGTCCGACTACCTCAAGGCCAACAATGTGGTGGCCATCGCCGGTATCGACACCCGCCGCCTGACACGCATCCTGCGTGAGAAAGGCGCGCAGAACGGCTGCATCATGGCCGGTGACAACATTTCCGAAGAAGCCGCCATTGCCGCCGCTCAGGGTTTCCCTGGCCTCAAAGGCATGGACCTGGCGAAAGTCGTCAGCACCGAAGAAAAGTACGAGTGGCGCTCGACTGTCTGGGACTTGAAAACCGACAGCCACGCGACCATCGACGCTTCCGATCTGCCGTACCACGTGGTCGCCTACGACTACGGCGTCAAGGTCAACATCCTGCGCATGCTGGTCGAGCGCGGTTGCCGCGTGACCGTGGTACCTGCGCAAACTCCGGCCGCTGAAGCGCTGGCACTGAAACCGGATGGCGTGTTCCTGTCCAACGGCCCGGGCGACCCTGAGCCATGCGACTACGCGATTCAGGCAATCAAGGAAGTGCTGGAAACCGAGATCCCGGTATTCGGTATCTGCCTCGGTCACCAACTGCTGGCTCTGGCCTCCGGCGCCAAGACCCTGAAAATGGGCCACGGCCACCACGGTGCCAACCACCCGGTTCAGGATCTGGACAGCGGTGTGGTGATGATCACCAGCCAGAACCACGGTTTTGCGGTAGACGAAGCGACCCTGCCAGGCAACGTTCGGGCGATCCACAAATCGCTGTTCGACGGCACCCTGCAAGGCATCGAGCGTACCGACAAGAGCGCCTTCAGCTTCCAGGGTCACCCTGAAGCCAGCCCCGGCCCGAACGACGTAGCGCCACTGTTTGATCGCTTCATCAACGAAATGGCCAAGCGACGCTAATCGCTCGCCCTGATGTAGCGAAGCCTGAGGGCGGTCCCGAAAACGGTGGCCCCCTCAAGGCTTCATGGATTGAACAAGACGGCTTGCCGACTGACCTGCGGATTTGAGTGACAACCCATGCCAAAACGTACAGACATTAAAAGCATCCTGATTCTCGGCGCTGGCCCGATCGTGATCGGCCAGGCCTGCGAATTCGATTACTCCGGCGCCCAGGCCTGTAAAGCCCTGCGCGAGGAGGGTTACCGCGTCATCCTGGTCAACTCCAACCCGGCGACCATCATGACCGACCCGGCCATGGCAGACGCCACTTACATCGAGCCGATCAAGTGGCAGACCGTTGCCAAGATCATCGAGAAAGAGCGTCCGGACGCGCTGTTGCCAACCATGGGTGGCCAGACCGCCCTGAACTGCGCCCTGGACCTGGAGCGCGAAGGCGTTCTGGAGAAGTTCGGCGTAGAAATGATCGGCGCCAATGCTGACACTATCGATAAGGCCGAAGACCGTTCGCGCTTCGACAAGGCGATGAAATCCATCGGTCTGGATTGCCCGCGTTCGGGTATCGCCCACAGCATGGAAGAGGCCAACGCGGTTCTCGAGCGCCTGGGCTTTCCGTGCATCATTCGTCCGTCCTTCACCATGGGCGGCACCGGTGGCGGTATCGCTTACAACCGTGAAGAGTTCGAAGAAATCTGCGCCCGCGGTCTGGACCTGTCGCCGACCAAAGAGCTGCTGATCGACGAATCGCTGATTGGCTGGAAAGAATATGAGATGGAGGTTGTCCGCGATAAGAAGGACAACTGCATCATCGTCTGCTCCATCGAAAACTTCGACCCGATGGGCGTGCACACCGGTGACTCGATCACAGTTGCGCCAGCACAGACCCTGACCGACAAGGAATACCAGATCTTGCGTAACGCCTCCCTGGCGGTACTGCGCGAGATCGGCGTCGAGACTGGCGGTTCCAACGTTCAATTCGGTATCTGTCCGAACACCGGTCGCATGGTCGTGATCGAGATGAACCCTCGGGTGTCCCGTTCCTCGGCACTGGCTTCGAAAGCCACTGGCTTTCCGATCGCCAAGGTCGCGGCCAAGCTGGCTGTGGGTTACACCCTCGACGAGCTGTCGAACGACATCACCGGCGGCAAGACTCCGGCGTCCTTCGAGCCGTCCATCGACTACGTCGTCACCAAGCTGCCACGTTTCGCCTTCGAGAAGTTCGCCAAGGCTGACGCGCGTCTGACCACTCAGATGAAGTCGGTGGGTGAAGTCATGGCCATCGGCCGTACTTTCCAGGAATCCTTGCAGAAAGCCCTGCGCGGTCTGGAAGTGGGCGTTTGCGGTCTGGACGAGAAGGTCGACCTGGGCAACCCGGAAAGCATGAGCGTGCTCAAGCGCGAACTGACCGTGCCAGGCGCCGAGCGGATCTGGTATGTGGCGGATGCCATGCGCGCGGGCATGAGTGTTGAAGATATCTTCGGCATGACCATGATCGATCCTTGGTTCCTGGTGCAGATGGAAGATCTGATCAAGGACGAAGAGAAGGTCAAAACCCTGGGCCTGACCAGCATTGATCGCGATCTGATGTTCCGCCTCAAGCGCAAAGGCTTCTCCGACATGCGCCTGGCCAAATTGCTGGGTGTGACCGAGAAGAGCCTGCGTGCTCACCGTCACAAGCTGGAAGTCTTCCCGGTCTACAAGCGCGTCGACACCTGCGCTGCCGAATTCGCCACCGATACGGCTTACCTCTACTCGACCTACGAGGAAGAGTGCGAAGCCGCGCCGTCGGGTCGCGACAAGATCATGATCCTGGGCGGCGGTCCGAACCGTATCGGCCAGGGCATCGAGTTCGACTACTGCTGCGTACACGCGGCATTGGCCCTGCGCGATGATGGGTACGAGACCATCATGGTCAACTGCAACCCGGAAACCGTTTCCACCGACTACGACACTTCCGATCGCCTGTACTTCGAACCAGTGACTCTGGAAGACGTGCTGGAAATCGTCCGCGTCGAAAAGCCAAAAGGCGTGATCGTCCAGTACGGCGGCCAGACCCCGCTTAAACTGGCGCGTGCCCTGGAAGCTGCTGGCGTGCCGATCATCGGCACCAGCCCTGACGCCATCGACCGTGCCGAAGATCGTGAACGCTTCCAGCAGATGGTCCAGCGCCTGAACCTGCGTCAGCCGCCAAACGCCACCGTGCGCAGCGAAGACGAAGCGATTCGTGCGGCCAGCAAGATCGGTTACCCGCTGGTGGTGCGCCCGTCCTATGTACTGGGCGGCCGTGCGATGGAAATCGTCTACGAAGAAGAAGAACTCAAGCGCTATCTGCGCGAAGCGGTTCAAGTGTCCAACGACAGCCCGGTGCTGCTGGATCACTTCCTCAACTGTGCCATCGAAATGGACGTCGATGCGGTCTGCGACGGCAAAGACGTGGTGATCGGCGCGATCATGCAGCACATCGAGCAGGCCGGCGTTCACTCCGGTGACTCCGCGTGCTCCCTGCCGCCGTACTCGCTGCCTGCTCACATCCAGGACGAGATGCGCGAACAGGTCAAGAAGATGGCCCTGGAACTGGGCGTGGTCGGCCTGATGAATGTTCAGTTGGCGCTGCAAGGCGAAGACATCTACGTCATCGAAGTCAACCCGCGTGCCTCCCGTACCGTGCCGTTCGTGTCCAAGTGCATCGGTGTTTCCCTGGCGATGATCGCTGCGCGCGTGATGGCGGGTAAAACCCTGAAAGAGTTGGGTTTCACCAAGGAAATCATTCCGAACTTCTACAGCGTGAAAGAGGCGGTATTCCCATTCGCCAAATTCCCTGGTGTGGACCCGATCCTGGGCCCGGAGATGAAGTCCACCGGTGAAGTGATGGGCGTGGGCGATACCTTTGGCGAAGCCTTTGCCAAAGCCCAGATGGGTGCCAGCGAAGTGCTGCCGACTGGCGGTACCGCGTTCATCAGTGTGCGTGATGATGACAAGCCGCTGGTTGCAGGCGTGGCTCGTGATCTGATCAACTTGGGCTTTGAAGTGGTCGCCACTGCCGGTACTGCCAAGCTGATTGAAGCCGCAGGCCTGAAAGTGCGTCGCGTGAACAAAGTGACCGAGGGGCGTCCGCACGTGGTCGACATGATCAAGAATGACGAAGTCACCCTGATCATCAACACCACCGAAGGTCGCCAGTCGATCGCCGATTCCTACTCCATTCGTCGCAATGCCTTGCAGCACAAAATCTACTGCACCACTACCATTGCTGCAGGCGAAGCTATCTGTGAAGCGCTGAAGTTCGGTCCTGAGAAGACCGTACGCCGCTTGCAGGATTTACACGCAGGATTGAAGGCATGATCAAATACCCAATGACCGTCCAGGGCGCGAAAGCCCTGGAAGAAGAACACGCTCACCTGACCAAGGTCGTCCGTCCGAAGCTCAGCCAGGACATCGGTACGGCTCGCGAGTTGGGTGACTTGAAAGAAAACGCCGAATACCACGCTGCTCGCGAGCAGCAAGGTATGGTCGAGGCGCGGATTCGTGACATCGAAGGCCGGATTCAAAATCAGGTCATCATCGATGTCACGACCATTCCTCATACCGGCAAAGTGATTTTCGGCACTACCGTTGAAATCGCCAACGTCGAGACGGATGAGCGCGTCACTTACCACATCGTGGGTGAGGATGAGGCTGACTTCAAACTCGGCAAGATTTCCGTGGGTTCGCCACTGGCTCGCGCCTTGATCGCCAAGGAAGAGGGTGATGTGGTTGCCGTGAAAACGCCAGGTGGCGTTATCGAGTACGAGATTGTCGAAGTCCGCCACCTCTGAAAGAAGGCGCCCGCTACGTGCGGGCGCCATGCTTTGGCAACTGACCCAAATGTTGTGGGTTGGAGGTCTGTGGCTGTTGCACATCGGTCTGCTGCCGGTGCTGGGGCGAATAGGCCTGGCGCCGCTGCTGATCGACGAGATTGCAGGCATGCTGAATACACTGATGGTGGGATTTGCCACAGTGTGTGTGATTTTTCAGGCTTTGGTGCTGGTTCAGGCCGAGGGCCTTACCAGTCTATGGCGCGATATTCGTGGGCAACTGCTGATGATGGCGTCGTATGGGGGCGCGATGTATTTCGCGGTCCATCTCGGCTGGCCGCAGGCGGCGCAATGGCAGCTGTTCAGCTATCTTGTTCTGGGATTTTCCGGGTTGGTGCTGGTGATGCAGCCAGTGCCGGGATGGAGTGCGAGGGTGCGCGAAGCACACCCTTGACCCTTGTCATCACTTGAAGCGATGGACATTCGACAACTGCTTGTTAACGCTGAAGTTCTTGCGGTAAATCAGTGCCATCTTGCCGATGACTTGAACCAGATCGGCTTTGCCGGCCTTGCAGAGTTCTGCAATGGCTGCCAGGCGCGATTCGCGATCGAGGATGTTGAGCTTGATCTTGATCAGCTCGTGATCCGCCAAAGCACGTTCAAGTTCGGCTAACACACCTTCAGTCAAACCGTTGTCAGCCACAATTAAAACTGGTTTCAGATGGTGGCCAATGGATTTGTACTGTTTCTTCTGCTCTTGAGTGAGCGGCATAATCTGACCCTTTAGTCTGGATTCTGTAAAATGGCGGCCATTTTACCCGAGGGTTCGTGGATCCGCCCAATTAATCACGACCCTTATCATCGAGGTGCCCAATGGCGCGTTCCAAGACAAGCCTTGGTTGGCTGAAAAGACATGTCAATGATCCCTATGTGAAGCAGGCGCAGAAGGATGGTTACCGCTCGCGTGCGAGTTACAAGCTTCTGGAGGTCCAGGAGAAATACAAGCTCATCCGTCCTGGTATGAGCGTTGTCGACCTGGGTGCGGCGCCCGGCGGCTGGTCGCAGGTCACTAGTCGGCTGATCGGTGGTCAGGGGCGTCTGATCGCCTCGGACATCCTGGAAATGGACAGCATTCCGGACGTGACTTTCATTCAGGGTGACTTCACCCAGGACGAAGTGCTCGCTCAGATCCTTGAAGCCGTGGGTAATTCGCAGGTGGACCTTGTGATTTCCGATATGGCCCCCAATATGAGTGGTACGCCTGAGGTGGACATGCCAAAAGCCATGTTTCTATGTGAACTGGCTCTTGATCTGGCGGCTCGGATACTCAAGCCAGGTGGTAATTTCGTGATCAAGGTGTTTCAGGGTGAAGGGTTTGATGCTTACGTGAAGGACGCTCGTCAGAAATTCGACAAGGTCCAGATGATCAAACCGGACTCTTCCCGTGGCAGTTCCCGCGAGCAATACATGCTGGCATGGGGCTACCGCGGCCGTAGTGAGTAAATCGAGGTTTTTTTGCGGGTCGATAGGTTTTTCGTATTTCGTCCCGTGAGCATTAGCGAATATTGTGTAGAAAGTGTTTCACAAAGGGTTACAGACGGCGCCTGCCAGAGCCGTAGGTAATGTAGTAAGTTAGGCCGGTGAATATCATGCGAAGCACGCGCCATTCGCGGAGCTTGCTTCAGAGGGTAGTTAATTGAACGATATGGCAAAGAATCTGATCCTGTGGTTGATCATCGCGGCTGTCCTGGTGACGGTGATGAACAACTTCTCCAGCCCTAACGAGCCGCAGACCCTCAACTATTCCGACTTCATCCAGCAGGTCAAGGATGGCAAGGTCGAGCGCGTAGCGGTTGATGGCTACGTGATTACCGGCAAGCGCACCGATGGCGACAGTTTCAAGACCATCCGTCCGGCAATCCAGGACAATGGCCTGATCGGCGACCTCGTGGATAACCGCGTGGTAGTCGAAGGCAAGCAGCCTGAGCAGCAAAGCATCTGGACTCAACTCCTGGTCGCAAGCTTCCCGATTCTGGTGATTATCGCTGTCTTCATGTTTTTCATGCGGCAGATGCAGGGCGGTGCCGGCGGCAAAGGCGGGCCTATGAGCTTCGGCAAGAGCAAGGCGCGCCTGCTCTCGGAAGATCAGGTGAAAACCACCTTGGCTGACGTTGCCGGTTGCGACGAAGCCAAGGAAGAAGTTGGCGAACTGGTCGAGTTCCTGCGTGATCCGGGCAAGTTCCAGCGTTTGGGCGGTCGCATTCCTCGCGGCGTGCTGATGGTCGGTCCTCCCGGTACTGGTAAAACCCTGATCGCCAAGGCGATTGCCGGCGAAGCCAAAGTGCCGTTCTTCACTATTTCCGGTTCCGATTTCGTCGAAATGTTCGTCGGTGTCGGTGCCAGTCGTGTACGTGACATGTTCGAGCAGGCGAAGAAGCACGCGCCATGCATCATCTTTATCGATGAAATCGACGCCGTCGGTCGCCATCGTGGTGCCGGCATGGGCGGCGGTCACGACGAGCGCGAACAGACACTCAACCAGTTGCTGGTAGAGATGGACGGCTTCGAGATGAATGACGGCATCATCGTCATTGCAGCGACCAACCGTCCCGACGTACTGGACCCTGCATTGCTGCGTCCGGGTCGTTTCGACCGTCAGGTCGTGGTCGGTCTGCCGGATATCCGCGGTCGCGAGCAGATTCTCAAGGTCCACATGCGCAAAGTGCCAATGGGTGACGACGTTGCTCCGGCCGTGATCGCACGTGGTACGCCTGGTTTCTCCGGTGCCGACCTGGCCAACCTGGTGAACGAGGCGTCGTTGTTCGCAGCTCGTGCCGGCAAGCGTATCGTCGAGATGAAAGAGTTCGAACTGGCCAAAGACAAGATCATGATGGGTGCCGAGCGCAAATCCATGGTCATGTCCGAGAAAGAAAAGCAGAACACTGCTTATCACGAAGCCGGCCACGCTATCGTCGGCCGTGTCGTACCTGAGCATGATCCGGTATACAAAGTGTCGATCATCCCGCGCGGTCGTGCGCTGGGTGTGACCATGTTCCTGCCGGAAGAAGATCGCTACAGCCTGTCCAAGCGTGCGTTGATCAGCCAGATCTGCTCGTTGTACGGCGGTCGTATCGCTGAAGAGATGACCCTGGGCTTCGACGGTGTCACCACAGGTGCATCCAACGACATCATGCGTGCCAGCCAGATCGCACGGAACATGGTGACCAAATGGGGGCTGTCGGAAAAACTCGGTCCATTGATGTATGCCGAAGAAGAAGGCGAAGTGTTCCTTGGTCGTGGCGGCGGTGGCCAACATGCCAGCTTCTCTGGTGAGACAGCCAAACTGATCGACTCCGAAGTACGCAGCATCATTGACCAGTGCTATGGCACGGCCAAGCAGATCCTTACGGATAACCGTGACAAGCTTGATGCCATGGCGGATGCCTTGATGAAATACGAGACGATCGATGCCGATCAGATCGATGACATCATGGCGGGTCGTGCGCCTCGCGAACCTCGCGACTGGTCTGGCGGCAGCGATACTCCTGGCACGCCTCCGGCGGTGCAGGATGGGCGTCCGGAAACGCCAATCGGTGGCCCGGCTGCTGACGTATAAGGCTTGAAATGACTTCTGTTCAGTCCTCGACCCGGTTGCCTTGCGGCAACCGGGTTCTTGATTTGGCCCAGACGCATGTCATGGGCATTCTCAATGTCACTCCCGACTCCTTTTCCGATGGTGGTCGATACAGTCAGCTGGATGCGGCGCTGCGTCATGCCGAGGCAATGATGGTGGCTGGTGCGACGCTGATTGACATTGGTGGCGAATCGACCCGGCCCGGTGCCAGGGCGGTTTCACCGCTTGAGGAGCTGGAGCGTGTAGCGCCCATCGTCGAGTGCATTCATCGTGAACTCGATGTGATTATCTCGGTCGATACTTCCACGCCGGCGGTCATGCGAGAAACCGCAAGGCTGGGGGCGGGGTTGATCAATGATGTGCGTTCGTTGCGTCGGGATGGTGCCCTGGATGCCGCAGCGGCCACCGGTTTGCCGGTGTGTCTGATGCATATGCTTGGTGAGCCAGGTGACATGCAGGACAATCCGCAGTATCAGAATGTGACGAAAGAGGTCGGCGAGTTTCTCGCTGAACGCATGGTCCAGTGCGCGTCAGTGGGTATTCCCGCTGAACGGATCATTCTCGATCCGGGCTTCGGCTTCGCGAAAACCTTGCAACACAATTTGAGCCTGTTTAAGCATATGGAGGCCTTGCATGCCTTGGGGCGGCCCCTGTTGGTGGGGGTTTCGCGAAAGAGCATGATCGGGCAAGCCTTGAATCGGCCGGTGGGGGAGCGTCTGCATGGCGGTTTGGCGCTTGCGGCACTGGCTTCGATCAAGGGGGCGCGTATATTGCGCGTCCATGATGTAGCCGAAACCGTTGATGTGGTGCGGATGATCGCCGCCGTAGAATCAGCCGAATAAGAATGATGGAGTACTTATGAGCAAGAAATACTTTGGCACCGACGGCATTCGTGGTCGGGTCGGTGAATACCCGATTACTCCTGATTTCATGCTCAAGCTTGGCTGGGCGGCAGGCATGGCATTTCGCAGCATGGGTGCCTGCAAGGTGCTCGTGGGCAAGGACACCCGGATCTCCGGTTATATGTTTGAGTCGGCACTTGAGGCCGGGCTGACCTCGGCCGGTGCTGATGTGATGCTCTTGGGGCCGATGCCGACGCCGGCCATCGCCTATCTGACGCGTACTTTTCATGCTGAAGCGGGTATCGTGATCAGTGCTTCGCATAACCCTCATGACGACAACGGCATCAAATTTTTCTCCGGGAAGGGCACCAAACTTCCGGATGAAGTCGAGTTGATGATCGAAGAGTTGCTCGACACACCGATGACTGTGGTTGAGTCGAGCAAGATCGGCAAGGTGTCGCGAATCAACGATGCCTCGGGCCGTTACATCGAATTTTGCAAGAGCAGCGTTCCGACCGGCACCAGTTTTGCCGGGCTGAAGATCGTGATCGACTGTGCCCATGGTGCGACCTATAAAGTGGCGCCTAGTGTTTTCCGTGAGCTGGGGGCCGACGTTGTTGTGCTTTCTGCTCATCCTAATGGCCTGAACATCAATGAGAATTGCGGTTCAACCCATATGGAGCCGTTGCAAGCAGCCGTGCTGGCCGAGCACGCCGATTTGGGTATTGCCTTTGACGGTGATGGTGATCGGGTGCAGATGGTCGATCACACCGGCGCTGTCGTCGACGGTGACGAGTTGTTGTTTATCATTGCTCGCGATCTGCAGGAGCGCGGCAAGTTGCAGGGCGGCGTGGTCGGTACGCTGATGAGTAACCTGGGGCTGGAATTGGCCTTGGCTGATCTGGCCATTCCTTTTGTGCGTGCCAACGTTGGCGACCGCTACGTGATCTCCGAGTTGCTGGAGCGCGATTGGCAGGTGGGTGGGGAGAACTCGGGGCACATCGTTTGCTTCAGTCATACCACCACCGGTGATGCAATTATTGCCGCGTTGCAGGTGTTGATGGCGCTGAAGAGGCGCGTAGAAAGCCTGGCTCAGTGCCGTCAGGCGCTGCGCAAGTGTCCTCAGGTGCTGATCAATGTCCGCTTTGGTGGTGGTGCAAATCCGCTCGAGCATTCGACCGTCAAGGCGGCCAGTGACCGAGTTACTCAAGCAATGGCAGGTCGTGGGCGTGTGCTATTGCGCAAGTCCGGGACAGAGCCGCTGGTGCGGGTCATGGTCGAGGGTGAGGACGAAACGCAGGTTCGCGGTTACGCCGAAGAGCTCGCAAAACTGGTAACTGAAGTTTCTGTCTGATTTCGGCTTGCCAGCCATGATTGTGTTGGGTAACATCTGCGCCCACTTTGACCGACGAGGTACAGCATGCGTCGCCCTATGGTAGCTGGTAACTGGAAGATGCACGGTACCCGCGCCAGCGTCGCTGAGCTGATCGACGGCCTTCGTCATCTGGCCTTGCCGAGCGGTGTTGATGTCGCGGTATTCCCGCCTTGCTTGTATATCAATCAAGTGATTGATGGCTTGAAAGGCAAGTCGATTTCGGTCGGCGCGCAGAATTCTGCAGTGGAATCCAGGCAAGGTGCGTTGACTGGTGAAATTGCGCCGAGTCAATTGGTGGATGCAGGTTGTTCCCTGGTGCTTGTCGGGCACTCCGAGCGCCGCCAGATAATGGGCGAGCAGGATGGAATGCTGATTCGCAAGTTTGCAGCGGCACAGGCAAGTGGCTTGATTCCGGTGTTGTGCGTAGGGGAAACCCTCGAAGAGCGCGAAGCTGGAAAAACTCTTGAGATTGTCGGGCGTCAGCTTGTCAGTATCATCGAGGAGCTGGGTGTAGGTGTCTTTGCAAGAGCAGTAATCGCTTATGAGCCGGTCTGGGCCATTGGCACCGGGCTGACTGCTTCGCCGCAACAGGCGCAGGATGTGCATGCAGCTATCCGTGCTCAGTTGGCGGCAGAGAATTCTGAAATCGCGCAAGGTGTGCGGCTTCTATACGGCGGCAGCGTGAAGGCGGCCAATGCGGCCGAACTGTTCGGCATGCCGGATATCGATGGGGGGCTCATTGGTGGGGCCTCCCTGAATGCAGATGAGTTCGGTGCGATTTGTCGCGCCGCGGGAAACTGAAAAAATGCTGGAAACAGTCGTAGTCGTTTTTCATCTGCTGGGTGCATTGGGCGTAGTTGCTCTGGTTTTGCTGCAGCAGGGTAAAGGTGCGGACGCTGGCGCGTCTTTCGGAGCAGGTGCTTCAAATACTGTGTTCGGAAGCCAAGGTTCCTCTACCTTTCTTAGTAAGTTTACTGCTATACTTGCCGCCGGTTTCTTCATAACCAGCTTGGGGTTAGGTTACTTTGCTAAAGAGAAGGCTCAAGAGCTGACTCAAGCAGGTTTGCCAAACCCGGCAGTGTTGGAAGTTCCAAAGCAACAACCGGCTTCTGATGATGTCCCGGTGCTTCAAGAGCAAAAGTCGGCTACTCCAGCGACTGACGTGCCTCCAGCTCAAGAGCAAAAGTAAGAAGGGTTTCAAAACGTAGTATTGCCGAGGTGGTGGAATTGGTAGACACGCAACCTTGAGGTGGTTGTGCCCATAGGGTGTAGGGGTTCGAGTCCCCTTCTCGGTACCAATTGTCAGGAGAGCCCGCTGTTGCGGGCTTTCTTGTAGGTGGAAGGTTACATTGACCCTGTCAGGGATCGGTCGTATACTTCCGCCCCAGCTTTGTCGCGGGGTGGAGCAGTCTGGTAGCTCGTCGGGCTCATAACCCGAAGGTCGTCGGTTCAAATCCGGCCCCCGCAACCAGTTTAAGGAGCCCCTTTTAAGGGGCTTTTTGTTAGCTGGACACTTTCAACGCCGCTGTTCAACGGCGTTTCAAGGATGGGCGTTTCGCCCATTTTTTTATTTTGCACAGCATGCACATACATGCACGAGGGGGTTCAGGTGTCGAGCAAGCTAGAAGAGTTGCAGGCCTTGCTGGCCCCGGTGGTCGTGGCCCTAGGCTATGAATGCTGGGGTATTGAGTTTTCGGCTCAAGGTCGTCACTCAATGTTGCGCGTTTATATCGATAAAGAGGGCGGCGTGCTGGTGGACGATTGTGCCATCGTCAGCCGTCAGATCAGCGGTGTACTGGATGTTGAAGATCCTATCTCCGTTGAATACACCCTTGAAGTTTCCTCGCCTGGCATGGAACGCCCACTGTTCACTATTGAGCAGTTTGCAAAATTTGCCGGTGAACAAGTGAAGATCAAGCTGCGTTCGCCTTTTGAAGGTCGGCGCAACTTTCAGGGCCTTCTGCGCGGTGTAGAAGAGCAGGACGTCGTGGTGCAGGTTGAAGACCATGAGTTCCTGTTGCCGATCGATATGATCGACAAGGCCAACATTATTCCCAGTTTTGACTGAGACGCGGATCCCGCGGATCCAATGGCTTGCGAAAGGCGAGGCGTACGATGAGCAAAGAAGTACTGCTGGTTGTTGAGTCGGTATCCAATGAAAAAGGCGTACCGGCAAACGTAATTTTTGAAGCGCTGGAGCTGGCTCTGGCCACTGCTACCAAAAAGCGTTTCGAGGACGAAGTCGATCTGCGTGTGGAAATCAATCGCCACACCGGTGCTTACGAGACATTCCGTCGCTGGACGGTCGTCGAGGAAGCAGATCTGGACGATCCGGCCATCGAAACCTGGCCGAGCAAGGTTGCCGAAACGCATCCTGGCGCCAAGGTCGGTGACGTGGTCGAAGAAAAGATCGAGTCCATCGAGTTCGGCCGCATTGCTGCACAGACTGCCAAGCAAGTCATCGTGCAGAAGGTTCGCGAAGCCGAGCGTGCTCAAGTCGTCGATGCCTACCGCGAGCGCCTGGGAGAAATCATCTCCGGCACCGTGAAGAAAGTCACCCGCGACAACGTGATCGTCGATCTGGGCAATAACGCTGAAGCGTTGCTGGCACGTGAAGACATCATTTCTCGCGAAACCTTCCGGGTTGGCGTGCGTCTGCGTGCGCTGCTCAAGGAAATCCGCACCGAGAACCGCGGCCCTCAGCTGATCCTGTCGCGTACCGCGCCGGAAATGCTGATCGAGTTGTTCCGCATCGAAGTGCCGGAAATCGCTGAAGGCCTGATTGAAGTAATGGCTGCGTCCCGCGACCCGGGTTCGCGCGCCAAGATCGCGGTCCGCTCCAAGGACAAACGCATTGATCCACAAGGCGCTTGCATCGGTATGCGCGGTTCGCGCGTCCAGGCAGTATCGGGCGAATTGGGCGGCGAGCGTGTGGACATCGTCCTGTGGGACGATAATCCGGCGCAGTTCGTGATCAATGCAATGTCGCCGGCTGAAGTGGCGGCAATTATCGTTGACGAAGATGCCCATGCAATGGACATCGCCGTTGGCGCAGACAATCTGGCTCAGGCCATTGGTCGCGGTGGTCAGAACGTGCGTCTGGCTAGCCAGTTGACTGGCTGGACCCTGAACGTGATGACCGAATCGGACATCCAGGCTAAGCAACAAGCAGAAACCGGCGACATCCTGCGCAACTTCATCGAAGAGCTTGAAGTCGATGAAGAACTGGCTCAGGTGCTGGTAGATGAAGGTTTCACCAGCCTGGAAGAGATTGCCTACGTACCGTTGGAAGAAATGCTCAACATCGACGGCTTTGACGAAGATATCGTCAACGAGCTTCGCGCTCGTGCCAAGGATCGTTTGTTGACCAAAGCCATCGCTACTGAGGAAAAGCTGGCAGACGCCCATCCGGCCGAAGACCTGCTCTCGCTTGAGGGTATGGACAAGGATTTGGCGATGGAACTGGCGGTGCGCGGCGTAATTACCCGCGAAGACCTGGCCGAGCAGTCTATTGACGACCTGCTCGACATCGACGGCATTGACGATGATCGTGCCGGCAAGTTGATCATGGCCGCCCGAGCCCATTGGTTCGAGTAATTAGGCGCGGCCTGAGGAGAGAAGTGCATGACGCAAGTCACGGTGAAACAACTGGCCGATGAGGTCAAAACACCGGTAGAGCGCCTGTTGCAGCAGATGCGTGAGGCAGGTCTGCCGCACACCGCCGCCGATGAAGGTGTGAGCGATAGTGAGAAGCAGTCTCTGCTGACTCACTTGAAGAGCAGCCACAAGGCGAAAGTGGAAGAACCGCGCAAGATTACATTGCAGCGCAAAACCACCAGCACCCTGCGTGTTGCTGGTAGCAAGAGCATCAGCGTTGAAGTACGCAAGAAGAAAGTCTTCGTACAGCGCAGCCCGGAAGAAATCGAAGCCGAGCGCAAACGCGAACTGGAAGAACGCCGCGCAGTAGAAAATGCTGCTCGTCAGAAGGCTGAAGAAGAAGCCAAGCGTCGCGCCGAAGAAGAAGCGCGTCGCCAGCCTGCTGCTGCGCAAACCGCTATTAAAGACGCCGTTGCAGCGCCTGCTGCGGTTGCCGAGCCAGTGCGTGAAAGCGCGCCGGTTGTTGCAGCTGCACCAGCACCTGCGGCCGACACTCGCAAGCGCGACGAACAGCGTCGTCCGGACAAACCACGTGCCGACGATACCAATCGTCGTGGCAGTGGCGATGGCGAGCGCAAAAACGCTCCGCATCGTGCTTCGGTCAAGGAAAAAGCGCCTGCTCCACGAGTTGCGCCACGTACTACCGACGAAGAAAGCGATGGCTTCCGTCGTGGTGGTCGCGGCAAGGCCAAGCTGAAGAAACGCAACGCTCACGGTTTCCAGAGCCCAACCGGCCCTGTTGTGCGCGAAGTGAAGATCGGCGAGACCATCACTGTTGGCGATCTCGCTCAGCAGATGTCGGTCAAGGCTGCTGAAATCATCAAGTTCATGTTCAAACTGGGTACTCCAGCGACCATCAACCAGGTACTGGATCAGGAAACTGCCCAACTGGTTGCCGAAGAGCTGGGCCACAAAGTGACCCTGGTCAGCGACACCGCCCTGGAAGATTCCCTGGCTGAGTCGCTGAAGTTTGAAGGTGAGGCTGTTTCCCGTGCGCCGGTCGTGACCGTAATGGGTCACGTTGACCACGGTAAAACTTCCCTGCTCGACTACATCCGTCGTGCCAAGGTTGCTGCTGGCGAAGCCGGCGGTATTACCCAGCATATCGGGGCATACCACGTTGAAACCGACCGTGGCATGGTGACGTTCCTCGATACCCCGGGTCACGCTGCGTTTACCGCAATGCGTGCCCGTGGTGCCAAGGCGACCGACATCGTGATCCTGGTGGTTGCGGCGGACGACGGCGTTATGCCGCAGACCATCGAAGCTGTTCAACACGCTCAAGCCGCCGGTGTTCCACTGGTTGTAGCGGTGAACAAGATCGACAAGCCGGGCGCCGATCTCGATCGCATCCGTAGCGAACTGTCGGTCCACGGCGTGACGTCGGAGGAGTGGGGTGGTGACACTCCATTCGTACCGGTCTCGGCGAAGATGGGTACTGGCGTCGATGAGCTGCTCGAAGCTGTCCTGTTGCAAGCCGAAGTGCTGGAACTGACCGCTACCCCGTCGGCTCCTGGCCGTGGTGTCGTGGTTGAATCGCGTCTCGACAAAGGTCGCGGCCCGGTTGCAACCGTTCTGGTTCAAGACGGTACCCTTCGCCAAGGCGACATGGTGCTGGTCGGTTCGAACTATGGTCGCGTTCGTGCCATGCTCGACGAGAACGGCAAGCCAATCAAGGAAGCCGGTCCGGCCATCCCTGTCGAGATTCTCGGCCTGGACGGTACCCCGGACGCTGGCGACGAGATGAGCGTGGTTGCCGACGAGAAGAAAGCCCGTGAAGTGGCTCTGTTCCGTCAAGGCAAGTTCCGCGAAGTCAAACTGGCTCGCGCTCACGCCGGCAAGCTGGAAAACATCTTCGAGAACATGGGTCAGGAAGAGAAGAAGACGCTCAACATCGTCCTCAAATCCGACGTCCGTGGTTCGCTGGAAGCGTTGAACGGCGCCTTGAATGGCCTGGGTAACGACGAAGTGCAAGTGCGTGTGGTCGGTGGCGGTGTCGGTGGTATCACCGAGTCCGACGCGAACCTGGCACTGGCCTCCAACGCTGTACTGTTCGGCTTCAACGTGCGTGCCGATGCTGGCGCTCGCAAGATCGTCGAGCAGGAAGGTCTGGATATGCGTTACTACAACGTGATCTACGACATTATCGAAGACGTCAAGAAAGCCCTGACCGGTATGCTCGGCAGCGATGTTCGCGAGAATATCCTGGGTGTCGCCGAAGTGCGTGACGTGTTCCGTTCGCCGAAGTTCGGCGCGATCGCCGGTTGCATGGTTATCGAAGGTGTTGTTCACCGTAACCGTCCAATCCGTGTACTGCGTGAAGACATCGTTATCTTCGAAGGCGAGCTGGAATCCCTGCGCCGCTTCAAGGATGACGCTTCCGAAGTACGTGCCGGCATGGAATGCGGTATCGGCGTGAAGAGCTATAACGACGTTAAGGTCGGCGACAAGATCGAAGTCTTCGAGAAGGTTCAGGTTGCTCGCAGCCTCTAACTCGCGCACTTCAAGGGCCACGATGAGCCGCCGCATGCAGATGCGCGGCGCAACGTCCGGACTCTAAACGCAACGCCCGGTCTGGCTTTTGTCAGGCCGGGCGTTTGCCGCTTTCAGACCCCTCGGGTTTCCCGAGGGGCAGTAACAGGTAACAAGACATGGCAAAAGAATACAGCCGTACCCAACGTATCGGCGATCAGATGCAGCGTGAGCTGGCACAGCTGATCCGTCGTGAAGTCAAAGACCCGCGCGTCGGCCTGGTCACCATTACCGCAGTTGAAGTCAGCCGTGACGTCGGTCATGCCAAGATCTTCATCACTGTGATGGGGCAGGACAGCGCTGAAGACATCGCGCAGAGCATCAAGGTGCTCAACGCAGCCGGCGGTTTCCTGCGCATGCAGTTGGCTCGCGAAATGAAATTGCGCAGCGTTCCGCAGTTGCACTTCCATTACGACGAAAGCGTCGTGCGTGGCGCGCACCTGTCGGCCCTGATCGAACGTGCGGTGGCTGAAGACAATCAGCACCCGGTAGCGGCTGAACCCGAAGACGCCAAGGAGTAATCGGTGGCTCAGGTCAAACGTATCCGTCGTAACGTCAGCGGCATCATCCTGCTCGACAAGCCGCTGGGGTTCACTTCCAACGCGGCATTGCAGAAGGTTCGCTGGTTGCTCAATGCCGAGAAGGCCGGACACACCGGCAGTCTCGATCCGCTGGCCACCGGCGTGCTGCCGTTGTGCTTTGGCGAGGCCACCAAGTTCTCGCAATACCTGCTCGATTCCGACAAGGCTTATGAAACCCTGGCGCAACTGGGCAAGACCACCACCACGGCCGATGCCGAAGGTGAAGTTTTGCTGGAGCGCCCGGTGACCGTTGGTCGCGCCGATATCGAAGCTGTGCTACCGAAATTTCGTGGGCAAATCAGTCAGATACCGCCGATGTACTCGGCGCTCAAGCGTGATGGGCAGCCGCTGTACAAGCTGGCCCGTGCAGGCGAAGTAGTGGAGCGCGAACCGCGTTCTGTTACTATTGCGCGCTTGGAATTACTGGCCTTTGAGGGTGATACTGCGAGGCTTGCGGTGGATTGCAGCAAAGGCACCTATATCCGCACCCTGGTGGAGGATATCGGTGAGCAACTTGGTTGTGGCGCTTACGTGGCTGAATTGCGACGTACCCAGGCCGGGCCTTTCACGCTTGCACAGTCCGTCACTCTGGAAGAGCTGGAAGCGGTACATGCCGAAGGCGGCAACGAAGCGGTCGACCGCTTCCTGATGCCATCGGACAGCGGCCTGCTGGACTGGCCACTGTTGCATTTCTCGGAGCACAGCGCGTTCTACTGGCTTAACGGCCAACCGGTACGTGCCCCGGATGCACCGAAGTTCGGCATGGTACGGGTACAGGATCACAACGGTCGTTTCATCGGTATCGGTGAAGTGAGCGAAGACGGGCGCATCGCGCCACGTCGACTGATTCGGTCAGAATGACCGGAACCGGCCTGTGTAACAGCAGGTCGGCGAGTGTGGCTGTTAACAGGCACGGTCACTACTCATTTATAGATACAGGGATTTGTCCCTGGCCTGTTGAAGCTGTTTCCTTGAAACAGTTTCCTGATAAAAGGATTGCCTCATGGCTCTCGACGTTCAAGAAAAAGCTCAAATCGTAGCTGACTACCAGCAAGCTGTTGGTGACACTGGTTCGCCAGAAGTGCAAGTTGCACTGCTGACCCACAACATCAACAAGCTGCAAGGTCACTTCAAGGCCAACGGTAAAGATCACCACTCCCGTCGTGGTC
Source organism: Pseudomonas sp. PICF141 (assembly GCF_002286815.1). Classification (GTDB taxonomy): domain Bacteria; phylum Pseudomonadota; class Gammaproteobacteria; order Pseudomonadales; family Pseudomonadaceae; genus Aquipseudomonas. Next base: position 110,652 of record NZ_MUNM01000025.1, read on the forward strand.
TGATCCGCATGGTAAACCAGCGCCGTAAGCTGCTGGACTACCTGAAAGGCAAGGATCTGGGCCGTTACCAGGCTCTGATCGGTCGCCTGGGTCTGCGTCGCTAATAAGCGATTGCGCTAGAGGTTGGTTGTTTGCTGTGTGCCAGCGGGTTTCCCGTCGGTACATGGCAGGCTCCCAGCCTCAAGTTTTATCTGGATATACGTTTTACCCTGGACAGGCGTTGGGCCGATTCCCGACATTGCCCAAGAATTTCGCAAGAAGACAAGTTCCCCAAGAGCCACAAAAGAAGGTAAGACACCGTGAACCCGGTAATCAAAAAATTCCAGTTCGGTCAGTCGACCGTTACCCTCGAGACTGGCCGTATCGCCCGTCAGGCCTCCGGCGCAGTATTGGTCACCGTTGACGATGACGTCAGCGTATTGGTGACTGTAGTCGGTGCCAAACAAGCCGATCCAGGCAAGGGCTTCTTCCCTCTGTCCGTTCACTACCAGGAAAAGACTTACGCTGCCGGTAAGATCCCTGGCGGTTTCTTCAAGCGTGAAGGCCGTCCTTCCGAGAAAGAAACCCTGACTTCCCGACTGATCGACCGTCCGATCCGTCCGCTGTTCCCGGAAGGTTTCATGAACGAAGTGCAGGTTGTCTGCACCGTCGTTTCCACCAGCAAGAAGACCGATCCGGACATCGCTGCGATGATCGGTACCTCGGCTGCGCTGGCCATCTCCGGCATTCCTTTCGATGGCCCGATCGGCGCTGCTCGCGTTGCGTTCCACGAAAGCACCGGCTACCTGCTGAACCCGACTTACGAACAGCTGAAAGCGTCGAGCCTGGACATGGTCGTCGCCGGTACTTCGGAAGCGGTGTTGATGGTTGAATCGGAAGCCAAAGAGCTGACCGAAGACCAGATGCTGGGCGCAGTACTGTTTGCTCACGACGAGTTCCAGGTGGTGATCAACGCCGTCAAGGAACTGGCCGCTGAAGCCGCCAAACCGACCTGGACCTGGGCTCCACAGCCAGAAGCCACCGCACTGCTGGGTGCTATCCGTGCCGAGTTCGGCGACGCGATCTCCCAGGCTTACACCATCACCATCAAGGCCGACCGTTACGCTCGCCTGGGCGAACTGAAAGACCAGGTGGTTGCCAAGCTGTCCGGTGAAGAAGGCCAGCCGACTTCCGCTGAAGTCAAAGCGGCTTTCGGTGAAATCGAATACCGCACCGTTCGCGAAAACATCGTTAACGGCAAGCCACGTATCGACGGTCGCGACACCAAGACCGTACGTCCGCTGAACATCGAAGTCGGTGTTCTGCCGAAGACCCACGGTTCGGCACTGTTCACCCGTGGCGAAACACAGGCCCTGGTAGTCGCGACACTGGGTACTGCCCGTGACGCACAGCTGCTGGACACCCTGGAAGGCGAGAAAAAAGACCCGTTCATGCTGCACTACAACTTCCCTCCGTTCTCGGTCGGTGAGTGTGGTCGCATGGGTGGCGCTGGTCGTCGCGAAATCGGTCACGGCCGTCTGGCCCGTCGTTCGGTTCAGGCCATGCTGCCTGCTGCCGACGTGTTCCCGTACACCATTCGTGTGGTGTCGGAAATCACCGAGTCCAACGGTTCGAGCTCCATGGCTTCGGTCTGCGGTGCTTCCCTGGCTCTGATGGATGCCGGCGTTCCGATGAAGGCACCGGTTGCCGGTATCGCCATGGGTCTGGTTAAAGAAGGCGAGAAATTTGCCGTCCTGACCGACATCCTGGGCGACGAAGATCACCTCGGCGACATGGACTTCAAAGTAGCGGGTACCGCCAAAGGTGTTACCGCGCTGCAGATGGACATCAAGATCAAGGGCATCACCGAAGAAATCATGGAAATCGCTCTGGGCCAAGCCCTGGAAGCGCGCCTGAACATCCTCGGTCAGATGAACCAGATCATTGGCCAGTCGCGTACCGAACTGTCGGAAAACGCTCCGACCATGATCGCGATGAAAATCGACACCGACAAAATCCGTGATGTCATCGGTAAAGGCGGCGCGACCATCCGTGCGATCTGTGAAGAAACCAAGGCTTCGATCGACATCGAAGACGACGGTTCGATCAAGATCTTCGGCGAAACCAAGGAAGCTGCGGAAGCTGCGCGTCAGCGCGTTCTGGGCATCACTGCAGAAGCCGAGATTGGCAAGATCTATGTCGGTAAGGTTGAGCGCATTGTCGACTTCGGCGCATTCGTCAACATCCTGCCGGGCAAGGACGGTCTGGTTCACATCTCGATGCTGAGCGATGCTCGCGTCGAGAAAGTGACCGACATCCTGAAAGAAGGCCAGGAAGTGGAAGTATTGGTACTGGACGTGGACAACCGCGGCCGTATCAAGCTGTCCATCAAAGACGTAGCAGCAGCCAAGGCTTCGGGCGTTTAATCACCCCTTCGCCTGACCGCTTCAACGTTATAAAAAATGCCCCGCCGTGAAAACGGTGGGGCATTTTTTTGTGCAGAAAAATCAAAAGATCGCAGCCTGCGGCAGCTCCTACCCGAGATTGTGTTCAACCACGATATGTGCGGCATCCATCGATCTGCAGGCGCTGCCGAAGGTTGCGTTCTTTTTGCGGTGCGTGAAGTTGCCTGACCCCGAAGCCGGTGCTAGGTTTAGCCCACAGCCCGTGTAGCTCAGCCGGTAGAGCAGCGCACTCGTAACGCGAAGGTCGCAGGTTCGATTCCTGTCTCGGGCACCACTTCTTGCTATTTCACCTTTCTGCTCAGCTCCTCAACAGTGCGCTTGAGCTGATCTATCGCGCGCTCCTGATCACTGATTTCCCGTTTCAGGCCAGAGATTTCGTTGGTGTTCGAGCTTGAGCTGGAACCGCTGTTGCGCTTTAGCTCTTCGATCTGACGGGCCTGCTCGCTGAGGGTGCGCTTCTGGCTTTCCAGTTCGGTGGCATTGGCCTTCACGGTTTTTTGCAGGCTTTCAAGATCATCGATACTGACGCTGGTTCTGACAAGTGTGTCCTTACCGAACGAATTGTGGAGGGCGCAGATTTTGTCGGAGTACAACGCAGGGTCAGAGGTGACTTCGACAGCCGCTTGAGCAGCGTTGGCCATGCCGAACAGCAGCGTAGCGGTGGCAAATCGGGTAGACAAAACCTTCGAAAAACTACGCATCACTGGGTTCCTTGTGCCGTGCCGAAATGGCACATCGCTATGACTTGGGGTTTCGATTTATGTTCCCAAAGATCCCCAACACCTGATGCACGCGGCTTTTTGCACAATAGATGTAAAAGCCCGTGTAAATCATCGGCAAAACGTCCTATATTCGTTGCCTGCATGAGCATCGCCCAGCAGTTTTCAGATGATCCCGAATGGTTCTGAAGGCCAGACAAACCGGGCTTTAAACGGTTTTTTGCGTCAGAGAGATCCTTGATGATCCAGATCCATCTTCCATTCCCCAGATCAGCGAGAACGCCATGTCCGTTAAAGAATTGACCCAAGAAGCCAGACACGAAGAAGCCCTGAAAAAGTATGTGCTGGACGCGCCCCAGTTGCTGGAAGAGATCAAGGACTTGCCCGCCGACGATCAGAAAGACCAGATCCAGTGGGCGTTCGAGGATGAGGCGGAAGCTCAGGGCTTGCAGCCGTGGGAGCTGACGCTCAAGTACACCTCAACCCCGGAAGAGTTCGAGGCTGCGCGCCTGGCGCTGCACAAGGAGGCGGCCGAGGTTTTGGGCGTCGAGTGGGAAGAGTACTGCGAGATGAATAATCTAGTCGTTTGACAAGCTTCAGGCTTCAAGCCGCAAGCTACAGGCAAAGCGAAACCGCTTGTAGCTTGTAGCTTATGGCTTGCAGCTCCTCAAAGACTGAGGCGCATCGACAGGTCCACAGCCTTCACATCCTTGGTCATCGCACCAATCGAAATATAGTCCACCCCGGTTTCGGCGATTGGCAGCAACGTGCTTTCGTTGATACCACCGCTGGCCTCCAGTTTTGCCTTGCCGGCGTTCAGGCGAACCGCTTCGCGCATGTCATCCAGACTCAGTTCATCGAGCATGATGATGTCGGCACCCGCCGCCAGTGCTTCCTTCAGTTCCGCCAGGCTTTCCACTTCGATCTCCACCGGTTTGCCCGGGGCGATTTTGTGCGCGGCTGCGATAGCCTCAGGAATGCCACCGCAGGCGGCGATATGATTTTCCTTGATCAGGAAGGCGTCATACAGGCCGATGCGGTGGTTGTGGCAACCGCCGCAGGTCACGGCGTATTTCTGGGCCAGGCGCAGACCTGGCAGGGTTTTGCGGGTGTCGAGCAACTTCACTTGAGTATCGGCGACGAAATCGGCCAGGTACTGCGCGCGAGTGGCCACGCCGGACAGCAGTTGCAAAAAATTCAGTGCGCTGCGTTCGCCCGTCAGCAGCGAGCGCGCCGGCCCTTCGAGGTGAAATAGCACCTGATTGGGGGTCACCCGTTCACCATCGGCTACCTGCCAGTGCACCGCAACCCGCGGATCCAGCTGCCGAAACACGGCATCGACCCACGCCGTGCCGCTGATGACGGCGGCATCGCGGGTGATGATGGTGGCTTTGGCCAGGCGTTCAGCCGGGATCAATTGTGCGGTGATGTCGCCGCTGCCGATGTCCTCGAGCAACGCACGGCGCACGTTGGCTTCGATTTCGGCGGTCAAATCGGCGAGACGTAGATTCGGCATAACGGGCTCCACAAACAAAGTGGCCCGATTATAGGGCCATGGTGCAAGCCAACCCAAGGCATCAACGGCCATTCCATCGTTCGGCAACCTGCATTTGGTCGATTGGCGCGAGCAATCAGTGTTAAGCGAAGGCTTCTCTCTAACGTCTATTTCCTGGGTGCACGTAGAGTCTGCTGGTGCAAAGAAGTTCTTTTGCAGATAATCCGCCTTGCATTTGACGTCATAGCTTTGACGTGATTTTGGATTCCCGATTTTGAATGACAGTGGATGATGACTGTCTTCATTAAGCGCCGGCTGTTTGGCCTGCGTCTCGATCTTTCTTACCGTACCGAAGAATCACCGTTTCAGGAGGCTTGGATGCACAACGACGGGAATGTAGTGCCCTTGCACAAGGCCGCTACCGACCAGGCGACTCACTCGCCGCTTGCCCGCCTGCCCGTGATTCTGCTTCAGGTTCGCGACAAGGCCGCTCAACAGCTCAAACAAGGTTTGCAGGCGCTGTTCGATAACGCCGACGACACCCTGTTCGAGATGGCCGATCGGGCCCGAGATAACGTCGAGCAGAACATCTTCTTCGAGGCCATGCGTGATTTGCGTCTCAAGCGCAAAAGCATCGAGCGCGGTTTTCTCGAACAATTCTTCGAGGCCTTCGTCAGCCTTGCGCAATACGACATTGCTCAAGCGGCCTTGCGCCGGGCATTGGTTTTCGATGCCTCGGCCTCGATGCCCCATGACGACATGGAGCGTAACGTGGCGGTGGAGGCCATGGTTGGCAAAGTACTGAATCGGGACGGCTTCGCCCTTGATCAGCTCACCGCCCGACTCAGCACACTGCTGGGCAAGACGCTGGTCGAACAGCACAATCCCCTGGGGCCGACGCTGCTTTGCGAGTATTTCTTGCAGGCTGGGCGCAACCTGGGGATGGAGATCAAGGTCAAGCTGATCATCCTCAAGCTGTTTGAACGCTATGTGCTCAGCAATGCTGATCAACTCTACGCCGAAGCCAATCAACTGCTGATCGCCACCGGTGTACTGCCGGACCTCAAACCCGCCCCGGCACGGCGTGCGACCGACCGGGCGGCTGCCAGTGTTCGTGCTGATCCCGCCGAGACAGGCGTGCGAACTGGCAATACACAGATCGACGAAGGCGTGCAGCAAGTCTTCGCCGCCTTGCAGGAATTGCTGTTCCACGTGCGTGGCAGCGTTGCGCCGACGCTGGAAGTCAGCGCCCAAACCCAACCCATCTCAACCCGCGATCTGCTGCGCCTGCTCTCGCATTTGCAGCAATACGTGCCAGCGCTGGCGGCTCAGGACGACTTTGACCTGCGCACCCAACTCGAACAACTACTGACCCGGGTCAGCGTCAAAAGCGGCAAGTCCCGCGTGGTGGGAGTGGCCGACGAAGACGTGATCAACCTGATCGCCATGCTCTTCGAATGCATCCTCGATGACCGCAACCTGCCGGACTCGCTCAAGGCTCTGATTGGCCGTTTGCAGATCCCGATGCTGAAAGTCGCGGTGCTCGACAAGAGTTTTTTTAGCCGCAGCAGCCATCCCGCCCGGCGTTTACTCAACGAAATTGCTGCGGCGGCCATGGGCTGGGGCGAGTGCGATGACCATGAGCGCGATAGCCTGTACCTGCGCATCGAGCAAGTGGTGCAGCGTTTGCTGAACGACTTTGTCGATGACCCGGCAATCTTTTCCGAATTACTGGCCGATTTTCTTGCCTTCACCCATGACGAGCGCCGTCGCAGCGAATTACTTGAGCAACGCACCCGTGACGCCGAAGAAGGCCGTGCCAGGACCGAACTGGCGCGTCAGCGTGTCGAGCAGGCGCTGAACCAGGCGTTGATGGGCAAGGTGCTGCCGCACAGTGTGGTGGCGTTTGTCCAGGAGGCCTGGAGCAAAGTGCTGTTGCTGACCTGCCTCAAGCACGGTGATCAGTCCGCCGAATGGCATGCCGATGTGCAGACCATGGCGCAACTGATCTGGAGCGTGCAGCGCCATGACGAGCCTGACGCGAGTCTGCGTTTGTTGTCGCTGGTACCGGGGTTGCTCAAGTCGTTACGCGATGGTTTGAACAGTTCGGCATTCGATCCGTTCGCCACCGGCGAGTTTTTCAGCAAGCTGGAAGCTTTGCATGTGCAGTTGTTCGAACGTCCGGACCAGAAAAGCATGGCTGTTGACGCTCCGATGATGGTCGAAGTGCAGCAGCAAATCGTGCTTCGCACCGCTGACGAAGGCCCGGTTGAAACCCCATCGATGCGTTTGCCCGAGGACGATTTCGCGTTGCTTCAAGTCGATCAGTTGCGCCTGGGCTGCTGGGTCGAGTTTCAGGAAGACCAGGAAAACACCTTGCGCTGCAAGTTGGCGGCGATCATTCAAGCCACCGGCAAGTACATCTTCGTCAACCGTACCGGGATGAAAGTGCTGGAGCACAGTCGCACCGCTCTGGCCCTGGAATTCCGGCGTGGCGCGGTGCGAACGCTGGACGACACCTTGCTGTTCGACCGGGCGCTGGAGTCGGTGCTGGGTAATCTGCGGCGTCTCAATCGCGGCAAGTGATCGCCGCCGAGGGGCTATCGCGGCATACTGGGCACCAACACAGTTGTCGTTGAAGGAACCTGTATGCAGTTGGACCCCGCGAGCGGTTGGTGCCAGGGCGTGCGCATATGCCCCTCGCCTAACTTCAATGCGCGCCCCGAGGGCGAAATTTCCCTGTTGGTGATCCACAACATCAGTCTTCCGCCTGCGCAGTTTGCGACCGGCAAGGTGCAGGAATTTTTCCAGAATCGTCTGGATGTCACGGAACATCCCTACTTTGCAGGAATCGCCGACCTGCGGGTGTCTGCGCACTTTCTGATCGAACGTGACGGCATCGTCACTCAGTTTGTCTCTTGTCTGGAGCGCGCCTGGCACGCTGGCGTCTCGTGTTTCGAGGGACGGGAAACCTGTAACGATTTTTCCGTGGGCATCGAGCTCGAAGGCACGGATGATCTGCCGTTCACCGACGCCCAGTATCAAGCGTTGACGGCCCTGACCCGACAGCTGCAAAGCGCCTTCAAGGACATCACCGCACAACGCATCTGCGGTCATAGCGACATCGCCCCCGGGCGCAAGACTGATCCGGGACCGGCGTTTGACTGGGCACGCTATCGCGCGGCTCTGGAAAAAAAGGAGTGACAATGAGTTTTCTGGTGCTGCTGTTGGCGGTGTGGATCGAGAAATTCTCGGCCCTGCGTCATCAGATTCAACGTGATGGCGGTTGGGTGCGTGAGCTGAACAAGCTTGAAGCCAACCCGCGCATGACAAACCGTCCGTGGCTGATACTGGTGGTGCTAGTGTTGTTGCCGGTGGCGCTGCTGGGTTTGCTGTTGGTGGTGCTGGAGCCGGTAGCTTACGGTTTGCTGGCGTTGCCGGTGCATCTGCTGGTGGTGATCTACAGTCTGGGCCGTGGTGATCTGCTGGCCGGCCTCGGGCCATTCCGCGATGCCTGGCGTCGGGAAGACCTGCAAGCCGCTGCCCATGTGGCCAAACGTGACCTGAATATTTGCGCCGACAGCGGCGAGCAACTGCTGGAGCGAGTTGAAGGGCATCTGTTGTGGCAAGCCTATCAGAGCTTTTTTGCGGTGATCTTCTGGTACTTCCTGCTAGGCCCGGTTGCCGCATTGAGCTATCGACTGCTGGCGCTGGCCGAGGAACACGGGCAGAACCTGGCCGTGGTCGAGCGAGCGGCACAGCTGCGTCATGCGTTCGATTGGGTACCGGTGCGCCTGCTGGCGGCCAGCTTCGCATTGGTCGGCAACTTTGTTGCGGTCGGCCGAGTGATGTTGAACGAGCTACTGAACTGGAACATCAGCGCCGCCCAGTTGATCGAGAAGGTCGGTTTGGTGGCCGGTGAAATTCCGGCGCCGGTGGTCGGGCCGGACGGCATCAACAGCCTCGACCGGATCTGGGAACTGCTGCTGCGCGCGGCGGTGCTTTGGTATGCCGGGTTTGCGGTGTGGACTGTTTTGTCCTGATTTCTGCTTTGAGTCGAAAAGATCGCAGCCCTGCAGCTGGCGAAGCCTGCGTTCGGCTGCGCAGCAGTCGTGAATCCTGCGTGCACGGTTAGCCTGACAAAATGCAGTGCTTGAGCTGGCGACTGCTTCGCAGCCGAACGCAGGCTTCGCCAGCTGCTACAAGGCTGCGTGTCTGTCGTTAACCTTAAGTTACAAAACCTTCCGCCGATTTAGGCTATACAGGGATAGCGCCAATAGTGGCTATCTGCTGTCTCTGCGCGCCTGCCATAAAAATAAGAATTCAAAAGGGAGACTTCACAGTGAAGAGCTTGCTCTATCCCGCCGTCGCGCTGATGAACCGCCTGAGCTTCGGCATGAAGTTCAGCCTGATCAGCGTGCTGTTCCTCGTGCCGATGCTGGTGACCAACTTCTATCTGGTGCGCGATTCCTATCGCGAATTCCAGGGCACCCGGGTCGAGCTGCAGAGCCTCGACCTGCTGGGCAGCGGCCTGAGCCTGCGCCGGGATCTGGAAACCCTGAACAACCTGGTGCAGATCAACGTCACCCTTGGCCAGTCCGGCAAGGCCGGTGCTGTCGAATCGACTATCAGTGCTCTGGAGCAAAGCGTTCTGAGCCGTTTGCAAGGGTTGGCGGCGATGACCACTGACCCGGAGCAAATCACCTTTTTCAATGGCAAGCGCGACGAAATGATCGCCGCGTTCAAGGCCCAGCAAACGGAAACCTCCCTGCAAAGTAAAAGTGCGCTGATCGGCAAATTGCTCGGCAATGCGCAGATTTTCAGCCAGATCATTGCCAGTCAGGCCGGTTTGAGCCGCGACAGCCAGAGCGACATGCGTCAGCTGAGCGAGCTCATTATCAACGTCACGCCAGCTGTCACCCAGACGCTCGGCGAAGGCCGGGCAATGGGGTCTTACTCGTTGGGGCAGGGTTTTCTCAATTCGGCGTCGAGCACCCGTTTCGATGAATTGCTGGCGCAGATCGAAAAGCTTCAGGCTGAATACGCTCTGAAATTGCAGGACGCGCTGGGCTCCAGTAAAGCGGCGCACGAAACCCTGGCTGCTCAGGCCGAAAGCAGCAAGGCTTCCCTGAAAAAGGCCAGTGAACTGTTCGAAGAACAGGTGGTGATGGCCGATACCCTCGATGCGCCGTGGCAGGCTTTTTACGATCAGGTCACAGGCCTGCTCGACCAGACCTACCAACTCAACGAAGCCACCCTGAAGTTTCTCGGCATCCAGTTGCAGCAGCGACTGGAGCAGCACCGCACCCACATGATCCTGCAGGCAGTGGCGCTGACGGTCGTGTTTGTGTTGATTTTTTACCTCTATGGCGGTTTTTACGCCTCGACCCGTACCACGCTCAAGCGGCTTGGCGCGGTGATGGATAAAGTGGCGGCCGGCGACATGACCGTGACCTTCAGCGCCAACAGTCGCGATGAACTGGGCGAGTTGGGCGAGGTGTTCACCGCCACCGTGAAGAAAATCCATGACCTGATCGAGCGGGTGGGCCAGACCGTTGGTGAGGTCGAGCGGCAGGCCGGCCAAGTCGAAAATGTGTCCGCCCAGAGCAACCAGGCGGTGGCGGGGCAACGCACGCAGATCGAGCAGGTCGCCACCGCGATGAACCAGATGTCAGCCACGTCTCTGGAGGTGGCACGCAGTGCTGCGGCGGCCGTGAGCAGCGCCCACAGCGTCAACGACGAGACCATCAGCGGGCGCGGGCTGGTGGAGTCTCAGCAGGGCAGCATCGCTGCACTGGCCAGCGAGATCGATCAGTCGGTGCGGGTAATCAATCAACTGGCCAACGACAGCCAATCCATCAGTCGTGTGCTGGAAGTGATCAAAAGCATCGCCGAACAGACCAACTTGCTGGCGCTCAACGCGGCCATCGAAGCCGCGCGCGCAGGCGAGCAGGGCCGTGGTTTTGCGGTAGTGGCAGACGAGGTCCGGACCCTGGCCAAACGCACCCAGCAATCGACCGAAGAAATCGAGCAGATGATCGCCAAGCTGCACAGCGGTGTCGGTGCGGCGGTCAAGGCGATGGGCACCAGCCATCAGATGGCCAACGGCACGGTCGGGCAGTCGGAAAAGGTCCAGCAGGCGCTGGAAAACATCCTCGGCGCCGTCGGCATGATCGTCGACCAGAACCAGCAGATCGCCGCCGCGGTTGAGCAGCAGACCGCTGTGGCTCATGACATCGACCAGAACATCGTCGAGATCAACCGCGCCGGCGAGCGTACTGCCGACGGCGCGCACCAGACCGAAAATGCCAGCCGGGCGTTGTCGGCGCAGGTGGTGGAACTCAAGCAATTGATCAGTGCGTTCCGGGTTTGATGCTACAGAGTTGATTTACTGTGGGAGCGAGCTTATGTGGCGAGGGGGCTTGCCCCCGTTGGGTCGCGAAGCGGCCCCCGGCGCCCATCCAGACAGACCAGGTTGTCCGGATTTGCGACTGCTTCGCAGCCGAACGGGGGCAAGCCCCCTCGCCACAAAAGCCCACAGGTAGTGCGTGAATCAACGGACTACCAGTTGAACAGCTCACACGCATTAACCGTGCTGGCGGCAGCCAGTCGTTCGGGGCTGACGGCCATGATGGCAGCCAGTGCCGCGCAGATCGCCGGCAAATGAGCCGGGCTATTACGTTGACCGGCAAACATGGCGGGGGCCATGTCCGGTGAGTCGGTCTCCAGTACCACCGATTCGACCGGCAAACCGGCGAGCACGCGGTGCATGCGCAGGGCCTGCGGCCAGGTCGCGGCACCACCCAGGCCGAGTTTGAAACCCAGCTTGATGTATTCGCGAGCCTCTTCCTGACTACCGGCGAAGGCATGAATGATCCCTGCGCGCTTCAAGCGAAACCGTTTGAGCGTGGCAATCACTGCCGCATGGCTGCGTCGCACATGAATCAGCGCCGGCAGATTGAAGTCCGCTGCCAATTGCAGTTGGGCGTCGAACAGCACTTGCTGGCGTTCGCGATCCAGGGTTTCGATCAAGTAATCCAAGCCGATCTCGCCCACCGCACATAGCTGCCGATGGCCCGCCAGACGCGTCAGCCAGTCACCGAGTTCGGTCAAATCCTCAGGCCGATGGTCATCCAGATACACCGGATGCAAACCAAACGCCGCATACAGATCGGCATCGCTTTGCACCAGGTCCCAGACCCGCTGCCAATTGGCCTGATAAACCCCCAACACCACCATCCGCCGCACGCCGAGAGCGCGACTCTCGGCCAACAGTGCCTGACGATCCATGTCGAAATCCGGGAAATCCAGATGGGTGTGGGTGTCGATCAGTTCCACGGCTCAGCCCTGCAGAATTCGCTGCTTGAAGGTCCGCGCGATGGCCTGCACGCCGGGCTTGTAATCGGCCTGTTCGATGGCCGCCAGTGCCAGTTGCAGCGCCTTGTCGGCGATCAGCTGATGCTGCTGGGACATGGCGTTGACCGGCAGCGGCAGGAAGTCCAGCAACTGCGTATCACCGAAGGTGCCCAGGCGTAGCGGGCGGGTTTTCAGCGGGAAGTCATGCAAGGCATCGAACACGCCCTGAAGCAGCACGTAGGAGGTGGTCACCAACGCATCCGGCAAATGGCCCAGGCGCTGAAGCAACTCTTCCATCAATTGCTTGCCGCACTCACGGCTGAACGACTCGCCGTGTTCGATCAGCGCTTCGCCTTTGAAGCCGTTCAGCGCTTCCTTGAAGCCCGCCGCCCGTTCCTGGCTGATACTCAATTCGGGACGCGCGCCAATCAGCGCGATCTGCTTGGGCAACGGGTCCAGCAGGCTGCGGGTCAGGTGCAGACTGGCTTCGCGATCGTCACTGATCACCGAGCAGAAGTGCTCGGGCTCCATCACCCGGTCGATGGCGATGATCGGAATGCCTTTGGCCTGCAACTGGCGATAGCTATCGTCGCCGGCCGGCAGGCAACTGGCGACGATCAGCGCATCGCAGCGGCGGGCGCGGAACAGTTGCAGCAATTGCCGTTCGCTGTCTGGCGCATCGTCGGAGCTGGCGATCAGCAACTGATAGCCGCGAGCCCGGGCGCCTTGTTCCAGCAGTTTGGCGATTCGCGCGTAACTGGGGTTTTCCAGGTCCGGCAGAATGAACCCCAAAGTGCGGGTATGCCGACTGCGCAGTCCAGCGGCCTGAGGGTTAGGAGTGAAGCCGTGTTGTTCGACAACTGCTCGCACGCGCTCGACGGTGGCGCTGCTGATACGTTGCTGTTCGGCCTTGCCGTTGATGACATAACTGGCGGTGGTCACGGAGACGCCGGCCAACTGTGCAATATCACTGAGTTTCAACCCGGTATTTCCTTGTTTATTCGAGCGTGCCCGGCATTTTCGCCAATCCTACCCGATTCGGCAGGCGATCATTGTGGCAGCACATCCGACAATTGGACTTCAAGGATGAGACATTATCGAGTAACGTGCCTAACATTCTAGATTAAACGTTTCAGCAGGCGTATTTTCTACGTTCCAGGTCGCTTTGAACGGTTCTGCCGCAAAACCGCCAAAACTGCCCCTGAAAAGGCGCTCCCAAAGGGCCTAAGCTGAATCAATCAAAACAATACCTGGCGTCACACGGCGCCAAAAAGGAGAAAGCATGCTCGAGCTCACCATAGAGCAAATATCCATGGGCCAGTCGGCTGTGGATAAAGCCACCGCCTTGCAATTACTCGCTGACCGACTCGTGACCGATGGCTTGGTGGCCGACGGCTACCTCGCGGGCTTGCAGGCCCGGGAAGCCCAGGGCTCGACCTTTCTCGGCCAAGGTATTGCCATCCCCCACGGCACCCCGCAAACCCGTGATCAGGTGTTCGCCACTGGCGTGCGGCTGATGCAGTTCCCGGACGGCGTGGATTGGGGCGATGGCCAGATCGTTTATCTGGCCATTGGTATCGCCGCCAAATCCGATGAACACTTGCGCCTGCTGCAACTGTTGACTCGCGCCCTCGGTGAAACCGACCTGGGTCAGGCCCTGCGTCGCGCCAGTTCCGCCGAAGCCTTGTTGAAACTGCTGCAAGGCGCGCCGCAGGAATTGGCGCTGGACGCACAGATGATCGGCCTCGGCGTCTCCGCCGATGACTTCGAAGAACTGGTCTGGCGCGGTGCCCGTTTGCTGCGTCAGGCCGATTGCGTGAGCAACGGTTTTGCCGGCGTCTTGCAGCAGGTCGACGCGCTGCCGCTGGGCGATGGCCTGTGGTGGCTGCACAGCGAACAAACGGTGAAGCGTCCGGGCCTGGCGTTCGTTACCCCGGACAAACCCATGCGCTACCTCGGTCAGCCGTTGAGCGGTCTGTTCTGCCTGGCCAGCCTCGGTGAAGCCCATCAGGCGCTGCTCGAACGCCTTTGCGCGTTGCTGATCGAAGGCCGTGGCCATGAATTGGGCCGTGCCACCAGCAGTCGCGCGGTGCTGGAAGTGCTGGGCGGTGAAGTGCCGGCGGATTGGCCGAGCGCACGCATTGCCTTGGCCAACGCCCACGGTTTGCATGCGCGCCCGGCGAAAATTCTTGCGCAACTGGCGAAAAGTTTTGAAGGCGAAATCCGCGTGCGCATCGTCGATGGCCACGACAGCGCGGTGTCGGTGAAGAGTTTGAGCAAACTGCTCAGCCTCGGCGCCCGTCGTGGTCAGGTGCTGGAATTCATCGCCGAACCGACCATCGCCGCCGATGCCTTGCCGGCCTTGCTGGCGGCCATCGAAGAAGGCCTCGGTGAAGAAGTCGAGCCGCTGCCGGCAGTGAGCCAACAGCGTGAAGTGATCGCCGATGTTGCCGAAGTGCTGCTTGCACCGGCTTCCGGCAGTTTGATTCAGGCGATTGCTGCTGCCCCGGGGATCGCCATCGGCCCGGCGCATATTCAAGTGCTGCAAGTCATCGATTACCCGCTGCGCGGTGAGTCCGCCGCCATCGAGCGCGAACGTCTCAAACAAGCGTTGGCAGATGTGCGTCGCGACATCGAAGGCCTGATCGAGCGCAGCAAGGCCAAAGCGATTCGCGAGATTTTCATTACCCATCAGGAAATGCTCGACGACCCGGAACTGACCGATGAAGTCGACACCCGCCTCAAGCAAGGCGAAAGCGCCGAAGCAGCGTGGATGGCGGTGATTGAGGCGGCGGCCAAACAACAGGAATCGCTGCAGGACGCCTTGCTCGCCGAACGTGCCGCCGACTTGCGCGACATTGGCCGTCGGGTGCTGGCGCAATTGAGTGGCGTCGAAACGCCGGCCGAGCCGGAGCAACCGTACATTCTGGTGATGGATGAAGTCGGCCCGTCCGACGTGGCACGTCTCGACCCGACGCGCGTGGCCGGCATCCTCACCGCTCGCGGTGGTGCCACGGCCCACAGCGCCATCGTCGCGCGAGCACTCGGTATTCCGGCGCTGGTGGGCGCCGGTGCCGCGGTGTTGCTGCTGAAACCGGGCACGCCGCTGTTGATCGATGGTCAACGTGGTCGCCTGCACGTAGATGCCGATGCCGCCACCTTGCAGCGCGCCACCGAAGAACGCGACACCCGCGAACTGCGCTTGAAAGCCGCGGCTGAACAGCGCCATCAGCCGGCGCTGACCACCGACGGCCACGCGGTGGAAGTGTTCGCCAATATCGGCGAAAGCGCCGGCGTCACCAGTGCGGTGGAGCAGGGCGCCGAAGGTATTGGCCTGCTGCGCACCGAACTGATTTTCATGGCCCACCCGCAAGCGCCGGACGAGACAACCCAGGAAGTCGAATACCGACGCGTGCTCGATGGCCTGGCCGGTCGACCGCTGGTGGTGCGCACTCTTGACGTCGGTGGTGACAAACCGCTGCCGTACTGGCCGATCGCGAAAGAAGAAAACCCCTTCCTCGGCGTGCGCGGCATTCGCCTGACTCTGCAACGTCCGCAGGTCATGGAAGCGCAATTGCGCGCCTTGCTGCGTGCGGCGGACAACCGTCCGTTGCGGATCATGTTCCCGATGGTCGGCAGCGTCGATGAGTGGCGTCAGGCGCGGGATATGACTGAACGTCTGCGCCTGGAAATCCCGGTTGCGGACCTGCAACTGGGGATCATGATCGAAGTGCCGTCGGCTGCTTTGCTGGCGCCGGTGCTGGCCAAGGAGGTGGACTTTTTCAGTGTCGGCACCAACGACCTGACGCAATACACCCTGGCCATCGACCGTGGTCATCCGACCTTGTCGGCCCAGGCTGATGGCTTGCATCCGGCGGTGCTGCAGCTGATCGACATCACCGTGCGTGCGGCTCATGCTCACGGCAAGTGGGTCGGTGTGTGCGGTGAGCTGGCGGCCGATCCGCTGGCGGTACCGGTGCTGGTGGGACTGGGTGTGGATGAGTTGAGTGTGTCGGGGCGCAGCATCGCCGAGGTCAAGGCGCGTATCCGTGAACTCAGCCTGACCCAGACTCGAACCCTTGCCCAAGAGGCCCTGGCCGTGGGCAGCGCGAACGAAGTCCGTGCATTAGTGGAGGCCCTGTAATGGCCAAGATCTTAACCCTGACCCTTAACCCGGCGCTGGACCTCACCGTCCAATTGCCGCTCCTTGCACCCGGTCAGGTCAATCGCAGCGACGAAATGCACACCCACGCTGCCGGCAAAGGGGTGAACGTGGCGCAGGTGCTGGCCGACCTCGGGCATCAGCTGACCGTCAGCGGTTTTCTCGGGGAAGATAACCTTCAGGCGTTCGAAACCCTGTTTGCCAAACGCGGGTTTACCGACGCGTTTGTCCGTGTCCCCGGCGAGACTCGCAGCAACATCAAACTGGCGGAAAGCGACGGGCGCATCACCGACATCAACGGCCCCGGGCCGAGGGTCAGTGAAGCGGCGCAGCAGGCCTTGCTCGATCGGCTCGACCAGATCGCTCCCGGGCATGATGCGGTCGTGATTGCCGGTAGTTTGCCCCGGGGGGTGAGCCCTCAGTGGTTGCGCGAGATGATTCAGCGCTTGAAAAAACGCGGTTTGAAAGTGGCGCTCGACACCAGCGGTGAAGCCTTGCGCGCAGGTCTGGCGGCCGGCCCATGGCTGATCAAACCCAACACCGAAGAATTGGCGCAGGCGCTGGGTTGCGAGGTGGTTTCGGTGGGCGCCCAAGCCGAGGCCGCGAGCCGTTTGCATGCGCATGGTATCGAGCACGTGGTGATTTCCGACGGTGCCGACGGGGTGAACTGGTTCAGTGTCGGCTCGGCCATGCACGCCTCGCCTCCCAAAGTCAGTGTGGTCAGTACTGTCGGTGCGGGTGACTCGTTGCTGGCGGGCATGCTGCACGGTTTGCTCAGTGCCGATACGCCCGAACAAACCTTGCGCACCGCCACTGCGATTGCCGCCATGGCCGTTACCCAGATCGGTTTTGGTATCAGCGATACGGCGCAACTGGCGCACCTTGAACAGGGCGTACGCGTGCGTCCCCTGACCGAACAATAAGAGGGTTTGTCATGAAGTTAGCCATTGTTACGGCCTGCCCGAACGGTATGGTCACCAGTGTGCTGTGCGCCCGTCTGCTCGATGCAGCGGCTCAGCGTCAGGGCTGGAGCACCAGTGTCGAAGTCGTTGATGCGGCCCATCCGGAACGGCAGCTGTCAGCTGCGACCCTCGAAGCCGCCGAGTGGGTGTTGCTGGTCACCAGCACGCCTGTGGATATGTCGCGGTTTGTCGGTAAACGGGTATTCCAGAGCACCCCGGCCCAGGCCCTGCAAGATGTCGAAGCGGTGCTGCGGCGTGGGGTGGAAGAAGCCGAGGTTTACGTCGCGCCCGACGTCGCCGTCGAACCTGCCGTGGGTAAACAGGTGCCACGCCTAGTGGCTGTCACCGCGTGCCCGACCGGGGTCGCCCATACCTTCATGGCCGCCGAAGCCTTGCAGCAAGCGGCCAAGCGTCTGGGCTACGACTTGCAAGTGGAAACCCAGGGTTCGGTCGGCGCGCGCAATCCACTCAGCGCCGAGGCGATTGCCGATGCCGACGTGGTGCTGTTGGCGGCAGACATTGACGTGGCCACCGAGCGTTTCGCGGGCAAGAAAATCTACCGTTGCGGCACCGGCATTGCCCTGAAACAGGCCGAAGCGACCCTGAACAAAGCCTTGGCCGAGGGCAAACAGGAAAGCGCTTCGACTGGCGCCAAAGGCCCGGCCAAGCAAGAGAAGACCGGCATCTACAAACACTTGCTGACCGGTGTGTCGTACATGTTGCCGATGGTGGTGGCGGGCGGTCTGATGATTGCCTTGTCCTTTGTGTTCGGCATCACTGCGTTCAAGGAAGAGGGCACGCTCGCGGCCGCGCTGATGCAGATCGGCGGCGACACTGCGTTCAAATTGATGGTGCCGTTGCTGGCAGGTTACATCGCCTACTCGATCGCCGACCGCCCGGGCCTGGCGCCAGGGATGATCGGTGGTTTGCTGGCGAGTACGCTGGGGGCCGGTTTCATCGGCGGGATCATTGCCGGTTTCATCGCCGGTTATGCCGCCCAGGCGATCAACCGCTATGCACGTTTGCCCCAGAGCCTTGAGGCGCTGAAACCGATCCTGATCATTCCGTTGCTGGCGAGCCTGTTCACTGGTCTGGTGATGATCTACGTGGTCGGCAAACCAGTGGCTGGGATGCTCGCGGGGCTCACGCACTTCCTCGACAGCATGGGCACCACCAATGCCATCCTGCTGGGTGTGCTGCTGGGCGGCATGATGTGCATCGACCTCGGCGGGCCGATCAACAAAGCCGCTTACGCGTTTTCGGTGGGGCTGCTGGCATCGCAAAGTTATGCACCGATGGCCGCGACCATGGCCGCCGGCATGGTACCGCCGATTGGTCTGGGTATTGCCACGTTCATCGCCCGGCGCAAGTTCGCCCAGACTGAGCGCGAGGCCGGTAAAGCGGCGCTGGTGCTGGGGCTGTGCTTTATCTCCGAGGGCGCGATTCCGTTTGCGGCGAAAGACCCGTTGCGGGTGATTCCAGCGAGCATCGCCGGCGGTGCGCTGACGGGCGCGCTGTCGATGTACTTCGGCTGCAAACTCATGGCACCCCACGGCGGTTTGTTCGTGATGCTGATTCCGAACGCGATCAACCATGCGCTGTTGTATCTGCTGGCGATCGTGGCCGGGAGTTTGCTGACGGCGGTGACGTATGCGCTGCTCAAGCGGCCGGAAACGGTAGAACTGGCGCTGGAACCGGCCAACGCTTAACAGCAAAAGATCGCAGCCCTTCGGCAGCTCCTACCCGGGATTGTGTTCGACCGTGATATTGCGGCGTACATCGAACCTGTAGACCTGCCGAAGGCTGCGGTCTTTTTCCTGTCATCTCGATATTGAGCCAGGTCGGCGGCTTCATGACTTCAGTTTTCAGGATCAGTTCTGAAACCTGGCAAGCCTTTGGACGCGCAGTAGTCTTCGATTGTCTGCACGACTCCTTCCGGCGAGTCATCTGCTCCATCTTCTGGATAGAACAGTAAGTCACTCCCTGCTGGATGCGGCACGATCCTGTTGAAATGCTCCACCAACTTCCCCCGGTCGTCCTCTATTTCGGCATCGTCGATAGCGCCAATCAACGCTTTGAATTCCTGTTTTGTGTACTCGGCAAGATTGTTCTTCAAATCCATTATTCAACCCTTCTGTGTATGTCGATATGGCGCCTTGGCGTGACAGCTCGCAGATTGTCAGCATCGTATACGGCGCCACCATCCATGATTGGTTCCACGTGGTGCAATTCGAAAGCAATTCGTTTTCCTACATGCTCGATTTTGGGGGATGCGGGGGCCAAACCTTTCGCCATGCCGGACAGGTTGCGTGAATTGAATTGCTGACTTAACTCTAAGTCATTGGCTACTGCTATCCAGAACGCTTTCCTGAATGCGTCGAAGCTACTGAACTGTCGGCCACGAAGCTGATCAACAATCCGCGTTGGAATGGGGGCGCCTAACGCTGTGCCAGCCCCAGCAAGCCAAATACCCGACACATTCTCGCCCACCCCCGTAACCCCACCAGGTTCATACCGTGCATTGAGTACGATGTAGATTGGCTCAAGCCCCGCATCCGCAGGAAACCAGATAATCGCATCCTGATACTCGGGCGGATGCTCCGGGTTCACCAGGGCCTTGTTGGCTTGTTCGGTGGGCGGATATACCCATATCGTCGGCAGGGGCGGGGCGCCTTCGAGTGCAGGAATGCGCGGCAGATCATCGGGACTCGCTGCGGGAGTCCAGATCAGGCCAATGCCGTTGCCGATATCGGCGACAAAATGTTCCCCCTCTCGGGCGGCTTTGATGACCGGGACAAATTCCCAGTCTTTTTTCCCGCCCGTGTAGAAGCCGTAAGCGCTGATGGAGCCGTCCGGCAAGGTTTTCAAGTTGAGGCGGACACGAGTTCGCCCGCTATCAAGCTCCGCGTACTGCTCTTTCTTGTAGAAGGCACTGTCGGGGGAAAGGCTGGTGTTCGGTATCAAGAGCGCGACGGTGCCGACCGCCGCAGTGGTTGCCACCGCCGTTGAACTGGTCAGCAGACTGAGGGCAAGGGATCCGCCGAGACGCTGGGCCAGGGCGTTGCCCGTGGCCGAGCCGGCCACCCATTTGAGCGGTATGCCTTCGGCGGTAATCGCTGCGCCAGTGCCCAGTACGGCCCACGCCCCGTAGTCGGCCAGTCTCTCGACCGGGACAAACCCGGCGGGGTTGCTGTGATTGATGACGCCGTCAGGGAGGTTGCAGCTTTTGGTGAACACGCAACCGTTGCTGGCGGCTTGCTTGCGTTTTTCGACTTGCCTGACGAGGCGATTTTCATACGCCTGTTGTCGGGCGAGCATGTCGTCGTAGGCTTTTTGTCTGGCGTCACGTTCGGCCAGCTCGGTCGGGGTCATGTCGCGCAGGTAGCGGATGCCGATTCCGCTGCCGCCGCCACCGCTGGAATATTCCCAGAATTGGGGGATGTCCTTGTTGCGCGCCATTGGTGCTTTTCTGCATGTGGCTAGGGGAGCCTCGAACCTAACCGGAGAGCGAAGGGGCTGGCGTTAGGACGTTTCCCAAAAGCGGCGCTGAAATTTCCTATTTCAGGTTGTTGCTGGGGGAGGAAGGGCTATTGCTCGGTTTCGACTGTGGCCCGGTGAATGGCGCCTTCGGCAGCTCCTACCCGGGATTGTGTTCGACCGCGATATTGCGGCGTACATCGAACCTGTAGGAGCGGCCGAAGGCTGCACCCGGCTAAAACACCGACTGTGGAAGGGTTTTTGTGGCGAGGGGGCTTGCCCCCGTTGGGTCGCGCAGCGGCCCCAAAACCTGAAACTGCGTTATGTCAGACACACCGTGTTTGCCGGGTTTGCGACTGCTTCGCAGCCGAACGGGGGCAAGCCCCCTCGCCACAGAAGTTGTGCATTTCATTAAGTCGGCGAAGATCCTGTCATACCGGTTTCATGCAGCCATGCTTAAGTTTTCCTTTTCAGGGAGAACACCATGAGCGAATTCGACCTCGGCCGCCGTCGTGTCATGCAAGCCGTCGGGGCCGGGCTGTTGATGCCTGGCATGGCCCCGGCGGTGATCGCTTCGGTCAAGGATCGGCCGCAACTCACCGATGGCGTGCAGTCTGGTGACCTGCTGGGCGACCGGGCGATGATCTGGAGCCGTTGCGACCGTGCGGCGCGGATGGTGGTGGAATGGGACACCCGCAGCCTGTTCAGTAATCCTCGTCGATTCGTTTCGCCATTGGCCGATGCCCGCACCGACTTCACTGCCCGGGTCGACCTCACTGGCCTGCCCGCCGATCAGGCAATTTTCTACCGCGTGTATTTCGAAGACGCCCAGAGCGGTGTCGCCAGTGAACCCTGGTTCGGTCATCTGCGCAGTGTGCCAACCGCCCGACGGAATATTCGGTTTGTCTGGAGCGGCGACACGGTCGGCCAGGGCTTCGGCATCAACCCGGACATTGGCGGCATGCGCATTTACGAAGCCATGCGTCTGCGCCTGCCGGACTTTTTTATCCACAGCGGTGACACCATTTACGCCGACGGCCCGGTGCCGGCGCAACTGACCACCGAAAGCGGACGGGTGTGGCGCAACCTCACCAGCGAAGCCAAGAGCAAAGTCGCCGAAACCCTCGACGACTATCGCGGCAATTACCGCTACAACCTGATGGATGAAAACATCCGCCGCTTCAACGCTGAAGTGCCGCAGATCTGGCAGTGGGACGACCACGAAGTGGTGAACAACTGGTCGCCGGGCAAGCAACTGGATGAGCGTTACAAAAGCAAAGATATCCACAGCCTGGTGGGCCGTGCGCGCCAGGCCTGGCTGGAATACGCGCCGATGCGCTTGCAGAGTGCCGATGACGGCGGGCGGATTTATCGCAAGCTGAGTTATGGGCCGATGCTTGATGTATTTGTGCTCGACATGCGCAGTTATCGCCAAGCCAATGACGACAACCTGGGTGCCGCCAAAGCGTTTCTCGGTCGCGAACAATTGGATTGGCTCAAACGCGAATTGAAAGGCTCCCAGGCCCAATGGAAAGTCATCGCCGCCGACATGCCCATCGGCCTCGGCGTGCCCGATGGTGAAGTCAGCCCCGGTGTGGCGCGGTGGGAAGCGGTGGCCAATGGTGACCCTGGCCCGGCTCAGGGCCGTGAAGTGGAAATCGCCGAACTGCTCGGTTTTCTGCGGGCGCAGCGGGTGCGTAATTTCGTGTTCCTCACGGCGGATGTGCATTACTGTGCGGCGCACCATTACCACCCGGACCGCGCGGCGTTTCAGGACTTCGAACCGTTCTGGGAATTTGTCGCGGGGCCGTTGAATGCGGGGAGCTTCGGGCCAAATGCGCTGGATAAAACCTTCGGCCCCGAAGTGGTGTTCGAGAAAGCACCACCGGCGCAAAACACCTCGCCGTTTGCCGGGTTTCAGTTTTTTGGCGAGGTGAACATCGATGGGCAGACGGGGGAGATGAGTGTGGTGTTGCGGGATCTGGATGGGGTGGGGGTGTTTGAGCGTAAGTTGCAGCCGGTTTGAGGACTGCACGATCGTTCCCATGCTCTGCGTGGGAATGCCTCAACGGACGCTCTGCGTTCGGCTGTTGTGGGACGCGGAGCGTCCCGGGCTGCATTCCCACGCGGAGCGTGGGAACGATCAACGTTGGATGTGATGGCCTCATCGCAGGCAAGCTACAGGGGATCAAGGGTGTCAGTAGACGTCGCGGCGGTAGCGGCCTTGTTCGATCAGGCGCTCGACCTCTTCAATGCCGAGCAATTCGTTGAGCGCGTGATCCACCCCTGAAGCCATTCCCTGCAGACTGCCGCAGATGTAAATCATGGCGCCATCGGCCAGCCATTTTTTCAACTCATCGGCAGATTCGCGCAGCCGATCCTGCACGTAGATCTTCTCTGCCTGATCCCGGGAAAACGCCAGGTCCAGCCGCTCCAGATCACCGTTGATCAACCACTCTTCCAGTTCCGCGCGGCACAGGTAATCGTGCTCGCGATGACGCTCGCCGAACAGCAGCCAGTGACGCTGCTGCCCGTCGGCAATCCGTGCCTTGAGCAAACTGCGCAACCCGGCAAGGCCAGTGCCGTTGCCCAGCAGGATCATCGGCACCGGTTGATTCGGCAGATGGAAACCACTGTTGCGGCGTACCCGCAAGCTGATGCTACTCCCCACGGGAGCGTGTTCGGTCAACCAGCCGGAACCGACCCCCAGGCTGCCGTCGGCATGCACCTCCTGACGCACGATCAATTCCAGTACGCCGTCGGCGGCGATCGAGGCGATGGAGTATTCGCGCATGGACAACGGCACTAAAGCGTCCGCCAGCGCTTGCGCATGCAGGCCAACCAGATGGGTGCGGTTTTCGGGCAGTTGTCGGCTGGCCAGGGCTTGTTCCAGTGTTTGCGACAGGCCATCGAACTCAACCATGGCCCGACCATCAACCCCCAAACCGTCGAGGAAATGCTCGATGGCCCACGGACAATTGCGTGGCAGCACTTCCACCAGATCCCCGGCCAGCCAACTGCTGGCAGTGGGAGCGCTCAGACCGAGCAAATACACGGGCGAACCGCTGCTGTCCGGGTTCATCAATTCGCGGTGGGTGAGGGTCCAGTTGTCGTAACTTGGCGCTTGCCAGGTATCCACCGGCGCCTGGCCTGTCAGCAGGCCGAGTTGCTGTTGCCAGTGGCGCAGGGCGTAAGGGTCACCGCTGTCGACTTCTACCGGAGCGAACAAAGTCTTGCCGCCGTTTTCGCCCAGCCATGCGTGCAAGCGGCGGGCGAAGCCGCAGAAATGTTGGTATTGACGGTCGCCGAGGCCAAGCACGGCATAGTTCAGGCTGTCGAAGCTCAGCGCCCGGCCCAGCACTTTGCGTTCGAATCCTCGGGCACTGTCCGGCGCTTCACCGTCGCCGAAGGTGCTGACCACAAACAGCGCGTTGCTGGAATCCTGCAGATCCTGTTGGCTGACATTGGCCAATGGTTGGACCTTCACCGGCAACCCGGCGGCCTGCAGTTGTCCGGCAGTCTGCCAGGCAAGCTGTTCGGCGAACCCGCTCTGACTGGCGAAGCCGATCAGCCATGCTGGTGCATCACTGCCCGGTTGCGCGAGGCCTTTGCGTGTTTTCTGGATCTGACGTTTCTTGCGTCGGCGGTCCAGGTACAGCAACCAGCCGGTGATGAAAAACACTGGCATGGTCAGCGCAGCGATCGTCAGGATAATCCGTCCGATCATCCCGAAGTAACTGCCGACGTGCAGCGCATAGATACTGGTCAGCAGCTGCGCCTTGAGGCTCTTGTCGCTGTAGCGGTCATGCCGGCTGACGATCCCGGTCGCCGGATCGAGAGTGAGCTGGTTCCGCGCCTGGTCGTGAGGGGAGTTTTGCAGCAGATAGAACACGGTTGCCGGTTGTCCGGCCACGGGCGGCATTCGGACGTTGTAGGAGGCAAGCCCTGGGCCGGCAGCGCTGTAGATGCTGCTCCATATCGCCCTGTAATCGGCGGTGGGGGCTGGGCCGCTTGGCGCAGGACCGCGGCTACTGCGCACTCGTTCGTTCTGCGGCGAATCGGAAAGCAGCCGGGTCAGGCCTTTGTTGTACCACTCGTACGACCAGAATAACCCGGTCAGCGCTGCCAAAAGATAGAACACCAGGCACCAGGTACCGGCCACCGAATGCAAATCCCAGTTGAAGCCGCGTCCCTTTTTCTTCCAGTCGAGGGTCAGCCAGGCCCGCCAGCTTTTCCACTGGCGTGGCCAGCGCAGGTACAGGCCGGACAGGCAGAAGAACACCAGAATCAGGGTACAGGCGCCGGTGATCTGCCGGCCGATATCGTCCATGGCCAGAACCCGGTGCAGTTGCAGCATCAGGCCAAAGAAATCCTGGCCGGTGACGTCGCCCATGAACTCGCCGGTGTACGGGTCGAAGTAACGCATCGGCCCGCGACGTTCACCGGGTGGCGCCGTGAAGATCACCCGCGCGGCGTTGCCGCTGTCGGTCTCGACCCAGAGCATCGAGACTTTTTTGCCCGAGGCACCTTCGATCTTCTCCACCAGTTCGGCAGGCGGCAGTACGCCAGCAATCTGCTTCTCGACGTGCAGCACAGAGGGGTTCAATGCACGCAGTATTTCATCCTGAAACGATACCGCCGCCCCGGTGATGCCCATCAGGGCCAGGACCAGTCCGGCGCTGATGCCGAAAAACCAGTGCAACTGGAACAGGGATTTTTTCAACACGTCGCTCGCCTTGTTCGTTCAAAAGTCATCACGGCGCGCATTATGCCGTGAGTTGTCGAGAAAGATTCTTTTTTACACAGAAAAACCTGATCGCCGCCCGTGAAGGCGCGCTCGATACTCAGGCGTTGCTCGGGCAGAATCTGCTCGACGGTCGTGGCTGATCAGCTGTCTATAGCAGGTGCGGGAACACCGATAGCAAAACGACCTCGACAGCTTCGAACGTCAGACACAAAAAAGCCCATGACAGGTCATGGGCTTTTTGATTTTCTGCGTATGGTTTTTACACGTAGAACGACTTCAGCGGCGGGAAGCCATTGAATTCAACAGCGCTGTAGCTGGTGGTGTAAGCACCGGTCGACAACCAATACAAACGGTCACCGATCGCCAGGTTCAGCGGCAGGCCATACTTGTAGCTTTCGTACATGATGTCGGCGCTGTCGCAGGTTGGACCGGCGATGACCACTTCTTCCATCTCGCCTTTCTTCTCGGTCCAGATCGGGAACTTGATGGCTTCATCCATGGTTTCGATCAGGCCAGAGAATTTGCCCACATCGGTGTATACCCATCGCTCGACGGCGGTACGGGATTTACGCGCCACCAGCACCACTTCACTGACCAGAATGCCGGCGTTGGCGATCAGCGAGCGGCCCGGCTCCAGGATGATTTCCGGCAGCTCGTCGCCGAAGTCTTCCTTGAGGAAGCGGATGATTTCTTCGGCGTAGGTTTCCAGGCTGTTGGTGCGGGTAATGTAGTTGGCCGGGAAGCCTCCGCCCATGTTGATCAGCTTCAGGTGAATGCCGTCTTCTTCTTTCAGACGCTCGAAAATCACTTTGACCTTGGCGATCGCCGCGTCCCACACGCTGATGTCGCGCTGCTGCGAACCGACGTGGAACGAGATGCCGTACGGCACCAGGCCCAGATCGCGAGCGAGGATCAGCAGGTCCATGGCCATGTCGGTCTGGCAGCCGAATTTACGCGACAGTGGCCAGTCGGCAGTGGTCGAGCCTTCAGTCAGGATGCGTACATAGACTTTCGAGCCTGGAGCTGCCTTGGCGATGTTGCGCAGGTCGGCTTCGGAGTCGGTGGCATACAGACGCACGCCCTTGTCGTAGAAGTAGCGAATGTCTTTGGATTTCTTGATGGTGTTGCCGTAGCTGATGCGATCCGGGCCGACGCCCTGGTTCATCACTTTGTCGAGCTCGTAGATCGAGGCGATGTCGAAGTTCGAGCCTTTTTCTTTGAGCAGGTCGATGATTTCAACGGCCGGGTTGGCCTTGACTGCATAGTAGACCTTGGCGAATTCGAAACCGGCGCGCAGGTCATCGTAGGCCTGGCTGATCATCGCGGTGTCGATCACCACGAACGGGGTTTCTTGTTTGTCGGCGAAGGCCTTCATTTTCTGGAAGGTATCGCGCGCGAAATAGTCTTCGACGTTGATCGACATGCTGGGAACTCCTACTGGCAAACTGAAATTATCAATGGGTGCAAATGAACGCCCTCCGTATCCCCACTTTGGTTCGCCTACTTCCCAAGGCATGTCGCCGAAAGCAAAAAGGCCATGGGAAACGGTGCTTCCCTTGGCCTTGCTGTCTCGTCGTCAGTACTTGAGCCGGATGGATCGTTTCCAGCATGGACGTTCGGCGCGAACTTTAGGGCGTGAGGGGCTTGAGATCAACAAAAAATGTCGCGTTTTTGCACGCTTCCGTCGTGCGGTCCTGGGTAGCTACTGATGTAACCGACCTGCATGACAGTGTGATGTTCCCGTAGGAGGGATATTTGAGGGGGTTCAGGAGGGATTGGTGGTGCCCCATTCGCGGGCAGCCTCGCTCCTACAGGTTTGGTGTCGTGCAAAAAATCAAGGCACACCACAAATCCTGTAGGAGCGAGGCTTGCCCGCGAAGACCGTCAGATCAGGCGACAGCAGTCTCGGCCGGCGAAACAATGCTGGTTTTGCCCCCACGAGACTTGCCGGAGCTCAAGTACTCGGCAATCGATTCCTGAGTCACCTCACCCAGGAACACCCGCTCGGCATCCATCACCGGCAGCCATGAGCGGTTGAACTCGTACATGCGCGACAGCAGGATGCGCAAATGCTCGTCGTAGGCCGCGGTGGCGTTGAACTCGCGCAGGTATTGCGCGCAGGTGCCGGTCTGGCGGTGCAGGTCGCGACGGCGCACGTAGCCCAGGGCCTTGTTCTCGGCACAGGTGACCACCACGTAACGACGGTCCAGTTCGTCCATCAATTCCAGCGCTTCGGCCACTGGCGTTTCCGGGCTCACTGAGGGCGCGTTATCCGCCGCGTCTTCGGCTTTCACCAGCAACAGGCGCTTGAGGGTGCTGTCCTGGCCGACGAAATTGCTGACAAAGTCATCCGCCGGGTGCGCGAGAAGCGTGTCCGGATGATCGATCTGCAGCAGTTTGCCCGCGCGGAAAATGGCGATCTTGTCGCCAAGCTTGATCGCTTCGTCGATGTCGTGGCTGACCATGATCACGGTCTTGTTCAGTGCCCGTTGCATCTCGAAGAATTCGTTCTGAATCATCTCGCGGTTGATCGGGTCGACCGCGCCGAACGGCTCGTCCATCAACAGCAGCGGCGCATCCGCCGCCAACGCGCGAATCACGCCGATCCGCTGCTGTTGGCCGCCGGACAATTCACGCGGGTAGCGAGTCAGGTACTGCTTGGGTTCGAGCTTGATCATGCTCATCAACTCGCGGGCGCGATCGTGGCATTTCTGTTTGTCCCAACCGAGCAGGCGCGGAACGATAGTGATGTTTTCCTCGATGGTCATGTTCGGGAACAGACCGATCTGCTGGATCACATAACCGATGTTGCGACGCAGGGTCACGGCGTCGAGGTCGGTGGTGTCTTCGCCGTTGATCAGGATCTTGCCCGAGGTTGGCTTGATCAGGCGATTGATCATCTTCAGCGTGGTGCTTTTGCCGCAGCCCGATGGCCCGAGGAACACACAGATTTCGCCTTCATTGACGGTCAGGCTCACCGAGTCCACGGCTTTCACATCTTTGCCGTTGCTTTGGAAGGTTTTACTGAGGTTTTGAAGTTCGATCATTTCAGGAGTCCTTTTGGAGTCAGCGTGCGTTGTAGCCATTGCAGAAGCAGGTCGGCGAAGATGGCCAGGAGACTGACCAGCACGGCGCCGACGATCAGCATCGACATGTCGCTGCGGCTGATGGAAGCGAGAATGAGTACACCCAGGCCACCGGCGCCGATGGTCGCGGCGATGGTCATCACACCAATGTTCATCACCACGGCGGTGCGCACACCGGCGAGGATCACCGGCACGGCAATCGGCAGTTCGACCATGCGCAGGCGCTGGCCGAAGGTCATGCCGATGCCGCGCGCTGCTTCGCGAATGCCAGGTTCCACGCCGGTCAGGGCCAAATAGGTGTTACGCATGATCGGCAGCAACGAGTACAAAAACACTGCAGTGATCGCCGGCATCGGGCCGAGGCCCTGGCCGAATTTCGAGTAGAACGGCAGCAGCAAGCCGAACAGGGCAATCGATGGCACGGTCAGCAACACCGTGGCGCTGGCTTGCAACGGACCGGCCAGTGTCGGGAAACGGGTCATCAGGATGCCCAGCGGCACGCCGACCACAATCGCCAGGGTCACGGCGATGCCGACCAGAGTGATGTGCTGCCAGGTCAGGTGCAAAACCTGCGGCCAATCGAGATGGGAAAAGGCGTTCAAAAATTCCATGGCTTTTCCTCCTCAGTGGATGGGGTGCTGGCGCAGGAAATCTGCGGCAACGGATGAAGGACTTTCGTGATCGACATCGACCCGCGCATTCAGCTGACGCAGGGTGGCGTCGTCGAACAGTTCGGCCAGCGGCTTGAGTTCTTCGGCGAGTTTCGGATGGGCGTCGAGGTAGACCTGACGCACCACCGGCGCGGCGGTGTAGTCGGGGAAGTAATGCTTGTCGTCTTCGAGCAACTTGAGCTTGAAGGCATTCAAGCGACCGTCAGTGGTGTAGACCAGACCGGCAAACACCTGGCCATTGCGCAGCGCGGTGTAGACCAGTCCGGCATCCATCTGGCGGATGTTGTTGCGGGTCAGGTTCATGCCGTAGAGATCAACCATGCCATCGAGACCGTCGGAGCGGTTGGCAAACTCGGTGTCCAGGGCGATGAGGTGAGGGCTTTTCGCCTCGGCCTGCAACACGGCATTCAGTTCGCTGATGGTGTTGATCTGCGGGTAAGCCTTGGCGGTGTTTTCCGGCAGCGCCAGGGCGTAGGTGTTGCTGAACTTCGACGGGGTGAGCCAGACCAGGCCTTTTTTTGCGTCGAGTTCTTTCACCCGGGCGTAGGACTGAGCGCTATCAAGCTTGTCGGTGACGTGGTTGTAAGCCACCAGCGACACGCCGGTGTATTCCCACATCAAATCCAGCTGACCACTTTCGTGGGCGCTACGGGCCAGGTTACTGCCCAGGCCGCCGGTCACCTGGGTGTCGTAACCCTTGGTGCGCAGGTATTGCGAAGTGATTTCCGCCAGCAGGGTTTGTTCAGTGAACACCCGGGCGCCGATGCGGATCACGGGTTTTTCAGCGGCTTGGGCAAATCCTGCGAACAGCAGAATGCAGCCTGTTAAAAAGCTTAATGTCTTCATGAATATTCCTTTGCCGAGGCTTAAGACGGGCGCAGGCCGCGTTCGAGCCAGAGTCGGCTGGCGGCTGTCACCAGACCGTCGAGCAGCAAGGCCAGCAGGGCGGTGCAGGCCGCGCCGAGCAGCAATTGCGGCTGATTGTTCAGGGCGATGCCGGGGAAAATCAGGCTGCCCAAGCTGTTGGCGCCAATCAGGAACGCCAGCGGTGCGGTACCGACGTTGATCGCCAGCGCCACGCGCACGCCGCCAATGATGATCGGCACAGCGTTCGGCAGTTCGACCCGCCACAGCACCTGAGTCGGTGTCATGCCGATGCCGACGGCCGCTTCCTTGAGTGAACCCTGAACGTTTTTCAGCCCTTCGTAGGTGTTGCGCACAATGGGCAACAGTGAGGCGAGGAACAAGGCGAAAATCGCAGGGCCGCTGCCGATGCCGAGGATACCCAGGGCGATGGCCAGTACGGCGAGAGGCGGCACGGTGTTGCCGATATTGAAGATCTGCATGAAGCGTTCGGCGCGGCCAACCATGGTCGGGCGGCTGAGGAAGATACCGGCGGGTATGCCCACTACAAGGGCGGCCAGCATGGAAACGAGGACGAGAATCAGATGAGCTTGCAGGTAAAACAACAAATCGTCGCGGTACTGTTCGATCGTGTTGATGCCAATCCAGTGGACCAGCAGGGCCAGAAGGGCGACGACAACCGCACCTCCTATCAGCCCTTTGCCATAGCGAATAGCCACAGGCGGACTCCTTTTTTCAGTCGGCGGACGCAGTCCCGTGTTACGTGGCCGGGGTGGTCAGTTCTGTTTGCCCAACTTCGGCACCAGAAGCTCATATCCTGCGTTGCTGTTCCTCGCCATAGCGAGCTATGACTCGTCACAGCGCCTGGGCTATGAACTTCTGGCATCCGAATTTGAGCAACAGAACTGACCACCCCGGCCACATGCCATTCCTGGCTGCCGGGAAATCAACGTTCGCGAGAAGCAGCTCTTCATGCTCGTGAAACCGCATGAAATCGAGCCATAAGCGCAGCCCCGTCAGGCTAACTTGCTGATTTTTCAGCCCCTGACGATGGGTCGTAACAGGGGAGTGGACGCCTCCACCTTTTAAAAGGTTCCATAATTAACAGCATTTAGCCACCCCGCGCCTCATGTAGCAGCTGCCGAGCCTTCGAGGCTGCGTTCGGCGGCGCAGCCGTCGTAGAGTCGGCATGCCCGGTCTGCCTGATACACCGCAGCGTCTGGTTTTACGACGGCTGCGCCGCCGAACGCAGCCTCACAGGCTCGGCAGCTGCTACAGGGCGAACGGTGGTCTGTCAGGCTCGGTTTGCGCTATACTCGCCGCCCTTTTTTGAATCACCTGCCAGGCGATTTCCCATGACCAAACAGGCCGCCGAAGTCGCGAAACGCCGCACTTTCGCCATTATTTCCCACCCCGATGCCGGTAAAACCACCATCACCGAGAAGCTCTTGCTGATGGGCAAGGCGATTGCGATTGCGGGCACGGTGAAATCTCGAAAATCCGACCGCCATGCCACCTCCGACTGGATGGAAATGGAAAAACAACGGGGTATTTCCATTACCACGTCGGTCATGCAGTTTCCGTATCGCGATCACATGATCAACCTGCTCGACACCCCGGGGCACGAAGACTTCTCCGAAGATACTTACCGCACTTTGACGGCAGTGGACTCGGCCTTGATGGTCCTCGACGGCGGTAAGGGTGTAGAGCCACGGACCATCGCCCTGATGGATGTCTGCCGTCTGCGTGACACGCCGATCGTCAGCTTCATCAACAAACTCGACCGTGACATCCGCGACCCGATCGAACTGCTCGACGAAATCGAAGCGGTCCTGAAAATCAAGGCTGCGCCGATCACCTGGCCGATCGGTTGCTACCGCGACTTCAAGGGCGTTTATCACCTCGCCGACGACTACATCATCGTCTACACCGCCGGTCACGGCCACGAGCGCACCGAGGTGAAAATCATCGAGAAGCTCGACTCCGATGAAGCCCGTGCGCACTTGGGCGATGAGTACGATCGCTTCGTTGATCAGCTGGAACTGGTGCAGGGCGCCTGCCACGAATTCAATCAACAGGAATTCCTCGACGGCCAACTGACGCCGGTATTCTTCGGTACCGCACTGGGCAACTTCGGTGTCGATCACGTGCTCGACGCCGTGGTCAACTGGGCGCCGAAACCGCTGGCCCGTGTGGCCAACGAGCGCACGGTGGAGCCGGTTGAGGAGAAGTTCAGCGGCTTCGTGTTCAAGATCCAAGCGAACATGGACCCCAAACACCGCGACCGTATCGCTTTCATGCGCATCTGCTCCGGCAAGTACGAAAAAGGCATGAAAATGCGCCACGTGCGCACCGGCAAAGACGTACGGATCGGCGATGCGCTGACGTTCTTCTCCTCCGAACGTGAGCAGCTGGAAGAAGCCTTTGCGGGCGACATCATCGGTTTGCACAACCACGGCACCATCCAGATCGGCGACACCTTCACCGAAGGCGAAGTCCTGGGCTTCACCGGCATCCCGCACTTCGCCCCGGAACTGTTCCGTCGCGTGCGTCTGCGTGATCCGCTGAAATCCAAGCAACTGCGTCAGGGCTTGCAGCAACTGGCCGAAGAAGGCGCCACTCAGGTGTTCTTCCCCGAGCGCAGCAACGACATCATCCTGGGGGCCGTCGGTGTGCTGCAGTTCGACGTGGTCGCCAGCCGTTTGAAAGAGGAATACAAGGTCGAGTGCTCGTACGAGCCGATCACTGTTTATTCCGCGCGCTGGATTGATTGCGACGATAAGAAGAAGTTCGAGGAGTTCCGGGTCAAGGCCGTGGAAAACCTTGCGGTCGATGGGGGTGGTCACCTGACCTATCTGGCGCCGACCCGGGTCAACCTGGCGCTGATGGAAGAGCGTTGGCCGGATGTGAAATTCAGAGCGACGCGTGAGCATCATTAAGCGCTGAGTTACAAAACAAAAACCCCGTTGTGAAAACTCCGGGGTTTTTTATTGACCATGAATTACCTGTGGCAAGGGAGCGAGTTCCCTCGCCACAAGTCGTCACTGATGTTGAAATTGCTGTTCAGCATATCCCTTATTCCAAACCAATCTCCCCGCCAACGATAATTTCTGCTACCCGGTAGTGTCCTGTCTGGAGAACCCGGTCAATCGGAACTAGATTTCACTCAGTACCTTCAGCATCCACGCGTCACCCAAGAAAAGGATGGAATCGGCTATGAGTATTTATCAACGCATTGTGTTGTTGCTTAAGGTTTTGGTGCTGCTGTCCCTCGGCACATCGGCGATGGCGTGGGCAGAGTGTGAGAACCATGAAAAACAGGCTTTGAACGGGCAAGGGGTGCATAGCGAGCTGATGATCGCCGCGACCGAATCGGATGAGGACGACCCGGACGTCGATGAAGACGAAGACGAGGAAGATACGCAAACGTAAGTGACAGACAAAAGAAAACCCCTCCTGCCGGACTGATGCGCAATCTGGCGGAAGGGGTCTGGTCAACTCGATAAAAGCGCGCCCCGATACCCGAGGCGCGTTTTTTTACACCGCGCCGTCGAGAAATTGCTCGGCGTAGTGACAAGCCACCTGACGGGTGTCGACCAGCCGCAGGAGCGGTTCTTCTGTGGTGCAGCGGTCGGTCGCGTACGGGCAGCGCTTGTGGAAGGCGCAGCCCGACGGCGGGTTCAGCGGGTTCGGCAGTTCGCCGACGATCTTGATTTTCGGTTTGGCCGGGTCCGGGTGGATGGTCGGCGTGGCCGACAGCAGCGCCTGGGTGTAGGGGTGCAGAGGGCGAGTGTAGATGTCCTCTTTCGGGCCCATTTCCACCGGACGGCCGAGGTACATCACCATCACTTGATCGGCGACGTGGCGCACCACCGCCAGGTTGTGGGAGATGAACACGTAGGCGGTGTTGAACTCTTGCTGCAAATCCATGAACAGGTTCAGTACCTGTGCCTGGATCGACACGTCCAGCGCCGAGGTCGGTTCATCCGCCACCAGCACTTTGGGTTGCAGCATCATCGCGCGGGCGAGGGCGATCCGCTGGCGCTGACCGCCGGAGAACATGTGCGGGTAGCGCTGGTAATGCTCAGGCCGCAAGCCCACCTGTTTCATCATTGCCTGGACTTTCTCGCGACGTTCCGAGGCGCTCAGGTTGGTGTTGATCAGCAGCGGTTCGGCGAGCTGATCACCGACTTTCTGTCGTGGGTTCAGCGAGGCGTACGGGCTCTGGAACACCATCTGCACGTCTTTGCGCAGCTGCTTGCGCTGAGCCTTGTCGGCACCAGCGACTTCCTGCCCGGCGATTTTCAAAGAGCCGGAGGACGGTTCTTCGATCAGCGTCAGGGCCCGGGCCAGGGTGGATTTGCCACAACCCGATTCGCCCACGACGGCGAGGGTCTTGCCGGCTTCCAGTTCGAACGACACACCGTTGAGGGCGCGCACGGTCGCATGCCCCTTGAACAGGCCACGGGACACTTCGTAGTGACGGGTCAGGTTGCGGGCGGTAAGTACGACGGCCATTACGCCACCTCCTGATTCAACGGGTAGAAGCAGCGGGCGAGGCTGTTGCTTTTCGGGTCAAGGGCCGGACGCTGGGTGCGGCAGTTGTCCTGCACGTACGGGCAGCGCGGCGACAACAGGCAGCCTTGCGGGCGGTCGTAACGACCGGGAACGATGCCCGGCAATGTCGACAGGCGCGCGGCGCCCAGGCTGTGTTCCGGAATCGCCTTGAGCAGTGCTTCGCTGTACGGGTGCGCCGGAATGTCGAACAGTTGTGGCACCTGACCGACTTCAACCGCTTGGCCGGCGTACATCACGCACACGCGCTGGGCCGTTTCGGCCACGACCGCGAGGTCGTGGGTGATCAGCACCAGGCCCATGTTCTGCTCTTTCTGCAGGGCCAGCAGCAAGTCCATGATCTGCGCCTGAATCGTTACGTCCAACGCGGTGGTCGGTTCGTCGGCGATCAGCAGTTTCGGTTCGCCGGCAATCGCCATGGCGATTGCAACACGCTGGCTCATGCCGCCGGAGAGTTGGTGCGGATAGGCGTCCATACGGCTGGCGGCGCCCGGGATTTCCACTTTTTCCAGCAGTTCGATGGCACGCTTGCGGGCGTCCTTGCGGGACATTTTCAGGTGCAGGCGCAGCACTTCTTCGATCTGGAAACCGACGGTGTAGCTCGGGTTCAACGCGGTCATCGGATCCTGAAAGACCATGGCCAGGTCTTTGCCGACGATTTGCCGACGCTGACGGTTGCTGAGCTTGAGCATGTTCTTGCCGTCGAAATTCAGGGCGTCGGCGGTGACGATCCCCGGATGCTCGATCAGGCCCATCAGCGCCATCATGGTCACGGACTTGCCGGAACCCGACTCGCCAACGATGGCCAGCACTTCGCCCTTGTCCACGGTAATGTCGAGACCGTCGACCACCGGAACGGCGTTGGCGTCGCCGAAGCGAACGTTGAGATTCTTGATTTCTAACAGTGACATTTGAATCTCCTCAGGCGGCATTCTTGAGTTTCGGGTCCAGCGCATCGCGCAGGCCGTCGCCCATCAAGTTGATTGCCAGCACGCTGAGCAAAATGGTCAAACCAGGCAAGCTCACCACCCACCAGGCACGTTCGATGTAGTCACGAGCCGAAGCCAGCATGGTGCCCCACTCAGGGGTTGGCGGTTGAACGCCAAGGCCAAGGAAGCCCAGTGCCGCGGCATCGAGAATCGCCGAGGAGAAACTCAAGGTGGCCTGAACGATCAGCGGCGCCATGCAGTTGGGCAGCACGGTGACGAACATCAGACGTGGCAGACCGGCACCGGCCAGGCGCGCGGCGGTCACGTAGTCGCGGTTCAATTCGCCCATCACCGCGGCGCGGGTCAGACGAACATAAGACGGCAACGAAACCACGGCGATGGCAATAATGGTGTTGATCAGGCCAGGGCCGAGGATGGCGACAATCGCCACAGCCAGCAGCAGGGACGGCAGGGCCAGCATGATGTCCATCAGACGCATGATGGTCGGGCCGAGCACG
Organism: Pseudomonas sp. PICF141; assembly: GCF_002286815.1. Classification (GTDB taxonomy): domain Bacteria; phylum Pseudomonadota; class Gammaproteobacteria; order Pseudomonadales; family Pseudomonadaceae; genus Aquipseudomonas. Next base: position 146,657 of record NZ_MUNM01000025.1, read on the forward strand.
CGCGGAAAGAACCCGGCGAACAGACCCAAAAGGATGCCCGGAATCAGCGACATCACCACCGACGACAAGCCGATCAGCAAGGACAGGCGCGAACCGTTGATCAGCCGCGACAGCAGGTCGCGACCCAGTTCATCGGTGCCGAGCAGGAACTGGATTTGCCCGCCTTCCAGCCAGGACGGCGGGGTCAGCAGGAAGTCGCGGTATTGCTCGCTTGGGTCATGCGGTGCGACCCACGGCGCGAAGATCGCGCAGAAGATCACCAGCAGCATGAACATCAGGCCGGCGACGGCGCCTTTGTTCCTGGAGAACGCGTGCCAGAATTCTTTATATGGGGATGGGTACAGCAGGCTTTGATCGACTGCTACCGGTGTAATGAGAGTGGTCATGGTCTTGATCTCAGCGCTGATGACGGATGCGTGGGTTGGCAAAGCCGTAGAGGATGTCCACCACGAAATTGACCAGAATCACCAGGCAGGCGATTAACAGGATGCCGTTCTGCACCACGGGATAGTCCCGTGCGCCAATGGCTTCGATCAGCCATTTGCCGATGCCGGGCCAAGAGAAAATGGTTTCGGTCAGAACCGCACCGGCCAGCAGTGTGCCGACTTGCAGGCCGACCACGGTCAGTACCGGAATCAGTGCGTTACGCAGGCCGTGAACGAACACCACCCGCGATGGCGACAGGCCTTTGGCGCGGGCGGTACGGATGTAGTCTTCACGCAGCACTTCGAGCATCGACGAACGGGTCATTCGCGCGATCACCGCCAGCGGGATGGTGCCGAGCACGATGGCCGGCAGGATCAGGTGATGCAGGGCATCGAAGAACGCCCCGACGTCATCGGCCAGCAGCGTATCGATCAGCATGAAACCGGTGCGCGGCTCGATGTCGTAGAGCAGGTCGATCCGCCCGGACACGGGGGTCCAGCCCAGGCTTACCGAGAAGAACATGATCAGAATCAGGCCCCACCAGAAGATCGGCATCGAGTAGCCCGCCAGGGAGATACCCATCACCCCGTGGTCGAACAGGGATCCTCGCTTGAGTGCCGCAATCACCCCGGCCAGAAGGCCCAGGATGCCGGCGAACAACAGGGCGGCCATGGACAGTTCCAGGGTCGCGGGGAATAGAGAGCTGAACTCGGTCCAGACGCTTTCACGGGTACGCAGGGATTCGCCGAGATCGCCGTGGGCCAATTTGCCGATGTAATCCAGGTATTGGGCATACAGGGGTTTGTTCAGACCCAGGCGTTCCATTGCCTGAGCATGCATTTCGGGGTCGACCCGGCGTTCGCCCATCATCACTTCCACGGGGTCGCCTGGAATCATGCGAATCAACGCGAAAGTCAGCAAGGTGATGCCGAAGAACGTGGGGATCAATAACCCCAATCGGCGGGCAATAAAACTAAACATCTTGTGTGGTACCTCATCAGCCGGTTAGGCATGCCCGGCAGCGCTGGGGTCAGCGATGCCGGGCGTTTTTATCTACTTCACCTGGGTGGTGGCGAAGTTATTAGTGGTGAGGGGACTAATGTGATAGCCCTCTACGTTGGTGCGCATGGCCGTGAACACGCGGGTGTGCGCCATGCTGATCCATGGCTGGTCCTGATTGAAAATGGCCTGGGCTTGTTCGTAGAGCGCCGTGCGTTCGCCCGGGTTCACTTTAGCCCGTGCTTCGTCGATCAGCGCCTGGAACTTTTCATTGCACCAGCGAGCGTAGTTTTCGCCGTTCCTGGCGGCTTCGCAACTGAGCATAGGCGTCAGGAAATTATCCGGGTCGCCGTTGTCGCCAGCCCAGCCGGCAGACACCATGTCGTGCTCGCCGTTTTTCGCGCGTTTAAGCATTTCGCCCCATTCCATGACACGAATATCGATCTTGATCCCGACCTTGGCCAGGTCGGCCTGCATCATCTGTGCGCCGAGCATCGGGTTCGGGTTGGTCGGGCCGCCGCCGTTGCGGGTGAACAGGGTAAAGGTGGTGCCTTCCGGTACGCCGGCGTCCTTGAGCAGGGCGCGAGCCTTGTCCAGATCACGCGGCGGGTTGGTCAGTTGGTGGTTGTAGCCGAGCAGGGTGTCCGGGTACGGGTTGACCGCCACGGTCGCATTGCCCTTGCCGAACAACGCGTTGACGTATGCCGCCTTGTCGAAGGCAATGTCGATGGCTTTACGCACGCGCACGTCGCTCATGTACGGGCGGGCGGTGTTCATGGCGACATAGGACACGGTCATCGCGTTCAGCTCGTCAACCTTCAGGTTGGTGTCTTTCTTGATGCTCGGGATGTCATCCGGCTTCGGATACAGCGCGATCTGGCATTCGTTGGCCTTGAGCTTTTGCAGGCGCACGTTGTTGTCGATGGCGATGGCCAGGATCAGCGCATCAGCCGGTGGCTTGCCGAGGAAATAATCCGGGTTGGCCTTGAAGCGGACTTGAGCGTCCTTGGCGTAGCGCTGGAAAACGAACGGGCCGGTGCCAATCGGCTTGCTGTTCAGGTCACCGGTCTTGTTGGCTTTGAGCAACTGGTCGGCGTACTCAGCGGAGTAGATCGAGGAAAAGGCCATGGCAATGTCGGCCAGGAACGGTGCTTCACGGCGGGTCAGGGTGAATTTCACCGTGTTGTCGTCGACTTTCTCGACGCTTTTGAGCAGTTCCTTGAAGCCCATGCTTTCAAAGTACGGGAAGCCCACGCTCGACAGTTTGTGCCATGGGTGATTCGGGTCCAGCTGACGCTGGAAGCTCCAGACCACATCGTCGGCGTTCATGTCGCGGGTCGGCTTGAAGTAATCGGTGGTGTGAAACTGGACGCCTTTGCGCAGATGGAACGTATAGGTCAGGCCGTCATCGCTGATGTCCCACGACTCGGCCAGTGCCGGAACCACTTCGGTGGTACCGGGCTTGAAGCCCACCAGACGGTTGAAGATGGTTTCGGACACCGCATCGCCTGTGACTGCAGTTGTGTACTGGACCATGTCGAAGCCTTCCGGACTGGCTTCGGTACAGACCACCAAGGGTTTGGCCGAGGCGCCGACGGCGACACTCAGCAACGCGGCAGCGATGGCCGCTCGTAGGGGAAGCATTTTCATCTAGAGCCCTCTGCAATCGGTTGAACAGAAAAACCAGACGGCCGACTCATCATGAGTCAGCCGCCGGCATGGGTTTTACAAAATGTTGAACGGGATGGTGGTCACCAGACGGAACTCATTGATGCTGCCATCCGCCTGGTTTTCGCTGGCGCGGTGAGCGGTGTAGGTGGCGCGGATAGCGGTGGCCTTGAGTGGGCCGCTCTGCACGGCGTACGAAGCACCGATGCCGTATTCGTAGTGGTGTTCGCCGTCCTGGGACTGGATACCGTCGTAACCCTTGCCTGCTACGCCTTCGTTGCCGGTGTAGTGAGTGCCATCGATGCCCCAGCCGCGAGCCTGGTAAATGTTGAACTTCAGGCCAGGAACGCCGTATTCAGCCATGTTCAAACCGTAGGCAACCTGGAAGGACTTCTCGTTCGGGCCGTTGAAGTCCGACAGCAGGGAGTTGGCCAGGTAGATGCCGTTGGTTTCGTGCAGGTAATCGAAGTACTCGTTACCGTTAATTTCCTGATAGGAGAAGGTCAGGCTGTGAGCCTGGTGGGTCAGGCCGAGCGACAGGGAATAGGTGTCGTTATCGATCTTGCCGATAAGGGCTTTACCTTCTTCCTGGGTTTTGTAGTAGTTCAGGCCAGTGGTCAGGCTCAGGATCGAACTGTCGCCCAGCACATGAGTGGCGCCGAAGTAGTACTGGTTCCACAGGTCTTCAGCCTGGGTGCCCCACACACTGGTGGTCAGGCTGGCGAATGGCGTGTAAGTGATACCGGCCGTGTGGACATGATCGGTTTCAACGATGCCGTTGGCGTATTCGGTGCGGAACTTGCGCTGGCTTTGTTCGGTTCGTGGCGAGTTTCGATCGAACGTGCCGATGTCGAAGCTCAGGTTCTCCAGCTCTTCGCTGTGCAGGCTCACACCCTGGAAGCTTGAAGGCAATGCACGGTTACCGATGACATCGACCATCGGGCTGCTGAAGTTCTGGCGACCGGCAGTAAGGGTGGTGTTGGATACGCGGGCCTTGACGTTGGCCAGGCCCAGCTTGCTCCACTGGCCGACGGCGTCGCCACCTTCCTCGGTCAGGGTGCGGTTGTTGCCCGCGCCAGAACGAGTACCCGGTGCGCCACCGTTATTGGACGCCAGATCCTTGCGATCACGATCCAGAGCAATAGCGTTGTAGGCCGCCACTTCGGTGCTGAACCCCACAGTGCCTTCGGTGAAACCGGAGTTGTACTTGAGGATAGTGCCCTGAACCCAGTTGATACGACGATCAGTCGGGGTCGATACACCGTGCTTCTTATAGCTGAACGTGGCGCCGCGCTTCAGTTGTTCATTGGCGTACCAGTTACGCGTGCTGCCGGTGATCGATTGGCCTTCGACAAAACCTTTGGCTTCACTCTGGGCACTTTTCTCTTTAACGGTAACCGGCGTGAACGCCTGGCTCTGGGATTCTGCGTACGCCGTGGCGGTCACGCTGCTGATGGCCAAGGCCAATAACGCAGTGCTGCTCAGTTTCATGGGTGAAGCTCCTTGTTTTCTTTTTTTATGCCGGTCTTTTTTTGGTGATCCGGCTATTTGTTTAGAACACATTCAGGCATTGCAAACGTTTGCTATAGGCCGGATTGGCGAATTACGGCAATACGCTTGCGTGAGGGCGCAAGCCGCCCCCAGCGTTCTGGCTAATTGGTTATTGGTCGATGCTGACGCCCGAGAACACGTTGCGACCGAAAGGACTCACCTTGAATCCTTCGACGTTGGCGCTCAACGGCTGGTTGACCGTCGAGTGAGCGACAGGCGTGATCGGCACTTGCTGCTTGAGCAATTGCTGAGCCTGTTTGTAGAGCACGGTGCGCTGGTCGCGATCGGTGACGACCTTGGCCTGCTTGATCAGCTTGTCGTAAGCCGGATCACACCACATGGAATAGTTGTTGCCGCCAATGGCATCGCAGCTGTACAGCGTGCCGAGCCAGTTGTCCGGATCGCCATTGTCACCGGTCCAGCCGATGAGGCTGATGTCGTGCTCGCCGTTCTTGGTGCGCTTGATGTACTCGCCCCATTCGTAGCTGACGATATTGACCTTGAGGCCGATCTTCGCCCAATCCGCCTGGAGCATTTCGGCCATCAACTTGGCGTTGGGGTTATAGGGACGTTGCACCGGCATGGCCCAGAGGGTGATTTCAGTGCCTTCCTTGACACCGGCGGCCTTGAGCAATTCCTTGGCCTTTTCCGGGTTGTAGGCGGCGTCTTTAATCGTCTCGTCGTAGGACCATTGAGTCGGTGGCATGGCGTTCATTGCCAGTTGACCGGCGCCTTGATAGACCGCGTTGAGAATGCCTTGCTTGTTCACCGCCATGTCCAGCGCCTGGCGCACTTGGAGCTGATCGAACGGTTTGTGCCGCACGTTATAGGCGATGTAACCCAGGTTGAAGCCAGGCTTTTCGATCAATTGCAGTTTCGGATCGTTTTTCAGCGCGGTCACGTCGGCGGGGCGTGGATGAAGCGTGATCTGGCATTCGTTGGCCCTGAGCTTCTGCACGCGCACCGAGGCGTCGGTATTGATGGCGAAAATCAGGTTGTCCAGCTTGACCCGGCTCGGGTCCCAATACTGCTTGTTACCGCTGTAACGGATGCTGGAATCTTTCTGATAGCTCTTGAACACGAACGGGCCCGTGCCGATCGGCTTCTGGTTGATGTCGCTCGGCTTGCCGGAGGCCAGCAATTGATCGGCGTATTCGGCGGACAGGATCGCGGCGAAGCTCATGGCGATGTTCTGGATGAACGCGGCGTCAACGCTGTTGAGCGTCATTACCACGGTCAATGGTCCGGTCTTCTCGACCTTGGCGATGTTCTTGTTCAGGCTCATCCCGTTGAAGTACGGGAACTCAGTCGGGTAAGCCTTTCGGAAGGGTTGTTGCGGATCGAGCATGCGATTGAAGGTAAACAGCACGTCATCGGCGTTGAAATCGCGGGTCGGCGTGAAATATTTGGTGGTATGAAATTTCACCCCTTCACGCAGGTGAAAAGTGTATTTGAGGCCGTCCTCGGAAACGTCCCAGCTCGTTGCCAGGCCTGGTACGACGTTGGTGGCGCCTTTTTCAAATTCTGCCAATCGGTTGTACAGCGGTTCCGCGGCGTCGTTATCGGTCGCCGTAGTGTACTGCGCGGTGTCGAAACCGGCGGGGCTGCCTTCGGAACAAAACACCAGGCTGTTATTGGCGGCCTGGCCGATGGAAGTGACGGCCAGCAGGCCGGTGCCCAGCAATGCGGATAAAACCAATGTATGGCGCATGACGCTCCCTCTTTTTGTAGTGTTTATTCAATGCGCCGCGACCCCGTCGGGGGATGTTGTGGCGCATTGAGCTCAAACCAATACGGGCAGCAAACCGATAGCCACGCAATTGCTGGTCAGATCCCGACGGTAGGGGCCGTGGGTCTGGCAGTAAATTGCGCTGTGTCCTAAAAACTCGTAGGAATTGTCAACGCGTCCTAATCCTGGCTGTACAAGACAGCGGATTTGGATGTAGGCAAATTCCTACTTATCGGCAGAAAAAAAACAGCGGCGCCGCTGAAGACGTCGCCGCTGCTTTTCTTATTTGCTGACGCTGACGCCGTAGAAGGAGTTCAAGCCAAACGGGCTGATCTTGAAATCCTGCACGTTGTTGCGCATGGGTTGGAACACCGTTGAGTGAGCGATAGGTGTCATTGGAACGGCGTCTTTGAGGACGTGTTGAGCCTGCTTGTACAGTTCGGTGCGCTTGGCCTGATCGGTCGTACGCTTGGCTTCTTTGACGATGCCGTCGAACGTCTTGTCGCACCATTTGGAGAAGTTGTTGCCCTGCAACGAGTCGCAGCCGAACAGCACGTTCAGCCAGTTGTCCGGGTCACCGTTGTCGCCGCTCCAGCCAATCAGCATCGCGCCGTTTTCGCCGCCTTTGGAGCGCTTGATGTACTCGCCCCATTCGTAGGTGACGATCTTGGCCTTGATACCGACCTTGGCCCAATCGGACTGGAGCATTTCGGCCATCAGCTTGGCGTTGGGGTTATAGGGACGTTGCACCGGCATGGCCCACAGGTTGATCTCGGTGCCTTCCTTGATGCCGGCTTCCTTGAGCAGCTCCTTGGCTTTCTCAGGGTTGTACGGCGTGTCCTTGATGGTGGTGTCATAAGACCATTGGGTCGGTGGCATGGCGTTGACGGCCAGCTGGCCAGCACCCTGGTAAACCGAATCGATGATCTGCTGCTTGTTGACGGCCATGTCCAGTGCCTGACGCACTTTCAGCTGCGCCATCGGGTTTGGCTGATCGCTGCCCTTGATCTTGTCCATCACGTTGTAGGCGATGTAACCCAGGTTGAAACCGGCCTGGTCCGGCACCTTCAGGGTTTTGTCTTCCTTGAGCGCCTTCAGATCGGCCGGACGAGGAAACAGGGTGATCTGACACTCGTTCTTTTTCAGCTTCTGGATGCGTACCGACGGGTCGGTGGTGATGGCGAAGATCAGGTTGTCGATCTTCACGTCGTCAGGCTTCCAGTAGTCCTTGTTGCCGGTATAGCGGATGTTGGAGTCTTTCTGGTAGCTCTTGAACACGAACGGGCCAGTACCGACCGGCTTCTGGTTGATGTCGGCGGCTTTGCCTTCCTTGAGCAGCTGGGCAGCGTACTCGGCGGAATGGATCGAGGCGAAACTCATGGCCATGTTCTGGATGAACGCGGCATCCACTTCTTTGAGAGTGAACTTGACCGTATGGTCGTCGACTTTATCGATCTTGGTGATGTTGGTATCCATCCCCATGTCGGTGAAGTACGGGAATTCAGTCGGATAGACCTTACGGAACGGATCATCCTTGTTAATCATGCGATTAAAGGTGAACAGCACGTCGTCGGCGTTGAACTCACGAGTTGGCTTGAAGTACGGGGTGGTGTGGAACTTGACGCCTTCACGCAGGTGGAAGGTGTAAGTCAGGCCATCATCGGAAATGTCCCACTGGGTCGCCAGGCCAGGAACAACGGCGGTGCCGCCGCGCTCGAACTGGGTCAGGCGGTTGAACATGGTCTCGGCAGAGGCGTCGAAGTCGGTTCCGGTGGTGTACTGACCAGGATCGAAACCGGCCGGGCTCCCTTCGGAGCAAAACACCAGGTTAGTCGCCGCGAAGGCGAATGGTGCGCTGGCTAACAAGCTTGCGCCGACTAAAAACGGAATGACCGCGTGTTTAAGCATGGTGGCCTCATGATTTGTTGTCATTTTTGGAATTAGAGGACGACCTCGTGAGTCGACCTGCGGATACTTATGCAGGGGCCATACCCAATGCAAGATCCTGAATGGCTCCAAACCTTAAACAGTGGAACGAACGTACCTTAATGTCGCATATGTATAAATACTGACGCATTTGACCGTTTGCGCAGGTTTTTTACGGTGCAAATCGCGCACCGACACAGGGCAATCGGCCCATCTGGCGCACCCGGTTGGCGCCTGGTGTTACTTATTTATACCCACTCATAGAAGGTGTGAGGCCGAACGGATTGAGTCTTGAAGACGGTCACTTCCGTGCTCAGAGGCTGGAATATTTCCCCCCTTGGCGCGGAACCTGGTCATCACCTTGGTGACTCTCAGGGCTCAATCCAACAGGTCATCATGCTCGCGGAGTTGGCGGTGAACCGGGCGTTGGATAACGTCGATCTGGCGTAGACCGCGTTATCGTTCATCGCGAGCAGGCTCGCTCCCACAGGGATTGAGGGTGTACATGGATTTTATCTACGACACAGATCTAAGGTGGGAGCGAGCCTGCTCGCGATGGCGGCAGATAGTTCGCGAAAAATAAAAAAACGGCGATCACTTCGGTGATCGCCGTTTTTTGTACCGACTTATCCAATCACTGCATCAACACTTCAATCGCCCCATCCGCCGTCATGCTGACCTGGCTAGTACCCGCTTCAACCTCGGGCGTCACGGGCGCTGAATCCATGGCGGCGGCTTTCATCATCGGCCCGCGCATGTACGGCTGTGGATAACCGTTGCTGTTGAGGTTCAGGTTGACGATTTTGTAGCTCTTGCCGCCCAGGGCATCGGTGGCCAGTTGGGCGCGGGACTTGAAGGCGGTCACGGCTTCTTTGAGCAGGGCGTCTTCGCTGGCTTTGCGGGTTGGCGTCGCGATGGCGAAGTCCATGCCGCCCATTTTCAGGTCGGTGAGCAGTTCGCCGGTGAGTTTGGAGAGGGCGGCGAAGTCCGAGCTTTCCAGGCGCAGTTCGGCACGTTCGCGCCAGCCGGTGATTTTCTGGCCTTTGGTGTCGTAGATCGGGTAACTGTTGCGGCTGCCCTGACGCAGGGTGATGTCTTTGACTTCTTTAGCCTGGGCCAGTGCCTTGTTCATGGTGGTGCTGACGTCGGCGGCGAGTTTGGCCGGGTCGCTGTTTTGCTCTTCGGTGTAGAGGGTCACGATCATCAGGTCGCGGGCCACTTCCTGGCTGACTTCGGCGCGCAGGGAGATCTGGTTGTAATGCAGCTCGTCGACGGCCAGGGCCGGAAGGCTGGCGACGGTGCCTACGCTTAAGGCAAGAAGGGCGGCGCTGCGGCGCAATGTGTGCATGAAAAGCTCCTTGGAGTGCGCAGGGGTTAAGGTCCGAACCTGCGTGAAACCATCAGACTCTAGCTTCAATGGTCCGGTTCGCACAGTTACAACTTCTATACAGATGGAAGGCAGCTAGCCCTTTGGCGAGGCGCTTGCTGTGGCGAGGGGGCTTGCCCCCGTTGGACTGCGAAGCAGTCCCAAAACCAGCCACGGTGTGTTATCAGACAAACCGCGTCAGCCGATCTGGGACTGCTGCGCAGTCCAACGGGGGCAAGCCCCCTCGCCACAGGTTCACCATGTCCCCGGTCCAAACAGGTTAGTTCGTCACAGATACACTGCTTGGTAGCTGTGGTCGTTTGCCGCACTTTTGCCTCTCAGGCCCGCGGCTTGGTTATACTCCGTGCGATCCGCCTGGAGCGCTCATCAGGAGAGCTCATGCTCGCCCCCGTTCAAATTACTTCCGCCACTCGCCAGAACCTCTGGCGGCTCACGTTCATCCGCACCTTGGTGCTGGCCGCTCAGGCCGGCTCTGTGGGGCTGGCCTACTGGTTCGACTTGTTGCCGTTGCCATGGGTGCAACTGGCAATGACCCTGGGTTGCTCGATGTTGCTGTGCGCGTTCACGGCGGTTCGTCTACGCACCTCGTGGCCGGTGACTGAGCTCGAATACGCCTTGCAACTGGCCTGTGACCTGTTTATCCACAGTGCCTTGCTGTATTTCTCCGGCGGTTCTACCAATCCGTTCGTTTCTTATTACCTGGTGCCGTTGACCATCGCCGCCGTGACGCTGCCGTGGCGCTATTCGGTGATTTTGTCGGGTATCGCCCTGACGCTTTACACGTTGCTGCTGGCGCAGTTCTACCCGTTGGAAACGTTCCCGATCGCCAGGGAAAACCTGCAGATCTACGGCATGTGGCTGAGCTTCGCCCTGGCAGCGGCGGTGATCACATTCTTCGCCGCCCGCATGGCCGAGGAGCTGCGTCGTCAGGAAGAATTGCGTGCCATACGTCGCGAAGAAGGCCTGCGCGATCAGCAATTGCTGGCCGTCGCCACCCAGGCTGCCGGTGCGGCCCATGAACTGGGCACACCGCTGGCGACCATGAGCGTGCTACTCAAGGAAATGCGCCAGGACCATCCCGACCCGCTGTTGCAGGAGGATTTGAGCGTGTTGCAGGATCAGGTCAAACTCTGCAAAGAAACCTTGCAGCAGTTGGTCCGGGCGGCGGAAGCCAATCGTCGCCTGGCGGTGGAGATGCAAGACGTCACCGACTGGCTCGACGAAGCCCTGAACCGCTGGCACTTGATGCGCCCGGAAGCCAGTTACCGCTTCCAGCGCCTGGGCCAGGGGACCGTGCCGCGCATGGCGCCACCACCGGACCTGACCCAGGCCCTGCTGAATTTGCTGAACAATGCCGCCGACGCGTGCCCCGAAGGCTTGCAAGTGACCCTGGACTGGAATGCCGAGGACGTGACCATCAGCATTCGCGACCATGGCGCCGGTGTGCCATTGGCCATTGCCGAGCAAATTGGCAAACCGTTTTTTACCACCAAGGGCAAAGGTTTCGGCCTGGGCCTGTTTTTGAGCAAGGCCAGCGTGACACGCGCCGGCGGCTCAGTGAAACTCTACAGTCATGAGGAAGGTGGCACGCTTACCGAGCTGCGCCTGCCCCGTGTCGCCCGAGGAGACGAACATGAGTGACGAGATCCAAGTCGAAGGCGAAGAACTGCCGCATTTGCTGCTGGTAGACGACGACGCAACCTTCACCCGCGTGATGGCCCGCGCCATGGCCCGTCGCGGGTTTCGCGTCAGCACAGCAGGTTCCGCCGAAGAAGGCCTGACTATCGCCCAGGCCGACATTCCGGATTACGCCGCGCTGGATCTGAAGATGGACGGCGATTCGGGCCTGGTATTGCTGCCCAAATTGCTTGAGCTCGATCCGGAAATGCGCGTGGTGATCCTCACCGGTTATTCGAGCATTGCCACCGCTGTCGAGGCAATCAAGCGTGGCGCCTGCAATTATTTGTGCAAACCGGCGGACGCCGATGACGTGCTGGCCGCGTTGCTCTCCGAGCACGCCGACCTCGACACGCTGGTGCCGGAAAACCCGATGTCCGTGGACCGTCTCCAGTGGGAGCACATCCAGCGCGTATTGACCGAGCACGAAGGCAACATCTCCGCTACCGCCCGCGCCCTGGGCATGCACCGCCGCACGTTGCAGCGCAAACTGCAGAAGCGCCCGGTCCGTCGCTGAACGGACGCTGAACGATTATCGCCAGCCCTCGCGATAACACGAACCGATCCTTTATGATCGGTTCGTGTGTGTTCTTTTCTTTATCGAGCCTTTTCCATGAACCAGAACGCTGAATATTCCGCGGTCAACGATGCTGTGCGCGGGCAGTTTTTTCGCAAAGTCTGGGCGATGACCACGCCTTACTGGCACAGCGAAGAGAAGGGCAAGGCCTGGACATTGCTGATCGCGGTGATTGCGCTGTCATTGTTCAGCGTGGCGATTTCGGTGTGGATCAACAGTTGGTACAAGGATTTCTATAACGCCCTGCAGAGGAAGGATGACGCGGCGTTCTGGCAGTTGATTCTGTATTTTTGCGGCATCGCTGCCGTGGCGATTCTCGGCGCTGTATACCGGCTGTATCTGACTCAGATGCTGACCATTCGCTGGCGGGCCTGGCTCACCGAGAAACACTTTACCCGTTGGCTCGCCAACAAGAATTACTACCAGCTGGAGCAGGGCGGTTACACCGATAACCCGGACCAGCGGATTTCCGAAGACCTCAACAAGTTCACTACCAATACCTTGGGCCTGGGCCTTGGTCTGATCCGTAACATCGTCAGCCTGGTGTCGTTCTCGATCATTTTGTGGGGCGTATCGGGCAGTATCGAAGTGCTTGGCTTCACGATCCCCGGCTACATGTTCTGGTGCGCACTGGTTTATGCCGCCGTCGGCAGCTGGCTGACCCATGTGATCGGTCGTCGCTTGATCGGTCTTAACAACAACCAGCAACGTTTCGAAGCCGACTTGCGTTTCTCCATGGTGCGGGTTCGCGAGAATGCCGAAAGCATTGCGCTGTACAACGGCGAGCCCAACGAGAATCGTCGCTTGAGCAGCCGTTTCGGGCTGGTCTGGCACAACTTCTGGGACATCATGAAGGTGTCCAAGCGCCTGACCTTCTTCACCTCCGGTTATGCCCAGATCGCAATTATCTTCCCGTTCATGGTCGCGGCGCCGCGTTACTTCGCCGGCAAGATCGAACTTGGTGAACTGATGCAAATCAACTCCGCGTTCGGCAACGTCCAGGAGAACTTCAGCTGGTTCATCAGCGCGTACCAGGACCTCGCCGAGTGGCGTGCGACCTGTGATCGCCTGCTGAGTTTCCGTCAGGCCATGACCGACAATGAAGAGCGCGCACCGGCCATCGACGTGCAAAACCAGGGCACGGCCTTGAAAGTACAAAACCTTGGCCTCGACCTCGCTGACGGTCGTCACCTGCTGACCAACGCCGATATGACGGTGGAGGAGGGCGAGCGTGTCATGCTCAGCGGTCGTTCCGGCAGCGGCAAATCAACGTTGCTGCGGGCGATGGGGCACCTTTGGCCGGCTGGCCATGGCAGCATCCGTCTGCCGACAGGACGGTATCTGTTCCTGCCGCAAAAACCTTATCTGCCGATTGGCACCCTGCGCGAGGTGCTGAGTTATCCACAGCCGGGCGACACCTACCCGCATGAGCGTTACGTCCACGTCCTGGAAACCTGCCGCTTGCCACACTTGATTGGGCGTCTGGATGAAGCCAATCACTGGCAGCGCATGCTTTCACCGGGTGAGCAGCAACGACTGGCCTTTGCCCGTGCGCTGCTGTACGCGCCGCAATGGTTGTACATGGATGAGGCGACGTCGGCGATGGATGAAGAGGATGAGGCGTCGCTGTATCAGGCGTTGATCGATGAATTGCCTGGGCTGAGCATTGTCAGCGTCGGCCATCGCAGCAGCCTGAAACGTTTCCACCCACGGCATGTGCGGATCGAGAATGGGCATCTGGTGGACCAGACCGTGACCGCCTGAACACCACACCCTCTGTAGGAGCGAGGCTTGCCCGCGAAGGCCTTCACGCGGTTTCCGACTGAGGACCACGTTATTGTTCTTCACGGGCAAGCCTCGCTCCTACGGGTGTGGTGGTGATCGTACAACTCGCATGCGCTATGATGCGGCTTCAGCCGAATTTTCGAGACAGACGTTCACCATGGAAAACCCGATCGACGCACCTCGCCTCCCTCGCAAGCGCCGCAGCCTCGCTCAGGAACTGGTGACGGTGCTGTCCGAGCAGATCCGCGACGGTCACCTCAAGCGTGGCGACAAGTTGCCCACCGAGTCGGCGATCATGGATGCCCATGGCGTCAGTCGCACCGTGGTGCGCGAAGCGATTTCACGTTTGCAGGCCGCAGGCCAGGTCGAAACCCGTCACGGCATCGGCACCTTCGTGCTCGATACGCCGAGCCCGAGCGGTTTCCGGATCGACCCGGCCACCGTGGTGACCTTGCGCGATGTGCTGGCAATTCTGGAGTTGCGCATCAGCCTGGAAGTGGAATCCGCCGGCCTTGCCGCGCAACGTCGCACTCCTGAGCAGTTGGCGTTGATGCGAGCGGCGCTGGACGCCCTCAATGAAAGCGTTTCCCACGCCAGCGATGCCGTGGCGTCCGACTTCCAGTTCCACCTGCAGATTGCCCTGGCCACCGGCAATCGCTACTTCACCGACATCATGACCCACTTGGGTACCAGCATCATTCCGCGCACACGCCTGAACTCCGCGCGCCTGGCCCACGACGACCAGCAGCACTACATGAGTCGCCTGAGTCGTGAGCATGAAGAGATTTACGATGCGATTGCGCGCCAGGATTCCGATGCGGCGCGGGCGGCGATGCGGTTGCATTTGACGAATAGCCGCGAGCGGTTGCGCCAGGCCCATGAAGAGGCGCAGGCGCAGCGGGGCTGAGCGTCACCAGAAAGAACGCCATCGCGGGCAAGCCCGGCTCCCACAGGTTTTTGTGTCGATCACAACAGTGTGAGCGCACACAGAAACCTGTGGGAGCCGGGCTTGCCCGCGATGGGGTCAGTCGCCGTCAATTAATCTTTCAGATTGTCTCCAAAATTCCCCGATCCACTCTCACCGCCAACCCGGCAGCCCCAGGTTTGGCATCGAAAACCGCATGCCCGCGCTCATCTACAAGTGCCCGGGCGATCGGCAAGCCTTTGGACAGCAACTCCAGCGGCGCGCCTTTGAGCGATTGGCCAGAAGCCAGTTCCAGTTTCAGTTTGATAGTCATCAGTGATTTCCTTATCAGGCATTGGCCGCTGAATTCAGCACGCCAGTTGGTTGGTAATCCTTGAGCAGCAGATACGTGCTCCAGCCCCACCAGTCGTCCACGGTGGCGGTGTCGTTCAAATTGTTGACGTCCTTGCGCCGCAATACCTTGTCACCCTCGACCTTGAACAGTGGCGAGAAATTGCCGGCCGGGTTCAGAACCGCTTGCAGGTCGGGCAGTCTTTTCAACGCAGCAAAACTGCCGGCCGATGGAGCAGTGCCGCTGAGGTACGCCGCGAACACTTCATCCGCAGACACCTGTACCGCTTGATTGACCTGGGCGCGATTGGCGCTGTCGATGGTGTCGAAGTAGCGCTTGTCGCCGTAGGCGTGCCAGCGATCGCCGTTGCCATTGCTCACGTTGAGGCCGAACTTGCTGTCTTCATCGTGCATGAAGCGGGTAATCAACGAGCCGAGATCGCTGGGCGTGACCACCGCCGCCAACTGTTTGCGCGGGACACGCAGGTGACCGGCGGAATACAGGTCGGTCAAGGAGTGATCGGCAAAAGCGTTCATCGCATAGGCCAGCTCCAGCTGCTTTTCATCGCCGCTGTTGTGGGCCAGCACCGCTTGTTGCAGCGCTGCCGTGTGCCCGGCGATGTAAGCCAGCAGTGCCCATTCGGCAAAGTGGTCGGCATTGTTGGCGGCCAGTTTCAGATAGCGCCCCAACGGGAACAGCGCCGAGACGAAACTGCCGCCGCCGGTGATCTTGTTCCACTCTTCCGACAACGTATCACCCAAGACGTCATAAGCCTCATGAGGCTCTTTACCGTCCCTGATCGCTTGATTGATGGCGGCGATTTCTTTCTGCATGACACCTAGGATCAACTTCGCCTCGGCGTTTGAGGCCGGCAGAACCGCCAGGGAATTGAAGGCGTTGGTAAAGCGCTGGATTCGGTCCGCCGCTGTAGCGCCTTCGCAGATCGGTTGGTCGGGAATTCCATAAAAATCACCCCCCAGCGCAATCACTTGCCCATAGGTCAATGCCAGGCCATTGGGCAAATGCAACTCCACCTCAGAGGCCGGTATGGCAGGCGCATCCTTGACGAAGCGCAGCAGGGTGCTGTCGCCGATCGCGGTATGTTCTGCACCCTCAAACCTCAATTGCGGCGCGCCTTTCAGCGTATTTTTCGTTGGGGTCGGCAGCGGGTCCTGGCGCTGCTGCTTGAGGCCGTGATGGCTGCCGGCGGTGAGTTTAAGCGTGTCGCCATTGCCAGAAAGGGCGATGCCGTGCTCGGTAAAAAGATCATCCAGATCGGCGATGATCTGTCGGGTTTTTTCCTTCGATTGTGCGTGTACACCTGACATTTCTAGCTCCTTGATATGTCGTAGGTAGAATCAAATTTAACTGTATGCATATACAGTTATCTGGATCATAGATGAGAAATTTCCCACGTCAAGGGATTACTTTTTCCGACGCAGATTTTGCGGCTCACGATGAAATGCAGTTGACGGTTGTATTTTAAGTTGTACGATGACCTACAACTTCGGCGAAGGCTGAACGGTTTTCTCACACAACGTTGCTACCCAGGGTGTTCGAATAATGAATCCACAAGAACTGAAGTCCATCCTCTCTTCCGGCCTGCTGTCGTTCCCGGTCACCGACTTCAATGCCCAGGGCGATTTCCATCGCGCGGGCTACATCAAGCGTCTCGAATGGCTGGCCCCATACGGCGCCTCGGCATTGTTCGCCGCGGGCGGCACCGGTGAGTTCTTCTCTCTGGCGGCCAGCGAATATTCGGAAATCATCAAGACTGCCGTCGACACTTGCTCCACCAGCGTGCCGATTCTTGCCGGCGTAGGCGGCGCCACCCGCCAGGCCATCGAATACGCTCAGGAAGCCGAACGTTTGGGCGCCAAAGGCCTGTTGCTGCTGCCGCACTATCTGACCGAAGCCAGCCAGGACGGCGTTGCCGACCACGTTGAAGCGGTCTGCAAATCGGTAAAAATCGGCGTGGTGGTTTACAACCGCAACGTTTGCCGCCTGACCGCTCCTTTGCTGGAACGTCTGGCCGAGCGCTGCCCGAACCTGATTGGTTACAAGGATGGCCTGGGCGATATCGAGTTGATGGTGTCGATCCGTCGCCGCCTCGGTGATCGTTTCAGCTATCTGGGCGGTTTGCCGACCGCTGAAGTCTACGCCGCGGCTTACAAGGCGCTGGGCGTGCCGGTTTATTCCTCGGCGGTGTTCAACTTCATCCCGAAAACCGCGATGGATTTCTACCACGCCATTGCTCGCGAAGATCACGCCACCGTTGGCAAGATCATCGACGACTTCTTCCTGCCGTACCTGGACATTCGTAACCGCAAGGCCGGTTACGCGGTGAGCATCGTCAAGGCCGGGGCGAAAATCGCCGGCTTCGACGCAGGTCCGGTGCGTGCGCCGCTGACCGATCTGACGGGCGAAGAGTACGAAATGCTCGCCGCGCTGATCGACAAGCAAGGTGCGCAATAACACTCGATAAAACCAAGGCCGCTGAGCAATCAGCGGCTTGTTGCGTGAGGAGATCTTCAAGTGGCTGATGCAAAGCGTTACGACAACTACATCAACGGCGAATGGGTGGCGGGCAGTGATTACTGCGCCAACATCAACCCCTCGGAGCTGACCGATTCCCTCGGCGATTACGCCAAGGCTGATCTGGCCCAGGTTCACGCCGCCATCGACGCCGCCCGCGCCGCGTTCCCGGCCTGGTCCACTTCGGGCATTCAGGCACGTCACGATGCCCTGGATAAAGTCGGCAGCGAGATCCTTGCCCGTCGCGAAGAGCTTGGCACCTTGCTGGCTCGGGAAGAGGGCAAGACCCTGCCCGAAGCCATCGGCGAAGTGACTCGCGCCGGCAACATCTTCAAGTTCTTCGCCGGTGAATGCCTGCGCCTGTCCGGCGACTATTTGCCGTCGGTGCGTCCGGGCGTCAACGTCGAAGTGACCCGCGAAGCGTTGGGTGTGGTCGGCTTGATCACTCCGTGGAACTTCCCGATTGCGATCCCGGCGTGGAAAATCGCACCGGCCCTGGCTTACGGCAATTGCGTCGTGCTCAAGCCTGCCGATCTGGTACCGGGCTGTGCCTGGGCGCTGGCGGAAATCATCTCCCGCGCCGGCTTCCCCGCTGGCGTGTTCAACCTGGTGATGGGCAGCGGTCGGGTGGTTGGCGATGCGCTGGTGCAGAGTCCGAAAGTCGACGGCATCAGCTTCACTGGCTCCGTCGGTGTCGGTCGGCAGATCGCTGTCAGCTGCGTATCGCGCCAGGCCAAGGTTCAGCTGGAAATGGGCGGCAAGAACCCGCAGATCATTCTCGATGATGCCGACCTCAAGCAAGCGGTCGAACTGTCGGTACAGAGCGCGTTCTACTCCACCGGGCAGCGTTGCACCGCCTCGAGCCGCTTCATCGTCACCGCCGGGATTCACGACAAATTCGTCGACGCCATGGCCGAGCGCATGAAGTCGATCAAGGTCGGTCACGCGCTGAAAACCGGCACCGATATCGGTCCGGTCGTCTCGCAGGCTCAGCTTGAACAGGACATGAAATACATCGACATCGGCCAGGGCGAAGGTGCGCGTCTGGTCAGTGGCGGTGCTCTGGTGACGTGCGACACCGAAGGCTACTTCCTCGCGCCGACCTTGTTCGCCGACAGCACAGCGGCGATGCGCATCAGCCGCGAAGAGATCTTCGGCCCGGTGGCCAATGTCGTTCGCGTGGCTGATTACGAGGCCGCGCTGGCCATGGCCAACGACACGGAGTTCGGTCTGTCGGCGGGTATCGCCACCACATCGCTGAAATACGCCAACCACTTCAAGCGCCACTCCCAGGCCGGGATGGTGATGGTCAACCTGCCGACCGCCGGCGTGGATTACCACGTTCCGTTCGGTGGGCGTAAGGGTTCATCCTATGGCTCACGTGAGCAAGGTCGCTATGCGCAAGAGTTTTATACGGTCGTGAAGACCAGCTACATCGGCTCCTGATCCACGTAATACCTGTGGGAGCTGGCCTGCCGGCGATAGCATCATCGCGGTGTGACTGACACACCGCGTGGCCTGTATCGCTGGCAGGCCAGCTCCCACAAAAGACCGACCAAAGAAGATTCACCCGCGCATAAAAATAATCAGTGGGAGTACATCTACAATGCAATCGACCAAGCCGACTCACGTCCGCTATTTGATCTTGCTCATGCTGTTTCTGGTGACCACGATCAACTACGCCGACCGGGCCACTATCGCAATCGCCGGCTCCAGCCTGCAAAAAGACCTCGGCATCGACGCGGTCACCCTCGGTTATATCTTCTCCGCATTCGGTTGGGCCTACGTGGCCGGGCAAATTCCCGGTGGCTGGCTGCTGGACCGTTTCGGTTCGAAAAAAATCTACGCGTTGAGCATTTTCACCTGGTCGCTGTTCACCGTGCTGCAAGGCTATGTCGGTGAGTTCGGCCTCTCTACGGCGGTGGTTGCGCTGTTCATGCTGCGCTTTTTGGTGGGGCTGGCCGAAGCGCCATCGTTCCCCGGCAATGCACGCATTGTGGCAGCCTGGTTCCCCACCGCTGAACGCGGCACAGCGTCTGCGATCTTCAACTCGGCGCAATACTTCGCCACTGTGTTGTTCGCACCGCTGATGGGCTGGATCGTCTATGCGTTTGGCTGGCAGCACGTGTTCATCGTCATGGGCGTGATCGGCATCGTCTTTTCGGGGATCTGGCTGAAGGTGATCTACAGCCCGCGCCAACACCCGATGATCAACGACGCCGAGTTCAAGCACATTGCCGACAATGGCGGCATGGTCGACATGGACCAGGACAAAGGCAAAGGCAAAAAAGGCGACGGTCCGAAGTGGGACTACATCCGCCAGCTGCTGACCAACCGCATGATGCTCGGCGTGTATCTGGGCCAGTACTGCATCAACGGCATCACCTACTTCTTCCTCACCTGGTTCCCAGTGTACCTGGTGCAGGAGCGCGGCATGACCATCCTCAAGGCCGGTTTCATTGCCTCGCTTCCGGCGATCTGCGGGTTTATCGGTGGCGTGCTGGGCGGGGTGATTTCCGATTATCTGCTGCGCAAAGGCCACTCGCTGACCTTCGCCCGCAAGACGCCGATCATCGCCGGCCTGCTGGTTTCCAGTAGCATCGTGGCCTGCAACTATGTGGACGTGGAATGGATGGTCGTCGGCTTCATGGCCCTGGCCTTCTTCGGCAAAGGCGTGGGCGCGTTGGGCTGGGCGGTGGTGTCCGACACCTCGCCGAAACAGATCGCCGGTCTGAGCGGTGGCCTGTTCAACACCTTCGGCAACATTGCGTCGATCACCACGCCAATCGTTATCGGCTACATCATCAGCTCCACCGGTTCGTTCAAATGGGCGCTGGTGTTCGTCGGTTGCAACGCGCTGGTTGCAGTCTTCAGCTATCTGGTGATCGTTGGCCCGATCAAACGTGTGGTGCTCAAAGAGCCGCCTGTCAGCGGTCCCGAAACCAACAGTAAATTGTCCGAAGCGCATTCCTGAGGAGCGGCGTCATGCAGTTGATTGAACATTCCGACTCGCCGCGCTACATCCGCCTGCACGAGCGGGACAATGTGGTGATCGTGGTCAATGATCAGGGCGTACCGGCCGGTACGGAATTCCCCGATGGCCTGGTCACCGTGGATTTCGTGCCGCAGAGCCACAAGGTCACTCTCGAGGACATTCCCCAGGGCGGCCAGGTGATTCGTTACGGCCAGACCATTGGGTATGCGTTGCAGCCGATCCCTCGCGGCAGCTGGGTCAAGGAAGATCAACTGCGCATGCCGACCGCGCCACCGCTGGACAGCCTGCCGCTGTCCACCGAAGTGCCGGCCGCGCAGGCACCGCTGGAAGGCTTCACCTTCGAGGGTTTTCGCAACGCCGACGGCACCGTTGGCACGCGCAACATTCTGGGCATCACCACCACCGTGCAGTGCGTTACCGGCGTGCTGGATCACGCAGTGAAACGCATCAAGGACGAGTTGCTGCCCCAGTACCCGAACGTCGATGACGTGGTCGCGCTGACCCACAGTTACGGCTGTGGCGTGGCGATCACCGCCACCGACGCATACATCCCGATCCGCACTGTGCGCAACCTGGCGCGCAACCCGAACCTGGGTGGCGAAGCGCTGGTGATCAGCCTGGGCTGCGAGAAATTGCAGGCCGGGCAGGTGATGCACGAAAACGATAGCTCGGTGGATTTGAGCGAGCCGTGGTTGTACCGCTTGCAAGATTCCAGTCACGGTTTCACCGAGATGATCGAGCAGATCATGGCGCTGGCCGAGACTCGTTTGAAGAAGCTCGACCTGCGTCGTCGGGAAACCGTGCCGGCGTCCGAGTTGATCCTCGGCATGCAGTGCGGCGGCAGCGATGCATTCTCTGGCATCACTGCCAACCCGGCGCTGGGCTATGCCTCGGACCTGTTATTGCGGGCGGGGGCGACGGTGATGTTTTCCGAAGTCACCGAGGTGCGCGACGCGATTTACCTGCTGACGTCCCGCGCCGAAACCGAGGAAGTGGCTCAGGAGCTGGTGCGGGAAATGGACTGGTACGACCGTTACCTGGCCAAGGGTGAAGCGGATCGCAGTGCCAACACCACGCCGGGGAACAAGAAGGGCGGGTTGTCGAACATTGTCGAGAAGTCGCTGGGTTCGATCGTCAAGTCCGGCAGCAGCGCGATCAACGGGGTACTGGGCCCCGGCGAACGGTTCAAGCGCAAAGGGCTGATTTTCTGCGCGACCCCGGCCAGTGATTTTGTCTGCGGGACGTTGCAGTTGGCGGCGGGGATGAACCTGCATGTGTTCACCACCGGGCGGGGCACGCCTTACGGGTTGGCGATGGCGCCGGTGGTGAAGGTATCGACCCGCACGGAACTGGCGCAACGCTGGCCGGATTTGATCGATATCGACGCCGGGCGCATTGCGACCGGGCGGGCGTCGATCGAAGAGCTTGGCTGGGAGTTGTTCCACTACTACCTGGACGTGGCCAGTGGCAAGAAACAGACGTGGGCCGAGCAGCATAAGCTGCATAACGACATCACCTTGTTCAACCCTGCGCCGATCACCTGAGACCGAGTTATCGTTCTTCGCGGGCAAGCCTCGCTCCTACAGGATCGCGTCGTACGTATTTTCCGCGAACGACGCGATCCTGTAGGAGCGAGGCTTGCCCGCGAAGGCGTTCTACCAGACGCCAACGTCCCCAGTGGCTTATCATTAGCCCCCTAACGACGCCCACCCAAGGTTCCCCCGGCATGCTGGCTATTTTCCTCGAAACCCTGAACATCACCGCGCCGGTGTTTGCCATGCTGTTTCTGGGGGCGCTGCTCAAGCGCATCGACTGGATCAACGATAACTTCATTCATACCGCGTCGGCCCTGGTGTTCAACGTCAGCATGCCGGCGTTGCTGTTTCTGGGCATCTTGCATGCCGACCTGCATGCCGCGCTGCAACCGGCGCTGCTGATCTACTTCTCGATTGCCACGCTGATGAGTTTTGCGATTGCCTGGGGCTGGGCGATCTGGAAATGCCCGCGGGAAGACCGGGGCATCTATACCCAAGGCGCGTTTCGCGGTAATAACGGCGTTATCGGCCTGGCGCTGGCGGCGAGCATGTACGGTGGTTACGGGATTTCCCTGGGGGCCATTCTCGCGGCGTTGGTGATCCTGTTCTACAACACACTCTCGACCATCGTGCTGGCGGTCTACAGCCCGGTGATCAAGTCTGACCCGTGGAGCATCTGCAAAAGCGTGATGGTTAACCCGCTGATCATCAGCGTGTTTGCGGCGACGCCGTTTGCGTACTTCAAGATTGGTTTGCCGGGGTGGCTGGAAACGTCCGGCCAGTACCTGGCACAAACCACCTTGCCGTTGGCGCTGATCTGTATCGGGGGCACGTTGTCGCTGGCGGCGATGCGCAAAAGCGGCACGATGGCGCTCAGTTCAAGCCTGGTGAAGATGATCGGCCTGCCAGTGCTGGCAACATTCGGGGCCTGGCTCTGGGGGTTTCGCGGGGCGGAATTGGGGATTCTGTTTTTGTACTTCGGCAGC
>NZ_MUNM01000026.1 GCF_002286815.1 Pseudomonas sp. PICF141
AGGAACTTGGTGCTGAAGGTCGCGAATGGGCCAAACAGGATGACGCGCTTGCCGTCCAGGACACGGGTGTCCAGGTGCGGAACCGACATGGGCGGTGCGCCAACCGAGGCTTTGCCGTAGGCCTTGGCCAGGTGTTGCTCGGCCAGGGTCGGGTTTTCGGTCACGAGGAACGAACCACCAACCGGGAAGCCTGCGTATTCCTTGGCTTCAGGAATGCCGGACTTCTGCAGCAGATGCAGTGCACCGCCGCCCGCGCCGATGAAGACGAACTTGGCGTCGGTTTCGGTTTTGGTGCCGTCTTTCAGGTTTTTGTAGCTGACGCGCCAGCTGCCGTCTTCGTTCTTGGTGATGTCTTGCACTTCGCTAGACACTTTCAAGTCGAACTTTGGCGTGGTTTGCAGGTGTGCGACGAACTGGCGGGTGATCTCGCCGAAGTTGACGTCGGTACCGAGCGGGCTCCAGGTGGCCGCGACTTTCTGGCTCGGGTCACGCCCTTCCATCATCAGCGGAACCCACTTCTTGATCACAGCCGGGTCTTCGGAGTACTGCATGCCGGCGAACAGCGGGCTCGCTTGCAGGGCTTCGTAGCGCTTCTTCAGGAACTTGATGTTGTCATCGCCCCACACAAAGCTCATGTGCGGAGTGGAGTTGATGAACGAACGCGGGTTCTTCAGCACGCCTTGCTGAACTTGCCAGGCCCAGAACTGACGGGAGATCTGGAAGGCTTCGTTGATTTCAACGGCTTTCGGGATCTGGACGTTGCCCTTGTCGTCTTCCGGGGTGTAGTTCAACTCGGCCAGGGCAGAGTGACCGGTACCGGCGTTGTTCCAGCCGTTGGAGCTTTCCTGGGCGACGCCGTCGAGGCGCTCGACCATTTCCATCGACAGACCAGGTTCCAGCTCATTGAGCCAGACACCCAGCGTTGCACTCATGATGCCGCCGCCAATGAGCAGCACATCGACTTTCTTTGCCTCTTCCGCTTGAACGGACGTGATCCCCATCGACAAAGTCAGCCCCAGCAGGGCCGTGTTCAGTTTCTTAAACATCTGTAGCACCTATGATAAACGCCATCCGCCCTCATTCCTCAACATGAGCAACCCAGGTGTACGGATACGCAGGCAGCGTACCGTGAGTTCCTGCATCGATAAGGATTTGAAGGTGGGCACACAAGGCCGACGTGTCTCCATCGACCTCAGTTATATGTCCCTCGTGCACTGACTTTTTATCATTATTGGCTCAGTTACTTGAGCGACATTGATTCTGTCGGACGTCTGTGAACGTACGAACCGAATAAGTCAAACCAAGTTAATGCGACAGAATATCACGCCTCGGCCAGCCTGCGCGCCCGAAAGGACTGCACGCTAGTCGGGACGAGACCCACACCCGGCATCTTTGCTCAAACGATCCAGCACAAACGCCTTGGCGTTGCGCGTCATTTGGTCGAGATGCCGGTCGCGCTGCTTCTCCGCATCGATCATTGCCCGCTTGCCGTGTTTTTGCAGCAGATACGTATGTATCTGCCGCACCTCCACAGAACTGTAGATCGAGGTGACATCCAGCAAGCCCATCAAGCCTTCGGTGCCGTGATCACGGGTGTTCATCAGCACCTGAGTGCCGCGCACACCCAGCACCTGGAAGCCCATCGATTCGAACCAGGGCACCTTGGCGACGGTGCAGGTCAGTTCGGTATGCGGGTAGCGGTCGAGCATGTCTTGCAGCATCGCCCGGGCGACGCCCCGCCGCCGGTGGCTGGCCTGCACCGCCATGTACGCCACACCGCACGCCTGGGGGTCGTCCTTGACCGGCAAATACAGCAGAAAGCCGATGACTTGCTCCGGGTCTTCATCATCCGTGGCGACGATCAGTTCGACCGCGATGCCTTTGGCGCCACTGAGCGCTTCGAGGTAGAGATGAACCTCATAACCCACCGCGTATTGATAGATGTTGTACAACGGGTTGCTCGGCGCGATGCCCACCATGCTGATGTCGGTCAGGTTGTCGACGACCATCTGCAGAATCTGGCTGTTGATGGGCTCCGGGCACGGGGTGGCGAAGTGGGTGAGCTGGGGCATTGCGTTTTAGACTCCGGGTTAAGCCCGCTATTGTCACAGATCGAGCCCTCGCAGGAAAATCACCGCTCGGGCGCGACGATGCGGAAACGGATATTGATGTCGTTGGAGACAACATTGTCCGCCCACTCCCCTTCGCCGATCTTGAAGTCCCGGCGTTTCACGATGATGTCGCCATCGAAGAGGCCGATGCCCTTCTCCGGCTTCAGCAATACCGTGACCTGCAACTTTCGCGTCATGCCCCGAAGGTTGAGATTGCCGGTGATCAGGTAGCGGTGATTGCCCAGCGCTTTTACCCCAGTCGATTCAAAGGTCGCCACCGGATACTCCGCCGTGTTGAACCAGGCAGGTTTTTGCAGCTCACTGTTGGCATCGCTGCCCCCGGCGTCGATGCTGGCAAGGTCGATGGTCAGCTTGGCGTGGGCCGCGGTGGGGTTCGCCGTATCGAAATCGAGCGTGGCGTCGAACTTGCCGAAGGTGCCGTACGCCCTGGAGCCGAACTGTTTATAGGTGAACGAGATCTTGCTGGCGGTGGTGTTTACTTGCGTGTATTCGACGGCATGGGCGCAGGGCAAGGTGCCGGCCAGGAGGATGGCGAGCAATGCGGCGAAACGCGGGAATCGAGGGAACATGGGATTCTCCGGTTGAAGCGCCTTGGGATTCAATCACCACACAGGTGTGTCAATGGACTTAAGCAAATATTCGTTGAATACGCTAGGTCCATGGATAAATGCGATCCATAGCCGCTGGCGAAGCCGGAGCTCGACAGCTGCTACAAGGATTGGCGGCTTATTACGAATAAGCTCCAATCATCCACTTCACTTTTTCCAGCGCCGCCCTCAATGCGCCCAGCTCCACCGAGCCCAGCGCCAGACGAAACGCATGGGGAACGTTGGCTGACGTGGCGAACGGTTCGGCGGTGGAAACCGAGACATTTACGCGCATCAACGCCATGGCGATCTGGTCGGCCCTTGCGTCTTCCGACAACGGCAGCCAAAGAAAATACGACGAGGGATGGCGAATGCAGCGCAGCCCCGCCAGTACCTCGCCGGCCACGACTTGCCTCGCTTGCGCGTCCTGGCGCTTCTCGGCTTCCAGTTGCATGACGGTGCCATCGTCGAGCCAGGCAGTGGCGATTGCTGTCATCACACCGGGAGTGTTCCAGGTGGTGGCTTTGACCGTGCGTTCCAGCGCGGGCACGTGTTGAAGGGGGGCGACGACGAAGCCGACGCGCAACCCCGTGGCCACGCTTTTGGAGAGCCCTGACACGTAAATCGTCCTCTCAGGGGCGAGTACCGCCAGCGGCGCAGGAGGATTCTCCGCGAGGAAGGCGTAAGCGGCGTCCTCAATGATCAGCAGCCCATGCCGGCGCGCAATCGTCACCAGAGAATCGCGTTGATCGGCACTCATCACCCATCCCAACGGGTTATGCAGAGTCGGCATCGTGTACACGGCCCGTACGCGCCTGTGCCGGCACAGGCTTTCCAGCGCCTCCAGATCCGGGCCGTGATCGAGCACGGGAATGGGCACGATTTCAAGGTGCAATGAGTCGGCCAGGGCCTTGAAGCCTGAATAGGTCAACGCGTCCGCTGCAATCACGTCACCGGGTTGCAACAGCGCCATCATGGTCACGGCCAGCCCTTGCTGGGCACCGGTGACGATCAGCACCTGCTGCGCCTCGACCGCCAGGCCTCGGACGCGCAAATGACGCGCCACCGAAGCACGTTCATGCAGACGCCCCGCGTGTGGCTGGTAGCGCAGCAGCGATTCCAGATCGCCGGCCGAGGCGAGCTGGCGCAGGGCATTTCGCAGCAGTTCCGCCTGCCCTGGAAGCGCCGGATAGTTGAAGTTCAGGTCCGTCATGCCGGCGGCAACGCTATGCTGATCGATACTCTGGCCCGGCGACCACGAGGTTTCTCTCACGAAGGTGCCCCGCCCCATTTCCCCGCTGACCAGGCCCATGGCTTCCAGCTCCGCGTAAACCCGGCTAGCCGTCACCAGTGCCAGGCCTTGCGTTGCCGCCAACTGACGGTGGGTCGGCAGGCGCGTGCCTGGCAACAGTCGTCCTGAACGGATGTCCGCGGCAAATTCATCGACCAGTGATTTGTAGCGTGAACGAGGCATGGGCAAGTGTATCCATGACAATATTTTGATTGTATTGAGTTTCGTCCATACGATGCCTCCTATGCAACTGGCATAAAGGGAGTCCTCAATGGAACGCACATCGAACCTGCAAACCCACACCACGGTAAAGAGCGCGAGCGGCTGGCTCAACGGGTTCCTCGGCGTGCTCATTTTCAGCGGCTCGCTGCCAGCGACGCGGGTGGCTGTCCTGGAATTTGACCCGGTCTTTTTGACGGTTGCCCGGGCCAGCATCGCTGCCTTTCTGGCGCTGGGGATGTTGCTGCTTTTCAACGAAAAACGGCCGGCCAAGGGTCAGCTGCTTTCCCTGGCAATTGTGGCTTTTGGCGTTGTAGTGGGGTTTCCGCTGCTGACGGCGCTGGCGCTGCAATATGTGACGTCTGCGCACTCCATCGTCTTCGTTGGCCTGTTGCCATTGGCCACGGCAGCCTTTGGAGTCTGGCGCGGTGGTGAGCGTCCGCGGCCGGTCTTCTGGTTTTTCTCGGTGTCGGGAAGCCTGCTGGTGGTGGGGTTTGCCGTCTCCCAAGGCCTGAGCGCTTCTCCTGCGGGGGACATTCTGATGTTGCTGGCCATCCTCGCCTGCGGATTGGGCTATGCAGAAGGCGCCAAGCTTTCAAGAACACTGGGCGGCTGGCAGGTGATTTCCTGGGCCCTGGTGCTGTCGCTGCCGGTCATGATCCCGCTGACCTGGTTCCTGAGCCCGCCTTCGCTTTCGGGAATAACGCCGACTGCATGGTTCAGCCTGGCTTACGTCTCGCTGTTCAGCATGTTTCTCGGCTTCGTGTTCTGGTATCGCGGATTGGCCCAGGGCGGGATTGCCGCCGTCGGTCAACTGCAGTTGTTGCAGCCGTTTTTTGGCCTGGCGCTGGCGGCCACGCTGCTGCATGAACACGTCAGCCTTGGCATGTTGGGTGTGACCGTTGCGGTGATCCTTTGCGTGGTCGGTGCACGCAAGTTCTCGAAATAGACTGCTCGCCGTCAGAAACCGACTGTTGGTCGGTCTGGCCGTCGCAGGAATACTAACCTTTTAAGGTAAGGCCTGAATCGTCATGGTGGACCGGCCTCCGAGTTGTTTCCGGCCCACCGCAGTACTCGAGAGGAGGAATGAAAAATGGCCGATTTAGAGAAGAAAATGCCGGTGCAGACCGACGAAGAAAAAACCAATCAACAACAGATGGCGACATCAGACCCTTGGCGTCCTCTGGAAAAACTGCGCCAGCAGGTCGATCACCTGTTCGAAGACTTCAATCGTGGCTCGATGCTGACGCCTTTCCGGCGTGGGTTATTCGATGTCGAACCGTTCTGGAATCGGGAATTCATCGGTCGCAGCGTGCCGGCGGTGGACATTACCGAGAAAGATGAAAGCTTCGAAATCACCGCCGAACTGCCAGGCATGGATCAGGAAAATATCGACATCAAATTGTCCAACGGCAATCTGATCATCAAGGGTGAAAAGAAAGAGGACAAGGAAGAAAAAAGAAAGGGCTATTACTTGTCAGAGCGTCACTATGGCGCCTTCGAACGGGCATTCAGCCTGCCAAAAGGTGTCGATCCCGACAAGATCGAAGCAAATTTCAGCAAAGGTGTGCTGAGTATTTCGCTGCCGAAAAAACCCGAAGCCATGAAAGCGGAGAAAAAGGTGCAAATCAAATCCAGTTGAATCGCCTGCAGTAACAAACAAAGCCCTTGCCGGGAAACCGGGGGGCTTTTTTGTTGTTTTGCGCCTGTCAGTCGACCTGGGACGATGGCTTGATGATCGTCAGACTGCAAGGTGCCCGGTTCAATACGCTTTCGGCTGTACTGCCGATGAAAATATCGATCCCGTGATGGTAGGTTGTCCCCAATACCACCATGTCGAAGGCGTGTCGTTGTGCAAAATGTGCGATCACCTCAGAGGGGATCCCAGGCAATAGATGTTGCTGTTGTTTCTCGATTCCGTAGCGCTCGGCAAGCACCTCGAAGGCCTCCAGCTGAGCATCGATGACCGCGTCTCGCAAACTGCCATCCAGTGTGGCTGTCGGCACGTTCACCTCAGACTCCCCCAACTGCGACCAGCCGTTGACGTTGAGCAGGTGCAAGGTGGCGCCGCAGGATTGCGCCAGTGTCGAAGCGAGGTCGAGAATCCGGTCATTCAGCCCTTGGGTCAGCGCCTCCAGATGGGACAGGTCGACGGTGGCGAGTATGCTCGACGGGTTTGGGTGTACGGCATCGGTGACCAGGTGCAAAGGCGCCGGACAGCCTCGCAGCAATTGCCAGTCCAGCGGTCGGTGGAAGGCCCGGTCGAGTGCCGACACACGGTGGGTGTCCTTGATCACCAGGTCCGCATGGAAGTCATTCACGTACTCAAGCAGATGCGCCAGGCTCGGTCTGGCCCAGACTACTTCAGTGGTCACCTGCAACCCCTCGCATCGTTGAAACCGGGCTTGCTGTTCCAGCCAGTGGCGATGCACCTGCAAGTAACCTTCCCGCGCCTGGGCCATTGCGTCGTGATCGAACAGGCCGGCCACCGCCAGTGCCTGAACATGATCGAAAGCGACGATGTGCAACATTGCACCGGTTGCACAGGCCAGGGCTCGCGCCCGATCGAAAGCCGGTGTATGGACCATTTCGGTCGGGGCAATCAATAGCAGACGTTGAATGTTCACCTCTACTCTCCTTGCACCATCGGCCATTGCATCGCACGGGCCAACAGGGCGGCCCGGTCGAACGCCGGAGTACGAGTCATGGCACAAGGAGCGATCAATAGTAAACGCTGTGTCTGCGACATAGGGCACCTCGGCGCACGGCCATCTCGATGCAGCGGATAGAACCACAGAGTGAGCGTTTCAGAGCCGCAGGATTTGATCTTTGTCAGCTATCGGGTCGACCGTTCTTCTGAATCGTCAGTTTGCTGCAAACAAACCCGAAAGCGGCTCTGCAACGCCTCCACCACACGTCGGGCTGCATGCGGCATCACTCGCCCGGTTGATAAAGATCAATCCCGTTCCCCCCGTCAGTGACAGGATAAATACAGGGTTTCGGTGCCCAAACGCAGGGGGCCATGAAGCACAGGTGTTTATGCAATTTTTGACGGGAGTTTTGTCATGTCTGAGCAATTACGCTTCATGCTGGTCGTCTCGCCGCTCATGGAAAACAGCCCCGCGTTCGACCGGGCCGCCGCGTTGGCCAAGGCCTCGGGCGCGGCCCTGCACATCGTCGCCTTCGATTACCTGGAAGGTTTGGCAACGGCCAACCTGGTCAATGGACAAGTGCTGGAGCAGATGCGGCTCGGGTATGTCGAGCGCCATCGCCAATGGCTCGAAGAACAGGCCCGTCCCTTGCGTAAAATCGGCGTGCCCGTCACCACTGAGGTGGTTTGGGTTGAAAGACCGTTGCAGGAAATCCTCGTTCACCTCAAAGAACAACCGATGGCAGTCCTGATCAAGGCTCTGGAATACGAGTCGCTGCTGTCACGGATCATGTTCACGCCTTTGGATATTCATCTGCTGCGCGAATGCCCGGTTCCGCTGCATTTTGTCAGCCATGTGCAGCACGCGTTGCCGCGCAAGATCGTCGCCGCGGTCGACCCCTTCCACAGCAATACTCAGTACAAGGATTTCAACGACAGGATTCTGCGCGAGGCGTCAAAACTGGCCAGCACCTGCAACGCCGAGCTCGATGTTATCTACGCCCATGACCTGTCATCGATCAGCGCGGACGAGTTCGATTTCGATAACAGCTCGACGTTTTTCGCTTCAGGCAAAGCCAAGACACTGTTCGACGCACAAGCCGATGCCTTCCGCGAACTGGCCGAACGCAACGGTATTGCGCCGGAGCAACAGCACATGATCATGGGCAACCCGGCCAAGGTCCTTACCCATTACGCCGATGCGTACAACGTCGATGTGATTGTCATGGGCCGGGTCGGCCATCGTGGCATGGATCGACTGGTGGGCAGCACCGTGGAGCATTTGCTGTACAAAATGCCGTGCAGCGTATGGGTGCTTTCACCTGAAGACCTGTAGAGCGAAGCCGGGACCTCGCTCGGGCGCTGAGCCGGGCCAGCAAACTCAGGACAATTTCTGGCACAGGTTCTTTTCTCGCCACGGGCTGCTCAAACGCAACACAAGTTTGCGCAATTCACTGAACCAGAAAACTGTGCTGGCCATAGCAAAACACAGGCCCCACTGGCCCAGCGTCAATGCACTCGTATTGAAAGCCTTGTTCAGTGGTGGCCAGTGCACCACGGCAATCTGCAAGGTCATCGCCAGGACTATTGCACCCCAGAGCCACTGGTTGGCGAATAATCCGATGAATGCACTGGCTGATTCCGAGCGAGCACTCAGTGCATTGAACAGTTGCGCCAATACCAGCACCGTAAAACAGGCCGTACGGGCCTGAACCAGCGATTCATTGCCCGGTATCAGGCCACCAGGCAGCATCCAGTCGACCGTCAGCAAACTCGCCAACGCCATCGCCAGACCGACCTGGAGCACGCCGCTCCACATGTTTGTGTCGATGATTCGATCCGTTGGCTTGCGCGGGCTGCGTGTCATCACATCCTCACTGTGCGGATCGAGCCCCATCGCGATGGCAGGCGCCGCATCAGTGATCAGGTTGATCCACAGAATCTGTGTGGCCAGCAGCGGCAGGATGATCCCGCCCTTCTCGTCTACCAAGCCAATAATCCCGGCACCGACGACGGCAAGAAAGACCGTTAGAACTTCCCCCATATTGGAAGACAGCAAGTAACGAAGAAACTTGCGGATATTGTCCAGAATCCCGCGCCCTTCGCGAACGGCCAGCACGATGGTCGCGAAGTTATCATCAGCCAGAATCATTTTTCCCGCCTGCTTGGTCACCTCCGTCCCGGTGATGCCCATGGCAATGCCGATATCGGCTGACTTCAGTGCCGGTGCATCATTCACACCATCCCCGGTCATCGCCACCACATGCCCCTGCGCCTGAAGCGCGTCGACAATCCTCAGCTTATGCGAGGGCGCCACGCGTGCATAAACAGATGTCGATTTGACCGCCTCGGCCAAGGCCGCATCGTCCAGTTCATCCAGGTCGGCACCGGTCAAAGCCCCTCCACCGGCCTGGATGATGCCCAGGTCCTCGGCGATGCGGGCAGCCGTTCGCGGATGGTCGCCAGTGATCATGATGATGCGGATGCCTGCCCGATGGGCCTCGGCAATGGCTGGCGCGACTTCTTCGCGCGGTGGATCACTGATGCCGACCGTCCCGATGAAAACCAGCGCTTTCTCAAGGGGTTGACCGGCCGTGACATCCTCTTCGGGTGACAACGGACGGTACGCCACGGACAGCGTGCGCAAAGCGGCACCCGATAATTCATTCACATCGGCCACGGCTTTGGCACGCAGGTCGTCGGTGAGTGGCACGACATCCATGCCGACCTGAACGTGTGTGCAATGTTGAAGAAGCACATCCGGCGCGCCCTTGCTGATCAGCAATCGCTCATCGTTGCGCTCATGATCGATGACCAGTACCGACATCATTTTTCGATCAGAGGTAAAGGGTATTTCCGCCACGCGCTCGAAGCGTTCCGTGCTGCGAACCGGGGCATCAAGCTTGCGCTCCGCCACCAGAAAAGCGCCCTCGGTCGGATCGCCTTGAATCACCCAGCTGCCCTCTTCCTGCTGCGTCAGCGCGGCATTGCCCGCCAGGCTTCCACCACGCAGTAACAGCACATTTTCGCTGTGCACCGGGCCGCCGCTCATGGGCAGGTCCTGGTGGTGAATCTGCCCCTGCGGGGCATAACCGACGCCGCTGACGACCCCTTTGCCTGATGCCGTCATGGTTTGCTGGATGGTCATTTCAGAACGGGTCAGCGTGCCGGTCTTGTCGGTGCAGATGACCGATGCAGACCCCAGGGTCTCAACCGAAGACAGTCGCTTGATGATGGCTTTGTTGCGGGCCATCCGCAGCATGCCGAATGCGAGCACCAGTGATAAAACCGCAGGCAGCCCCTCTGGCACCGCCGCGACCGCCAGAGACACACCCAGCAGAAGCACCCGCAGCACGTCGTCGACCGTGTGAACATCAGTGAGCATCAGCACTGCCGCAACGACAACCGCCGCGATCAGCAGAACCGCCATGCCGAGCATCCGCCCTATGGCGCGTACTTCCTTTTGCAGTGGCGTCACCTCTTCGGGCGTGACGTCCAGCAGATGAGCGATCGCCCCGATTTCAGTCGCCATACCAACGGCCGTGACGATGCCGAGCCCCGAACCCTGGGCGATGGCTGTGCCTTTGAACACCATATTGGAGCGCTCTGCCAAAGGGACTTCGGTGCTCGAACACGTAGTGTTTTTCGAGACCGCTTCACTTTCTCCGGTCAGCGATGCTTCCAGGACCCGCAAGGCATTGGCCTGAACAAGACGAGCATCGGCGCCCACCGAATCACCTTCGGATAACACCAGCAGATCGCCGACTACCAGTTGCTCACTGGGGATACGCGTCAAGGCTCCATTGCGAATGACGGAGGACGAGGTTTGGGTCAGTCTGGCCAGCGCTGCCACAGCTCGCTGTGAGCGGGTTTCCTGGAAAAATCCGAGGAATGCATTAGCCAGCACAATCAGGGTGATGACCAATGCATCAACAGGCCAATCGCGGCTATCGCTCAGCCACCAGATGGCCAAGGTAATGGCCACTGCGACGAGCAGCAGATACACCAGCGGATCCTGAAACTGCACCAGTAGATAATGCCAGGCGGGTTTGACCGGTTGAACCCGTAACGCATTGGGCCCGTCTCGGTTCAGACGGGCCTGGGCTTGTGCACTGGACAAGCCCAGGCCGATGTCAGTGTCCAGCTCACGGGCAACCATTCCCACGTCTTCAAGGTGAGGGTGAGTGATCGTGTGGCTGCCAGACTCGACTGTCATGCTCATCTTATCCCCGGCTCCTTGCCGGACAACCGGCCAAGGGGTTTATGTCACAGTGATGAGCTTGAGGGCTGATCGAGGGGGGTTAATTCAACACTGTCGCGGTACTCCGGCACCGACACCGACCAGCCCAGTTCCAGACTGATACGCCGGCGCAGTACATCCGAGGCATTCGGTTCCCCATGCACCACATAAGTGTGTTTCGGCGGCCGTTTGAACCCGCGCAACCACTGCATGATTTCATCCGCATCGGCATGAGCGGACAGCGTTTGCATCGGTACCACCTCGGCCCGGATCGGCACGTCTTTGCCATGAATACGCACCGATGGCGCACCGGCGACGATCTGCGCACCACGGGTACCGCCCGCCTGGAAGCCCGGCACCAGCAACGTGTTCAACGGGTTGGGGGCCAGTGCCTTGAGGTGATGAAGGACGCGCCCACCGGTGGCCATGCCGCTGGCGGCGATGATCACCGCCGGGGTGCGTTGCTGGTCCAGTTCGATTGAGTCTCGGGTCGAGCGCACGAACTGCGCGACATGGCACATGCCCTCGCACTCTTGCAGTGATAAGCGGTGTTCACTGCGAAAACGCTGATAAAGGCGCGTAACGTCGGTGGCCATGGGGCTGTTGAGGTAGATCGGCAGGTCCGGAATCGCCCGTGCCTGGACAAGCCTGTACAGGTAATACATCAGCAATTGCGCGCGTCCGACCGCAAATGAGGGCACCAGCGTGATGCCGTGGCGCAAAGCGGTGCGGGTGATGACCTGAGCCAGTTGCTCCTCCGGGGATTCAACCGGGTGCTGGCGGTCACCGTAGGTCGATTCCACCAGCAGATAATCGGTCTGCTCGATGATTTGCGGGGCGAACATCAATGGATCGTTCGGCCGCCCCAGGTCCCCGGAGCACACTAGCGTCATGCCATCGGCCACCACTTCCACCGTGGCGGCGCCCAGTATGTGCCCGGCGCAGCGCAACAGGATGCTCATGCCCGGAACAATCTGGACCCGGTGATGCAACTCCACCGGATGCAACAGCTTGAGCGCCTGCTCGGCGTCGTGCTCGGTATAAAGCGGCAGCGCCGGACTGTGTTTGGAGAAGCCATGGCGATTGGCAAACTCGGCTTCTTCTTCCTGCAAGCGGCCACTGTCGCGCAACAGGATTTTCACCAGTTCACAGGTTGCGGGGGTGGCATACACCGGCCCGCGATAACCGTTGCGCACCAGCACCGGTAAATAGCCACTGTGATCCAGATGGGCATGGGTCAGCACGATGGCATCGAGGTCGCGAACCGGTACCTGGAAACGGTCCCAGTTGTGCAGACGCAGTTGTTTATAGCCCTGGAACAAACCGCAATCGATCAGCACATGGTGGTCGTGATGTTCCAGCAGGTACTTGCTGCCGGTCACCGTGCCCGCCGCACCGAGAAATGTCATACGCATCATCATTTCCTCATGCCAGGTATCGCTTTACCCGACGGATAAATGCTTATCCATGGTTTTCCCCTCGGTTCATGGCGGCAGGGAAGTGTCAGGTTGTGATGAACAGTAGCTGGCGGATGGCCGTGGGACTCTGATTTTTGTCAATGAATGACCGCTAGTGACAGCCGGACGCACCCACAGAAGCGTTGTTGATTTAACTCAATGTCTTGATGCCATTCACGTGTAAAAAAACCTGATCGGGCCAGGCTTTGCGCCCGCTGCAATCCATCCATCGGACAGAGGGCATCACCATGAGCGACTTGAGTTTGCGTCAACGCATTCTGGAAGAGCTTGAGTTCCAGCCAGGTATCGATGCTGCCAACATCGGTGTGACCGTGGACAACGGCGTCGTTACCCTCTCCGGCCACGTCAAGAGCTACATACAGAAAATCAATGCGGAACGCGCGGTAAAAAGCATCAAGGGCGTACGCGCGCTGGCCGAAGAAATTCAGGTCAGACCAGAGAAAAACGCTGGTACGGCGGATGACACCATCGCTGCCCGGGCCTTGAACATCATCGCGTGGAGCTCAGACGTTCCCGAAGATGACATCGAAATCACGGTGCAGAACGGCTGGGTCACCCTTGAAGGCGAAGTGGACTGGCAATACCAGAAAGAAACCGTGGAGCGGGCCGTGCACAAATTGTCGGGAGTGGTCGGCATCGACAACCTGCTGACCCTTCGTGCGCGGGTGAATGCAGTCGATGTCCAGCAACGTATCGAAGATGCCCTCAAACGCAATGCCGAAGTCGATGCCAAGGAGATCCACGTCAAGGTCGAAGGCGACACCGTGAAGCTTGAAGGCAGGGTTCATTTGTGGCGCGAACGCAAGATCGCGGAACGTGCAGCCTGGTCGGTGCCCGGCGTGAAGCAGGTTGAAGATCATTTGCTGCTCGCCTGAGTCAATGACCTGTGGATCGCACTGGCCGCGTTTCACTGGAGGGGCATGATGTTCGCGGTCACATTGATCAATACGCTGGTGGTGATCAGTGTCGTGGTGATTCACTACGAATGCCTGTTACGCCTCAATGACTGGCTGCCGAAGCTTAAACTCTGGAGCCGCTTCAGGATTGTCGTCGGGGTGTTCGGTGCTCTGGTGGCCCATGCCATAGAGGTGTGGTGCTTCGCGCTGGTCTATCACCTGATGGTGCGCTCCGGAAAATGGGGCAGCCTGATCGGCAGTTTCGACGGTTCATTGATGGACTGCGTGTATTTTTCATTCACCACGTACACCACAATCGGTTTCGGCGACATTGCACCGGTGGGCAACCTCAAGTACCTCACGGGTCTGGAGGCCCTGACCGGTCTGGTGCTCATCACCTGGACGGCATCCTTTCTGTTTATCGAAATGCAGAAGTACTGGAAGCGCAAATAACCCTCCGCCCTTAGCGCCTGTCGAGATAACGGAACAGTTCCTCCTCCTGGTCGAAGTGCAGTTGCACAAGGGTATCCAGACGAATCAACTGGTGCTGAATCTCATCGGCGCAAGCCGTTGCAGGGTCGGCACTGAAGTCAGCGCTCATGCGCGCCAGCACATGAATAAGGCGAAAGATCTCTCGATGGGCATGGCTCAATGCCGACAAGGGATCCTCACCCTGCATATTTCGCGTCAGCAACGGGTACAGGTTTTTTTCATCTTCGTGTTCATGGCGGGCCAGTGAGGTTTGCAGCTTATTCACCAGTTCGTCCAGGTCGGTCTGTGCTTGCTCAAGAGGACGCAGGGCAAAGTCGTTGGCCATCTTATGCAGATCGCTCAGCACTGCGCAGAGTTGATCGTGTTCATCCTGCAGGCGATCGATATGCTCTCCGGCAAGCTGTTGGCGCAGACCTCGCGACGGCATCAATGCACGCAGGGCATTGATAATGATCACCACGTCGATGCCTTCCTGCACAATCGCGCCAATAAGCGGCGGCAGGTAACCGAAGGCCGCCACAACCATGGCCAGCAAGGACATGCCCATGCCGACCAACACGCCTTGGCGGGCGATGTGACGGGTTCGGCGGGCAATGTCCAGCGCCTCTACCAGGCGATCCAGGCGATCCACCAGCAGCACAACCCCCGCGGCTTGCGCAGAGGCCGTGGCACCGCTGGCTCCCATCGCCACACCGACATGGGCCGCCGCCAGTGCGGGGGCATCGTTGATGCCATCGCCCACCATCAGTGTGCTGGCGCGCAGGCAGCCTTCCTGGACCACACGCACTTTATCCTCAGGGGTCAACCCGGCACGCAGCTCGTCGATACCGGCCGACAGCGCAATCATCTCGGCGGTTTCCAGGCGATCACCCGTGAGCATGACGACTCGCTCGATGCCTCTGTTGCGCAGTCGACGCAGGGTTAGCGGGGTTTCCCGACGCAGGTTGTCCGAGAAAACCAGCAAACCGGCGAGTGCCCCATCCACTTCAATGAAACTGCCACTGCACGCCAGGTAATCCATGTGGCGCAGCATGGTTGTGGCCCAGCCAGGCACAGGCATGTCTTTATGAACGAACGACAAGGTGCCGAAACGCACCCGCAGGCCATCGATCAGCCCGCTAAGACCTGCGCCCGGAATTTCCTCAACGTCCTGCGGCAGGCTGAGCGGCAATCCACGCTGACAGGCCGCTGTGACAATGGCCTGGGAAATCGGGTGCGTCGAGGCTTGCGCCAGCGAAGCGGCCAGGCCAAGCAGGCGCTGCGGTTCGAACGCTCCGTTGGTTTCAATCGACTGCAGACGGGCATGGCCGCTGGTCAGCGTGCCGGTCTTGTCGAGAAACACTTGCTTGACCCCGGCCAGCGCTTCCAGGGTCACGCCGTCCTTGATCAGGATCCCGCGCCGCGCCGCTCTGGAGATACCTGACATGATTGCGATCGGCACCGCCAGAATCAAAGGACAAGGTGTGGCCACCACCAAAACCGCCAGCGCTCGCAAAGAATCTCCACTGATGTACCAGGCGATCCCGGCAATCAGCAATGTCAGAGGAATGAAGAGCAATGCATAACGGTCGGCCAGACGCACAAAAGGCGCGCGCGAGCGTCGTGCGGCTTCGGCCAGGCGCACCACCCCGGCATAGGTGCTCTGCGCTGCCGTTCGCGTGGCAGCCAGGAGAATGGGCGCACCGACATTGGTCACGCCACTGGGCAGTTGCTCCCCTGCCTGGCGGGTGACCGGCAGTGACTCACCGCTGAGTGCCGATTCGTCCAGAACGGCGCCAGAACTGAGTAGACAGCCATCGACCGGTACCACCTCCCCCAAGCGTACAAGCAGTGTCTGCTGCGGCTGGATCTGCTCAACCGGTATCTGCCGTAAATCGCCATTTTCTTGCAGCCAGGCAAAGCGTGGCGCCCGGTCTACCAGCGCACGCAGCTCGCGTTCGGCACGTTGTCTGGTAAAAAACTCGAGGATGCGTCCTGACGCCAGCATCAAGGCAATCACCGCCGCCACCAGCGTCTGTTCAAAAAACAGCGCCGCTGCAATCGACAGCAATGCAATCAGATCGACACCGGCCTCGCGCCGGGCCAGGCGCCCGGCAATCTCGACGAGCAATACCAGGGCCATCACCAGACTGCCTGCGGCCCAGCAAATCGACGCCCAGTCAGACTGTTGGGCGATCTGCGCAATGCCCCCGACCAGCAGGGTCAGGGTGGTGAGCAGCAATAGCGCCGGGTCCAGCCACTTACCGAACATTGATGTGAGTTCCTGCACGCGACATGAATGGATAGAGCTTAGGACTCCAATGGCCGGCATGTCCGCAATGCGTCTGTATTTATCGTTAGCGCAACGGCTGCTGCCAGCCCCCCATTGCTGTCTGCGCTCTTTCTGATCTGGATCAAACTGGCTTTGGCCATTCACGTAGAGATTAAGAGTCAACGTTCACACCGCCGTATCTGCTATTCACTCAGTGGAGAAACGAAATGACCGACTCTGCGAAAAAAGTCCCCGTGAAAACCGAAGAAAAAACCGCTCTGCGCCCATCGACAACCGATCTGTGGCGGCCCTTGGAAAAGCTTCGCCAACAGGTGGATCACTTGTTTGAAGACTTCCATCGCGGTTCAGGGTTGTCGCCATTCAGCCGTGGGTTATTCGATGTAGACCCTCTGTGGCGCCGAGAGCTGTCAGGCCGCGGAATGCCTGCGGTAGACATCACCGAGAATGACAAAAGCTTCGAAGTCACTGCCGAATTGCCCGGCATGGATCAGAAGAACATCGAGATCAAACTGTCCAACGGCAGCCTGATCATCAAAGGCGAAAAGAAAGAGGAGAAAGAAGAGAAAAGGAAGGGCTATTACCTCAACGAGCGTAGCTATGGTTCCTTCGAGCGGATGTTCAACCTGCCCAAAGGCGTCGACGCCGAGAAGATCGAAGCGAGTTTCAACAAAGGCGTGCTGAAGGTCTCGCTGCCGAAAAAGCCTGAGGCCATGCAGGCGGATAAAGTCGTGCCGATCAAGGCCGACTGATCGCCCGACCGTCCTGCCCCTTGTCGGGAAACCGCCGAGGGGCTTTTTATCCTTGTGAAAATAGATCAAACAGTTCAAGTCAGTGCGGCCCCTGACAGTCGACGTGAATACCGCGCCGCATGGCACGACGGCCAACCCGCCTTTATGGGGTGACGTTCATGAACACACCTTCCCAAGATAGGCTGAACACACTTTATGGCGCGCATACGCACATTGACGAGGCCTCCATCGCCCCGCTCCTGCGTCAGTACGCCGAGCCCTTGCCGGAACTGAATTCGGCCGCATTGGGTGAAATGTTCGACCGCTACGCGGATGCGCGCGTGGTGATGATCGGAGAAGCCAGCCATGGCACCAGCGATTTCTATCGAACCCGGGCGGCGATCACCCAACGACTGATCGAGCAGCACGGGTTCAACATTGTTGCCGTTGAAGCCGACTGGCCAGACGCAGGCCATGTTGACCGTTATGCCCGAGGGTTGGCGCATTCGGCGTGGACACGGCACATCTTCAGCCGGTTCCCCACCTGGATGTGGCGCAATACCGATGTGCAAGCGTTCGCCCACTGGCTGCATCAGTACAACCATCAACATGCACCTGAACGCCGCGTCGAGTTTCGCGGCCTCGACGTTTACAGTTTGCGCAACTCGATCCATGAAGTGCTGAGTTATCTGGACCGAGTCGACCCGCAGCTGGCACACGAAGCTCGGCGGCGCTATGGCTGTTTGACGCCTTGGCAGGATGATCCTGCGCTGTACGGCCACTTTGTCGAACGCGACGGTGTAATGCCTTGCGAGCATGCGGTGGTCGAACAGCTCAATGCCATGCTCGCCGAACAGTTGGCCGGGCTTATCCAGGACGATGAGGCGTTCTTCGATGCAACGCAAAACGCCCGGGTCGTCCGGGCGGCGGAACAGTATTACCGCGCGATTTATCGAGGTTCGACCGCCTCCTGGAACCTGCGTGACCGGCATATGTTCGACACATTACAGGCGCTGCTTGAGCACCGGGGCCCTCAAGCCAAAGCCGTGGTGTGGGCGCACAACTCGCATATCGGCAATGCGGCCGCCACGCAGATGGGCTGGAGGGGGCAGTTCAATATCGGGCAGCTGTGCCGCAGTGCCTATGGGCGCGATGTCGTGCTGATCGGCATGAGCACCGACCGTGGCCAAGTGGCCGCGGCCGATGATTGGGATGGGGAGATGCTCATCAAGGACGTTCGGCCATCTCGTCCAGACAGTTGGGAGCGTCAGTTCCTCAAGGCCGGCGTGCCGGCTTCATTGACCGACTGGCGAGATCCGCAGCGAAAAGACCTGCGTCAAGCCCTGTCCGAACCGCTGCTGGAGCGGGCCATCGGGGTGATTTATCGCCCCGAAAC
Source organism: Pseudomonas sp. PICF141 (assembly GCF_002286815.1). Lineage (GTDB taxonomy): Bacteria > Pseudomonadota > Gammaproteobacteria > Pseudomonadales > Pseudomonadaceae > Aquipseudomonas. The sequence continues at coordinate 18,382 of NZ_MUNM01000026.1, forward strand.
CGAACGCAGCAGTCACTACTTCGAGGCGGTGCTGGCCGAACAATTCGACGCCATGGTCTGGATTGAACAGACGCAACCGGTGACGGCCTTGCCCTTGCCAAAAAGCCAGACGCTGGAACCGGAAGACGAAACCTTTCCATTTGGCGTCTGACAAGCATCAACCGGTGGAGGTCGACACTGGACCACCACCGTGCAGATACCGCTCGAACCAGTCGCCAGCCAGCCTGGCGACGGTTTCAAGCGCGCCTTTTTCTTCAAAAAGATGCGTAGCGCCCGGCACGACTTCCAGACGTTTCTCACACCGCAAGGCATGACTGCTTTGCACATTCAGATTGATCACCACCGGATCTTGCTCACCGACAATTTGCAGGGTCGGCGCCTTCACGCGGGCCAGCGCCGCACCTGCAAGGTCGGTCCGCCCTCCCCGGCTCACCACGGCATGCACCCGGTCCGCACGATCGGCCGCTGCCCTTAGCGCCGCAGCGGCACCGGTGCTGGCGCCGAACAATCCGATCCGAAGCTGTTGCAGTTCTGCATCCTGGCCAATCCAGTCGATTACCTTCACCAGTCGTCTGGAAAGTAGTTCGATGTCGAAACGCAGTTCCCGGGTCTGGTTATCCAGGTATTGCTCTGGTTCCGTGAGCAGGTCGAACAGTAAGGTACCCAGCCTCCGCCTGGCCAAAGACTCGGCAACGTGTTGATTACGCGGGCTTGAACGACTGCTGCCGCTGCCATGGACGAAGACCACCAGGCCGACAGCGTTCTTGGGCAGGCGCAAGTCAGCAGACAGCGCCACGTCCCCCAGGTCCAGCTTTCGATAGCGAGCCTCAATCATTTCAATCCTCCTGACCGGGAACACTCCAGCCGGATTCTCTGTGCCAGGCCCGATGCAAAAGATCGATAACTTCATCGTCCGAGGTCTGGGAAAAGTTCATGTACCAATAACCAATCGACATCATCCACTCAGGAATCAGCGGGCAGATCACCTCATCGACTTCGCTATACAGGGCTTCGAGCGTATCGAGCGGTGCCACCGGCACCGCAACGACGATACGCGACGGTGATTGCAGGCGCACCGCGCGTATCGCCGCCATCATAGAGGCCCCTGTCGCCAGGCCGTCGTCGACCAGAATCACCACCTGATCCTTGAGTTGCACCGGCACCCGCGTCCCACGGTAGGCACGCTCGCGACGCAACAACTCCTGCGTTTCCCGTGCGACCACGTTATCGAGTGTGCGCTGATCGATACGGTTCGCCCGCAGCGCCTCCTCATTGACGATTTGTATGCCGCCACTGGCAATCGCGCCCATGGCGAACTCCTCATGAGAGGGCACCCCGAGCTTGCGGACCAGCATCAGGTCGAGGCGAATCTTCAGGGCCGTGGCAATTTCATAGGCCACCGGCACGCCGCCACGGGGCAAGGCGAGAACGATGACATCGGGTCGATGAGCGTATTTGAGCAACGGTTCTACCAGTCTTCGACCGGCATCAACCCGGTCGCGCAAGATGGTTTGCGATGAGGAATTCCGAATCACTTGAAACCTCCCCGGACGATCACGCGTGTCGGCTCGTATTACACCACCCTGACTTCTCCAGTCTGTGGACAGCCATCACGTCTTCATTGAATCAAACATCATCTTCAGTTTAGATTCCGCTCCTGAAGTCTCCTTGTTGTTGATTTTTATCAAGTCCCCGCGCAAGGCTGTCCACTGGGCCTCCCAGGCGCATGCCCCACACAGCCCCTTACGCTATGATTCACTCACCGGCTCTGGATGGGAGGCTGCAATGCCTGACCTGCCTGCGAATCAGCGGTTGCGTTTGTACGACAGCGATGAACTCGATTCGGTGCTGCAGGCGATGGCGCGCCAGGCCGCAACCCTGTTACCGCCTGCACAAGCGGCAGTGGTTGGCATCCAGCGCCGCGGCGAGCCTCTGGCACAGCGTTTACGGCAACATCTGTCACGTCAGACCGGCCAGCCAGAGCTGCCTCTCTACCCGTTGAAGGTCAAGCGCTATGCCGATGACCTCAAGGTGCTGCATGAACACACGGCACTGACCGGCAACCCGCTTCTCAACACGCTGGACCTTGCCAATACCACGCTGCTGGTTGTCGATGATGTGCTGTTTGAAGGTCATTCTCTCCTGCGCACCTGTGCCTATTTGGCGCAATTGGGGGCTCGTCGGGTCTACACGGCAGTATTGGTCGACCGGCATGTCTGCCAGCAGCCGATCCATGCCGATATTGTCGGTGTGCACCTGCAAGTGGCCGCCCATGACATCGTCGAATGCAACGTGCCGCCCTATGAAATGGAGTTTTGCATTGAAGTGCTGCGTCATGGCGCCGCCCGCTGACGGTGCAACTGACCAAGGGATAACTGACCAAGGGGTTTCAAGGGGCCTGCTCGCTGGGTTGACCTTTTTGCATCAGATAGGCGACAAGTTTGTCCAGGGTATCCACCTGTTGGTAATCGGTTTCAGCGATGACAATGCCCAGACTCCGATGCAGGGCTTCGATGAGGCGAAGCCAGTCCATCGAGTCCAGATCAACCTCCTCGCGTAGCGACCGGTCACTGTGTAATTGCTCAGGCTCGATTTCAGGAGCGATGCTCTTCAAGGCGCTCAACACTTGATTGCGTACCAGTAGCGGATCCATAGGCTTACCTCAAAGGTTCTCTGGCGTTTGTAACAAGCGACGGACTTCCCCCAGAAAACGTGCGCCATAGTGACCGTCGCTGACCCGATGATCGGCTGACAAGCTGCTGACGACGGTGGGCATGACGCACAACTGGCCTTCATTCACCCAGGGGCGCTCGCAGATACGACCGAAGCCGACCAGAGCGACCTGCGGCGCATAGATCACACCCAGTACGCTGTCTACGCCCTGATCGCCGAGTTGAGTGACCGTTATGCCCGCGCCACCGAGCTCGGAGCTGCGCAGAGAGCCGCTGCGGGCGCGCTCGACCAGGCTGGCCAGCTCTCTCATCAAATCGGTCAGGGCTGTGTCCGCCACATGACGCAGAACCGGGGCGACCAGACCGCCCTGACGCAGGGTAATTGCCACTCCAAGGTCAGTATCGAGTGCGGGTTCAAAGGCATTGTTCTGCCAGGAACCGTTGAGCTGCGGATAGTCGCGCAGGGCCAACGCCACCGCTTTGAGCAGCAATGCACTGGGCAACAGGCGCTCCTGTAATGTGCCTTGTGCATTGTGTGCCTGCAGCCAGGCCATGGCCTTACCCAAGGCGATGGTTTCGCTCAGGTAATAATGGGGAATCTCGCGTTTCGAACGGCTCATGGCCGCTGCGATCGTGTGACGCATGGCCTGGTTATGGTCAGGCTCCGGGGCCACACGGGCGGCAGCCTCGACATCTTCCAGGGTAACCACACCGTGGGGGCCATGGCCTTGCAATTGGCTGAGACTGAACCCCAATTCGGCAGCGCGCTTGCGTGCAGCCGGAGAAATTCGCGGGCGTGCACCGGAGCGGTTTTCTTCTGCGGTCAGCACCGGAGGAGTGGGTATCCGTCGCGCAGTCTGCGCACTTTCACCGGGTTCCAGCAACAGCGCGATGGGTGTACCCACGGGTACCTTGGCTCCGATGTCGATCAGCAGTTGCAGGACCGTGCTGTCATGCCAGCACTCTACGTCGATGGCGGCCTTGGCCGTATCGACCACGGCAATCACCTGACCAGGCTTGACCGCATCGCCCGGATGGATTTTCCATTCCAGCAACGTGCCTTCATCCATATCGGCCCCCAGAGACGGCAATTTGAATTCGATCATGGTTGACCCTCCCGGCCTTGGGTTCGACACGTTGACGTCATCACGCTGACGTTCCCTGGCACAGCTCATGCGCGGCCGCGACGATCGTCGACACTTGTGGCAATGCAGCCTCTTCGAGATGCCGGGGATAAGGGATCGGTACTTCGGCGCTGCACACCCGGGATGGCGGAGCATCCAGCTCGAAAAAGCTCTGTTCGACGATCCGCGTGATGATCTCGGCGGCCAGACTGCCGCTACGCCAGCCTTCATCGACGACAAGGGCGCGACGGGTTTTACACACCGAGGCCATGATTGCCTGGTCATCCAGAGGGCGCAGAACCCGCAGGTCGATCACTTCGCAATCAATGCCCTCCCCGGCCAGTTGCTCAGCCGCCGTCAGGGCCTTGCCGAGTGTGCCGCCGTAGGTGATCAGGGTCAGGTCGTTACCGACACGCCGGACCTTGGCGCTACGGATGTCCAGCGTCTCCCAGTCGCCTGTATCGCCCTCCATGTTGTAGAGCTGGGCATGTTCGAAAATCAGCACCGGGTCTGGATCCAGCAGCGCTGGCCAGAGCATGCCGCGTGCGTCTTCGAGGGTCGCCGGAGCCAGAATTTTCAGGCCGGGAATATGCGCGTACCAACCTTCCAGACTGTGGGAGTGCTGCGCGGCGAGCTGACGTCCCGCGCCTGTGGCCATGCGCACGACCAGGGGAACGGAGAACTGTCCGCCGGACATGTGCCTCAGGGCTGCTGCCGTATTCATCAGAGGATCGAGGGCGAGCAGGCTGAAATTCACGGTCATGATTTCTACAATCGGCCGCATGCCGCCCAAGGCGGCCCCGATACCGGCCCCCACGAAGCCCAATTCCGACAGCGGCGCGTCTCGAATGCGCTCGGGGCCGAACGCTTCAAGCAACCCCAGGGACACGGCATAGCTGCCACCGTAACGGCCGACGTCCTCGCCCATCAGAAATACCCGTGGGTCCCGCTGCAGCGCGTCGCGCAGGGCCTCGCGCAACGCTTCACGATACGTCATGCGAGCGCTCATGATGCCGACCTCGAGGTGTAAACATCGTGAGACAAATCCTCAAGCGGTTCCAGGCTCCCGCTTTCGGCATAAGCGACAGCGGCTTCCACTTCAGCGTCCACCTCGGCCAGGATCTCCAGAAAACCGGGCTCGTCCAAAAGGCCTTCTGCCTTGAGTTGTGCACTGTAGGTATGAATCGGTCCGCGCGCCTTCCATTGCTCCACCTCAGCCTTGTCACGATACAGCTGCGGGTCGAACATCGAATGGGCACGAAATCGATAGGTGCGAAACTCCAGAAAAAAAGGCCCATGCCCCTCCCGGATATGTTTAACAGCGTCACAAGCGGCTTCGTACACCGCAATCACATCCATGCCATCGACGGATCGGGTATCGACCTTGTACGCCGAGGCTTTGGTACACAAATCGGTTTGCGACTGCGAACGCGCCAGGGCCGTGCCCATGGCATACAAGTTGTTCTCGCAGCAAAACAGCATCGGCACCTGCCACAACGCGGCCAGGTTGATGGACTCATGAAAGGCGCCCTCCGCCATCGCGCCTTCACCAAAAAAGCACGTAGAGAGACGCGATCCCCCCTGCATACGCTCGGCCAGCGCCAGGCCGACCGTGAGTGGCAAGCCACCGGCCACGATGGCATTGCCGCCGAAGAAACGTGTGCTGGCATCGAACAAGTGCATTGAACCGCCGCGTCCTCGCGAACATCCTTCCTGGCGTCCGTACATCTCGGCCATGATCGTCTTCATGGGCACACCCTTGATCAGTGCATGGCCATGTTCGCGATAAGTCGCGACCACCGCATCATCGGCAGCCAATGCATGCAAAACGCCGACGGCGACCGCTTCTTCACCGATGTACAGGTGCAGGAAACCACGGATCTTGCCCTCCCCGTACAACTCGCCGGCGCGCTCCTCAAGACGGCGGATGCGCACCATGTCCCGTAGCAAGTCGAGCGCAATATCCTGAGGCAACGATTGGAGACTCACGACGGATTCTCCAGGCTGGAAGTATCACCTTCAGGCAAACCCAGCTCCCGGGCCTTTAGCAGACGTCGCATGAGTTTTCCGCTACGCGTGTGCGGAAGTACCTGCACGAACTCCAGCTCCTTTGGCGCGACCACGGCACCGAGGCGCTTGCGTCCATGACCAAGCAACTCATCGTGCAGGGCCTGGCTGGCGGTGAAACCGCTCTTGAGCGAAATGAAGGCCTTCACGGTTTCGCCCAGCAGTGGATCGGGCTTGCCAATCACCGCAACTTCGGCCACCGCCGGATGTTCCATGAGCGAGCTTTCAACTTCGAACGGACCGATCAGGTGCCCGGCCGATTTGATGACATCGTCGCCACGGCTAACGAACCAGTAGTAACCATCGGCATCGCGACGCACCAGATCACCACTGAGGTACCACTCACCGACAAAGCTCTGTCGATAACGCTCCTCCTGCCCCAGATAAGTCCGAAACATGGCGGGCCATGGCCGCTTCAGGGCCAGATCGCCGACCTCATTATCATCGAGAAATACCAGTGCACCGTCCGCGCCGCGCTCGACGATGGCGACCTCGACGCCTGGCAGGGGTTTGCCCATCGAACCTGGTTTGATAGCCATCGAAACGGTATTGGCAATCATGATTCCGCCCGTTTCGGTCTGCCACCAATTGTCGTGGATCGGCAGCCCCAGCACCTCTTTGCCCCACCAGACCGCCTCGGGATTGAGCGGCTCTCCGACGCTGGCAATAAAGCGCAGACACGCAAAGCGATGGCTGCGCGCCAATGCGTCGCCCGCTTTCATCAACAGGCGGATTGCCGTCGGGGCCGTGTACCAGACCGTTACCCGTTGTTGTTCGAGAATCCGGTACCAGCGTTCGGCATCGAATTCGTTGCCCTCGACCACGCTGGTAACACCCAGCAACAGCGGCGCGAAGATCCCGTATGAAGTCCCCGTGACCCAGCCCGGATCGGCGGTGCACCAATAAATATCTTCGGGGTGCAAATCCAGCGCGTATTTAGCGGTGACACGGTGAGTCAGCGTGGCGCCGTGGACATGCAACACACCTTTGGGAGTGCCTGTGGTGCCGCTGGTGAAGTGTAAAAGTGCGGGACTGTCGACCGTTGTCCGGACGATGTCGAAAGTGTCATCGGCTTCGGCCAGCAGTCGATGCAAGCTATGGGCGCCCTCCACAGCCGTCGTATTCCCACCCTCTGCGTCATACAGCAACACATGTTTGAGTGTCGGCAAACGTTGACGAATAGCCGCAATCTTGCGCCGATAAAGCGTTTCGCTGGTCAGCAGCACGCTGCATTCGCCAAGCCGCATGCGGGTTTCTATGGGCTCAGGGCCGAACGCGCAGAATAACGGTGAAACCACGCAACCGAGCTTCAAGCCTCCCAGCACGCCCAGATACAGTTCCAACCCTTGGCCGCAGAGCACAAACACTCGTTCGCCGGGGGCCACGCCCAATTTTTTGAGCACATTGGCAAATCGGTTGGTCTGCGCACTCAACTGTGCATAGCTGATGTCGTGGTGCCCGCCATTGCGATCGAGAATGCGCAATGCCGTATGTTGGCGATTCCCGCCCATTGCATGCCGGTCCACGGCCTCATAGGCAAGGTTCAAACCGCCTCCCGGCAATCGGGCCAATTCGTCTGCTTCCACCTGCCACGAAAAGGCTTGGCGGGCTTGCTCGCTTTCCAGCCAATTGGGCGTAGTCGGCAAATCGGCGATTGTTTTTTTGATAATCGGCAAATGCATGTGATTTACCTCGTCGATACAGGGCTATTGCTCACAGCCAGTGGCCAACTTCAATGATGCCGGTCCGCCCTTAGACGGCCAGAACGCTGCAAGGCACCTGATACAGGATATGTTCGGTCGTGCTGCCCACAAGCTTGTTCAAGCCGTGAGACTGGACCCTGCCCATCACGATCACATCCACGTGTTGCTCAAAGGCGAACTCACTCAGCGCCGAGACGGGATGTCCCAGGATGAAATGCCGACGGTCAGACGGCACACCGTATCGACCGGCCAACTTGAGAAACGATTTCTCCAGGGTTTTACGCATCTGCCTGGTCAGTTCCAACAGCGTCAGACCGCCACCGCCCATATCCCCCAGATAGTCTGTCGAAGTGTCGCAGGCGTACAGCAGATGCAACTCGGCATCGCACTGCAACGCGAGCCCGGTAGCCTGCTGGATAATCCGCTCATTCAGCTCGCTGTCTGAAGGGTCGGTATCGCTAGCATCAACCGCCGCCACCACCTTGCGCGGCAAGGCATGGCCACTGGCGCCCACCAGATAGACCGGAATCGGACAGTGGCGCAGCAGGTGCCAATCCTGAGGAGTGAAGAGCGCGCGCTTGAGCGCTGACTCATGCTGAACTTCCTTGATCAACAGGTCGGGCTGCATTTCCGTGACGTGATCAAGAATGTCCTGCTGCAGGTCATCGGCCCAGGCCACCTCCGTCGTCACTTCGATCCCCCGACCACGGATATTTTTTGCCTGACTCTGCAGCCAATCGCGATGATCCTGCAGGTAGCCCTCCCGAGCCGTTTCCCGCACGCCCTCTTCCAGCAGCGACAGAATGTCCAATGACTTTATCAAGGCAACTATGTGCAACGTTGCCCCGCTGGCCTTGGCCAGGGCCGCTGCATGATGTATTGCAGGCGAGTGGCGCAGGGCCGGGTTGATGATCAGTAATAACCGTTGATACTGGCTCATGAGCTGACTCCAGACAGGTGGCTTTTCAACGCCTGCACTGCCTGTTGCGGAAGGCAGCCGTTGCATGCTCGCTGGGTCAAGCACCAGCGTTAACTTCAGACTCCTCCGTCGGGGTCTCCCTGGCGTTGATATAGATCAAATACCTGCGCCAAGGCAGGCTGCCCGCATCACTCAGCCTGGAAGCGATAGCAGTTCGTGCGCACCTGCTGGTTTTATTCGTCACGAGTCCAGCTGACGCTCAGCCCGTACTCGTCATCGTTGTACTGATAATCGGCATGTCCTTTGAAAGCCGCTTCAATTGCATGACCCAGGCGGTTCGCGAGATGGATACCGGTGGTGGTCACAATCAGCGCACCGTCCGAGTCGGTCAGGCTGATGAGGCGCTCCAGGGCATGCTCCGCTTTTTCCTGTTCCTCGGTATTTTTGATCAGGTTGATGATTTCATTCAGATGCTCAAGCAAGAAGCTGCCCGATAGCGTCAGCGTACCGGCAGGCTTGCTGTCACTGATACGCCGGCATGCAGGGCAGATCATCGATTGCGCGTCATGAATCACCGTGTTTTCAGGAATCTTCCAGGTCCAGTTACCCGCCTGATAAGCGGCTCCACACTGCGAGCAGATGGCAGAACCTTCGACTCGCGGCAAACAATACGGATCATGCGCCGGGGTTTTGAACAGCTTGTTTTTTTGACTCTGCTGATACTTGTCCATGGTCTTTTCCTCACAAATGTCCTGGATAAAAATCCCACGCGAAGCCGTGTTTTCAAATCGCCCCTCTTCCCGCGGCACCCACTGAAAACACCGTGAATTTCAAGATTTCATTTGGACCCGGTTCCTCGTTGCACAGGTTGATAATTGTCAATTCGTGCCAACAACCGACGGTCGGTCATCCGTGCGGAGGGTGCTCCGTATACTGGCATTCGAGGGGGCGGCAAGGTTGTGACTTTGTTGATAAAAGTCAACGCCGCACGGGTTACTTCATAGAAGCTGCAAGGACATACTTGTTGTAGAACTGCTCAGGAGAGCAACCTGATGGCTCACACCAAAATCCTGTTTCGTGCTGCCGCTCGCGAGAAAATCCTGTGCGGGGCAACACAGTTGGCGGACGCGGTTCGAGTGACCCTTGGGCCGAAATCGAAATCGGTGTTGATTCAGAATAAATGGGGTAATCCGACGGTCTGCAATGATGGCGTGACGATTGCCAAACGGATCGACCTGCTGGATCCCGAGGAGAACCTGGGTGCCCAGATGCTGCGTCAGGCGGCGGAGCGCACCAGCGAGGCGGTAGGAGACGGGACCAGTACATCAACGATTCTGGCCCACGCAATCCTGGCTGACGGAATACGCAACGTCGTCGCGGGTGCCAGTGCAATCGACCTGAAACGCGGTATGGACCGCGGGCTTGCTCTGGTCATGCAATCGCTGGTCGCCCAATCGCGCCCGGTCAGCACACCAAAGGAAAAGATCCAGGTCGCCACGCTTTCGGCGCATAACGACGCTGTCATCGGTCAGCTGGTTGCCGACGCTCTGGAGAAGGTCGGCATTGAAGGTGTGGTCAGTGTCGAGGAGTCCAAGACCACTGAAACAGTGGTCGACGTGATGGAAGGGATGCGCTTGGACCGTGGTTATGTCTCGCCCTACTTCGTGACGGACGCAGAGAAGATGCAAGTCGAACTCGATGATGCCTACCTGCTGCTCTGTGATTATAAAATCGGCGCACTCAAAGACCTGCTTCCATTGTTAGAGTTAATCGCCAAAAGTGGACAACCGCTGGTCCTGATCGCAGACGACATAGAAGGTGAAGCGTTGACCACGCTGGTGGTCAATCAGATTCGGGGCGTATTGCGGGCGGTGGCGATCAAGGCGCCAGGCTTCGGTGATCGACGCAAGGAAATGCTCCAGGACATTGCGGTTCTGACCGGTGCAACCGTGATATCCAATGAAACGGGCATCAACCTCGAACAGGTCGAATTGAGCCAGTTGGGACGAGCGCATCGGGTCGTTGTGCAGAAAGACAGCACGGCGCTGATCGGGGGGGCGGGTAAACGCGAGGCTATCGAGGCGCGTCTGCAGCAGATCCGTGCGCAAATGGACAGTACCACCAGCGATTACGACCGTGAAAAACTTCAAGAGCGACTGGCCAGGCTCTCTGGCGGAGTCGCGGTGATCCGGGTCGGAGCCCCTTCCGAAGCCGAGATGAAGGCACGTAAAGATGCCCTGGATGATGCGATTTCAGCGACCCGCGCGGCAATTGCCGAAGGCATTGTTCCCGGCGGCGGCCTGGCCCTGCTCAAGGCTGTGCCGATTATCGCGGCCGAGGAGGCCAACCACGAGGGGGACGTCAAGACTGGGCTGCAGATTCTTCGCCGTGCCCTGGAAGCGCCGGCCCGGATCATCGCCGAGAACTCGGCGGTGGATGCCGGCGTGGTCGTTGCGCGCATGCTCGCGGAACCGGGAAACACTGGCTTCGATGCGTCTGCCAATTGTTATGTCGACATGTACGAAGCCGGTATCATTGATCCGACCAAGGTGGTGCGCATCGCCCTTGAAAATGCCGTCTCAGTGGCCAGTATTTTGCTGCTTACCGAGGCGACCCTGACTGACATTGAGCAAAAGGAATCTCCTGCCCAGCCACCGTTTCCTGAATGATCGGCATGACGTGAGTAGCCCAAGGCCATGAAAAAGAACGAGCAGTGGAACCTGTCCTACTTCGCGATCGCTTTTATCGTGCTGAGCCTCATGCAGATATTCTTTGGCGAGCGCCAGGCCGTGCAGCCCCTCCCGTACAGCCAGTTTCTGCAACTGTTGAACGAGCAAAAAGTCAGTGATTTGCGGGTCGATAAGGACCAGATCAGCGGCAAGTTGCATGAGCCCATCGACGGACGCGAACGGTTCTCCACCGTGCGAGTCGATCCGGCGCTGGCGACCGAACTCTCTCAATCGGGCGTCGGTTTTACCGGAGTCACTGAAAATACCTTTATGAACAGCCTGTTGGGCTGGTTGTTGCCGTTTGTCCTGATTATGGTGTTCTGGCATTTCCTGTTTCGCGGGATGGCGGACAAACAAGGCCTTGGCGGGCTGATGAATGTCGGTAAATCCCGGGCCAAGGTGTTTGTCGAACGCGACACCGGGGTCACCTTCGCCGATGTCGCGGGCATCGACGAAGCCAAGGCCGAGCTGGTGGAGATCGTCTCGTTCCTCAAGGACAAGGCCAAATACGCACGCCTGGGCGCGCACATTCCCAAGGGCACCTTGCTGGTTGGCCCGCCAGGCACCGGCAAGACCCTGGTGGCCAAAGCCATTGCCGGTGAAGCCGGTGTGCCGTTTTTTTCGATCTCCGGTTCCGAGTTCGTCGAGATGTTCGTCGGCGTCGGTGCCGCCCGGGTCCGCGACCTGTTCGAGCAGGCCAGGCAGGCGGCGCCCTGTATCATCTTCATCGATGAACTGGACGCGCTGGGCAAGATGCGCGGCGTCGGTACGCTGGGCGGCAATGACGAAAAGGAACAGACCCTCAACCAGTTACTGGCCGAGCTGGATGGCTTCGATCCGCGCGAGGGCGTGGTGTTGCTGGCCGCGACCAACCGGCCGGAGGTTCTCGATCCGGCGTTGTTGCGGGCCGGGCGCTTCGACCGGCAGATTCTGATCGACCGCCCTGACCGCAAAGGTCGGGAGGCCATCCTCAAGGTCCATCTCAAAAAAGTCATTGTGGAGCCAGGGCTCGATGGTGCGCGTATCGCCGAGATCACCACTGGTTTCACCGGCGCCGACCTGGCCAATCTGGTTAACGAAGCGGCCATCGTCGCCACTCGACGCGGCGCCGAAGCGGTTAGCCTGAACGATTTCACCGCAGCGGTGGAGCGCCTCATCGCGGGGCTCGAACGCAAGAGCAGCCTGCTCGATCCCGACGAGCGCCGGGTGGTGGCCTATCACGAAATGGGGCATGCCCTGGCCGCCAGTACGCTGCCGGCGATGGACCCGGTGCATAAAGTGTCGATCGTGCCCCGCGCCATCGGCTCGCTCGGCTATACCCTGCAGCGACCGACCGAGGATCACTTCCTGATCAGTTGCCAGACGCTCAAGGACCGGATTGTCGTGCTGATGGCCGGACGTGCCGCCGAAGACCTGGTCTACGGCCAGATTTCTACCGGGGCCGCCGATGATCTTGTCCGTGCGACCGATATCGCCCGGCAACTGATCACCCGGTTCGGCATGAGCGCCGAACTCGGACAATCGGTGCTGGAGCGGCAAAACCCAACGTACCTGGGAGACCGCATGGCCACGGTGGGCGAGAAGGATTATTCGGAGCAGACCGCCCGGGAAATCGACCTGGGTATTCGCGCCCTGCTCGATGAAGCCTACCAACGGGCCAAGGCATTGCTGCAAAGTCGTCGGGCCGACCTGGATGAGGGGGCCCGCCTGTTGCTGGAAAAGGAAACCCTCACCCCTGAGGAATTCCCGCCACTGATGCCGCTCAAGCCGGCCCCGGCATTACCGAAACTGTGATCCCCATCAAGCCCGGTTATCCGGCGTCGGCGTCCATTGCCACTGCATCACTTCGGGCATGTCTTGCCCGTGTTCGATGAGATAAAGCTTGTGCTTCTCCATCGTCGCCCAGTAACGCGCCCGGGCAGTCTGGAGCTGATCGTGCAGCCGGGGCACGCGCTCGATGACATCCAGCGCCAGCTGATATCGGTCCAGGTTATTGAGCACCGCCATGTCGAACGGTGTGGTGGTCGCCCCCTCGTCCTTGAAGCCGCGAACATGAAAATTTTCGTGATTGGTGCGCTTGTACAGCAGTCGGTGGATCAGCGCGGGATAGCCGTGGAAGGCGAAAATCACGGGCCGGTCGACGGTGAACAGTTCATCGAATGCGTTGTCCGGCAAACCATGGGGATGGTGGTACGACGGTTGCAGGACCATCAGGTCGACGACATTGATCACCCTCACCCGCAAATCCGGCACGTATTCGCGCAGCAAGGTGACCGCGGCCAGGGTTTCCAGGGTCGGCACGTCGCCGGCACAGGCCATGACCACGTCGGGGTCGCTATCGTCCTGGCAGGCCCAGTCCCACCGTCCGATGCCGACCTGGCAATGACGAATCGCCGCATCGATATTCAGCCATTGCCACTCCGGTTGCTTGCCGGCCACGATCACGTTGACGTAATTGCGGCTTCTGAGGCAATGATCGGCCACCGACAAGAGGCAATTGGCGTCGGGCGGCAGATAGATCCGGACCACGTCCGCGGTCTTGTTCGCCACCAGATCAATGAACCCCGGGTCCTGATGGGAAAAGCCGTTATGGTCCTGGCGCCAGACATGGGACGTGAGCAAATAGTTGAGCGAGGCAATGGGTTTGCGCCATGGCACTTCAGCGGCGGTTTTCAGCCATTTGGCATGCTGGTTGAACATCGAGTCGACGATGTGGATGAACGCCTCGTAACAGGAAAACAGCCCATGCCGGCCCGTCAACAAATAGCCTTCGAGCCAGCCTTCGCACACCTGTTCGCTCAGAATCTCCATCACCCGGCCATCGGCCGCCAGATTGACGTCGTCGACGCCCAGCGGCTCCATCCATGCCTTGAGGCTGACTTCATACATTGCATCCAGACGGTTCGAGGCGGTTTCGTCCGGACCGAACAGACGAAAATTGCTCGACGCCAGGTTGGCTTTCATCACATCTCGCAAAAATGTTCCCAGCACCCGTGTGGCTTCTGCACGCAGACCACCGGGAACCTCGACATTCACCGCATAATCGGTGAACCGCGGCAGCTCCAGCGATCGCAACAGCAGCCCACCGTTGGCGTGGGGATTGGCGCTCATTCGCCGGTGGCCGGTCGGCGCCAGGGCAGCGATTTCGGGCAGCAAGGTGCCATTGGCGTCAAATAGCTCGTCAGGTCGGTAGCTGTAGAGCCATTCCTCCAATTGGCGCAAATGCGTGTGTTGCTGGAAATCGGCCAGCGGGACTTGATGCGCGCGCCAGGTGCCTTCGACCCGACGACCATCGACGAATGTCGGCCCGGTCCAGCCCTTGGGCGTGCGTAACACCAGCATCGGCCATAAAGGCCGTTCCGGTGTCCGGGTTTGCGGCCGTTGGCGCGCGATCCGCTGAATTTCCCGAATCTCCAGCACCATGGTGTCCAGCGTTTTGGCCAGCGCTTGATGAACCTCTGCCGGATCATCGCCCTCGACGAAATACGGGTCGTAGCCATAGCCATACATCAAGGCCGATAACTCTTCCTCGCTGATGCAGGAGAGTACGGTCGGGTTGGCGATTTTGTACCCGTTCAGATGCAAAATCGGCAGCACCGCCCCGTCACGCGCCGGGTTGAGGAACTTGTTGGAGTGCCAGCTGGCCGCCAACGTCCCGGTTTCGGCCTCGCCGTCGCCAATGACACACGCCACCATCAAATCCGGATTATCGAACGCGGCGCCGTAGGCATGGGCCAGGCTATAGCCCAGTTCGCCGCCTTCATGGATCGACCCCGGAATCTGCGCTGAAACATGGCTGGAAATGCCGTAGGGCCAGGAAAACTGCCGAAACAGTCGGGTCAGACCGTTGGTGTTGCACCCCACCGACGGGTTGAATTCGGTGTACGTCCCTTCCATGTAGGTCTGGGCCACGACCGCCGGGCCGCCATGCCCGGGGCCGGCGATGAAGATCATGTTCAGGTCGTGGGTCGTGATCAGGTGGTTGAGGTGCGTGTAGATCAGGTTCAACCCCGGCGTCGTACCCCAGTGTCCCAGCAGCCGTGGCTTGACATGCGCCAGTGTCAGCGGCTCCTTCATCAGCGGGTTGTCCTTGAGGTAGATCTGCCCCACCGCCAGATAATTGGAGGCCCGCCAGTAGGCATCCAGTCCTTCCAGTTGCTCGGCACTCAAAAAATCGTTCATGACGTTCTCCGCGAGGGGCTCGGTATACCGATAAACATGCGCCAATTCTGGGAGTCTGCAACGCGCAAGACTTGATTTACATCAAGTCTTGCCCCGGCCGCCCCGTCTCGATGAGAGAGAGCCTTTTCCCGCTCGTCGATTGCCTTTGTAAACGCCCGATTGAAGTTGCGATTCGAACTATCCTTTACCCCACTGTCAGGGGGCTACGGCGATGCCCGAAATACGGCCATATCAACATCATTATCTGAAGGCCGCGTGCTCCAACTGCAGCGTCCTGGAGTTGTGCCTGCCGATCGGCTTGACCGGCCAGGAGGTCGAGCGGCTGGATACCCTGATCGTTCAGCGGGTAAAGGTTAAAAAAGGCGCAGCCCTGTACCGGGCCGGTGATCCGTTGCGTTCGCTGTATGCGGTACGTATCGGTTCATTCAAGACCAGCATGCTGTCGGTCGACGGCCGCGAGCAAGTGACCGGTTTTCAGATACCCGGCGAGATGCTCGGCCTGGATGCCATCAGTGACGATCGGCACGCCTGCAGTGCTTTTGCCCTGGAGGACAGTGAAGTCTGCCCCCTGCACTACGCACAACTGGAGAAACTCGCCCACGAACTGCCCTCACTGCAACACAACATGAACAAGCTCCTGAGCCGGGAGATCGTGCGTGATCACAACTTGCTCATGATGATGGGCAACATGAACTCCGATGAACGCCTGGCGGCCTTTCTGTTGAACCTGTCGCAACGGCTGAGCATTCGCGGGTACTCGTCCAGCGACTTCGTGCTGAAGATGCGCCGCGAAGAGATCGGTTCGTACCTGGGCCTGCGCCTGGAAACCATCTGTCGGGGCATCGCTCATCTGCGGGATCTGGAATTGGTCGAGATTTGCGGGCGTAACGTCAAAGTCCTGAATCTGGATGGGCTCAAGCAATTGGTCGCCGGCTGTCACCGACAGTCGCCTACCTGACACCCCCAGGTGCATCGGCTTTTGGAGAATCGTCATGCGCGCCATGGTTTTGCATGCCCCCGGCCAGCCACTGCAACGGGAAGAGCGCGCTATCCCCAGCCCTGACGCGCACCAGCTGTTAATCAAAGTCCTGGCCTGTGGCGTGTGCCGCACCGACCTGCATCTGGTGGACGGTGAATTGCCGCAAGCGGTGCTGCCGCGGGTGCCGGGCCATGAAATCGTCGGTGAAGTGACGGCGGTGGGGGCCAACGTTGCACCCGACTGGGTGGGCAAGCGCGTCGGCGTTCCCTGGCTCGGCTGGACGTGCGGTGAGTGCACATTCTGCCGCTCGGGCCGGGAGAACCTCTGCGATCGCGCCCGGTTCACCGGCTGTCACCTGGATGGCGGCTATGCCGAGTTCACCGTTGCCGACGCCCATTTCTGTTTCCCCATCCCGGACGCGCTCTCGGCCGCCGAAGCCGCACCGCTGCTGTGTGCCGGGCTGATCGGTTTTCGCGCCTTGCAAATGGCCAAAGGGGCGCATCATCTGGGTCTTTATGGCTTCGGCGCGGCGGCGCATCTGGCGATTCAGGTAGCACGGGGCCGGGGGCAGCAGGTGTATGCCTTCACCCGACCGGGCGACAGCGAGGGTCAGGCCTATGCCCGAACCCTGGGCGCCGAATGGGCTGGTCCCTCGGATCAACCGCCGCCGCACCCGCTCGATGCCAGCCTGATCTTCGCCCCCGTCGGTGCGCTGGTGCCGTTGGCGCTGGAAGCCACCGTCAAGGGTGGCTGTGTGATTTGCGCGGGCATCCACATGAGCGACATCCCCAGCTTCCCCTATCGCCTGTTATGGGGCGAACGCAGTGTCCGTTCAGTGGCAAACCTGACCCGCGAGGACGGCACGGCGTTTTTTGCAGAGCTGCGTCATACGCCTGTCCACAGCGATGTGACCTGTTTCGCCCTGGACGATGCCAATCAGGCACTGGCAAGCCTGCGGGCCGGTCAGGTCAAAGGCGCGATTGTGCTCATCCCCTGACACGCGATCCCGGCTGTTTGACCGCCAGAATGCTACCCGGCACCGAGTAAAGCGCTCGCTCCGTGTTGCTACCAATCAATCGATCGAACCCCGTTCGATGCACGGTGCCCATCACCACCACATCGACCAGATATTCCTCGACAAACTCACTCAGTACCGGCGCCGGCAGGCCCATGATGAAATGCCGGCGCTCCGGTGGCACGCCATAGCGATCGGCCAGGCTGACAAACGCCTGGTGCAGGGATTGCCGCAATTCCTCCACTAAGTCTACGTTCCACCCGCCACTGACCAGGGGCACATCGCCATTGAAGGCCGCCGACAAGTCATACGCGTACAACAGATGCAGCGGTGCATCGCATTGCAGGGCCAGTGCATTCGCCGATTGAATGATGGTGTCGTTGAGGCCGCTGATTTGCGTCGAGGGGTCGAACGGGTCCACCGCCGCCACGATCCGGTGCGGCAAAGCATGACGGGCCTGATTGACCAGATGCACCGGCACTTGGCATTCGCGCAGCAGGTGGCAATCCAGAGGGGTGACGAACACGCGCTTGAGCAGCGGCTCCAGCGTGACATCCTTGACCAGCAGGTCGGGCTTGAGATCTTCGACGCACCTCAGGATGTCCAGCAATGGATGAGTGGTGAAGACCACTTCCACGCTCACTTTCAGCCCCTCACCGCTGAGGCGCTGAATTTCTTCCGCCATCCAGCGGCGATATCGGCGCAGATAGCGCTGGTACGCCGCCTCATCGGTTTTTTCTTCCCACAAATGGATGATCGGGGCCGGTTCAATGAACGCCCGCACATCCAGAATCGCGCCGCTGACCTTGGCGAGGGCAGCGGCGCGCTGCAAGGCCGGAGATTGGTACAAGGTTCGGTCGGCGATCAGCAACACCCGTTGATAGTGACCCATCACACACCTCGATTCGGTGCCGGTCCAAAGCGCCGGTATGTTCCCAGACTGCGCTCGTTATCCCCTGCCCCGGTTGATTTACATCAGATGCCAGCGTTTGAGCCTGCCTGTCACGAGTGTCTGATCCAGATCAGATTCAAGGGATGCCAGTGGCGTAAAAAGAAAGGAACCGCGTGGTTGGTTGCCACACGAGAGCCTTTCAACCCGGATGGAGGATTGCATCATGCTCACTGTTAAAGACCACAATGACCGAGCGGCCGCCGTCTACGCCGCCGTCTCCGGACAGTACTGGATTGAAGCGCTCAAAGACGGGCGCCATGTGCTGATCCGGCCGCTGAAAGAAAAAGACCGGGAGCGTGAATACGCCTTTATCAAGCACCTGTCCCCGGAATCGCGGCATATGCGCTTTCTGGCGCAAGTCAATGAGCCCGGCACGGCCATGCTCGACCAGTTGATGGATGTCGACGGCAAGAAGCGGTTGGCTTACATCGCGCTGATCCACGACAACGGCAAACTGGTTGAAATCGGTATCAGCCGCTATGCCGCCACCTCCGACAACGAGTGTGAATGCGCCGTGACGGTCGCCGATGAATACCAGCATCTGGGCCTGGGCACGGCGCTGATGGAGCATCTGATCAAGGCCGCGCGCAGGAATGGTTTCCGTCAGATGTATTCCATCGACGCCGCCAACAATGCCCCCATGCGCGATTTGGCCAAAGGCTTGGGCTTTGAGACCCGTCACGACCCCGATGACAGTCGTCAGGTCATCCATAGCCTCTCTCTGTAAAACAACGCCCCTGGGCGTCATTGAATCCGCCCGGGGGCGTTTCAACATTCAGGGCTGTCACAAAGGGGGCGCCTTGCCATTCGGTGTTTTTTTCAACGGTGTCCACCAACAACGCTAGGCTTACAAACAATGTGGTGATTATCGCCATTTTGCAGGGAGCGCAAAAATGGAAATCATTGACCGTTGGCAAAACCTCTCTCTCAAGATGGCCTGGGGAGGAATGCCGCAATGAAGCTTTCCAATCATTACAAATGGACGGCCCTGGGCGCCATTGCGCTGACCCTTTTCAGTGTATTGATATTCTTGCTGATCAAATCCTATTCCCATGACACATCGACCTACTTCGAGTCGCGCGATTTCGTTCGCCAACTCAAGCAGTTCGATGCCAACTGGAACGTGAAAATTCTGAGAGCAAAAATCGGCATGAACAACAATCTGCTTCTGGTGGCGCATCCTGAAGCAGAGCAACGATGGCAGCAGCTCGACGACCTCAACGCTGCCGGCCCGCTTTCGAACCTTTGGCAATCGCGACGCCAGGGGTATCTGGATGCAGTGGAAAACAAAACCCGATTGGTCGAGCAATTCAAACAGCACAACACGGTATTGCGAACTTCACTGGATGCCCTGCCCGAACAGGAAGATGACATTCAGGCATTGCTGGACAAGAACAGCCACCAGGATGTGATCGCCGCCTCAAACGTATTCGATCTCACATTGGCAACCCTTGAGTACGCTCTTTATGTATCCCGTAACAAAGCCGACGAGATCGCCCGTCAACTGAACGAACTCAACGAATACATCGGTCAACTGCCCCTTGATCGGCGCCAGCCTTTTACCGCATTTGTCGAACATGTGAATGCCATTGTTCGAGAACAGCCCATCGTCAATGACCTGCTGGATCGCATCAGTGTGATTCCGGTCGCACAGCAACTGGACAGCATCAACGAGTTATTGAACGAGACACAACGGCGCGCCGGTGCGACATATCGCCAATATCATCTTTATCTGGGAATATGCGCCGGCATCATGGCGCTGCTGCTGTTGTATCTGGCCGGCCGCCTGATTCGCAGTTATGCCGTGATCAACAAGATGAACAACGAGTTACAGACGGCAAACGAGCGGTTGGAGCAACGCGTCGAGGAACGCACCCGCGAATTGCTCGAAGCCGAGCGCGAACTGGTCGATGCCGCACGAATGGCCGGCATGGCAGAGATCGCAACCAATGTGTTGCACAACGTTGGCAATGTACTGAACAGCGTTAACGTCTCCGCAGATTTGATTACCCGCAAATTGGCGGTCAGCAAAACCCTGGGCCTGGGTAAAGCAGTCAACATGATGAACGAGCATGCCGAAGACCTGGGGCAATTCATGACCTTCGATGAAAAAGGCAAACTGCTTCGCGGTTACCTCAATCAACTGGTCGACTCCATCGCGGCCGAGCAATCGAGCATCGTTGATGAACTGTCACAACTCACCAACAGCATCGATCACATCAAGGACATCGTGTCTACTCAACAGGCCTATGCCGGGGCCGCCAGGCTGGTTGAGCCGTTGAGCGTCGTCGATCTGTTCGAGGATGCGTTACGCATGAACTCCGGCGCGTTGAGTCGGCACCATGTCGTCGTCACCAAGGACTACCAGGACACGCCGACGATCATCGGCGACAAACACCGACTGCTGTTGATCCTGATCAACCTGATCAGCAATGCCAAATATGCGATGTCCAAGATCAGCGACCGTCAGCGCCATATGACGCTGGGCATCAAGATCGTCGATAACGTAACGCTGCGCCTCAGCGTGGAAGATCAGGGCGAAGGGATCGCCCCCGAGAACATGACCCGCATCTTCAATCACGGCTTCACCACGCGCAAGGAAGGCCACGGTTTTGGCCTGCACAGTTGTGCGCTCGCGGCGGTGGAGATGAACGGGCATCTTCGCGTCCATAGCGACGGACCGGGTCACGGAGCGGTTTTCACCCTGGAGATTCCGCTGGAGACTGCCGACGCATTGCCGGCAGCTGGAATGTCAGTCAGTTAAGCCACTTCAGCAGCGACGCACTCCTTGTAGCAGCTGGCGAAGCCTGCGTTCGGCTGCGCAGCAGTCGTAAACCCTGAATGCGCGGTGTGCCTGACGAACAGCAGTGCCCGATTTCACGACTGCTGCGCAGCCGAACGCAGGCTTCGCCAGCTGCTACAGATGCGTTATTCGCCAACGGGCCTACCTCACCAACGCCATCAACTGTTGACGCTGCGCATCCGTGAGCATCGGGCCAAAACCGGCACCAGCGTTTTCCGCCATGTAGCGCGGGTTGCTCGTGCCTGGAATGACACAGGTGACCGCCGGATGAGCCAACAGGAACTTGAGCGCCAATTGCGCCCAGCTATTGACCTCCACTTGCGCAGCCCACCCCGGCAGCGGTGTGCCTTTCAATCGAGTGAGCAAGCCACCGCCGCCAAACGGCCGATTACAGATCACCGCCACACCGCGTTCGCGACACAGCGGCAGGATGCGCTTCTCGACGCCGCGGTCGTCCAGGGCATAGTTGATCTGCAAAAAGTCCATCGGCTCGGCTTTCAACACGGCCTCCACTTCGTCATACGCCGACGCCGTGTAATGAGTGATGCCGATGTAACGGATGCGCCCTTCTTTCTTCCATTGGCGCAAGGTGGGCAGGTGGGTTTTCCAGTCCAGCAGGTTGTGAATCTGCATCAGGTCGATACGGTCGGTCTGCAACAGCTTGAACGACTGTTCCATCTGCGCGATGCCTTCTTCGCGACCACGGGTCCAGACCTTGGTGGCCAGAAACGCAGGCGAACGAGGCCGATGGATCGACAGCAATTCACCGGTCGTCTGCTCGGCGCGCCCATACATCGGTGAGCTGTCAATCACCGTGCCGCCCTTCTCGAACAATGCACTGAGCACCGCGGGCAGTTGCTTGTAAGCGGCGTCGGACGGCGCGACATCAAAGCCGCGATAGGTGCCCAACCCGACCATGGGTAACGGCTCGTTGCTGGAAGGAATGGCTCGGGTCAGCATGTTCTTGCCTCCTGTTTCCGTCGACGGCACCGATGCAGCAAAGGCCCGGTCGAAGGTGAAGACCGCCGAAACACCGGCAGCCAGCGTAAGTAGTCTTCTACGCGTGAAGACAGCAGGACCGGTCATGGAATTCCCCCTGGCTGTTCATTCATGCTCGCCCTTTGCTCCTGGCGTCTGGCCAGCCACAGACATAACCAGCCCCACAGCCCGGCGAATGGCACGATCACCACCGCCACCAGAGCAAACCCCGCGCCCAGCGCGGTCAACCCGGCGGAGAGCCAGCCACTGGCGGCATCACCGCCGCGATACACCAGGGTTTCGATCACATTCTTGGCCTTGTACTTTTCCTCGCGGCTCACCACCGTCCACAACACTTCTCGCGCCGGGCGCACGATGGCGAACTCCACGGCGCGGCGCAGCCCTTGCGCCAGCGCGACGGTTGCCGGCACGGGCGCCAGAGCCATGGCGCCAAACGCCACAATCGTCGCCAACGGCAACGCCAGCAACGCCCCGCCGATACCGACCAGGCGGATCAATGGCGCGGTCAGCAGCAGTTGAAACAGCAACGTCAGCGCCGACACGATCAAATCGACGACGGCGAAGAATTGCGTCCTGCTGGCCACATCAGCATAGCTGCCAGCGACGATCCTTCCCTGTTCGAAATACAGCAACGTCGCGGCACTGGTGTGCAACAACATGAACAGCACCAGCCCCATCAGATAGCGCGAGCGCAGGATCAGTGTGATTCCGGCCAACATGCTGCCGCCCATGCGCCGCTCATCCAGCCAGCGACTGCCAGACTGCGATGTGGTGCGCGACAACAGCGCCCGATAACAGCGCACCGCACATTCCAGCAGCATGGCCGCCGCAACGGTCAACGCCACCGGCCCCAAATGGGTGGCCATGGTCGCGGCCAGCAGCGGCCCGATGAACGTGCCCAGGGTGCCTCCCGCCGCGATAAAGCCGAACAGCCGTCGCCCTTGCTCGCTGGAGAAGCGGTCCACCAGCACGCTCCAGAAAATCGAAACGATGAACAGGTTGTAGATGCTGATCCAGACGAAAAACACCCGCCCAACGGTCACCGGCGCAATGCGCTGAGCGATCAGCACGCCAAACACCAGCATCGACAAGGCGATCAAGCGATAGATCAGCGGCACGAAACGCATGGCAGGCAGCCGCGAAACCAGCGCGCCGAACAGCGGCACCATCAGCAGCATCACCACGAAAGTGGCGGTGAACAACCACTGCAACTTGTCGGCACCGCCCTCCAGCCCCAAGGCATCGCGCAAAGGCCGCACCAGGTAATAACTGGCAAGCACGCAGAAATGGAAGGCGAAACCCAACACCAGAGCCGTTCGTTCGGACGGCAGAACCTTGACCCATTTCAGCGCGTCGGTGGCCGTCATGGGACGGCGCCCGAATACAAGCGTCGAATCTCGGACATCGGTGCGCTCCCATACCGCCACTATCGATGTACTACACTCTGACAGCGCTCAAGCGATAGCCGTCGTCAGGCCAGAGCAGTCCATGTCGTTCACTAAACTTAGCCGAATGTCGCGCCCCCTGATGTCCCTCTTCGCATTCGTTGTCGTTGCCTACCTGGTGCTCTGTGCCACGCTGTTCGTATTTCAGCGTGCCCTGATTTACTACCCGCAACCCCGCGCGATCGACGCGCCCGAAACGCTGCTGACGTTGCAGGTTGCCGATGCGCAAGTGCTGGTGACCGTCAGGCCGCATGACGGCCCGAAAGCGTTGATCTACTTTGGTGGCAATGCCGAGGACGTTTCCCGCAATCTGCCCGATTTTTCCCGGGCCTTTGCCGATCATGCGATCTATTTGCTGCATTACCGCGGCTACGGTGGCAGTTCCGGATCGCCCTCCGAAGAGGCGATTCAGCGCGATGCCATGACCTTGTTTGACTTTGTCTACAACACTCACCCCACTATCGCCGTAGTCGGGCGCAGCCTGGGTTCGGGCGTCGCCGTGCGCCTGGCCAGCCAACGCCCGGCCTCGCGGCTGATCCTGATCACGCCCTACAACAGCCTTGAAGACCTCGCCGCCCGCCAGTTCCGCGGGTTCCCGGTGAAGTGGCTGCTGCGGGACAGGTTCCAATCCTGGAAATACGCCGCTCACATCACCGTACCGACGCTGTTGATTGCCGCCGAGCACGACGAAGTCATACCGCGTTCAAGCACGGAGCGCCTTTACACACATTTCGCCCAAGGCGTGGCCACGCTGCAGGTGATACCGGGCACGGGCCACAATTCGATATCCGAAAGCCCGCTGTATCTCCAGCTGCTGGGTTCGGCGTTGTGAGTCAGGTATAGGCCAACAGTCGGCCGCACAGCACCACGGAGACCCATAAGCCTATCGAGAGCACTGCCTGTACTTTGGCGATTGCAGGTGCGGCGATGCGTGTGTTCCACCGGCCGACTGAACGGTAAACACCGACGTGAAAAAGGGCAGCGTTGAGGCCCGCCGTCGCGATCAGGCACAACTTTAAAATGAAAATATTGTTGGTGGCGAAATCATGGGGATGGGCCGTAAACATCATCAGACCGGCCGGTACGATCAACACGAGGGCAGCAACGGACCATCTCAGCAGATGGCGAGCCAGTGCTGTCACCGGGATATCTTTGGACAGGCCAAGCACCCGCAGATCGAACATGAACACCGAGCCGACCAGCACCACGAAGCCAAGGATATGAACGACCTCGACTATCGGGTAAAGCCATAACTCACTGCGCATGGCCAGCCCGAGTTGCGAGTCATCCAGCCAGTCCAGCCAGCTCGCCTGACCTGTCCCCAGGCGGGCACTTGTGGTGTCCATCAGCGCAACTCGGTGGTTTTATCGCCGACAGTGATGCGCTCTGCTCGCAGTTCATCGGGTTTGTTTCGATTCGGATAACCGACCACGGTCGCCGTCGTACCGACACTCAGCATGTCTTTGGACAGCCCGCGGTTCTCCATGCGCGAGGGTGGTGCCAGAACGATGGTCCACGTCTTGTCGGCTGTTCTGAGCCGCAAGAGCCCGTGAGGATGGGAATAACCGGACTCCTCGATGGTTCCGCTCAATTGCATGGACTTGCTGGAGTCGTACTCACTCCAGCCGTGATGAGCGAACGCCGCAGTGGCCACCAGTAGTGATGACAGTCCGATGCTTCTGAGCAAGACGTTCATGATGCGGTTCTCCTGTTTTATCTGGAGCTGCTGGGGCTACGACAACGGTGGTTGGCAGGTTTCTTCATTGGCGAGACGAAAGCGTAGGCTAATCGTCGGGAGCAAACACGTGACCTACATCGATCGCCCTCAAGCAGGCTCGACCACTGCTGCCAGCCGACGCATTCCCTGTAGCAGCTGGCGAAGCCTGCGTTCGGCTGCGAAGCAGTCGTAAAATCAGGCAACCGGTTCCTTCAGGTGGGACCGTGTACACCGATTGGCGAGGACTTCGTCCTCGAACGCAGCCTCGCGGGCTCGGCAGCTGCTACAGGACTGCTAATCACGGATAACTAAACCCCTTAACCAACGTCAACTCCCCCACCGCCCGCATCGGCACCAGGAACGTTTCCATCTTCTCGTTCGGCGTCCCCTCCTCCGTAATCACTGTGATATGCGCCGTGGTCAGGGCTTGCGCTGCCTCTTCCTGCCCCTGCTCATCACTGCGATACCCGCCACCGTAGTAGTTCACGTAGACCTGGTATTGGCCCTTGATCGGCGCCGGCATGGCAAAGATTTCCGGGCCGTAGCCGGTGGTGACGTCGACGTCGAGTGCGCCGCCATTGGCGGCGACGCGGTTGCCGTACCAGATGTGGCCGCCTTCAGGCGTGACGACATGCAGATCGAGGTCGGTGCCGTCGCTGTCCCAGGCCAGCAGCACTCGCAACTTGGCCGGGGTGGCGCCGCCGCTGGTGTTGAGGAATTGCGTGCGGTGGCGTTGTTGCCCATCGGGGCTACGGACTTCAACGCTGTTGCTGCCGTTGGGGAATGAGAACGGGCGATCGTAGCGGCCGGCGGGATCGATTTTCAGCGGCATGCTGACGCCGTTGACGATCAGCTTGCCGGGCTCATTGCCCTTGGGCGCAGACTTGATCTGACCGGTGATGCGAGCAGTATTGGCCTGTCCCACCGGTGTGTTGACTGAGGACGCCGGGTAATTAACCGTCTGACGAAAGCTTTCGCCTTCGCCTTGGGGTGCGCCGGTGCGCCAGCCGCCGATGGGTGTGTCGAGTTTGACCGCGCTATCGGCGGCGAACGGGGTCGGCCATACGCAAAAGGAACAAAGGAACAGGAGGACCTGTGGGTAACGGAGTTTCATGGCCTATTCCAGCAAGAGGTGGCGGGCGAGCCCTTCGATGTAGGTTTCATCCTGGCCGTTGGGGTGTGCTTCGAAGGCCAGGTGCAGGTATTCGTGGGTCAGGTCGAGGCGATCTTGCAGCGACAGCACGCCGCGCACGTAAATGCGCTGGCGTTCGCGGTCGACAAAAGGACGGCCAAAGGCCAGGCGGCAAACGGCAAAAGTGCTGACTTCGTTGTAGCCGACTTCACTTTCCAGCCGTAGACGCCAGCCGCGACGCTGCTTTTGCAACCAGTCTTGCGCAGCGGGAAGCGCTTCGCAGGAGGCGACGGGGTTATCCCAGCGGCTGAGGCTGGCGCGTGGGTATGCGTGCAGCAGAATGGCGTCGTAGCGTTGACCGGCGTTGGCCTGCTCGACGGCTTGCTGCCAGGAGAGCTTGTCCGGCCCCGGTTGGTCGGAGTGATAAGTGATGTTGCTGCCGGCGAGGACCAGATCGCTGGTCCACGCCGCGATGTTGCGCGACTCGGTGGCGGCCGGGCGTGGGGCGACGCGCTGTCGGCTGCTGCTGTCATCGATGCTCAAGCAAGCGCCGTTGCGCGTGGCGTTTTGCAGCAGGTAGGTGCGGATCGCGACGCTCAGGGCTTTGGCGGCTTCGGCAGGTTCCGGTCTGGCTTCGCGCTGCAGGACGCGGGCGACGTATTCTTCGCGGTCCAGGCGGGCGACGAGTTTGTCGTTGAGCAGGAACAACTCGCCGTCGCTATGGATATCGAGTTGATTGCCGTTGGCGAACTCGACGCGATAGTCGCCTTGCAAAGGCCCGGGCGCCAACACGCGATCTCCCGACAGCACGCGTTTGAGCGGATACCGCGCAAACAAACCGACCTCGACGCACTTCCCTACCTCGGCGGGCCAGGACGAAGGCAGTACCGTCGCCAGTGCCTGACCGTAATTGCGCAAGACCATTTGACTGGTGCCGCGCCCACCGGCCCAGATTGGCGTACCGTCCGCTGTCCAGCCTGCGAACCCGCCCTGGCGTGATGAAGGGTCTTGATCCCCCAGCCAACTCCAGGTTTTCACCCGTAACCGACCCCCAAGTTCGCCCACGACATTGCCGTCAGCCGCATTCAACACCACATCGAGCAACACCCGCCGCGCCTGATCCTGCGCCGGCATCACGGCCAAGGCCTTCAGCAGCTCACCCACCGAAACCCGGGTCTGCGGTTGCAACGACGGCAGGTCCAGCAACCACTCTGGCGCTTGTCTCGCCTGCCAATACTCGCGCCACTCAGCACCGGCAATGCCCAGGCGCGCGGGCTCGAAATACAACCCGCAAGACTTCACCAACGCCTGATCACGCTCAATCCTGCCGCCCGCCGTGCAGCAATAAACCTCTTCCTTCGATTGCCCGCGACACTCATAAGCCGGTTCACGCGCGCCGGTGTCCACCAGCCAGCCGTAGACAAACAGCTTCCACAAGCTGCCCAGCGGCGTCTGCAGATCAGCAGGCAATGGCTCGCGCGCGATCACCTGAGTGCGGTTCAACGACAGCAGTTCATCCTTGAAGCCCAGGCGCAACGCTTCGTCCTGCGCGGTCGCCAGCGCAGGGAGCAAACACAACAACCACCAGACCAGACGCCGGGTCATGTCAGTGGACCGTGACCTGACCGAGTGCCGGTTTCTGTTCCTGAGCCTGATTCTGCGGTGCGTAAACCTGAGTGAAGCGCACCGGCGGCAAGTTGAACTGACCTTTTTGCGAGAAGCGCACCAGATGACGCAGGCGCAATTCACCGCTCAAGGCATCCACCGGAATCGCGTAAGCCATTTGCCCCGGTTCGAAGCGGGCCTTCTCCAGGGCGGTCGGCTCGGTGCCGGCCTTGCCCATCAGCTTGATGCCCCAGGTGGTGCGCTCGACGTCCGCGCCCGGAGGCAGCGGCACTTCGAGCATGCCGTAGCGCAGCGGTTTTGCAGCTTTACTGGTGATGATCACTTCATCCAGGTACAGGCTATCGCTGGACAACGGTTTGCTGCCGACGGCTTCGAGTTTGAATTCGAACGCTTCGTCACCTGGCACCAGACGCGACAGACGACGGGTGATGGTCACGGCCATCGGGCTTACTGGCGGTTGCTGGGTCCGATAGCTCAGCGCGGCGCGAAGCGGGCGCTCTTGCTCCCCGGTCAGCGACAACACTGCGGGCACGGGCGCAGGACCCTGCCACGTCCAGTACATCTCACCGGTGTCACCGTAGTTTTTCTTCCAGCCTTCGCCCGGTGCCAGTGCGATGGTGGGTGAAGCCTGCTCGATGCTGCGTTGCAGCCAGGTCAGCGCCAAGGCGCGTTCCAGGGTCGATTGCTGCGGCAACAGGCGTTGCAACAACGCTTGCGCGTGAGCCTGATCGAAGGCTTGCAGCGACAGGTTCAAGGCTTCGACAAACGGCTGGGAACTGGCAGCGACCTGTTGCTGCGCTGCCGCCAGTTGACCATTGAAAGCCTGCGGCAGAATGACCTTGGCCTGGTACGCCAACGATGCGGCCAGTACCCGAGCGCTGGCCAGCCCCAATGCCGAATCCGGATCGCTCATGACCAGGCTCTCTTCGCCGTCGTCCATCACGCTCGCCCCATGACCTTCGCCGGCTTTCACCAGGTCATCGATCAAACCGCTGAGCAGTGTGTTCACCGGCAATTGCATCTGTCTGGCAAACGACAGAATCAACGCCCGCTGCAACAACGGCGTGTTCTTCGACTGCTTCGCGTACACGTCCAACACCCGCTGCCAATGCTCCGGCGGCAGGCTCAGTTCCAACGCTTTGCTGGCGTGCCAGTCGGCGTAATAGGCGTACGCGGTGAGGAACGCATCCGGCTCACCGTCATAGCCCCACCAGGTGAAGCTCGCCGACGGGCCGGCCATTTGCACCAGCCGCAGGCGGCTGTTCTGCATGATCAAACGCAAGCGATCGCGGATCTGCGGGTTCGACGACAAGGTCGGATAAGCGATGCTCAACGGCAGCAAACGACTGGCGGTTTGCTCGACGCCGCCGTACGGATAACTCAGCAAATCATCGAGGGCCGAACGGAACAGCGCTTGCGGGCTGTCGTCCAGACGCAGGCGAATATCCGTGGCGTCTGCGGGCAAGGTCAACGGCGTATCACCGCTGGCCACGTCCAGGCTTTGGCTTTGAGTCACCTGCCAGCCTTCGCCGGTCGCGCTCAGGCGCACGGCCAGGGCATCAGCGGTTTTGCCCTCCTGCACCAACTCGGCGGTCCATTCGCCATTGGCCACTGTGAACGCCGGCAAGGCGATGTAGTTGATGCCGTTGTTCAAGGTCACCGGCACACGCTGTTCTGCACCGCCGTAATGAATCACCAACTCGGCCTTGACCGGTTTATCGGCCTGACTGAAAGCGAACACACCGAGGTCCGGTTTGTCGCTATTGCGGAATCTGGTCGGCCCGCTCCACTTCAGGTACAGCGGTTTTTCCGAGCGCACGAATTGCTTTTTCTGCCCGACCTGGCCGTCATCGGCAATGGCGCGGGCGGTGATGCGCCAGCGGGTCAGCGAGTCCGGCATTTTGAAGGTGAAGCGGGTTTTGCCATTCGCATCGGTGATCAATTCCGGCTGCCACGCGGCGGTGTCGACGTCTTCACGACGTGGCCGCTCCAGCACTTTCACCCCGCGTTCACTGCGGTTGGCTTTGCCCGGCGCGCCTGGGCTGCCCGGCAATGCTACGTCGTAGCTGATGAACGACAAGCTGGCGCTGGTGCGTACGTTGTTGCGGCGCGGGTGATAGAAGAACTGGTCAATGGTCGGCGCGACTTCCGGTTGCAGGGCGTAGACCATTTCATCGACCACACTGACCGTCAGGTGCGCCGGAATCGGCCTGCCGGCGAACTGCGTGGTCAGGTCAACCGACACGGTATCACCGGGCTGATACGCCTCTTTGTCGGTGGTGATGGCCACGTCGATTTGCGGCGCGACAACCTTGATCCCGGCGTTCTGGAAGCTGTACTGACCACCCTTGGTGTAGAGCACGGAGAAGGTCAGGTTCGGCGCAAAATTGTCCTTCACCAGGATGCGCGCACGGTATTGGGTGTCGCTGAGTTTTTCCATCGTCAACCAGTCGCTGCCCTTGGACAGCAACGCCGTGGCCTCGACCTTGTCGCGTTCCAGCGACAACAGCGCATCGATGATCGGCTCGGGGAAAGTGATCAACGCGAGGGCTTCATCGCCGGCTTTGTACTCGGGTTTATCGAGGACGATTTCCACGGTGCCCGGCACGGCTTTGACGCCTTCGCCAGTGACCGAATGACCGGTTGCGCCAAGCACGCGGCCGTGATCATCTTTCAGCGTCAGGTTGTAAGTGCCCGGACGATCGAAGGCCAGGGTGAAGCCTTTATCTTGGGCGGTGAGTTTACCTTCGCCAGTGGTCTGATCTTCCAGTCGCACCCAGCTGTAGCTGCTCGGGTTGACCGCTTTGCTCTGCTCGCTGCCCCCTTCGTTGGCATAGCTGAAGGCAACCTGGCCGCCCACCGCGCTGAACCGCTGCGGCGCGCTCAAGCGGAAACTCGCAGCACCGCGATCGATGAGGATTTCCTTGGTGGTCTTGACCCGATACGCCGCGCCATCGCTGGCGAACACGGTGAGCATGTAGCGGCTCGGTTTCTCGGCGGCGGGCAGATCGAGGCTGGCGTTGCCCTTGGAATCGGTGGTCAGTTCGGCGCTGGTCAACTCCACCGGGAATTGCCCCAGGTATTGCAGCTCGTTATCGACCATCGACAGTTGCTGGGCGCGCAGGCTCAGGCTCAACTTGGCATTGGCCACCGGTTTGCCGTCTGGGTACAGCAACACCAGATTGCCCTTCACCGGTTCGCCGGTGCGGTAATCCTGCTTGGCCAGATTCAGGGAAATCTCGAAATGCGGCTTGATGTATTCAGCGACACGGAAAGCGCTGCTATAGGCCTGATCCTTGTAGCTGAAACGCAGTTCATAACCGCCCGCCACGGCGTTGTCCGGCAACTGGAAACGGCCTTGGGTACCGACCTTGGAATCGAGCTTCAGTGCCAGCGATTGCAGCGCCGTGCCCGTGGCATCGAGCACGGTGACGTTGACGTCGGCAGCGCTCGGCGCCACGGAATCCCGCGCGTTCTTGAACTCGCGACCCACGATTTTCAGCGACACCCAATCCCCCGGCCGATACAGCGGCCGGTCGGTGAATGCATAAAGTTTGGTGTCGTAGATTTCGCTGTCGTAATAGAAGTTCTCGGAGACGAACACCCCGCCCTCTTCGTCTTCGCCAATCACGAACGAGCGCTCGGGGCTGACGTGTTTCAGACGCAGCAAACCATCGGCGTCAGTCGCGCCACTGCTCATCACGCCCAGGCCATCGGTCCACAGCACATTGACCTTGGGCACCGAACTGCCTTCGTGTTTGCGCGCGGCCCATACCAGCAGTTCATCGCCGGCAATCTTGCTCACGGCCACAGTGTTGGAAACGAAAACCATGGTGGTCGCGCGGTACTTGCCGATCAGCGCTTCCACCAGATACAGACCCGGCTTCAGGTTGCCCAACGGGATGTACACGTTGCCCGGCGAGACGCTGACGAACTGGCTGGAAGAACCGGCCAGGTTTACGCCTTTGGGCGGCTGGATCGGTTTGGCTTGCCACAGCGGATAACGGAATTGACTGACCACCGGCAGGCCCGGAATCAAGGCGAATTGCGGCTGTGCGTCGTAAGGCGTTGGCGCGGCGATGGCGGTGCCCATCTTCAGTTCCGGCACTTCTTCGGTGACTTGTTTGCGCGACTCATAGGAAAACGCCCGCTGCATCACCCGACGGGATTTGCGGTACCAGTTGTCCCACAGGTACGCCAGGGTATTCGACAAGCCTTCGCCCTTGAACTGGCCATCGCTGACCACGCGGTGCAGGTTCTTCTGGCGCTTGAGGAAATCCAGCGGCTTGTCGATGCGGTACACACGAATGTCGGCGCCGCCGTAAGGCTCCATGCGGAACCGGCGGTAATCACGGCCCGGCGCTTCGAGGCGAACCATTGCCTGTTCGTCACTGGCGAAACTGCTGTCGGCTAGCAGGAAAAAACTTTCACCGGCCACCGGCGTATAGCCGCTTGGCTCGACGGTGTCTTCGGCGTTGACCGTTGCCAAAGGCGCCAAAAGGGCCAGCAGCAATAGAATTGGAGAGCAAATGCGCAGCATGCGGGCACCGGTCATTGGGAGAGGAAGTTGAGTCGATAGACGCCGATGAAGTTGGGGTTGGCTGCGTCGGGTATCCATCGGGTGTCCTTCCATGTCATGAGTTGTTGCAGGCTTGCGGAGCGCATGCCGTTGTCAGTGGGGGTGGTGGTGCCGGTGTGATAGGCGATGAAGCGGCCTATCCAGATCATCAGGTGCTGGTCGTCGCCCTGATCGAAAAACATCAAGTCGCCGGGCCGGGCCTGGGCCAGATCGCGCCCCACCAGATGACTGTTGAACTGAATCAGTTTGATCGCGTTGACGTACGGCCCGACCTTGCCGCCGCCCTGCTGCCATTGCTGGGCGAGGCTGCGTTGGGCATCGCTCAGCTGCAGTTCCGGCGGCAGGTAGCGGTTGGACAGGCCATTGCTGCGCAGCCATTTGTCGTCATGGACTTTGAGCGCTTCGTTGGCGGCAAACCGTACCAGCCCGGCGCAGTCCTGCTGATACCAGCGCGGGCTCGGGCCTTGGGTCAGTTGTTCCTGGGCGATACGCACGAACCAGGCGCGAAATACCTGGGATTGCTGCGGGTCGAGCGCGGCGGCTTCGCTGGCAAAGGTGCGAGTCCCCAGCAACAACGCCAGCAGGCCGAGGCCTCGGATAAGTGCTGTCACAGGGCTTTCCACTCCAGCGGCAACCATTGCCAGTGGCCGTCGGGCTCGCTGCCTTCAGGCAAGGTCAGGGCATATTTGCCATAGCCGCCGAGGGTGCGCAGTTTCGGGATCAGGTAGGTTTGCGCGGCGTTGTAGAACACCGGCTCCATGTCTTGCGGCAGGCTGTCGAGGGTTTCCTGTTGCATCAGTTGCGCCATGGAGTCCGGGCCGAAATAGATCGGCATCAGCAGGTCTTTCGGCACGACGTCAGCCATGGGCGGGAAGCGTTTATCAAGTGTGCCGAGGGCTTTGTCGACCAGTTTGTCGTCCAGGGAGAACAGCAGCGTCGAACCGTGGCGCGCCAGGCTGACGCGCATAAAGGCTTTGCCAGTGATCGCGTCGGGTTGCTCGGCATCCTTGGCCTTGTAGGGACCGAAGTTGGAGCTGACCTGGCGCTGCCACTGATGGGTCTGGCCTTCCTGTTTCTCGATCACCGGGAACGCATGCTCGGCGACATTGCCTTCGTAGGCGCCGACCATCGAGCTGAACAGGTTGCCCAGGTCGCCGTCGAGTTTGGCGCTGTCATCGTCGTTCAGGCTGGCCACCAGCAGCGGCGTGTACAGCCGCGAATCGGCGTACCAGCACAAGCCAGCGGCACCCGCCATGTGTTCGGTCAGGGCCTGGGCCACAGCGTCGTCGGCACCGAGTTTCACCAGCAGCGGTTTCTGTTGTTCGGCGGCCAGCGGCAAGGTCACGCAAGCACTGGCGCCCATCGGCATGGCCTGCCAGATCGGTTTGAAGTCGAAGTCGGGCTGGTTCTCCAGTTCGTCCATGGCGAGGAAGCTGTGCCAGCCTTTGTCGTCCATGTCGAAACGCAGGCCGGCGAAGTTCGGGATAAAGCGCTGGTAACCCATGGCCAGAACGCTGGAATTGACCGAGAGGCGTTGTTTGACCTCAGGCGCGCGGGGTTGCAGGCCGAAGGCTTCAGGGAACAGTTTCTGGCCGCCGAGCAGTGCTTCCAGCGATTCGGTCGAGACCATGCCGGGTTCGTCGACTGGACCGTGGCCGGTGTCATAAAGCTTGGCCGGGTTGGACAGCACCACCAGTTTGTCGCCATGTGAGGCAAACAGCAGCGCTTTGCTGTTGTTGTAGGAGAGTTGATAAAGCGGCACCACATCGCCGGCGACTTTGATTTCAGCCAGCTTGCTCAGCTGCGTATCATCCAGCGCCACTTTCGCCAGCGGCTCCAGCACCTTGGCCAGCCCGCCGCGATCCATCACCAACAGAAAATCCTTGAGACGCCCATCCGCCCCGCGCCACAGCGCCACGTCCGCCGGTTGATCGAACAGCTGCTCGATCAGGCTGTCCTGCCATTTCAGGTCATGCTCGTAAATGATCCGCCGCAGACTGCCGATCAAACCGAGGCGGTCGGCGTGGGCCTGGTAATAGAAGACGAAATCTTCGGTCAGGGTTTCCTTGAGAAACGGCACCGCCAGCAGATCCTTGGGCAACTGGCTCAAGGAGTGGGTTTCGAGCAAACCATCCGGTCGGCTCATGCCCAGTTTGTCACTGGCCAGTTCCGCGGGCGGAGCCTTGGGTTTGTTCAGGAACCACCCCAAACCGCCCGCCACGCCGGCCACCAGACACAGCCCGATGACCAGCGCCGGCCAGCGACGGGAAGTGTTGGCGGCAGGTGCGTCGGCGGCCGGGGGAACGGCTGGTGAAATCGTGTTATCGCTCATGTTCACGCTCATGTTTACAAAGCACAATTCATCCGTGGTGCGGGATGTTTAATAGTTGAAAGTCTTGACCAGCAGCAGGTCGCCGATCGCCCGCAAAGGCACGATGAAGGTCTCGCGTTTTTCGTCGACGGTGTTTTCGTTGAGCACCAGATTGATTTGCGAGGTGATGACCTCGTTCTGGTTGCTGGTCTCATCGAAGTTATAGCCGCCGCTGCCGAAGTTGCCCCAATAGTTCACGTAAACGAGATAAGTGCCATGCATCGGCGCAGTCATGGTGAACATTTCCGGGCCGGGGCCATCGACCCCGTCCGGGTCCAGGCCACCGCCATTGCTCATCGCCGGGCGAGCCCAGAATGCATGCTGGCCGTCGGGGGTAATGATGTGCAGATCAAGTTCGGCCTTGGGATCGTCCCACCCCAGCACCACGCGAATACGCGCCGGCGTGCGCAAATTATTGGCTTCATAGAATTGAACGCGCTTGAGCGACTTGCCCTCGGAACTGCGCACTTCGACGCTGTTGGAGCCGGCGCCGAACGCATACGGCCGGGCGAAACGCCCTTGGTCGTCGGTGTACAAATTCAGGGGATTGCCGTTGACTGCCAGGCTATGGGGCGGACGCAACGTGCCGAGGGCTTTGAGCTGGCCTTCGATCATCGTCCGATTGCGCTGCACGCCCCGGTCGATGGGCGGCGTGGGATAGGCGACGCGGGGATGTTCACTGCGGTCCAGCAGGCCGTGATAGCGCCAGCCGCCCACCGGTTCCGACAATTGGGCCGTGGGCTCGGCCCATGCCACCTGGGCACAGACCAGCGTGATCAGCAGTGAAAGAACACAACGCATGTAACGCCTCCTGCCATGCATAACGAAACCTGGCGCCCGATCCTCGGCGCGTTATCAATCTTACTGCTGGGTACTGAAAAGCGTTTGAGTCGCCTTAATCACACTTCATGTTTCAAAGCATGACGAGGTACAAAGGCTGGCAATATAACATTCCCGCTAATCCGTTTTTCCGGTCTTTTTGTGCACATCTCTGCATTTTTTCAAGATGCCCGAATCGTCGTCCGGGCGAACCACCTATCGGACAACACGGAGCCATTGCATTGCGGGTCTTTAATGGTTGCAGGATTCAACGTCAGCCTCTCGATCTGTCCACACACTCGGGACTGACATCGCATCGGGAGACTCGTCATGAAAATCGTCGTCATCGGCGGTACCGGGCTGATCGGCAAACACCTGTGCAAAAACCTGCAAGAGCTGGGGCATGAAACCCTGGCCGCATCACCCAGCACCGGCGTCAACGCCCTCACCGGCGAAGGACTGCAAACCGCCTTGCAAGACGCCGACGTGGTGGTCGACGTGGCCAACTCGCCCTCCTTCGAAGACGCTGCCGTGCTCGAGTTCTTCGAAACCAGCGGGCGCAACCTGCTCGCCGCCGAGAAAACCGCCGGTGTCAAACACCATGTCGCCCTGTCGGTGGTGGGCACCGAGCGCATGCTCGACAGCGGTTACTTCCGGGCGAAAATGACCCAGGAAACACTCATCAAAGACTCAGGCATCCCCTACACAATAGTGCGGGCCACGCAGTTCTTCGAATTCATCGGGGCCATTTCGCACTCGGGCATGCAGGACGGCGACACCGTCCGCCTGACCTCCGCCGAGCTGCAACCGATTGCCGCGGTCGATGTCGCGATAGCGCTGGCGAAAGTGGCGGTGCAAGCACCCAGCAACAAGACCCTGGAAGTGGCGGGCCCGGAGCGCTGGCCGCTGGTGGAGTTCGTGCGCCTGTTTTTGCAACACACTAACGACCCGCGCCAGGCCCAAGCGGACGACACGGTCCCCTACTTCGGCGCGCCGATCGATGACCACTCGCTCACGCCGGGAGAACACCCCATCATCGGACCGACGCGCTTTGAAACCTGGCTCAAGAGCAGCGTTTGATACGTAAATGGGTAATTGCACAGACTTGTCCACCCATTTGCATCGACCTGACCAGTCATTTGCATCGGAATTGAGCATCACGCTTTGTGATCATGACCGGCAGAGAACGGCGATTAGCAGCCATTCGGCTTGCTCCACTGCTGGCTGCGTGGCTCGTGCGGTTTGAATTGGATTCATCAAACATGTTCCCGCCTGGTGGCTAATCCCGATCTATGGGCCAATGGATACTTGCCTCCATCAACGGCTCAACGAGATCGTCACCATGCAACCTTCTTTCCGAAAGCTCCTAACCCTCGGTGCGATGCTGATCGCCATCCAAGGAATGACTCAAAACGCGACTGCTTCTCCTGAGCAGCAGTCGTCCGCTTCAATCTTGCCTGAGCTGATTAACCCCAGCCAATTTAAATGGCAGAAGACCATTCCGCAGTTGGGAAAAAGATCCCCAGAGTACGCCATTCTTCATGAGGATAAGGCGACCGGCCTGACTACGTTGATGTTCCGTACGCCTGTGGCAGTGCACATCAAACCCCACACCCATCAACGCGCAGAAACCCATGTGGTCATGGTAGGTGGTACACATGACTTCGAATCCGAAGGGGTGCACTACAAGATCCAAAACGGAGGCTTCTTTCGCGCTCCTGGTGGAGTCGTGCACGAAGCTTGGTTACCAGCTGGGTCACAAACATTCAACATCTTGGAAAGCGGTTGGGTCGTGGATTGGGTGAACGGTGGCCCATCGGCGGAAGACATTGATCAGTACCCGCCTAAAGTCCAGTAACTTCGAAAAGGAGAAAAAACGATGCATGGATCCTTGGTAATCATCGCCCGCGCGCGGGCTAAGGAAGGCTTTGAGGAACAGATGATCAATGCTCAAAAAGCGTTGGTCTCCGTGACTCGCGAGGAGCCAGGCTGCCTTAGCTATGAGCTTTTTGTGTCCAATCAGGAGCCTGGTCTGGTGACGTTTTTCGAGCGTTGGGAGTCAGTTCAAGCTTGGCAAAAGCACATGCAGGGCGAAGCTGTAAGCACGTTTCGTAATACCGCTGGACACTGCATTCAAGAGTTCGAGCTTGACGAAATGCACCAAGTGGCCTGAATCGGGTTCGTAAAAATTTGCTGACAGGGACGAAGTTTCACGGAAAAAAGACAGAGACCGCAGTTAAGACTGCGGTCTTTGTTTTTAGCGAAGCGAACTCAACAACGGCCCGATTCGTTCCACCAGAAAATCAATAAAAACTCTCACCCGCTGCGGCATGTAGCGTTGATTATTGAAGATCGCGGTGATGTCCTCAGTGTCTCCCGCATTGAAATCAGCGAGCAATTCGACCAGCCTGCCCGCTTTCACATCTTCAGCGATATGAAACATTCCAAGCCGACTAATCCCTAATCCATTGATCGTCATCTGGCGCATGGTTTCGCCATTGTTGGTCAGCATATCGCCGCGCACCGCCAGGTATTGCGTTTGTTGGTTCAGCTTGAAAGGCCACTCATCACGAGATCGGCGGAAGTTGAAATTAAAACAGCGATGATTCTCCAGCTCATCCGGCGTTTTCGGCGCACCATGGCGAGCTAAATACTCGGGTGACGCCACGACTGCACGGCGGCTGCTTCCCAATATGCGTGCGCGAAAACTGGCGTCATTCAGCGGCCCCATACGTATCGCTACATCAATGCGCTCACGCTTCAGATCTACCAAGGCGTCTGTCAGTGAAAGATCGAGTGTGATGTCGGGATACAGGAGGTTGAAATCACTAATTATTGGCAGGAGCTGATGCGTGCCGAAAGGCACCGAAGTATTGATTCGCAAGAGGCCGCTGGGCACCGCTGTCGAGCCGACCGCATCGTGCTCTGCCTCTTCAATGTCGTTGAGTATGCGGACGCAGCTATCGTAGAAGCGGGCCCCCTCGCCACTGATTACTAGCTGTCGTGTGGAGCGCTCAAAAAGAAGCACGCCTAACCGCACTTCGAGTCGGGTAATGAGCTTGCTTACTGCTGACGGCGTCAGGTTCAGTAGCTTTCCTGCCCCTGAGAAACTGCCGGTCTCGACGACCTTGGTGAATACCTGCATTTCTCCGCTTCGACTGTCCATGACCACCTAACATGTGAATTTTATTCTTCAATGATATTCCATTGCGTGCGCTAATCAATGCAGCCGATGCTCCGCATACTTATCTCCAGCGGATTGATCCGCCTCAATCTCAACGTTGGAGAACAGTATGAACCTTGGTCTGGAAGGCAAAACCGCGCTGGTAAGCGCCTCTACAGCTGGTATCGGCCTGGCTATTGCTACGCAGTTGCTGGAAGACGGCGCTCGCGTAATTATTAATGGAAGAAGCGAGGCTGGCGTGGCGCAGCGCGTCAGTGAGCTGAACAAGCGCTTTGGTGAAGGGCGCGCTCTGCCGCTGGTGGCAGATGTCAGTAAGGCGGGTGGTGAGGCGGCGGCTGCCGCTGCTTATCCGCAGATCGATATCCTAATTAACAATATGGGCACCTATGAGCTGAGCGACTTCTTCAGCACAAGTGATGAAGACTGGCAGCGCATGTTTGAGACTAACGTCTGGAGTGGCGTACGGTTGGCCCGTACCTACATGAAAGGCATGCTTGAGCGCGGCCATGGTCGGGTGATTTTCATCTCCAGCGAAGTAGCACTGACGCCAATGGCGTCGATGGCCCATTACAGCGCGAGCAAGGCCACGCAATTGTCGATCTCACGCAGCTTGGCGGAGCTGACCAAGGGCACCTCGGTGACCGTCAACGCAGTCCTGCCAGGGCCTACCGAGACAGAAAGCCTCAAAGGCTTCATCGAGTCTGTGAACCCTGGACTGACGTACGCTGACGCGGAAAAGAAGTTCATGACGGAGAACCGTCCCTCCTCGCTGATCTTCCGGCTGGCCAAACCTGCTGAAGTCGCAAACGTTGTGGCGTTCCTGTCGAGCGAACGTGCGGCTGTAATCAATGGTGCAGCGATTCGGGCTGAAGGCGGGACTGTTCAGACTATCGCCTGATTAATTAGCTGTGGTGGGTGGTTTGCAAATGATCAAGCGTTAGCGCACGTCTTCGAAACAAGCTTTCCTGCCCTGCTCAGATTGATGTGGCCCCGCGTGTGCTCGGCCACGCTCGGAATGGATGAAATATTGATGAAGACTCATAAGCATATTTTGTTAGCCGCTTTATTAGGGAGCGTAAGCGTAGGCGCAAATGCGGCCAACGTATTGATCGTACTCTCCGACGAGAACCACTTGGAATTGCGTGATAACAAATCATTTCCCAC
This sequence comes from Pseudomonas sp. PICF141, assembly GCF_002286815.1. GTDB lineage: Bacteria > Pseudomonadota > Gammaproteobacteria > Pseudomonadales > Pseudomonadaceae > Aquipseudomonas. Next base: position 58,563 of record NZ_MUNM01000026.1, read on the forward strand.
TGGCTTCTATCTCAACGAGCTGATGGTGCCCACCAAGGCTTTGCTGGATGCGGGCCATGAGGTGACATTCGCGACACCGAACGGACTCGCTCCAACTCTTGACCGAAGCTCTGCGGTTCCCGATTACTTTAATGGTGATCCACAACATATGAAGGAGTACGAGTCTTTACTCGATAAGCTGCTTTTGACATCGCCAACTCGCTCACCGGTGATAAGTCTGGCGCGCGTGGAGCAGATTGGATATTCGCACTTTGATGCTCTCTACGTGCCAGGGGGGCATGCACCTATGCAGGATCTAATATCTGATCCCGCTCTAGGCCGATTGCTACGTGCTTTTCATGCTGCTGGAAAAACCACTGCACTGGTGTGTCATGGCCCGATAGCCCTGTTGTCTGCACTAGATCAACCTCAAAGACTTATCCAATTGCTGGAAGCGGGCAAAAAAGCTCCCAAACCATCTGTTTGGATCTATGCGGGGTACCGCATGACTGTCATCAGTAACGAAGAGGAAGAAAAAGCAAAGGGATATTTAGGAGGCGGCCAAATGAAATTTTACCCTCAAGCGGCACTGGAGCTTGCTGGTGGGAGTTACCAGAGCAACACATCGCCTTGGGCTCCGAATGTCGTAATTGACCGCGAGCTTATAACAGGTCAGAACCCTGCATCTGCGGCAGGGGTGGGCCGAGCAATCCTCGAACGCCTCAAGAAATAACCTAAAGGGCTTCGGAATTATGCAGCGTACCTTTTTGATCACAGGGGCTAGCAAGGGAATTGGTCGTGCCATCTCCGAGCGACTCGCATCGGCTGGGCATCGAGTAGTAGGTATCGCTCGACGGGTAGAGGACAGTGGTTTTCCTGGGGAATTGATCGCTGCCGACCTGAGAGATTGCGATAGCACCGTCCAGACCCTTGAAGGGTTGAAAGCCCGCTATACCTTCGACGGTCTTGTTAACAACGTGGGCCTCGTTAAGCCTCAAGGAATCGCGGAGGTCGACCTAACCAGTTTTGAGGACGTTATGAAGCTCAACCTGTATCCAGCGCTGCTGGCAACACAGGCTCTTCTTCCAGATATGTCCGCCAGGCGCTGGGGCAGAATAGTGAACATCTCCAGCCTAACGGTTCTCGGAGTGCGCCAGCGCACATCCTACGCCGCCGCAAAAGCCGCTTTGATCAGTTTTACACGTGGTTGGGCGTTGGAACTCGCCCAAAGTGGTATCACCGTTAATGCGATTGCGCCAGGCCCGGTCGACACAGATCTTTTCCGAAGCGCAAATCCCGAAGGCAGCCCTGGCGAGGCCGCCTACGTTGCGGCAGTGCCTATGGGACGTCTTGGTCAACCGCATGAGATCGCTGCCGCAGCAACTTTCTTGCTTGATGAGCACAGCTCTTTTATTACTGGGCAGACGCTCTACGTTGATGGTGGTGCTTCAATCGGCAGGAGCCTGATCTAACAAACAGAAGTAGAGGCTTATACCCCGTCCGAATGGAGCGGCGAAGCGATTTTGAATGAAAGGGCCGCGCTGGCAGTCACGAACGGCGGCTATTGGCCGATTTCTGCCGGTCACGAACGGCAGTAACCGGCGATTAGCTGCCATTCGTGACGAGCAGCAATCGGATGAAGGCAGCCGTTCATGAACGACTGCCTCCGAACCAAGGTGCGCCTTGCGCCCTGGACAGCTTAGTGCGGGCTGGCGGTCGGACGAACCACAATCTCACTCACATCAACTTCGTCGGGCTGCTCGATGGCATAGGCGAGCGCTCGCGCAATGGCGTCTGCGTTGAGCGCGACACGCCGGAAGGCTTTCATTTGCTCGCGTGCCACCTCATCGGAAATCGTATCGGCCAGTTCGGACTCGACAACGCCCGGGCACACTACCGTGACCCGGATCTTGTCCGTTTCCTGCCGCAGACCATCGGAGATAGCCCTGACCGCAAATTTGGTCGCGCAGTACACCGCGGCTGTCGGAGAAACCGCGAGGCCGCCGATTGAGGAAATATTGATGACCTGGCCGAACCCTTGTGCCTCCATGTCCGGCAAGACGGCGGCAATACCGTGCAGCACGCCGCGTACATTGACATCGAGCATCTGGTTCCACTCATTGACCTTCAACGAGGTCAAGGGTGACAGGGGCATCACGCCTGCGTTGTTGATGATCACATCGACCTTGCCGTGTTGCGCCTTGGCGAACGCGACGAACGCCTGCATGGATTCGAGAGCCGTAACGTCCAGTGCGCAGGCACTTGCCGAGCCGCCTTCGGCCTGGATCTCGCTGACCAGTTTGTCCAGACGCTCGGTACGGCGGGCACCGAGTACCACATGGGCACCTTTGGCGGCGATCAACCTGGCCGCCGCTTCGCCAATACCACTGCTTGCACCGGTAATCAGGACGACTTTGTTTTGAATGTTCGACATATCCGTAGCTCCTGCTGTAAGCATTGAAGTTCAGCACCGACCGCTGAAGACGCGGACGTTACTGCGGGGTACGTCGAAAAGATTAAGGGCACAGGCCTGCTCGACACGTGCCAAAACCTGCGCAATTTTTGCCTATTCGTGTCTGTGTGCATCGCCCGCAAAACGTGTGACGCAACGGCACTCAACCGCCACGGAACTCGCTGGGGGTTACTCCCACCTCGCGACGAAACACCTGGGAGAAATGACTGGGGCTTGAATAGCCGACCTCCAGCCCGACGTCGATGACGCTAAGCCGGGTTTCCAGCAACAAGTGCCGCGCGCGAACCATGCGCAAGCGAATGAAGTACTGCGAAGGCGACAGTCCCGTCGCACGCTTGAACAGGCGGCTGAAGTGGTACTCGCTCAGCTCGGCCAGCCTGGCCAGTTTTGCCAGGCTGAATTCAGCGCCCAGATCCGCACTCATGGCGTCAGTGACTTTGCGCAGCTTGTAGGCTTGCAAGGCGTTGACCCTACGCCCGGGCCGGGCCTCGGCGCGATAGCTGCGCACCAGATGTACGGCCAGCGCCTGTGCCAGAGAGCGGGCGAAAAGAGCGTTGGGCGAGCGTTCCAGAACCAGTTCAGTGCGCAACTGCTCCATAACAAACGCGACGAACCCATCACGTGCCCCTGAAATATCGCGCAAACGCACAGGGCCGGCGTGCTCACCCCACAGCTCTCGCGACGCTAGCTCAATCAGCGGCAGCCCCAGATAAAGGTGCATGACTTCGAAGGTATCGCCCCCGTGAGTCTGCCAGCGCATTTCATACGGCTCATCGGAGCTTGTGAGGAAAAAATCGCCGGCGCTGACCTCTGCCGCAGTCCACTCCCCGCCCAGTGCGCGCTCCTCCACCCTGGCCGCCCCCGCCAGAACCAGCACGAGCAGGGGCTCCACCACCGCAGGTACGAGAATTGGCTCAATGACGCTGCGATGGGTAAACAGCTGAATCACAACGTCCATGATTTCCGGGCGCGTCGGTAAATCCTGCGGCTCGCCTGGCAGGTATTCACGCATGGACTGCCCTGTGATGCGCAAGTCCTGGCTGGATGTCGACCGTTGTTCCAGGGACGTTCGCCCGGTATTTGCCATGAACACGTCCTTTTCATATTCGGCTGTGCAAAGCCAGACAGGTCTCCAGACGCTGCCCAAACTCCGCTCGATGCAGACCGGATCGATGATATCGGGCTTTTCCCGCCGGCTGAACCGAGCACCGAACCGTCCTCACTGATATTCGGCGCAAAACCCCGACATCGTGGGCAATCTCACGAAAGCTGACTTCGCCTCGCTGCGAGACAGTAGGCCCGTCGCCGATGACAAGCGCCTTGCCGGCGCCGACACGGCTTATCCCCTACTCGATCACAACGCTGGAGAACCATCATGACCGATATCAAGAACAGCACGCCAAACGAAGTGGCAGGTAAAGTCGCTCTGGTCACTGGCGCGGCCAGTGGCATCGGCAAGGCCATCGCCCTGCTGCTGCATACCCGCGGCGCCAAGGTCATCGCCGAAGATATAAACCCTGAGGTGGAGGCGCTGGCCCGCCCTGGCCTGGTACCACTGGTGGCCGACATAACTCAGGACGGCGCCGCCGAGCGCGCGGTCGCTTTGGCCGTCGAGCAATTCGGCCGGCTGGACATTCTGGTCAATAACGCCGGCATCATCATCAACAAGCTGGTCATCGACATGACTCGCGAAGACTGGGAACGCATTCAGGCGGTTAATGCTACGGCGGCATTCCTGCATAGTCGCGAAGCGGTCAAAGCGATGATGCTCAATAAATCCGGCTCGATCGTCAACATCGCGTCCTACGCTTCCTACTTCGCCTTCCCCACCATTGCCGCCTATACCGCCTCTAAAGGCGCGCTTGCCCAACTGACGCGTACCCTGGCGCTTGAGGTCATTGGCCATGGCATCCGCGTCAATGCCGTGGGCGTGGGGGATGTGGTGACCAACATCCTCAACAATGTGGTCGACGATGGCCCGGCATTTCTCGCCCAACATGGCGAAGCCGCACCGATCGGCCGCGCCGCACAACCGGAAGAAATCGCCGAAGTGGTCGCGTTCATCGCCTCGGATCGTGCCAGCTTCATGGTCGGTGCGGTGGTCATGGCAGACGGCGGCATGACCGTCACGGCCGGGTGAGCCACCGCAGGAAGGAGCCGCCGGACATGCTCGGCAAGCCCGACAGGATCAGGCAAATCTGCGGCAGTTTCGTCCTAACACCGCTGCGCTCGGCTACGTAATCTGAAAGTACGCAACGGGTGCAGACCGCACTGCCCTGGGTCGTATCGGCTAAGCCTGACATCGAGGAGAAAAACTGATGAAAAATGCCAGACACACCATTCAAGATCAGCATTACGCAGGCATGTGGGTCACCGCCAACGGATTCATCCGTCACGAGCTTCTGGCGACTGGGCGTTACGACGAGGCCCGTGGTAAAAATAAGAGCGCCTATCAAGGCCGCTACGAAATGGTGGGGGACTACATCCAGTACTGGGACGATAGCGGCTTCACCGCTGACGGGCACTTTCATGACGACGTGCTGTATCACGCCGGCATGATCCTCTATCGGCAATGAGCAATTTGAAGATGTCGGGTGAATATCGTCTGCCTGGAAAGTTCCGGGCAGACGCTCAAGAACACGTGTGAGAGCCTTGAAATGGAACAGAGCGATGCTTTCATCCTGCAAAACACGGCCATCTACCGTGACGAACTGGTTCGCTTACTGACGCAACGCTTTACCACGCCCGGGATCTATGAGACCGCGATAGCGCCCCTGCATGTCATTCGTTTTGACGCCCCCTCGGAGCTTATCCATACGGTCCACAAGCCGGCACTTTGCCTGATCGTGCAAGGACAAAAAGAAATCGGCCTGGGTGACGACCATTATCTGTACGACCCGCTCAGTTACCTGGTGGTATCGGTGACCCTTCCGGTTTCCGGGCGCGTGCTGATGGCCAGCCCGGAGGCGCCCTACCTGTGTATCCGTTTTGATTTCGAGGCCACGGAAATTGCTCAGGTCATCGCCGATGCGCCTCCGACAGGCGTCCCCGACGAGCCGGAGCTTGGTCTTTTCCTTGAGAAGGTCGATGTTCCCCTGCTGGAAACAGTGCTTCGGCTGGTACGGCTGCTGGAAACACCGAAAGACATCGGCATGCTGGCGCCGCTCGCTTTGCGAGAGTTGTACTATCGCCTTCTGCGAGGCGTGCACGGACGCCGGCTGTATGAGCTTGCCCTCGGTGATTCGCAAACACGGCGAGTCACGCGGGCCATCGACTGGTTGAATAACCATTACACCCAACCCTTACGCATAGAAGAACTTGCCCGGGTCGCTAATTTGGGCAGCTCTACGTTGCATCATCGCTTCAAGGCAGTAACCGCGATGAGTCCGCTGCAGTATCAGAAGCAACTTCGCTTGCAGGAAGCCCGCCGTCTGATGCTGGGTGAAGGGCTGGATGTGGCGAGTGCCTGTTATCGAGTGGGCTACGAAAGCCCATCGCAATTCAGCCGAGAGTACAGTCGCCAGTTCGGGTGTCCCCCATCTAGAGATACCAACCGAGTTCGCCGCCCTGCGTGAGAGTTTAATGGGCTGCATACGGCTGATACGGTTCTACTCGTCTCCTCAGGGCAGAGTAGCTGTTGCCTTGGAACCCAAATCCCCGAATAGCCCACTTTCATTACTGGCAGTTTTTGTCCGTAAGCTGTCACTTACGAACGACCGCTTTCGGCCCAGAGTGTGTAAAAACGCTTCGCCAAAATTGACGTGTACGCGTCTACGTTAAATCTGAAATTTATCGACACGTTAGCAGATGTGGATTTCGCGTAGAAGCGCGATCTCCAGTCCAGTTTGGATTTCCTTTCGCGCTCAAAAACGTTTTTACACACCCTCGGCCAAAAGCTGCCATTCGATATGCTTAAGAAACGTGCCTTTGCGTCATTAATTGTTCCTTGTTATTTCTTATTGAAAATTTCATACACCCATTTAGCCAACACCTCCGGTGACGTCGTTTCCTTCCTTAGACATTCTTCACCGCGGTCTTTCGCAACGATGGCCAGTTTCCCAGACTCAGAAATTTCAATATATGCTCCCCCAAACTCATCAACCTCAATCCCTAAAGGATATCTATCGTACGGGTTCCCGTGTTCAATTGCGTATCTAAAAAAAATTCGGCTAATTGTTCGAGGTTCATTGCTATACCCTCAGACTATTTTATTACCTTGATGAAACCCTCCTTCAGCAGCTTTACTAGCTCTTCAATCCACGCACTGCATTTCGACAATCCAAAATTAATTCATCCAGATAAGGGGATATTTTCACCGCTTCAACCAAATCCAGAGCCAGCTCAGCGGCTTCCCGGAGAGGCTGCCATTCATATTGATCGAAGATCCACCAATCATCGCAATGAAAAGCTGTCTCAGGCAGCGAATTACACAAGTCCCAGACCTGCTGTAGTCCAGTCCGAACTTCACTTGGCATCGCGGCTCCACAGACTGTAAGTGCCTCATTCAGAGGCAGCATCGTTTCCGACCACGCCTCACACGCCGGACAATAAGGGATTGCGTCTCGCTGCGCGTCGGCGTTCATCGCCAAGAAGGTAAGCCCCGGAATTGCCTCGCACACCGCAAGAACTCGCTTGTACTCATCCTGTCCATACCACTCCCAAAGCGTGGTGGAAAATTCCATCGTCAACTCCGCAATGACTTCAGGTGGATTCCCCACCCCCAATTCGAATCATACCCGGTGTTCGAATTGCTTTGAGCGTCCGCTTTGGGTCGGATAGCGACGATCAAGCATCGACCGTCACTATGGAGAGTCAGACCTCCGTTTGTTCCGCCATTTCCAGGGCATCATCGACCTCGATTCCCAAGTATCTGACGGTGCTTTCCAGCTTCGTATGGCCAAGCAGGAGCTGGATGGCTCTCAGGTTCTTCGTCCAACCATAGATCAGCGATGCCTTGGTTCGCCTTAGTGTGTGAGTGCCGTACATAGTTGGGTCAAGGCCAATGGCTGTCACCCAAGCTTTGACTATTCGCGCGTACTGCCTGGTGGAAAGATGGTCTGAAGCGTGCAATCGGGTCGGAAACAGGAAGTCCTCGCTGCGGAGGTGCTCCTGATGCATCCACGCCTCCAGAACCGTTCGGGTTTGCTCAGTGATTTCAAATTGCACTGGATGCTGAGTTTTTTTGCTGCATCACAATGGCCCGTGACGAGACATGCTCTCCATGGGCGATGTCTCGGACACGCAGCTTGGTTAAGTCACAGGCGCGCAATTTGCTGTCGATGGCCAAGTTGAAGAGCGCCAAATCACGTGTCTTCTCCGCGAGCTGGAGTCTGACCCGGATGGCCCAGATATCTCTGACTCGGAGCGGGGCTTTCTGCCCTACAAGCTTTCCCTTGTTCCAAGGCTGATGGTTGTATCTTGCAATGGTGTTCATGGCTCGTCCTCCACGTTGGGGGAGGACAAGGGTGGATCAGTCCCAATGAGTGGTGGTCGCTATTCGACCCAAAGCGGACAGTCGAAGGGGCAGCTAATAATGAAGTAATTCGCCCGTCACATAATCAAACCGATAGACAGACTTGTTGAAGTCAACGGCCTCGATATAGTCCGGTAATAAGCAAAATCCTTCAGAGAATATATCTGCGCGAGAGGCTTGCCAGATTATGACGCCATCCATGGACAGGCGAGTAATCTCCAGTTCGCCGTGTGAAAGGAGAGCTTGTTGCTGATTTTCATAGTGGATACCAAAGCACGTCGCGGTATCGACCCGAACGGACCAGAGAAGCCGATAGGGAAGCTCTAGTGACAAACAGGCGATGTGGTCGCCGACCGCCAAATAGAGTTTGTGGTCGAGCACGAGTGCCGAATGCTTATGGATGGCTGTGCCTCCTCCCCCAGCACCAACTACCAGGATGCTGTCCCCATTTAATTTCACACCATGGATTGAGGTGATCGACTCGTCCGTAAGGAGGACGTCGAGAGCATAGGGCTGCGCGTTGTCAGTGGAGTTAAACGAGTAAGTAGGCTCGTCAACTATTGTGATCAGCCCATATGGCGTATGCATGTTCATATGAATGCTATTTTCTGGCCCGTTTACGATCAGATTATGCCTCAGGTTTGATCTGGAAGCTCTTGAGAAGGAGCGACCGCTTTTGGCCGATAGCTGCCCGTCCCTATGGGCCGCAAATACTCAAAGCTGCCTGTCGAGTCAGGCAGAAACCGACCCCATTTGGACGATTGGGATAGAGCAACAGCCTACGTATCATGCGGGAGATTAATTACTATCTCCCCTGCGTCTTTTCACCCTGTAACAATCATTGATTGAAAACCTTTTGCCCCAGCGCCTGACATGTCCAATGACCAGGCTACGGCCGCAATGTTTTCAATGGGCGGTTTTTACACCGGCCGGCTTCACGTGGGCGTGCACCCGACCAATCAAGACCTGCCGTAAACCTTGCCGCTGTAGCGGCTGACTTTGAAGGGAGAAGGATCTATTGATTGTGACTCAGGATCGACTCAAATCTGCCGATATCTGGAAATTGGGAAACGCGTGCAGCCTGTTTGATTGGGAAAAGGGTTGATGGAATCGGAACATTACGTCCTTACATTTTTGAAGCGCTTTCGGTATTTGATATTGGCATTGATGGTCATCGCCTCATTGGTAAACGCTTTTGTGCGCTTCGCCGGGGACTGGAGTCATTTCTGGGGAGTTCTCGCAGCACACGCATGGTTCACGCAAGCGGTCTTTGCCTACCTTCGGGGAGGCTGGGTTGCCATTGGTCCAGGTGGTTTTGTCCAAAGATGCGAATCCCTTGGGGAGAGCGGCACTGGCTGCAACCGCATTTGCGTTTTACTTGCTGACATTTACCTATGAAGTGGATAACCACGTCGATTCGATTTACGAAAGAACTTCGGATTGGACGATGCCAAACCGGGAAGAGATCGGGCATAGGACCGAGTGAAATCCGGCCGATGCCGGCAAGCAAGCTGACTCAAACGAATCCCATCTGCACGCTGCTACCCGATCTAAGCGGGGCGTAGCGAGGTCCCGATGGAGTTAGCAAAAGACGACTTTCGACCCTAAGCTGCCTGTCATAACGGTCGCTGGCCTAGCGTGGATATCTTTGCCAACCTATTGCACACCATGTACCCACAAAAAATTGGAGCCCAATGATGAGGGCAGAACGCTATCGTGTTCGCTTAATGTTCGAATGGGGCGGCGGTTGCCTTTGGTGTGGAAATAATATTGCACGGGATAAATTTTCTGTAGGGCCTATTGAAGAGAGGCTACCACTCAGTGACGAAGTCAAAGCAATGCTTAACGAGCTTTCACAGTGGCATGACACCTCGCTGAACTGGGATTACCCACCTGATCCCGGCCCTTGGAATGCAGACGATTACACAAGATTTGACGAGGCTGCCGCTAAATTACTGAAATCCATCCAACAGGAATTGGGTGAAGAATTCGAGGTGGTGTACGAAAAACTTTAGCTTGTCGGTGTGAGCCTTCGGCCTAATTCTGATAACGAAAGGATGCAGCTATAGATCGGCATCCCACCTTCGCGACAGGCAGAAATCGACCCAAAGCAGCCGCTCATGCAGTCGTGTCCCAATAGAAATGGATGTACTCATCTTCATACTCCGCGAACAGCGAAACGATGAAGTCAGTCTTCATTGAGTACATCAATAGCGCTCCTACGAAACCTGTCGACTCATGCAGGGGCTGCTTGAGAGGAGCGATCAAACTGATCGCCTGATCCGCAACCATCTGATTGAAAATAGCTTCCGAAATTTCCTCGAACTGAGCGTCGGACACGTATCCCGGGAAATAACTTTCTCCTCCAGGCCGCCAATCGATCCATTCCGCGTGAAGCCAGAAGTTTAATCCGTTCTCGCCTTGCCGCTTTTGGACACGAGTTACCCTGATGCACTGCTGAGATTCCGCGCTTCGAAAAGCGATTCCTGGATAAACGACGTAATAGAGACCGGGGCAATAATTGTGCGCTGTCCAAAAAGTCAGTTGCTCACTGGAGAGTTGATCAAAGTCGCTTCTGTCGAACATGGAAGAACCTAATGTTTGCGCCGTGCAAAGATAAGAGCGCCCGATGCAATGCATCGGGCATTGGGGTGAAACAGGTGTAAACCTATTTCAGGATTAGACAGGACGGAAAAAAATCCGCACCCTTTTTATTTTAATTCCGTCTTTTCAGAGGCGAAGCGAGAGCAAGGCCTCAAGCGGCGATGCCTTGTTTATCCCGAACTCAATGACCTCACCAGTCCGCGCAATCACATCAAGAGTCTCGTCTTTAAACGTAACGACCCAATGTCTTGCGCTTGACCATTTGTGGCAGACAGTTTCTTCAGAACCAATGAGTTCGTTGAATGAGTAGGGCTGAAGGCCCGCTAGAACATAAGGGTGGCGCCCTAGGCCTTCGTCTCCTATGGGCGCAAGGTGATGATCAATGAGCCCGGTAAAACGAACGACTGCAAGGCTTTCATTTGAGGCTTGAAAGTATGCGAGCCAAAGGTTGCCTGACTCAACCAGAAGAGCTGGTGATTCAGGAATTCCTGGTGCGGGAGCTACTGCCCAGATTGAGGACTTGGCTCTCATCATGGTTACTCACGAGTTACAGGGAGGACGTGAACGATACCATTACAGGGCAATGTCAGCCTCTGGCCGATAGCCGCCTGTTGCGAAATGCCTGCAATCCTAAGCAGACACTCTCTCATGAATTCGTAAAGTCAGAGCTGAATCCTCTCGACTTCGTTACTTTGAACAGGCCACAAGGTAGTCGGCCTGCGAGTCACAAAGAGGGCGCGCTATGTCGAGTGCATGCTTGATGACCCGGAGTTCCTGGCCCGTGAGCCGTTTCCTACCAAATTCATAGAAGGTCCCCCCAGGATCGATGTGCACTGAAAAAAGTCCGATTATATCGTCATCGACCTCTTCGAGAATCAACTCCATATGGGCCTCGTTCAAGGTATTCGCCGTTAGATAGGTGAATCCATCGACGGCCGCGCTTCCACACCAATTCACTTCATCCCACATCAGAAAGTTCCCTTGGGCGCTTCCAATACCTTGTAGATGCCGAGACGTGGGGTCCTCCTGAAGCGCTCTAAGTACAGTCAGAAATCGCTCGCAAGAAAGGATGTCGAGTTCGTACTTGCGTTTGCCGTAGTGGGCGGGATGTATCGCCGCTGCTGAGGGTTCTGACGCTTGAGCCACGGCAACTACATTTGCTTTCAAGAGATGGCTCAGCGCGATTTCCGAAGGTTGTTCACTCCAGCCATTCAAGTCGGAAACGGGAGGGCACCAAATTAGCAGTATCGTTTCGCCGGCCAGTAAACAGTCATTGTTATCAAAATATGCAAATGTATTTTGGCCCACGGTCGGCAAAATGTCATTGAGGCAGATGACCGAAGCGCTGTGGTCAACGCCCGAATCCCGAGACCAGAACGTCGGGCAGTAGGTTTTCATCTATAGCTCCCTTGTAAAACCCAGTCACTTAAGCGATGCGATCTTATTCTCAGGGTACCGCTTTCTATTGCTTACGTATGTCCGCTTTTGGCCGATTTCTGCCTGTCGAGAAGCGCTGCATGCGCAATTCTCTGCCGATTACGGTTACGAAGCATGACAGTCAAATCCCATGCAACCGGTGGTCAAGTGGAGTGCAATTTCGCACTCAAACGAAGGCCCTACACCAACCGCTCAATCTTCTGATGCTGCCAGACCATTTTGTAATACAGCGTCTGCAGCATCAGCATGCCCAGATACGCCACCGGAAACGCCATCCACACACCTTGCAGCCCAAAGCGCGCATCCAGCAGATACGCCATCGGCAACTGCACCCCGACCACGCAAACGATCGATACCGCCACCGGCACCAACACCGTGCCGCTGGCGCGCATGATGCCGCCGACAATCGCCTGGAAGCCGAACACCAACAGGCTCCAGAGCATGATGTGCAACAGGTGTTCGGCCATCGCCCGGGTGGAATCATCCGTTAGAAACAGCCCCAGCAACCAGTGCGAAAGCAGGTAACCCAACACCACCAAACCGCCGGTCAGGCACACATTGATCAACAGCCCGGTGCGCAAAATCGGCCCCATGCGCTCGATGCGCCCTGCCCCAATCGCCTGCGCGCCGAGGATCGACGCGGTGATTGCAATCGATAGTGCCGGGAACTGCACGTAATTGACGATCTGCGTTACCGCCCCGTACGCCGCCGTCGCCTGGGAACCGTGCTGATTCACCAGCGCCAGAATCACCAGCTCCGACAGCGATAAAACCACCATCTGCAACCCGGTTGGCAGCCCGATGCGCAATACCTTGCCGAGGATGTCCATGTCCAGCCGCATCGAGGCAAACATCTCCCGATCCGGCGCCAACGGATGCCCCTCGCGAATCAACCGCCACGCCAGCCACCCCATCGCCGCCAGGTTACCCGCCAACCCCGCCCATGCCGCACTCTGAATTCCCATCGGCGGCAAACCCAACCACCCGAGAATCAAGGCCGGCGTCAGCGCCAGCCCGACACACGTCGACACCACCAGCGCCAACAATGGCGACACCGTATCGCTCACCCCTCGCAGCAACTGCGTGAACAACACAAACACCAACAGCGACGGCAAGATCCACATCATCACATGCGCATACGCCACCGCATCGTCCAGCACATCCACCGGCGTGCCCAAACCCTGCAACGCCGGCCGGGCAAACACACTGCCCAACACCGCCGCCGCCAACCCGATCATCGCCCCCAACAGCAACGTCGAACCGGCGATGGCCTTCACCAAATGCAACTCCCGAGCGCCCCAGGCTTGCCCGATCAACACCCCGGCACCCGCGCCGAGACCGATGACCAAGGCGATGAAGAAGAACACCACGGGAAACATGCCCGATACCGCCGCGAGAGCCTGGGTGCCGAGCAATTGGCCGATGTAGATGCTGTTGATGGTGCCCGACATGGATTGGAGGAAATTGGAGAGAACCATGGGGGCGAGAAACAGGAGATAGGTTTGCCAGAGGGGGTGTTGGGTGGTGGGGGTTCGCATTGAGGTTCCGTCTCGGGTGGGGGCTGCGTTGGGAAATTCTACGCTACGGAACCGGGAACAATGCGCTTCTATTTTGCAGACTGGGGAGCGTGAATGATGGGAGTGTCAGATTTTCTGTGCGGGCATGAAGCGGGGGACTGTCAGATATTTTGTGTGCGGGCCGGTAACGGCCTGCCGTTAGGCAGGCCATGCTTTTACCAGGTCGGCCTGATAAATCGATCTCCGTACAGAA
>NZ_MUNM01000027.1 GCF_002286815.1 Pseudomonas sp. PICF141
CCAGGCCACGCCTCTGCCCTGGGCGAACACAGCGCGGTACTTCTTGATGTGATGCGTTGGGTCTTTCTCCAATTCTTGGAGCAAGTACGGAACAGTCCATACGTTACGCTTGAACGGGCGGCCCAGTACACGTTCGAGGCTCAATGCAACGCTTGCGGTCGACAGCTTGCAGGTATTCCTTGACGATCTTGGATTTAAAGGTATCGGCGTAGGAGACTCGTTGGCACATGGCAATACTGACGATGTAAGCTCGATCGCAATGAAGGAGATGCTTATCATTCCATTAAGTCTGACGAGGCGATGTGTGCGCTCAGTGTGTCCAGCAAATCCAACGCGGACTGGGACTTCCTTTGCGGACTACGCGACAACGGACGACGAGAGGCCGATACGTGGCTCACGGAGAACTACAGGAACATTGGTGAACGATCGAGTATCGACATCCGAAAGGAGTTTCTTTGAACGCCGCCATAGGACAAGAAGGGTGACTGACGTCGGCACGAAAGTTTGCGCAATGGATGCGGGCTGTTTGCATCCCGCATGGCGCGTGACCGCCCACTACGCTAACGCCAAACCCAATGTCTAAATCCTCGACAAAAAAGGCCCTGTAGAGGGCCTTTTTTGTACGTAAACCAAAATCATCTGGTGAGCCAGGACTCGGCGTTAGCCCGGCAAAATGTCGATGACCACGACACTTGATGAAGAAAACGCTCTACATCTTATTTGAGCTTGCCATTCAGTCATTTCATCGTCGGCATAGAGAACTCTACACCCTCGCGGATGCCCGAAGATGGCCAGCGCTGAGTGACCGTTTTACGCTTGCTATAGAAACGAACGGCATCCGGGCCGTAGGCATGCAGGTCGCCAAAGAGCGAGCGCTTCCAGCCACCAAAGCTGTGATACGCGACAGGTACTGGGAGCGGTACGTTGATGCCGACCATGCCGACCTTAATGTTGTCCGAAAAGTAGCGGGCTGCTTCACCATCGCGAGTGAAGATGCAGGTGCCGTTACCGTACTCATGGGCATCGATCAGTTGCATCGCCTCTTGCATGCTCTGCGCGCGCACGATCAACAGCACCGGCCCGAAGATCTCTTCCTCGTAGCAGCGCATGCCGGGTTTGACTTGATCGATCAATGTCCCCCCAACAAAAAAACCGTTCTCGCAAGCTGGAACCTGAATGTTTCGACCATCCACTACGACCTCTGCGCCCTCCTCCTCTGCACTGTCGATGTATCCGATCACTTTTTGCTGATGTTGGCGAGTGATCAGAGGGCCGAAGTCGTTGCTCTTGTCTTGATAGGCGCCGACCTTGAGACTGGTCATTGCTTCGCGCATTTTGCTGATCAAGGCATCGGCTGTTGCATCACCTACTGTGACCGCTACAGACAGAGCCATGCATCGCTCCCCTGATGATCCAAATGCAGCCCCCACCAACTGGTTGACCGCATTATCGATGTCCGCATCTGGCATGACGATGGCGTGGTTTTTTGCTCCACCCAATGCTTGGCAACGTTTGCCATTTGCCGCAGCCGTCCGGTAGATGTACTCAGCGATGGGTGTCGAACCTACAAAACTTACCGCCTGGACACGATGGTCGTGGAGCAAGGTATCAACGGCCTCTTTATCACCATTGACCACACTCATGACGCCATTCGGTAAACCAGCTTCCTGCAGCAGCTGAGCGATGAACAAGGTCGAACTTGGATCACGCTCGGAGGGTTTCAGGATGAAGCAGTTACCGCAGGCAATCGCCATAGGAAACATCCACAGCGGTACCATCGCCGGGAAGTTGAATGGCGTGATTCCAGCAACTACACCCAGCGGTTGGAACTCACTCCAAGAATCGATATTGGGGCCAACATTTTTGCTGTGCTCCCCCTTGAGCAACTCGGGCACACCGCACGCATATTCAACATTTTCGATGCCCCGCTGAAGCTCGCCCATGGCATCGTGGACAATTTTCCCGTGCTCTTCACCAATCATTTGGCAGATACGTTCGGCATTCTGCTCAAGCAGTTCTTTGAAGCGGAACATCACCCGTGCGCGCTTGATCGGTGGTGTGTTGCGCCATTCAGGAAAAGCCGCTTCAGCGGCAGCAATGGCTTTTTCGACCGTTAGTTTCGAGGCCAGTGCAACCTGTTTGGTGACTTCGCCCGTTGCAGGATTGAACACGTCCTGAGTGCGCTCAGTATCAGTGACAATCTGGCCGTTGATCAGATGACCTACAGTAATCATGCGAGTATTCCTTATTTTATGTACGCGGCAGTTACCGCTGAAGTGATGAAGAGGCGTGGTTGTCTTTTTGGCTACCAGAGGTTTCGGTAGAGCTCGATCATCTCGTCGACCGAAGGCACCCGAGGATTGTTGCCCGGTGAACCGGATGCGAGGGCTTGCTCAGCCATAATTGGCATCAGTTCGAAGAAGCGTGAGCGACTGATGCCAAAGCCTTCAGGTGTGGGAACTTGCAGCTCGTCATTGAGGGCCTGCAGTTCGACGAGCAACTTAGCGTTGGCGCTATCGTCGCTGTCCTCAGCGGTCGCGACGCCAATGGCCCGCGCACAATCGGCGTAACGTTTTGGGGCGCCTGGAATGGAGAAAGCTGTTACACCTGGCAGCAGCATCGCGTTGGAAAGTCCGTGTGGCACATGGAAAAAAGCTCCAATTGGGCGGCTCATACCATGCACCAGGGCAACTGAGGCTGCCGAAAACGCAACTCCGGCCAAAGTAGATCCCAGCATCAGCGCCTCGCGCGCTGCAATGTCCTGGCCTGAGTGATAGGCGCGACGCAAGTTCGGGCCAATCAGACGCATCGCGGCCAGCGCCTGACTGTCACTGTAGAGGTTGGCTTTGAGGCTGACATAGGCCTCAATGGCGTGGGTTAGTGCATCGATACCGGTATCCGCCGTGACACGAGCTGGCAGGGAGAGCGTCAGGGTGTAGTCGACCAATGCCGCCACAGGCATAAACCCGATGCCTACGCAGAGCATTTTTTCGTCGTTCTGTTCATCAGTAATGATGGTGAAACGGGTAACTTCCGAACCGGTACCAGCTGTGGTCGGTACTGCAATGATCGGCAAGCCTTGCTCGCTCACCTGCCGTGGAAATTTATAGTCACGCATCTCGCCACCGAACTTGGCGAGAATGCCAATGGCTTTGGCACTGTCGATTGGACTGCCACCACCCAATGCAATGATGCTGTCATAGTCGCCCGATCTAGCATGTTCAACACCGGCACGAATCGAATCGACCGTGGGCTCAGGAACAGTGTCGGCGAAAACGTCGGCGCTCAAACCTTTGCTTGCAAGTACATCCTGGATACGACCGGCGTAACCGAGTTGCACCATCATTTTGTCAGTGATGATCAATGGTCGATGGCAACCCAGGCTAGCGAGCACATCTGGAATGGCCTCGCTGGCCTTGGCGCCCACCTGCAGGATGCGCGGCAGAACTATTTGATTCGACATGTTGCCTCCGAAAGTTTCCCTGTGGGGGCGTCGACTCCAGGAGAGTGCCGCCCCCTATTTTTCTTGTGATGGAAGTCGCCGAGGTAGATGGGCATTTGTGAAACTTCTTACCCTTAACCTCTGACGGGAATGTCAGCTGGGCAAATACTCTTGGCTCCAGCTGTCGCTGATAACGCTGCGGGTCATAAGAGCGTCAACTTCACTTTCGCTGTAACCGAGTTCACCCAAGACAGATCTGGTTGAAGCGCCAAATTTTTCTGCTGGTGAAAGGCTGCGGATCGCCGCATGGCGCGGGCGTATGGCAAAGGGATCGAGCTGAGTTACGCAGCGCCCACTCGGATGATCGGCATAGACACTGAACGAGTAGCTCCCGTTGTCAGTGCCCGGGTAGTTGTCAGCAGGTCGGCTGTAGCGATTGCGGAGATTGTCGATGTTATCCGGGACAGCAGCGGCGACTCCGGCTTCCTGCAAACGGCGTTGCCAGGTTTCTCCCGCCACCTTGGCCAGAGCTGCACTGAGGAAAGCCGCGTGGTCACCTGCCGCAGACAGGCCGTTCAAGCCTTGAACTGCATCCAGTCTGCCCAGATCCGCTGAATCTGCATCGAGGTATAGCCATCCGTCAGCCGTTCGATAGAAACGCGACAGATCGCTATAACCCAACACCTCACGACCCGCCGGCTCATCAAAGGGTGCGCGCCCCGAGTAGTCGTAACAGAAAGGAACTTGAACCAGGTTGCCCAAGGCAGCCAGTGACGTCCGAGCTCGGCTGACCTTGCCTGTTCTGGACTTTTGATACAACGCTGTGGCCACGCCAAGCGCAGCAGCGAAACCGCACATCACATCAATGGTGCCAACATGAGCATGTTCTTCCGGGGTCTGCATACCGCCACCAAACCGCAGCATGATGCCGGTCGTGGCCTGGATGAGATCGTCGTAACCCAAGTAGTCAGTTCTAGGGCCACGGCGCGGGCCACCGAAGCAGTCCAACTGGCAGAAAATCACCTCAGGATTCACCGCCTTCAGACTGGCTTCATCTAACCCTAAAGGCGCCAGTTGGCGATCAGGCGCATTCATGACAATGACATCCACTGACTTCACCAACCTATCGAATACCTCACGCCCCTCCTCTTGATTGAGGTCGACCAACACGCTTTGCTTACCGCGCGCCGAAGACATACCGAATACCACGGTGTTCCATGGATCGTAATTTGGCTTGGTGGGGTCAAGCTTGATGACATCAGCACCGAATCGCCCGAGGAATGAGGTCGAGTGCGGGCCGGCAATCACGTTGGTCAGGTCGAGGATACGAACACCGTCCAGCCATCCTTTTGAACATGGCTGATTTACGGCTGGCAACTCCTCGCGAGTGCCTTCACTCAAGGTGGCCAATGCCTCCTCGATACTGACTTCTCGTCGTGAGAGCGGAGACAACATCAACTCTGCACTGTCTTCCAGCCAGGCTATAGCGCCTGGCTGTTTCATCAGTCCATATTGATGATCAGTGACGTCAACCACTAGACCTGCAGTGTTTGCATGCTCATCGTGCAACCACTCTTGAGTTGAACGATGAGGAGCGCCAGGAAACTGCCCTTCACCGAAGATTTTTTCCCATTGCGCAGCCGTCTTGGTCAGGAAGACTTCCTTCATGCGCGCCGAGATAACCTTGGCCCAATGAGCTGGTAGTGGATAAACACCGAGTGAGGCATCACCTTCCCATTGTGCAAATGGCAGGTAGGGATCTTCAACTTTGGGAAGGCCTGCAGCGAGCATTTCCTCGTACAAACCCATTGCCTGTAGGCAGCGTTTGGCATGCGAGCGATGGGAAGGGCAAACTGCGTAGAATTTGCGTCCGTCAGCACATTCATAGGTACGGTAGAAGGGGTCGAGGTACTCCTGCAAATCCTCATAACTGAGGTTCATCGGCAGGTTCTCGGCTCGCCGACGCTCAATCTCTTTTTCACGCAAGGTTTTGTAGCGCGCTGGATAGCCGTCGATCTTGATTGAGTTGTAAGAAAGTCCCTCCATGACCGCCGAAGCGAGCGGCACTTCGATCTCATCACCCATGCCAGTGCGTTGTCTGGATTGCAATGCCAGCACCACAGCCGAGACGGCGAGCATAGTGCCGTAAGCGGATGCGAGTGGCAGTGGAGAAAAGCTCGGGTTAATGCCCATCAATACCCGATTTTGCCCCATATCAGTGAAAACCCCTGAGGCTGAAGCGATAATTGCCTCAGTGGCACGCCATTGGCTTCGGAGTTCATCATTCGTTGCAAAACCTGGAATGGACAAGGTGATCAGTTGCGGGTGTTCACGACGCAACTCGGAAAAATCCAGCCCCAGTTTTTTCATCACGCCAGGACGGAAGTTCTCAATCACGATGTCGGCTTTTGCGATCATCTGCCTGGCGTGGTGCAAACCCTCAGGGGACTTCAAGTCCAAGCGTAAGCACTGCTTGTTTCGGTTGAGGACGGCATTCGCCGGGCTATCCCAGAGCGGGCCAGCGGGTGGATCAATATGAATGACCGTGGCCCCGAGATCACCCAGTATCATCGCGACAGCGGGGCCGGCAATGTATTGGCCAAAATCGATAACGTTCACACCGCAAAGGGGTAGCTGACTGAGGTTTGTCATGTTTCACCCATTATTTTTATTGTCCTGCTTCTTCAAGCTTTCACGCAGGGTTTAGGTTTTCAGAAGCCGTCTGCAGAGGCTCAAAGCGTTTCAGGCTTGGCCCATTGAGTGGCGATCTGGGAGTTACTTTCGAGAAAAGTTGGGGACTGCGAAAGCAATAAAAAAAAACCCTATGGGTTCATTTTTTTTATGCGATAGGAGTAGGATTTATGGATTGCCGCTACAAGACGTACGCTGGCTCGCCCCATAGCCAGGCACTTTTCCTCAGAGAATTTTGAGCCATGAAGAAGCGACTACCTCCGCTCAACTGGTTACGCGCGTTCGAGTCAGCCGCTCGTCACCTCAGCTTTACGGAGGCGGCTGTAGAACTGAGTCTCACTCAGGCAGCCGTCAGCCAGCAGATCAAAGCACTGGAATCGCAGCTCGGCGCAGCTCTGTTTAAGCGTCTACCTAGAGGTTTGGAACTGACGGAGCCTGGCTTAGCCTTTCTACCCGTCGTCCATGAATCGGTGGAGCGTCTTGCAGCGGCGACCGATGAGATATTCGGTCAAGGGCACCGGAAGGTGCTCACAGTGCGCAGCAGTCTGGTTTTCTTTACTCATTGGCTGTCGGGTCGTCTGCCGCGATTTCGCGAGCAGCATCCAGATGTCAATTTGCGTATCACCAGCAACATCTGGATGGGCGAAACCGATCTCGAATCTGATCTGGAAATTCGATATGGCAGCGGTAAATGGACTGGCCTGAAGAGTGAACGGCTGACCTGGGATTTGCTTTTCCCTGTGTGCTCCCCTGATTTGCCCACAACGCAAAAGCCCTTGAAAACCCCAAGAGACCTTCGTCACCACGAACTTCTGCATGTCTTGGGTTATGAGGAGGGATGGGGCTATTGGTTGAAAAAGGCCAAGGCCGACGACGTTGACTCATCTCAAGGACTGCAGTTCGACACGCTTATTTCCGCACTGAAAATGGCGGAGCTGGGTCAAGGAGTTGCCTTGGCGCGATCATCGCTCGTCGAGCAGTATCTTGAATCAGGACAACTCATCGCCCCTTTGACCGCAAAATTTAAAACCTCAGAAGCGTTTTACTTAGTGTATTCCCCGCACAAAATCGTCAATCCCCAAGCGGCAGCTTTCGCAAGTTGGCTGATGGAAGAAGCGTCCGCCGCGCGTAGCGAAGAATGAGGAAGTGATTTTTGAATCCGTGAATGCCTGAAGCCCTTCACTTTAGACACCAATAGATAATTTTTGTGTTGCACCCATAAAAAAAATCGCCCCATTGGGTTTTTTTTTATTGCTTTTACCTTCCGATTTTTTTGCCGAGAGTAAAGCCCTGATCGTCTCTTCGGTTGCTCACGCACTCCGTGCGAAGAGCTTGTGACGGTTTCCCACAAAAATAAAAACGAGGGGTCTCACGCATGAAAAGCGCAACGTTTCTTTTGCTAACCGGCATAGTGTCCTGCAGTGCTTACGCAGAAAACACTCTCACGGTTGTGTCCTACGGCGGCAACCTAACAAACGCCCAGATCCAAGCCGCACACAAACCCTTCACTGCCGCCACTGGTACCCGGGTGATTTCGGAGGACTATTCTGGGGGCATCGCGCAAATCAAGACTCAGGTAGACAGCAAAAAGGTCACTTGGGACGTAGTCGATGCTGAAATACCGAACGTCATTCGTGCCTGTAACAACGGCCTGCTTGAACGAATTGACCCAGCCACCCTGGCACCTGCACCGGATGGAACACCTGCTGCAAAGGATTTTCTGCCAGGAGCCCTGACGGAATGCGGCGTGGCGAGTTACGTTTGGTCGACAGTCATGGCCTACAACACCAAAGCCTTCAAGGGCGAACAGCCCCATACCCTGAAAGACTTTTTCGACACCAAGCGCTTCCCAGGCAAGCGAGCACTGCGTAAAGCACCTCAAGTCAATCTTGAATGGGCGCTGATGGCCGACGGTGTGCCCCGTGAAAAGGTGTACGAAATGCTGGGGACTGAAGAAGGCCTGGATCGAGCTTTTGCGAAGCTCGACACAATCAAAAAGGACACCATCTGGTGGGAAGCCGGGGCACAAGCGCCGCAACTGCTAGCCGATGGCGAGGTCAGCATGATCTCAGCTTATAGCGGGCGTATCGTGATCGCTCAGCAGAAAGAGCAGCAGCCGTTCAAAATCGTGTGGGATGGTCAGATGTATGACATGGAGGCTTGGGTAGTCCCTGCCGGCAATCCGAAAAAAGATCAGGCGATGGATTTTTTGAAGTTTGCCACTCAAAGCTCGGTACTGGCTGACCAAAGTAACTATATCGCCTATGGCCCTACACGACTCTCCGCGCAAGCCTTGGTAGACCCGAAGGTCAAACCCAACTTGCCGACTAGCCCTGAAAACTTTGCCAGCGCACTTCAGGTGGACTCCCAGTGGTGGGGAGACCACGCAGACGAATTGAACGAGCGCTTCAACGCTTGGCTGTCCAAGTAACCAAAAACTCAACCACAGCCTTGCCGCAACACACCTGACACCCCCTTTGATGGGCCCGGGCGACTTTTCGTGCCCGGCTCCTCTACAGCACCAATAACAAGAGATCTCCCCCATGCGTACTGAATCATTCGTTAGTTTTCGAAATGTGCAGAAGAGTTATGACGGCGAACATCTGGTCGTCAAAAACTTCAACCTCGAAATCGAACAGGGTGAGTTCGTCACAATGCTTGGCCCTTCGGGTTCCGGCAAGACGACATGTTTGATGATGTTGGCGGGGTTCGAAACGGTGACAAATGGCCAGATCTGCATTGATGGGCAGTCGGTTAACGATATCGCCCCACAAAAGCGCGGTATCGGCATGGTGTTCCAGAACTACGCCCTGTTCCCCCACATGACTATCGAAGAGAATCTCGCCTTCCCGCTCAAGGTACGCAAACTGTCCCGGCAAGACATCGAAGCCCGCGTGAGGAAATCCTTGGAGTTAGTGGCCCTGGGGCCATTTGCCAAACGAATGCCCGCTCAGTTATCGGGTGGTCAGAAACAACGCGTTGCGCTGGCCCGGGCATTGATTTTCGAACCGCGCCTGGTTCTGATGGATGAGCCGCTGGGCGCCTTGGATAAACAGCTGCGTGAACAAATGCAGTACGAGATCAAGCGCCTATCGAAGCAGCTCGGCATCACAGTTGTTTACGTCACGCACGATCAAACCGAAGCACTGACAATGTCGGATCGCATTGCCGTATTCAATGACGGGATTGTTCAGCAACTAGCCAACCCATCCGATCTTTACGAGAAACCTCAGACCGCGTTCGTAGCGAGCTTTATCGGCGAAAATAATCGACTGACTGGGCAGATTGTCGAGCGTCACCAAAGCTACTGCCAAGTACGCGTTGGCAATCATCTGGTCAAGGCGCTTTCCGTCAACATCCCCACCGCCAGCGCGAATACCACTTTATCGATTCGCCCCGAGCGCGTTCAGATTGGTGCACGCCCAGGCGAGTACGACAACCATATGCCCGCACGCATCGAAGAGATCATCTACCACGGTGATCATTTGCGCGCGCGCTTGAGGCTGGCAGGCAATGACGAGTTCATTGTCAAGATGGTCAATACCGCGGGACGCCCGGCGCCCCAAGCCGGTACGTGCATTGATGTGGGTTGGTCGGCCGACGACTGTCGAGCACTGGACGCCTGAAGCCTTTCAACGACTTTACCGTTTTGCCGGAGTCCCCAAGATGAACAACTCATATAGCGTCAGCCCCGCGCTCGACAATGTCGACGAGGCACAGCCGCAAAGCAACCTGAAGGACAAACTTGACCGGGCTGAACGCCTCAACAAGACAAAATCATTGCTGTTGGTCGTACCATTGCTGGCGTTCATCACGGTGTTTTTTCTGTTGCCGATTGGCACCATGTTGCTGCGCAGCGTGCAAACCCCTGCCCTTTCCGTAGCAATGCCACAGACTGCAGCCGCGCTGCTCAACTGGAAGGGCACGGCGCTTCCGGACGAGCAACTGTTCGACGTCGTCGGGCATGAAATTCTCAGCTTGCAACAGGCACGACAACTCGACAGTGTCGGCTCCGATCTCAACCGGGTCATGAGCGATGCCAAGACTCTGATGGCCCGCACCGCGCGCGGTCTGGCCAGCGAGGCCGTCGAACCGGGCACGTTCAACAGCCGAATGACCGCTGCCGACAAACGCTGGGGGCAAATCGGTACCTGGATGCAACTGAAGAAAATGGCGCCGCCCTATTCCGCCTCCAACTACCTGGCCGCACTGGACTTACGCTATGACGACCAGGGCAAGGTCGTGCAGCAACCTGAAAGCCGGCGCATCTACGTCAGCATCCTGATCAAGACGTTGATGGTCGCGTTGGGTATCACGGCACTGTGCATGTTCCTCGGTTACCCGCTGGCGTACATGCTGGCGACCCTTCCCGCAAAAACCAGCAATCTGTTAATGGTCATGGTGCTGCTGCCCTTCTGGACATCACTGCTGGTACGCACCAGTGCCTGGATGGTGATCCTGCAGAACAACGGCGTACTGAACAGTACATTGAGCAGCCTGGGCGTGATCAGCCAGCCACTTGAACTGATGTATAACCTGTTCGGAACGGTGATTGCCATGACGCACATCCTGTTGCCGTTCATGGTGTTGCCGATGTACAGCGTCATGAAAAGTATCGACTCCACCTACACCCGAGCGGCGCACTCAATGGGGGCCAGTTCATTCCGCACCTTTGTGCAGATCTACTTCCCCCTGTCGCTGCCCGGGTTGAGTGCCGGCGGCATTCTGGTGTTCATCCTGGCCACCGGTTACTACATCACCCCCGCATTGGTAGGTGGCCGCACGGGCCAGGTCATCAGCAACTTTATTGCCTACCACATGCAGACCTCCCTGAACTGGGGACTGGCCGCTGCCATCGCCTCCATCCTGCTGCTGATTGTACTGGTGCTGTATTGGGTATATGACCGGGTCGTAGGCATCAACAACATGAAACTGGGGTAATCGAGATGAGTCTTCCAAGCTATACCAGCCCGATGGGCAGAGTCTGGTTCTTCAGTGTTCGTGGTTTTGGTGTATTGGTACTGCTGTTTTTGATCCTGCCAATACTGGTCGTGGTGCCTTTGTCGTTCAATGTAGAGCCCTACTTCAGCTTCACCAGCGGGATGCTCAACCTCGATCCGGCAGCCTTTTCCATGCGTTGGTACCACATGCTTCTTGAAGACCCACTGTGGGTGTTGTCGTTCAAGAACAGCCTGATAATCGCGTCCTGTGCCACGGTCATCGCAACGGCATTGGGAACGCTGGCAGCGCTCGGGCTGTGCCGCGCTAATTTGCCGTGCAAGGGACTGCTGATGGGCACCTTGATTTCACCGATGATCGTACCGGTGATCATCTCATCCGCTGGCATGTACTTTTTCTACAGCGCGCTGGGCATTGGACAGAATCACCTCGGCATCATCCTGGGCCATGCAGTACTCGGCACCCCATTCGTCATCATCACAGTGACGGCGACATTGGTTGGTTTCGACCATTCCTTGACCAGAGCAGCGGCAAGCCTTGGAGCGTCTTCGACCTATACATTTTTCCGTGTGACCTTCCCGATTATTCGTCCAGGGATCATGTCCGGTGCGCTCTTTGCGATGGTGACCTCATTCGATGAAGCTGTGCTGGTGCAATTTCTTGGCGGGGTTGAGCAACGCACAATACCGCGACAAATGTGGTCAGGCATGCGCGAACAGATCAGCCCAACCATCCTGGCGGCGGCCACGTTATTGATTCTCGGCTCGGTGGCATTGCTGGTTGCGGTTGAAATTATGCGTCGACGTTCGCTTCGTTTACGCGGCATCAAAGAGTGATCACCTTCGAGCGCAATGACATACCAGCTAAAAATCATTGCAGAGGTTTAAGACTTTCGTAAAGCAATCAAAAAATGGCCCCGAGGAGGCCATTTTTTAATCGCTTGAGTTGTTTGGTTATCGTTGCTCGTTCTCCTCCACACCTTCGCAGGACGAAGCTCTAAATAACTTCGCTTCCTCAGATAAACGCTTTACATAAGGCATCCAACACTAGGTTCTGGGGATCAAATCTCTCAGCGGTTGACATTAGAGACGGTTAGTCTAAATTACAACGCATGAATAGCTCTAAACCAATCTCTCGAAGAGGCCGCCCCCCCAAAGTCCCACGTGAGCATGGCGAAACGCTGGAATTGCTCCTTCGCTGCGGCATGGAAATCCTCACCGAGCAGGGCTTTGCTGCCACCGGTATCGACACCGTTCTCAAACGCATCCAAGTACCCAAAGGCTCGTTCTACCACTACTTTGAAAGCAAAGAGGCTTTCGGCCAAGCCGTGTTGGAGCGCTATGCAGACTACTTTGCCCGGAAGCTGGATCGTTGCTTCAGCGACCTGAGCGTGCCACCTCTACGAAGACTGTCGAACTTTGTTGAGGAAGCAAAAGTTGGGATGGCCAAGTATCAATTCCGAAGGGGCTGTCTTGTGGGCAACCTTGGCCAAGAGGTACTGGTACTGCCAGACAGCTTCCGCGAACAACTGGAACTGACCCTGCAGGACTGGGAGCAGCGCTTGGCTGCCTGCCTGGAGGAAGCGGTCAAACTGGACGAGATATCTCCCCAGCATGACTGTCAAACCCTCGCGGTCTACTTCTGGGTTGGTTGGGAGGGCGCCGTCCTTCGTGCACGCTTGGCGCAACATGTCCGTCCCCTCGACATTTTTTTTCAAGGCTTTCTGGCTGGAATCACTAGGTGATTCCTTACGATAATTTAAAGACAATCGGTCTAAATTAGGGTACGCAATGTTCAAAGGCATTTTGATTGAGAAGCTGGGAGAAAAGCATTCGGCCCGGCTCACCGAGTTGAAGGATGACCAACTGCCAAGCGGGAACGTGACGGTGAAGGTCGCCTACAGCACCTTGAACTACAAGGATGCTCTGGCTATCACCGGCAAAGGGCCGGTTGTTCGTAGCTTCCCGATGGTGCCGGGCATCGACCTTGCAGGCACCGTCGAGTCGAGTGATGATCCGCGCTACAAGCCGGGTGATCGCGTTCTTCTGAATGGCTGGGGCGTGGGTGAAAGCCATTGGGGCGGGCTTGCACAAAAGGCGAGATTGAACGGCGACTGGCTTATCCCCCACCCCGATCGCCTGACCGAACGGGAATCCATGGCCGTTGGCACTGCCGGATACACCGCTATGCTTTGCGTGATGGCATTGGAGCGTCATGGACTGAAGCCGTCCAACGGCACCGTGCTGGTGACAGGCGCCACAGGTGGCGTCGGAAGCTTCGCAATCAGCCTTCTGGCGGGTGCCGGTTACTCGGTCACCGCCGTAACAGGAAAAGTCAGCGAAGAAGCCTATCTGAAGAGCCTGGGGGCTACGACGATCATTGATCGTGCCGAGCTTTCGGCCCCAGGGCGTCCCTTGGCCAAAGAAAAATGGGCTGCAGTAATCGACTCGGTCGGTAGCCACACCTTGGCCAATGCGTGCGCAAGCACGATGTCCGAAGGCTTGGTGGCTGCGTGTGGATTGGCTCAGGGAATGGATTTCCCTGCAACCGTTGCCCCCTTCATTCTGCGAGGGATAAGCCTGCTTGGCATCAACAGTGTTACTCAGCCGTTTGAGCGACGAGTCGAAGCTTGGGAACGACTGGCTAATCAACTCAACCTCGATGCCTTATCTTTGATGACCAGAGACATTGGCATTGAGGCTGCTCTTCCAGCCGCTGTCGACTTGTTGGACGGGAAGATCCGTGGCCGATTAATTGTCGATGTAAGCCGCTAGATCGGTCGCCTCACACTCGCCAAGCTTCCTTACCATCGGCATGCTGCTGGGCCGGCTAGAGATACTAACCATGCTGGTACTCATCACACCGGTTTTTTGGAGGTATTTAGACCTCTCACTGGGTAGGTGAATACCTACAAACGCGAAAAGAGCCTGTCGAGTGGCGTGCCCAAAGATGTTTGGAACGGGCTGCTTATTTGGTTAGTCTTGGGGTCAATATGGCGACTTCAGGGGAAGCCCCTCGGGTGATCAAACCGATAACGCTGTTACGCCGAGTTTTCGCTTCCATGCGCTGGCGTACTAGAGTTACGTTGTGGATTGCGGCAACCATTGCCGGCCTGTTGGTGGCGGCTTTTGCAAGGCTGGCGGACATAGCCTTGCCGTAGTTTGCTCAACAGACCGCGGAACAGATCATCTTCATTAAGGTATCAAATGCAGCGGGCGACATCCTGCGAAAAGTGCCGCCTGTGGGTCGATGTGATCTGGTACAAAAGTCGCCCCTTGGGCCTCGGCGCGCGCCGCTACCTGAAACTGCTGCGCGAGCAGGTCGAGGCCGGGCCGACGCGATTCTGATGCGGTCGGGCATAACTGAGTAGGAAATGGGCGGGAACTGATCTTTAACCAAAAAATGATCCCGGAGGAGTTCTCAGTCTGGCTGGCCATGTTGTCGAACTTCACGGCCGCCAGCACACCCGAGTCGATCATCGGATGGGCAGGTTGGCCCAACCCATGCCGGCCTGCACCAAGTCGAAGGTGGACATGTAGCTGTCGGTCTGTCACACCCGGTGTGACAGACCGATCTGCGGGTCCAAGGCCTTGGTATCGCCACTGGCCACCACGATCTGCCGGGTGTCGGCCATGTGCCCTCGTCCGGCGGCTGGCCGTCGCTGGTGTAAGGGTAGCCGGCGGCGCCACCTCGGTGAGCAACTGGCTGCCAGCCTCGGCGAAGGCCCCACGCTCGTCGATGCCGGGGCGCTCGAACATCAGCGCCACGTGCACGCTGCCATCATGAATCATGCGCACCGCATCGGTCTGTGCGGTCGAGCGAATCTCGATTTCCAGGGTCGGGAATTCCCGGGCCAGGGTGGTCAGTGGGCGGTTCCAGACGCCGGTCTGCAGCTCCGGCGCCATGGCCAGCACTAGGCGGCGCTCCAGGCCCCTGTGCAACTGAGCGTCGAGCAGGTTCAACTGGCTGACCACCTGCCGGGCCTGCGGCTCCAGCGCTCGATCGGCGGGGTGGGCAGGGCCTTGCGGGTCGAGCGGTCGAAAAGCTTCAGGTCCAGCTCCGCTTCCAGTTGCGAGACCGCCATGTTCACCGCCGAGGGCACTCGACCCAGGACGCGGGCGGCGGCAGAAAATATCTTGTACACACAGAAGTCGATGTTGACCGTAAGCGTCCGGTAGACACACCTGACCACACCATTCTCCCCCCTGTGCTCCTCAAAACCACGCTCATTTGCAAGGCTTTAGTAAGCGCTTGGTTAAGTCACCGTGGTTCGGAATCCGCGCTTAGAAAATTCAAGAGATAGTAAAGTGGGACGCCTCAGACCTCGGCACGGTGCGGATAAGATAAAGATTCGGCGTCTTGGATTACCAGACCCGTACTCCGCGCCTTAGCTTCGGTGATCAGCGCCCATTATCAGACTGAGGAGCTTTTTAGCAGGTCAACTCCCAGCGCGAGAACGTTCGTTCAGCTACTGCCCTTGTGCTGATGAGGTTGCCGGATTTGCCCGGGCCCACTCCTCAGCGGTCGTGACTTGAATCGACTGCTGCGCGTTGAAAGTGCCTGCTTTAGGCCAGGCCACGCCTCTGCCCTGGGCGA